>CAVRJB010000014.1:0-11736 GCA_963721385.1 uncultured Acidobacteriota bacterium
TGCCGGAGGTCACGGTCGCGGCCGGAGGCAATCGCTATCGGTTTCTTCCGGACGGCAAGGCGCTGGCGCTCATCCGGGGTCATTACCGGAATCAGGATTTCTGGTTGCTGGACCTCGCGACCGGTCAGCAGCGGCAGCTCACGAAATTACGTCCGGGCTTCGACACAAAGAGTTTCGACATCTCCCCGGACGGCAAGCAGATCCTCTTCGATCGCTACCGCGAGAACTCCGATATCGTCCTGATCGATCTCGCGCCGCGCTGAGGCTCGCCGCGCGATTCAATTCCGCGTGCCGGAGGCGGCGAGGAGCTTCTCGAGGTTCGCACGGGCGGGAGCGTAGTCCGGGTTCGCGCGGAGCGCGGCCTGGAATTCAGTGACGGCGCCGGGAGATCCCCCTTTCGGGCCAGCGCGACGCCCAGCCCGTTGTGTGCGAGGTAGTCGGCAGGGGAGCCGAGGCGGAGAGCCTCCCGGTACGTCGCGACCGCCTCGTCGAGGCGCCCGGCCTTCGTCTCCACTGTCGCGAGGTTGATCAGGACGGTCGTGTCGGCCGCGTCGAGAGCGAGCGCCGTGCGGAGCCGGGCGGCGGCGGCGTCGAAGCGGCCGCGGTCCTCCTCGATCTTCGCCAGGTTCAGAAGGGTAGGCACGTTGTCGGGCCGGATCCGGAGCGACTGCTCGAAGTGGCCGACGGCCTCGTCGCCGCGCCCCTGTCCCGACAGCCAGAAGCCGTAGTTCGTATGGCACATGAAGCAGTCGGGGTTCTTTGCGAGCGTGTGACGCCAGAGCGTCTCGGCGTTCTCGAAGGCGTGGGCCTGACGGAACGAGGCCACCCCGGAGAGGAGGATTACCGCGGCCACCGCCCCCGCGCCGGCCCGTTTCACACCCGGCTTCGACGCTGGCAGCAGCGAGGCCGCGCCGCAGACGACGCCCGCCGCGGCGATGGCCACCGCCTGGTAGGCAAAGTGGTCCGCGACGAACGAGTACCGCATGGAGTAGACGTTGAAGAAACCCATCGCGGGGACGAGGACGCCTCCGAACAGGAGTAGAACCGTCAAGCGGCCCGCGTCCGACCCTCCCGCGGAGCGCCCACGCCGTCCCGAGGAGGGCGAGCGCCCCGATCGCGGGCAGCCACTGCGAGAGCACGTGCGGGTCGATCGCCCAGCGCGGATAGATGAAGACGATGTCGCTGGGGAAGAGGAACTGGCGGGCATAGAAGGTGACGACCTTTCCCGCGAGGACGAGCCTGCCGGGGATCCCGAGCGACCAGTCGTCGCCCGTCGCGCGGACCATCGTCTTTTCGAGCCACGCCGTGTGGAACGCGAGCGCCGCGCCGACGGCGAAGAAAGGGACGAGCGGCCTGACGTCGGACGCGGCGATCCGCCCCTTCCGCCACCAGAACAGAACGAGAAGGACGGCCGGGACGACGCTCGCGGTCGTCTTGGAGAAGAGGGCGAGCGTGAAGGCGGCGAGCGCTCCGGCGTAGAGCGCCGCCGGGCGGCGGTGCCACGGGACCTCGACCCGCGCCTTCCTCTTCTTCGGCGGCTCGGCCGCGGCCGCGCGCGCGTCGCGGGAGGCGAGAAAGGCGTGCATCGCGAGAAGCGAGAGAAAGAGAGACAGCGTGTTCTTCCGCTCGGTGACCCAGGCGACCGATTCCACGCACATCGGATGGAGGGCGAAGAGGGCTGCCGCGAGCCAGGCTGCCGGGAGGCCGAGTCGACGCAGAAACGCCCAGAGAAGCAGAGCCGAACCGGCGTGGAGGAGGACGTTGACGAGGTGGTACCCGAAAGGACTCAGGCCCCAGAGGTGCTTCTCGAACCAGAACGTCGTGAAGACGAGCGGGTAGTACTGCTCGCTCGCCTTCGGCTCGGTCCAGATCAGGGAGAGCGCGTCAGGCCGGTCGAGCGTCGGGTTCTCGGTCAGGTAGGTGTCGTCGTTCCAGACGAAACCCGCCTGAAGCGCCGGCAGGTAGGCCGCGACGACAGCCGCCACCAACGCCAGACCGAGGAGAATGTTCCTCCGCACGGGGGAAACATAGCGCAGGCGGGGTGGGCGGAGGTCTGCCGGGCGCGCACGGTTGGCTGGATTCATATAACGTCGGCAGAGAGGAGGAGAGCATGAACCTGATCGTCTTGTTGATCGTCGGAGGCGTGATCGGGTGGCTGGCGAGTCTGCTGATGAAGACGAATGCCCAGATGGGAATCCTCGCCAACGTCATCGTGGGAGTCGTCGGAGCCGCCCTCGGCGGCTGGCTCGCGAGCGCGCTGGGCATCGCGGCCGCCGGCAGCGTGATGAGCTGGGTCGTCGGAATCGCGGGCGCCGCGATCCTGATCTGGCTGCTCAAGGTCGTGGGCGTCTTCAAGTAACCGGGCCGTGGGCGCCGGCCCGGGGCGGGCGCCGGGGCTTTCGAATCAAAACCCGAACTGTCTCGAGCAAGGACTTGGAACGGCGCTACCCCTCCGGCCCGTTTCCAATCAGGGGAGCCGGTGGCGTTTGTCGAGCCGCCAGAGACCGCATCTCTCGGCGAGAAGCACGGCCTCGTTCCACTCCGAACGCCTGAGCGGGGCGGGAGAGCGGCTCGATCCCATCCGCCCTGTAGCTGGGGTGGTACTGGTCCATCAGGTTCACGTAGGTGTTCGTCGAGATCTCGCGGGCGAGGAACTCGAGGACCTTTTCCGTCCCCGCAAGGCCGTTCGGCAGGACGAGGTGGCGGACGAGAAGGCCGCGGACGGCGATCCCGTCATTGTCGAGGACGAGGTCGCCGACCTGGCGGTGCATCTCCTTCACCGCCGCCTGATTCACCTCCGGGTAGTCGGGGACGTGCGAATAACAGCGGGCGACGGCCGGGTCGGCGTACTTCATGTCGGGCATGTAGATGTCGACGACGCCGTCGAGAAGCCGGAGCGCTTCGAGGCTGTCGTACCCGCCGGTGTTGAAGACCAGGGAATCGCGAGCCCGCGCCCCGCCGCGATCTCGAGGGCGGCGAGGAGCTGGGCCACGACGTGGCTCGGCGAGACGAGATTGACGTTGTGGCAGCCGGCGTCCTGAAGCTCCATCATCTGCGCCGCCAGCTCTTCCGGGGAGACTTCGGCGCCGTCCCCTCTCTGGCTGATCGTCCAGTTCTGGCAGAAGTCGCAGCGAAGGTTGCACCACGAGAAGAAGATCGTTCCCGACCCGCGCGTCCCGCGGAGCGGGTCCTCCTCGCCGTGGTGCGGGCCGAATCCGTGGACGCGGGCCTTCTCGCCGGTCCGGCAGACGGCCCCGGAGATCCCCTTCAGCCGGTCGCAATGACAGTACCGGGCGCAGAGGTCGCAGTCGGCGAGTCGCTCCCACGCCCGGGCGGCCCGCGCCCTCAGCTCGCCGGTACGGTGAAGCGAGACGAACGCCGGTTCGTGGGCGGCCGTGGCCATCGGAACGGGAATGTTAGTCGCCGGGGACGGCCTGGCGGATGGGGACCGTTCGCTCTAAAGTGCGCGGCAAGGAGACGAGGCATGGCGACGAAGAAGGAAAAGCCGCTGGCGGAGCAGTTCAAGGAAGCGAAGGGGCGGGTGGAGAAGCTGAAGGAGCGGCCCTCGAACGACCAGCTGCTCGACCTCTACGGCCTCTACAAGCAGGCGACCGAGGGAGACGTCTCGGGCTCGCGTCCGGGCTTTCTCGACCTGAAGGGGCGGGCCAAGTTCGACGCGTGGGCCGGGCGCAAGGGGACGTCGAAGGACGACGCCATGAAGAAGTACGTCGCGCTGGTGGGAAAGCTCGCGGCCGAGCTGGGCTGACCGGGCAGCGGCGTGCCCGGGCGTGCCGGAGCGCCCCGGCCGTCTGATAGCCTTTCGACATGAAGAAAGTTCTCCCTTCTCCCGCTCCTTGCCCTGCTCGTGGCCGGATCGTCCATCGCCGCGGAGATGCCCGCCGCGGGCGAGAAAGCGCCCGCCTTCACCCTCAACAGCCAGGACGGCTCGGCGGTCTCGCTCGCCCAGAACAAGGGGAAATGGGTCGTCCTCTACTTCTACCCGAAGGACTTCACGTCGGGCTGCACGGTCGAGGCGCACAATTTCCAGCGCGACCTCGCGAAGTACGAGAAGGCGAACGCCGTCATCCTCGGCGTCAGCCTCGACTCGGTCGACTCCCACAAGGGCTTCTGCACGAAGGAGGGGTTGAGCTTCAAGCTCCTCTCCGACCCCGACGCCGTCGTCACGAAGAGCTACGGCTCGGCCATGACGCATCAGGACAAGGAGTACGCCGCACGGAACACGTTCCTGATCGACCCCGCAGGGGTCGTCCGGAAGGTCTACGTGAAGGTGAATCCGGCGACGCACAGCGACGACGTCCTCGTCGACCTCGCTCAGCTCCAGACGGCGAAGTAAGCGGGGGAGCCCGGTCCGCGTGCGTCTGATCGACGAGCTCCGGGCGGAGCACGAGGTCATCGAGAGGGTCCTCGGCTCGCTCCGGACTTACGCGGAGCGCCGGACGAATGGCGAGGCCGGGCCCGGGGACGCCGAGGGCTTCCTCCGGTTCTTCAGGCCTTTTCGCCGGCGATTACCACCACGCCCGCGAGGAGGACACGCTCTTCCCGGCGCTCGAGACGCACCTCGAACTGCCGCCCGATTCCGGTCCTCTCTTCTCGATCCGGGACCAGCACCACCGGATGGCGGCGACGCTCGCCGAGCTGGCGCCGCGGCTCTCGGGGGAGCTGGCGACGAGAGAGGACCAAGACGCGGTCCTCGAACTCGCAACTCGCTACGCGCACGCCCTCCTGCTCCACATCGACGCCGAGAACTCCGTCCTGCTCCCCGAGGGCGAGGAGCGGCTTCGCCGGGCGGGGGTCCACGAGCTCGAGGGTCGGGCCGCGACGGTCGAAGAGCTGGCCGCGCGGGCCGAGGGAGAGCGCCTCGCGGAGATCTACCCGCCGGTACACGACCCGGCGGCGCTCCGGGGCGAAGGGTGCGTCATCTGCCCGTCGTACGGGACGACCTGCGGCGGCCTCGAGCGGGAGTGGTGGACCGACGACGAGTGGGAGGCCTTCGAGAGCCGGGAGGGGTAGATCGGCGAGGCGGAAGCCGGCAGGCGGAGGCAGCAGAGGCTCCCTGCAACCAAGGTCTAGTCGACGGCGTCGCGGGCGCGTTGTCATAATGTCTGCGGTGTCGTCCCGCGCGGCTCAGGGGGAGCACGCCCTTCTCGAAACCCGAATCTGGAAAGGAAGAACATGATTCCCCGGCAGTTTCTTCGGATGCTCCGCCCAGTCGCCGGCGCTGCGGTTCTTGCGCTGCCCCTGCCTGTCCTTGGCCAGGGAAAACCCCAGCCGACTCCGATCCCGGATGCCCCGAACGTCATCTACCAGGTCGACCTCGAACCCACCGGGACCGGTTTCGCCATGGGCAAGCCGGTGCAGGAGGGAGACGTCTGGGTCATGACTACCCTTCCCGACAGGACCGTTTCACGGGTTCCGACGGCGAGGGTGAAGAAGATTTCGCGGTGGTCCAGCGATCTGAACCTGGAATCCCTCTGGCAGATCGACCTCGTCCCCACCGGCGTCATGTTCTCCCGCGAGGAGCCGGTGAAGAAAGGGGCGCTGTATACCGTCAAGGCCTTCAAGGGGGGAACTCTCGTCAGCCTGCGTGAGGCGGACGTCACGAAGATCACCCGTCTCACCGGGGTGGATGCGTTCAAGGCACAGCTGAAGGCTCATGGCGCCGTCCTTATCACGACCGGACCGCCGCCCGGCGCCGGCGGTGGCACCGTACACGTCATTGGAGGTTCCCCGGGGTCTCCGGCGCCCGCTCAGGACACGTCGGGTGGCGACAGCAACTGGGTCTATTACGGGGTCCCTGGCGCGTCGGACGCATACGCCCCCGGCAACGCGGTGGTGGACCGCCCGGGGGACACGCCGATGATGCCCGAGCGGACCCGGCGCCCGAACTGACGGAAGAAAGCACGACGGCGGCGTCGAACGGCGCCGACACGAACCACGCCGCCGAAGCTCGCCTCGTACCTCGACGTGACGCGCTACGCGCACGCCCTGCTCCTCCACATCGACGCCGAGAACTCCGTTCACTTCCCGGAGAGCGAGGAGCGGCTGCGCCGGGTCGGGGTCCAGGAGTGGGCGGACGACGAGTGGGAAGTCGTTCGAGAACCGGGAAGGCTAGCGCTCGGGGGCCGCTCGCCGGAACGCCGCGACCGCGACGAGGATGAGCGCCGATTCCGTGAAGAAGTAGGTCGTCGCGAAGACGGCGAAGCGCGTGTCGCCGAGGAGGGTGATCGCGACGGCGGCCGCGATGGCGCAGTTGCGCGTCGCGAACTCGACCGGGACCGTGAAGCGCTCGCGCCGGTCCGCGCCGGCCAGCCGCGCGGCGAGCGCGCCCGCGGCCATCGCGAGGACGACGAAGAGGGCGGAGGCCGCGGCGGTCACGCCGAGGTTCCTCACGAAGCGGTCCCACTCGCTCACGAGGATGAAGCCGAGGAGAAGCGCGAGGCCGCCGAACGCGATCCTGCGGAAGTTCCGTTCGTGCCGCGCCGCGAAGTCCGGCGCCCGGAAGCGGACTGCCATCCCGGCGGCGACGGGGAGGACGAGCATCCCGAGAACCTGGACCACGAGAAGCCCGACCGGGGCCCGGAACCCGAAGGGGCGGTGGAGCAGCGCCTCGAAGAGGCGGGTCAGGAGCGGCATCGTCGCGACGGCGAGGAGACAGGAAGCCGCCGTCAGGGTCACCGAGAGCGCCGTCGCGGCCCGGGCGAGGTAGTTGTAGGTGTTCGAGATCCCGCCGACGGGACAGACGGCGAGGAGCAGGAGCCCCGCCGCGATTTCCTCGGGCATCGGCACGAGGCGGAGAACGGCGAGAGCGACCGGCGGAAGGGCCACGAGAGGGCCGACGAGCCCGGCGGCGAAAACGCGGGGCCGCGCCTTCACGCGCGCAAAGTCGGCCCGCGTCAGGTCGAGCCCCACGATCGTCATCACGAGGAACGTGACGGCCGGGACCGCGATGTCGAGGGTCGTCTTCAATGGGTCTCAGGCGGGCCGCGCGATCCCGAGGTACTTCATCCGGTACCGCAGGGTCGACGGCGCGACCTTCAGGACCTCGGCCGCGTTGCCGGGCCCCTCGACGCGCCACCGGCAGCGGGCGAGGACCGCCCGGATGTGCTCCCGCTCCGCCGCGTCGAGGGAGAGGTCGGAGCGCGCGGGGAGCTCGCCGGACCGCTCCTTCCCGGCATGGCGGAAGTCGGTGCCGAAGCTCAGCGTCGGGCCGTTCGCGAGGATCAGCGCCCTCTCGACGACGTTGGCCAGCTCCCGGACGTTCCCGGGCCAGTCGTAGCCGGTGAGGCGGTCCATCTCTCTCGCCGGGATCGACTCGATCTTCCGGTGGAGGTTCGGCTGCTTCCGCTGGACGAACCACCAGACGAGAAGGGGAATGTCCTCGCGCCGCTCCCGGAGCGGCGGCAGGCGGATCGGAAAGACGTTCAGCCGGTAGAAGAGGTCCTCCCGGAACGTCCCGTCGTTCATCGCCGCCTCGAGGTCGCGGTTCGTGGCGGCCGTCAGCGCGGACGTTCACCTGGCGCGTCCGGCTGGAGCCGACCCGCTCGAACGTCCCTTCCGCGAGGACGCGGAGGAGCTTTCCCTGGAGGTCGAGCGAGAGGTCGCCGATCTCGTCGAGGAAGATCGTCCCGCCGTCGGCCATCTCGAATCGTCCGACGCGGGCGGCCTGGGCTCCCGTGAACGCCCCCTTCTCGTGACCGAACAGCTCGCTCTCGATGAGCGTCGGCGGAACGGCCGCGCAGTTCATCTTGACGAGAGGGCGCTCCCGCCGGGCGCTCCTCTCGTGAATGGCGTTCGCGAGGAGCTCCTTTCCCGTCCCGGTCTCGCCGAGGAGGAGAACCGTCGCGTCGGTCGGAGCGACCTGAGCGACCTCCGCGAGGACCCGGGCCATGACGGGGCTTCCGGAGACGATCTCGTCGAAGCCCGCGACGGCCCGGACCTCGTCCCGGAGAAGGACGTTCTCCGCCTCGAGCCGGTCTTTGAGCGCGCGATCTCGGCGATCCGGCTCCGGAGGGCGAACTCGGACTGCCTCCGGTAGACCGCGTTCGCGAAGATCGTGCCGACGAGGCGAAGGCGTGCGGCGTCGGTCGGCGTCCAGTCGCGGTAGGCGCGGAAGCACCCCGTCGTCAGGATCGCGGACAGCCGCCCCCCGACGTGGAGGGGCACCGACAGGAGCGACCGCATTCCAGTCTCGGCGACGTGTCGCCGCTCGAGTTCCGTGACCTCCGGCGGAAGATCCTCGGGCATCCGGGAGAGCCGGATTTCCCGGCCGGCCGTGAGCTCGCCGAGGAACCAGGCCCACTGCAGGAGCTGGGAGACGTCGTACGTCTCGACGCCGGGCCGCGCCACCACGTGGGCCGACCGGGGCGGGCCCCCGTCCTCGTCGTAGGCGACGAAGCCGGCGCGGTCGGAGCCGAGGGCGTCCAGCATCTCGAGAAGCGCCCCGTCGATCGCCGCTTCCACCTCGTCGGCCGGAAGGTCGATGAAGCGGGCGGAGAACGAGGTGACGAAGTCCTCGAATCGCCGACGCTCCTCCATGCGGGAATTATCTCCGGGAAAGCCGGGGCCACCAATATCCGCGGATCCACGAATATCGGTGGGCTGACGAGTCCGGCCTGGCGCGAGGGCAATCCTACAAGTCATTCCTTCTGTGACAGTTGGCTCTGACCGTGTGACCTGTGACTGTTGGCAGGAGAAGTGCTGTCTCCTTCCCAGTGTTGCGCATCGACATCGTTCGGAATGGCTCGACCGTGACCGCGCGTCTCTCCGGAGATCTGGTGGCCGGGGAACTGGTGGCGGTCGACGGCTTCCTGGCGCGAAACGGCCTGCCCGACGCCATCGGGCTCTGGGACGTGACATCCGCCGACGCGGAAGGGGTCGCGGCGCTCCGACGCCTCCGCGCGAAGGGCGTGACGCTCCTCGGGGCCAGTCCTCTCCTCGCGCTCTCGCTCGAAACGCCGGTCGTCGGGACCGGAAAACCGGAAAAGGGATAAGGAGGAATCAGAATGAAGCAGAAGACGCGTTCGAAGCTCTCGCTCCCTGTCGGGGCGCTCCTTTCGGGGCTGGCGATGGCGGTCGCGTTACTCGCCGCGACGCCCGCGCTGGCCCAGAAACGCCCCAACGTCGTGATGCTGATGAGCGACGACGTGGGCTGGGGCGACTACGGTGTGTACCACGGTGGCGCGGCGCTCGGGCATCCGACGCCGAACATCGACCGCCTGGCCAGGGAAGGCGCGATGTTCACGAGCTGGTACGGGCAGGCCAGCTGCACCGCGGGCCGCGCCTCGTTCATGACCGGGCGCATCCCGGTCCGCACGGCGCTGTCGGTCGTGGTCGTCCCCGGCGACCCGAACGGCCTGAGCTCGGAAATCCCGACCATCGCCGAGTTCTACAAGAAGAACGGCTACCAGACCTACTTCTCCGGCAAGTGGCACCTCGGCGACGTGGAAAAGTTCTATCCGATCAATCACGGCTTCGACGAGATGAAGCAGTTCGCGGCCTACTACCCGGGTGTCTATGGCTATGAAGACATGGCGCCCAATGCGCACCCATTCTTCCCGAAATACAACAAGGCTTACTGGGACATGTACCAGAAGACGGTGAACCGGTATGAATGGGAAGGCACGGCGGGCAAGCCTGCGGTCAAGGGGAACAACGGCGCCGTGATCACGCTGGAGAACCTTGCCGATTTCGACGTCCGGCAGACGGATTCGGCGGTCGCCTACATCAAGCAGCACGCCAAGGACGGCAAGCCGTTCTTCATGAGCGTGAACTTCATGGGCATGCACCAGCCGACCAGCCCGAACAAGGCGTTCCAGGGCAAGTCGCACCTCGGCAACTACTCAGACAAGATGCTGGAAATGGACGACAACATCGGCCGGATCATGGACGCCATCCGCGCCGAGGCGCCCGACACGATCGTCATCCACACGGCCGACAACGGCGCCTGGCAGGACGCGTGGCCCGACGCCGGCACCAACCCGTTCCGCGGCGAGAAGGGCACGGGCTTCGAAGGGGCGTTCCGGGTGCCGGGCATCATGTGGGCGCCGGGCAGGATTCCGGCCGCGCAGGTCCTTTACGAAATGATGTCGCACATGGACGTGTGGCCCACGACGGCAACGATGGCCGGCCTGACGCCTCCGCCGCACGGTGAATGGAAGGACAACAACGGCAAGCCGATCTACTTCGACGGCATCGACAACACCGCCTACGTCACCGGCAAGGCGAAGCATTCGGCGCGCAACGGGTGGATCTACACCGACGGCGAGAAGTTCCTGGGCATGCGTGCCGACGTCGCCGGTGACCCGGACGAATCCCGATCTGAAGATCGCCTGGAAGATGCTCTTACACGTCGAAGGACACCTGGCTGGGCCCCACGCTGGACCTCGGCGCCATCGGATCGACTTACAACCTCACGATGGACCCGTACGAGAAGTACGACATGACGTTCAATGGCGCGGTCGCGGTGCGCAACCCGACCTCGTCGCCGGGCCGCTACGCGGGCATGGACAACGGATGGGCCATCTCGCTCTGGGACATTCCGCTCTCGGAGTTCAACATGTCGATCGTCCAGTTCCCGAACAAGACGCGGTTCCCGGGCGGAGCTTCGAACGACAGCATCCCGAATCTGCAGAACCCGGCGAACCCGTTGCCCTACGATCCGCACAAGATGCCGAAGACCATCGGAGCGCACTAGGGGCACCGGCGATCGGCACTCTCTTTCCTGACGGCGCGGGCGCCCCCGGGGGCGCCCGCCTTCCTCGACTCTCTTTGAAAACGGAGCGCGAGCCATGCGGAAACCAACCAGCTTGAGAGATTCCGTCGCCCGGTCGTTCTCGCGGCGGCAGCGCCGTCGACGCGGGCAATGGGCGGAGCCGCGCCCGTCGCGGCAGGGCGCGGTGTCCGCCGGCTGTTAGTCCAACGAGGAGCAACATGATGAAGATCGCTTGCAGACGAAGCCAATCGGCGCCTTCTGCGTCGTCGCCTCCTCGTGTTCGCAGCATCCGAGACGGGGCTGGCCGCCGACAGCCACAGAAGCCCAACATCGTCTTCATGCTCGTGGACAACCTCGGCTACGGCGAGCTGGGCGTCTATGGCGGCGGCATCCTGCGCGGCGCGCCCACCCCGCGCATCGACAAGCTCGCCACCGAAGGCATGCGGCTGCTCAACTTCAACGTCGAGGCCCAGTGCACGCCCTCCCGGTCGGCGCTCATGACGGGCCGCTTCTCCATCCGCTCCGGAACCTATGACGTCCCGATCGGCGGCGTGCCGGACGGCCTGACGCAGTGGGAGGTCACCATCGCCGAGCTGTTGTCGGCCCAGGGCTACGCCACCGGCATGTGGGGCAAGTGGCATCTCGGCAGCGCCGAGGACCGGTTTCCGACCCATCAGGGCTTCGACGAGTGGTACGGCATCCCGCGGACCTACGACGAGGCCATGTGGCCGTCGTTGAACGAGACGAACGGCATGTGGCCGTCGGTCGGCGACAAGCAGGGGTGGAACGCGAAGGTCGTCCACCCCGAGCACATCTACGAGTGATAAGGCCAATATTCAGACCGTTCTGAATGATTTCGTCCAACGTGCCGATGGTATTATTTCGGCATGCAAGTAGTCGATCTTCCAATGTGAAGATTGCCTATTAAGTGAAATGAGAGAACAGTCTGCCGGGGGCGGCTCCGGCAGACTGATCGTGACGATTGCAGGTATAGGAGAAGGGCA
>CAVRJB010000015.1:0-11103 GCA_963721385.1 uncultured Acidobacteriota bacterium
TAGCGTCCCGCCGCAAACCGCGCCCCCCGTTCCCGGCGTAAGGGGAGGCGTGTCCGGGCGACCGTTCCTCCCCGCGATCCTCCTGCTCGCCGTCGCCCGGCCGGAGGCCGCGATGGCGACCGAAGAGCCGAAATACCGGGTCGAGAAGGATTACGGGGAGTTCGAGGTCCGCCTCTACACCCCCGTGATCGTGGCCGAGACCGAGGTCACGGGAGAATTCGGGAAGGTCTCGAACGAGGGCTTCCGGCGCCTCGCGGGCTACATCTTCGGCGGGAACGACGGCGGGCGGAAGATTGCCATGACGGCGCCCGTCGGCACCGAGCCGGCGCCGGAGAAGACGGCAGGGGCGAAGATCGACATGACGGCCCCGGTCGGCGCCGAGCCGAAGGGCGAGGGATGGATCGTCAGTTTCACGATGCCGTCCCGATGGACGATGAAGAGCCTGCCGGTCCCCGACGACGAACGGATCCGGCTCCGCGAGATCCCGACTCGCCGTGTCGCCGCCGTCCGTTTCTCCGGCACCTGGGGCGCCGGGAAGTTCGAGGCGGTCGCCGCGCGGCTCCGGGAGCAGCTGAAGGAGAAGGGCCTCGTCCCCGTCGGCGAGGCGACCGTCTACGCCCGTTACAACCCTCCCTGGACGCCCTGGTTCCTCCGGCGAAACGAGGTCCTCGTCTCGCTCCGGTGAGGCCCTTCCTGACGCCCATCGCCGCCCGCCGCCTGACTCTGTTCACCGTGTTGCATCAGGCGCTGGGCTTCCCTGTCAGCTTCCGGTATAGGGGCTCCAGACGCGAACGGTAGGCGTTCGCAATCGCCGGCGCATCGTCGGCGAGGGGTTTGACGGGAACCGTGTCCTCCACCTCCGCGAACGGGAGTCCGCTCTCGAGGAGAAGACGTATCGCCCCGTGGGCCATCGCGGCGAGACCGGTCTCGGCTTCCTCTGCGGTCAGGCCGAACGAGGTGGCGAGCGACCGAAGGACCTCGAGCTGGAACCAGAGGTACGTCGGCCCCATGGCCGTCAGCACCGCGTAAGCCTCGAGCTTCTCTTCCGCGACCTCCGGATATCTCCCGAAGGCCGAGAAGATCCCGGCGAGTAGATGCCCGGTCCTGCGGCCGGTGATGGCCGGGCTGTAAGTGGTCGGGTTGAAACCGTCGCCCACGAGCGAAGGGGCGTTGGGAATCATCCGCACGAGGCGGCCGAATCCCCCGAGCAGGCGGGACAGCTCCGCCAGGGTCACGACGGGCGCGAGCGACACGACGATCGCCGAAGATCGTCAGGGCGCCGGCGATTTCGGGGAGCGCTTTCCGGAGGACCGGGCGGATGGAGGGCCAGGAAAACGACGTCCTGTCGGGCAGGCTCCTTGTTGTCGGCGCCCAACCGCCATCCCGGGGAACCGTGCCAGAAGTCCGGCGCCGGACCTCCGGATCGGGATCGCTCACGACGGCCCGCGCGGCCGCGCCAGGATTTCGGGCCAGGGCGGAAAGAAGGATGGCGGTGATCCGGCCACCACCGACGAATCCGATAGAGGGCGCTTTGGTGTTCATCTCTTTCAGTTCCTCATGCAAGGAAGACGAACCGCACCGACAGATAGATGCCGACGCCGACCAACACAACTCCCGTCGCCGGGCGTGCCCAGCGTTCGACCGCTGCCGTCCGCGACATGGCATGCCGCGTCGCCTGCACCCCGAATGCTCCTGCGAGGGCGATCACGACGACCGGCAAGGCAGTGCCGGCCCCGAAGAGAGCCGGGAGCACGACGCGAGAGCCGAACCGTATCGACAGCGGGAGAAGGCTCCCGAAGAACAGCGCGGCCGAAACGGGGCAGAACGAGAGCGCGAAGAGCATGCCGAGAAGAAGCGCCCCCCATGGGCCGCGTTCGGCCATCTGCCGGTGGAGCGATTCGTTGCCCGCTCGGGTGGAGAAGCCGAAGTTGACGAGGCCCAGAAGGTGCATCCCGACGAGCACGAGGAGGGGTCCGAGAACCTGGTTGAGGTGCCGCTGAAGAAACTGGGAGAGCCCAGGTACCGAGAGCAGTCCGAGAACCGTAACGGCGCCAACGGCGGTATACGCCAAGGCGCGGCCGACCGTGTACGTCAGTGCAGAAGCCAGGGCGCGAGATGGGTTGCCAACCTGCCGCGCGAGGAATGAAAGTGCGGCGACGTTCGTCGCCAGAGGGCACGGGCTGACCGACGTCAGGACACCCAGCCAGAGCGCCCCGCCCACTGCCGTTATCCATTCCGCGTTCACGCGCTCTCCAGAAAGGCCCGGACCTCCCGCTCGACATACGCCCGAAAGGCCGCGGGGTCGTCGAGGAGATGCCAGACCTGATCGAGGTTCTTCCACCGGATCTCGCGCCCGCTGCGCTGGTCGGAGACGATCACCGACTTTGTGAAGAGGCCGTAGTCGGCGACGAAGTGGCCGTTTGACGGCTCGTCGGTGTTCAGAACGCGCCACACCAGGCGGCCCTCAGCGATCTCCCGGGCAAACGCCTCCGAGATCGAAGCCGTCGTCGTGTCCTCGATGCGGATGCACGAGACGCACCGCACCGTCGTGTGGAAGTACGTGACGACCACTTGAGCCCCGCCAGACGTTGCCGCGGGCGGAACAGCGGCGCCCATCGTTCCAGTCTTCGCGACGCTCGCGCGGCGAACTTCCTTGACGACGAGGGTGGCGCATGTCCCCGCGACGAAGAGAAGGAGGGCGATGCGAATCAGCGGGCGAACCGGGAGCTTCATTTGACAGTTGTTCTTACAGGATGGCGTTGAAGAGGAATCCGACGAGAAGTATTCCGACGGTGACGACCCCGACGAAGACGGCGATCAGCCTGGGGCGCAGGACCTTTCGCAGGATGATGATCTCCGGCGTCGAAATGCTGATCACCGACATCATGAACGCCAGAACGGTGCCGAGGGCAGCGCCTTTCTCCAGCAGCGCCTGCACGACGGGAATGATGCCGGCGGCGTTCGAGTACATCGGGATACCGATCAGGACGACCACCGGTACCGCCCACCAGACGTCCTTGCCCATGAAAGACGCCATGAAGTTGGTCGGGACCCAACCGTGGATGGCGGCACCGACCGCGATGCCTGCGACGACGTAGAGCCAGACTTTCCCGACGATGTCGCGAAGCGCCTCGAGCCCGAACCGAAGCCCGGTCCCACCAGCCGAGGGCCACGGTCGGGCTCGGCGCCGTTGTCGCGCTCGGACCTGCCGGACCCAGGACTCGAGTTGGTCTTCCATTCCGAGCCGCCCGATCGTCCAGCCGGACGCCATCGCGATGAGCGAGGCCTGTCGTCATGTAGATGAGCGGCCACCTTCCAGCCGAAGAGTCCGAACAGAAGCACGAGAGCCACCTCGTTCACCATGGGCGCCGAGATCAGGAATGAAAACGTGACGCCCAGCGGAACCCCCGCCGTCACAAACCCGAGGAAGAGGGGAACTGCCGAGCAGGAGCAGAACGGCGTCACGACGCCGAGCAGGGCCGCCAGTACCGTGCCGACCGACTCGCGCGTGCCCGCCAGAATCCGCCGCGTTCTCTCCGGGGTGAAGTAGGAGCGGACGATGCCGACCGCGAAGACCACAGCGGTCAGAAGGAGCAGGACCTTCGGGACTTCGAAGACGAGAAACTCGACGGCGGAGGAAAAGTGGGCCCCGGCGGGAAGGCCCAGCAGCGTGTACGTGAACCACCGCGCCATCCGGCTCAGGTTGAAGTAGAGCGCGAGCCAGCAGGCCACGGCGCCCAGGCCGACAACCGCCGCAGTTCGAACAGAGGGCGCCTGGACGAGAGGTCTGGAGACGCCGCGGCGGGAGCCGGCGGCGACTCCTCCCGGATCGATAGCGTCAGGCTGCCATCTCCGTCAGGCATGCGCCAGAATCGTCCGCATCTCGTCGGCCTTCGGGATCCGACCGTAGATGACGAGCCTGCCGTCGATGGCGACCCCCGGCGTCGCCATCAGGCCCAGCTCGACCATCCGCTCGATCGGATTCGACCTTGACGACGTCGAACGGCAGCCGCTCGGTCTCGACGAGGGTCTGGACGACGCGGTAGGTTTCCTTGCACCGGGTGCAGCCCGGGCCGAGGATTTCGATCTTCGTCTTTAGTGTCTGTTCCACGAGCGATCTCCTCGCTTCTGATTCGGGTTCAGGCGGACAGGAGCGGCAGAAGCGCCGCGGCGGCGACAGCAAGACCGGTGGCCAGCATCAGCAGGCCGAAGCCCCGATGAAGCCGTTCGGCCCAGACGGACGCGCGACTGCCAGCCCATACCGTGACGAATCCGGTGACGGTTCCGGCGACGAAAAGAAGAACGACGTGACCGATCGCGTACGAGAGGAGAAGCGTCGTTCCCCAGAGGACCTTCTTCTCAAAGGCGACGAGAGAGAGGATCGCGACGAGGATCGGCGTCGCGCACGGAGACGACAGCGTCCCCGTCAACGCTCCGAGGGCGAAGGCGCCCGCCACGCCTCCGGCGCGGAACCGCGCGGGGTCGAAGTTCGGCATCGGAATTCTCACGAGACCCGACAGGTGGAGCCCGAACGCGATCAAGAGGGCGGAAAGAAGAATCCGCCACGACATCCCCAGGCTTCCGAAAAGGGTTCCCGTCAGGGCTGCGGCGGCCCCCAGAACCGTAAAGCAGACGGCCAGTCCCGTGACGAACGCCAGGGTCAACGTCAGAGTGCGGCGTCGACTCGTCGCCGTTCCGCCCACCGTCGCCACGACGAGCGGCACGGCCGCTAGGACGCACGGGCTCGCCGACGAGACGACGCCGGCCAGGAACACGAGACCGAGCATCAGGACCGGCGGCGCGGCAGCCGCCTGCGAGGCCAGCCGCCCGAGGAGCTCCTCCATCAGAGGAGACCCTTTTCCCTCAGCACCTTTTCGAACTCGGACCTTGGGAAGTACCCCATGTGCCGGAAGATCTCCCGCCCCTGGGCGTCGAACATGACTTGGGTCGGCATCACCATGATCCGGTGCCGGCCGGCCACCTCCGGATTCGGCTGAATCCAGAAATTGACGACGCGCGCCCGCTTGCCGAGAAGGGCCTGAAGATCCTTCAGGACCGGCTGCATGTTCATGCACGGGATGCAGTGCTCTCCGCCGAACTCGACGATCAGCGGAACACCGGCTTTCAGGGCCGCATCCAGGTCGGCCGGGCTCAACGCGGGGACGGGCGGCGCCTGAGACGGTGCTGCCAGCGCAGCAGCGGCAATTGCGAGCGTTGCCAGCGCGGCCAGGAACCGGAGCCCTGCAGGGAATCGAATGCTCATGACTGAATCCTTTCGGAGGAATCCTGCTTCTGGCGGACTTCCGCGCGCAGGCGCCGAAGGGTCAGGCGCAGCTCCTCCTTGTCCGGGAACGAGATGGCTTCGACCGGACAAATCTGGGCGCAGCTCGTGCATCCCAGGACACAGTTGTCGCGGTTGACGACGTCGACGCGGGCCTCGACCTCATTCCAGCGAAAGACGTCGCTGTGGCAGAAGTCGAGGCACGCCCGGTCCTCCGTACAAAGGCCGTAGTCGATCGTTGGGAACCAGGCGACCTGGTGCCGCGGGATTTCTACATCCATGGCTCGCGCCTGTCAGCCGGGATACGCGGCGTCGGATTCCGGCTCACGCGGTCGCGCCCGAGCGTTCCAGGTCGAGCGCTTCGACTCTGTCCTTGAGGCGCTTCACGATGCCGTCGTTGTCGGTCCCGCGGATGTCCACGGGCAGGAAGCGCTTTTCGTCGAAGCCGGCCTCGCGCATGACCTTCTTGAAGAGCTTGTACTGCGCCTCCGGGGCGCAGGCCCCTGCCACCACGTAGGTCTCGGGGTCCGACGCAGCCTCGCGCAGCAGTTCCGTGAGCACGGCATTGCCCCCCTGCCCGCAAAGCTGGGGGTGGAGAACGCTGTACTGGATGTCCAACTCCGACTCGAGCTCGAACGGCAGCGTGTTCATGTCCGCGTTCTTGAACGACGCGCAGAGCCCCTTGCAGTTACAGATGAGAACCTTGACCTTCATGGCTACTCTCCTCTTGATCCTTCCCGGCTCATGCTTCCCGCCCCAGGGACCGTCGTGTTCCGGCTACCGGCGCCGCCGGAAGCCGGTGCCCCGATGCCGCAAACTCCTCGACAGGGATCTGCCGCAGCCGGCCGACGAGCGCCGCGTCTGCGTCCGCAACCGGATCGCCGGCGAGGTTCGCCCGGGCCGCCTGCAGCCATCGGGTCGCGTCGCGGGAGGGCGCCACCCGGTACGAAACGAACTTGCCGTTTCTCTCCTCGACGACGAGACCCGCGCGCTTCAGCTCGCGCAGGTGCTCGGAGACGGTCGAGGCAGCGGCCCCGAGGACCGCCGTCAGCTGGCAGACGCAGAGCGGCCCGCCGGAGAGCATCGCGAGGACGCGCAGCCGGGCCGGGTGTCCCATGGCCTTGGCGGCGGCCGTGGCGGCGGAGAGTCGTGATTCCGTCATTTCGTCACCTATCGAAATGTAGTTGGCATACCAGCGCGCAGCCATGATTCGCCTGCATCACTGGAGGAGCTTCCGGAGCCCGGCATGAGACCGCCGGGCAGCGGCCACCCCGCTATTCGTCCTGGAGCGCGGCTCGAAGCCGGGGAAGCGACAGCCAGATTCGCAGCCGGCTGGCAATCTCGCTCGCGGTCCGCTCGAAGGCACGCCGCTTCTGTTCCTCGCTCCCGGTGACCTCTGCCGGGTCGGGAAAGCTCCAGCGGATCCTCTCCGGGTCGCCCGGAAAGACCGGACAGGACTCCGCGGCGCGATCGCAGACCGTGATGATGAAGTCGAACGATTCCTTCAGGTATCGGTCCCACGACTTCGGATACTGGGTGCGACAGGTCGATCCCGTAGACGTCGCGCAGGACCCGCTCGCGCCATCGGGTGGATTTCGGGCCGCGGGGAGCTCCCGGCGCTGAAGACGTCGATCCGGCCCCGCGACAGCTGGCGAAGCAGCGCTTCGGCGATCTGCGAGCGGGCCGAGTTGCTGGTGCAGACGAATAGGACGCGCAGCCGCTGGTTCTCCATGCTTCCCCCACTCGTGCAGCCGATTCAGGCCAACGACAGCGCTTCGATCCGGCGCATCAGTTCGTCCCGGACCTCCCGAAAGCGCGCGAGCCGCTCCTCCCCAGTCCCTTCCGCGGCTGCCGGGTCGGGGAGCGGCCAGTGGAGCCGCCGCGCCTTACCCAGAAAGACCGGGCAGACCTCTTCCGCGCAAAGCGTCACGACGAGGTCCACCGTCGCCGGGTCGATCTCCGCGACGGACTTCGACCGGTGGCGTGTGATGTCGATCCCGATCTCGGCGAGCACGCGGATGGCGAGCGGGTTGACGCGCGACGGCTCAGACCCCGCGCTCTGGACGTTTACTTCGTCGCCGAAGCGCTTCCGCGCGAGCCCCTCGGCCATCTGGCTTCGCGCCGAGTTGGCGACGCAGAGGAAGAGGAGGCCGGGCGTCTTCACGACTGTCCTCCTGTAGAGGCTGGAGAGACGGCACCGGAGACGTCTTTCGTTGGGTGTGTGCCGCCGGACGCGAACGCGTGCAGTCGATCGGGGCCAACGGGCGGCTCGGTGACCCAGGGGAGGACCGTGACGCGAGAAGCGATCTCGCGGCGAACGCGCTCGATGTGGGCAAGCTCGAGGGCGGCGCGCGCACGCAAGACCGGATCCGAGGTATCGGCCGCCGCGAGGCTCCGATTGAGGACCCAGGCCCACGGCTCGATCCCCGCGCGCCGAAGATCGGCCTGGAGCCGCTCGGCCTCGTGGACGGGGGTCGTCTCGGGAAGGGCGACGACGAGCACCTTCGTGTACGCGGGGTCCTGCAGGCGCATCAGGGGCGTGATGACGCGCCCAGGTCCCTTCGACGTGGTCCGCATGACGTCCCGATGGTAGGAGCCGGTCGCGTCGAGGAGGAGCAGCGTGTGGCCCGTCGGAGCGGTGTCGAGGACGACGAAGCCTCGCTTCGCCTCGGCCACCGTCCGGGAGAACGCCTGGAAGACGGCGATCTCCTGCGTGCAGGGCGAGCGGAGGTCCTCCTCGAGAAGCGCGCGGGCGTCGGCGTCGAGGCCGGCGCCCGACGTCTCGAGGACGTGCTCGACGTAGGCCTCCGTCGCTGCGACCGGGTCGATGCGGCTGACCCGGAGCCCGTCCATGCCATCTCCGACCGTGGAGAGGACGTGGGCGGCCGGGTCGGTCGTCGTGAGGTGGACCTTCCGGCCGCGCCGCGCCAGCTCGACGGCCACGGCGGCCGCGACGGTCGTCTTCCCCACTCCCCCCTTGCCCATCACCATGACGAGGCCGTGCCCCGATTGGACGAGCTCATCGACGAGGTTCGCGAGACCCCGGCCCGGGAGCGGAGGAAAAGGCGCGGACACAGCGTTGCCGGGGATCGAGACGGGCGGAGCTTCCGAAGCGAGGGACCTCAGGGCCTCGACTCCGACGAGGTCGTGACCGACGAGAGGCACCTCGTCCCGCCGCAGTCCCCGAAGGCTCTCGGGGAGCACGTCGAGCGCTCGTGCGCTCTGCAGGGCATAGGCGGACGCGAGCGAGTCCCGGTCCACAGACGGGCGGAAGACGCCGTTCACCACGAGGCGCTGACCCGACGATCCCAAGCGCGAGGAGTTCGCTGCTCGTCCGCGCCGCCTCGGCGATTGCGCTCGCCTCGGGACGGGTGACGAGGACGACCGACGTTCGGGCCGCGTCCTCGCAGCGCTGCCACGGCCGAGGCGTAGAGGGCGCGCTGCCCGCCAAGAGCCGACAGGGGGCCGATGCAGGTGCTCCCCGTTTGGTTTGTCCCGAGGAAACCCTCCCAGGCGGACGGGAGCGCGAGAAGCCTCAGTGTGTGCCCGGTCGGGGCGGTGTCGAGGATCACATGGTCGTACGCGGCGGCGTCGGAATCGCCGAGGAGACGCGCGAACTCATCGAAGGCGGCGATTTCGACGGTGCAAGCGCCCGAGAGCTGCTCTTCCATCTGCGCGACGGCCGCCTCCGGAAGGACGGAGCGGTACGGGCCGACGGCCCTCTCGCGGTACGCCTTCGCGGCGGCTTCGGGGTCGATGTTGAACGCGTGGAGCCGCGGGACGCCAGGGACCGGCCGGGGCTCGCCGGAGAGGCGGACGCCGAGGACCTCGTCGAGGTTCGAGGCGGGGTCGGTGCTGACGAGGAGCACCCGGGCGCCGCGGTCGGCCAGCGCCACCGCGCTCGCGCAGGCGAGCGATGTCTTGCCGACGCCCCCTTTCCCGGTGAAGAGAAGGAAGCGGGTTGGCGCCTCGAGGAACCCGAGCCGCCCCAGGCGTGCGGCGCCGACGTCAGCAGCAGCTCGAGCCATTGTCCGGGTCGCAGCAGGACGTTGTCGGGAGAGAGAGCGAGGACGGCGCGGTCTCCGTCGCCGCGTATGCGAGGCCGGTCCAGGCCGCCAGCTCCTCGCGCGAGGGGTACCGGCCCTGGCTGGCGAGCACCCCGTCCACGAGGACGACGGGGAGCGCATCGGGACCGGGCCCTTTCAGGACCTCCAGCACGATCGGGCTCAGCGTGAAGGCCAGCGGCTCCTGCGCGAGGTTGTAGCGTGCGACCTCGACACCGTTCTGGCCGAGCCAGGCGAGGTCGCCGGCAAAACGCGGAAGGACCGGGTCGACAACGGGTCCGCACACGCCGGTCGAGCAACACATCGGGGGGTCGTAAACGTCGATTCGGGGCACGGAACCTCCTCGATCCTTAAGAGTCAGGGCGCCGAAACAGGGGACGTCATCCGGTGGTTCGCGTGGTCGTCCATGTGGCGGTTCCCGGTGGTGCGGACGGCCCGGGCGAGGTTGACGGCCGCCCGGATTTCGTCCGGGCTCACGCCGAGGTCGAGCGCCTTCTTGTGGTGGAAGTCGAAGCAGGGCTGGCAGTGGCCCGCGATCGCGGCGGCGATTCCCACCAGCTCTGTGGTACGAGGGTCGAGGGTCTCAGCCACAGCAGCTCCTTCCGCCCCCGGTGTCGCATCCCCCTTGTCGGGCCGGCCGGGAAGGGACACTGGAACCGAGGCTTGGCGCGCTGAGCTTCCGGGTGAGCCGACGCGAGCCGCAGCACTCGCATACGGGCTCGAGCCCCCGGGAGAGTTCCTCGATCGTCGCCCAGACCTCCATCGTTTTCCCGCAATCCTCACAAACGAACTCGTAGACAGGCATCTCCCTAACCCTCCGGAACCACAAGGACGGGCGCCGGGCTCTCCCGCGCCACGTCATGCGACGTGGAGCCAATCAGCCGGCGGCCCTCCCGGCCCCGCCCGTAGCGGCCGACCACGACGAGGCGCGGCTGCCACTCCTCGATCGTCGCGAGGAGGCCGAGAACCGCGTGGTCGGTCCGGATCTCGGTTGTCACTTTGCGGGCGCCTTCGTTGCGGAGCTCCGCCGCGAGCGCCTCGAGCCTCCGTGTGTCCTCGCGGTTGAACTCGTCGAGCCGGTTCGCGAGGTGGGGGAAGATCCGACTCTTCTCCTGGATGTGCACGAGGTGCAGGTCTCCTGCAGCACGTCGCGCCAAACTCCCGGCGAACTTCACGGCGGCTCCGCTCCCGAGGGAGAAGTCCGTGGCAACGAGAACCTTGCCGAAGAGCGAGTCGCAGAACTCGCTGCACTGCTCGCGGGGCAGGGCCAGGAGCCGGTTCACCTTGATCACCATCACTGGCAGCGTGACGTGGCGGAGGATCGCGTCCGCTATCGAACCGAGCCAGACCTCCTTGATCCAGGATGCGCCGTGCGAGCCGAGCACCACGACTTCGGCGCCTTCCTCGCGGGCGATGCGATCGATGTCGAGGTAGGGCACGCCGAACTCGAGCCTCCACGACGCCGACACCCCGGCGTCGCGCACGCGCTGTGCCTGGCGCTCGAGCTTCGGAGCGTGGTCGGAACGCAGCCGGTCCTCGAGTCCCGCCGCCCCGCCTACGTAGTGGATCGCGTGCACGTGCGCGACAGTCACCTTGGACAACCCCAGTCCCTTCCAGCCGGCCACGCAGTCGAGGGCAAGGTCGGACGCTTCGGAGAGGTCCGTCGCGAAAAGGACGCGGCTATACATACGATTCACCATCCACCACCGGCTCAGCCGGTGCGGCGAACCAACCCCGAGTGCGGTTGCAGAAGGAGCA
>CAVRJB010000016.1:0-431231 GCA_963721385.1 uncultured Acidobacteriota bacterium
CGGAGGTCACGGTCGCGGCCGGAGGCAATCGCTATCGGTTTCTACCAGGCGGCAAGGCGCTGGCGCTGATCCGGGGTCATTACCGGAATCTGGACTTCTGGTTGCTGGACCTCGCGACCGGTCAGCAGCGGCAGCTCACGAAATTACGTCCGGGCTTCGACACAAAGAGTTTCGACATCTCCCCGGACGGCAAGCAGATCCTCTTCGACCGCTACCGCGAGAACTCCGACGTCGTCCTGATCGACCTGCCGCCGCGCTGAGGCTCGCCGCGCGGCTCACTTCCGCGCGCCGGCGGCGGCGAGGAGCTTCTCGAGGTTCGCACGGGCGGGAGCGTAGTCCGGGTTCGCGCGGAGCGCGGCCTGGAATTCATCGACGGCGCCGGAGAGATCCCCCTTTCGGGCGAGCGCGACGGCGAGGCCGTTGTGTGCGAGGTAGTCGGCGGGGGAGCCGAGGCGGAGGGCCTCCCGGTACGTCGCGACCGCCTCGTCGAGGCGCCCGCCCTTCGTCTCAACCGTTCCGAGGTTGATGAGGACCGTCGTGTCGGCCGCGTCGAGAGCGAGCGCCGCGCGGAGCCGGCCGGCGGCGGCGTCGAAGCGGCCGCGGTCCTCCTCGATCTTCGCCAGGTTCAGGAGGGTCGGCACGTTGTCGGGCCGGATCCGGAGCGACTGCTCGAAGTGGCCGACGGCCTCGTCGCCGCGCCCCTGTCCCGACAGCCAGAAGCCGTAGTTCGTATGGCACATGAAGCAGTCGGGGTTCTTTGCGAGCGTGTGACGCCAGAGCGTCTCGGCGTTCTCGAAGGCGTGGGCCTGACGGAACGAGGCCACCCCGGAGAGAAGGACTACCGCGGCCAACGCCCCCGCGCCGGCCCGTTTCACACCCGGCTTCGACGCTGGCAGGAGCGAGGCCGCGCCGCAGACGACGCCCGCCGCGGCGATGGCCACCGCCTGGTAGGCGAAGTGGTCGGCGACGAACGAGTAGCGCATGGAGTAGACGTTGAAGAAACCCATCGCGGGGACGAGGACGCCTCCGAACAGGAGTAGAACCGTCAGCGGCCCGCGTCCGACCCGCCCGCGGAGCGCCCAGGCCGCGCCGAGGAGGGCGAGCGCCCCGATCGCGGGCAGCCACTGCGAGAGCACGTGCGGGTCGATCGCCCAGCGCGGATAGATGAAGACGATGTCGCGGGGGAAGAGGAACTGGCGGGCATAGAAGGTGACGACCTTTCCCGCGAGGACGAGCCTGCCGGGGATCCCGAGCGACCAGTCGTCGCCCGTCGCGCGGACCATCGTCTTTTCGAGCCACGCCGTGTGGAACGCGAGCGCCGCGCCGACGGCGAAGAAAGGGACGAGCGGCCTGACGTCGGACGCGGCGATCCGCCCCTTCCGCCACCAGACCAGAACGAGAAGGACGGCCGGGACGACGCTCGCGGTCGTCTTGGCGAAGAGGGCGAGCGTGAAGGCGGCGAGCGCTCCGGCGTAGAGCGCCGCCGGGCGGCGGTGCCACGGGACCTCGACGCGCGCCTTCCTCTTCTTCGGCGGCTCGGCCGCGGCCGCGCGTGCGTCGCGGGAGGCGAGAAAGGCGTGCATCGCGAGAAGCGAGAGGAAGAGAGACAGCGTGTTCTTCCGCTCGGTGACCCAGGCGACCGATTCCACGCACATCGGATGGAGGGCGAAGAGGGCTGCGGCGAGCCAGGCTGCGGGGAGGCCGAGCCGACGCAGAAACGCCCAGAGAAGCAGAGCCGATCCGGCGTGGAGGAGGACGTTGACGAGGTGGTAGCCGAAAGGATTCAGGCCCCAGAGGTGCTTCTCGAACCAGAACGTCGTGAAGACGAGCGGGTAGTACTGCTCGCTCGCCTTCGGCTCGGTCCAGATCAGGGAGAGCGCGTCAGGCCGGTCGAGCGTCGGGTTCTCGGTCAGGTAGGTGTCGTCGTTCCAGACGAACCCCGCCTGAAGAGCCGGCAGGTAGGCCGCGACGACGCCCAGCGGAGAAGAAGGAGACCGAGCCCGAGGCCGACTTTCGCTCCACGAGCGCGACGATAAGGCATCGTCGGCAGACCCGGCGTGAGCGAGGGGCGCCGAGGGACTCAGCCGCTCGGGACCGGCGCCGGGCGGCGACGGTCGGGGCGGGTGAGCCGCCAGAGACCGCATCGCTCGGCGAGAACCACCGCCTCGTTCCACTCCGAACGCCTGAGCGGGCGGGAGAGCGGCTCGATCCCATCCGCCCTGTAGCTGGGGTGGTACTGGTCCATGAGGTTCACGTAGGTGTTCGTCGAGATCTCGCGGGCGAGGAACTCGAGGACCTTCTCCGTCCCGGCAAGGCCGTTCGGCAGGACGAGGTGGCGGACGAGGAGGCCGCGGACGGCGATCCCGTCGTCGTCGACGACGAGGTCGCCCACCTGGCGGTGCATCTCCTTCACCGCCGCCTGATTCACCTCCGGGTAGTCGGGGACGTGCGAATAGCAGCGGGCGACGGCCGGGTCGGCGTACTTCATGTCGGGCATGTAGATGTCGACGACACCGTCGAGAAGCCGGAGCGCTTCGAGGCTGTCGTACCCGCCGGTGTTGAAGACCACGGGAATCGCGAGCCCGCGCCCCGCCGCAATCTCGAGGGCGGCGAGGAGCTGGGCCACGACGTGGCTCGGCGAAACGAGATTGACGTTGTGGCAGCCGGCGTCCTGGAGCTCCAGCATCTGCGCCGCCAGCTCTTCCGGGGAGACCTCGGCGCCGTCCCCTCTCTGGCTGATCGTCCAGTTCTGGCAGAAGTCGCAGCGAAGGTTGCACCACGAGAAGAAGATCGTCCCCGACCCGCGCGTCCCGCGGAGCGGGTCCTCCTCGCCGTGGTGCGGGCCGAATCCGTGGACGCGGGCCTTCTCGCCGGTCCGGCAGACGGCTCCCGGAGATCCCCTTCAGTCGGTCGCAATGACAGTACCGGGCGCAGAGGTCGCAGTCGGCGAGTCGCTCCCACGCCCGGGCGGCCCGCGCCCTCAGCTCGCCGGTACGGTGAAGCGAGACGAACGCCGGTTCGTGGGCGGCCGTGGCCATCGGAACGGGAATGTTAGTCGCCGGGGACGGCCTGGCGGATGGGGACCATTCGCTCTAAAGTGCGCGGCAAGGAGACGAGGCATGGCGACGAAGAAGGAAAAGCCGCTGGCGGAGCAGTTCAAGGAAGCGAAGGGGCGGGTGGAGAAGCTGAAGGAGCGGCCCTCGAACGACCAGCTGCTCGACCTCTACGGCCTCTACAAGCAGGCGACCGAGGGAGACGTCTCGGGCTCGCGTCCGGGCTTTCTCGACCTGAAGGGGCGGGCCAAGTTCGACGCGTGGGCCGGGCGCAAGGGGACGTCGAAGGACGACGCCATGAAGAAGTACGTCGCGCTGGTGGGAAAGCTCGCGGCCGAGCTGGGCTGACCGGGCACGGCGTTCCCTCGACGTGCCGGGCGTCAGGCCGGCGCGACCTGATAGCCTTGGGCCATGAAGAAAGCCAGCCTGCTCCGTTCTCGCCGCTGTCTCGTGCGGGGGCGCCGCGATCGCCGCCGACATTCCCGCCGCCGGCGAGAAGGCGCCCGCCTTCACCCTCAACAGCCAGGAGGGCTCGGCGGTCTCGCTCGCCCAGAACAAGGGGAAATGGGTCGTCCTCTACTTCTACCCGAAGGACTTCACGTCGGGCTGCACGGTCGAGGCGCACAACTTCCAGCGCGACCTCGCGAAGTACGAGAAGGCAAACGCCGTGATCCTCGGCGTCAGCCTCGACTCGGTCGACTCCCACAAAGGCTTCTGCACGAAGGAAGGGTTGAGCTTCAAGCTCCTCTCCGACCCCGACGCGGCCGTCACGAAGAGCTACGGCTCGGCCTGACGCAGGTCAGGACAAGGAGTACGCGGCACGGAACACGTTCCTGATCGACCCCGCAGGGGTCGTCCGGAAGGTCTACGTGAAGGTGAATCCGGCGACGCACAGCGACGACGTCCTCGTCGACCTCGCTCAGCTCCAGACGGCGAAGTAAGCGGGGGAGCCCGGTCCGCGTGCGTCTGATCGACGAGCTCCGGGCGGAGCACGAGGTCATCGAGAGGGTCCTCGGCTCGCTCCGGACCTACGCGGAGCGCCGGACGAATGGCGAGGCCGGGCCCGGGGACGCCGAGGGCTTCCTCCGCTTCTTCCGGCTTTTCGCCGGCGATTACCACCACGCCCGCGAGGAGGACACGCTCTTCCCGGCGCTCGAGACGCACCTCGAACTGCCGCCCGATTCCGGTCCTCTCTTCTCGATCCGGGACCAGCACCACCGGATGGCGGCGACGCTCGCCGAGCTGGCGCCGCGGCTCTCGGGGGAGCTGGGGACGAGAGGACCGAAGACGCGGTCCTCGAACTCGCAACGCGATACGCGCACGCTCTGCTGCTCCACATCGACGTCGAGAACTCCGTCCTGCTCCCCGAGGGCGAGGAGCGGCTTCGCCGGGCGGGGGTCCACGAGCTCGAAGGTCGGGCCGCGACGGTCGAAGAGCTGGCCGCGCGGGCCGAGGGAGAGCGGCTCGCGGCGATCTACCCGCCGGTGCACGACCCGGCGGCGCTCCGGGGCGAAGGGTGCGTCATCTGCCCGTCGTACGGGACGACGTGCGGCGGCCTCGAGCGGGAGTGGTGGACCGACGACGAGTGGGAGTCCTTCGAAAACCACGAAGGGTAGTCCCGAGGTGAGGAAGCTCGCGGCGTTTCTGATTCTCGCCGTCGTCACGATGGCGCCGTCGGCGCTCGCCTTCGCTGACGACGGGAAGTCAGCCGGGGAGCCCGCCGGGCCGCCTGCGGAGGAACAGTTTCATCTGGTCGACGTCTTCGGAAAGCTCGTCTCGGTGCCGGCGAGCAGCCTGCCGAAGGGCCTCCTTCCCCCTTCGGACATTGGGCTCGGGAAGCAGGTGCCGGGACCGGCCTCGGGCGCGCATCAGCCGGCGGAGGTCGAACAGCGGCTGGACGCCGCGCGGAAGGCCGGCTTCGAGCTCTTCCCGGCGGCAGAGCCGAAGCTCGGTTCGTACCTGGCCGGTCAGGATGAGCAGGGGAACACGGCGGTCCGCCCCGGCCCCCTTTTCGAGGTGGCGCCCCTCGAGTCGGTCGTGCAGCAGGGAAAGTACCGACTGAGCGAAGGCGGCTTCCGCTACTCATTGAGCCAGGCGATCGTGTACGGCGCCATGGGCGGGGCGACGACGGGCGCGACGAGCCTCGGCTTCTACACCTTGGACTTCGTGGCGAAGTGGGCGGTCTACGGCGACCGTTCCGCCGGGAGCGCGGGCTGGATCAGCGCTGCAGGCGGGCCGAAGACCGGTCTCGGCTCGGCGGGTTTTCGACCAGGAGCGCCCGGACGAGCCTCGAAACCGTCACCGATCCCACCGGGCTCTGGCACTTCCGCAACGGCTTCGCGATCCCGGAGCTGGCCTGGCAGCAGTCGTTGAGGAACGGAGAGATCGTCCTCCTCGCCGGAATGGTCAGCCAGGGAAACTACCTCGACGGGAATGCCTACGCGAACACGGGACGCGGGCAGTTCCTGAATTCGGCCCTCATCGACACGATGGTGATGCCTCTTCCCAACTACGCCTTCGGCCTGAACGTCCAGTGGCAGCCGCGCCACGACTGGTACGCAATGCTCGGCCTCTCGGCGGGAAACAGCGTCCCCCAGACGGCGCCCTGGACCAGACTTCACCTGGCAGACCTGGTCCACCATCTCGGAGGTCGGGTACGCGCCCGACGACTTCCTCGGCCTGGGTCCGGGCGTCTACCGGCTCCAGCCGTTTCTCGCGGCGACGGGCGGCGTGACGCAGGGAGGGCTCTGTCTCAACCTCCAGCAGCAGCTCGGGAAGAAGTCGCCGTTCGGCTGGTTCGGGCGATTCGGGGTCGGCGGCCCGGCCGTATCCGCCGGCGCCTCTGCGCAGGTCGGGACCGGGTTCGTGCTGCAGGCGACCGCTCAGGGCCGTGGGACTCGTTCCGCGGCTCCGAAACGATCGTCCTCGGCGTCGGCTACGTCTGGAGCCGGCCGTCGGCGACGATGGCGACCGTCTACCACCGGAACGAGTACGATTCTCGAGACCTTCTACACGCTGCAGCTCACGCCCATGATGCGGCTGCAGCCCGACTTGCAGGTCGTCTGGAACGCCGCGTTCAACCCGGACCCCGGCCCGTCGACGGTTTTCCAGATGCAGATGATCCTGGCCTGGTGAGACGCGAGGCAGTGCGCCGCCCGACCCGCCTGATGCGAAGGGACCATGACAGCCCCGGTTCCGGAGGGCAGATTACCTACCGGTAGGTAGGCGGTTTTCGTGCAGACGCAGGCGGCAGCCGGCGCCGGACGGGCCCTCCGGCACCACGACCCCAATATCCGGGAGCGCCTCGTGGAGGTCGCGGTCGAGCTCTTCACCGGCCGCGGCTACTCCGCGACCTCGGTCCGCGAGATCGTCGAGGCCGCCGGCGTCTCGAAGCCAGTCCTCTATTACCACTTCGGGAGCAAGGAAGGGCTCTATCTCGAGATCATGCGCCGCCTGGAGCGGACGCTCGTCGAGACGGTGGCGAACCACGCCACCGGCGGAGGAACGGCGCGGGAGAGGTTCCGCCGCCTCGCTCTCGACATCTACGACGCCTTCTCGGAGAACACGGCCGCCGTCCGTTTCCTGAACGCGGTCTTCTGGGGTCCGCCGCAGGGGACGCCGGAATACGACGTCGAGTCCCTTTACCAGCCCCTGATGGCCGCGTTCTCGGGGCTCGCGGACGAGGGGATCGCGCGGGGCGAGTTTCGAAGGGCGGCGGGCCCGGATCTCTCCTTCGCCGTCCTCGGCGCTCTCAGCTTTGCCATGGACTTTCACCTCGCGCATCCCGACCATTCGCCCGGCCGGGAGGGGCTCGCGAAGGTTCTCGACCTCGTCCTTTCCGGGGCGTCCGCTCCCCGGCGCGGAGGATCCTGCCGATGAAACGGTCGCGACGGCTCCTGGCTCCCGTCCTCCTGCTCCTGCTGCCCTTCGCCCCGGGCTGCTCGCGCGGCGCAAACGGCACGGCGGCGTCCGCGAAACCGTCCGTGGCCGTCGAAGCGTCTCCGGTCGTCTCCGGGGAGCTGAAGGAGGCGATCGAGGTCGTCGGGACGCTCGCCCCGAAGTTCCAGGCGGAGGTGAAGAGCGAGTACAGCGGGACGGTCTCCGAGGTCTTCGTGACGGAATGGGTCCGCGTGTCGAAGGGGACGCCGCTCTGCCGGTTCGACGCGCGCGAGGCCGAGGCGACCGTCCAGGCGGCGCGAGCGAGTTTCCTTTCCGCCGAGGTGGCGGCGAGCCGCGCGCGGCGCGAGCGGGAGCGGAGCGAGAAGCTGAAAGAGGCGGGCCTCGCCACGCAATTGACCCTCGATGACGCGAAGACAGCGGCCGAAGCGGCCGAAGCCCAGCTCGAGGCCGCGAGGGCGCAGAAACAGATCGCGGAGACGAAGCTCGAGAAGACGATGATCCGCTCCCCGCTCGACGGCGTGGTCGCCAGCCGGACGGTCAATCCGGGTGATTTCGTCGAGAACATGGGGTCGCCGAAACCGATGTTCCGGATCGTCGACAACCGGAGGCTCGAGCTGACGGCGACGGTCCCCTCGTCCCGGATCTCTCAGGTGAGGCTCGGGCAGCCCCTCTCGTTCGCGACGGACGCGGTTCCCGGCCGGACGTTCACCGGAAAGGTCTCGTTCATCAACCCGGCGGCCGACGAGTCGAGCCGGGCGGTGAAGGTGGTGGCCGTGGTCGACAACGCCGACGAGGCGCTGAAGTCGGGCCTCTTCGCGAAGGGGGAGATCGTGACGGGGGAGCGGAAGGGCGTTCTCCGCGTGCCGCGGACCGCCCTCGTCACGTGGGACCTTGCCACGAAGTCGGCGGTCGTCTTCGTCGTGGACGGGGAAAAGGCCGCCCGCCGGAAGATCGCCACCGGGGCGGTGGCGGGCGACGACGTCGAGGTCGCCTCTGGGCTCTCCGCCGGCGAGCGGGTCGTGACGCGCGGCGGCTTCAACCTCTCGGACGGCGACCGGGTGACGGTCGTCGCGCCGACGAAGGCCTGATCGATGTTCCTCTCGAACCTCTCCATCAAGCGGCCGGTCTTCGCGACCGTCCTGATGCTCGCCCTCCTGACGCTGGGGCTCTTTTCCTACCGGCGGCTCGCGATCGACATGATGCCGGACGTCGAGCTCCCGATCCTGACCGTCACGACCGAGTACCCGGGAGCGTCGCCGGAGGCGGTCGAGCGCGAGGTGACGAAGCGGATCGAGGAAGCGGTGAACCCGATCTCGGGCGTCCGGCACGTCTACTCGACCTCGCGGGAGAGCCTCTCCTCCGTGATGGTCGAGTTCGAGCTCCACGTCCGGATCAACGACGCGTCGCAGGAGGTCCGGGCCAAGATCAACGCGATCCGCCGCGAGCTTCCGGAGCAGATCAAGGAGCCGGTCATCCAGAAGATGGACATCGGCGGGATGCCGGTCGTCGCGCTGGCTGTTCGCTCCGGGACGCTCTCGCCCCGCGACCTGACCACGCTCGTCGACCGGAAGGTGAAGCGGCGGCTCGAGAACGTCTCGGGCGTCGGGAAGGTCCGCCTCGTCGGAGCCTCGAAACGCGAGGTCAACGTCCTCATCGATCCCGCGCGGATCGAGGCGATGGGGATGGGCGTCGACGAGGTGATCGCCGGCCTCTCGGCCGAGAACGTGAACACGCCTCTTGGCCGCCTGAACCGCCGGGGGAGCGAGATCCCGGTCCGGATCTCCGGCAAGCCGGCCCTCGTCCCCGGCTTCGAAACGATGGTCATCGGCAGCCGTGGCGGCCATCCCGTCACGCTGGGGGAGGTCGCGGAGGTCGTGGACGGCGTCGAGGAGGCGCGCTCCCTCGCCCTCGTGAACGGCGTCCCTGCCGTCGCCCTCGAGGTCCTGAAGCAGTCGAAGGCGAACACGGTCGGCGTCGTCGACGCCGTGAAGCGGGAGATCGACAAGCTCCGCCCGGAGCTCCCTCCCGGTACGGAGATCGACCTCGTCCGGGACGCGTCTGTCATGATCCGGGAGTCGGTCGAGGACGTCCGGAACACGCTCGTCGTCGGCGGCCTGCTGACGGTCCTGATCGTCTTCTGCTTCCTGAACTCCTGGCGGTCGACGGTCATCACGGGCCTCACCCTCCCGATCTCGGTCATCTCCTCGTTCATCGTCATGTACTTCCTCGGGATGACGTTGAACGTCATGACGCTGATGGCGCTCTCCCTCGCCATCGGCCTCCTGATCGACGACGCCATCGTCGTCCGGGAGAACATCGTCCGGCACCTCGAGCATGGGGAGGACCACATGTCGGCGGCGCGGAACGGGACGGCCGAGATCGGCCTCGCCGTCCTCGCCACCTCGCTGTCCGTCATGTCGGTCTTCATCCCCGTCGCCTTCATGAAGGGGATCGTCGGCCGTTTCTTCTTCCAGTTCGGGATCACGGTGGCGTTCGCGGTTCTCGTCTCGCTCTTCGTCTCCTTCACGCTCGACCCGATGCTGTCGTCCCGGTGGGTCGATCCGGACGTCGAACGGAAGGGAAAGCGGCACGCCGTGGCGCGCGTCCTCGACCGCTTCAACGCCTGGTTCGACCGATCGGCGGATCGCTACAAGTCGCTCGTCGGCTGGTCGCTCGACCACCGGAAGGCGGTGGCCGGGATCGCCACCCTCGCCTTCTTCCTCGGCCTCGGCCTCTTCGCGCTGCTCGAGGCCGAGTTCTTCCCGACGTTCGACCGGGGGGAGTTCCTCGTCCGGTTCCGGACGGCGCCGGACGCCTCGATCGAGGAGACGAAGGGGCGCCTCCGGGAGGTGCTCGGCGTCCTCGGCTCGGAGCCCGGGATCGAGCGGACCTACGCGGCCATCGCGGCGGGCGAGGCCGATACGGTCCGGAACGCCACGGTCTACGTGAAGTTGAAGGAGAAATCCGAGCGGAGCCGGAACCAGCACGCCCTGATGCGCGACGTCCGGGCGAAGCTGGAGGGGATCCCGGGCCTGATCCTCTCCGTCGAGGAAGACCCGGACAACATGCAGAAGCCGCTGATGGTGCTGGTCCGCGGCGAAGAGATCCCGAAGCTGAAGGAGTACGCGGCGGCGCTGAAGCGCGCGCTCTACGGGATCCGGGGGATCGTCGACCTCGAGGCGACGCTCGAACAGGACCTCCCCGAGTACCGCCTCGCGGTCGACCGGGAGCGGGCGCGCGACGCCGGCATCGGGACCGACGCGCTCGTCCGGACGGTCGGCGCGCTCGTCGGGGGGCAGATCGTCTCGACGTACGAGGACGAGACGGGCGAGGCGGTCAACGTCAGGGTCCGGCTGCCGGAGCGGCTCCGCGAGGACGTTCGCCAGGTGGGGACGCTCCGGATCGCCGTCCCGGGCGATGCCGGCGACTCCGGGGCCACGCTCGTTCCGATTGCGGACCTCGTGAGGGTCGAGCGGACGACGTCGCCCTCGGAAATCAGCCGGCAGGACCTCTCCCGGCAGGTCGTTCTCTCGGCAAACCTCGACCGGCTTCCGCTCGGAACCGCCGCCGACGCGTCGCTCAAGGCCGCCGCGAAGATCCCGATGTCGCCGGGCTACCGGGTCGTGATGTCCGGCGACACGGAGATCATGGCCGAGTCGTTCGGCTACCTCGGCGAGGCGCTGATCCTCGCGATCGTCTTCGTCTACCTGATCCTCGCGGCGCAGTTCGAGTCGTTCGTCGACCCGCTCGCGATCATGCTGTCGCTCCCGCTCTCGATCGTCGGGATGGCCGGCATGCTCGTCCTGACGGGCGACACCGTGAGCATCATGTCGCTCATCGGCCTCATCCTCCTGATGGGCCTCGTCACGAAGAACGCGATCCTCCTCGTCGACTACACGAAGGTCCTGAGGCGGCGGGGGATGGACCGGCGGACGGCGCTCGTGACGGCGGGGCGGACGCGGCTCCGCCCGATCATGATGACGACGCTCGCGATGATCTTCGGCATGCTGCCGCTCGCCCTCGCGATCGGGCAGGGAGCCGAGATGCGCGCTCCGATGGCCCGCGCCGTCATCGGCGGCCTCGTGACCTCGACGCTCCTGACGCTGATCGTCGTGCCGGTCGTCTACACGCTCCTCGACGACGCGGCGGAGCGGCTCCGCCGGCGCTGGGCGGGCGCGGACGCGCTGGCGGCCGACGCGGCCGAGGCGGCGGCCCACCCGGCCGTTCCACCTGCCGCCAAGGCTCTCGTTCTCCTCGCCCTTCTCTCGTCGGCTCCGCTTCTTCGCGCCGACGCGGCTCCGGTCCCGATCACGCTGGAGGAAGCGGTCCGCCTCGTCCAGGAGAAGAACCGCGACATCCAGAAGGCGAAGGCGTACCGGGAGTGGGTCCGGGGCAAGTACGTCGAGGAGCGGGCGGCCGCCCTTCCGAAGCTGACGCTGCTCGGCGGCGGGGTCCGGTCGTGGGACGAGAGTTACCGGGCCATCTTCGGCGACTTCTACCCGCCGGGACAGAGCGTCGCGTCGGCCGACGTGAACCTCACCCAGGCGCTCTTCACCTGGGGGCAGACGGGCGCGGCGATCCGGGCGGCGAAGCGCGGGATGTCCGCCGCCGAGGACCAGCTGGAATCGATCCGGCAGGCCGCCGTGCGGGACGTCACGGCGGCGTTCTACGACGTCCTCCTCGCACGCCGGATCGAGGGAATCGCCCGGGAGAACCTGACCCAGCGCGAACGGTTCCTCGCCGAAGCCCGGAACCGGCAGCGGCTCGGGACCGCGACCGACTTCGACGTCCTGGCCGCCGAGGTCGCGGTCGAGAACGCCCGCCCGGCCGTCTTCCGGTCGGCCAATTTCGTCCTGACGGCGCGGGAGCGGCTCCGGCTCGTCCTCGCCGACGACCGGCCGGCGCTGGACGCGGTCGGCACGCTGGAGGCGGACGTGGCCGACCCGCCGCCGTACGAGGAGGTACTCCGGACGGCGTTCGACCGGCGGCCCGACCTGATGGCCCTCCGCCACCGCGTCGGCGTCTATGTCGAGTTCGTGAAGATCCAGGGCGCCGGCGACAAGCCGCGCCTCGACTTCCGCGCGGGCGCGGGCTGGAAGTGGCTCGACGCGAGCGGGCTCGCATCCGACGGCAAGACCTGGAACGCGGGGCTCTTCCTGTCGTTCCCTTTCTTCGACGGCCTCGCGACCCAGGGCAAGGTGATCGAGGCGAAGAGTGACCTCTCGACGGCGCAGATCGACCTCGCGAAGGCGGAGGACGGCGTCCGCCTCGAGGTCCGGACGGCGGTCGACGCGGTCCAGGAGAGCTCCCTGATCGTCCGGGCGCTCACAGGGACGGTCTCCCAGGCGCGGCGACTCCTGCAGATGGCGGAGAAGGGGTTCGAGTACGGCGTCAAAACGCGCCTCGAGGTGGACGACGCCCAGCTCTCGGTCGTCCAGGCCGAAGGGAACCTCGCGACCGCCCGGCGCGACTACCTCGTGGCCCGGGTGACGCTCCGGTACGTCCAGGGCGCTCTCTGAGCTTCCGGGCCGCGGTGCGCTAATTTAGAGGGATGAGACTCCTCCCCCTGCTCGTCGTCTTCGCGGCTCCTTCCCTCTTCGCGGCCCCGGCGCCGTCCGACGGCGCGTGGTGGCGAGGCACCGACGCCGACGGCGCGGCGATCGTCGTCTACCCGCTTCAGGTCGACGGCTGGGGGGGCGACCAGCTTCGGGCGCGCGCCGCGGTGGCCGTGAAGCCGAAGGGGAGCGAACCCGCGTCCTGGGGCGTCGTCTGGCTCCGGGCGGAAACGAGCGTCGAGGCGGCGACCGGGCGCGTGGCGCTCACGGGAATCGAGGTCGTGAAGGGAAGCTTTCCGTCGGCCCGGGACGGAGGGACGGCGCTCACCGGATCGATCCGGCAGAGCCTGCCGGCGACGGGAGCTCTCTCCCTTGCGAGTCTCGAGGCGAGTCCCGCCGTCGAGGCGATGCGCCGGCCGGCGGCGCCCGTCCGACCGAAGGTCGTCCCGCCGCGGATCGTCTTCGTCTCCGGGCCGGCACTCGTCGTACGGATCGACGGCGACCCGGTCATCAAGCCGATCGAGGGGACGAACTTCCTCCGCGTCGTGAACACGCGCACGCTTCTCTTCCAGGACAAGTACAGCAGCCGCTTCTACCTTCCCGTCGCCGACGGCTGGCTCATGGGGCCCGGCCTTAACGCGACCTGGACGGTCCCCGCGAAGCGGCCCTCCGGCCTCGAAGACCTCCGGAAAACGATCGCCGTAGCCAGGGGCGCGGGCGACGCCGACGAGGCGGGCGACGCCGGCAGGTTCCACGTGGGGGCGGGCAAGGCCCCGACGGTCGTCGTCTTCACCGGGTCGGCCGAGCTCGTGAGGACGGCGGGGAAGCCGGAGCTTTCGCCGATCCCCGGCACCCGCCTCGAGTACGTCCGGAACACGAAGAGCGACGTCCTCTTCGACGCGGCCTCGCGGCACTGGTTCGTCCTTTCTTCGGGGAGCTGGTTCCGGGCGCGCGAGCCCCGCGGGCCGTGGGAGTTCGTCGGCGAGACGGAGCTCCCGCGAGACTTCGCCCGGATTCCGAAGGCGCATCCGAAGGCGTCCGTCCTCTCGCACGTCGCGGGAGCGCCCGAGCCGGCGCTCGTGCGGAAGGGGTCCCGACCCGGCGACGTCTACGCCGGGCCTGACGGAAACGTCTACCGCGTCCGGACGGGCGGAGGGTGGGAGAAGACGAACGGCACGGACTGGTATCCGGTCCAGACGAGCTCCCCGTACGAGAAAGAGCTGGTCCGTCGCCTCGAGCGCGAGGAGGCCGCGAGACGGTAGACTCTTGCGGATCGCCGATGAGCACCGCGGACCGCTTCAACGCCGAGAGAATCCGGAGGACCGTCGGGCTCGAGGAGTTCGCGCAGGTCCTCGAGGCGCTCGGCGCCTCCGTGGACCGGACGACGAGGCGGTCCTCCTGCCCGGTCCACAAGGGGACGGGAAAGGAAGCCGTCCATTACGAGGAACGCGACGGCCTCGTCCAATACAGGTGCGTCACGGGTTGCGGAGGCGCGAGCGGCGACGTCCTGGCGGTCGTCCAGCGCTCTCTCGGCGTGACGCTGCCGCTTGCCGCGTCGTGGCTGAAGGACGTCTGCGGCCTGCCGCGTGAGCGGCGCCGGACGAACCGAAGGGCCGCGGCGGCGGCAGCCGCCGCCCCGGTCGCACCACTCGCCGCCCTGTCGACGGCAGCCGCACCGGCCCCTGTCGCTTCGGCCCCGGGACCCCTTCCGAACGGCGTCGGCGCCGAAGCGCCCGTCCCGCCGCGGAACGGGGCGATCGAATGGGACATCGCGCTTTCCGAATGGCGGAGCGGCTTCGAGAGGAAGCCGGTGGCGACCGGGCTGAAGGGGGTGGACGAGCTCCTCGGCGGCGGGCTTCGCGACCGGCGGCTCTACGTCCTCGCCGGGCTCGCCGGCGGGGGAAAGAGCGCCCTGGCGCTCCGGATCGCCCATGCGGCCGCGGCGGCGGGCGTCCCCGTGATCTACCTCTCGTACGAGATGGAGGAGATCGAGGCCCGGGCGCGGCTCGTCGCCGCGGCCATGAAGTCGCCGTTCGGGCAGCTTCTGGCGCCGGACGCGCTGCTGCAGGTGGAGCGGGAGCAGGTCGGGATTGCCTGGAGGAAGTACGCGGAGTCCGGGCCCGGGACGCGGATCTTCCTGAGCGTCTCCGGGGCGGACGACGGGGGCGCCGGCGGGCCGCGGACGGCGACGATGGAGTGGCTGAAGAACGAGACCGCCCGCGTGTCGCGCGACTTCGGACAACCGCCGCTCGTCGTCGTCGACGACCTGCAGGCGGCGGCGGCGTTCTCGGAGGAGTTCGAGGGAGACCCGTCGAGCTTCTTCTTCGCCGTCGGGCTGACGGCGCTCTCGCTTCGTGTGATCGCCCGGACGGCCGGGTCGCCGGTCCTCGCCCTGTCGTCGGTGCGGCGTTCGGCCGTGCCGCGCCCGGGAGGGGAGTACCGCTTTCCCGAGCTCGGGGATCTCGAGGAGTCGGGGCGGATCGAGTCGAACGCCGACGCGGTCCTCGCGCTCTGGCCCGAGAGGGCGGACTGGGAGGCCCACGAGGGTCGCGGAGAGCCGCGCGACTCGACCGCCCGCCGGACGATGTTTCTCCGCGCCCTGAAGGGACGGCAGACCGGGACCGGCGCCGTCGCCCTCCTCTGGTATCCGGTCCTCGGGACGTTCGAGGAATCGCGCGGCTGACGCGCCCGAATCGGGCACCCTCCGCTCCCGTATCATCGGTCCCCCATGGCTGACCCCGTCGTCCGGATCACCACCCGTTCGCACTTCAGCTCGGCCCACCGCCTCCATAACGACGCCCGCGACCCCGAGTGGAACCGCGACGTCTTCGGCAAGTGCAACAACCCGTATGCGCACGGGCACACCTACGAGCTGGAGGTCACCGTCGAGGGGCCGGTGGACGCCGGGACGGGCTGGATCCTCGACTTCGGCGACCTGAAGCGAATCGTCGCGGAGAGGGTCGTGAAGAAGTGCGACCTGAAAAACCTGAACAGCGACGTGCCGTTTCTTCGCGGCGTGAACCCGACGGCCGAGAACATCGCCGTGAAGATCTGGGACGAGCTCGAGGGGGACGTCGCGCCGGCACGCCTCGTCCGCGTCGTCCTCCACGAGACCGAGCGCAACAAGGTCGTCTATACGGGTCCCGCGGCGTGAGGGCGCTCATTTCGAACGACGACGGTGTTTTCAGCCCCGGCATCGCTGCGCTCGAGCGCGCGGTCGTCGCCGCCGGCTTCGAGACGTACGTCGTGGCCCCGGACCGCGAGCAGAGCGCGTCGTCGCATGCTCTGACGATGCACCGTCCGCTCCGGGCCCGGCAGATCGGCGAGAGGAAGTGGGCCGTGGACGGGACGCCGACGGATTGCGTCAACCTCGCCCTCTGCAGCCTTCTGAAGCCGAACCCGCCGGACTGGGTCTTCTCCGGGATCAACTCCGGCCCGAACCTCGGCGACGACGTGACGTACTCCGGCACCGTCGCCTGCGCGATGGAAGGGACGCTCCTCGGCGTGAAGTCGATCGCCTTCTCGCTCGACACGTGGCACGACGACGCGAAGGGGCTTCCCGACTTCGACGGGGCCGAGAAAGCCGCGGCGGCCGTGATTCGCTTCGCCGTCGAGAACCCGCCGGCCGGGGAGACGCTCTGGAACGTCAACATCCCGCCTGGCGAGCCGAAGGGCTTCCGTCTGACGCGGATGGGGCGGAGGCGCTACGGCGAGAACATCGTCGAGAAGATCGACCCCCGCGGGAAGCCGTACTACTGGATCGGGGGCGCGCACATCGACGTGCACTCCGACGGCGCCGACCTGACGGCGGTGGCCGAGGGTTTCGTCTCGATCACGCCGCTTCACCTCGACATGACGGACTACGAGGCGCTCGCCGGTCTGGAACGGCTGCGCGGGCGCCTGAATGACAAATCCGCGGGCTAGAATCGTTCCGTGAGGCCGGTGGAATCGGAGAAGACGCGCGCCGCGCAGGTCGACGCCGCGGCGAGACGTGCCCTCGTCCGCCGGCTCGTCGAGGCCGGGTGGTGCTCCGAGCCCCGGGTCCTCCGCGCCCTGGAGGCGGTCCCGAGGCACCTGTTCGTCCCGAAGGCCTACGCGGGGGAGGCCTATGGCGAGCACGCGCTCCCGATCGGGTACGGCCAGACGATCACGCAGGTCGCGAACGTCGCCCGGAGCGTCGAGCTCGCCGCGACGGGCCCGTCGGCGAAGGTCCTGGAGATCGGCACGGGCTCGGGCTACCAGACGGCCGTCCTCGCGCGGCTCTGCCATCACGTCTTCTCGCTCGAACGGATCGCCGAGCTGGCCGCCGGGGCGCAGGAACGGCTGCGCGCCCTCGGGGTGAGAAACGTCTCGGTCAAGGTCTTCGACGGCTCCTACGGCTGGAGCGAGCACGCTCCCTACGACGCGATCGTCGTCGCCGCGGCCTCGCCCGAGGTGCCCGAGCCTCTCCTCGCGCAGCTGAAGCCGACGGGACGGCTCGTGGTGCCGGTGGGAGGGCGGGAGCGGCAGCGCCTGCTCGTGGTCAAGAAGCTTCCGAACGGGAGGACCCGGACCGAGGACGCCGGCGAGGTCGCGTACGTGCCGCTCGTCGGGCGGTTCGGCTTCGCGACGTCGCGAGCCGCGGCGGGGACGACGAATGACGGTTGAGAGCGAAGGCGCCGGCTGGGGCGTCGCGCGGCGACGCTTCGTCGTCTCGGGCCGCGTGCAGGGAGTCGGGTACCGCGCGTTCGCGGCCCGCGTCGCCCGCTCGCTCCATCTCGCGGGTGGCGCCACGAACCTCGACGACGGGATGGTCGAGGTGATCGCTCAGGGGCCGGCGCACGCCCTCGACCGGCTCGAGGCGGCTCTCGCCGAGGGCTCCCGCCTCGCGCGCGTCGACCGGATCGTCGTCGAATCGCTCACGGCGCCCACGCCGGAATCCGCCGGTTACGACGTGGAGTTCTGAGAGAAGCGCGATGCTGGACCGACGAATCCTGATCGTGGACGACGACGAGGACGTCCTCCTCATCGTCCAGACACTGCTGCACAACGCGGGATACGCCGTCTCCGTCGCGCGGAGCGGCAGCGAGGCGCTCGATATGGCGCAGGCATTCAAGCCCGAGCTGGTCCTCCTCGACGTCGGGATGCCGGAGATGTCGGGCTGGCAGGTCTGCGCGGCCCTGCGGAGCCGTCCGGAAACCGCCGCAACGCCGATCGCCATGCTGACGGTGAAGTCCGAGATCCGCGACCTGATCACCGGGATGCAGGTCGGAGCGGACGATTACGTCACGAAGCCCTTCACGAAGCGGCGGCTCCTCGAGACGGTCGAGCGGCTGCTCGAGGGCCGGACGCGGGACCGCGCCGACTTCCTCCCGAAGGGGGCCTCGGAAGTCCGCGCGGCCACGGTGCTGTTCGACCCGGTCACGGGTCTCCCGACGATCCCGGTCCTGATCGACGCGCTCCGCGAGTGGCTCCTCGTCGACCACGAGGTCGGCGTCCTCTCGGTGGACGTCGAGCGCTTCTCCTACGTCGAGCAGTTCTTCGGCTGGGAGGTGTTCGACGAGCTCCTGCGCGAGGTGGCGCGCGGCCTCCGCCGGACGCTCGGCGGCGCTCTCTCGACGGAGGACCTCCTCGCGCAGGGGAGCCCGGCCGCGGGGGAGTTTTACGTCTTCGTCGCGTTTCCCCCCGGCGTGGGGGGCTCGGCGGGGCTGGACGGCCTCGCGCTCAAGGCGCGGGCGCTCGAGGAGGCGCTCAGGCGCGAACTGTCCGAGCGGTTCCGGCACCGGCTCCACCGCGAGATCGTCCTCCACGTCGGCGTCGGGAAGGTCGTCTACAGCCCGCAGGTCCGTCTCGAGCGGATCGTCTACGCGGCGCTGCGCGAGGCCGCCCGGACGGCCGCGTCCCGAGCCGGGGAGGAGGCCGCGCGCCAGCGGGAGGAGTTCCGGGACATCCTCCTCCACGGCCGGATCGCGACCGTCTACCAGCCGATCGTCGACCTTGGGACGGGTCAGGTCGTGGCGCACGAGGCTCTCTCGCGCGGCCCGGTCGATACGCAGTTCTCGAGCCCGGAGGCGCTTTTCGAATACGCGCTCCGGACGGACGAGGTCTGGAGCCTCGAGAAGATCTGCATCGGCTCGGCGGCGGAGCGCTTCCGCGGACTGGCCGAGGGGATGCTCTTCGTAAACGTCGAGACGTCGCTCGTCCACGAGCTCCAGGTCCGCGGGCACGAGGTCCTGGCGCCGCTTCTCGCCCTGGGGGGGAAGGTCGTCCTCGAGATCACCGAACGCGCGGCGATCCGGGACTTCGCGCTCTTCCGCGAAAGCGTCTCCGTCCTCCGCCAGCTCGGGTTCGAGGTCGCGCTCGACGACGCCGGCTCGGGCTTCGCCTCGCTGCAGGCGATCGCCGAGCTCCGGCCGGCCTACATCAAGATCTCGAACACGCTGGTGACGGGCCTCGCGCACGACGCCATCAAGCGGGACGTCGTCGAGATGCTCGTCCGTTTGGCGGACCGGATCGAGGCGCGGACCGTCGCCGAGGGAATCGAGACCCAGGACGACCTCGCGGAGCTCCGGAAGATCGGCGTCGAGCTCGGACAGGGTTACCTGTTCGGCCGGCCCGCGCCGCTCCGCGCGTCGGGCTGAACGACGGCGGCCCGGGGTCCGTCCGGGAAGCTCACCGAGAGCGCCGTGCCCGGCGCCGCGCTGTCGCGCTTCACGTACCCGAGCGCGACGGCTCTCCCGGTCTGCGAGGAGAGGGTGGCGCTCGTCACGGCGCCGACGCGCGTGTCGCCGGTGCGGATCTCCGCGCCGGGGGCGGGCGCGGCCTCGCCGTCGACGAGGAGGCTGACGAGGCTCCGGTTCACGTGCCCGTAGGTCCGGATCCGCGCGACCGTTTCCTGCCCGATGTAGCACCCCTTCGTGTACGAGACCCAGCCGCGGGCCGGCAGACCGGCCTCGTCGGGAAGGACGTCCTCCGTCAGCTCGGCGCCCCAGCGCGGGATCCCCGCCTCGATCCGGGCGGACTCGAGCACGGAGAGCGTCGAGGGAACCGCGCCGGCGGAGAGCAGCTTTCCGCGAGTCGAATCGACGAGGGTTCGCGGAAGACGAAGATCGAATCCGGAGAAACCGCCTCGCGATTCCCGTGCGGCCCGCAGTCCGGGCGTCGAGGCGCTGGAATGAGGCTCCGGCGGCGGAACGAACCCGATTCCCTTTCGAAGAACCTCTTCGGTTCCCTCTCCTTCGACGTGCAGGACGCCGGTCGCGTCGGTCCGGTTTTCGATCGCGACCTCGCCGAACACCAGGTACTTCCGGAGGAGCGTCTCGAGCGTCGGCACGAGCTCGGCCGGGGAGTCGACGATCAGCTCTTCCGGCGCGGCGAAAACGACGAGCTCCGCGAGGAGCTTTCCTTTGGGCGTCAGGAAGGCGGCCGCGCACCCTTCACCCGTGCGGAGCTTCTTCACGTCGTTCGTGACGAGGCCCTGCAGGAAGGAGACCCTGTCCTTTCCGCTGAGGGCGATCTCGCCGCGCCCCGTCAGGTCGAAGAGAAGCGGCGCGTCGAACGGGCCCGGGCTCATCGCCGGGATTCTGGCATTGCGGGGTGCGGCCCCGTGCGAGAATGAGTCGTGACACAGAACGCCGGAGACGCTACGGCTCAACCGGCGGCGGCCGTGCGCCGCCGCCGCCGCCGCGGGCGCGCCGGGGGGGGCCGGGCCGAGGCGCCCGCCGAGATCCCGTTCCCCGAAGCCGAGCCCGCTCCCTTACACGCCGCTCCGCTTCAGGCGCCGGCGCCGGTCGCGGTCCCTTACGTCGTGGAGAGCATGACCGCCGGACCGGCCCCCACGAGCGGGAACCAGGAAGAGCAGAAGCTCGCTCTCTTCATCGACATCGACAACGTCATCATCGGTCTCCGCGAAAGCGGCCACCCCCGGTTCGACGTCAAGCTCCTGATCTCCCGCCTCCTCGAGAAGGGGAAGATCGTCATCAAGCGCGCCTACGCAGACTGGAACCGCTACACGGACCTGAAGCGCGATTTCCACGAGGCCGCCTTCGAGCTGATCGACATCCCGCAGCACCGCCTGACCGGAAAGAACTCGGCCGACATCCGGATGGTCGTGGACGCGATGGACCTCGCCTCGAACAAGGAACACATCACGACCTTCGTCATCGGCTCGGGCGACTCCGACTTCTCGCCCCTCGTCTCGAAGCTGAAGGAGAACGACAAGACGGTCCTCGGCTTCGGCGTGAAGGGCTCGACCTCCGAGCTCCTGATCGACAACTGCGACGAGTTCATCTACTACGAGGACCTCGTCCGCGAGCGGACGAAGGTGCCGGCGGTCCACGGCCTGTCGGAAAAGACGGCCGAGGGGTTCTCGCTGCTCATCGACTCGATCCTCGCCCTGAAGCGCGAGAACAAGGAAGTTCTCTGGGGCTCCATGGTGAAGCAGACGATGCAGCGCAAGAACCCGAGCTTCAACGAGTCCTACTACGGGTTCCGCACCTTCTCCGAGCTGCTCGAGGCGGCCGAAAAGCTGAAGATCATCACGCTCAAGAAGGACACGAAGAGCGGCTCGTACGTCATCTCGGGCTTCGGGAGCGGCGGAGGAGGGTAGGTCTGAAGAGCTGGCGCCGGGTGCGGCGTGGCGCTCCCGTCGATTTCAAGGTCTTCTCGGTCCGGCGGGACCGGGTCCGCTCCCCGCGGACGAAGAAGCCTCACGACGTCACCGTGCTCGTGGCTCCCGACTGGGTGAACGTCGTCGCCGTCACGGCGGCCGGCCAGGTCGTCCTCGTCCGGCAGTTCCGGCACGGCACCGCGGAGACGACGCTCGAGATCCCCGGAGGCGCGGTCGACGCGACCGACCGTTCGCCCCTCGCCGCAGCCAAGCGCGAGCTCCGCGAGGAGACGGGCTACCGTGCCGCACGCTGGACGAGGATCGGCGTCGTCGACCCGAATCCCGCCATCCAGACGAACGCCTGCACGACGTTCCTTGCCGAGGAGGCGTACCGGGCGGGCGACGCCGACCCCGACGAAGGAGAGGAGCTCGAGGTCGTGATCGTCTCGCAGCGACGGCTGGCCGCCCTCGTCCGGCGCGGAGAAATCCGCCACGCGCTCGTCATCGCGGCGCTCTACTGGTGGCGGCACCGGGAAAAGCCGTGAGCTGCCGTCCTCGTCTCGCGCCGGCGCTCGCCGCGCTTCTTCTGGCACCGCCCCTCCCGGCGACCGATCAGGGGATGCTCCTCGGCGCCCGGGTCGTCGAGGCGACGTACGTCGGGACGATCCCTCCCTTCCCGCCCGGAGCGAAGAAGGCCGACGTCTGGATCCCGCTGCCCTCGAGCACGCAGAGCCAGGACGTCCGGGACGTGAAGATCTCGACGCCGTTTCCGGCGACCGTCGAAAAGGACTCGGCCGGCAACGACGTCGCGCACTTCACGGTCACGGAGGCCGCCGCGCTCGGGGGGAAGGAGACGGAGGTCCGGGTCGTCTTCCGCGTCCGCCGCTCCGAAGTCCGCGCGCCGCTGGGGCAGGCCGCGTTCACGGCGCCGGCACCGGCAAAGGTACCGCCGGAGGCCGCGCCCTGGCTCGGCGAGAACCGGATGGTGCCGCAGACGCCACGCGTGAAGAAGCTCGCCACGGAGCTGTCGGGGGGGAAGCGTGACGCCGTCGAGAAGGCCCAGGCGTTCTACCGCTACCTCGTCGAGAACGGGATGTACGACAAGACGACGCCGGGCTGGGGAAACGGCGACTCGGAGCGGTTCTGCGACCTGAAGAAGGGGAACTGCACCGACTTCCACTCGGCGTTCATGGCCCTCGCGCGCGCCGAGGGGATCCCGGTCCGGTTCGTCATCGGTTTCCCGCTCAGGCCCGAAAGCTCGGGGACGGTGTCGGGCTACCACTGCTGGGCCGAGTTCTGGGCCGAGGGGACCGGGTGGATCCCCGTCGACGCCTCCGACGCCGCGAAGAGCGGCGACCCGGAACGGAAGCGCTATCTCTTCGGAAACCTCGATCCGGACCGAGTCGAGCTGTCGCGCGGCCGCGACCTGACGCTGACTCCGAAGCAGAAGGGCGCTCCGCTCAACTTCCTGATCGCGCCTTACGTCGAGGTGGACGGGAAGGCCTTCCCGGGGACGAAGAGCCGGCTCGAGTACAAGGACGTCTGAGGCTATCGTCGGGACATGGATCTCGCTCCGGGAGCCGCCCGGCTCCTCACGGTGACGATACCGGGGCCCGCGGGCCCGCTGGAAGGGCTTCTCCGGCTCCCGCCTCGGCCGGCCGGGGCGGCGGTCGTCGCGCACCCGCATCCGCAGCTCGGCGGGACGATGCACACGAAGGTCGTCCACCGGGCCGCCCGGCTCCTCTCCGGCGCCTTCGGCCTCGCCTCGCTGCGGTTCAACTTCCGGGGCGTCGGGGCGTCCGCGGGGCGCTACGACGGAGGAGCGGGGGAGACGGAGGACCTCGTGGCCGCCGCCGGGTGGATCCGCGAGCGGCACCGCGCGGAGCCGTTCGTCCTCGCCGGTTTCTCGTTCGGCTCGATCTGCGCCCTTCACGCTGCGCCCCGGCTTCTCCCCGACGTCCTCTTCCTGATCGGGGTTCCGCTCGAAAAGTTCCGTCTGCCGTCCGGCGTCCCGCCCGAGTGCCGGGTCTTCTGGATCCAGGGGGAGGAGGACGCGTACGGCTCCACCCCGGAGGCGCGACGCGTTGCGGCGGAGCGCGGGTGGGATCTCACGGTCGTCCCGGGTGCCGACCACTTCTTCACGGGCCAACTTCCTGCGTTCGAGGCGGAAGCGCTTCGGGGCCTCGCCCGCGGGATGGAAAGGAGGGAGCCATGATCGTCTCTCCGCTCGATCCGGGTCAGCGCGCCGAGCTGCTGGCGCGTGCCCGGAGAGTCGCTCTCGCCGCGCTGGGCCTCCGGGCGGCCGGACCCGCCTTCCCCGAGCCATCGGGGCGGCTCGCCGATCCCGGGATGTCCTTCGTGACGTGGAAGCGCGAGGGACGCCTCCGCGGCTGCATCGGGAGCGTCGAGCCCGTCCGCCCCCTGTGGCAGGACGTCGAGGCGAACGCCGTCCAGGCACTGCTCCGGGACCCGCGCTTCCCGCCGGCGACGGCCCGGGAGTTTCCGCACTACCGCGCCGACGTGTCGGTGCTGACGCCGTTCGAGCTCGAGCCGGACCCCCTCCGGATCGAGATCGGTGTCCACGGGCTCCTCGTCGAAAAGGGAAGGCGGCGGGGCCTTCTCCTTCCTCAGGTGGCGGTCGAGTGGAACTGGGACGTCCCGACGTTTCTTTCGCAGGCCTGCCTGAAGGCCGGCCTTCCCGAGGACGCCTGGCGGGAGGGGAGCCCGCGGGCGACGGTCCGGACCTTTCGAGCGGAGGTCTTCGGGGAGGAGGCGTGAAGAGGGGCGGGATCTACTTCACGAGGTCCACGAGCTCGACGTCGAAGACGAGCGTCGCCCCGGGCCGGATCTTCGGCGGCAGGCCCGCGTCGCCGTAGGCCAGCTCCGCAGGACAGACGATGCGGGCCCGGCCGCCGGTCTTCATGAGAGGGATCCCCTCCTTGAAGCAGGGAATCACCTCCCCGAGATCGAAAACGACCGAGCGCCCTTCGCGCGCCGACGAGTCGAAGACCGTCCCGTCCAGGAGCGTTCCCGTGTACTTCAGGAGCACCTTCTGCCCCGGCTTCGGAGAAACGCCATTGCCCGCCTTCAGCTCGCGGTAGAAGAGGCCCGACGGCTGGCGAATCGTCCCCGGCTCGTCGGCGATCCGCTCGGCGTAGGCGGCGGACCGCGCTTTCTCGACTTCGGCGATCTTCGCGAGACGCGCCTTCGTGAACGCGGGGATCTTCGGTCCCCAGCTTTCCGGAGAGACCTTCGGCGGCCGGCCGGCGGCCGCGTCCGAGAGGCCCTCTTTCAGAACGGCCAGCTCGGCGGGCGAAAGTTCGAGGTTCTGGACCGTGCGGGCGAGGGCGACGCCCATCACGTAGAGGGTCTTGTCGGCGTCGGTCGACGGCGCCTTCGTCCCGGCAGCGGCCGCCGGGCCCGAAAGGAAGGCGAAGAGCGCGAGGAAAGCGGGGAGCATCGCTCCGGGTCGTGAGGTCGTCGTCTGGCGCATGCGGTTTCTCCTTCGACGGCTCCGGCTCGTCTGCTTCCGGAGTCTAGCGTCGGGTGATGGCGTGCAGGAGGACGCCGGCCGCCACGGCGGCGTTCAACGACTCGACCGGCGGGGCGAGAGGGACCGAGACGCGCCGGGAGATGCCGGCCTCGAGCGCCGCCGAGATCCCGCGGCCCTCGGACCCGATGACGAGAACGAGGGGCCTCACGGCGACAAGCGCCTCCGGCGGTTCGCCACCGCGCGCCTCGGCGCCTGCGAGCACGGCGCCGCCGCGCGCCGCCCACTCGACCGCCAACTCGGGCGCGACGGCCGGGGCGATCGGGACGCGGAGGGCCGACAGCGCCGACGCCCGGAGGGCCTTGGGGGAGAACGGAGAGGCGCAGTCCGGCGTGAGGAGGATCCCCGCGACGCCGAACGCCTCGGCGGACCGGAGAATCGCGCCGACGTTCGCCGGATCCTGCACGCCGTCGAGGAGGATGAAGAGCAAAGACGACGAAGAGGAGAGGGGGACCGACGGGAGACTCTTCGAAAGGTGAAGATCCGCGAGAGAGTGGCGGGGCGGCTCCGCAAGCGCCACGGCACCCCGCACGGAGGGAAGATCCGACAGCTTCCGGAGCACCTTCGAAGAAACGAGAAACGACGCTGTGCCCCGCTCCGCCGCCTGCCTCAATAGGTCGGCCTCGGCCATCCCCTCTTCACCTTCGAAGAAGATCTCTTTCAGGACGGTTCCCGCTGCGAGAGCCTCGCCGATCGCGCGGGAGCCTTCCAGAAGCAGCCTCTCGCCGCTTTCGACGGCGCGGAGCGCCTCCTTGATTCGCGGGTTCGACGGAGAGTCGATGCGGGTCACGGCTGGAAGGTTAACGGATCGCCTCCCCAGGGGCCCCGTGCTTAAATCGGCGCGATGAAGGCCGAAACGGGCGCCGCGGCGGCGTCGGTCGCCGCGAAGGTCTCGCCGCTCACGGCCCTCTGGACGTTCCCCTCGCTCCTCTTTTCGGCCTTCGTCATCGGATGGGCGGCCGAGGCGGCACAGTTCCTGGTCTCCCAGGGGCTCGCGCTCGCCATCCTCGCGTGGCTCCAGACGCTTCCGGAGTTCTCGGTCGAGGCCGTCATCGCGTGGCAGGCGGGGAAGGACCCGGCCAAGGTCCACCTCGCGATCGCGAACTTCACCGGCTCCATCCGGCTCCTCGTCGGCCTCGGCTGGCCGCTCGTCTACTTCGTGGCGGCCTTCTTCTCCCACCGGACGAAGAAGCGGAAGACCTGGATCGCGATCCGGATCGAGGACGAGCACGCGATTCAGGTGATGAGCCTCGTCCCGCCGCTCCTCTGGTTCGCGTTCATCTGGTGGAAGGGGACGCTCGGCCTCGTCGATGCCGCTGTTCTCGTCCTGATGTACGTCGGCTATCTCTGGCTCCTGACGCGCGTCCCGCCCCGCGAAGGGGATCTGGAGGAGATGGAGGATCTGCCCGCGGCCTCCCGATGGGCCCTGTCGTTCGGACCGGGGAAGCGGGCCTGGGCCATCGCGTTCCTCTTCCTCGTCGGCGGCGGGATCCTCTTCGTCTCGGCCCACGCCTTCGTCGAGTCGATGCTCGCGCTCGCGGTCTCGATGGGGGTCGCCCCGTTCTTCTTCGTCCAGTGGGTGGCGCCGTTCCTCTCCGAGTTCCCCGAGAAGCTCTCCGCGTTCAACTGGGCGCGCCAGATCTCCAAGGCGCCGATGGCGCTCATGAACCTCGTCTCGTCGACGATCAACCAGTGGTCGGTCCTGTCGGGACTGATCCCGGTCATCTACTCCCTCTCCCGGGGCGAGCCGTCGGCCATCGTCTTCGACGAGCACCAGCGGCTGGAGATCCTCCTGACGATCCTCCAGTCCACGCTCGGCTGCCTCCTCCTGCGTGAACCTCCGGCTCGAGGCCTACGAAGCGCTCGTCCTCTTCGTCTTCTGGCTGGTCCAGTTTCTCGTGCCGTCGCTCCGCGGTCCGATGATCTGGGTCTACGCCGGGTGGTGCGGCCTCGAGATCGTCCGGATTCTCGCCGGAAGACGGAAGCTCCTCGCCCCGCAGGCTGCCTGGAGGGTCATCCGGGAACGGGGCGGAACGGCTCCCGTCGAGTAGGCATCCCTGATGCGTTTGTCCCGGGGGCGGGACGCCGGACCGCGGTCTAGACTCGCTCCATGAGCATCAGCCAGCTGGCCCGGTCCATCGTCGAATCCCCGACCCTGAGGCTCAACGAGGAGGCCCGCCTCCTGCGCGAGAAAGGCGAGCCCGTGATCCACCTCGGCATCGGGGAGCCGAAGAACAAGGCCCCGATCAGCGCGATCCTCGCCTCGGCCGCGAAGCTGGTCTCCGGGGACGTGAAATACACGCCGACGGACGGCCTCCCGTCGCTCAAGAAGGCCATCCTCCGCTACACCGAGGAGTTCTACGACCGCGTGATCGCCGCGGAGAACGTCATCGTCTCGGAAGGGGCGAAGCAGTCGCTCTTCAACATCCTCTACACGCTCTGCAACCCGCAGGACGAGGTGATCGTCCTCGCTCCCTACTGGGTCAGCTACCCCGAGATCGTGAAGATGGTTCAGGCGCTCCCGGTGATCGTCACGCCCGAGGACGGATCGTTCGTCCCGAGCTTCGAGGAGATCGAGCGGGCGGCTTCCTCCTCGACGAAGGCGCTCATCCTGAACAGCCCCAACAACCCGTCCGGCGCGGTCTTCCCCGAGGAGCTGGTGGCGAAGATCGTGGCGTGGTGCGAGCGGAAGGGGATCTGGCTGATCGTCGACGACATCTACCACAAGCTCGTCTTCGACGGGAAGGTGGCCGCTCCCGCGTGGCGCTTCACGTCGAAGGACATCGAGTCGACGAAGGTCATCGTCGTGAACGGCGTCTCGAAGCTCTACGGGATGACCGGCTTCAGGATCGGCTGGGTCGCGACGAACCGCGAGCTGGTCCGGATCATGACGAACGTGCAGGCGCAGACGACCTCCTGCGTCCCGACGACGTCGCAGGCGGCGGCCGAAGGGGCGCTGACCGGACTCCAGAGCTACGTCGAATCGCTGCGGCTGACCATTCAGAACAACCGCGACGTCCTGATGCAGGAGATCCGGACGTTCCAGGGGGTCAAGCTCCGGAAGCCCGAGGGGACCTTCTACGCGCTTCCCGATTTCCGCGCGTACCGGATCGGGTCGGTCGAGCTCTCGAATCTCCTCCTCAAGAAGGCGATGGTCGTGACGGTCCCGGGGAAGGAGTTCGGAATGGAGGGGCACCTCCGCCTCTCGTTCGCGGGCACGGTGAAGGACATCACGGAGGGAATCGCCCGGATGAAATGGGCGATCGACCCCGACTCTCCGAACGAGATCTGGATCGGCGAGCGGAAGCTCGTGAGGGACTGGCTGTGAACAACCTCCTCGACATCAAGACCCCGGCCGAACCGCAGGCCCAGGCCCTGAAGGCCGATTACGGTCTCGCTTACCTCGGCCTCTCGAATCTCCGGAAGGTCTACTGGAACCTCCCGACCGAGGCGCTCTACGAGGAGATCGTCTTCCGCGGGGAGGCGAAGATCGCGCACGCCGGGCCGATCGTGGTCGAAACCGGCAAGCACACGGCCCGCGCCGCGAACGACAAGTTCGTCGTCCGGGAGCCCGACTCGGAGGGGAAGATCTGGTGGGGCGTCTACAACCGCCCCTTCGCTCCCGAGATGTTCGACGAGCTCTTCGGGCGGCTGCAGGGGTATCTCCAGGGGCGGGATCTCTTCGCGCAGGACTGCTTCGGCGGCGCCGACCCCGACTACCGGCTCCCGGTCCGGATCGTCACCGAGCAGGCGTGGCACTCGCTCTTCGCGCGGAACATGTTCCTGAAGCCGAAGACGAACGAGGAGTACCGGCGCCACGTCCCGGAGTTCACGGTGATCTGCGCGCCCGGCTTCAAGGCGTTCCCGCCGGTCGACCAGACGCCCTCGGAGACCTTCATCGTCCTGAACTTCGCGCGGCGCCTCTGCATCATCGGCAACACGGGGTACGCCGGAGAGATCAAGAAGTCGGTCTTCACGATCCTCAACTACCTCCTGCCGCTCGAGGGCGTGATGACGATGCACTGCTCGGCGAACGTCGGGAAGGACGGTGCGACGGCGCTCTTCTTCGGCCTCTCGGGGACGGGCAAGACGACGCTCTCGGCCGACCCCTCGCGCGGCCTCATCGGCGACGACGAGGCGGGGTGGAGCGACAAGGGGATCTTCAACTTCGAGGACGGCTGCTACGCGAAGGTCATCGCGCTGTCGCCGACCGCGGAGCCGCAGATCTACGCGACGACGCGCCACTTCGGGACGATCCTCGAGAACGTCATGTACGACCCGGTGACGCGCCGGATCGACCTCGACGACGACCACCGGACCGAGAACACCCGGGCCTCGTACCCCCTCGACCAGATCGCGAACGCCGTCCCGGACCGGATGGGAGGGCACCCGAGGAACATCATCTTCCTGACGTGCGACGCCTCCGGCGTGATGCCGCCGATCGCGAAGCTGACCCCGGACCAGGCGCTCTACCACTTCATCTCGGGCTATACCTCGAAGATCGCCGGAACCGAGATCGGCCTCGGCAAGGAGCCCGAGATCACCTTCAGCGCCTGCTTCGGCGGGCCCTTCATGGTCCACACGCCCTACACGTACGCGAGCCTTCTCAGGAAGAAGATCGAGCGGCACGGCGCCGACTGCTGGCTCGTGAACACGGGCTGGGTGGGCGGGCCGTACGGCGTCGGCAAGCGGATCTCGATCCGCTACACGCGCGACCTCCTGAACGCGGCGCTCGACGGGAAGCTGAAGGGGGTCGAGTACGCGGCCGACCCGATCTTCGGCTTCTCGGTCCCGAAAACCTGCCCGGGGGTTCCCGACCACGTGCTCCGTCCGGCAGAATCGTGGCCGAACAAGGAGCAGTACATGCAGAAGTACAGGCAGCTGGCGGCTCGCTTCATCGAGAACTTCCGGAAGTTCGAGGGGGAGACGCCGGCCGAAGTGGTGGCCGCCGGCCCGAAGCTGTGACGTTCCGATTCTCGAGGCGGGTCACCTCCGTCGCGGGGTCGGCCACGCTCGAGGTCCTGCGCGCCGCCGCCGCGCTCCGCAGGCGCGGCGTGGACGTCGTCGACCTCGGCCCGGGCGAGCCCGACTTCCAGACACCCGAGTTCGTCAAGGAAGCGGGGATCGAGGCGATCCGGGCGAACTTCACGAAATACACGGACGCATTCGGCATCCCCGAGCTCCGCTCCGCGATCTCCGATCGCTACCGGCGGGAATGGAGCTGTCCGTGGATCGCGCAGAACGTCCTCGTGACGGCGGGAGGAAAACAGGCGCTTCACACCGCCTGCTCCGCTCTCTTCCAGGAGGGGGACGACGTCCTCGTCCCGCGCCCTTACTGGGTCTCCTTTCCCGAGATGGTCAGGCTGGCAGGCGCCAGGCCGGTCTTCGTCCCGACGGCGCCCGCGGAGGGCTTCCGGCTGACGGCCGCGGCCGTCGAGAAGGCGGCGACGCCCGCCACCCGCGGCGTCATCGTCAACACGCCGAACAATCCGACCGGCGCCGTGATGGAGCCGGCGGAGATCGAAGGGATCGTCCGGCTCGCAGCGCGGAACGGCTGGGTCGTCCTCTTCGACGAGTGCTACGACCGGCTCGTGTACGAAGGACGGCACCTCTCCGCCGCCGCCCTCGCCGCCTCGTTCCCCGAGAGCGTCCTCGTCTGCGGGTCGCTCTCGAAGACGTACGCCATGACCGGATGGCGGATCGGGTTCGCCCTCGGCGACGAGGAGCTGATCGCGGCGATGGGGCGGATCGTCTCGCATTCCACGACGAACGTCTGCTCGATTTCCCAGCGCGCGGCGCTTGCGGCCCTCTCGAATCCGGAGGGGGCCGAGGCCGCCACGCAGGGGATGTACCGGGAGTACGCGAAGCGCCGCGACTACCTGATCCCCGCGCTGAACGCGCTTCCCGGCGTCGCCTGTGCGATGCCCGGCGGCGCCCTCTACGCCTTTCCGGACGTTTCTTCTCACTTCGGAAAGAAGGATGGGAGGAATCGACCTGACCGGCTCGTCGGCCTTCGCGAAGGCTCTTCTCGAGACGGTCGCCGTGGCGGTGACGCCCGGGGCCGCCTTCGGCGAGGACCGGTGCATCCGGCTCTCGTTCGCGAACTCGATGGAGCGGCTGGAAGAGGGGATCTCGCGGATGAAACGGGCGCTCGGCGAGACCCGGTAGCGCTTTCGGTTCCGGCGACCGGGCGAGTTCGTTTCTCCAAGAATCCGGATCAGACTCCGAAATCCCGCCGCAGTCCGAGTTACCTCACCGGCATGATCAATCTAACTCATTGATCTGGCTCGCCTGGTGCTGCTGTGATGCGGGGCACATGGCGTGCGTAGATCGACACGATTCGTCTTCTTTCGACGTGCGTTTCGTGTGGCTCGAGTGCCACGGTTCCTTCTCATTCTCAATTTTTTCTGCAGGAAAGGAGAGGTATGAAGAAAACCGCAGCCTTTGCGATGGCGTTTCTCCTGCTCGTCGCGGCAGGGGGGACGGTCCTCGCGCAATCGATCATGACGACCGCCCTCCGGGGGCACGTCGAGTCGCAGGACGGACAGCCCCTGCCCGGCGTCACGGTCTCGGTGAAGGCCCCGACGCTGCAGGGGACCCGGACGACGGTCACCTCGGTGAACGGCGACTACGTCTTCGTCGGCCTGCCGCCGGGCGACTACGCCGTCACCTTCTCGCTGCAGGGCTTCAGGAGCGTCACCCAGAAGATCTCGCTGACGACGGCCCTTGCGCAGCAGCTCGACACGACGATGGCCCTGGCGGGCGTCGAGGCCGCGGCGACGGTCGTGGCCCAGACCGAGAGCGTCTCGACGGGACGCAGGCCTCGTCGACCTACACGACCGAGGTGATGAGCAAGCTGCCGGTCGCGCGGACGATCGCCGCCTCGGTCAACCTCTCGGTCGGCGTGAACTACAACGGGGTGGGTCAGGCCGCGAGCATCAGCGGAGCGCAGTCGTTCGACAACCAGTTCACGGTGGACGGCGCCGTCATCATGGACAACGTCCGCGGCACGCCGTTCAACCAGCTCTACGTCGAGGACGCCGTCCAGGAGACGACGACCTCCGTCGCCACGATCTCGGCGGAGTACGGGCGGTTCCAGGGCGGCATCGTCAACACGATCACGAAATCGGGCGGCAACAACTTCTCGGGCTCCTTCAGGGCGACGCTGACGAACGACGCCTGGTCGGCCGTCAGCCCGGCGAACGAGACCCGGGTCCAGGACGTCATCCCGCCGCTACGAGGCGACTCTCGGCGGGCCCTTCTGGAAGGACCACGTCTGGTTCTTCGGCTCCTACCGGTCCCAGGGCACGTCCACCGCCCTCCAGACGAATCGTTCACGAACTATCCCGTTCCAGCAGGGGAACAATGAGAAGCGGTGGCAGGCCAAGCTGACCATCACCCCGGTCCAGAACCAGACCATCTCCGGCAACTACGTGAAGTCGAACGCGGACAAGTCACCAACATGGTCTACGGCACCATCTTGGACCTGGACAGCCTCTTCGACTATCAGCAGCCGCAGGACATCCTGACGATCAACTACAACGGCGTCATGACGTCGTCGTTCTTCGTCGAAGGGCTCTACTCGAACCGCAACTTCACGTTCCAGAACTACGGCGCGAGGTCCACCGACCTCATCGCAGGGACGCTGATGCGGGACCTCTCCCACGGGAACGCGCGGTACAACGCGCCGACGTTCTGCGGCGTCTGCGATCCCGAAACGCGCGACAACACCGACTGGTACATCAAGGCGACCTACTTCCTCTCGACCGAGAAGCTCGGCTCGCACAACATCGTCCTCGGGTTCGACGATTTCGCCGGGACACTCAAGTCGAACAACTACCAGTCGGGGAGCAACTACCGCCTCTGGGGAACCGGCGCGATCTGGCAGGACGCTTCCGGGAACTACCTCGGCGACATCTACCCGGTCATCGGGCCGAACTCGTTCGTCTACTACACGCCGATCGACACGCTCAGCAAGGGGAGCCGACCTGCCGACCCTGTCGGCCTACGTCAACGACACGTGGCGCCTGAGCGACCGGCTCTCGTTCAACCTCGGCGTGAGGTGGGACAAGAACGACGCGAAGGACAGCCGGGGCGTCGTGACGGCGGACGACAGCGCCTGGAGCCCCCGCCTCGCGGCCGCGTGGGACGTCATGGGGAACGGCAAGGTGAAGGTCGGCGCGAGCTACGCCAACTACGTCGGCGCCATCCAGGAGACCATCGTCGAACGGCGCTTCGAACGCCGGCCAGCCTTCCACCTTCTACTGGTACTACGACACCCCGGATGCGACCCCGATCAACTGCGTTCTGACGGCGACCGGCGGCTGCAACCCCCCGCCGGCCGGAACGCCGCTCGTCACGCGGGCGCAGGCCCTCCAGCAGGTCTTCAACTGGTTCTTCGCGAAGGGCTGCCCGAACCTCCAGACCTGCCAGCTCCCTCTGACGTACGCCGACGTCGCGGGGGTCAGCAACCAGATCCAGGGCTCTCTGAAGTCGCCGTACACGGAGGAGGTGACGCTCGGGGTTTCGGGCCAGATCGGGACGAAGGGGGCCTACCGGGTGGAGGGGATCCGCCGGAAGGGCCACGAGTTCTACGACTCGGTCAGGAATACCTCGACCGGAACGGTGACCGACTCCCTCGGGAACAAGTTCGACCTCGGGTACATCACGAACAACAACGTCGACTACCTCCGGAACTACGCGGGCCTCAACACGAGCTTCCAGTACCGGGTCGGGACGCTGAACTTCGGCGCCAACTGGACCTGGTCTCATCTGACCGGAAACATCATCGGCGAATACACGAACACCGGGCCGGTCTCGACGGACACTTCTGCTCAGAACGAGTACCCCGAGTACAAGCAGCCCGCCTGGAACAACACCGCCGGAGACCTGACCGGCGACACGCGGCATCGCGTCCGCGTCTTCGCGTCGTGGGACATCCCGGGGATTCCGCAGTGGTTCGGGTGCGTTCAGCCTGGGCGGCATCTACCAGTTCGACTCGGGCCAGCCGTACGGGGCCCTCGGTGGCGTCCGGAGCACCCGGTACGTGACGAACCCCGGCTACGTGACGCCGCCCTCCTCGGTCAGCTACTACTACACGGCGCGGGACGCGTTCCACACCGACGACATCAAGCGGACCGACCTGTCGCTCAACTACTCGATCAGGATCGCGAACACGGTCGAGATCTTCGTCCAGCCGCAGGTCCTGAACGTCTTCAACAACCAGGGGAAGGTCACCGTCGACCAGACCGTCAATGACGAGGGTCTCGCAGGGGTCGGGAAACACGTTCCTCGACTTCAACCCGTTCACGGACGATCCCGATCCAGCGCCCGTACCAGGACAAGACGAACAAGACCTCGAACTGGGACTGGGTCCGAGGTTCGGGAACTGGACGAGCGTGCGCTCGTTCCAGATTCCGCGCCGGTTCCACGATTTCGATGGGCGTCCGTTTCTAGATCCTTCCTGTCTCTCCTGTCAGGGAGCCGGGGCTCGTCCCCGGCTCCTTTTCTTTCGGGGGGCTGGGTTACCCTTCGCGGGTGAAGCGCGTTTCCTTCTCTGCGCCCTGGCGCTGGCGGTGTTCGCGGCGCTCGCGACCGGCTGCGCCCGCCGTTCGAAACCGGCCGAGTCGTTTCCGAACGCCCCGGTCGTCCTGATCAGCGTCGACACGCTCCGGTCGGACCACCTCCCGTTCTACGGCTACGCGGGCGTCGAGACGCCGGCCCTGTCGGCCCTCCGGGAAGACTCGATCCTCTTCTCGAACGCCTGGTCGCAGGTCCCCCTGACGCTCCCGTCGCACGCCTCGATCCTGACGGGGCGGCTTCCAGGCGACCACGGCATCCACGACAACCTCGGATATCTCCTCCGGAAGGACGTCCCGACGATCGCCGAGCTCCTGAAGAAGCAGGGCTACGCGACGGGCGCCGCGATCTCCTGCTACGTCCTGAAGGCGCGTCAGCGGGATCGGGCGGGGCTTCGACCTCTACGACGACGACGTCGACTCCGCCGAGGGGCGCCTCTCCCTCGGGCGGGTGCAGCGGGCCGGCCCCGAGACCGAGAGCCGGCTGGAGAAGTGGGTGGCCGAACGGAAGGACGGGGAGCCGTTCTTCGCCTTCCTTCACCTCTACGAGCCTCACACCCCTTACGAGCCGCCCGAGCCGTTCAAGAGCCGGTACGCGAAGGTCCCTTACGACGGAGAGATCGCCACGTCGGACGCGCTCGTGGGGCGCTTCCTCGCCGTCCTGAAGCAGCAGGGAATCTACGACCGGGCGCTCATCGTCTTCCTCTCGGACCACGGCGAGGGGCTCGGCGAGCACGGGGAAGCCGAGCACGGGATGTTCCTCTACCGCGAGGCGCTCCAGGTGCCGCTCCTCGTCAAGCTCCCCGGGTCGCGCCGGGCTAACACGTCGGTCGCGTCGCCGGTCCCGTCTGACCGACGTCTTCACGACGATCGGCCTCGCGGCGGGCGTTCCCGGGTTCGTGCCGCCGGCGGAGACGGAGTCGCTCCTCGCGGTGACCGCCGGGTCGCCGCCTCGCCGGCTCCTCTCGGAGACCTTCTTCCCCCGAATCCACTTCGGCTGGAGCGACCTCGTCTCCGTTCGCGAGGAGCGGTGGCACTACATCGAGGCGCCGAGGCCCGAGATCTACGATCTGGAAGCGGACCCGGGAGAGATGGTCAACCGGATCGAGGAGCGCCCGAACGCCCTGCGCGCCCTCCGGGCCGATCTCCTGAAGCGGCGCCCGCCCTGGAACGCGCCGGCCGACGTCGACCCCGAGGCTCGGAAGAAGCTGGCGTCGCTCGGTTATCTCAGCGCGGGGCCGTCGTCGTCCCCGGGGACGCTCGACGACCCGAAGGACCGGATCGGCACGTTCGAGACGCTCCGGAAGGGGATGGGTGAGCATGGCCGCGGGGCGTTTCGAGCAAGGCCCACGCGGTCTTCCGGAAGCTCCTCGACGAGAACCCGAACATGCTCGACGTCTGGGACATCGACTCGCGGACGCTCCTCGACATGGGCCGGCCGGAGGAGGCGCTCGCGGCCCTGAAGAGGACCGTCGACATCGCCCCCGAGGCCGCACGCGCCCCGTACCTCGTCGAGGTGGCAAATCTCTGCCTGCAGCTCGGGAAGTGGGAGGAAGGGGCGAAGCACGCCGAGGCGCTCCGGGCCCTCGGCGACCCGGCCGCTTACGACATCGCAGCGCGGGCCGCGCTCGGGAAGGGAGACCTCGCGGCAGCGGAGGCCGCTGCGCGGCGGGGCCTCGAGAGCTCCACGGGAAAGGCGCGCGTTCGGGCAGCCCTCGTCCTCGGGCGGATCGCCGTCCAGAAGGGGGACCTCGCCTCCGCCCGGGCCTACGCGGACGAGGCCCAGAAAGCCTCCGAGGGGGACAAGGTCCCGCAGTCGGGCCTCCACATGCTGCGGGGCGACGTCCTCGCGCGCGCGGGCCAGCAGTCCCGAAGCCGAGAAGGAGTTCCGCGAGGAGATTCGGCTCTACCCGGACCGCCTCGACGCCCGGGTCGCGCTCGCGAGCCTCTACGCTGCGGGGGGACGGCGCGACGACGCGCGGCGGACGCTGATAGCCCTCGTCGCGCGCCAGCCGACGCCGGAGGCGTTCCTCCTCGCGATGAGGACGTTCCGCGTCACCGAGGACCTGCGGGGCGCGGAGGAGATGCGCCGCGAGGCGCGCAGGCTTTTCCCGAAAGACCCTCGCTTCGGCTCCTGAAAGGACACCCGATCAGGTTTGGAGGCGATCCCGCGATTCACGCGTACTGAAGCCGTCGGCCCTTTGGCGTCGGAATCTCGTGGCCGAACTCAGTGGCAGTGTCGAGCCAGAGGGTGATGGCTTCCTCGGCCTGGGCGAGGGCCTCTGCCGGTGTGCTCCCGTGGGCCGCACACCCGGGCAGCTCGGGAACTTCCCCGATGAAAGCCTGGTCCTCGTCGCTCCAGTAGATGATGACCTCATATCGGTGCATCAGCGGTCACCTCCCAGGCGGTAACGCAGGATCACTGCGCGGACCTGCCTAACTTGATAGACCTTCGCGTGCTTCCCCTCCCGCTGGAGGTTGACGAGCTCGACGACTCCCTCGCGGCGAAAAACATGGTGGCTCCCCCGGGTCCTTTCAACGAAGCCGAGATGCATGAGAAGGCCTCGAAGCTCTTCAAATGAGATGTTCGCGTCGGAGGCGCCTCGAAGAACTCGTTCGAGGGCGTCCTCGTGCTTTCCCACGGTGGAATCTTACCGAACGGGGCGAGGCGGCGGGCCTCTTGAGGCGGCGGCGGCCTTTCTCGCGACCGAGCCGCCGGACGCCACACCCTTCTCCGCGGCGCGCTAGGAGGTCGCGGCCTCCGGAGATCCTGCGCTTCGCGGGTACGCCGCGAGAGGAGAGAGCGCCGGCTGCGGCGGGGCTTCGTCGTCGCGGCGCATCTCGTCGAACCGGAGGAGGCTTCCCCAAAAGCCGACGCGCGCCATCGCGGAGAGGACGAATCCGAATTGCCGGACGGCGACGAGAAGGGCGAGGCCAGTGGACGTCTGCGGGTTCATCCGGACGCCGAGGTTCGTGAAGAGCGCCTGGATCGCAAGGCCGACGGCCATCCAGAAGAGGGCGATCCCGACGGCCCGCCCGCGGGCCCCCTTCAGCCGCCGCTTCGCGACCCGATAGCCGCCGCGGGCGTTTCGGGCCTCGTCGCGGGCGAGAGCGACGCGGGCGAGGTCGAACTTCAGCGTCACGAGGAGGAGGACGAGGAGTCCGACGACGACGGCCCAGACCTCGGAAAGCGTCGTCCAGCCGTTGTTCGGCGGAGCGTCCGCGCCCGCGAGCTTCCGGAAGAGCCAGAGCGGCAGGGCCACGAGGAGCCCGCCCCAGACGCCGAGCCCGACGAGCCAGCGCGCCGCGGCCCAGAGCGACGGCTTGAAAAGGGCCGCCCCTTCGGCCACGACGCGCCGGAACGCCGGCCGCGGCACGACCGGAGACGAGGACGCGGAGAATCCCGCCGGTCAGAAAGAGCTGGAGGAAGACCCCGGCGAGGAGGGCCGTCGCGACGGAGCGGAGGAAGAACCTCCAGTCGCGGAGGCGGAGCACGACCCAGGTCAGCATCCCCCACGAGTCCCAGCCCCGGACGACCGCATCGCGGAACGGGCTCTCGTCGAACGGCGACGTCAGGGCGGCGAGCGGGAAGAGCGTGATCCCCGCCGTCAGGACGAGACCGAACCAGAGGACGTACGCGAGGCGGCGGTTCCGAAAGGCGGCGGAAAGGCCCGCGGCGATCGGGCTGCTGCGTTTCAAGCGAAGCTCCAGAGGCTCGAGAGCAGGATCTCGACGAGGTGGAACGCGTAAGCCCGGACCTTCGCGGCGGCCGAGAGCGTCCGGAGCTTTCCGGTGACGCGGACGTTGTTCCAGGGGTTCCGGTCGAGGATCACCTTCCGGTCCGGGTCGACGTCCACTCTCGCCAGCTTCGAGTCGTAGACGGTCCGGAGCCGGATCCACTTCTCCTCCCCGTCCCACGTCGTCGACCAGGTCACACCGTTTTCGAACGTCAGCCGGATGTCGACCGGGAGGACGAGGTCCCCGTCCCGGCCGACGACGACGACGGTCTGGAACGCGCCGGAGTCCTTCCTCTTTGTCAGAGCTTTTCTTCGGAAGGCTGGTCTCCTTCCCGGCGTCGTCGAACCCGGCAAACGGATCCCACCTCTCGCTCGTCGCGCGGAGAACCTGGAAATCGACGAAGGCGGTGCCATAGATCGTCTTCCTGACGAAGTCCTCGAAGCCTGGGATCCCGGTCGACCGCATGGCATCCAGGAAGTCCTCGGTCGTCGGCCGGTCCCAGCGCCACCGTTCGGCGTACGCCCGGAACGCTCGCCAGAACTTCTCCTCGCCGGCGAGGCGGCGGATCTGCTGGATGACGGTCGCCGGACGTTCGTACGAGTTCCGGCCGTAGGAGCGCTCGCCGTGATAGCTCCAGGAGCTCCGGAGGATCGGGTCGAAATCGGGCCACCCCACGATCAGCGCGCTGCAGCTCCTCGTCGTGAACGCCGACGCCCCACGGGAACCCGTAGTACCAGGGGTAATGCCGGTCGACGATGACGGCCTCGGTGAACGAGGCGATCCCCTCGTCCATCCAGCTTTCCTCGAATTCGTTCGAGGCGAGCATCCCGTACCAGTAGCCGTGGCCGAATTCGTGGATCGTCACCATCTCGGGAACGTGGAGGCCGCTTCCCGGCCAGAAGCCGAACCACTTCGAGTCGATGGTCGTGTAGAGCGTCTGGTACTCCATGCCGCCCGCCCCCCAGCCGTCCTCGGGCGGGTCGACCATCGAGACCTGCGGGTACGGGTACGGAAAAGCCCAGAGGCCGAACCAGGCGAGGGCCCATTTCTGGGCGTCCTCGTGCTTCCGCCACGCGGCCGCGTGCTCGGGCTGCATGTAGAAGAAGAGCTTCACGGGACGGAAGTCTCTGAGAAGCTCCTCCGGCGTCCGGCCGAGGGTCTTCGACGCCCGCTCGAGCTCCGCCTTCGGGATGTCCTTCGCCGGGTCGAAGAGCGACTCCTTCAGGACGAAGCGGGGATCGGCCGACCAGGCGAAGTCGTGGGCGTCCTTCAGCTCGTAGACGAGGGTCTTCCTGCCGCCGGCCCGCGTCTCGCCGACCTTCGTCCCGGCCGAGCCGACGACGAAGTTCTCCGGGACCGTCATGGCGACGCGGTAGTCGCCCCAGTCGGCGAAGAACTCGGAGTTGGCGTGGTACTGGTGGCCGTTCCAGGCGGGCGCGGCGCGGCGCCGGCTCCCCGCCGGCTCGAGGACGCCGATCTTCGGGAACCACTGCCCGACGAAATAGAAATCGCGGACGTAGCCCGCGCGAGCGAAGACGCGCGGCGCCTTCGCCTTCCACGAGATCTTGAGCGCCACGGTCTCGCCTGGCGCCACCGGGCGGGGGAGAGCCACCGAGAGAACGGTCCGGTCGTCGGGGTTGCCGTCGTCGGGGCTCTCGAATCGGAAGCCCTTCGTCAGGTCCTGCCCGTCCCAGGTCATCGAGGTGACGTCGATGAAGCCCCAGCCGTTCTCCTTCTCCATCCGGTCGCCGCGGAGCTGGCCCCCCGACTCCTTCACGAACGTCGACCGGTTGTTCCGGAAGGCGTTCCAGTAGAGGTGGAACTTCAGGTCGGAGACCGCGACGCCCGCGGGATTCGTCCACCGCAGCGTCTCGGTCCCCTCGAACAGGTGGGTCTTCGGGTCGAGCGAGACGGCAATGTCGTAGTCCGCGACCTTGCGGGGAGCGTCGAGGGCGGCGGCGGACCGGGTCAGGAGGGCGGCAAGAAGGAGGCCGTAGCAGGTGAGGGCGGCTCTCGTCATTCGAGTGCGCGGACTATAACCTCCCGCCGCGCGGACGGTAGACTCCGACGGAGTTGGCCTCGAAACCTCTCGTCGCCCTCACCGGAGGGACCGGCTTCGTCGGAAGCCACGTGGCGGACGCGCTCGTCGCCGGAGGATGGCGCGTCCGGGCGCTCGTCCGCCGCCCCGAGAGCCCCGGCTGGCTCGAGAGGCGGAACGTCGAGTTCGCCGTCGGCGACGTCCGCGATGTGGCGGTGCTCGACGCCTTCGTCGCGGGCGCCGATGCGGTGATCCACGCGGCCGGCAAGACCTCCGCGAAGAGCGAAGCCGAGTACCTCGCCGCGAACGCCGGCGGGACCGCAAACGTGGTGGCGGCAACGCTCCGGAGCGCCCCTTCGGCGCATGTCGTCCTGATCTCGTCGCAGGCCGCGGGCGGACCGAGCCTCGACGGCCTCCCCGTCTCCGCCTCGGCTCCCGGCCATCCGGTCTCGGGCTACGGGCGGTCGAAGCTGGAAGGGGAGAATGAGGTCCGGAAAGCGACGCGCCTCTCCTACACGATCCTGAGGCCGTGCGGCGTTTACGGTCCGCGGGAGACGGCGATCCGGGATCTCTTCGTCGCCGCGTCGCGTGGCGTCGTTCCCGTTCTCGCGGGAGGCAAGCCCCGGGTCCAGCTCGTCTACGTCGGGGACGTGGTGCGGGCGGTTCTCGGGGCGCTCCGGCGGGGAGGGAAGCAGGAGACCTTCAACGTCGCCCACCCGGAGGTGCTCGACTACCGCCGGATCGCCGAGACGCTCGCGAGCCTCCCCGCGAAAAAGCCCCTCCTTCTCCCGGTCCCGGGGTTCCTGATCCGGGCCGCCGGATGGGCGATCGGGGCGGCGACGGCGTTCTCGTCCGGTCCTCCGGTCTTCAACGGGGAAAAGGCGGCCGAGATGCTCCAGCCGGCGTGGCTCTGCTACGTCGGCGACGCGCAAGTTGCTCTCAACCAGCCGTTTGAGACAGACTTCGCGCACGGATCCCGCCTCACTTGGAACTGGTACGTGGAGAAGGGCTGGATTCGGGGTGATACCATCGCCGAGGCGGAGAGGAACTAGATGCGACCACCTCATCTGGCGCGGTCTGTCGCCGGGAATGAAACGATGTCCTCGGTGGCCACCCGCACCGGTACGGCGTCCGCCGGGCGTTCGATTTTCGAGAAATGTCGGGCCTACACGGTCCCCGACGACATGAAGGCCGCCGGCCTTTTTCCTTACTTCAGGACCATCGAATCGGGACAGGACCCGGTCGTGACGATGAACGGCCGGGAGATGGTCATGCTCGGGTCGAACAACTACCTCGGCCTGACGTCCCATCCCAAGGTCAAGGAAGCAGCCATTGCCGCCGTGAAGAAGTACGGTGCGGGCTGCGCCGGGAGCCGCCTCCTGAACGGAACGCTCGACATCCACGTCCAGCTGGAGGAGCGCCTGGCCGCTTTCATGGGGAAGCCGGCCTGCGTCACGTTTTCGACCGGATTCTTCGTGAACCTCGGCGTCCTCTCCACCGTCGCCCAGAAGGGCGACACGATCTACCTCGACCGGCAGGACCACGCGTGCATCTACGACGGCGCGCGCCTCGCCATCGGGGCCACCGTCCGGAAGTTCCAGCACAACGACCCGGCGGACCTTCGCCGCCTCCTCGCCATCTCGGGCGACCGTCACGGGCGGATTCTCGTGGTGGACGGCGTCTTTTCCATGGAGGGGGACATCGCCCCGGTCCCCGAGTACGCCGACATTTGCGACGAGTGGGACATGGCGTTCATGGTGGACGATGCCCACGGGATCGGAGTCCTCGGCAAGCACGGACGGGGAACCGTCGAGCACTTCGGCCTCGAGGACCGCGTCGACCTGATCATGGGGACCTTCTCGAAGTCGCTCGCGACCGTCGGCGGATTCGTCGTCGGCGACGTGGACGTCATCAAGTACATCAAGCACCGGGCCCGCGCCATCATGTTCACCGCCGCTCCGCCTCCGGCGTCGGTGGCGGCGGCGCTCGCGGCCGTGGACATCATCGAGAAGGAGCCCGAGCGGCGCGAGCGGCTCTGGGAGAACACCCGCTTCATGATGACGGCCTCTGCGCGGCCTGGGCTTCGACTGCGGCGAATCGAAGAGCCCGGTCATTCCCGTCGTCGTCGGCGAGGACGTCAACGCCTTCAAGATGGCCGTCCGGCTCCAGGACGAAGGGGTCTTCGTGAACGCCGTCGTCAGCCCGGCCACGCCGCCGGGGCGGGCCCTGATCCGGACCTCCTACATGGCGACGCACACGCGGGAACATCTGACCCGCGCCCTCGAGGCGTTCGGCAAGGTGGGCCGAGAGCTCGGTCTCATTCCGTAGTGCCGGGCGTCACCGTCTCGCCCGTCGCCTCCTCGGCAGACCTCAAAGCGTTCGTCGAGCTGCCGTTTCGCATCTACCGGGAGGACCCGAACTGGGCGCCCCCGCTCCGGAGCGACGTCCGCGAGATGCTCGACACGGCGAAAAACCCGTTCTGGAAGCACGCTCGCCGTGAGCTTTTCCTTGCAAAACGGAACGGCCGCGTCGTGGGGCGGATCGCTGCCATCGCCGACGACGAGCACAACCGCGTCCACGCGGACCGGACGGCGTTCTTCGGGTTCTTCGAGTGCGAAAACGATGCGGCCGTGACCCGCGCCCTCTTCGAGGCCGCGGAGCGGGCGGCTCGGCGGCTCTTGCCCGGCGCCGAGCGGCTCCGCGGCCCGGTGAACCCCTCGATGAACGAAGAAGTGGGCGCGCTCGTTCCCGCCGAGAGCGAGCCCGGCATCCCGTTCCTGATGATGACCCACAACCCGGCGTATTACCTCGACCTCTTCGCGGCCGCCGGCTACGAAAAGGAAAAGGACGTCGTCGCGATCCTCGCGCCGGTCGACGGCCGCTCCCTCGAGCGGCTCGGGCGGCTTTCAGACATGGTCCGCCGGCGCGAAAAGGGAAAGCTCACGGTCCGGCCCATCCGGATGGACCGCTTCGCCGAGGATCTGGCGATCGTCAAGGAGATCTACAACAAGGCCTGGGAGAAGAACTGGGGCTTCGTCCCGATGACGTCCGACGAGATCGACGCCATGGCGAAGAAGCTGAAGCCCCTCCTCTACCCGCCCTACGTCCTCTTCGTCGAGCTGGAGGGCCGGCCGGTGGCGTTCCACCTCGCGATCCCGGACTACAACCTGGTGCTCAACAAGCTGGGCGGCTCGCTCTTTCCGTTCGGGTGGCTGAAATTCCTCCTCCTGAAGGGGAAGATCGACCGGTGCCGGACGATGGCGCTCGGCGTCCTCCCCGAGTTCCGCCGCCGCGGCTTCGACGCGGTCCTCTACCACGACGCGATGAAGGAGGGGATCCGGATCGGCCACAAGTGGGCCGAGTTCTCCTGGATGCTCGAGGACAACCTCGACATCCTGAAGCCCCTCGAGGTCTTCGGCGGGAAGATCTACCGGCGCTACCGGATCGTCGGCAAGGCGCTTCCGGCGGCCTAGGTCTTCTCCGGGATTCGTTTCCGGAGCCATTCCCTCCCGGCCCAGAGAATGATCGGCGTCAGGGCGAACCCCACCAGGACGTCGACGAGGTAGTGGTAGCGGCCGTAGACGGTCGCGAGCCAGAGGGGAATCGCGAAGAAGAGGAAGACGAGCGCGAGCTTTCGCGAACGCTTCGCGGCGAGGAGGACGACGGCGAAGGTGGCCATCGTGTGGCCCGACGGGAAGACGTCCCGCTTGTTGGTCTCGAGGCGGTCGAGCGCGGCGTCGATGGAGGCGGAGACCGCTCCGCGCGGAAGCGGCCCGGCGTGCTCGATCGTCGCGCGGGGCCCGAGCGCCGGGACGAGGAAGTAGCCCGCGTAGCTGACGTAGAAGACGAGGACGATCAGGAACGCATAGCGATGGAAGTCGGGCCCGGCTTCGCCCCTCGCCTTCCTGTCCTCGATCCAGATCAGGGCCGCGAGGACGAGGGGATGGAAGAAATAGAGCGCGTAGAAGAAAGTCAAAACGTCGGAGAGGAGGGGCGTCGCGAACTTCTCCAGCGCCCGCGTCGGGTCGGTCCCGGTCAGGAAGCGGTCGGCGGCGATCAGCCACGCGTCCCGGTCGACGGGGTTCACCGCGCGGACGAGGGGGCCGAGATTGTCGAAGATCAGCAGGATCGAGGCGAGGAGGTGGAAGTCGCCGGCGACGCGGACGAGAAGCGGCGGGTCCGGCCAGCGCGCGCGTACGAACGAGGCCGCGACCGGGAGGAGTCCGGCGAGCGCGACGAAGGCCAGCTCCTTTCGGGACGAAAGGGCGCCAAAGCGGAGGAGCCCGGCCCCGACGAGGAGCGCGGAGAAGAGCATCGTCAGCTTTTCGACGGGCCGGAAGCGCACGGCGCGTTGTAACACGCGATCCCTATAATCGACGTGGTGAGAGCCGCCTTTTCCTTCGCCCTCCTCCTCCCGATGACGGCAGCCGCGGCGCCGGCGGCGCCGCCGAAGGAGGCGGCCGGGGCGATCGTCGTCGCCGACCTGAACACCGAGATCCACGCCGTCAGCGCCGACTTCGTCGTCCGGACGATCGAGGAGGCGGGCGCCGCGGGCGCGCCCCTCGTCATCCTCCGGATCAACACGCCCGGCGGGCGGCTCGACTCGACGCGCCGGATCACGCAGGCGATCCTCGCCTCGCCGGTGCCGGTCGTCGGCTACGTCTGGCCCCCCGGAGCGCAGGCCGCATCGGCCGGCTTCTTCGTCCTGATGTCGTGCGACGTGGCGGCGATGGCCCCCGGCACGAACGCGGGGGCCGCCTCCCCGGTCGGCGGGCAGGGCGAGGACCTGCCGAAGACGATCGGGCGGAAGGTGACGGAGGACGCTTCGGCGCTTCTCCGCTCGCTCACCGCACCGCGCGGCCGGCCGACCGATCTCGCGGTGAAGACGATCACCGATGCGACGTCCTATTCGGAAACCGAGAGCCGGGAGAAGAACCTCGTCGAGATCGTCGCTCGGGACCTCCCCGACCTCGTTTCCCAGCTGGACGGCCGGACGATCCGGCGCGTCGGCAGGCCGGACGAGGTGGTCCGGACGGCGGGCCTCGAGATCCGGACGAAGGAGATGACGGCGCTTCAGCGGGCGCTCGCGGTCGTGGCGACTCCCGCCGTGGCGGGCCTCCTGCTCCTGCTCGGGCTTCTCGGCCTCTACGCCGAGCTGCAGAACCCTGGCGCGGTCTTCCCGGGCGTCCTGGGAGGCATCTGCCTCTTGATGGCGCTCTTCGCCCTCGCCGTCCTGCCGGTCAACGCGGCCGGCGTCGGGCTGATCCTCCTCGGCGTCCTCTTCTTCGTCCTCGAGGTGAAGCTCGCGAGCCACGGCCTCTTCGCCCTCGGCGGCGGCGCGGCGATGATCGCGGGCTCGATCCTCCTTTTCTACCGGAGCGGCTATGCCCCTCGCGGCGAGCTCTGGTTCCTCATTGCCGCCGCGGCGACGACGGCCCTCGTCCTCGCCGCTCTCTCCTACAAAGCCATTTCGGTCCAGAACCTCCCCGACCGGACGGGCGCCGGGGTCCTGATCGGGAAGACCGTCCATGCCCGGACCGACATCGCCCCCGTCGGGATGGTCTTCGTCGACGGTGCCCTCTGGGAGGCCCGGTCCGACCAGCCGATCGCCGCGGGCGAGCCGGCCGAGATCGTCGCCGTCGAGGGGCTCACCGCCATCGTCAAACCGGGTCCGAAGGAGGCGACGCCCTCTTCCGCCCGGAAGGAGTCCAGATGAACCAGTTTCTCCCGGGACCCTTCTTCATCGCGATCGTCCTCGTCGTGATCGTCTTCATCTCGAAGTGGATCAACATCCTCAACGAGTACGAGCGGGCCGTCACCTTCTGGCTGGGGCGCCTCGCCATCACGCCGAAAGGCCCCGGCCTGACCTTCATCTTCTGGCCCTTCGAGCGGATGATCCGGGTTTCGCTCCGGACGGTGACCCTCGAGATTCCGCCGCAGGACGTCATCACCAGGGACAACGTCTCGGTGAAGGTGAATGCCGTCACCTACTTCCAGGTCGTCGATCCCTCGAAGGCGATCGTCCGGGTCGAGAACTACCTCTACGCCACCCAGCAGCTCGCACAGACGACGCTGCGCTCGATCCTCGGGCAGGCGACCCTCGACGAGCTCCTCTCCGACCGGGAGAAGCTCAACGAGAGGCTGCAGGTGATCCTCGACAAGGACACCGAGCCGTGGGGAATCAAGGTGACGAAGGTCGAGGTGAAGGCCGTCGACCTTCCGATCGAGATGCAGCGCGCCATGGCGAAACAGGCCGAGGCCGAGCGCGAGAAGAGGGCCAAGATCATCCACGCCTCCGGCGAGCTCGAGGCCTCGAAGCAGCTCTCCGAGGCGGCCGCGGTCTTCAGCCGGGAGCCAGGCACCCTCCAGCTCCGGTATCTCCAGACACTGACCGAGATCGCTTCGGAGAAGAACTCGACGATCATCTTCCCGCTCCCGATCGACCTGATCACGGCGTTCCTGAAGAAGAGCGGATGAGCGAGTCGAAGGAGAAGGTCCACTACCAGATCTCCGTCACGGGGCGGCAGGCGGCGGCGTTCTTCCTCGCGCTGCTCGTCGCCCTCGGCCTCTCGTTCTTCTTCGGGATGAAGACCGGCGCTGCGGCGAAGAGGGGGCCGGAGACGATCGCGGCCCTTTCGCAGGCGTCCGACCTGCCCGTCGCGGCCCTGAAGGCGGAGGAGAAGCGGGGAGGATCGAAGGCGGCGGAGGACGTGAAGCTCGGCTTCTCTCCCGAAAAGGCGGCCGAGCCGGGGACGTCCGAGCCGGCGAAGCCGACGCCCGCCCCGCCCCCGACGAAGCAGCCCGAGCCGACGGCGACGCCGGTCCCGAAGTCGGCGGCCGTCCCCGCGAAGGCGGCCACCCCTGCCAAGGCGGCCGGGAAGAAGGAGCCTCTCTGGGTCCAGGTCCTCTCGACGCAGAAGGCGAGCGCCGCGGACGACCTGACGAAGAAGCTGAAGGCGGACGGTTTTCCCGCCGACGTGACGCCCGTCCCCGGGAAGCCGGGCTGGTTCCGCGTCCGGGTCGGACCCTACCCGGACCGGGCGAAGGCCGAGAGCGCGGCCGCGAAGATCCAGAAGGTCGAGAAGACGAAGAACCGGCCCCTCGTCGTCCCATGACGAGGCCGCACCCCGTCCGCGGCGAGCCGGCGCTGCCGCCCTGGATCCGCGAGAAGAAGATCCGCCTCGAGGATCTGCACGAGATGAAGGCCCGGATGCGGCGCGGGCGCCTCTCGACGGTCTGCGAGGAGGCGCGCTGCCCGAACCGGACCGAGTGCTTCCAGCGCCGGACGGCGACGTTCCTCATCGCGGGCGACGTCTGCACTCGCGCGTGCGGGTTCTGCCACATCTCCTCGGGACGGCCCGCGCCGCTCGATCCGGCGGAGCCGGCCGGGATCGTCAGGGCCGCTGGGGAGATGGGCCTGTCGCACGTCGTCGTCACGTCGGTCGACCGCGACGACCTCCCGGATGGCGGCTCGGCGCACTGGGCGGCGGTCGTCCGGGCGCTGAAGGAGGACAACGCGGCCCGGACGGTCGAGGCGCTGACGCCGGACTTCCTGGGACACGCCGAGCAGATCGACCGCGTCGCCGACGCGGGGCCGGACGTCTACAACCACAACGTGGAGACCGTGCCGCGCCTCTACCCGACGGTCCGCCCGAAGGCCGCCTTCGGCAGGTCGGTGGACCTCCTCGAACGGGTGAAGCAGCGCCACCCGGAAATGACGACGAAGTCGGGGCTGATGCTCGGGCTGGGAGAGACTGATCCGGAGGTGACCGAGGTTTTCCGCGCCCTGCGCGGTTCCGGCGTGGACGTCGTGACCGTCGGGCAGTACCTCCGCCCGTCGGCCTGGAACCTCCCCGTCGTGGAGTACGCGACGCCGGAGCGCTTCGACCGGCTGCGAGAGGCCGGAGAGGGCCTCGGCCTGCGACACGTCTTCTCCGGGCCCTTCGTCCGATCGAGCTACCGGGCGGAAGAGTTCCTGGAAGGGACGTAGGGGCCGACACGAAGCGCGTCGCCCGTTCGACGCGCCCAATCGCCGCATGCTGCCACTCCTGCCGTCGAAGAAAACCTCCCGCGTCCTCTCGGCCTGCGCCTCCGGCCTCCTTCTCGCGCTCTGCTTTCCGAACCCCTCGATCCTGCCGCTCCTCCCCGTGGCTCTGATTCCGCTGATGGCGGCCATCGACGGCGCGTCGCCGCGCCTCGCGCTCCGGCTCGGCGGAGTCTTCGGCTTCGTCTTCTGGCTCGCGGCGATCCCGTGGATCGCCTTCACGGTCCACAGGTACGGCGGCGTGTCGTGGCCCGTGGCGATCCTCGCGCTCGTCATCGCCGCGGCTCTCTGCATGGTTCCGTTCGCGCTGATGGCGTGGGGGATCGCGCTCGTCGCGCCGCGGAGCGGAGCGGCGCTCGTCCTGACGTGGGGCGCCGCGTGGGTTTCTCAGGAGGGCTTCCGGACGTACGTCTGGGTCTTCGGGGGCTTTCCCTGGGCACTCCTCGGGAATCCGCTGGCCGAGGTTCCGGCCCTGATCCAGAGCGCGGCCTGGGGAGGCGTCATGCTGACGTCCTTTCTCGTCGCCTCGCTGAACGCCGCGCTCTTCGTCGCCCTGACGCATGAGGAGCGAAACGTGCGGCTCGGCTGGCTCGCGGCGGCGTTGGCGGCGGCGCTCGTCGTTGCGGTCGCAGGATCCCGCCAGCTCGCAGGTTCTCCCCCCGGCGAGGAGGGTCCGGCGCGGCTCCGGGTCGGCGTCGTCCAGCCGAACGTGACGCAGGAGAGCCGGTGGGAGGGCGGTGCCGCGTCGATCTTCTCCGACCTCGTCGCCCAGACGCGGATTCTGGCTTCGCAGGAGCGCCTCGACGTCGTCCTCTGGCCGGAGAGCGCGTCTCCGTCGGACTGGCCGTGGGACGCCGGGTACCGGCAGGCGGTCGTGGCGCTGTGCGGCGAGCTCGACACGTCGATCCTTCTCAACACGATCTGGTCCGACGCGCCGGGGGTTCGCGGCGCGCCCATCTACAACGCCGCGCTCCTCGTGACGAAGTCCGGGGCGGTGCTTCCCCCGTACCTGAAGCAGCAACTCGTTCCGTTCGGCGAGTACGTTCCGCTCGGCTCGCTCCTCCGGTTCATCGGCCCCATCAGCCGCGCCGTGCCCGGGGCCTTCACGCCGGGGGAGGAAGGGACGCTCCTCCGGGTCGGGGAGCACCGCCTCGGCGGGGCGATCTGTTACGAGGTCGTCTATCCGTGGCTGCTCCGGGCGCACGCTCGTCACGGAGCCGACGTTCTCTTCACGCTGACGAACGACTCGTGGTACGGGGCGATGGGGGCCCGGCGCCAGCACTGGCAGGCCGCCGTGGTCCGCGCGGTCGAGACGGGCCGGCCGCTCGTGAGGGCCGCGGTGACCGGCATCAGCGGCGCGGTCGACGGGCACGGCCGCGTCCTCGTGGAGATCGGCCCGGACCGGAAAGGCGCGTTCGCGGTGCCGCTTCCTCCCGCCGTCGAGCCGCCGCTCGGCGCTGGCTCTCGGGGACGCCGTTCTCTGGGTTTGCGCCGCAGGCCTCCTCGCCGCTATCCTCCGGCCTCGGGTTTTCCCGCCCCGGAAGCCCGCGGCGGCCCCTCGGGCGTAGAACGCTCCGGCCGCCGGGAGAGTGACGCCCATGACTCCGAGCAATGAAGAACGTGTCGAGCGGCTGCTCGGGCTCGCGACCACGGTGCGCACGCTCCGGGGCTATCTTTGACCTCGCCCGCGCGGCCCGCGAGAAGACCGAGCTCGAGAAGAAGAGCGGCGACCCGGCGTTCTGGAACGACAACGTCACGGCGCAGGAGACGCTGAAGAAGCTGAAGCGCGCCGAGACCGTTCTCGCCGACGACCGGACACTCCGGGAAAAGCAGGAGGAGCTCGAGATTCTCGCCGAGTTCCTGAGGTCGGGGGAGCCCGTCGAGAAGGACGTCGACCAGGCCCTCGCCGCGATCGGCGCCTTCGCCCGTGAGAAGGAGCTGACCTTCAAGCTGACCGACGTCGAGGACACGATGCCGGCGATCCTCGAGATTCACGCGGGGCAGGGAGGCACCGAGGCGCAGGACTGGGCCGAGATGCTCCTCCGGATGTACGAGCGGTACGGCGAACGGAAGGATTACAAGACCGACATTCTCGAAGTCTCGAACGCCGACGACGCCGGGATCAAGACGGCGACCCTCCGCTTCGAGGGGGAGTACGCGTACGGGCACCTCAAGTCGGAGCACGGCGTCCACCGGCTCGTCCGGATCTCGCCTTTCGACGCGGCGGCCCGGCGCCACACCTCCTTCGCGTCGGTCCACGTTTCGCCGGAGATCGACGACTCGATCGAGGTCGAGGTCAATGACAAGGACCTGAAGGTCGACACCTTCCGCGCGGGCGGGAAGGGCGGCCAGCACGTGAACAAGACCGAGTCGGCCATCCGGATCACGCACCTCCCGACCGGAATCGTCGTTCAGTGCCAGAACGAGCGGTCGCAGCACAAGAACCGGGACTTCGCGATGAAAGTCCTCCGCTCGCGCCTCTACCAGAAGGCGGTCGAGGAACGGCGGGCGAAAGACAACGCCCGCGCCGGCGCGAAGATGGAGATCGGTTTCGGCTCGCAGATCCGGTCGTACGTCCTCGCCCCGTACCGGCTCGTGAAGGACCACCGGACCGGCTTCGAGATGGGGGACGTCGACCGCGTCCTCGACGGCGATCTCGACGGCTACGTGGAGGCCTATCTGCAGAGCTTCTCCAAGCACGGGGACAAGGTCCGGACGCGGCAGGGGGCCGCGACCCTTCCCGGCGAGGAGGAGGCGTGAGCGGCGAGCCGGCCGAGGGTCGGGCCGGCTGGATGGAGGAGATCCGGACGAAGCTCGACCGCCCCTGGCCCGAGCGTCCGTGGCATCTGGAGCGGGTCGGCGACGGCCCGTTCCGCCCGGCGGCGATCCTGATCCCGCTCTACGTGCGCGACAAGGGACTCTGGACTCTCTTCACGAAGCGGACCGAGACGGTCGAGCACCACAAGGGGCAGATCTCGTTCCCGGGCGGCAGCCAGCACGCCGAAGACGGAAACCTCTGGGTCACGGCGATCCGGGAGACCGAGGAGGAGATCGGAATTCCGCGGGAGGGGATCCGGCTTCTCGGCGCTCTCCCGAAGATGCTCACGGTGACCGACTTCGAAGTGTGGCCCTTCGTCGGCGCGATCCCATTCCCGGTCGAGTTCCGTCCGGAGGCTGGCGAGGTGGAGGAGATCATCGAGATCCCCCTCTCCTATCTGCTCGACCCGATGGTCGTCGAAGAGGTCATGCTGAAGTGGAAAGGGCGGGACGTGAAGACTCTCGTCTATCACTATCGCGGGCATGCCATCTGGGGCGCGACGGCGCGCATCCTCGCCGACTTCCTCGAGGCGCTGCAGGGCCCGCCGCAGGCCTGAGAGCCCCGCGCCTCAGCGCGGGGCGGCCGGGGAGACGCCCGCGTCCCTGAGGAAGCCGGCGACCGCGGCGGCCCGGTCGCGGTTCGCGCGGTAGCTCGCGACGTCGGGCGCCTTCTCCGCGGCCTTCGCGAACGCCTCGACGGCTTCGGCGGGCTTTCCGCTCTCGGCAAGGGCGACGCCGGCCTCGTTCCAGAGCTCGGCGGCTCCCAGCTGCTTCGCCCGCGCGAGGGTCTCGCCGGCCTCCTTGAGCTGGCCCGACAGGCGCTGCGCCCGCGCGAGGGCGAGGACGGCGGAGACGTTGTCGGGCGAGAGGAGGACGGCCTTCTGGAGCGGATCGATCGCCCTGGCCGGGCTCTGCCTCTGGATCTCGAGCGTTCCGAGCCCCACCAGGGCCGGAACGTAGTTCGGGTCGCTCCGCAGCGCCTCCCCGTACTCCCGCTCGGCCTCGCGCAGGAGGCCCCGGCGGCGCGAGACGGCGGCGAGGTTGGCGTGGGCTATCTCGCTTTCGGGCTGGGCAACCGTCGCCTTCATGAGCGGCTCGAGCGCCGCCTCGACCTTGTCCGCGGCGAGGAGGACGCCGGCGTACTCGGTCAGGATGGCTGCGTCCTTCGAGAGGATCTCGGTGGCGACCGCGTAGACCTGCGCCCCCCTCTCGAGGTCGCCCTCGCGGCGGACCTTCCGCCCGAGCGCGACGAACTTCTCGCGGTTCTCCGGGTTCACCTCGGTCGCGCGCCGAAGGTAGGTGAGGGCGGCCGTCCAGTCCTTCTCGGCGAGAGTGAAGTCGTAGAGGTCGAGGAGCGTCGCCTCGTTCCGCTCGTTGTACTTGAGCGACTGCTTGAGGTGCGCTTCACCGAGCGCCTTGTCCCCGCGGAGGAGGTACGCCTCGCCGAGGATCCGGTAGGCCTCGCTCGAGGACGGCTCGATCTCGAGCTGGCGGTTCGCGGCCGCCTGCGCATTCGCCGAGTCGCCGCGCACGAGCGCCGCGCGCCCGAGCACAAGGTAGTCGATCCCCGACCTCGGGAGAGGTGCGGCCGCCGGCGCCGCGGACGCCGCCGATCCCGAGGCGACGGCCGAAGCCGTGGGGACGACCCCCGGCGAGGAGCCGGCCGCCGGAGCCGGGGATTTCGCCTCGAGGCCGGCGCTCGCCCGGACCCGGCCCGCTTCGGCGAACTTCCCCTGGCGCTCGAGCGCCGTCGCGAGGAGCTCCGCGCCCTCGCGTCCCAGCCTGTCGCGCGGGACGTTGTATGTCAGGTCGTGGACGACCTCCTCGACCTGGCCGTCCTTCAGCCGCTCCCTTGCCATCCGGAGCGTCTCGGCGATGTCGACGGGCGGGGGCGCCGCGGCGCGGGCCGAGGCGCGCACCTCGTCGACCAGCCGCATGAACTCGGGGGAGAAGAACTCCGGGATGACCTCGAGATCGGGAGTCCCGCCGAACGCCGCGGCGAGGGCCTCGCGTGCGTCCTTCGGCGCCCGGGCGTTGAAGTGGGACCAGGCCTCCTGGACGCGCATCCGGGCGCGGCGAGGTCCGTCGGCGGCGGCGTCGGCGGCGCGCTCGAACTTCAGGGCCGCCTGCTTGAAGCGCCCCTGGTTGAAGTCCTTGCGGGCCTCCCGCTCGAACGACTCGGAGGCTTCCTGTGCCGCGCCGGCACGCGGAAGAAGCGCCAGAACGAGCACGGCAAGCGCCACCCCGCGCGAGAGACGACGGAACACCCGGGAATTCTAGCGGGAGCGACGGAGGGGCGACGATTCAGAGCGATTTCCGGAGCGGGACGACGACGCGGACGAGGTCGCCCTCCCGGACTTCGGACTCCTGCCGCACCGTCTCGTAGCCGGGGAGCGAGACCTCGACCTCGTGCCGTCCGACCGCGAGCGCTTTTTTGAGGCGCGTGGACCCGGCCGGCTCGCCGTCGATCCGGACCTCGGCGCCCGGCGGGTCCGAGCTGACCTCGAGGAAGCCCCACGCCGGGAAGTTCACGCGCACGATCGGGGGTGGCATTCCCGCCTTCACCTCGAACCGCTCCTCCTTTTTCCGGAAGTTCGGGAGGTCGAAAACCGCGACGTACCGGCCGGGCTTGAGGGAGACGCGGACCGGGGCCGGGAGGCCGGAGTACTTCTTCCCGCCGACGACAAGCTGTGCCGGCTGGTTCGACTCGAAGGTGACGGCGACCGGCGTGTCGGGCTCCTTCACCTCGGGAGCCGGCGGAACCGGCGTCGGGACGGCGACCGTGGGCTCCGCGTCCGCCGGCGTGGCCGAAGTCGACGCGGCGGGTTCCGGCGACGGCGCGGCGGCGGGCGTCGGGAGCGCCGGCGTCGGCTCGGGCCGAGGGCTTTCGGCCAGGCGTGCGCCGCGCAGGGTGACGAACGCGCCCGCCGCGACGACGACCGCGGCGATGAGGCCGAGAGCGATCTTCCAACCCGCCCCGCCCTTCTTCGGCGCCGGGGGGAGTGCGCCGGGGCCGGTCTCGCCGCTTCGGAGCCGGACCTCTGCGACGGCGCCCGTGGGCGGCTGAGACGGGCGCGCCGGCACGGCGGCGGGTGGCGGCATCGAACCGGAGGAGGGCCGCGAGAGGCCCCTCGACGGGGTCGCGACTGTTTTCTCGCTGTCGGAGACCGGGTGGATCGCCGTCGGCTTCGTGATCGACTCGACCGGGGCGCTGCGGAGCGACGCGGCGAGGTCCGCTTTCAAATCGGCGCACGAGGCATACCGGAGGGTCCGGTCCTTCTCGAGCGCCTTCCCGATCGCCGTCTCCAGCGTGCGCGGAATCGCGGGGTCGATCTCGCCGGGGCGCGGCGGGATCTCGTTCATGATCCTGTAGAGGACCGTCGAGATGTGGTCGCCCGAGAACGGCTTCTGCCCGGTCAGGAGCTCGTAGGCGAGGACGCCCAGGGAGAAGATGTCGGTGCGCGCGTCGAGCGTCTCCCCGCGGATCTGCTCGGGCGCGAGGTACGACGCGGTGCCGAGCGTGATGCCGGTCTGGGTCAGCGTCGACGGAGAGACCATCGACTTCGCGATGCCGAAGTCCATGATCTTGACCGAGCCGTCGTCGAGGATCCGGATGTTCGACGGCTTGATGTCGCGGTGGATGATCCCGGCCGCGTGGGCGTAGCCGAGGCCCTCGCAGATGTCGACGAGGATGTCGACCTTGCTCTGCAGGGACATCACGGCCCGCTTCTTGATGACCTTGTCGAGGTCGTCGCCGGTCAGGAACTCCTGCACGATGTAGGGAGTGCCGTCGTCCGTGACGCCGAAATCGTAGATCGTCGTGACGTTCGGGTGGTGGAGGTTGCCGGCGAACTCCGCCTCGCGGAAAAAGCGCTTCCGGATCTCCTCCTCGTCGCTCTGACAGGTCTTGATCGCGACGCTCCGCTTGATGAACGGATCCCGGCCCTTGTAGACGGTGCCGAAGCCGCCGACTCCGATCTTCTCGACGATCTGGTATTTGCCGACCTGCGTCAGCATGATGTCGAAAAAGCGTACCACGCGTCCGCTATCATCGCGGCGTGCTCCGGCGGCCCGTCGCGCGTCCCGCCCTCGTGGCGTTTCTCGTCCTCGCGGCAGGGTGCCGGCGCGACGCAGCGCCGATTCCGGCCGCCGGCGAGTCTCCCGCGCCACGGCCGACCGCGGCGCCCCGGCCCGTCTACAAGGCGCCGTCCGACGGAAGGCTGTCGCACGCGCAGGTGGAGGCTTACCTGGGCGTCCTCGAGAAGCTGAAGCGCGACGAATCGCGGACGGCGGCCGGCGCCCACCTGGCGCCCGGCGACCCGCTCGATCTCGTCCCCCCGGATGCCGCGGTCGCGAAGGCGCGGGGCCTCAACCTCGCCGAGTACGCTTGGGTGAAGGAGCGCGTGCTCGAAGCCGAGGCCGCGATGCTGAACGAGAGGCTGCTCGCCGACCACCTGTCGCTTCTCGAGAGGACGCTCGCCGACCTCAAGGCGCGGCGCCAGGCGGCGCCGGACGAGGGTTCGCGAAAACTCCTCGCGGAGCAGATCGCCAACTTCGCGGCCGAGGCCGACCGGACTCGCCGTGAGGCGCGCGAGAAGGAGGCCGACGCCGTGCGCGCCAACATGAAGACGATCGAGGCCTTCCGCGCGCGCCTGGAGGCCGCGGGCGACGTTCTCGACCATCCGCTGCCCGCTTTCCGCCGCCCGTCGCCCGCGCCGGCGCCCGCCCCGCGATGACGCGTCCGGACGAGCTCCAGGCCCTCCTCGAGGAGGGCGTGGAGCGCGGGCGCTTCGCCGGTGTCTGCGCCCTCGTGACCTCCGGCGAAAGCGTTCTGGCCGAAGCCGCCGCCGGGGAGGCGGGCGTGGAACCGGCTGCCGTCCGCGCGGCGGCGAGCCCGGAGACGCTCTGGGACCTCGCCTCCCTGACGAAGCCGCTCGCCGGGGCGGCGCTCGTCCTCGCGCTGGCTGACGACCGCCTCCTCTCGATCGACGACGAGATCGGGCGATTCGACGACCTCTTCCGGAAGGAGAAGTTCCGCGGCGTGACGCTCCGGCGGCTCCTCACGCACACGGGAGGCCTCGCCGCGTGGGCGCCGCTCTACGTGAAGGGCGAGGGGAGGGCGGCATACCGCAAGGCGCTCGCCGAGCTCGATCCCGAGGGGCCTCCCGGCGCGCGCGTCGTCTACTCCTGTCCGGGGTTCCTCATCCTGTCGAACGTCGTGGAGAGCGCCGCTCAGGCGCCTCTCGACGCTCTCTTCGCGGAACGAATCACGGGTCCGCTCGGCCTCTCGGCGGAGCTCCTCTTCTCACCGTCGGGTGCCGCCCGTGGCCGGGCCGCGGGAGGGGAGCGCGACGACGCGACCGAACGCCGGAAGACGGCCGAGCTCGGCGTTTCGTGGTCGGGCTTCCGGACGGGCGTCGTGAACGGCGAGGTGAACGACGGGAACGCCCTCCGCCGCGGGAACGGGGTGGCGCTGAACGCGGGGCTTTTCGGCACGGCGCGGGCGGTCGCGGCGCTCGCTCGTGCGTGGCTCGTCCACGACCCCCGCCTTCTCCGGGAAGGGTCGATCGCCGAGGCGAGCCGGAATCAGACTCCCGGGCTGAACGAGGATCGGGGCCTCGGCTGGGCCTTCGCGCGGACGACGGAGAGCGCGGGCGCCGCGCTTCCGGACGACGCGTTCGGGCACACCGGCTTCACCGGGAGCTCCCTCTTCGTCGATCCTGTCGCCCGGCGCATCTACGTCCTCCTCGCGAACCGCCTCCACCCGGACGCCCGGAGCGCCGAGGAGATGATCGCGTTCCGCCGCCGGTTTCACGACCTCGCGGCCGCGCTCGGCTGACGCGTCTCACCAGACGAGGATTTGGAAGAGATTGCTGAAGTCGTCGGTGAAGAGGGCGATCTTCCGGCCCTCGTCCGTGAGCGGCTTCGCCGCCTTCGCGATCCCGTCTCGCTCGAGGACCGCCGGATTCCGTGTGAGGAGCACCCAGACGCTTCGGCTCGCCGCAGGCCCCTCCGGGTTCGTGTCGAGGAGCGCGGCGGCCAGCCCGAAGCGGTCGGCGACGCGCCGAAGGACCGGCTCGAGGACGAGGTGGCGGTTCGAGATGTGGACCGCGAGGATCGAATCGGCGTCCCGGAGATGGCCGAGCCAGGTCGTGAACGCCTCGGCCGTCAGGAGGTGGATCGGGATCGCGTCGCTCGTGAAGGCGTCGAGGACCAGGATGTCGAAGCGCTGCGCCTCGCCGCGTGCGAGCTCGCGCTCGAGCGAGAGTCGGGCGTCTCCTTCGACGATCTCCACGGCCGCCAGGCTGTCCTCGAGATAGGTGAACCGCGGTTCCGGTCCCTTCGAAAGGGCGATCACGTCGGGGTTGATCTCGTAGAAGCGGACGACGTCGCCGGCCCAGCCGTAGGCCGCCATCGTCCCGACGCCGAGGCCGACGACGCCGATCCGGAACCCGGCCGGGCCGCGCCGCGGATGGAAGCGGACCGCGAGGCCGACGCCGCTTTCCTCGTTGTAGTAGGTGGTCGGGATGGCTTTCTTCGCGGGCGAGACGTACTGGAAGCCGTGGCGGATCCGGCCGTGCGTCAGGGCCCGGAGGTGCCACGCCGCGTCTTCCGGAAGCTCTTCCTTGATCCGAAGCACGCCGTAGAAGTTCCGGACGCTCGCCGCGGCGTCGTCGACGGTGTCGCGGATCTGGAGGCCGAGGGTGACGACGAGCCCCCCGAGAGCTGCAAGTCCCGCGAGCTTCGCGAAGAGATGGCGCCGGACGAAAGAGCCCTCCTCGCGTCCGAGGACGACGAGGAGCATGAGCGCCGTCAGGACGAGGCTGAGCTGGTACTCCCAATAGCCGTGGAAGAGGACGGGGGCGACGAGGCTGGCGAAGACGCCCCCGAGTGCACCGCCGCCGGCGATCAGAAGGTAGAAGGTCGTGAGATGCCGCGGCGAGGGCCGGAGGCGGTAGAGCTCGCCGTGGCAGACGAGGCAGCCGGCGAAGAGAGCGGCGGAGAGCGCGCCGAGCTGGGCCGACATGGCGATCGTCGCCCCCTTGAAGAGGACGTAGCAGACGGGGGGCAGGGAAGCGACGAAGAACAGGGAGGCGATCGGCCGCCACGGAACCCGCGTCAGCTCGAAGGTGAGAACGAACGAAAGGAGGTAGAGCGCAAGCGGCAGGATCCAGAGGAACGGAAAGACCGCGATCTCCTGGCACATCTGGCTCGTCGTGGCGAGGAGGAGGAGGGATCCGCAGAAAGCGAGGGCCGCCCAGAGGAGCCTCGCGCCGCGGGATGGCGCGGGAACGTCATCGGCGTTCGGGGATTCTGTCGCCGCACCGGCGTCGCCCCCGGCCTGCCGCCTCGCCGCCGCGCCCGCGCCGAGCACGAAGAGGAGGTAAGCGCCCGACCAGGCCCAGGCCTGTGTCTTGAGCGAGAAGTTCGGCTCGAAGACGAACGGATAGGCGACGAGGGCGAGGAGCGACCCGAGGTTCGACAGGGCATAGAGGCGCCAGATCCGCTCCGGGTCCGCGAGCCGTGAAAGCCAGGCCTGGACGAGCGGCCCGGTCGACGCGAGGAGGAAGTAGGGGAGGCCGGCCGTCAGCGAGAGGAGCCCGAGGATCCGGAGAACGGGCCACGCGCTGCCCATGGGCTTCCATCCGGCCGGCGGGGCGAGCGGGACGCCCGAGGAGAGCGCGGACGCGGCGAGAACCGCGACGGCGAGACCGAGGAGGGTGAGGTGTATCCGCTTCTGCCCGCGCGGCGGAAAGCGCCGGACGAGGACGTCGGCGTAGGCGTAGCCGCCGAAGAGAAGGAGCTGGAAGAAGAGCATGCAGGTGGTCCAGACGGCGGGGGTGCCGCCGAACCACGGCAGGACGAAGCGCGCGACGAGCGGCTGGAGCTGAAAGAGGAGGAACGCGGAGAGGAAGATCGTCGCGGCGAAAAGGGGCATCGGCCCGGCTACGATACAGGCGCCGGGCAGGCTCGCGGTAGTAGACTGCCCGCGCGTGGAGCCGCTCGACCCCTCGATTCCGCGGAAAGTCGACGGGTGGACCAGCTCGGTGCTCGGCCGGCCGATGCCGATCGCGAGCTGGGGATCGGCCGGGCGCGCACTCCTCCTCTTCCCGACGGCGGCCGGGGACTTCCTCGAGGTCGAGCGGTTCGACCTCGTGAAGTCCGTCGAGCCGTTCCTCGCCCAGGGAAAGGTCCGTCTCTTCTCGATCGACTCGATCAACTCCATGGCCTGGCTCGACGCGTCGCTGCCGGTCGCCGAGCAGGCGAAGCGGCAGGCGCTGTACGCACAGTACGTCGAGCAGGAGGTCGTCCCCTACGTCCGCTCCGAGTGCCAGGACCCCGACCTTCGGATCGCGACGGCGGGAGCGAGCTTCGGCGCCTTCCACGCCGCGAACACGATCTTCCGGCGCCCCGACCTCTTCGACACGCTGATCGCGATGAGCGGCTTCTACGACCTCGCGCCCGACTACCTGCGCGGCTACAGCGACGACGACTGCTACTACAACAACCCGGTCTGGTACCTGCCGCGACTGACGGGGAAGTACCTCGACCTCCTCCGCGACGCCTGCTCGATCAACATCGTGACGGGGCAGGGCGCGTGGGAGACGCCGGACGCCTCGTTCCACCTGTCGTCGATCCTGAGCTCGCTCGGCATTCCGCACACGCTCGACCTCTGGGGCTACGACGTGAACCACGACTGGCCCTGGTGGCGGAAAATGCTTCCCAACTACCTCGAGAAGCTGGGCTGGTAGCGGGCAGCCGGCGATCTACGGCTGCGCGGCGGGCGCGAACGGCTTGAGCTGTTCGTCGATCACCTTGCGGTCGCCGACGACCACCAGCGTCGCCTGGTCGGGCCGGATGTACTCCTTCGCGAGGCGCATGACCTCTTCGGGAGTGACCGCTTGCACCCGCGCGACGAAACCGGAGAGGTACGAGTCCGGCAATCCGTGGAGCGCGAGGAACTGGAACTGGTCGGCGATGCCGGTCCGAGAGGAGTTCCGGAGGACGAACGTCCCCGCGAGGTAGTTCTGGATCCCCTTCAGCTCGGCCCCCGACGGCGGCTCGGCGCGCAGCCGGTCGATCTCCCCGAAGATCTCCTTGATCGAGGCGCCGGTCACGGCGGTGGTGACGTCCGCCGTCTCGGCCCAGTACGCCCCCTGCCGGCGGACCGAGACCTGGCTGTAGGGCGAATAGGTGTAGCCCTTCTGCTCCCGGATGTTGCTCGTGATGCGCGAGCCGAACGAGCCGCCGAGAAGCGCGTTCGTGACGACGAGGGGGACGTAGTCGAGGCTCGAGGGGTCGACGACCGGCATCCCGAGGACGACCGTGGACTGCGAGGCGCCGGGGCGGTCGAGGACCGTGAGCGTGCGCTTCGTGGACGGCTTCGGCGGCGCGGCTGCCGGGGCCGAGGCCTTGCCCCAACCGTCGAACGCGCGGCGGATCGCCGCCTCCGCGGCCTTCGCGTCGAAGACGCCGACGACGTAGAGCGTGCAGCGGTCCGCTCCGTAACGGCCGGACCAGAAGGACTTTGCGTTCGCGAGCGTGTAGCCGGAGAGCGCCTCGGCGGCGGGGAAGAGCCGGCCGTAGGACTGCCCGGGGTACATCGCGGCCCGGAAGGCCTCGGCCGCCATCTGCCCGGATTCGCTCTTCGCGATCGAGAGGCGCCGGGCGAGATTCGACTTGAGGCGCGCGAGCTCCGTCTCCGGGAAGGCCGGGTTGCGGACGACGTCGGCCACGAGGTCGACCATCGCGGGCGCGAACTCGGAAAGGACCTCCCCGCCGATCGTCGTGAGGTTCTCGCCAGCGTGGACGGCGACCTCGCCGCCCATGGACGCTGCCTCCTGCGCGATCCTGCTCGCGCTCCGCGTCTTCGTCCCTTCGAGGAGGAGGTCGCCGGTGAGGTCGGCCATCCACGTCTGGCCGGCCGGGTCGTCCGCGTTCCCGGCCTGGACCGTGAGACGCACGAGGGCCTTTGGGATGGTCCCGTACGGGACGAGCGAAACTTTCAGGCCGTTCGGAAGCGTGAAACGCGTGGGCGCCGGGAGCTTGAACGGGAGGGGCGCGTCGGGCTCGGGCGGCTTCTCCCGCACGGGCGGTCCGTCGGCGCGCGCGGCGGCCGGCGCGAAGACGAGAAAGACCGAGGCGGCGAGGAGAGAGAGGGTGCGTCGAGTCTTCATGGTGTCCTTCCTCAGACTTTCGGGCCGGGGAGCTTCGGGGCCTCCGGCTTCGGCTCGATCGCGAGGATCGTGCGGTTCGTGGGGCGGAGGTACTCCTGCGCGGTCTTCCGGATCAGCTCGGGCGTGACCTTCGCGAATTCCTGCTCGAGGCCGTTGATCCGGGCCGGATCGTCGTCGAAGAGGGCGAAGGAGGCGAGGAGATCCGCGCGGCCGAAGCCGAACAGCTCTTCCTGCATCGCGTAGAGGCTGGATCGCATCCTGACCATTGCCCGGTCGAGCGTCGCCTGGTCGACGGGCGTCGTTCGGAGCTTTTCGATCTCGGCGTCGAGAGCCGTGAGGATCGCGTCCGGGACCTTGTCGCGGTCGTGGAAGAGCGAGAGCGTATAGAGCGTCGGGCCTGCGATATTGAACTGGTTGCCCAAGGCGTTGATCGAGGAGTCGATCTCGCCCGTGAGGCCGGCCTTGCGGACGAGCGCTTCGTAGAGCCGGCTGTCGCTGCCGCCCGCGAGGATCTTCTCGATGAGGCCGAGGGCGTAGTACTCGGGCGTGTTCCGCTTCGGCGCGTGGTACGCGACGGCGAGGGCCGGGCGCGGCGCCTGCAGGTCCTGCCGGGAGGCGCGCTTCTCCTTCTCCTGGCGCGGCTCGGAGATGTCCGGCAGCTCCACGCGCGGCGCGGGCGGGATCGGCCCGAAGTACTCCTGGATCCACTTGAAGGCCGTCTCGGACTCGAAGTCGCCCGTCACGACGAGCGCCGCATTGCCCGGCGAGTAGAACGATCGGAAGAACGCCTCGGCGTCCTTGAGCGTGGCGGCGTCGAGGTCCTTGAGGTCGCCGTAGAAGTTGTGCGCGTTGAACCAGTTCTCGTTCGCGACCTGCGGCACGTCGAGCCACGGGAACCCGCCGTAGGGCCGGTTCAGGACGTTGACCTTGACCTCGTTCTTGACGACTCCCTGCTGGTTCGTGAGGTTCTCCTGCGTGATCGCGAGGCCGCGCATCCGGTCGGCCTCGGCCCAGAGAGTGGTCCTGAGCACGTTCGCGGGGACGACCTCGAAGTAGTTCGTGAAGTCGAAGCGCGTCGAGCCGTTCAGGATGCCGCCGTTCGCCTGGACGAGCTTGATGAATTCCATTTTTCCGAGGTTCCTCGAGCCCTGGAACATGAGGTGCTCGAAGAGGTGGGCGAATCCGGTCCGGTCGCGCGGCTCGATCCGGAACCCGATGTTGTAGTAGACGGCCACGACCGCCGTGGGCGAGGTGTGGTCGGGCGACAGAACCACCTTGAGGCCGTTCGGGAGCTTCCGGTAGTCGACGGTGATCGGGGCGCGTGCGGGAGGGGACGGGGCGGACGGGACGGACGGTTCAGCGGCAGGGGCGAATGGCGCGATCGCCGCCGCGAGGGCGAACGTGGCCGTGACGAGGCGTGGCTTCATCGTTCCTCCGGTTCGGTACATGGGAGGTGATACGCACCGGGCGCCCCCGGGTTTCAGCGGGATCGGCCGGGTGCGCCCTCAGCCCGGCTTCCAGCTGTCGTGGTAAGCGGGGTTCTCCAGGGCCAGCGCCTCGGGAGTCAGCTTCAGCGGCTTGAACGTGTCCATCATGACGGCGAGCTCGTCGGTCGAACGGGTTCCGATCGACGCTTCATAGGCCCCGGGATGCGGGCCGTGGGGGACGCCGGCGGGGTGGAGCGAGACGGCCTTCGGGCCGACCCCCTTCCGGCTCGTGAAGTTGCCGCGGACGTAATAGATGATCTCGTCGCAGTCGACGGACGTGTGCGGGTAGGGGCAGGGGATGGCATCGGGGTGGGTGTCCGTCACGCGAGGGACGAAGGAGCAGATGAGGGCGCCGCGCCCTGCGAAAGTCGAGTGGATCGTCGGCGGCAGGTGGATGAGGCCGGTCCGCGGCTGGTAGGCGAGGATCGGGAAGGCGAAGGGCCAGACAGTCCCATCCCATCCGACGACGTCGAAGGGCGAGGCCAGAGGGAAGCGCTCGACGAAAGCGTCGTCCTTCTTTACGAGAATTCGCTTCGGGCCGGGGCGCGAGCCCTTGAAGACGGGCCTCACGAAGTCGCGGTGGGTGTAGGGCGCGTCCAGCCGGAGCTGGCCGACGGGGTTCCGGAACTGGGTCGGGACGTGAAGGCCGCCGCGGAGCTCGAAGAGAATTCCTTCGAAGGGGGATGAAATCCGAAACCTCCGGACGACGCCCCGCGGGACGAGGACGTAGTCGCCGGGGCGAATCGGAAGATCGCCGAAGGGCGACTCCAGCGTTCCTTCGCCTTCGTAGAAGAAGAAGAGCTCGTCGCCGTCGCCGTTCGAGAAGCCGTCCTCGGTGGAGGCCTCCAGGGGCAGTTTGAACAGCGAAACGGCGACGTCGTCGTTCGTGAGGATCGGCGTGAATCCCTCGGGGGCCATTTCACCCCGGAGGAGCCGCCGGCGGAGGGGCTGGTGGGGCGCCTCCCGCGCGGGCTTCGGATCCCAGCGCCCACCCTGGCAGGGTCCGATCCGTTCGTCGGTCATCGGCGGCCCCTCGTGGTAGAGGATCGAGAACTCGCCGTCAAAGCCGGCCCGCGTCAGGCACTCCTCGAACCGGAGCTTTCCGGCGGCGTCGCGGAACACGGTGTGGGGCTTGGCGGGGAGCGCGCCCGCAAACATCCGGTCGATCACGTCAGCCTACGACTTCCAGGGCCTGCGACGCCCGCTGGCTCGCCTCGATCGACTCGAAGAGGGCGCGGAAATTTCCGTAGCCGAACCCCTTGTCGCCCTCGCGCTGGATGATCTCGTAGAAGAACGGCCCGGCCTTGTCGTCGCCGTACATCTCGTGGGCGTCCTGCATGAAGATCTGGAGCATGTACTTGTCGTCGGCGCCGTCGACGAGGACGTGGTTCTTCCGGAGGGCCTCGATCGGCTCCTTCACGTTCGTGACCTTCACCTCGGCGAGCCGTTTCGGGAGCCGGTCGTAGTAGGTGCCGGGGGCGGAGAGGAACTTGACGCCCTTCGCCCGGAGCGCCTCGACCGCCGGGAGGATCTCCTTGACATGAAAAGCGATGTGCTGGACGCCGGCGCCGTGATGGTCCTCGCAGAAGCGGTTGATCTGGCTCTCGCGGAAGAACGGCTTCATCGGCTCGTTCGTCGCGAACTTGATCCCGCTCTGCGGGTCGGCCATCACGATCGACCGGAGGCCCGAGCCCGTCATCTTCTTCCCGCCGTCCACGTCGGCCGTGTGGAACTCGATGTCCCAGTAGTGCGTGAAGCCGAGGACATCCCGGTACCAGTGGACGACCGGGAGCATCGTGTAGGCGTTCGAGGTGACGTGGTCGATCGTGGAGAAGCCGTGGGGGCTCGGCTTCGGCTTGCCGTTCCCGACCTTTTCGAAGTCGGGAGCGAAATGCGGGTACGGCCCTTCCCGCTCGATGAAGCGGAAGGTCACGTCGTCGAGGGGCGTCGCGATGCTGAAGGTCCGGAACGTCCCGCCGCCGAGCCTCGTCGGTCTGGATGTCCGAAAGGAACGTCCCGCCCCTCTTCTCGAGAAACGCCCAGGCCTTCTCGATGCTCCTGACCCGGAGGGCGAGCGACGAGATGCCGTCGGGGTGGATCCGGAGGTATCGCGCGGCGCGGGAGTCCTTCCGGACCGGGGTCGAGACGAGGACGCGGATCTGCCCGGACCCGAAGACCGAGGCCTCCTCGCCTCCCTTCTTCACCTTGGCGGCGGAGGCGGCGGCCACCTCGGTGAAGCCCATGGCATCGGTGTAGAAGCGTCGGCTGCGGGCGATGTCGGCGACGATGAAGTGGAACGAGTCGTACCCGAGGATTCCGAGCGATTCCGCCATGGCGAGAGTTTAGATCGCGTCTCAGGAATCGGGATACCCCCCCTCCGCGATCCCGGGACGCGACGCCGGGGGGCCGGCTTCCGTAGAATCGTCCGGGTGACACGGACACGCCCTACCAGGACACCGGCCGGTGTTTTTTTCGTCCGCCACCTTCCGCTCTATCTGGACTATCTGACTGTGGAAAAAGGCCTGGCGAAGAACTCCCTCGAGGCGTACCGCCGGGACCTCTCGGCGTTCGGGGCCTTTCTGGCCGGGCGGCGCCGGTCGACCGGCGACGCGGGCCGGGAGGACGTCGTCGGCTGGCTCGCCGAGCGGCGGGCGAAGGGCGCTTCCCCCCGGAGCCTCGCGCGGGCGACGTCGGCCCTGCGGGGCTTCTACCGGTTCCTCGCCGGCGAAGGGGCAGTGAGGGGGGACCCGACCGCGGAGCTCTCGAATCCGCGCCGCTGGTCCGTCCTGCCCAAGTTCCTCTCGACGGCCGACGTGACGAAGCTCCTCGACGCTCCGGACGTCGAGACGCCTCGCGGCCTCAGGGACCGGGCGATGTTCGAGCTGCTCTACGCCTGCGGCCTCCGCGTCTCGGAGCTGGCGAGCCTTCCGGTCGAGAGCCTCCGCCTCGCGGATGGTTTCGTCATCGTCCGGGGCAAGGGCTCGAAGGAGCGCGTGGTCCCGGTCGCGGCGTCCTCGGCTCGATGGGTGGCGCGATACCTGACGGCCGTCCGTGCCCGGATGAAGGGGGGCGCCGGGAGCCGCTGGGCCTTCCCGGGTTCTCGCGGGAAGCCCGTCACGCGCCAGACCGTCTTCCTCGCTCTGAAGGCGGCGGCGCGGAAGGCCGGCCTTCCGGCGGCGTCGGTCTCTCCCCACGTCCTCAGGCACGCTTTCGCGACCCATCTCGTCGACAATGACGCCGACCTCCGCGCGGTCCAGATGATGCTTGGCCACGCCGACATCGCGACGACCGAGATCTACACGCACGTCTCGCGCGCCCGCGTGAGGCGCGTCTACGACCGGACGCATCCCCGCGCGTGAGGAAGGCGTTCGTTCTCGCCGTCCTCGTCGCTTCTCTTGGCCCCGCCCGCAGTGACGCCGCGCTGGTCGTCTTCGGCGACGGCCGGATCCTGCAGGTGGCCTCGTTCCAGCTCCTCGACGCCGACGACGTCCGGCTGTCGCTCCCGGGCGGGGGCGAGATGACGATCCCGCTCGATCTCGTCGACCGGATCGTCGACGAGGAGTACGAGCGGCCGGCGCCGCGGCCGAACGGGAGACCGGCGGCCCTGCCGCAGAGGTCGGTGCGCCTCCCGGACGGCCAGGCCGCGCTCGCGTCGCCCTTCTCCGCCGAGATCCTCGAGGCCGCAAAGCGGTATCGGATCGACCCGGCCCTCATCGCCGCGGTGATTCGGGCCGAATCGAACTTCGTCCCGTCGGCGATCTCCCGGAAGGGGGCGCGGGGCCTGATGCAGCTGATGCCCGCCACGGCGCGGCGGCTCGGAGTCGCCCGGCACTTCGACCCGAAGGAGAACATCTTCGGAGGTACCGCCTATCTCGCCGAACTGGCCGAACGATACGGGGAGACGTCGGTGGAGCTGATACTCGCCGCGTACAACGCCGGGGAGCGCGCCGTCGAGGAGTACGGCGGCGTCCCGCCCTACCGTGAAACGCTCGCCTACGTCCGGCGGGTCACGGACTTCTGGACCTCGGCCCGAAACGCGGCGGGCTCCTGATGCTCCGGACCCTGCGGGCCTACCTCCTCGTCGCGCCGCTCGCCTTCGTCTTCGTCCTCGGGGCCTTCCTCGCCAGCCATCCTCAAGCGCCGGAGTCGTTCTCGGCCTACCCGTTCCTGAGCGACGCGCTCGGACCCGGAGCGGCGAAGCACCCGGTGCTCCGATTCGCCGTGACGTCGACGGTCTTCTTCGTCCCGCCGTACCTCGCCCTGGGGCTCCTTCTGCTCCTCTCCGAGATCGGCGTCGGCGCGGCGGCGGCGCTCTGGGCGGGGAAGAGGCGGGCGAGGAAGGCGGCGCAGTTCACGGAGCCTCCCGAGAGCCGCCTGGCGTTCGTCGCCGTCACGCTCGGGGCCGCCGTGGCCTGCGGCCTCTCGCTGCACCGCGTGGCGCACGGGGGCGAGCTGCCTGGTGGCGTGAACGTCGCGCCGCTCTTCGTCGTCGCGGCGACCTTCGCATCGATGGCGGCGGGCCTCGGCGTGGCGCTCCTCGTCTCCCTCCCGCGCGCGCTCGTCCGCCGGGCCGGGTGAGGCGCGCGGAGCGTCCGTATACTCCGCGCGTGACCACCGCCGCGCCCGACACGGTCGTCGTTCTCGACTTCGGCTCGCAGTACACGCAGGTCATCGCGCGGCGGATCCGCGAGGCCCGCGTCCGGTCGGTCGTCCTGCCGTTCGACACGCCGGCGGCGGAGATCGCGGCGCTCGCTCCGAAGGGGATCATCCTTTCCGGCGGCCCGTCGAGCGTCTACGACGACGGAGCTCCCGCGGGCGACGCGGCGCTCTTTTCCCTCGGCCGTCCCGTCCTCGGCCTCTGCTACGGGATGATGTGGATCGCCCAGCGATTCGGCGGGAAGGTGGGCCGGGCTCCAGGGCGTGAGTACGGCCGGGCGGTCGTCGACGTCTCGGGCGGCCGGCTCTTCCGGGGCCTCGGCCCGCGCGAAACGGTCTGGATGAGCCACGGCGACCACGTCGAAGCGCCACCTCCCGGCTTCGCGGTCACCGCGAAGACCCGGAACGCTCCCGTGGCCGCGTTCGAGGACCCGGCCCGCGACCTCTACGGCATCCAGGGTCACCCCGAGGTGCACCACTCCGAACACGGCGCGCAGATGCTCGAGAACTTCCTCTACGACGTCTGCGGGGCCAAGCCGACATGGACGATGGCGTCGTTTCGCGACGCGACGGTCGCCCGGCTCCGGGAGGAGCTCCGCGAGGGGATCGTCCTCGGCGCCCTCTCGGGCGGCGTCGACTCCACGGTCGCGGCGGTCCTGATCCGCGAGGCGGTGGGCGCGCGCTTCCGGGGCGTCTTCGTCGACACGGGCCTCCTCAGGAAGAACGAGGGGCGGCAGGTCCTCGAGGCGTTCCGCCACCTCGGCCTCCCGGTCGCGGGCGTCGACGCCTCCGCCCGCTTCTTCTCGGCCCTCGCCGGCGTCACGGAACCGGAGAAGAAGCGGAAGATCATCGGCGGCCTCTTCATCGACGTCTTCACGGAGAACGCGAAGGCCGTCGACGGGGCGCAGTGGCTCGCGCAAGGGACGCTCTACCCGGACGTCATCGAGTCGGTCTCGATCAAGGGCCCGTCGGCCGTCATCAAGACGCATCACAACGTCGGCGGCCTCCCGGAGAAGCTCGGCTTCCGGCTGGTCGAGCCGCTCCGCGAGCTCTTCAAGGACGAGGTCCGGCGCCTCGGCGAGGAGCTGGGGATCCCGCGGGAGATGCTCACCCGCCACCCGTTCCCGGGTCCCGGCCTCGCGGTGAGGATCCCGGGCGAAATCACGCCCGATCGCGTCCGGGTCCTCCAGGAGGCCGACGCGATCTACCTCGAGGAGCTGCACGCCTCCGGCTGGTACGACACGACGTCGCAGGCGTTCGCCGTCCTCCTCCCCGTCAAGAGCGTGGGCGTCATGGGCGACGGCCGGACGTACGAGAGCGTCGTGGCGCTCCGGGCCGTCACGACCGAGGACTTCATGACGGCCGACTGGGCGCGCCTGCCGCACGACCTCCTCGACCGCGTCTCGAGGCGGATCGTCGGCGAAGTGCGCGGCGTGAACCGCGTCGTCTACGACGTGACGTCCAAGCCTCCCGGCACGATCGAGTGGGAGTAGGCGCCTGAGCGTTCCCGAGGTCTTCCCGTTCCCGCTGCCGCTCGAGGCCTATGGCAGCGAGGCGGGAATGACGCTCGGGCAGGTCCTCGTCCACCGGATCGCCGTCCAGCCGATGAACGCCGTCGCGACGGCGATCTTCTTCCTGGCGATCCTGCACACCTTTTTCGCCGCGAAGCTCATGAAGGCTTCGCATCACCTCAAGGAGAAGGTCGAGGCCGAGCGCGGCCCGGGCGCCCACAGTTTCCGAGTGGAAGTGCTTCACTTCCTGGGCGAGGTCGAGGCGGTCTTCGGCATCTGGGCGGTCGCCCTCTTCGCGGCGATGGCGGCCGTCTACGGCCCGCGCTCGATCGACGCCTACGTCACGAACCGCGTCAACTTCACCGAAGCCGCCTTCGTGGTCGTCATCATGGCGGTTGCGTCCACGCGGCCCGTCCTCGCCTTCGCGGAGAAGATACTCGGCGGACTGGCCGGCCTCGGCAAGGGGACGCCACTCGCCTGGTGGCTCTCGACCCTCACGCTCGGGCCGCTCCTCGGTTCCTTCATCACCGAGCCCGCGGCGATGATCATCTGCGCGCTCGTCCTCGGGCGCCGGCTCTTCGACCTCGACCCGAGCCCGCACCTGAGGTACGGCACGCTCGGACTCCTCTTCGTGAACGTGTCGGTCGGGGGGACGCTGACGCACTTCGCCGCACCCCCCGTCCTGATGGTCGCGGCGCCGTGGGGCTGGAACTCCGCTTACATGGCGGAGCATTTCGGCTGGAAGGCCGCCGCCGGGATCGTCGTGGCCACCCTCGTCTACGCGGTCGTCTTCCATAAGGAATTCGCGGCCCTGAAGGCGAAGGCGGCGGCGCCGGTCCCGGCCCCGTCTGCGGACGACCGGAGCCCGGTCCCGGCCTGGGTCACGGCGGTGCACCTCCTCGTCCTCGCCGGGGTCGTCTGGGCGGCGCACACCCCGCCCCTCTTCATCGGGGGCTTCCTGATCTTCCTCGCGTTCCAGCAGGCGACGGCGCCGCACCAGGACCCGCCGAACCTCCGGACGCCGCTCCTCGTCGGCTTCTTTCTCGCCGGCCTCGTCATCCACGGCACGCTGCAGCAGTGGTGGATCGCGCCGGTGCTGGGCCGCCTCGCGGAGACGCCCCTTTTCTTCGGCGCGATGGTGCTGACCGCCTTCAACGACAACGCGGCGATCACCTACCTCGCGACGCTCGTGCCCGGCTTCACCGAGGCGCTGAAGCACGCGGTCGTCGCAGGAGCCGTCGTGGGAGGCGGACTCACGGTCATCGCGAACGCTCCGAACCCGGCCGGGCAGGCGACGCTCGGGAAGTATTTCCCGGACGGCGTCTCGCCGCTCGGGCTCTTCCTCGGCGCGCTCTTTCCGACCGCCGTCATGGCCGCCGCCTACCTGCTGCTCCCGTCCTGAAAACCAGGAGGGGCGCCGGCGCCCCGGGGCACTAGAATCCGGGCGGGATGTCCTCCGACTTCGTTCATCTCCACCTGCACACCCAGTACTCCCTCCTGGACGGCGCCAACCGCGTCAAGGACCTGATCCATCAGGTGAAGAACCTCGGAATGGACACCGTCGCCGTCACCGACCACGGGAACATGTTCGGCGCGTACGAGCTCCAGGCCGCCGCGCTCGAGGCGGGCGTGAAGCCGATCCTCGGTGTCGAGGCCTACGTCGCGCCGGGCTCGCGCTTCGACCGCGAAACCGTGAGGACGTTCGACGGCGAGGGGAACAACTACCACCTCACGCTTCTCGCGGAGTCGGCCGAGGGGTACCGCAATCTGACGCACCTCGTCTCGGAGGCGTACCTGACCGGCTTCTACTACAAGCCGCGGATGGACTGGGAGCTCCTGGAGAAGCACCACGCGGGGCTGATCGCGCTCTCGGGATGCCTGAACTCGGAGGTCTCCAAGCGGCTCCGGGCGGGCGACTACGGCGGGGCGAAGCGGACGGCCCTGAAGTACCGCGACCTCTTCGGCGCGGACCGCTACTTCATCGAGGTGATGGACCACGGCCTCCCGGAGCAGCGGCAGATTCTGCCGGACCTCTTCCGGCTCTCGAAGGAGACCGGCATCCCGCCCGTGGCGACGAACGACGCCCACTACCTGACCCGCGACGACGCCGCCGCGCAGGACGTCCTCCTCTGCATCGGCATGGGGAAGACGCTGAACGACTCGAAGCGGATGAAGTTCTACAACTCCGAGTTCTACGTGAAGAGCGGCGCCGAGATGGCGGGCGCCTTCCGCGAGTGGTCGGCCGAGGCCGTGACGAACACGGTGGCGATCGCCTCACGCGTCCAGACCGGAGTCATCGTCGACACGGGGTTGAAGATTCCGACGTTCCCCGTGCCCTCGGACTCCGGAACGCCGGACGAGTACGTCGAATCGCTTGCGCAGGAGGGGCTCGAGCGGCGCCTCGCCCCGCTCGCGGACGACTTCGCGGCCGGCCGGACCAAGCACCGCCGCGAGGAGTACGGGGAGCGGCTGGCCTGGGAGCTCTCGGTCATCCGGAAGATGGGGCTCTCCAGCTACTTCCTGATCGTCTGGGACTTCATCCGGTTTGCGAGGGAGAGCGGCATCCCGGTCGGGCCGGGACGGGGGAGCGCGGCGGGTTCGCTCGTCGCGTGGACGCTCCGGATCACCGAAGTGGACCCGCTCGCCTACGACCTCCTGTTCGAGCGCTTCTTGAACCCCGACAGGATCTCGATGCCCGACATCGACGTCGACTTTTGCGAGAGGCGCCGCGGCGAGGTCATCGAGTACGTCCGGCAGAAGTACGGGCGCGAGAACGTGGGGCAGATCATCACGTTCAACTCGATGAAGGCGCGGGCCGTCATCCGCGACGTCGGCCGCGTCCTCGACGTGCCGCTCGCCGAGATCAACAAGCTCTGCTCGATGATCCCGGCGAGCCCGGGCAAGCCGGTGACCCTCGCCGAGGCACGCCGGAGCGTCAAGGAGCTGGCGGACGCGCTGCGTGACAACGAGGGATACCGGCGCCTCTTCGACGTGGCCGAGAGGCTCGAGGGTGTCTCGCGCCACGCGGGCGTCCACGCGGCCGGCGTCCTCATCGCGCCGAAGCCGCTCGTCGAGTACCTCCCGCTCTACCGGAACAACAACGACGAGATCACGACGCAGTTCGAGATGAAGTCCGTCGACAAGATGGGCCTCCTGAAGATGGACTTCCTCGGCCTCATCACGCTGACGATCCTCGACGACGCTCTGAAGTTCGCCGAAAGGCGGACCGGGACGAAGCCGGACCTCACGAAGCTCCCGCTCGACGACCCCGAGGTCTTCAGGCTCTTCGCCGACGGGCGGACCGACGGCGTCTTCCAGTTCGAGTCGTCGGGGATGCGCGACCTGCTGCGGCGGGCGAGGCCGGAGCGGTTCGAGGACCTCTGCGCCCTGAACGCGCTCTACCGGCCGGGCGCCCTCGACGCCGGAACGGTCGAGATCTACATCGAGCGGCGCCGGGGGAAGAAGTTCGACTATCCGCTCCCGCTGCTCGAGCCGATCCTCAAGGAGACCTTCGGAATCCTCGTCTACCAGGAGCAGGTCATGCTCGCGGCGCGCGCGGTGGCGGGCTACTCGCCCGGCGAGGCCGACAAGCTCCGCAAGGCGATCGGCAAGAAGGACGACGCTCTCCTGAAGGCCGAAGGAGAGAAGTTCCTGCGGAAGGCGGCCGCCGCCGGCACGCCGAAGAAGAAGGCCGAGGAGCTCTGGGCCCTGATCCTGCCGTTCGGCCGGTACGGCTTCAACAAGTCGCACTCGGTCGTCTACGCTCTCCTCGCCTACCAGACCGCGTGGATGAAGGTCCACCACCCCGTCGAATTCCTGGCCGCGACGCTGACGGCCAGCTCGGGCAAGTCCGACGACGTCGTCAAGTACGTGAACACCTGCCGCGAGATGAGGATTCCGGTCCTCCCGCCTGACGTGAACGCCTCGGATCTGACGTTCGCGCCGGATGGCGCGGCAATCCGCTTCGGCCTCGGCGCGGTGAAAGGCGTCGGAGAGGGCGCTGTCGCCTCGATCCTCGGCGCGCGGGCGGACGGACCCTTCCGGTCGCTGACGGACTTCTGCTCGCGCGTCGACCTCAGGCTCAACAACAGGAAGGTGATCGAGGCGCTCGTGAAGTCGGGTTCGTTCGATTCGCTCGGGAAGAGCCGCGCATCGCTCCTGGCCGGACTCGACAGCGCCGTCGACGTGGCGGCCGCGCACCGCGAGGCGGCGGCGTCCTCGCAGAACGTCCTTTTCGACGAGCCCGCGGAGACCCGGGGCGACGACCGGTTTCCCGACCTCCCGGAGGGAAGCGCCGACGAGAAGATCCGGTACGAGAAGGAGACGCTCGGCTTCTACATCACGGGCCATCCCCTGGCCCGCTTCGAGGAGGAGATCCGCCTCTTCGGCGACGTGACCGCCGAGACGGCTCGCGAGAAGCTGGACCAGCAGATCCGGATCGTCGGCCTCGTCGCGGCCCTCAAGAAGACGCAGATCAAGAAGGGACAGAACGAGGGGAAGACGATGGCGAAGCTGACGCTCGAGGACCTGACCGGGAGCGTCCCCGTGACGGTCTTCGCCAGCCTCCTCGAGAAGGTGAACGGATGGCTCCTGCCGGGACAGGCGGTCCGGGTGACGGGGACGATCCGCTCCTCGTTCACGCCCGGCGGCGCCGGTTCGGAGGAGGGCGAAGGAACCGTCCCCGTCGAGGTGATCGCCCGCGAGATCGAGCCGCTCGAAGGGCTGCGCGAAGGGAGTGCGCGGGAGGTCCTCCTCGTGGCCTCGATCCCGGAGACGCTGGACGAGACGTTCGCCGGTGTGAAGGACCTCCTGGAAACGTCGCCGGGAAACATCCCGGTCTCGTTCGAGCTTCGCCGCGCGGGTCACTTCGAGACGCGGATCCGCCTCGGCGCGCGCTATGCCGTCCGTCCGACGCCGCAGCTGACGCAGAAGCTGGAGAGCCTCCTCGGCCCGAAGTCGGTCCGCTACCAGTACGCCTCCCCATGAGGACACCGGGAGCGGCCGCGGTCCTTGTCGCCGTCGGCCGCGCCGCCGCCGACGCAGGCCTCGCGGTCCACCTCGTCGGCGGCGCCGTCCGGGACGCCCTCCTCTCGCGGGCGACGCGGGACCTCGATTTCGCGGTGGAGGCGCCCGCGCGCGAGGTGTTCGCGCTGGCGCGCCGGCTCGGGGTGCGCGCCGGCTGGCGGGTCGAGGCCGAGCACGCCCGGTTCGGGACGGCGACGCTGTCGGCCCCGGCGGGCCTCCGGGTCGACTTCGCGGCGACGCGGAGCGAGTCGTACCCGGGTCCGGCGTCGCTCCCCGTCGTGTCCGGGGGGGCCGGAATCGACGAGGACCTCGGGCGCCGGGACGTCACGATTCACGCGATGGCGCGCAGGGTCCGGCGGGATGGCAGCCTCGCGCCGCTGCACGACCCGTTCGGGGGCCGGCGGGATCTCGAGGCCCGGAGGTTGCGGCTGCTCCACGACCGGTCGCTCGTCGACGATCCGACGCGCGCCTTCCGCGTCGTCCGGTATGCGACCCGCCTCGGCTTCGGAATCGGCCCGAGCTTCGACCTGCAGCTCCGGGCGGCCCGCGAGGCGGGAGCCTTCACGGCCCTGAGCGGAGACCGCCTTCGCCGGGCGCTGGAGGAGGTCCTGGATGAAGACGCGTTCGGAACGGCGGTCGATCTGCTGCTCGGATTCGGACTCCTCGACGACATCCGGCCCGGCTGGGGCGAGGGCCTGCGAAGAAAGATTGCTTCGAAAGGGAGAGGGAGAGCGGGCGAGTGGCAAGGCGAGGCGAGCCAAAGCGTGGCGGCCCGATGGGCGGCGCTGCTCTCGCCTCTTTCGCATTCTGAGAAACAGGACGTGGCGGAGAGGCTGAGGTTCTCTCGCGCGCTTCGGCGGTCCGCCGGGATTGCTCCTCGATGAATCGCCTCTCTGGCCTCGTCCTCGGGCTCGCTCTTCTGGCCGGGCCGGCAGCTTTCGCCGAGGAAGGACGCACGCCGACTCCGACGCCGACTCCCGAACCCGCCGCCGCCGAGCCGATCATGACGGACCCGCAGCTTCAGGGCTATCGCCGCGTTCCGGCGGAGGGGGCGAAGACGCCGACGCCGACCGCGACTCCGGTTCGGACCCCGCGCCTCGTCGCCGCCATCGAATCGGAGCAGGGCCTCGACTTCGAGCGGGTCGCCCTGTTCGACGACGGCCGCCTCGTCCTGATTCAGCGGTACCGGGGGCGCGGCATTCCGCGGTACAAACAGCTCGCGCCGAGCGAGGTCGACGTCGTGAAGCGGGTCGTGCGCGAAGCGCTCGTCGTACCGTCCGCGGGCGGCGCGCCGGCGGAACGGTCGGTCGCGGACCTCCTGGGCCGGCGCCTCCGCCTGGAGGTGGCGCGGGACGACGGAAGCGTCTGGATCTTCGCCTCGGAGGACCTGACGCAGCTCCCGCTGGCGATCGGCCGGGCCAAAGGGGCGATGGAGGATCTGCGCGCGCGGTTCTTCCTGTCCGATCCGAAGGAGACGGCCTGGGACCCGTCCGACGTGAAATCGGGAGACCTTCTGCGCCATCGGGTCTACGCGGTCTGGTACCGAGTCGTGAGGGACGACGCGTTCGAACCGAGCCTGGAGCTGGAGGAGATCTCCGGCATCGGGGCCCGGATGCTCATCGCGCGGGGGCAGCTGCCGTCGCTTTTCGAGAGCCCGGCGCTGGCGCCCCCGACGCCGACGCCGGTGGGCCGGTAGGGGAGGGCGTGGTCCGGATCACGGCGGGCCGCTTTCGCGGACGGCGCCTCGAGGTGCCGCGGGGCGTGAGGCCGACGACCGAGATCGCGCGAAAGGCCGTCTTCGACATCCTCGGCGGCGCGGTCGTCGGGGCGCGGGTGCTCGACGCCTGCGCGGGCTCGGGCGCCTACGGTCTCGAGGCGCTCTCTCGCGGCGCCGCCCAGGCGACGTTCGTGGAGAGGGAGAGGAAACCACGCGAGATCCTGGAGAGGAACATCGCCTCTCTGGGCGTCGCGCCCCTCTCCCGTGTCGAGGGCCGGAGCGCTGCCTCGTACGCCGTCCTCGCGGGCGCGGGCCTCTCGCCGGCCCGCTTCGACGTCATCTTCCACGACCCGCCGTGGGAGGACTCCCCGCTCGAGGACGTGGCGCTGCTGCTCGGGCTGCTTTCGCCCGGCGGGACCCTCGTCCACGAGCGCGGCGACGACGCGCTCCCTCCGCCCGGGGCGGCGCCGCCGTCGGACCGGCGGCGATACGGAACCACTCGCCTGCTTTTTTTCGGGGCGTGACGGTCCGGAAACGGGCGAGCCCTGCTGGTAAACTCCGCCGATCGTCCCGGGCCGACAGCGGTCCGAAAAAGGGGTCTTATGGCTTCCGCGCGCAGCCTGTTCACGTCCGAGTCGGTGACCGAGGGGCATCCCGACAAGATCGCCGACCAGATTTCCGACGCCATTCTCGACGCGATCCTGAAGGACGACCCGGTCGGGCGCGTCGCGTGCGAGACCCTCGTGACCACCGGCCTCGCGCTCATCGCCGGGGAGATCACGACGAAGACCTGGGTCGACATCCCGGGAATCGTCCGGCAGACGATCCGCGAGGTGGGCTACACCCGGGCGAAATACGGGTTCGACTACGAGACCTGCGCCGTCATCTCGACGATCGACAAGCAGTCGGCCGACATCGCGATGGGCGTCGACACGGGGGGCGCCGGGGACCAGGGGCTCATGTTCGGCTACGCCGTCCGCGAGACCGAGGAGCTGATGCCGCTTCCGATCACCCTCGCGCACCGGCTGACGATGCGGCTGGCCGAAGCGCGGAAGAGCCACGTCCTCGACTGGCTGCGCCCGGACGGGAAGAGCCAGGTGACGGTGGAGTACGAGGGAACCCGCCCGGTGCGCGTCGAAGCGGTCGTCGTCTCCACGCAGCACGCCGAGTCGGTTCCGACCCCCGACCTTCGCGAGGCGGTCCTGGAGGAGATCATCCGGCCCGTCGTCCCGAAGGCGCTCCTCGACGACCGGACGAAGTTCCACATCAACCCGACCGGCCGCTTCGTCATCGGAGGGCCGCAGGGCGACACGGGGCTGACCGGCCGGAAGATCATCGTCGACACGTACGGCGGCAGCGGCCGCCATGGCGGCGGCGCCTTCTCGGGGAAAGACCCCACGAAGGTGGACCGCTCCGCCTCGTACATGGCGCGCTACGTCGCGAAGAACCTCCTGGCGGCGGGGCTCGCCGACCGGGTCGAAGTGCAGCTCGCGTACGCGATCGGCGTTGCGGACCCGGTCTCCGTACACGTCGAGACGTTCGGCACGGCGAAAATCGACCCGGCGAAGCTGCCACAGATCGTCCGCGACCACTTCAAGCTGACGCCGAAGGGGATCATCGAGTCGCTCGACCTCAGGCGCCCGATCTACAAGAAGACCGCCGCCTACGGCCACTTCGGCCGCCGGCTCCCGGAGTTCACCTGGGAGAAGACGGACAAGGCCGAAGCGCTCGCCGCGGCGGCAGGCACGACCCTCCCGGTCACGGCGTAGGCCGGGACCCGACCGACCGCCTCCCGAAGGGGGCGGGCCCCGCCCACCGGATCGATATCATGTCATCCTGATGCTGTGATATGATGGCGACGTGCTGGACGCCGTCCCCGCTCTCGCCGCGCTTTCCGACCCTCTCCGGCTCCGGGCCGTGCGGCTCCTGGCGCGGGAGGCTCTGCAAGTCCGCGAGATCCAGCGGGTCCTCGGGGCGGCGCAGTCGCGGGTCTCGAACCACCTGGCCGTCCTGCGCCGCGCCGGCCTCGTCGAGACACGGCGGCAGAACGGCCACGATCGATACACGGCGACGGCCGACGCGAAGCGCCTCTGGGAGCGGCTCGCGGCCTCCGTTCGGGACGAGGCCTTCCCGGGCGACGACGCGACTCTCGCCGACGTCCTTCTGGAACGCCGCGCGGCCGAGACGGGCGGCGGATTCGACGGCGTCGCACCGGACTGGGACCGGATCCAGGCTCCCTTCTACACCTCCGGCGTCCGCGAAAGCGCGCTCATGCGGCTCGTCCCGCGCGACCTCAGCGTGGCAGATATCGGCTGTGGCACGGGACTCCTGACGTTGACGCTCGCCCGGTTCGCCCGGCGGGTCGTCGCCGTGGACGCGAGCGCGCGGATGGTCCGCCTGACGCGCGAGAAGGTGGCCCGGGCCTCGCTCCCGAACGTCGAGGTGATGCGGGGGAGGGCGGAGTCGCTGCCGCTTCCCTCCGCGAGCGTCGACGCCGCCTTTGCGTTCCACCTCCTCCGCCACGTCCCGCGGCCCGCCGACGCGCTCGGCGAGATCGCCCGCATCCTGAAACCCGGCGGACGCGTCGTCGTCGTCGAACTCGAGCCTCACGGCGTCCGTGCCGACCGGGAGGCGACCGGCTCCGTCCACCTGGGCCTCCCGCGCGAGAGGGTGCGGGCCGCACTTTCCCGCGCCGGCTTCGTGACGCCCCACTTCGAGGCGCTCGCGGAGCCCTATCGCGTGCCCGTCGCACCGGGGAGTCCGGGGCACGCCTTCCCCGCCTACATCGCCGACGCCGTCCGCGGCCCGGCGACGACCGAGAGAAAGAAGAAGGAAAAGGAGAACCGATGAGCACGACCACGCTGCCTGCCCACGACGTCAAGGACCTCGCCCTCGCGCCGAAGGGAAAGCTCCGGATCGAATGGTCCGACCGCTCGATGCCGGTCCTGGCCCGGATCCGCGAGCGTTTTGCGAAGGAGAAACCCCTGAAGGGGATCCGGCTCTCGGCCTGCCTCCACGTCACGACCGAGACGGGAAACCTCGCCCGAACGCTCCAGGCCGGCGGCGCGGAGGTCGTCCTTTGCGCTTCGAACCCCCTCTCCACGCAGGACGACGTGGCGGCGTCCCTCGTCGCCGACTACGGCGTCTCGGTCTTCGCGATCAAAGGCGAAGACCACAAGACCTACTACGACCACATCCGCGCCGCGCTCGCCGTCCGCCCGAACATCACGATGGACGACGGGGCGGACCTCGTGTCGTCGCTCCTCTTCATCGCGCTCGGCAAGGAGGAGAAGCTCGAGCCGTCGCTCGCGGCCTGGGTGAGGTCGCTCGCGGCCGCCGAGCGAAAGGCGCTCGTGGAGGGCGTCCTCGGCGGGACGGAAGAGACGACGACCGGCGTCATCCGGCTGAAGGCGATGGAGAAAGAGGGCGTTCTGAAGTTTCCGGTCGTCGCCGTCAACGACGCCGAGACGAAGCATTTCTTCGACAACCGCTACGGGACGGGGCAGTCGACTCTGGACGGGATCATCCGTGCCACGAACCTCCTCATCGCGGGCCTCAACGTCGTCGTGGCCGGGTACGGCTGGTGCGGGAAGGGCGTGGCGATGCGGGCCAAGGGGCTCGGGGCGAACGTCGTCGTGACCGAGATCAACCCGGTCCGCGGGATCGAGGCGGCCATGGACGGTTTCCGGGTGATGCCGATGTCCGAGGCGGCGAAGATCGGCGACATCTTCGTGACGGTGACGGGAAACAAGGACGTCCTCGCGGACGAACACTTCGCGGTCATGAAGTCGGGAGCGGTCGTCTCGAACTCGGGCCACTTCAACGTCGAGATCGACATCCCGGCACTGGAGAGGCGGGCGGCGTCGCGGCGGATGATCCGCGAGTTCGTCGAAGAGTTCCGGCTCAAGGACGGCCGGACGCTCTTCCTCCTCGGCGACGGGCGCCTCATCAACCTCGCGGCGGCCGAAGGGCACCCGGCGTCGGTCATGGACATGTCGTTCGCAAACCAGGCCCTCGGTGCCGAGTACATGGTGAAGAACCACGCGACGCTCGGGAAGCAGGTCTACTCGATCCCGACGGCCATCGACGCCGAGATCGCGCGGCTCAAGCTCGCCTCGATGGGAATCCGGATCGACCGGCTGACCCCCGCACAGGAGAAGTACCTGGCGGGCTGGGAGGAAGGGACCTGAGCCTCAGGTCTTGACGCCGAGGAGCCCGTACGCGGCTCCGAGGCCGAAGAGCGTGTTCGCGGACCAGGCGGCGAGGACGGGGGGGAGGGCGCCCGCCTCGCCGAGCTTCACGAAGAGGCTCGTGACGAAGAAGTAGGAAAGGCCGAGGAGGATCGCGACCCCGATCCCGGCGACCGCCCCGCGCCGGCCGAACCGGAACGCGAAGGGGAGCCCGATGAGCGTCAGGAGGAGCGCGGAGCAGGCGACTGCCGGCTTCAGGTAGAGATTCGTCGCGAGGGACGCGACGTCGGCGCCGGCCCGCCGCCGCGCCTCGATGAACCGGGCGAGCTGGCGAACCGTCATCTGGCGGGGGTCGGACTGGGAGGTCGCGAAACCCTCGCCCGCCTCGGGAGCGTCAACGAAGAAGCGGCCCTCCTGCGCCATGAAGAGCGAGCTCCCGTCCGGGCCGAAAGACCGCATCCAGCCCTCCTGTGCGAGGATTCCGCGCCCCGTCACGACCTGTCCGACGGCGGCCGACGTGCGGCTCGTCATCTGGAACGTCGCCGGGTCGAGTTCCACGACCGAGAGCCCCGCGAGCCCGCGGGTCGCGGAGTCGTAGGCATCTGCGGAGAGGAATCGGCCTCCCTGGCCGCGGAACCAGCGCGTCGCGGAGGAGCCGGGAGGCTCGGGATGCTTGAGGATTCGCGCGCGATAGCGGTCCGCATCCGCTGCGGCCCTTGGGACGACGCGCTCGGCGTAGAAGAAGAGGACGACTCCGGTCACCGTGGCGAGAAGCAGCAGCGCCGCCGCCATCCGGAAGAGCGAGAGGCCATGCGCGAGAAGCGCCGTCGCTTCTCCCGACCGGACGAGCCCGGCCGTCGTGATGAGGGCCGCCACGAGGAAGGCGAACGGCACGAGATCGAGGAGGATCGGGGCGAGGAGGGCCTGGTAGTAGGCAACGACGATGCCGGGCCCGATCCGGTTCTTCACGATGCTCTCGGAGACCTCGAGGTAGTCGATCAGGACGTAGAGGAACGACATCGAGACGAGCGCGAGAGCAAACATCCGGAGGAAGCGGCCGGCCACGTAACCGTCGACGAGAAGGAAGAGACGCCTGCCCCGCGGAGAGGAGCGCAGCCGGGGCGACGCGGCCTCCGCGCCGGCCGCCGGGGCCTCCTCGGCGGCGGCGGGCTCCGTCTTCCGCGAATGCCACCAGGCGGGAAGGCCCGGGAGGACATTCCGGTCACGCCGGACCCGCTCGAGGGCGAAGAGGCCGAGGAGGAGAAAGAGGAGGTTCGGGAACCACATCGCGAGCGCCGGGGAGACTTTCCCGTCCACGGCGCGCGCTTCGCCCGCGGCGAGGAGAACGTAGTAGCCGAGGACGATGGCGACGGAGACCGCGAATCCGGCCGCCCTTCCGCCGCGCCGCGTGATGATCCCGAGCGGCAGGCCGATCAGGCCGAAGAGAAGGCAGGCGGCCGGAATGGAGAACTTCTTCTGGATCTCCACCCGGGCGGTCCGGCGCTCGAAGACACTCTTCTTCGGATCGGTCGCCGTTCGGAGCATCTCCGGAAAGCGCTGCTCCCGGAGGTGCCGCGGCTGGGTCGCCAGGCGGGGATCGCCCTCCCGGAGCAGGACCTGGACGGTCCCCGACGAGATGTCGTACTTCCTCGGGTCGCCTTGTACGTGGTGTGTGACCGCCTCGTCGAGGCGGAGGTAGAGCCGTCCCGCCGCCTCGTCGATCTCCAGCCAGCCCCGAGGAGCCACGGTGAGCCGCTCGCCCTCCTCCTGGGACCGGTCGGAGACAAAGAGTCGCGTCAGGACCCGCCGGTCGGGCGTCGCCTCTTCGACGTAGATCCGGATCCCGCCGAACTCGGGCGAAAAGACGCCGGGCTGGATCTTCTGGGCTACGGCGAAGGTCGCCAGGCGGAGCCGCATCGCGGAAAGGAGCCGGTTGCCGCGCGGCACGGCTTCGAGCATCAGGACCAGCGTGACCACGAAACAGACGAGAGCGAGGAGCCCGACGGGCCGATAGAGGCGGACCGGGTCGACGCCCGAACCCCGGAGGGCGATCACCTCGGAGTCCGCGCTCATCCGGCCGAACGCGATGAGGAGGCCGAGGAGAAACGCGATGGGGAGCGTCAGGACGACGATGTGAGGGAGGGAGAAGGCCGCGACGCGGAGCATGTCGACGAAAGGCGACGCGCTCTGGAGGACGAGGTCGGAGAAGAGGATGAGGCCCCGGACGACCATGAAACCCGTGTAGGCGAGGAAGCCGACGAGCGTGGGACCGGCCACCTCGCGGACGACGTAGCGGTCGAGTCGGGTCAGGACGGGCACGCCCGATATTAGCGGGCGTCCGCTCCGGAAGGCTCTCCCGCGCCTCCGTTTCCAGTGTGTCCGATAAGAATTATTATGTTAAATGTTCAGATCACAGCGCCGAACGAAATACGGCAGGCGGGCCAGCCCCCTCAGCCCGGCCGGAGACCCGGCCCTTTCGGGCCTTGGCTAGTTCTTCGGGCGGGAGGCGGGTTTCTCGGGGCCCTTCTTCGGCTTCACGAAGCGTCCATGCTCTTCGAGATCGATCTGGCCGCGCTCGATCCGGCGAGCGAGATCGTGAATGGCAGCGAGGACGTCGGCCTTCTTCTGGCCCTTCCCCAGGAAGACGAGGCTGACTTTGTAGCGGCCGTCGTCGGGGACGAAGTCGAGGGCGAACGTCTTCCTGAAGGCGCCGTGTCGGCCGGTCCCGGAGGCCGGGCCTCCGTCCCGTTTCGCCGATCGGAGGTCGTCACGGCTGATCTGCTCGCCCGCGGCCCAGGCCCGCACCGCGTCCAGCATCAGCTCCTCGGAGCGCAGGCGGCCGAGCTCGAGGAGGAAAGACTTCGAAGCGATGTCGGCGCGCCGACATTCCTGCTGAACCGAGGCCGGGAGCTTCGCGATCGAGAGAGCCTCGGTCACCGTCACGCGCGACTTTCCGATGGCGTTTGCGATTTGCTCGTGCGTATAGCCATGGCGATCCTGGAGCGCGAGGTATCCGTCGGCCTCTTCGAACGGTGTGAGGTCTTTCCGCTGGAGGTTCTCCACGAGAGCGATCTCGAGGAGCTCGCTGTCGGAGACGTCCATCTCGATGCACGGCACCTCGGCGAGCCCGGCTTCCAGGGCCGCGCGGTAGCGGCGCTCGCCGGAGATGATCGTGAAGTGCCCGTCCTCCGTCGGCCGGACGAGGATCGGCTCGAGGACGCCGTGGTCCGCGATCGATTTCGTCAGCTCGCCGATCTCCCCCATCGCCGTACGAGGCTGCTCGGGATTGGTTTGCAGAAGGTGAATCGCGATCTTTCTTCCGACCGGGAGCTCGTCCGCGCGGACGAGCTGGTCGACGAAATGGGCGTCGTGCCGCATTTTCGAGGATTCGGGAAGTCCACGTCTCTTAGACACGGGCCAGCAGCTCCTCCGTGAGGCTGTAGTACTCCATCGCGCCTTTCGAGCGCGGCGCGAACGTGAAGATCGACTCGCGATAAGCCGGCGATTCTTCGAGGCGGACGGATTTCGAGATCGTGGTCTTGAAGAGCTTTGCCTTGAAGACCGTCTCGATCTGCTTCTGGATGTCGCGGCCGAGCATCGTCCGGCGATCGTGGAGAGTGATGACGACCCCGACGATCTGCAGGTTCGGGTTCGGGCGGCTCTTGATCTTCTCGACCGTCTCGAGGAGATCGTCGGTCCCTTCGAGAGCGAAGTAGGAGGACTGGATCGGAATGAGGATGTGGCTCGAGGCGACGAGCGCGTTCACGGTCAGCATTCCGAGCGTCGGAGGCGTGTCGATCACGATCGCGTCGTAGGTCGATCCCCCGGAGCCTTTCTTCAGGAGCTTGTCCTTGAGCCGGAAGAGCCCGTCGATCTCCCCGACCAGCTTCGACTCGACCTTCGCGACGGCGATTCGGGACGGCGCGACGCGCAGGTTGGCGACGCGCGTCTCCCTCACGACGGCTTCGAGCGGCACGTTCGGGTCGGTCAGGACATCGAACATCGACTTCTCGATCGAACGGCGGTCGAGGAACGACATCGTCGAGTTCGCCTGCGGGTCGAGGTCGATGAGGAGAGTCTTGAGCTTTTTCTGCGCCAGAGCAGCGGAGAGGTTGATGGCGGTCGTGGTCTTCCCCACTCCGCCTTTCTGATTCGCGATCGTGATGATCATGCTGGAGAGAGCGAGATCTTATTCATCGCGTCGGGCGACGGCAAGGAAGAAGTGGAGCGAAGCATGAGATTCAGCGGTGCCGTGCAGATACCGGGAGTGTCGCCTCGGAGAGGCGGCTCACATCTTGTACTTGCCCAGCGAATCCGGATCGACTTCTTCCAGCCACTTCCTGAGCCGGACGGCGTTCTGTCCTTCGGAGGAGTCGTCAGGCGCCTGGCGACTCTTCTCGAGGACCGACTCCTCGACGTAGACCGGTGCCGCCACCCGCAGCGCGAGGGCGATCGCGTCCGACGGCCGGCTGTCGATGGAGAGCTCCCGGTCGGCGATCTTGAGGTGGATTTGCGCGTAGAAGGTGTTCTCGAGAAGGTTGTTGATGACGACGCGGACGACGTCCCCCTGGATCTCCTCGATCAGGTTCTTCAGCAGGTCGTGCGTCATCGGCCGCGGCGTCGTGACGCCCTCCATCTGGAGCGCGATCGCGTTCGCCTCGAAGACGCCGACCCAGATCGGCAGGAGGTTCGTCTCGGCTTCGTCGCGCAGGATGACTACGGGCATGTTCGCGATCGGATCCACGATCAGCGCCTTCACATTCATCTTGATCGTCACGCGTACCCCCTGAACTCAATCTAGAGGGCGGCGCACCGCTTTTCAAGGTAAAGGGCTTACTTCAAAGAGCAGAATGTGTGTAAAATATTGAAAACAGGTAATTTATATGATTATGCGGCCGCCGAACCATGAGTCCGGAGGGTTCGTCCCACGAGCGAGTTCGGAAGCCCCGTCTCGATCCGCGCCAAGACGAACGTCCCGGGCGGAATCGCCGCGTCCGACTCCAGGTTCACGACGCGGTTGCACGGAGAGCGTCCGGAGCTGCGGCGCCCTTTCTTGTCGGGCCCCTCCACGAGAATCTCGAGAACCGAGCCCTCGAGCGCTCGGTTCAGATCGTGCTGGATCTCCTCCTGCCACTCGAACAGGCGGGCGAGGCGGCGCGAGGCGACGGCCGGAGTCACATCGCTTTCCCAGCGGGCGGCGGCCGTCCCGGGTCGAGGCGAGTAGGTGAAGGCGAAGTGCTGCGCGAAGCGGACTTCGGAAAGGAGCGAGAGCGTCTCCTCGAACTGCTCCTCCGTCTCGCCCGGGAAGCCGACGATCAGGTCCGTCGAGAGGGCGAGGCCCGGGATCGCGGCCCGGAGCCGGCCGACGAGGCCGACGTATTCGCCCCGCGTGTACTGCCTTTTCATCCGGCGCAGGACCGCGTCAGAGCCGCTCTGCACCGGCAGATGGAGCGCGGGACAGGCGGCCGGCGTTTCGGCCATCGCCGCGACGAGCCGGTCGCCGAAGTCCTTCGGGTGCGACGTGACGAAGCGGAGGCGCCGGAGCCCTTGGACGGCCCCGACGGCGCGCAGCAGCTCCGCGAAATCTTTCCCCGTCTCGGGGTCGCGGTACGCGTTGACGGTTTGGCCGAGGAGCTCGATCTCCACGGTGCCGACCGCGACGAGGCGCCGGCTCTCTTCGACGACGTCCTCGAGGCGCCGGTTTCGCTCGCGCCCGCGCGTGAAAGGGACGACGCAAAACGTGCAGTTCTTGTTGCAGCCCTCGATGACGGTGAGGGACGCTCGATGCGGTACCGTGCGCGCGATGGCGCCCGGGGTGTACGTGACCTCGTCCCCGGGAAAGCCGATCTCACAGGGGCGGTCTCCTTCGTCGCGGACGCGGCGGACGACGGACGGAAGGGCTTCGATCCGGCCCGTGCCGAGCACGAAGTCGACGAAGGGAAGGCGTTCGAGAAGGGCCTCTCCTTCCTGTTGCGCCACGCAGCCACAGACGCCGAGGACGAGGCCCGGATGGCTCCGCTTGAGGCGGGCGAGCGCGCCGAGCCGCGCGTACACCTTCTGTTCCGCCTTGTCGCGGACCGAGCACGTGTTCAAGAGGATCAGGTCGGCGGTCTCCGGCGCTCCCGCTTCGACGAAGCCGTCCCGTGACAGGAGCCCGACGAACCGGCGCCCGTCGAGGACGTTCATCTGGCAGCCCCAGGTTTCGACGAAGACGCTCTTGGCTCTCACGGCTCAGATTCCTTTGCCTGGTCTCTCGGGAACGGGTGCGGGCCGGCTCAGCGGAGCCAGCCGGGAGGGGCGCCGGATTTCCGCGCCTCGTCATCGAGGTTGGCGAGCTGGGTTTTCGCCTCGTCCGCGTCGCGTTTTGCCTTGTCGAGGTCGGCTCTCGCCTGGTCGAGCGCGGGTTTGATGACCCGGTCCCGGTAGTTTCCGTCGCTCCACGCATAGAAGTCGTTCTCCAGCCGGCGGACCTCCGAGTCGAGCCGCCTGACGCTGCTTTCCGCCCCCGCCAGCCGGGCTTTCACGTCGCCCGCCTTCTTCCGCCAGTCCGACTCGGTCCGTCCCTCGAAGTCTTTGGGTTCCGGTATCCCGGGCGTTGGCGTCGCCGACCCGACCGTCCGGTGGGCCACGGGTTTCTCGGCCCCCTTCGGAGGAGTCGGGGTCGTGGCCGGCGCGCTCCCCTTCCGGAGCGTCTCGTTCGTGATCACGCCGAGCGACGGCTTCTTCTTCTCCTTTTCCTTCTCGGCGCGGTTCCGGCGCGCGATGTCTGCGAGGGAGCTGCCGCCGACACCGATCTCCCGCGGGGTCGGCCGGGGCCCCAGCTTGAGAACCGGACCGGGCGTCGGCGACACCGGGACGTCCAGCGGCCCTGGGGACGACCCGGCCTCGGGAGGCGGCTCCTGCGCCAGGAGGGCGGCGAGAACGAGCGCGGAAAACGCGGGCGGGGCGGGACTCATGGAGCCGTCGTCCCCTGTCGGCCGTACCGGTCCTCGAGCCGCACCACGTCGTCCAGCTCGGGCGTGGAGACCTCGACGAGGAGGCAGTCGACGTCGGGCGCGTGCATCCGGTGGCGCGTGCCCGGCTCGATGTGGAACGACTCGCCCGGCGCGAGTCGGAGCTCGCGGCGCAGGCCGTCCCGCTCGACGAAGAGGCCGAGGACCCCCTCGAGGACGTGAATCGTCTCCTCTTTCCGGTCGTGGTACTGGAGGGAGAGGGCCTCGCCCTTCCGGATCAGGATGAGCTTCCCGGCGTAGCGGGACGCTTCGGCGAAGACCCGCTCCTCGCCCCAAGGCTTCGGGACGACGCGGGCGCGAGTGGAGGCGAGCCGGTCACTCACGCGGTCACCTCGGCGCCGAGCCCGTGGGTGATCGTGGGCAGCTCGCGCATCTCCAAAGCCAGAAGCGCGGCCACTTCGTCCGGCGTCGCCAGGGAGAGGGCCGTGCGTGCGACGCGGGCCGCCTCCTCGGTCGAGACGCTCCGGGCGAACTCCTTGATCACGGGGACCGTCCGGGGACCCATCGAGAACTCGCGGATGCCGAGCCCGAGGAGAAGCAGGAACAACGACGGGTCGGCCGCCATCTCGCCGCAGACCGACAGCGGCTTCCGCGCCGCCCGGGCCGCGTCCACGACGTGAGAGACGAGACGCAGCATCGCCGGGTGGTGCGGGCGGAAAAGGGCCGACACGGTCTCGTTCGCGCGGTCGACGGCGAGCGTGTACTGGATCAGGTCGTTCGTCCCGAGGGCGAGGAAGTCGACCTCGGGCGCGAGGAGGTCGGCGGTGATCGCCGCCGACGGGACCTCGATCATCGCCCCGAGGGGAACGCGGTCGGGCACCGCGACGCCTCGCCCCACGAGGTCGGCGCGCGCCTCCTCGAGCATCACGCGGACCCTCCGGATCTCCTCGACGCCCGAGACCATCGGCACGAGGATCCGCAGGTTGCCGGCCGAGGCCGAGGCGAGGAGCGCCGAGAGCTGCGTCCGGAACATCTCGGGGCGTGCGAAGCAGAGCCGGACCCCGCGGAGGCCGAGCACGGGATTGATCTCCTCGGTTCCGACGAGCTGCCGGGCTCCCTTCTTGCCCCCGAGGTCGTAGGTCCGGATGACGACGGGCCGGGGCGAGAGGCGCCGCAGCACGTCGCCGTAGACCTCGGCCTGCGTGGCCTCGTCCGGGAACTCGAGGCCTCCCGCCGCGAGGTACAGGAACTCCGAGCGAAAGAGGCCGACGCCGTCGGCGCCGTACTCGTAGACGTCGGCGACCTCGCTGGCGAGCTCGATGTTCGCCCGGATGGCGAGCTCCGCGCCGTCGCGCGTGGTCGCCGCGCCGCCGACGCTCCGCTCCTTCAGCGACTTTTCGCGCCGCGCTTCCTGTTCCCGCCGGTTCCTGAAAAGGAGGAGCACGTCCTCGGGCGGCTCGCGCCAGACGACACCGTCGCGGCCGTCGACGACGAGACGGTCGCCCTCCCCCACCGACTCGAGGAGCCGCGGCACGGCGACGACGGCCGGGATGCCGAAGGAGCGGGCGAGGATTGCGGCGTGGGACGTGGCTCCGCCCCGCTCGGTCACGAAGCCCACGACGCGGTCTCGCGGAATCCGGACGGCGTCGGACGGGCTGATCTCGTCGGCGACGAGCACGATCGCTTCGCCGGCCAGGTCCTCCATCCGGAGGCGCCCTTCGTCTTCGTCGCCGAGGTGCTTGAGGACAATCTGCGCGACGTCCTCGAGGTCGGCCGCCCGGTGGGCCAGCTCCTCCTCGGGCAGCGACCGGAAGCGCGAAACGAGGGCGTCGGTCGTCGCGGTGACGGCCCACTCGGCGTTGACCGTCTCCTGCGTGATCCGCTTCTCCACCGGCCCGAGGAATGCCTTGTCCTTCAGGAAGAGCGCATGCGCGTGGAAGATTCCCGCATACTCGGGGCCGAGGAGATCCCGGACCTGGACCGCCGTCGTCTGGATTTCCTCGACGGCCGACTCTGCGGCGCGCCGGAAGCGCTCCACCTCCGCCTCCACCTCCTCCGGCTCGAGGGCGCGGCGCGGCGCGGCGTTTTCGCGGGAGACCCAAACGACGGCCCGCCCGACGGCGACGCCTGGCGAAACGGGTATCCCGGTGAGCGAAAGCGTCCGCTTCATCTTCGCAATTCTACCGGGCGCGGGCGCGCGACCCTAGTCGCTCTCGTCGAATCGCCGGTCGATCAGCTCCCGGATCTCGACAAGGGCCGCCTTTTCGTCCGGACCGTCGGCTCGCACGAGCAGGCTCGTCCCCTTGCCGGCGGCGAGCAGCAGGAGGCCGAGGATGCTCTTGCCGTCCACCTCGTCGCCGTCGCGCGCCAGGGTGATCCGCGACGTGAACGAGCTCGCCGTGTGGACGAGCTTCGCCGCGGCGCGGGCATGCAGGCCGAGCCGGTTCTTCAGCGTCAGCGTCTCCTCGAGCAACGTCAGCTCCTCGGCGCCCCGCCGGCCAGCTCCGCCGCCGCAAGGATCGCCCGGCGGCCGCGCTCGACGAGCGTGTGGGCGATCTCGCGCGGGCCCCGGCCGTCGCGGGCGAGGGCGCGCGCCTTGATCAGCATCGGAAGATTCGCCCCGGAAACGATCTCGACTCGACCGGGCTCGAGAAACGCGAGCGCGAGGTTGGACGGCGTCCCTCCGAAGAGGTCCGTCAGGAGGACGACGCCGCTTCCCCTGTCGCACGCGGCGATCGCCTTCTCGAGGCGGCGGCTCGCCTTGTCGGCCGAGTCGTCCCACTTGAGGGAGAGGGCCCCCACGTCGTCGTGCTCGTCGGGCTCGAGAATCCGAATCGTCTCCCGGAGCGCTTCTGCGAGCGGTCCATGGGACAGGAGGAGGAGCCCGACCGGGAACTTCGCGGGGGCGTTCGGCGCCGTCATGTTCAGCTCTGGGCCTCGTCGCGGTGCGTGATGCGCACCGGATAGCCGAGGCCCGACAGGTCCTTCCCGAGCCGCTCGGCGATGTAGACGGAGCGGTGGCGGCCTCCCGTGCAGCCGATCCCAACCGTCAAATAGGCGCGGTTCTCCCGGCGGTAGTTCGGAAGACACCACCCGAGGAAGTCGAGAAGTCGCCCGTAGAAGGGCTCGGTCAGCTCTCCCGCCTCGATGAAGCGCGCCACCTCCGCGTCCTTGCCCGTCTGCGGCCGGAGGACCGGATCGAAGTGCGGGTTCGCGAGGAATCGGACGTCGAAGCAGATGTCGACGGGCGGGAGGCCGCGCTTGAAGCCGAACGAGACGATCGAGACGACGAGGGCGCCGGGATCGCCGGCTTCGCGGAAGTGCTGGCCGACGGCCGACCGGAGCTCGTGGACGGTCATGTCCGTCGTGTCGAGGACGATGTCGGCGCGTCCCTTCACGTTTGACAGCAGGCGCCGCTCGAGGGCGACGGCCTCCGGCAGCGTCCGACCCAGTGCGAGGGGATGCGGGCGCCGCGTCTCGGAGAATCGGTTCAGGAGCGCCCGATCCTCGCAGTCGAGGAAGAGGACCCTCGTCGGAAGCCGCTGCTTCAGGCCGTCGAGGAGGCCCGGAAACGACTCGACGAAGTCGGGATTCCGGACGTCGAGGACGACGGCGTTCTTCGGCCCGGGCGCTCGGCCCGCCGCGATCTCTTCGGCCAGCCGGACCACGAGCGAAAGCGGGAGGTTGTCGACCGTGGTGAAGCCGACGTCCTCGAGTGCCCTCCCCACGAACGACTTCCCGGAGCCCGACAGCCCTGTCACGACGAGGAGCTGGCGGCGGGCCGCGTTTCCGGCGGTCGTCATTTCATCCGGACCTTTTCGAAGACCCGGCGCTTCTGGCGGCCGGTCCGGAACCGGTCGGCCGCCGCTTTTTTCGCGATTGTGTCGTGGACTTTCACCGCCATCTCGCGCGCGGCGTTGTAGCCCCGGCGCTTCAGGAGTTGATTTCGGACAGCGATCTCGACGAGGAGGGCGAGGTCGCGGCCGGTCGCCACCGGCATCGTCACGAGCGGCACCGCCACGCCGAGAATGTCTTCGAACTCCTCGTCGAGCCCGAGGCGGTCGTATTCCCGACCTTCGACCCATTCCGTCAGCTTGATGACGAACTCCACCGTGTGGCGCTCGAGGACGGCCGAGACGCCGAAGAGCATCGGAACGTTCACGATCCCGAGTCCGCGGAGCTCCATGTGGTGGCGGATGAGCCCCGACGACGAGCCGATCAGGACGTCGTTCGGAAATCGCTGCACGACGACGAGGTCGTCGGCGATCAGGCGGTGGCCGCGCTGGACGAGCGCGAGCGCGCACTCGCTCTTTCCGACGCCGGAGTCGCCGAACAGGAGGACGCCGAGGCCCCCGACCTCGAGGAGGACGCCGTGCAGGGTGGCTCGCGGCGCGAGCGACTCCTCGAGGAATGCCGTCAGCCCCTCGATGACGGTGCTCGTCATCCGCTCCGTCGTGAAGAGCGGGACGTGCCGCCGGCGGCAGAAGCTGACGAGAAGGGGCATCGGCCGCATTCCCTTCGTCACGACGACGCAGGAGAGCGGGAGCGAGGTGAAGGCGTCCAGGCGGTCGCGCACGACAGACGGGGCGAGAGTCCGGAGATACCCGAACTCGCTGTTCCCCAGAATCTGGACGCGGTTCGGCTTGACGTAGTCGAGATAGCCGGCGATCGCGAGGCCGGGCTTCTGGACGCGCGGCCAGTCGATCGGCCGGTCGAGCCCCTTCTTGCCGCCAATCAGCTTCATCCCGAGGTGCGCGAGCGCGGCCGACCGGAGGTCGGCGACATGGACCGAAGGATTGGTCGGGCCCCGTTCCTGGGTCGCCATCGCGCTCAGTCGGGCGTCACGAGCGCGACGCCGCCGTCCTTCCGGCGGTAAAGGACGCGCAACACGTCGCCGGCGCCGAGGTCGCGGAAGACGAGAACGTCCCTCGCGGACTCGCCGAACGCGGCGAGGGCGTCCTCCTCGAACATCGCCCGGGCGGTGACGGCCTCGCGGCGGAAGCTTTGCGGGAGGCGGGGGGCCGGAGACGCCTCCGGCCAGCCGTCGGGCTGCCGCACGGAGGTCGCGGAGCGCTTCTTCTCCTCCTTGACGATGGCTTTCGCCTTTTTCGCCTGCGCCGCGATCCGGTCCATGACCTCCTGCGCGGCCGTCCGCTGATCGGGTCCGTTCGCGGTCGCCTTCCAGGTGCGCGAGCGGCCGACGATCGTCACCTCGACCGAGATGTCCTTCTTCTCGCGGCGGACCACGACGCCCACCTTGGCACTTCGCGGGAGGACCTTCTCGAGCTTCGCGAGCTTCGGTTCGATGACGTCCTTGAGGGAGCCCTGGATTTTCAGTCCCCGGGCGGTGTAGACGGTCTTCATGTCTTCTCCTCTTCTGGCGGAATCGCCGGCGCGCCGCTCTCGACGGCCGCGAACTCGACCGCGGGCGCGGTGTCCCCGGCGGCCGGCGCCTCCGTCCGCCGGAGCGAACTGGCCGCGATGCGCAGCTCCTCACGGTACTTGGCGACCGTCCGTCGCGCGATCCGGATTCCGTCGCGCGACAGCAGCTCGGACAGGCGGGCATCCGAGAGAGGGTGCGCCGGGTCCTCCGCTTCGATCAGGGACTTGATCGTGTTCTTCACGGCCAACGACGAGACGTCCTCGCCGCCCGAGGACGCGATGGCCGAATGGAAGAAGAACTTCATCGGGATGAGCCCGCGAGGCGTCGTCATCCACTTGTTGGAGACGACGCGCGAAACCGTCGACTCGTGCATGCCGATGTCCTCGGCCACGTCGCGCAGGACGAGCGGGCGGAGGTGCGCGACGCCGTAGTCGAGGAAGTCGCGCTGCTTGCGGACGATCGATTCCGCGACACGGACGATCGTCCGCTTCCGCTGGTCGAGGCTCTTCAGGAGCCATTGGGCCGCGCGGACCTTCTCCCGGAGGTAGTTCCGGCTCTCGCCGTCGAGCGATTCGTCGCGCGCCTGCAGCATCCGCCGGTAGAGCGCCGAGACCTTCAGCCGGGGCAGGCCGTCGTCGTTGAAGAGGACCACGTAATCCTCCTCGACCTTGACGATCGCCACGTCCGGCTCGACGTAGATCGTGCGGCTCGAATCGTACCGGCGGCCGGGCCGGGGATCGAGCTTGCGGATCCAGGTGAGGGCCTGCTGGAGCTCCTCGAGCGGGACGCCCATCTGGCGGGCGAGGAGCGCCGGCGACTTCGACCCGAGATCCTGAAGCCGATGCGTGACGACCTCGACGACGAGCGGTGTCGCGACATTTGCCGCCCGCGCCTGAAGGAGGAGCACTTCGGCGAGATCCCGCCCGCCGACGCCGACCGGATCGAACGACTGCAGGAGCGCCAGGGCTCTCGCGGCGACCTCCGGCCCGCAGGGAACGGCCGCGCAGACCTCGTCGAGGGTGACACGGAGGTAGCCGTCGGGGTCGACGTTGCCGATCAGGAATCCGCACGCCTCGCGGACGCCGGGTGGGGCGTCCGAGACGCCGAGCTGCTCGGTGAGGTGGGCGTCGAGCCCCGGCGGCGCCTCGGGGCGGTTCTCGAGGGAGAACTCTTCGGCCTCCTCGGTCATCCGGGGCGCGGTCGCGGTGCCGTCGAAGTAGTCGCCGAAGTAGGCCTCGAGGTCGATCTGCTCGTAGGCTTCGGCGGCGTCGGCCGTGGAGGGATCGACGACCGGCTCCGGCGCGGCCGCCTCGGGCGCGGCGGCCGGGACTTCGGGCTCGGCCGCTTGGCCGGGCTCGGCCGATTCCGGGGAGTCGCCCGCCTCGGCGGCATCTGGCGCAGGTCCCGTGCTTCCGTCGGGTGATTCGGCCAGCTCGCGCTCCCGCGCCTCCGTGGCCGAGGAGTCCTCGTCGGCCGCCGGCGTCGCCTCCGGTTCCTCTTCGTCGAGAACCGGATTCGAGACGAGCTCCTGGTTGACGACGTCCTGCAGCTCGAGGCGCGTCATCTGCAGCAGCTTGATCGCCTGCTGCAGCGTCGGCGTCATGACGAGTCGCTGCGAGAGCCTGAGGGAGAGCTTCTGTTCGAGTGCCAAGTTCCGTCTGGTCCGATCCTTGCTTTACCCGCCCGATTTCGGGGAGTGCAAGGGGATTCTAGTCCAGCCGGAACCTCTCGCCGAGGTAGATCCGGCGCACGTCCCCGTCCGCGGAGAGAGCGTCGGGCGAGCCGGCCCGGAAGATCTTTCCCGAATTGATGATGTAGGCCCGGTCCGTGATGGCGAGGGTGTCGCGGACGTTGTGGTCGGTCATCAGGATCCCGATCCCCGAGCCGGCCAGACCCCGGATGACCTGCTGGAGGTCGAGGACCGTGATCGGGTCGATCCCGGCGAACGGCTCGTCGAGGAGGATGAACCGCGGGGAGAGCGTCAGCGCCCGCGCGATCTCGAGGCGCCGCCGCTCGCCGCCGGAGAGCGTGTCGGCGACGGCGTGCGCGAGGTGCGAGAGCTTGAACCGGTCGAGCAGCTCGTGCGCCCGCTCCTCGCGGCGCGCCCGTGTGCCGGGCAGCGTCTCGAGGATGGCGAGGAGGTTCTCGAGGGCCGTCATCTTCCGGAAGACCGAGGGCTCCTGAGGCAGGTAGCCGACGCCGCTCCGGGCCCGCCGGAACATCGGCAGCGACGTGATCTCCTCGCCGTCGAGCGCCACCTTCCCGGCGTCGGGGGCGACGAGGCCGACGACGATGGAGAACGTCGTCGTTTTCCCGGCGCCGTTCGGCCCGAGGAGGCCGACGACCTCTCCCCCTTCGACCCGGATCGAGACGTCGGAGACGACCGTCCGCCCCCGATAGGCCTTCGTCAGGTCGTGGGCCTCGAGGACGGGCCGGGCCCCGCTCACGAGCCCTCCGGCTTCAGCGTCGTTTCGCTGGCCACCCCGCCTGTTTCGACGTCCACCTGCGAGCGCCCCTGCCGGAACGTCAGGACGGCCCCCGACGTCCGGTTTCCCTTCCCGTCGAGGGCCACGGCCGGGCTCCCTTCCAGCGTGACGACCTCGGACTGCGGCCGAAACGTCGCCTTGGTGCCATTTCCCTTGCGGCGCTGCGACCGGTCCTCGAGGGCGACGGCGCCACGCGCCTCCGCGTACTCGACCGCGCGGTCGGGCGTCAGGTGGAAGTCGGCGACGTCGGACGTGACTTCCCACGTCCCGGAGACGAGGTTGGCGTGGCCCTCGATGCGGATCAGGCGGTCGGCTTCGTGGTGCATCAGGAGGTCCCCCGCGGCGTTGATCGTCTCACCCGACGGCGCCCCCTTGCCGGCGGCAGCGGGAAGAGCGCCCTTCGGGGCCGCCTGCCGCCTGAGGAAGACGCGCACGTTTCGCTCGGCCCGGAGCGTGCGGGCGACGTCGTCCAGCTCCAGGGACTCGCTCCGAAGGACGCTCTCCTTCTGCCACGCCCGGACGTTTCCGGTCAGGCGCAGCCGCGACCGGCCATCGGAGAGCCGGAGCGTGTCGGACTCCGAGTGCAGCGGCCCGTCGGCTCCGCCTCCGAGGAGGCCGCCTCGTCCTTCTCCCGACCAGGAGGCCCGGACCCGCCCGGAGGCGTCGATCCGGTCGTCGCGTCGCGCGTACGAGAGCGACGCCGCCGTCAGCGAGCCCCGTTCGTCGCGGTACTCGGCCAGCGCCTCCGGCGTTCCTGAAAGGATGGCCGTGTCGTCGGCCCCGCGCAGCGTCGCCTCGGCTCCCTTGAGCGTCGCCCGCGTACCGTCGGTCAAGGTGACGCCTCCCTTGAGGCTGGTGACGTCGAGCCCGCCGACCGGCAGGAAGAGGAAACGGCCGCTTCCAGCGGTCAGCGCCTTCAGGCCGGAGCCCGGCGGGCCCCCGGGAAGCGCCGCTTCCCACGCCTCGAGCGCGGCCGGAACATCCACCTCCGCGAGCCTCCCGTCACGGAACCTCCCGGTGAAGCGCGGAGAACGGGCGCGGCGCGCCGGAAGCCGGGGAGACGGCGCAACGTCGACCTGCGCCTTTCCGCCGACCGACGAGGCTTCGACCCAGACCGGCCCTCCGCCGGCGTCGCGCTGAAGCTCGAGAAGTTCGCCCGAGATGAGAGCTGCCGAAGGGAGCCCGCGGGGCGACGGGGCGACGAGGAGCCCCGCGCCTCCGGACGACCGGACGCGGTCTCCCTCGCCTTCCTTCGTCCGCTCGAGCGTCCGCGACCGGACCGCGAAACCCTCGCTGCGCAGGACCGTCCCCTCCCCGTCCGCGAGGATCCGCCCGCCCCGCGAGAGCTCGAGGCGCGGCGACGCGAGGATCGTCGGCCGGCCGTCCTCGCCCCGACCCCGAAGCCGGACGCCAGGGCCCAGCAGGACGACACCGTCGTTCGTCCGGACGGTGCCGGCGTCGGCGCTGATCACGACCCTCCCGCGCTCGGCCGTGACCGCGCCCTCGGAGACGAGCATCCGGCCGGCGGGCTCGTACCGGAACGACGGGCCGCGAAGGGTCGACTCCTCCCCGACGATCTCGACGCCGTCGAAGACGCGAAAGGCCTTCGACCGCTCGACGAACTCCGCCCTCGGGGCGAAGAGGCGCACCGGACGCGCCGCTCCTTCCGGCGTCGCCTCGAACTCGACGTCCTTCAAGCGGAACTTCCGCTCCCAGTTCTCCTCGAACCGGAGCGCCTCGGCTGCCCGAAGGCGGAAGCGGCCCTCCGTCCCCCGGGTCTCGACATACTCGAAGTCCCGGAACCTCATTCGGTCCTGGACGGCGCCGACCTCGGCCACGAGCGTGTCGGCGACCTCTCCGCGGCTGTCGGCGGGGCGGGCGCCCGGCTTCCTGTAGGTCAGGAAGAGGATGGCGAGCCAGGCGACGCCGGCGGCGGCGACGGCCCGGCGGGCGATGCGCTTCCGGAGCGTCATGCCGCCGCCGGCGCGACGTCGACGACCTCGAGGGTCGGGCGCCCGGTGTAGGTGTCGATCGCGAGGTGCGCCGCCACGTCGGCGAGGCCCGGCCGCTCCCCGGCCGGGAGCGAGGCGAGCGACCAGCCGACCGCATCCAGTCTCGCGGCGCCGGCCGTGAAGGACGTCCGCAGCCCCCGCTCCCCCACGGGCTTTCCCAGGCCGTCCCATCTGAGGCCGCGCACGAAGAACAACGGGCGAGGGTTCTCCGCGCCTGTCGGCTCGAAGAAGGTCAGGGCGCGCGCCAGCTCCTCGGTCAACTCCTCGGGCCGGGCCTCGGTGTCGGCCACGATCTCGGTCTCCCACTCCGCGTCGTTTCGACCCGCCGCGAAGGCCTCAGCCAGCCCTTCGCGGAAGTCGTGCCAGTGCCGGGCGGGAAGAGTCACGCCGAGCGCCGCCGCGTGTCCGCCGAACTCGGACGTGTACCGCGCGGCGACCGGCGCGACCCGCTCGTAGAGGGGCGTCGTCCCGAACGTCCGGCCGCTTCCCGAGAGGACGTCACCGTCGCGGGAGAAGAGGAGGACCGGGCGGCGCACCTGCTCGGCGACCCTCGAAGCCACGAGGCCGAGGACGCCCCGGTGCCAGCCGTCCGACGTCTCGCCCGCCTCGACGACGACCGCCTGCCGCGCCGGGTCGAAGCCGCTCTCGAGGCGCGCCAGGACCACTGCCATGAGCCGCGTCTGCATCGCGCGCCGCTCCTCGTTTGCCGCCTCGAGCTCGTCGGCCAGCGTCTCGGCGCGCCCCGCGTCGGGGGTCGTCAGGAGCTCGAGCGCGCGGCGGGCGTGCGAGACGCGCCCGGCCGCGTTGAGGCGGGGCGCGATCCGGAACGCGACTTCGCGTGCGGTCGGGCTGCGCCCCGCCGGGATCCCGGCCCGCCGGAGGAGCGCTGCCAGCCCCGGAGAGCGCGGCTCCGCGAGGCCTGCGAGCCCCCACGCGACGAGAACGCGGTTTTCCCCCGTCAGCGGGACGACATCGGCGACCGTCGAGACGGCCGCGATCTTGGCGAGGGAGGCGAGCCACGACCGGCGAGCTTCCGGGGAGAGGCCGGCCGCAGCGCCGGCCTCGCGGAGCAGCCCCTCGGCGAGCTTCCACGCCAGTCCGGCGCCGCAGAGCTCCTTGAACGGGTACGAGCAGCCGGGGACCTTCGGGTCGACGAGGACCGCCCCCTCGGGGAGCGCGGCCTTCGGGAGGTGGTGATCGGTGATGACGACGTACGCGCCGCGGCGCGTCGCCTCGGCGACCGGGTCGACCGCCGTGATCCCGCAGTCGACGGTGACGAGACCCTCGGGCTCGTGTTCGTCGAGGGCGCGGGCGAGCGTCGCGGAGCGGAGGCCGTAGCCGTCGGCGACCCGGTCCGGGATGAAGGAGCGCGCGTCGGCGCCGAGGCGAGTCAGTACGGTCGTCAGGATCGCGAGGGCGCCCACGCCGTCACAGTCGTAGTCGCCGAAGACCACCACCCGGCCCCCGCGCCGCGCCGTCCCGGCGAGCCGTTCCACGGCCTCGGGCAGTCCCGCCATCGAGAACGGGTCGTGAAGGCGGCCGGGAGAGGGCGTGAGGAACTCCGTGGCGCTCGCCGGGTCGCCGAGGCCCCGGGCAGCGAGGGCGCGTGCCGCCGCGGCCGGGATCCGGAGCGCGTCCGCAATTCGCCGGCCGGCCTCGCCGTTCTGCGCGCGGAGCCGTCGCCTGACCGGGCGGGGGACGGCCAGCCAGGCCGTCACGTCGCCGCGGGGGTCTCTTCCCACGCGCCCATGGCCCGGAACTTCCGGTAGCGGGCGTCGAGCAGGTGGTCGAGCGGAACCTTCGAGAGCCGGTCGAGCTCGGCGTGGAGCCGCGCGCCGACGGCTTCGATCGTCGTGACCGGATCGGAGTGCGCGCCGCCGGCCGGCTCCGGGATGACGTCGTCGATGACGCCGAGCGCCTTGCAGTCCGCCGCGGTGATGCGCATCGCCTCGGCCGCCTCCTTCGCCTTCGACTGGTCTTTCCAGAGGATCGCCGCGCACCCCTCGGGAGAGATCACCGAGTAGACCGAGTGCTCGAGCATCAGGACGACGTCGGCGATCCCGATCCCGAGTGCCCCGCCGGAGCCCCCCTCCCCCGTCACGACGGCGAGGACGGGCGTCCTGAGGCGCGCCATCTCGAGGAGGTTCCGCGCGATCGCCTCGGCCACGCCCCGTTCCTCGCTGTCCAGTCCAGGGTAGGCGCCGGGCGTGTCGACGAAGGCGATGACCGGGCGCCCGAACTTCTCGGCGAGCCGCATGATGCGGAGCGCCTTGCGGTACCCCTCCGGGCGCGGCATGCCGAAGTTCCGGCGGATCTTCTCCTTTGTGTCACGCCCCTTCTGGTGGCCGACGACGGCGACCGGCCGTTCGCCGAAGAAGCCGAAGCCCGCCACGATGGCCGGGTCCTCCGCGAAGCCTCGGTCGCCGTGCAGCTCGACGAAGTCGCGGACGAGGAGGCGGACGTAGTCGAGCGCGAAGGGGCGGAGCGGGTGGCGCGCGACCAGCGTCTTCTGCCAGGGGCTGAGGTTGCCGTAGATCTCGGCGGAGAGCTTCCGCAGTTTCTCCTCGAGCTTCTGGACGTCGCGCTGCTTCGCGGGGCTGTCCGGGAAGTTCCGGAGGTCGGCCAGCCGCGTCCGGATCCGGACGAGCGGCGCTTCGAAATCGGCGTCCGAGGCCATCGAGCGACTGTAGCAGACAAGCGCGGGTGAGCTGCGCCGGCCCCGGCCTAGAGGAGGTTCTGCGGGTCGACGTCGAGCTTCGGAGGCGACGACAGGGCGGCGAGCAGCTGCCCTGCCTCGGCGATGGCGTCCCGCCGGTCCGCCTTCACGAGGAGGTGGATCCGGTGCTGTCCCTTGAGCCGGTCGAGCGGCGCCGGAGCGGGCCCGAAGAGGCGGACCTTCGTGGCGATCGGCGCGGCGAGGAGCGCGGCGCGCGCGTTCCGGGCGGCCTCCGAGGCCTTCGCGAGGTCGGGGTCCGAGAAGAGGGCGAGGAGGAGCCGCGCATACGGCGGGTAGCTGAAGGCGCGCCGGAACCGGAGCTCCGCGTCGGCGAACGCGGCGTGGTCCTGCCTCACCGCGGCCCGGATCGCCTCGTGGTCGGGCCGGGCCGTCTGGACGACGACGCGGCCGAACCGGTCTCCGCGGCCGACGCGCCCCGCGGCCTGCGTCACGAGCTGAAACGTCCGCTCGGCCGCGCGGAAGTCGGGAAACGAGAGAAGGGCATCCGCGTCGAGCACGGCGAGCGCCGTCGCGTTCGGGAAGTCGTGCCCCTTGGCGACCATCTGCGTCCCGAGAAGCGCGCGAGCCCTCCCGGCCTCGAAGTCGAGAAGGACGCCGGCGGCGCCCCCTGTCCGCGCGGCGGCGTCGCGGTCGAGGACGGCGTGGGAGATCCCCGGGAAGGCTTCGGCGAACCGCTCGGCGAGCCGCTCGGTCCCGAAACCGACCGGCATCAGGACGCCGGAGCCGCAGGCCGGACAGGCCGCCGGGCGGCGGATCACGTCGCCGCAGTAGTGGCAGAGAAGGCGCTCGCCGCGGCGGTGGTAGGTCCGCGCCACCGAGCAGTTTCCGCACCGGAAGTCCTCGCCGCAGGCGCGGCAGAGGAGGCTCGGCGAGAAGCCGCGCCGGTTCAGGAGGACGATCGCCTGCTCGCCGCGCGCAAAGCACGCCGAGAGGATCTCGACCGTCCGCTCGGCGAAGAGGATCCGGCCGTGGTCTCCCTCCCGCGCCTTTTCCTCGCGCGTGTCGACGATCTCGACGGCGGCGCGCGGACGGGCCCCGGGGCGCTCAGGAAGCGAGAGGCGCGGCAGGCGACCTTCGCGCGCGGCCCATTCCAGCTCCATCGAAGGCGTCGCCGAGCCGAAGACGACCGTGGCTCCGGCCTCCCGGGCCCGCACGCGCGCCACGTCCCGGGCGTCGTACCGGGGCGACTCCCCCTGTTTGTACGCTGCATCGTGCGCCTCGTCCAAGACGACGAGTCCGAGCCGGGGCAGCGGCGCGAAGACGGCCGAGCGGGGTCCGACGACGGCGTCGACGTCGCCCCGCCGCGCGCGCTCCCACTCGGCGGCGCGCTCCCCGTCGGAGAGCCCGCTATGGAGGAGAGAAACCCGCTCGCCGAAGCGGGCGAGAAGGCGCCTGACGAGCGCCGGCGCCAGGGCGATCTCGGGGACGAGGAGGATTCCCTGCTTCCCCGCCGCCCGCGTCGCCTCGAGCGCCGTGAGGTAGACCTCGGTCTTCCCGCTCCCGGTGACGCCGTCGAGGAGGAATGCCTGCTCCTGTCCCGACCCGACGGCGGCGGCAATCCGGGCAATCGCCTCGGCCTGCGCCGGCGTCGGGACGACGCGCCGGTCCTCGCGCCCCGCGCCGACGTGGCGGGACAGGTCGACCTTCCGCGCTTCCTCGACGACGGCGACCACGCCGTCCTTCACAAGGTCCGAGAGGAGGGCTGGCGTGAAACCGGCGGCGCGCACCTCCGCCGCCGAGACGGGGCGGCCGAGGGCGGTCAGATGCTTGTGCAGGGCAAGCCGCTTCGGGCGCCGGACGAACGCGGGATGGTCCTCCCCTGCCGGCCGCGCCATCCACGCCTTCTCGGAGGGGGCTGACGCCGCGCGGAGCCCCGCGGTCCGGACGCGGATGACGCCGGCCTGCTCGAGCCGCTTCACGGCGGCGCCGAGCCCGGCGCGCCCGAGCGCCTCGCCGAGCTCGTCGAGCCGGGCGTGCCCGCGGGAGAGCAGCTCGCGGAGGACGTCCCGTTCGAGCGGCGACGCCCCCTCGAAGCCGACGGCCGAGGGCCCGGGGAGCCAGGTGGCCTCTCCGGCCGCGAGAAGGCGGCCCGGCACCGCGGCGCGGAGAAGCTCTCCGGGCGGGACGACGTAATAGGCCGCGGCGCGGAGGAGAACGCCGACGAGGGACTCCGGGAGGAACGGAGCCTCGTCCAGGACCGCCACCACCTCCCGCTCGGCCGTCCCCGCGGGCGGCTCCTCCGGGTCGTGCCCGGCGACGATGCCCGTCACGAGGCCGGAACCGAACGGAGCCGCGACGCGGGCGCCGACGGGCGCCTCCGAGCCCGGGGGGAGCCGGTAGGACGGCATTCCCGGAAAACGGTTCGGGACGATCAGCGCGACGCGGCGCGCCGGCACGTCAGATCCGGACCCGCGGCGCCTCGTCGGGGTCTATCCCGTCGTCGCTGCCGGGCTTCAGGGGCGCGGCCTCGTCGGCGTCGACGAAGGTCCGCGCCGTCCGGTCGAAACGCCACCGCCGCGCTTCGTCGGCGGCGAGGTCGGGCGTCACGATGAGGAGCGTCCGCTCGATCGAGAGGTCGCCGCTCGCGAGGGAGACCGCGCGCTCCACCCAGACCGGCGGGTCGAAGCCGCCGTCGGCACGCCCGAAGAAGACGGCGACGTGGAACCAAGCGCTCCCCCGCCCCTTCTCGACGAAGGCCTGCGCGAAGTCGAGGTGGCCGTCTCCGTCCAGGTCGCCCCTCAGGAAGTACGGGTGGTACTCGACATAGAGGTCCGCGAGGTCGGCGCGCGCGTCGGTGGCGGCCGCGTCGGCGTCCTCGGCGACGCGGAGCGACGGGGCCGCTTTTTCCCTCGCGATGGCCTCGAGCGCGAGGGCCAGGGCGCGCTCCTCCGCGGGCGTCCGGCCGGCGGCGTCGAGGCCGCGCGCGTCGGGCGCCCCCGGGGCCGCCGCGCGGGTGGCGGCCGGCCGGCGCGGGCCGGGACCCAGCCAAAGGAAAACCGCGCACGCCACGGCGAGCGGGAGAAGGAACGCGAGCCCGATCCGCCGGGCCGTCCTCATGGTCGTCCCCCTCCCTTTCGCACCGGGGCAGGGATTCCGAGCCGCTCGAGCACCTTCAGGAGATCCTCCCACGCGTCCTTCTTCCGATCGGGCTGGCGGAGAAGGAACGAGGGGTGAAACGTCGGCATCACCGGGATGCCGCGCCAGCTCCCCCACCGGCCGCGGAGCCGCATGATCCCCTCGTCGGTCTCGAGGAGGAACTGCGCCGCGAACTTGCCGAGAGCGACGATCGCCGCGGGGCGGATCGTGTCGATCTGCGCCTCGAGGTAGCCGCGGCAGGCCGCAATCTCGGGGGGCTCGGGATTCCGGTTGTCGGGGGGACGGCACTTCAGGACATTGCAGATGTAGACGTCCTTCCGCGGAAGGCCCATCCCGTCCTCGATCATCCTGGTCAGGAGCTGGCCCGCGCGTCCGACGAAAGGGACTCCCTGCGCGTCCTCGTCGGCGCCAGGTGCCTCGCCCACGAAGAGGAGCCGCGCCGAGGCCGACCCGTCGGAAAAGACCGTCTGGGTTCGCGCCTCGCAGAGGCTGCATTTGCGGCAACCCGCCACCTCCTTCGCGAGCGCGCGCAGGCGCTCCGCAGCCGGGAGGGCAGGCGCTTCCTCGGCGACCCGGGACTCCGGAAGCGCGGCCGCGGGCGGGGCGAGCCACACGTCCTCAACGCCGAGGTCGCGGTAGTACGCGAGGGCGTCGGCGAGCGGGCCGCGCGGAGGACCGGAGCGCTTCGTGGCCGTCAGGCGTTCTCGGTGGGGAGCGGGTCGACCATCGGGATCTCGGCCGGCAGCGGCTCGACGGGCGCGGCGAGCTGCCAGCGGATCACATTGGCATCGACTTCTTCGAGGGCGATGCGCGTCACCTTCGCGTGCTTCGTCTCCAGCTTCGGCCGCGCGCCCATCATGAGCTGCTCGGCGCGCCGCGAAGCGATGTGGACGAGGCGAAACTTCGATTCGATCGGCGGAACTTCGGTCATGAGAACTCCCTTGGAATCGGTCACGTCGCGAACGTCTTCAGGATGGCCTCGAGCCGCTCACGCCGCCGGCTCCGGCCGGCCCGGCGAGCCACGATGATCGACCGCAGCTCGTCCACCGCGGCTTCGAGATCGTCGTTGATTATCGCATAGTCGTATTCGCCGAACTCGTGCATCTCGGCGGCGGCGGCCGAAAGCCGCCGCGCCACGACGTCCGGCGCGTCAGAGGCCCGGGCCCTGAGGCGCGCCTCGAGGACGGCCCGGGAGGGCGGGAAGACGAAGATCTTGACGCCCTCGGGGACCTTCGACCGGACCTGCCGGGCTCCCTGGACGTCGATGTCGAGGAGAACGTCGGTCCCCCCGGCAAGGCGCGGCTCGACCTCCTGGCGCGAGGTGCCATAGAGGTTGCCGTGGACCGCCGCCCACTCGAGGAAGCCGTCGGCCGCCTGCAGGGCGCGGAAGGCGTCCTCGGAGACGAAGTGGTACTCGCGGCCGCTCACCTCGCCCGCGCGCGGCGGCCGGGTCGTGTGCGAGACGGAGAAGTGGAGGCTTCCGCCGCGGACCGTCGGGTCGGCGAGGACGCGCCGGATGAGCGTCGTTTTTCCCGCCCCCGAAGGCGACGAGACGATGAAGAGATCGGCGGTGTTTTTCATGCGGCGGCCTTCATTCGACGTTCTGGACCTGCTCCTTGAAGGCCTCGAGATCCGACTTCAGGTCGAGAACGAGGCGTGTCGCCCCGGCCTCCCGCACCTTCGAGCCGGCCGTGTTGACCTCCCGGTGGAGCTCCTGCGCGAGATGGTCGAGCCGCTTGCCGGAGGGGCCGGGCGCCGCGAGGAGCCGGCGCACCTCGACGAGGTGAGTCTTCAGGCGGTCGATCTCCTCGGAGATGTCGGCGCGGTCCGCAAGCAGCGCCACCTCCTGCGCGAGCCGTCCCTCGTCGAGCGGGATGCCCGCCGCCAGCTTCGCGATCCGCTCCCGGAGCAGGACCTGGATTCTCTCGACGAGGCCGGTCCTCTCCGCGTCGAGCCGCGCGACGCCTCCCTCGAGGCGCGCGAGGATCCCCTCGAGCACGAGGGCGAGGGCCGCACCCTCGCGGCTCCGCGTGGCGTCGAAGGCGGCCAGCGCCTCGGTGACCAGCGCCACGAGCGGAGCTTCGAACGAGGGATCCGCGTCCGCCGTCTCCTCCGATCGGACGACGCCCGGCAGCGAGAGAAGGTCGCGCGCGGAGAGGTCGGCCGGAAGGCCCCGCTTGCCGGCCTCTTCCCTCCAGAGACCGGCGTAGCGGGCCGCCGCCTCCGCGTCGAAGGAGGCGGTCCGCCCGGCCGGACGCTGGGTCCGGAGCAGAATGTCCAGGTGGCCGCGCGACGCCACGCCCGCGACGGCCCTTCGGATCGCTGGCTCCGCCGAGGCGAGCTCGTCGCGCAGCTTCACGGCGACGTCGAGGAAGCGGTGGTTGACCCCGCGCACGACGACGGTCGCTTCGGTTCCGTCAGGCAGCGTTCCCGCCGAGCGCCCGAAGCCGGTCATCGATTTCACGGGAGAACCTCCACCGACGGCTCCGGCTCGAAGGCCTGGAGGTCGTGCAGCCGACGATACAACCCGCCGGCCGCGAGAAGCTCGGCGTGCCGCCCTCGCTCCACGATCCGCCCGGCCTGAAGGACGACGAGCTGGTCGGCCCGGCGGACCGTCGAGAGGCGGTGCGCGATGACGAGGACGGTCCGCCCCGCCATCAGACGCTCGAGCGCCTGCTGCACGGCGCGCTCGCTCTCCGTGTCGAGGGCCGACGTCGCCTCGTCGAGGATCAGGATCGGCGGGTCCTTCAGGAGCGCCCGCGCGATCGCGAGGCGCTGCCGCTGGCCGCCGGAGAGGCGCATCCCCGACTCCCCCACCCGCGCGTCGAGGCCGCCCGGAAGGGCGTCGACGAACCCGAGCGCGTTCGCCGCCTCGAGGGCGGCCCGGATCCGGACCTCGGGGACGTCCGTCCTTCCGTACGCGACGTTCCGGCGGACCGAATCGTCGAAGAGGATGACGTCCTGGGTCACGAGTCCGATCTGCGCCCGCAGCGAGGCGAGCGTGAGGTGCCGGACGTCGCGTCCGTCCACGGAAACGGACCCGGCGCCGGCGTCCATGAACCGCGGGACGAGGTTCGCGAGCGTCGTCTTCCCGGCGCCCGAGGGGCCGACGAGCGCCGTCACCGATCCTTTCGGGACGGCGAGGTCGATCCCGTGAAGGACCGGAGAGTCTCCCGGGTACGCGAAGGTGACGCCCGCGAATCGGATCTCGCGCGAGAACGGCGGGAGTTCCGTCGCTCCGGGAGCGTCCGCGATGTCGTTCGGGGCGTCGAGAATCTCGAAAAGGCGCCGGGCCGAGGCCAGCGCCGTCTGGAGTGCGAGGTTGATCCGGGTCGCCCGCTTGAAAGGCTGGTACATGAGGACGATTCCGACGCCGAACGAGATGAAGGCCCCGAGCGTCATCCGGTTCGCCGAGATCCGCGAGAACGCATAGGCGAGAAGGACGCAGAAGGCGAGGACGGATGCGGATTCGATGAGGGGCGACGCGAACGCCATCACCTGGACGCCCCGGCGGGAGAGCCGAAACGTCCGCTCGTTCACGTCGGCGAAGCGCTGCGCCTCGTACGACTCCGCCGCGTAGGCCTGGACGACGCGCTGGCCCCGGATCGTCTCGGAGAGGACGCCGGTCAGGTCGCCCATCCGCTCGCGCCCGGCCTTCGAGATCTTGCGGAGCCGGTTCGCGATCAGAATGACCGGGACGACGATGGCGGGCGCGATCAGGAGGGCGACGAGCGTCAGCTCCGGGGATCTCGAGACGACGAGGACGCCGAGCCCCGCGAGCGTCGCGAGGGACTGGACGAGGTCCGCGAGATCGGTCCCGAAAAGCACCTGGATCCGGTCGACGTCCCCCGTGACGCGGGAGATCAGATCGCCGGACGGGTGCGACGCAAAGAAGGAGCCCGACTGGTGGAGAAGCCGCTCGTAGAGCGTCCCCCGGAGGTCCCGGACGAAGGCGTGCCCGACCGTGTTGAAGCGCGACTCGGCGAGGTAGGCGCAGAGGTTCTTTCCGAGGAAGGCGGCGAAGAGCGCGAGGACGAGGGCCAGCCCGCGCCGCTCCGCCGCGACGCCGAGAGCGCCGAAAAGCTGCTCGAAACGCGCATCGATCCAGCGGATCACGGCCGTCTGTTTGACCCCTTCCTTTCCCGTGAGGGTCTTGAGCGCCGTGGAGGTTCCCGGCCCCGCGCTCTCGGCTCCGGAGAGGACCGCGACTCGCGCGTCCGGCGCGAGCACCTGGTCGAAGAGCGGGCCGAAGAGATAGGCGGCGAGAGTCGTGAAGACGGCGACGCCGGCCATGGCGAGCGCGGCGAGAACGGCGGCTCGACGGTGCGGCCGGAAGAGCGCGCCGAGCCGCCGCACGTCGCCGAAGCCGTGCGAGCCGGCGCTCACGCGACGTCTCCGGTCCCGGCCCGGCCAAGCGCGATGAGAAGCTCCGCAGCAGCGCGGCCGGCGGCTCCGGGCGGGCCGAGGGCCTCCCGACCCCGGGCGAGGCGGCGGATCGCCTCGGACGCGCGCGCCGGGTCGTCGAGGATCGCGGCGGCCTCCGCGGCGATCCTCGAAGGGGTCGCGTCGCCCTGGATCAGCTCCGGAACGGCGCGAGTTCCGGATCCGTCGTCGGAGAGGATGTTCGCCATGGCCACGTGGTCCACTTTCACGAGTCGGCGTCCCAGAGCATAGGTGATCGGGTTGACGCGGTAGACGACGACCATCGGAATCCCGGCCAGCGCCCCTTCCAGCGTCGCCGTCCCCGACGCCACGAGGAGGAGGTCCGACGCCGCCAGAAGAGAGAGGTGGGGCCCCGAAACGACGGTCCACTGCGCAGGCGCCTCTCCGGCCGACTCCCGGAGAAGTTCGTCGGAGATCGACTCCGCTCTCACGAGGACGACGTCGAGGTCGGGCCGCGCCGCGGAGAGCCTCAGGGCCGCGTCTCTGAGGAGCGGCAGGATCCGGCGGACCTCCCCTTCCCTGGAGCCCGGCATCAGGACCAGCCGGCGGCGCCCGGACGCCGGGCGGGCCGCGGGGACCGCGAGCTCCCGGGCCGCCTCGTCGACGAGTGGATGACCGACCCATGTGACGTTTCCGCCCAGTCCGCGGGCGTCGTACCAGGCCTTCTCGAACGCGAAGAGGACGAGGATCCGGCGCCCGAGCCGGCCGAGCTCCTTCGCGCGGTCGCTCCGCCATGCCCAGACCTGCGGCGAGACGTAGAAGACGACGGGAATGCCGGCCGCGGTGAGCCGGCGGGCGAGCGGCAGGTTGAGGTCGGGCGAGTCGACGAGGAGCGCCCCGTCGACGACGCCTCCGGTCTCGGTCGCCGTCGCGAGAAGCTCGCGGATGAGCCTTCGGGCGAGCCGGACCTTCGAGAGCGCCTCGACGAGGCCGACGACGGCGAGGTCCTTCTGGTGCGCGAGCAGGCGGACGCCCTGCGCCGCGCAGGCGTCCCCGCCCAGACCGGCCGCCGCGACGTCCGGCACCCGCTCGCGGAGCGCCGAGAGAAGAGCCGCCGCGTTCTGGTCCCCCGAGACCTCGCCCGCGACGACGAGGAGGCGGAGGGGGCGGATCGTCGTCACCGCCCCACCCTTCCGAGGAGCCACGCGAGGAGGAGGCCGCCGCCCATCAGCGAAAGGAAGACCTTGAGGAAGAAGCGGCCCGCCGCCCGGGGCTCCTCGCGCCAGAGCAGCGCGAGGAACGCCGAGATGAGCGCGGCGTGCAGCGTCATCAGGACAGCGTGGTCGGTGAGCCCTTTCATCCCTTCCGTCCCGTCGCCCGGTCGAACGTGTCGAGGAGGAGCAGAAGCTGCATGAGCGCCGCCGTCAGGAGGAACGCGGTCCCCGCTTCGGCGGTGACGGCTGCCGGCCTGCGGTCCAGGCCGAGGCCCAGAAGGAGTGTCGCGAGGACGATCGCGAAGAAGGCGGCGCCGCGCCGCGGCCGCCCGAGAAAGGCCTGGCCGAGGCCCGGGACGAGAAGGGCGAGAAAGAGGGCGGCGAGGACCCGCCCCCGGGACGCCGTCAGGCCGTCCCCTCCGGCCGGGCCGCGCGCGCCGCGAAGGCCCGGGCGAGGCGTTCCCGCGTCGCTGCGAGCTCCTCCGGCACCGTCCGCGTCCCGCCGACCACGGTCATGAAGCTCGTATCGCCCTCCCAGCGGGGGACGACGTGTAGGTGCGCGTGCCCCGGCACGCCGGCGCCCGAGCTCTTCCCGAGGTTCAACCCCATGTTGAAGCCGTGAGGGCGGAGGTCGGCCTTCAGGATCTCCTCGGCGAGCGCCGCGAGGTCGACCAGCTCCCGGCGCTCGTCGGGCGTCATCTCCGCGAGCGTCGCGCGGTGCGCGTACGGCGTCAGCAGGAGGTGGCCGTTGGAATAGGGATACCGGTTCAGTAGCGCGTAGACGAGCGCCCCGCGATGGACGATCAGGGCGTCGGCGTCCGCGTGCGCCGGGAGCCCGCAGAAGAGGCAGCCGTCGGGCGCCTTCGATCCCTCGCCCGTCAGGTAGGACAGGCGCCACGGCGTGAAGAGGATGTCCATCGGCGCGTCGGACGGCCGGCTCCCCGAAGCCGCCGGCCCCCTTTCTACCGCCCGCTCGGCGGAGGCTCGGCGGGCGCTCCCTCCGCGGCTGCGGGAGCGACGTTGATCAGCTCCTTCAGCTTCTTTCCGGGCTTGAAGTACGGGACCCGCTTCGGCGGGACCATGACCTTCACGCCGCTCCGCTTCGGATTCCGGGCGATCCGCGCTCCCCGCTGCCGGAGCCGGAAGCTGCCGAACCCGCGCAGCTCGATCTTCTGCCCGGCGCGCAGGGAAGCGACGATGCCGTCGAAGACCGACTCGACGATCACCTCGGCCTGCTTTTTCGTCAGGTCGGTGGCCCTCGCGACCTCCTCGACGAGATCGGCCTTCGTCGTCGTGCTTTCGCCGCGGCCTACCATAGATAGAAGGCGTTCCATCCTCCCCCCACCGGGGCGCCGGAGATGAGGCGCCCCGCCACCGACGATTCGGACGGGCCGGTCAGGAGCTCGAGCAGCCCCGGTCGCCCCTTTTTCGGATGCCAGACCTCGGCGGGGACCGACATTCCCGCCAGACGCGCAGCGCGGTCGACCGCGTCGCGGTAGTCGCCGATCTCGTCGACGAAGCCGAGGGCGAGAGCTTCCTCGCCCGTGATGACGCGCCCGTCGGCGAGCCGCTCCATGGCGCCCGCCTTCAGTCGGTGCTTCCGGCCCTCCGTCACCGCCTGCCGGAACTGCGCCAGCATCGAGGCGATCAACTCGTCGAAGAACTTCCGGTCCTCGTCGGACAGCGCGCGGGTCGGGTTCCCGGCGTCCTTCAGCGCGCCGCTCTTGAGCGTCACGGTCCGGAGCTTCGCCCACTCGAGGAGGTCCGCGTAGTTGATCCACTGGACGATGACGCCGATCGAGCCGGTGATCGTCCCGGGGTTCGCGAGGATGTGGTCGGCCGCCGCGGCGGCGTAATAGCCGCCCGAGGCCGCGACCGACTCCATCGAGACCACGACGGGCTTCCCCGTCTCCTTCCGGAAGCGCCCGATCTCGCGATAGATCTCCTGCGACGCGGCGACGCCGCCGCCGGGAGAGTTGATCCTGAGGACGACGGCCTTGACGTTTCCCGCCTCGCGAAACCGGTCGAGGGTCTCGCGGACGTGGTCGCCCGACAGGATGATCCCCTCGAGGTCGACGACGCCGACGCGCCCGCCGAGGGCGAACGGTCCCGACATCCTCCCGGACGAGCCGCCGGCTCCCGACGACCCGCCGAGCCAGACGACGGCGGCCGCCACGACTGCGAGGAGCCCGAGACAGCCGAGCCCGCCCAGCCCCCAGGCGACCGTCGAGCGTTTCACGCCGTCCCCTCTACTCGCCGGACTCCGAGCCCGCCGGCACCGGCTTTTCCGAGCCGGCTCCGGGGGTCTCCGCGGCCGGTGCTTCGGCGCCGTGAACGGGCTGTGCGACGCCTCGCGACGAGAGCCCGATCCGCTGCTCCGCCGGCTCGATCCGCAGGACCCTCACGGCGATGGGATCGCCTTCCTTGAAGAACTGTGAGGGCTTCTCCCCGCGCGGGATGTCCGTCTCGGAGACGTGCATCAGCCCCTCGAGCCCCTCCGGGAGCCGGACGAAGACGCCGAAGTCGGCGACCTTGGCGACCGTTCCCTCGAGCACGTCGCCAGGCTGGTGCTGGCCGGCGAACTGCTCCCACTCGTTCGGGCGGAATTCCTTGATGGAGAGGCTGATCCTGCGGTTCTCGACGTCGATCGCCGTCAGGATCGCCTGCACCTGGTCGCCCTTCTTGAGCACTTCGGACGGGTGCTTCACGCGCCGGCCCCAGGACATGTCGGAGACGTGGATGAGGCCGTCGATGCCGTCCTCGATCTCGACGAACGCCCCGAAGTCGGTCAGGTTCCGGACGGTGCCGGTGATCCGGTCGCCGATGTGGAACTTCTCCGCGAGCTGTTCCCACGGGTTCGGCTCCGTGGCCCGGAGCGAGAGGGACAGCCGCCGCGTCTCCGGGTTCACGTCGGCGATGACCGCCTCGATCGTGTCGCCCACGTTGAGGAACTTCGACGGGTTCTTGATCCGCTTCGTCCACGACATCTCGGAGACGTGGATGAGACCCTCGACGCCTTCCTCGAGCTCGACGAACGCGCCGTAGTCGGTCAGCGAGACGACCTTGCCGCGGACGCGGGCCCCGACCGGGTAGTGCGCCGGGAGGTCGTGCCACGGGTCGGGGCGGAGCTGCTTCATGCCGAGCGAGATGCGGCCGCTCTCGGCGTCGTACTTCAGGACCTTGACGTCGACCTGCTGGCCGACCTGCACGGCCTCGGAGGGATGCGCCACCCGGCCCCACGACATGTCGGTGACGTGGAGGAGGCCGTCGATGCCTCCGAGGTCGACGAAAGCGCCGTAATCGGTGATGTTCTTGACGACGCCCTTCAGGACGCGGCCGTCGGCGAGCGCTTCGGCGGCTTCCTTGCGCTTGACGTCGGCGACCTCGTCGAGGATCGCCTTTCGCGAGAGGACGATGTTCCCGCGCTTCCTGTCGAGGCCGACGACGCGGAACTCCAGCTCGCGCCCCTTCAGGACGTCGAGGTTTTTCAGCGGCCGTGAATCGGCAATGGAGCCCGGAAGGAAGGCGCGGACGCCGATGTCGACCGCGAGGCCCCCCTTGACCCGCTCGAGGACGCGCCCCTTGACGGCGGTGCCGGTCTTGAACGCCTCCTCGACGGTGTCCCACGCCTTGTTCCGCCGCGCGCGATCGTACGAGAGGACGACGTAGCCGCTCTGGCTTTCGGTCTTTTCGAGGACGGCCTCGATCTCGTCGCCGGGGCGCGGGAGCTTGTCCGCGGGGACGCCCGCGAATTCGTGGCGGGGAATGACCCCCTCCGACTTGAAGCCGATGTCGACGAGAATCTCGTCGTTCGTGACCTGGACGACCCTCCCCCTGATGAGCTCGCCCTCCTTGAGAGAGCGTTCGCTCTCGGCCAGCAGCCTCGCGAATTCGCCGCTCTCGGCGAGCTCGTCGGGCTTCGGCCCGGACATCTTCTTTGGGTCGTTGGGCGACATCAGAAAGGTGCTCCTTCGGCGAATCGATTCCGGACGGACTAAACCCGACTTGGACAACGGATTAGACCGTCCGAACGCGCGATCTTAGTCGGCGCGCCGAAGCCGGTCAACCGACGCGGCCACGGACCCGCTCGACGAGCTTCCCGACCACCTCGTCGACCGCCAGGTCGGAGGTGTCGACGACGACGTAGGTGTCGTCGTGGCGGAGAGGCGAGTCCTCGCGCGTCGAGTCGGCGCGGTCGCGCGCCTCCATGTCGGCGAGGACCTTCTCGAAGGGCTGCGGCGTCCCCCTGGCCTCGAGCTCCAGGAATCGCCGCCGCGCGCGCACCTCGGCGCGGGCCGTCAGGAAGAACTTGTGGGGCGTCTCGGGGACGACCTTCGTCCCGATGTCGCGCCCCTCGAGCACGCCGCCGGACGTCATCGCGAGCTCGCGCTGCATCCCGGCGAGCCGGCGCCGGACCCCGGGGACGGCCGAGACCGCCGAGGCGTACATCGAGATCTCCGGTGTCCGGATCTCCTTCGAGACGTCCTCCCCGTCCAGGAACGTCCGGGCACCGTCGGCGCTTCCCGTGACCGCGACGTGGCTCTTCTCGGCGATCGCGACGACCGCCCTCGCGTCGGGGATCGGCAGCGGGATTCCCGCCCGCTTCGCGGCGAGGCCGACCGCCCGGTACATCGCCCCGGTGTCGATGTACGCGAGGCCGAGCTCCGCGGCAACGCGGCGGCCGACCGTCGACTTCCCGACTCCCGACGGGCCGTCCAGCGCGACGACGGTCACGGGGACGCCACCGCCGCTTCTTCCGGACGGCGCAGAAGCCCTTCCGACCGGACGTCGTCGAGCGCGGCGAGGAATCGGAGGTTCTCGCCGTGCGTCCCGACGGAGACACGGAAGGCGTTCGGAAAACCCCATCCCGCCATCGGCCGGAGGATGACGCCCCGGCCCGCGAACGCGGGCTCGAGAGGCGCGAACGGGACCGGGATCTCCACGAGGAGGAAGTTCGCGACGGAGGGCCACGGGTTCAGGCCGCGGACGATCAGCTCGCGGAAGAGGAACTCCCGCTCCTCGACGACGAGGGCGCGTGTCCGAAAGCGGTGCTCGTCGTCCGCAAGGGAGGCCAGCGCCGCCGCCTGCGCGACGAGGGAGGTGTTGAACGGCTCCCGAACCTTCTCGAGCGCGGCGGCGACGTCGGGCGACGCGAAGCCGTAGCCGATCCGGAGCCCCGCGAGGCCGCAGATCTTCGAGAACGTCCGGAGCACGACCATCGCGTGCGGACCGTCGAGATACGTCCGGCCGTCCGGGTAATCCGGTACGACGCCGTCGGCGAACTCGAAGTAGGCCTCGTCGAGGAAGACGAGGACGTGTGCCGGGACGTCGCGGAGGAACGCCTCCAGCTCCTCGCGAGAAACGTAGCTCCCGGTCGGGTTGTTCGGGTTCGCGATCGCGACGATCTTCGTCCGCTCCGAGAGGCGCCGCGCGAGCGCGCCAAGGTCGGGCTTCAGGCCGGCGAACGGCGACGGGACCTCCACGAGCGTCCCGCCGGCGCGGTCGACCGCCACCGGGAACATCCGGAAGATCCCCTTCGGGACGACGACCTCCTCGCCCGGCTCGACGTACGTCCGGACGGCCATGTCGATCAGCTCCGAGCCCCCCGCGCCGAGGACGATCTGCCGCGCGGGAACGCCGTAACGGGCCGAAAGGCCGCGCTTCAGGTGCGTCCCGGACCCGTCGGGATAGCGGTTCACCTCGAAGAGTGCGCGCATCCCGGCCTCGACGGCACGGGGCGACGGGCCGAGAGGGTTCTCGTTCGAAGCCAGCTTGACGGCTCCCCGGATGCCGTACTGAGCCTCGACCTCGTCGATGGGGCGGCCCGGGACGTAAGGCGCGAGCCGGGTCAGGCAGGCACGCGGCTGCGGGCGGCCCGGCGTCACGCGCGGCCTCCGGGTCCCGGGCGCCGGCGCGGAGCGCGCACGGGTCTCGGAGGCGCGGGCGGAATCGAACGAAGGGCGCGGACCTCCTCGGGGGCGAGGTCGCGCCAGGCCCCGGGCGGGAGCTTCCGGTCGCGAACCGGCCCGATCGCGACGCGGCGCAGCTTCGAGACCGGGTGCCCGACGAGGGCGAACATCCGCCGGATCTGCCGCGAGCGGCCCTCGCCGAGGATCACCTTCACCCAGGCGTTGCCGCCGAGGCCGTCCTTCTCCGGCGTCGTCTCCGCCACCTCGACCTCGGCCGGAGCCGTTCGCACGCCGTCCTCGAGCGTCACGCCGCGGCGGAGGCGGTCGAGCTGCGCCGGCGTCGGGACGCCGGAGACCTTCACCTCGTACTCCTTCCGGCAGCCGCCGGAGGGGTGCGTCAGCTTGTGGATGAGCGCGCCGTCGGTCGTCAGAATCAGGAGACCTTCGGATTCGGCGTCGAGCCTGCCGACCGGAACGACCGGCTCGCCGACGCGGTTCCGAAGGAGGGCGTAGACCGTCTCGCGCCCCGACGGGTCGTCGCGCGTGACGACGAGGCCGCGGGGCTTGTTCACGAGAACGTACCGGTGATGGACCGGCGGCCGGAGGAGCTTCCCGTCCACCTTGACGTGGTCCTTCGCGAGGTCGGCCTTCGCACCGAGCTCCGAGATGACCCGGCCGTTCACGGTGACGCGTCCTTCGAGGATGATCTCCTCGGCCGCACGCCGGGACGCGATGCCGGCCGCCGCCAGGAGCTTCTGAAGACGCTCAGCCGGCATCGGGATCCTCCCGCGGCTCCGCGGGCGGGAAGAGCTCCGTCTGCGAGGGATCGGGGCCTCCCGCCTCGATGCCGTAGAGGGCTTCGAGCTCCTCCGGCTTCGGCAGCTCGGAAAGGTCCGAGAGCCCGAAGTGGACGAGGAACTCCTTCGTCGTCTTGTAGAGAAAGGGCGTCCCGACGACGGGCTTGCGGCCCGCCGTCGTGATCAGCTTCTTGTCGAGGAGCGTCCGGACCGAGGAGGCCGCCGTCACGCCGCGCAGCTCCGCGATCTCGGGGGCCGTGATCGGCTGCCGGTACGCGATGATCGCGAGCGTCTCGAGGCCCGCCATCGAGAGCTTCGTCCGACCGTCCATCCCGAGGAGCCGCCGGATCGGGACGTCGTGCTCGTTCCTGGCGACGAAGCGGCAGCCGCCCGCAACCCGGTCGAGCCGGATGCCGCGCCCTTCGGCGTCGCAGCGGCGGCCGATTTCGAGAAGGGCCGCCTCGACCTCGGGGAGCGGCAGCTCCGCCGCCTCGGCGAGCGACGCCGCGGAGACCGGCTTGCCGGAGGCGAAGAGGAGGGCCTCCACGAGCGAAACGCTCGTCGCCGCGGCCACTTGAGGCCCGGCCGTCGCCGTCGTCTCGTCCATCTACCGGTAGGCCTCCTCGAATCCCTCGAGCGACGTCTCTCCGCCGGTCGCTTCGAGGTAGATCTCCGCGAACTCCCCGGCCTGGAGTGCCCGCACGATCCGGAGCCGCAGAAGCTCGAGGACGGCGAGAAAGACCGCGATCGCCTCGGAACGCCCCGACAGCCCGCCGAAGATCTCCGTCAGCGGGACCGGCGCCGCCGCGCCCTTCACCTTCGCGACCATCTCGTCCATCTTCTCGCGGATCGAGAACTTCTGGTGCGTGATCTCCATCGCCGGAGGATGGCTCGCGCGGTAGCGGTCGAGCGCCCCTTTGAAGTGCGTCAGAAGGTCGAAGAGGGAGACCTCGGAGAGGTCGGCCTCCTCGTCTTCGGCGCCCTCCAGCTTCGCCGGCGGGCGCGCCCAGAGGCCGAGCCGCTCGGCCTCCAGCTCGTGGAGCGTCTCGGCTACGCCCTTGTACTTCCGGTACTCGAGGAGCCGGCGGACGAGCTCCTCGCGCGGGTCCTCCACCGGCCCGCCCTCGCCGGCTTCCGGCCGCGGGAGGACCATCTGCGACTTGATGTGGACGAGGATCGCCTCCATGTAGAGGAACTCGGCGGCGACCTCGAGGTCGAGCTCCTGCATCAGGACGAGGTAGTCGTGGTACTGGTGGCAGATCTCCGCGACCGGGATGTTCCGGAGGTCCACCTCGTTCCTCCGGATCAAGTGGAGGAGGAGGTCGAGCGGCCCCTCGAACGTTGGGAGCTTCACCGGGTAGGGCTGGACCAGCTCGAGCCCGGCCGGGACGGGGATCCGGAAGCCTTCGGCCATGGCGCTAGAGGAGGTTCATCGCGTCGGCGACCTTCGACATCGTCTGCGAGGCGATGGCTCGGGCCTTCTCGTTGCCGGCCTCGAGGACGTCTCGGACGAAGCCGGGCTGCGCGACGATCCGGGCCCGTTTCTCCCGGACGGGGTCGAGGGCCGCGTTCATGTTCCGAATCAGGTGCTTCTTGCAGTCGACGCAGCCGCGGGCGGCGGTCCGGCACTCCCTGTCGACGGTCTCGACCTCCGCGGGGGTCGAGTAGAGCTGGTGGAACGGGAACAGGTTGCAGACGTCCGGGTTCCCCGGATCGCTCCGCCGCGCTCGCCCCGGGTCGGTGACCATCGACATGACCTTCTTGTCGACCTCGGCCGCGCCGTCCGAGAGCGCGATCGTGTTGCCGTAGCTCTTCGACATCTTCCGGCCGTCGAGCCCGGGCACCCTCGGCGTCGCGGTGAAGAGGGCCTGCGGCTCGGGAAAAACGTCGCCGTAGAAACCGTTGAAGCGCCGGACGATCTCCCGGCAGATCTCGAGGTGGCTCTCCTGGTCCTTCCCGACCGGGACGTAGTGCGCGAGGTAGAGCGCGATGTCGGCCGTCATCAGCACCGGGTAGCCGAGGAAGCCGAAGGTCCCGAGGTCCTTTTCCCGGAGCTGCTCGATCTGCTCCTTGTAGGTCGGCACCCGCTCGAGCCAGCCGAGCGGCGTGATCATCCCGAAGATGAGCGCCAGCTCCGCGGTCTGCGGCACGCGGGACTGGACGAAGATGACGGCTTTCTCGGGATCGAGCCCGACCGAGAGCCAGTCGGTGACGGCCTCGAGCGTGGCCTCCCGGACGGCCGAGGTGTCCGCGTAGTCGGTCGTCAGCGCGTGGAGGTCCGCCACGAAGTAGTGGCAGCGGTAGGCGTCCTGCAGGTCGACCCAGTTCTTCACCGCGCCCCAGTAGTTGCCGAGGTGGACGGGGCCGGTGGGACGGAGGCCGGAAAGGACGATCTTCTTGTCGGCGCTCATCGCAGAAGCATGCGTCGAGAAGGAAGTTGCTGCACCGGGTTCATGATGAACCGCGAGGACGCCGGTGAACATCGCGGCGATCAGGATGAGGAATCCGTAGCGTCGCAGCCAGATGACGGCCGGGATGCCGCTCGGCGGCACGAGGCTCTCGACGACGCCGAACCCGTCGAGCGGCGGGATCGGGATCAGGTTGAAGACTGCGAGCGAGACGTTCACGACCACCGAGAGGAAGGCGATCAGGAGGACCGGGTAGAGGAGGTCCTTCTTCGCCGTCACCTGCGGGTGGAGGACGATGACCAGGACGGCGAAGCCGACCGCGAGGAGCAGGTTCGACAGGGGGCCCGCGGCCGAGATCAGGAGATTCGCCTTCCGCGGGTTCCGGACGCCGCGGAGCGAGATCGGCACGGGCTTCGCCCACCCGAAGATCGGGAGGCCGGCGAACGCGAGCATCAGCGGAAAGAGGAGGCTCCCGATCGGGTCGATGTGCCGGACCGGGTTCATCGTGATCCGGCCGAGGTCGCGGGCCGTCGTGTCGCCGCATCGAAGCGCCATCCAGCCGTGCGCCGACTCGTGAAACGACACGGCGAACAGCAACACGGCGATCTGGATGACGATCTCGAGGACCTTGTCCGGGCTCAACGGCGCTCCCCCGCGGCGGCCTTCCCGCGCGGCGCGCGGATGTTAGCAGGGCGACGGCGCCCCTAGTCCGCCCCTGGAAGCGCTTCGCGGCTGAGAAAGAACAGCTCGCGGAAGGCCCCGTCGGCGCCGGTTTCGACGAGCTTCGCCGCCTCGTCCCGGGCCCGCCGGAGGAGCGCGCCGTCGCGGACGAGGTCGCCGACGCGGAAGAGCGGCACGCCGCTCTGGCGCGTTCCGAGCGCGTCGCCGGGCCCCCGCCGCTTCAGGTCCTCCTCGGCTACGACGAAGCCGTCGTCGGTCTTTGCGAGGACCGCGAGCCTCTCGCGGGACTCGGCCGAGGCTCCCTCGCCGACGAGGAAGACGCAGCGGGATTTCCGGCGACCGCGGCCGACGCGCCCGCGGAGCTGGTGGAGCTGCGCGAGGCCGAACCGCTCCGCGTTCTCGACGACGAGGAACGAGGCGTTCGGGACGTCCACGCCGACCTCGATGACCGTCGTCGCAGCGAGGACGTCCAGCTTTCCGCTCGCGAACGCTGCCATGGTCCGGTCGCGCTCCTCGGCCGGGATCCGTCCGTGGACGACGCCGACCCTTCGCCTCGGGAGCGCCCTCCGGATCTCGTCGGCGTGCTTCTCGACGGCCTTCGCCTCGATCCGATCGGACTCCTCGATGAGCGGCACGACGACGTAGGCCTGCCCGCCGGCTGCGATCTCCCGCTCGACCTCGCCAAAAACGGCTCCGCGCCCCGACTCGGGGAGGACGCGCGTCTCGACCGGAGACCGGCCGGGCGGCTTCTCGTCGAGCGTCGAGACGTCGAGGTCTCCGTAGAGCGTCAGGGCGAGCGAGCGCGGGATGGGCGTTGCCGACATGACGAGGAGGTGCGGGGTGACGCTCTCCCCTTCCGGCGCCTTCGCGGCGAGCGTCGCCCGCTGCGCCACGCCGAACCGGTGCTGCTCGTCGATGACGATCAGTCCGAGCCGGCGGAAGGTGACGGGCTCCTCGAGGAGCGCGTGCGTCCCGATCAGGAGGTCGATCCGGCCGCCGGCGAGCTGGTCGAGGAGCGTCGTGCGGGCGCGTCCCTTGACCCGTCCCGTCAGGAGGGCCGGGACGAAACGGCTTTTCTTCAGGAGGTCGTAAACGCCCCGCGCATGCTGTTCGGCCAGGATCTCCGTCGGCGCCATCAAGGCCGTCTGCCAGCCGCACTCGGCGGCGAGGACCGCCGCGAGGACCGCGACGATCGTCTTCCCGCTCCCGACGTCGCCTTGCAGGAGGCGGCGCATCGGCCGCCCTGACCGGAAGTCCTCACCGATCTCCCGGATCACCCGCTTCTGGGCGGCCGTGAGCGAGAACGCGAGGACGCCGCGGAGACGCTCCCGGATCGCGTCGTCCGCCACGAGGCGCGGCGCGGCGACGCCCTGCCGCTCCCGCCGCCTCCGCTGGAGGGTGATCTGGAGCTCGAGGAACTCCTCGAAGACGAGGCGGGAGAGGAACGGCGACGTCCGGGCTTCCCAGGGCTCCGGATCGGCCGGACCTCCGCCGCTCCCCGGGAAGTGCGCCTCGCGGAGGGACGCCGCGAGGGAGGGGAGCGCGAGCGCCTTGCGGACGCCGTCCGGGAGCCGTTCAGGGAGGCGGTCAGCCAGCTCGTCGAGGAGCTTCGCAACGAGCCGGCGCCGCGTCCGCGGAGGCAGCCCCGGGAGCTTTCTGTAGATCGGAACGACGCGCCCGACCGAGAGCGCGTCGCCGCCCGTCTCGTCCTCGGTCTCGTACTGCGGGTTCTGGAGAATCAGCCCGTGGCGGGTCCGCGAGGCCAGCTCCGGTGCGCCGAAGGCCCAGACGGAGCGCCCCGCCGAAAGGACCCGCGCGAGGTAGGGCTGATTGAAGAAGACGAGCCGGATGGATCCCGTCCCGTCGTCGAGGATCGCCTCGAAGATCGTGAAGCCGGGCCGCCGGGTCCGGATGAGCCGCGAGGAAAGGACCGTGCCCTTCACGGTTGCCGGCGGGCCGCCGGCCGCGAGCGACCCGATCGGCCCGACACGGGTCCGGTCCTCGTATCGAAACGGCAGGTGGAGGAGGAGGTCGAGGGCCGTCGAGACGCCCGCTTCCGCAAGGTCCTTCGCGCCTCGTGGCGTCAGGCCGCCGAGCGCGGTCAGCGGGTCGAAGGGAGAGATCGCGATGCGGCGGCCTTAGTTCTTCTTGACGCGGAAGACCATGTCGACGAGGCCGCAGCGGATCCGGTCGCCGTCCTTGACCGTGACCGGTGTTCCGGTCTGGATCCTCAGGCCGTTGACGAAGGTGCCGTTCATCGTCCCGATCTCCTCGACGACCTGGAACCCCGGGCCCGCGTTCACGATCTTGGCGTGGCGGCGCGAGACCGAGCGTTGGGTGTCGAGGTTCGCGAGGTCGATGTCGGGCCGGATGCCGGTGACGGGGTCGATCCGCCCGATCGTCGTCTCCCCCTCGCGGTTCAGGAAGAACTCCTCCCCCGCTTCGGTCGTGAGGCGGTAGATCTCGTGCCGCTCCCCTTCCTTCGAGAGGATGTCCGACGCGTCGTCGAGGGCCGGCGCGATGCCCGTCGACTGCTCGAGGAGCTTCGTCGTCTCGCGGAGACGGCGGGAGAGCTTGCGCAGCATCCGGACCGCGATCTCTCCGTTGTGCCGGAGCATCTCGTCGAACGTGGACTGGTTGATCTTCAGGAGCTCGCACTCGGTCTTCGCGCGGGCGCCGGCCGTCCGGGGCACGTCCTCGAGAATCGACATCTCGCCGAAGAAGTCCCCCTTCTCCAGCGTCGCGATCAGCTTGTCGTCGCCCCGCGCCGTCTTCTTGAAGACCTCGACCGTGCCCGACTGGATGACGTACATCTCGGTCCCGACCTCGCCCTCGCTGAAGACGACGGTCCCCGCCGACACGCGCGCCATGAAGTCCTCGAACCCCGTCGACCCCCCGGATTTCAGGACGACTTTCACGAGACGATCTCCTCCTCGAACCGGAGCGTCCGGTTCCGCGGATTCCACGACGCCCGCGCGCCGACCGGGAGCGCGACGTTCGGCCCGCGGTGGCCGCACGGCAGGCCGAGGACGACCGGCACGCGGAGCGGGCCGAGGCGTTCGGCGAGAACTTCGCGGAGCCGGGCCGGGTCTTCGACTCCCCCGAACGTGATGGACGCCATCGAGCCGATCAAGATGCCACCGAGTCTATCGAATCGGCGGGCCCGGGCGAGGTGGGCCAGCATCCGGTCGACCCGATAGGCCTCCTCGTTCACTTCCTCGAAGAAGAGGAGCGCCCCGTCGTAGTCGAACTCGTCCGGCGTGCCGACGGCCGCGGCGAGGAGCGAGAGGCAGCCTCCGACGAGACGGCCCTCCGCGGCGCCGGGCACGACGATCTCTGCGTCCGGCAGCGCGAGCTCGGGGGGTCCGTCGCCCTCGAGCATGAAGGGGAAGAACGTCGCCGAGAGCGGATCCAGGCCCCGGGCGAGGTCCGCCGCGACCATCGGCCCGTGGAACGAGGGGAGCCCGCACCGGGAGAGGAGAAAAGCCGAGAGCGCCGTCACGTCCGAGAAGCCGCAGTGGATCTTCGCGTTCGCGGCCAGTTCGCCCGGCGACAGGTGAGGCAGTATCCGGATGGCGCCGTAGCCCCCGCGGGCGAAGATGATCGCCGCGACCTCGGGATCGAGAAGCAGGTCGCGGTACCCGGAGAGCCGTGCGGCGTCGCTCCCCGCGAGGCCGAGCGGCCCCGATTTCAGGAGCAGATTCGTCGCCCGCTTCACGCCATAGCCCATCTCCTCCAGCGCGCGGCAGCCGAGGTCGAGGGCGTCGCTGTCGACCGGGCCCGAGAGAGCGGCAACGCCGACGACGTCCCCGCGCCGGAGGCGCCGGGGCTTCAGGAAGGGTGGCATCAGGCCGTCCGGTTGCGCGGGTCTTTGAACCAGCGCTCCCACTCGGCCGCGCTTCCTCCCGGCACCGGCTTTTCCGAGTCGCGGCGCTCCCCCGCGGAGAGTCGCGCCGATGCGTCGCGGCAGAAGACCTCGATCCCCGCCGTCCTGGCCCCGGCCGCCGCGACGGCTGAGAGGAGGGCACGGTCGTCGGTGACGACGGTGACGCCGCGCGGATCGCGGGCTTCCCGGATACGCCGGACGATCTCTTCGTCAGCCGACCTCGGCGCGGCGTAAACGACGGTGACGTCTCCGAACGTCTGCACCTTCGACCCTCCCGACGCCGGCGGTCCGTCGAAGACGACCGTCAGCTTCTTCCGCTTGCGCCGCGCGACGTCGCAGAGCTCGGAGACCAGCCCCTCGCGGGTCCCGCCGCCGAGGCGTCCGATCAGATTGTTCCCGTCGACGAGATCGGCCATGGGGCCCCATTCTAGAAAAGTGACCCGGGCCGGACGGTAAGCCGGATTCCGTGGCCGGTCGGCTCGCGCCTTCCGGCCGGCGATCATTCCTCCAGGCCCCTTCTCTCGAAGGGGCTCCAGCGGCCTACCCGGCGACGTCGGCCTTGCGGCCGCGGGAGCGGGCGTCCCTGCCGTCGCCCTATTTGGCCTTGCTCCGCGTGGGGTTTGGCCTGCCAGCGCCGTTGCCGGTGCCGCGGTGCGCTCTTACCGCACCTTTTCACCCTTGCCCCGGCGCCCGAAGGCGCCGTGGCGGTATGTTTTCTGTGCCACTTTCCTTCGGGTTGCCCCGACCGGGATTTCCCCGGCACGCTGCCCGCTGGAGTCCGGACTTTCCTCCCCTCCGTCGGCCGTAGCCTCGGGAGCGGCGATCGCCTGTCCGGCCCGAGTCGGCGACAGGATACTCCGTTCGGGCGCCGGGCCTTGGCGGGTCAGGGATCCGCGGGAGGCGGGGCCTTCCCCGAGCGTCGCCCGAAGAGGTCCGCCATCCGCGAGACGCGCGGGACGCTCACGAGAAACAGGATGCCGAGACCGGCTACCAGGACAAGCGCGACCATGGGAAGGAAGATCGCGACGAGGCTCTGCACGAACGCGAGGATGTCCTCGGCGAGCGAAAGCGCCGCGTTCGCGACGCCCGCGGTCAGCGCCGTCGACGTGAGGCGCGTGGCGCTCTTGACGAGGTGAGACAGGAGGGCCACGAGCCCTCCGCTTCCGCCGGCCACGACGTCCATTGTGGTGCTCTGCCCGGGCGCAACGGCCGCGACGGCGAGGGCCGCCCCGACGATCGGGCGGACGAAGGAGTGGAGGAGGTGCCAGAAGTGGTCGAGCCCGGGCACCTTGTCGGCGAAGAACTCGAGGAGGAAGAGGATCGCCGCGACCGCGAGCGCCGGCGTCGTGCCGAGGAGATGAGCGATCGGCCCCGGGAACGCCTCGGGAAAGAAGCGGGCGAGGCCTCCGTAGACGAGGAGGACGGCGTAGGCGTTCAGGCCCGAGGCGGCAGCGAGACCCAGGCCGGTACCGAAGAGCGCGGCGGTTTCCACCGCTCCCCTACCCTTCCTTGTCGGCGCCCAGCTCGGAGAGGGCCGACTGCGCGCGGCGGTTCCTGGGGTCGAGCTTCATCACCTCGCGCAGCGCCTTGATCCGCTCGGCGGGGTTTCGCTCGGCCTTGAACGCCTCGGCCAGCTCCCACCAAAGATCGAGATTGTCCGGGATGTTCTGGAGCGCCCGCCGGATCGTCTCCGAAGACTGGCGAAGCCACTTCGGGTTCTTCCGCTGGATCCGCGAGAGGAGAATCCAGTAGTCGCGTTCCTTCGGGTCGAACTCGATGGCCTGCCGGACCATCTCGTACGCGGGGTAGTAGTCCTCCTCTTCGTAGAGGACCTTCGCGCGCTGGTAGTTCGCCTTCGCGATCTGCTTCTGGAGCGCCGCCGTCGGGCGCTCGTCCGGGAGACGGACCGAGTCGTGGATTCCCCGGTCCAGCGTCTGGTCGTAGGAGGCCCGCGACTCCTTCGTCCGAAACGCGCGCTCGATCGTCCGGAGTTTCTGGAACAACGCCTCCAGCGCGTCTCGCTCGCCGGCAAAGACCTGCTTCAGATGGTGGTCCGGGTGGAAGATCCGCGCCCGATCGTGGATCGCCCGCTGGACCTCCTCGTCGCCGGCCGTCCGTTCGACGCCGAGAAGGTCGTAAAACGTGGACCAGTCGAGGCGCCGGTACGTGTTGACGACGACGCGGAGCTGGTTCTCGAAGGTCTCCGCGAGCCGGGGCGGCGGGGGCACGCCCGAAATCTCGACGTTCAGCGACCCGAGCCCCGTCGGCGCCGCCGAGGGCTCGGTCGCCCGCGATCCCGGAACGATCTGGATGAGACCGACCGCGGCGAGCCGCGAGAGGATGCGCGTCTGGGTGGAAACCTGCTCGGCCGTCCGCGAGCCGTCCACGCGCGACAGCGCCTCCCCCTCCTCCGACGACAGCGTGATCACCTGGTACCGGAGGGTCAGCTCCGGGTGGAGGATCGGCCGCGAGCGCGGCTCGACGACCGAGAACCCGGTGAACGTCCGTCCCCGCCGGCAGGCGGCGAAGCGCCTCGAGGACGAGGCTGCCGGTCGAGCGGTCGAACCGGAACGGGAGCTCGGGCGGAGGTTCGCCCGGAGAAATGGTGAAGATGCCGGCGGAAAGCCGGAACGCGTCGTAGAGCACCCGCTCGGCGAGGGCACGAGACGCCGCCTCTGCGACGAAGAGCGAGACCGCGCCGGAGCCCGAGAGCGCCTTCGAAAGGCCGAGCCCCGGCTCGGCCATCGCACTCTCGAACGCCGACAGGAGGAGGTTTTCGTCCGCGAGGCCGAACGTCCGGAGGAGCTCGCCGACGAGCTGTGCCTCGCGGTTCGAGCTCGCGAAGACGACCTGGCCGCGGTCGAACCAGAACGTCCGCTCCTCGCCCTTGGAGGCGACGACCAGCTTCCCCGACACGCGGTCCCGGACGATGTTCCGGAACGCTTCGGCGAGCGACGTCCGCTCGATCGTGCCGCCCGTCAGCATCCCGGGCGAGGACTTCTCTCCGACCATAACCGCAAAATGTTAACCGGAAACCGCTTGGGAACGCTCGCGCCATCTCGCAATTCGGGAAGCAGTCCGTTTTCCGGCCACGACGGCGAGCGCCTCTTCCGTGGCGGCGAGGACCGCCTCGGCACCGCCAAAGGCCGAGAGGAGCCGCTTCGCGCCGGCCGGACCGAGGCCGGGCACCGCGAGGAGCGGGCTCTCGAGAGCCCGCTTCCGGCGCGCCCGGCGGTGGCTCGCCAGGCCGAAGCGATGGGCCTCGTCGCGGGCCCGCTGAAGGAGCTTCAGGCCGGCGTTCCGTCTCGGCAGGACCACGGCCGCCGACCGGCCCGGGACGAAGAGCTCCTCCTCCCGCTTCGCGAGGCCGGCGGCCGGAATCTCGATCCCGAGGCGGTCGAGCGCGGAGAGCGCCGCCGAGAGCTGCCCCTTCCCCCCGTCGATCAGGAGGAGGTCGGGCAGCGGCCCGCCCTCGCGGCGCACCCTGCCATAGCGTCGCGTCACGGCCTCGGCGATGGAGGCGAAGTCGTCCACGTCCGGCCGGTCGATCCGGAAAAGACGGTACTCGTCCGTCGCCGGCTCGCCGTCGAGAAAGACGACGCACGAGGCGTAGGTCTCGCTCCCCTGGAGGTGCGAGATGTCGAAGCATTCGATCCGCGCGGGGCGCCGGTCGAGGTCGAGGGCCTTCGCGAGCGCGAGCGTCGCCTTCTCGCCCCGCTCGCGCACGCGCCGAAAGCGCCGAAGGTGGTTCTGCCTCGCGTTGTCGCGGGCGATCTGCATCCGCTCGAACGCGGCGCCGCGCTGCGGCGTCCGGATCGTCACACGGCTCCCGCGCCTCTCCGAGAGCCAGCTCTCGACGGGCGCCAGCGCCTCCTCGGGCACGTCGGCCGGGAGGTGCACCTCGCGCGGGAGGAACGTGCCGGCGCCGCCGGAGGCGGGCGCGCCATCGGCGATCGTGTCGTAGTACTGGGAGAGGAGCGAGACCCAGAAATCCTCCAGGTCGACGTCGCCGATCCCCTCGAAGTAGTACTCGCGGGAGTCGAGGACGGATCCGCCCCGGACGAAGAGGAGCGAGATCGAGAGGTTCCCGTCGTCGAGGAAGTCGCCGAAGACGTCGACGTCCTCGCCGGCGAGCGACTGGACCCGCTGCTTTTCGGCCAGCTCCTCGACGGTTCGGAGGCAATCGCGATAGGCGGCAGCCATCTCGAAGCTCTCCGCCTCGGCGGCCGCCTTCATCTTCCCTTCGAGCCGCGGCGTCAGAGCGTCGTTCTTCCCGGACAGGAAGAGAAGGACGTCCTCGACCGCCTCGTCGTAGGCCGCTTTGGTCGTCAGGCCCGCCACGCACGGGCCGAGGCAAGCGTGCATGTCGTAGTAGAGACAGGGGCGCGGGAGCTTTCCGTCGATTTCGATCCGGCAGGTCCGGATCTGGAACATCCGCTGGATCATCCTCATCGCGCCGCGGCAGGTCCTGCCCGGAACGAACGGCCCGAAGTAGGAGTGGTTGTCCTTCAGGACCCGGCGCGTCACGTACGCGCGCGGCCACGGCTCCCCCGTCGTCACCTTGATGTAGGGGTAGGTCTTGTCGTCACGAAGAACGACGTTGTAGCGGGGCTTGTGGCGCTTGATGAACGCGTTCTCGAGGACGAGCGCCTCGCTTTCGGTCGTCGTGACGACGGTGTCGATCGTCGCGAACTCGGCGAGGAGCGCCTCGGTCTTCGGGTGCTTCGGACCGGCCGTGAAGTACGACGCGAGCCGCTTCCGGATGGAGCGCCCTTTCCCGACGTAGAGGACCTTCCCCTTGCTGTCCTTGTAGAGGTAGATCCCCGGCTGGTCGGGATAGACGGAGAGGTCGGGCGCCTCGCGCACCCGGCGATTCTAGGAGGCCCGTCCAGGCGATCAGCGCGAGAAGAGAGCTGTCATGCGCGCCCAGAGAGTCTGGCCCGCGAGCCGAACCGGCTCGTCGGGCTCGCCGAGGAGGATGAACGGCGCCCAGATCCGCGGCGGATCTCCCCTTCCGAGGCTGGCGAGCTTGGCGGCCCGGAGCGCCGCGGCCTTCGATCGTCCCACCGAGAGGTTTCTGTAGAACGACTCCATGAAGGCGGCAGCCCCCTCGTCGTTCACCTTCCAGAGGCTGGCGACGACGCTCCGAGCCCCGGCGTGGAGAAACGCCCGCGCAGGCTCTGGACCCCCTCGCCCGCGAGGAGCCTTCCGCGCGCGGTCTGACAGGCCGAGAGAACCACGAGATCGCTCGCGATCGGCAGGCGATGGATGTCGCGAGCGGTCAACAGACCATGGCCGGGGGTACCCGGCGCCGACGCGAGTGCGAGGGCGGACGACGAAGGAGAGCGCTGGCTGACGAGGGCATGCGTCGCGAAGTGGAGAACCCGGAAACCGGTGGGAGCGAGCTCCGAGACGCGAACCGCGCTCGCCTCGGCGCCTGCGAGGACGACACTTCCCTCCCCGCCGAAGCGCGCGACGCGGCGGGCCTCGACGCCCGCGAACGGCAGCGGTCCAAGAACGAATCCCTCGTCCTCGTAAAGGAGGGAGATTCGTTCCCTTCCCCGCTCGGGGTCGGCGACGAGGAGAAGGTCAGCCCGGGCGCCGGGAGGATGGTCGTGTCGTTCGCGGAGCCTGGCGAGGACGCTCGCCGACGGGGCGTAGCCGATCTCGAACTCCTCGACGAGACGACGTGGGCTGCCTCCAGGCGACTCCAGCGCCTCGAAAGGAAACCGGGAGAGGAGCCCGTCCGGGGCGATGACGAGGCGGGTCGTCCCTGATGGCAACGCCCCGCGCCACGGAGCGACGAGATCGACGTAGAGCCGCTGCGTCAGGAGGCGGGAGCCCGTGCCGTCTCCCGTCGACAGGAGGTCCAGGGCATTCTCGAGGCGGATCGCGAGCGCTCTCGGTTCGACCGGCAGCCGCCGCGCGAGAAACGAGCTTCGCGTCACGACGAAGACGAAGAGCCGCGCATCGTCCGCCTCGAAGCAGACCAGGGCGGCGTCCGGTGGAAGCAAGGCCTGAACTTCAGCAAGCGTAAGAGGGCGGGGCGCGTCCCGATCGACTGCGATCTCCGCGAGCCCTTCCCGCAGTTCGCGCGCCCGACCCCGCTCGGCCATCTCGAACGCCCTTCGGTCGAAGCCCGCAGCCGGGGAGGTCTCGTTAATTCTCATCAGGACGTCGACGGCGAAGTCGAAGAGAGGCTGGCTCGACGCGGACGCGAAGACCCTGACGTCGGGGCTGCGGAACCGGAGCCGAATACTCTCGAGTTGGGCGAGGGCGGCCTCGATCCGCGCAAGCGCGGCGTCGAGCCGGCCGTCGCCCCGATCGAGCCTTGCGAGCTCGAGAGAGGCCTGCGCCTCACCGGCCGAATCCTCCAGACGCCGGCGGATCGCTAACTCCTCTCCGAAGAAGACCCGCGCGCCCGCGGGGTCGCCGGATGCTGCAGCCAGCCGGCCAAGCCCCGAGAGCGCATGGGCCTCGAAGGCGGGAACGTTCGCGGCGCGGGCCAGTACGCGCGCCTTCCGGTAGTCCGTCCCTGCCTCGGCTCTTCGCCCGAGGGCCGCCGATACGTGGGCGAGACTCACGAGAGCGAGCGCTTCGCCCGCGCGGTTCTCCGCCGCACGCTGAAGCGTCACGACGTTCCGGAGAGTCTGCTCGGCGTTCTCGAGTCGGCCGGCTCGGTAATAAATCCAGCCGGCGTCGCTCAACGCGAGCTCTTCGCCGCGCCGGTCTCCCGCGGCACGGCCCAGTTCCGCTGCCCGGCGGCAGAGGTCGAGCCCGCGAGGCAGATCTCCCAGGGTGGCGTACGTCAGGCCGGAGAGATGGACGGCCCAGGCCTCAGTCGCGAGATCGCCACACCCGCGGGCCAGCGCCGCCGCCCGTTCCCCCGCTTCCAGCGCCCTCTCATATTCCCCGCGTCCCCAGAGGCTCCAGCCGAGAATCTGGAGCGACCCTGCCTCCACCTGCGGATGCCCGGACGCCCGCGCGAGGCGCACCGACTCGCTGAGCATTTCGGCGGCCCGCCGCGCATCTCCCGAGAATGTCAGGCGGAGACCGATGGCCCGGAGCGCGACCGCCTGGAGTCGGTCGTCCTTCGACCGACGCGCGGCCGCCCGCCCCTTCTCGTAGGCGTCGAGAGCGGCCGATCCCCGGCCCTCCCCGGCCTGGAGATCTCCGAGCTTGAAAAAAGCGTTCGCCACCTCGCGGCCATCGCCGACGTTCTCCCAGAGGGCGACCGCCTGGCGACAGGCCTTGATGCCGCTTCGCCTGTCGGTCGGCCACTCGCAGGACTCCAGCTGCTTCTCGGCGGCGACCCTTAGACCGTCACGGGCGCCCGCGGCCCGGCGCTCCTCGACCCGGAGGACGAAGCGACCGGGAATGGTCGTCTGGCCGAACGGATCGATCCGAATCCGATAATCGCCGGACCTAGGCGCCACGATCGAGATCGGCTCCGGTCCGAACTGTCCGCCCGCGCGATCGAGCCGGACGAGGCGCCGGCCATCCGCCGCGAACGCCGAGAGGACGACGTCGACGCCGCGCTGCTCGACGACGACGCGCAGGAACTCGCCCTTCTCGAGCGTGACCCGAAATTCCAACGCGGCGCCCGGACCCAACTCGCGCTCGACCGCGGCGCCGACGGCGGGGAGCGGCTCTGTCGCGGCGGCGCGGGACGCCACCACAAGCGCCACTACGATGACCGCCCCTCGCGTCATCTCTTCATCGAGCCGGTGCGATCTCGAATCGGAAGAGCGGCGATGTCGAACGCTCGACGCCTTGCACCGCGAGGACCCGCCAGTAAACCGGCGAGCCACGCCGCAGCCCGGAACGCATCTCGCCCGGGAGCGCGGCCTTTGCCGACACGGCCGGAGCGCTCCGCCAGATCTCCGTCGACTCCGCATCGAAGACGACGATCTCGAAGTTTTCGGCGGGAGGAGCGCTCGTCCATTCCAGCGCATCGGGCGGCTCGGGCAGCTGCGCGCCGTCGGGCGGGACCGTCCGCTCTCCGGAGGGAGCCCCGCCCCGGACGGCGCCCGACCTCGACGGGGACTGCATCACGACCGCGACGCCGGCCGCCACAAGGACCGCCGCGGCGATTCGAATAGCGAACGTCCACATCCGCTGGGTCCCCGCGGGGGCAGCTTTCTGCGGCAGAAGGGTGCGCGCCAGCTGCAGCTCTACGGAGCAGTCGGAGCAGGTCGCCAGGTGCGAGACGAGCGCCTCTCGCCCGGCCGACGCGAGGTCGCCGGAGGCTCCTCGGGCCAGCGTCTCGGAGTCGGGGCAATCGTCCCGGCGGCCCCGCCGCGTTCCGTCCTGGTAGGCCGCGCGAAGAGCGGCGTCATCCAGCTTCATGTTCGATTCCTTCGGTTCGAAGCTCGCGCTTGAGATCGTCCAGCCCCCGGTAGACGAGGTTCCGCGCCTTGGCCTCCGTGAAGCCGAGGAGTCGTCCGATCTCGTCGCTCGTGAAGCCCTGAAGGTGGAGCTTCACCGGATGCTTCCGGCTTTCCGGAAGGCGGGTCAGGGCGGCTTTCAGCTTGCGCCAGGTCTCGCGCCCGCGGGCCACCTCCTCGGGAGATGCGGCTGGAGACGGATCCGCCCGCTCCCCGGCGGCGTTCCTCTCTTCGCCAGCCTCGTTGTTCAACGGCTCCTCCCGTCGGGCCTTGATCCGGCGCACCGCGTCGATGGCTGCCGTCAGAGCGACTCTATTGATAAAGGACGCAGGATCCGTGATCTCCCTCTCGTTTTCGAGAGTCTTCCAGAGCCGAAGCCGGACCTCCTGTTCGAGCTCCTCACGCCGGATCCCCATCTGTCGCGGACAGACGCGATCGACGGCGCCCTGCACCGTCGCCGCGTGCTCGTCGAGGAACGCGGCGAACAGGCTCTCAGAGTCCGGTGTCGGTCCTCGCTGGGCCATCTCACCCCCGGAGTGAGCGCACGTCCCCGTCTGGGTAGTTTTCAGCATACAGGGGACGAGCTGTCGAGGCCGGGACGGCAGATTGCTGAGAGGGATTCTCAACGCCGTGCGTCTCCTCTGGCAAGGAGGCGGCTATGTCTCGGATCTCCTTCCCGACCCGACGCATCTACCCCGTCGCCCTGACCCTCCTCGCCGCGGCGTGCCTAACCGGCTGCGAGGGTTATGAGCTCTGCTGTAAAGACATCGATCTCCAGACCGGGCAGTGCTTGGCATACGAAATATGTCCACCCTCGGAGTACCATCCACTTTCAAATCTGATCCTTCATTTCACTTCTACCCTGGAGCGCGGTCAGCTCGCGGAGCTGGGGACGGCTTCCCGGGGAATCGAGGGCGGCAGCATCACTGCACTTGCTGCCGTGGCAGATCTGGCATGCGCGCCCCCGGGTTTCGAGGGCCTCTTGCCGCCCAACGCCGTCTTCGGGACCAGTCCGGGCACGAGCGCTGCCCTCTCGGACGGGATAGCAAAAGCCTATGGGCCGTCTTGGCTTCTCCTGACTCCCTCATTGATAGGGCTCTCGGGAACCCGGGTACTCACCTCGCGCTGTCACGCCGGCAAGTTCCTCGCCGGCACCGACAAGGGTCTCGAGTGGATTTCTCTGAACGACCGCTCCACCGGAATTTTCAGCGCACCGTCATGGGGACTCGGCGCCACGGCGATCGCGCCGGTCGACTCCGGCCACGTCCTCACGGGCGTCGCCCCGCCACCGGGCGCCGCCGCGGGGTTCGCCAGGCTGCTCTTGTGCGATGTCGCAGCGAACTCCTGCGCTCCAAGCGCCACGGGAATCCCCGACGCGAGCGTGACCGCGGAAGCCATCGTGGGCGTCACGTCGACGGGTGGGAGCCACCTCGTGGCCGTTCTCGCGCGGGGGGGCATTTTCGGCAGCGCCAACGGCGGGCAGGCGTGGACGAAGGCGTCCGGCCTTCCCGTGAGCCTCACCACCTACAACGGCCTTGCGGGGAGCGGGAACACCGTCTTCGTGTCGACGAACGCCGGGCTCTACAAGATGGGAGCGAGCGAAACCACGTGGTCCTTCAGCGGGCCGAATGTCTCCGGGTCCCCGCTCGCGACCTCTGCGGTGGCCCTTCAGGGCTCGACCGTCTACGCTTCCCAGCTGGGCTCCACGACCATCCACAAGAGCACGAACGGAGGCGGCAGCTGGAGCCCGACGGGCGCCGGGATTCCTGCGAACGTGAACGCCCTGGCCATCACGCCGAACTACCTCTGGGCGGCGACGACCGCGGGCGTCTACCGCAGCGCCGATGGCGGATCGACGTGGGACGCGTTCAACGCCGGCCTCAACAACGCGCAGATCTCGAAGGTTGTCGCGAGCGGGGGTTCGGCGTACGCCGTAACGAACAACGGGAGCGGCGTCTTTCGGAGTACGGACAACTGTGTTTCATGGGCCTCGAGCTCGCCCTCTCTCGTGGGGAAGGCCTTCCTGACGATTGCAACCGCCGGCAACTCGATCCTCTTTGCCGGGAGCGGCGGCCTCTACCGCAGCACCGACGGAGGCGCGACGGTCACCGCGATTTCGCTGCCAAGAACGTACCTTGCGCTGGCGGCGGTAGGATCGAACTTTCTGGCCGTCACGACCGGACCGCCCCTGGCTCTCTATCGCAGCACCGATTCCGGCTCCTCGTGGGCTACCTATGGGTCAGGCTTCCCGACGACGGGATCCGGCTTCGCGCCCGTCCTCGCGGCTAACGGGAACTCGGTCGTCGTCGCGGTCGGTGCCACCGTCTCGCGCAGCCTCGACGGCGGGGCGACCTGGACCACCGGGAGCGCGGTACCTGGCGTGACCTACTTCAGCGGGCTCGCCTTCGCCGGCAACACGCTCTGGGCGGCGGCGCCCTTCGGTGCGGCGACAGGGCTCTACCGGAGCGACGACCTCGGCGTCACGTGGACGCGGCCCGCGGATGGCCCGACTCAGGCGCGGGACATCGCCGTCTCGGGCTCGCGGCTCCTCGCGGGAACGACAGACGGTACGTTCACGTCCACGGACAGCGGCGCGACATGGAGCCGCTTCCACGACGAGCTCAAGGGCGTCGACGTCTATTCCGTGGCCGTCTCCAGCGGAATTGCCTGCGTAGGCACGCTGTCGAACAGCGTCTTGGCGCTTCCCTTCGCGGCGACGGTTCGTCGCCTCGTTCCCATCGTTCTCGACGTCGATACCGGGGCGGCCCACTACACGACGGAGCTCTCCCTGACGAACAGGGGGACCTCCGACGCACAGATTACTCTCGTCTACACAGCCTCCCTGGGAACGGGAAGCGGCACGGTGAACGACGTTCTGCACGCTGGGGCGCAGCTCGTCCTTCCAGACGTCGTCGGGTACCTGCGGGGCAAGGGTCTTTCCATCCCGACCGGAGGCTCGCAGGGTGGAACGCTCCTCGTCACGTTTGACAACCTCTCGGATTCTAACGTCGCGAGCGCGGTGGCCCGGACGACATCGGCGACCGGCGCGCCGCAGCCCGTCGGGGCAGCCGGCCTCGCCTACACGGCCGTGGATCCCGACCTGGGCTCCAGGGGCTCGCTGACCGTCTACGGACTTCGGTCGTCCTCGACAGATAGGTCGAACCTCGCCGTCTACAACACGACCGCGGACCCCGTCACGTTCGGCGTCACGGCCTTTTCGGGTGACGGCACGGGCGCGAGCGCCGTCGTGACGGCGGGCGAGACGCTGCCCGGCTGGGGGTGGAGGCAGTACAACCGGATCCTGGACGGCGTCGGCCTGACGAACGGCTGGGTCACTGTCACCCGCACCTCGACGACTGGAGCGTTCGGGACGTACGGCGTCGTGAACGACAACGTGACGAATGACGGGTCTTTCATCGTTTCGGCGCCGGCCGACGCACGGCCCCTCTTCCTGAACGTCCCCGTCCTCGTCGAGACGGGCGCCTTCGTCAGCGAGCTGGTCCTGACGAACGCGGCCCCGCAGCCCGCGGACTTCGTCATGAGCTACGACGAATCGCGCTCGTCCCCCTCGTCCGGCACCCGGAGCATTCTCGTCACGATTCCGCCCTTCACGCAGCGGATCATCCCGGGAGCGATCGACTGGCTGCGGTCGATGAACATCGCGATTGGACCCCCCGGATCGGCGGTCGGCTCCTTCAACGTCTACGTCTCGTCCGGCGGCGGGATCGGCCGGTTCTTCGCGGGGGCGCGTACCGCGTCGCCCTCCTCCGCGGGAGGCCAGTACGGTCTCTTCACCGGCCCCGCGTTTGCGGGCGACGAGGCAACGTCGGTTGCGTACATCTACGGCCTTCACGCCGACGCGGGCAACCGGTCCAACGCCGCGGGCGTCAACACGGCGCAGGACGCTGCTTCGGGCCCGATTACGCTCTCCTTCGAAGTCTTCGACGGCGACGCCGGAGGTGCACCCCACGGCCCCTATCCGCTCACGCTCGCGCCCGGCCAGTGGGGCCAGATCGGCGGAATCCTCGGGAATGCCGGCGTCTCGAACGGTTGGGTGCGCGTGACACGCACGTCCGGCACGGCCCCCTGGATCGCCTACGGCGTCGTCAACGACGGCGGCGCCCCCGGGCAGCGGACGGGAGACGGGGCTTTCGTGCCGATGGAGAAGCCATGAACGCCGGAGGGCGTCGGATCGGGGTGAGCAGATCGAGCGTGTTGTTCGTCTCGTCCTTTTCGTCGATCGCGTTCTGGGGATCGACCCTCGCCTTCACCTTCTGAAACCTCCCCCGGGACGAATTTCGGGCGCGAAAAACCGTGGCTCGCGGTGCCGTGCGAGGTTTCTGACTGCCTGCGCCGCGCCGATCAACTCAGGGCCTCCTCACGAAGCTTGCTAATCTCCGAGGATCCGATTGGAGAGGCGGGGGGCTCCATGCAGGGATGTTTTCTCCGGAGGGCTCGTGTCCGGACCTTCCCGCGCGGAGGGCTCGCGTCGTTTTCTCGGGCCCTTCCGGTCGTCCTCGCGCTCTTCGTGTCCCGGTCTGCCCCGGCGATCGAGGCTCCGGGAGTCCGCTCGCTCTATCCTCTCAGCCTCCCGTTTCTCCATTTCGGGCCACTCCGCCCCGAGGGCTGCAGCGATCTCGACCTGACGTTCGCCTATGCGAATACCTTCTCTCATTCGTGGCATCCGAACGCCATCAAGCTGGAGATGGGGACGCAAGGCCGGCCGTTTCTCCGATCCGAGGCCGAGGAGCTTCACCTCCGCCACCCGCAGGACACCATCTACTTCGTCGACGGCGACGTGACACGAGTCGCCCTTTTCGGAGCCCTGTCGCTCGGGAAAGGGTTCGCCATCGGTCTCGAGATTCCCTGGATCTCATTCGGCGCCCTCCAACTGGACTCGGCCGTCGACGGCTTCCACCGCGGCTTCGGCATCCCTGACAGCCAGCGGCAGTGGTTCCCGCGCGGGCGCTTTCAGATCGTCCTCCAGGCGCCTGACGGCCCCCTCCATTTCTTCGACCGAACTCCTTCCGCCGGCCTCGCGGACATCGTCTCGACCCTCAGATGGCGCGGGGAGACGGCGGGCCGCTGGCATCTGGGCGTCGACCTGGCGATCAAGCTGCCGTCGGGGAACCCGGACGAATTCCGGGGATCCGGCTCCGTCGACGGAGGTCTTCTTCTCGGCGCCTGGAACTCCTTCGGGCCTCGCCAGAGGTGGACGTTCCAGGTTGAAGGGGGCGTCGTCGTCCCCGGGCCGTACCGCGGGTCCCTCCCGCTGCCGCTCGACCCGGCGGCCTTTTTCAGGCTGCTGCTCGGAATCCAGTTCAGGCTCGGATCGGGGACCACCCTTTCCCTCGCGGGGGTGAGGGAGCAGAGCGCTCTGCACCGCCAGAACCTCGGCGACGTGACCGCGACGAGCGGCGAGGTGAGCCTCGGACTCGCGCAGAGCCTCTTCGGACAAGGCGTTCTGGAGCTTTCGATCACGGAGAACCTTCCGCGCCTGGGCGACGCCCCGGATCTCGTCGCCGCGCTCCGGTTCCGGTGGGGTTTTCCAGGGTGAGAGGTCGCGGCCACCTGCCGGGACTCCTGCTGGCGGCGCTCTTCGCCGCGGCCGTGACCTCGGCCCCGGCAGTGGCGCAGACGCTGCCCGTGCCGGGATCCATCGAGGCCGGAATCGGCGGGGGCCGTTTCTTCGGCGGGTCGTTTCAGAGCGGATCGAACGACCTGGTCGATCACCGCGTCCAGGCGGACCAGGACATCCTGACGGGCTTCTGGCTCGGGGCCCAGCTCTCGCGGTGCTGGGGGCTGGAGCTGGCCGTCCGGCGGACCGAGACCCAACTCGTCGAGCCGGCCGGCCGTGTCTTCGCCCGGAAACCCGCCGTTGCCGTGTTCGTTCCCGCGACCGTCGAGCTGCTCGGCCTCCGGTCCTACCCTCTCGGGAACTTCGTCCCGTACGCCGGCTTCGGAGCGGGTTTCATGAACCTCGACGTGGACGTGAATGACGCGGCGGTCCGCGACGTGAACCGGTTCTGCCTGTCGATGACCGTCGGTGCCCGGTATTACGCAGCGCGCTGGATCGGCGCGAGAATCGACGTGAGGGGGCGGGCCACCTACCTCGGAGCCCGCAGCCTCGGCGAGGACCACGGGTTTTTCGACACGGGCCGGTGGTTCCCGGACGCGGAGCTTCTTGCGGGGGTCTTTCTGAGCTTCGGGGGGAAGGCGTCGCCGTGAACGGCCTGGACGACCGAGAGGAAGTTCAGAGCACCTTCCCGATCCCCTTCGCGAGCGTGGACATCTTCACGTAGCCGAAGAAGCGGCCGCTCCCCATCAGGCCGAGCGCCTCGGGGATCTTCGTCCGCGGGTCCTTCGCGTAGAGGGTCCCGAAGGCGCGGCGCGTGAATTTCTGGAAGGCGCCGTCGTACGGATACCACCACGGCATCGCGGGGGCGGCCCCCATGTCCATGCTGACGTGCTTGATGTTGACCAGCTCGTAGAGGCCGTAGATGGCGTGGCTCCGGCCGAGGCCCGACTTCTTGATGCCCCCCCAGCTCGCCGTCGGCTCGCCGAAGGAGAAGAGGTGGTCGTTGATCGTCACGGTGCCTGCCTCGAGCTCTGCGGCGAGGCGGTCCGCCGTCCGCCGCGAGCGCGTCCATCCCGACGCCGTGAGGCCAAACTCGGAGTCGTTCGCGAGGGCGATCGCGTCGTCGAGCGACTTGACGACCTGGATCGGGAGGAGCGGCCCGAACGTCTCCTCGCGCATCGCGCGCATCGAATGGTCGGCCTTCGCGAGGACGGTGGGCGGGAACCAGATCCCCCTCGCCGCCGGGCGCTCGCCGCCATGGAGGATCCTCGCCCCCCGCGCCACGGCATCCGACACGTGCTCCTCGACGAGCGCGCGCTGGTCCGCGGTCGTCATCGGCCCCATGTCGGTCGCCTCGGCGAGCGGATCGCCGACGCGGAGAGCCTTCGTCCGCGCCACGACCTTCGTCACGAACTCGTCGGCCACGCTTTCGAGGACGTAGACCCGTTCGATCGAGCCGCACGCCTGCCCCGAGTTCATGAAGGCGCCCCAGACGACGCCGGCGGCCGCGCGGTCGAGGTCGGCGTCCGCCGTGACGATGGACGGGTCCTTCCCGCCCAGCTCGAGGACGCTTCCCGTCAGGTTTCCGGCCGCCGTCCGGACGACGTGGATGCCCGTCTCGACGGAGCCGGTGAACAGGATTTTCGCGATCCCCGTGTGGGAGATCAGGTGATCGGTCTCGGCGCCCCCGGCGGTCACGACGTTCACGACTCCCGGCGGCAGGCCGGCGCGCCGGCAGAGGTCGCCGATCAGGATCCCGGTCAGCGCCGCCGCGGAGGCCGGCTTCAGGACGACCGTGTTCCCGGCCGCGAGGCACGCGGCGATCTCGACCATCGGGATCGCGAACGGGAAGTTCCACGGCGTGACGACGGCGATGACGCCGAGCGGGTCGAACCGGAACGACGCCTCCTTGTGCGCGAAGAGGATCTGCTCGTAGTCGACGGGGCACGGCGAGAGGAGGTTCCGGAGATTCCGGGAGAGGTACCGGAGCGTGTCGGCGGCGGGAACGATGTCCACCGCCCGCGCCTCGCCGATCGGCTTCCCCTGCTCCGTGGCGATCAGCCGCTCGATCTCGACGTGGGACCGCCGGACCACCTCGAGCAGCTTCGCGAGGTGCTTCTGGCGAGCGCCGAACGACGTCTGTGACCAGTGCCGGAACGCCTTCCGGGCCGCGGCGACCGCCGCGTCGATCTCGGCGGGCCCGGCCCGGTGGACCTCGGCGAATTCTTCTCCCGTCGAGGGGCGGATGGCCGCAAACCTCCGGCTCGTCGCGACGTCCTGCCCGTCGATGATCGACCGGTCGGCGTACCGGACGCGGCCCTTCAAATCATCGCTCCGCGCGTGATCTCGGCCTTCTTCTTCTTCCAGAAGGCGACGAGCCGCTGAACATACTCGGCGAAAGGCGGACAGGCGACGCCGAACCGGGCGAGGTCCGCCGTAGCCCGGGACGCGTCGTAGTGGACCGGATGGTCGAAATAGTCGAGCGTCTGGCCCGGCATGCCGAGCCACTGGCTGACCTGCGGCGCGGCGAGAGCGAGCTTCGCGATCGGGAGCGGCACCGGCACGAAGACGAACGACTTGCCGATCGACTTCGCGAGGAGCTCGGCGATGTCGAGCGCCGTGTGCGGATTCGGGTCGGTCAGGTGATAGGTCTTCCCCTTCGCTCCCACCCACGACGAGAGGCGCGCGATCGCCTCGAGGACGAAGTCGATCGGGACGAGGTTCACTTCGGCGGCGCCGTCGCCGATCCGGATGAAGAGCCCGGGCGACGGGAGAAGGTCCATCGCGTTGAGCGCGAAGTAGGGGCCGTCGAACTTGGCGGTCTCGCCGTTCCCCGAGTCGCCGACGACGATGCCGGGGCGGTAGATCGTGTGCGGGAGGCCGCTTTCGACGACCGCCACTTCGGCGAGGAACTTCGTCTCCTCGTAGTGGTTCTTGAAGCTCTGGCCGACGTCGAGGTCGGTCTCGCGGTAGGTGCCGACGGCCGTTCCCGAGACGTACGCGGTGGAGACGTAGTCGAGCCGGGAGAGGTGCGGCGCCTCGGCGAGGAACTCGAGGACGTTCCGCGTCCCTTCGACGTTGATCCGGAGCGCCACGTCCCGGGCGACGGCCAGGTCGTAGACCGCGGCGAGGTGGAAGGCGCCGGTCAGCTCCTTCCGGAGCTTCCGCGCCGACGACTCCCCCATCCCGAGGCCGGGGGCGGTGATGTCGCCCACGACGACGTCGAGACGCCCTTTCGTCCTCGGGTGGGTCGCGGCGAGCGCCCGGACCGACTCGTGGGCCGCGTCGAGGAACTTCTCCTGGACGAGGCAAGCGAAACGGGCGCCCGGGCGGAGCTCGAGGAGCCGCGGAATCAGCCGGGCGCCGATGAAGCCTGGAAACCCGGTGAAGAGGATCGTGCTCGCGACGTGAGTGTCGGAGGCGGGGGCTTTGCGGAGTCTTGGTGTGGCCATCGGAACGAGTCTACTGCCGCCGGGGCGGGCCGGCGGCCACCATGGCGATCCAGGGCGGCGACCCCCTCTACCAGCTCACCCGAATGGACTACCCGGCGGGGGCCCCGTTCAATGTCGAGGTCCACCAGTGGACTTACGACGCCATCGGGAATAGCCTGCCGAACACGGTGAATTCCACCACGCGGACGTACGCCTACTTCAAGAACTGAAATCCAGTATTCCTGGGGAGGCTGACATGCACCGTTTTTTGCTTCGGATCGCTATTGCTCTTGCCGCCGCGATGGCTGCACCCGTTTTCGGGCAGAGCATCGTCGTACCCAACGGCAATGCAACCGTCACGGGAAACGACACATCGGGGCCACTTCCGGGGTCGTCGGTTTCCGTGCGGTCCCAGACGGTATTCGACCCGGACCAGTTCCCGTCGGGGCCGATCGACATCACGGGGTTTACGTGGCGGGCAGCCCCCGGCACGGGAGCGCTCAATGCCAGCTTCAGCGGGAACATCTACCTGTCCACCAGCCCCAATTGGGCGAATTCGACGGGACACCCGCTGATGAGCACGACCTTCGCAAGCAATGTCGGCTCAGATAACACGCTGGTGATGTCACCCAGCAACTTCGCGCTCACCGGCGCCGGGTGTGCCGCACCTGGTCCGTGCCCATTCGCCAACAACATCGTGTTCACCAGGCCGTTTACGTACAACCGGGCGAACGGCCCGCTCCTGATCGATATCCAGGCCACGACCTTCGAGGCATCGGGAACCGGGCAATTCGACATCGTAACCTGCATGAATACAAGTTGCGTGATCAATGGTGTGTCCGCGGTGCCGCTCGGCGCCGCGACAGGGACCATGAACGATGACCCTCGATTCGGGGGCTCCAACATTACGCAAATCACGTACACGCCGGCATCGACGACGGCGACGCTCTTCGTGCCGGTCATCCTCGTCTCGTCCGGTCTCGCGGGCTCGTTCTACACGTCGGAGATGGTGCTCACGAACCGCGGGACGACGCCCGCCTCGATCACCTACACGTACGTGGCGTCGACCGGCGGCGGCAGCGGCTCGGCCCCGGATTCGCTCGCCCCCGGAGAGCAGCGCATCGTCTCGGACGCGATCGACTATCTGCGCGAGAAGGGCGTGCCGCTCCCCGATACCGGCAACCGCGTCGGCACGCTGCGAGTGGCGTTCGCCGGCCTCTCGTCGGCCTCCGCGGCGGCCGTCACCGTGCGGACGACGAGTCCCGTCCCGCCGGGGGCCGCGACCGGCCGGGCGGGCCTGGCGTATGCCGGCTTGCCGGTCGGCCAACTCCTCGCCGGCACGGCGTACCTTTGCGGGCTGCGCGTGAACGCCTCGGAACGCACGAATGTGGCGATCCAGAACGGCGGAGCGGCGACCGACGGCGACGTGAGGTTGCGGCTGACGTTCCTCTCGGGCGACGGCAGCTCCGTCACCGGCTCGGTCGAGCAGACGCTCTCGCCCGGCGACTTCCACCAGTATCGCTTGACCGACATCGCGCCGGCGGCAGCCAACGGCTACGTCCGTGTGGAGCGCGTGTCGGGCAGCGCGCCGTACTACGCCTATGCCGTCATCAACGACAACGTGACGTCGGACGGCTCGTTCATCACCCCGCTGCCCTAGACGGCGCTCGACGGCCGGACCGGTCTGACGCTGCCGATCGTCGTCGTGACGGACAGGTTCTAGACGGAGCTCGCGGGGCTCGGTGTCAGGTCTGCTAAAGCTCGCGGCCGAGAGCGGGATCGGTCCTCAGCCGCCGGTTGACGTCGGCGATCCTCTCGAGCATGGCGGGAGGCCTCGCGCACGGCTTCCCGTCGATCGACACGAGAGGGGCGACGAGCGTGAGCGAGCCGCAAAGGACGGCGCCGTCGCGGAGAAGCGGCTCGGAAAGCGAAAGGCCGGGTCCCGGTTCGGGTGCGAAGGCCGCGCCGGTGACGCTCGGCAGGGCGCCGTTCCGGGGCCGGACAGGCAGGCCGCCGTTCCATGCGACGAGAGCGGTGGACGTCCCCTCCAGGTACGAGCCGTCGGCCGCCGTGAAGAGGCCCTCGCTTCCCCCGCCCCGGACGGCGATCCGGAGGCCGGCCACGGCAGCGAAATAGCTCGTCGACTTCGTCGAGGGGGTATCGCGCCGGAGCTCGGGGGGCAGCGTCACGCCGTGGGCCCCTTCGCGACGCTGGAGCGTGAGGGGCGGGACGGGCCGGAGCGAGATGTCGAGGCGCCACGACGTGGTCCTCTCCAGCTCGTGTCCGACGGCGATCCACGCGAGGCGCAGGGCGCGCTCCTCGGACGGAGCGAGGGCCGCTTTGCCGATGAGCCGTGCCGCGTCGGCCTCGAGGGCGCCTCGCGACGGCGCCGGAAACTCCCACCGGCTGACGGTGGCGTGGAGGCGGTCGAGGTGCTGCATCCAGAGGACGGCCCGCCGCCCGACCAGGAGGACCGTCTCGAAGAAGCCGGCCCCGCGCTCCACGGCCGGGGAGTCGAAGGGGACGTCGGCGGGCCCGCTCACGGTGATGTTTCCCTCGCTCGCGGGCCGAGGCGGCCGAGAACGGCCTCGAACTCCCGCGACTTCGTTTCGGTCTCCCGCCATTCGGAGGCAGCCTCCGAGTCCCAGACGATGCCTCCCCCGGCGTGGTAATCCACTCTACTCCCGTGGAGGATCGCGGTCCGGATCGCCACGTTCAAGACGATCCGTCCGTCTCCCCCGACCCAACCGGCAACGCCCGTGTACACACCGCGCGGGACAGGCTCGCTCCGGCGGATGAATCCGAGCGCCGCCCGTTTCGGGGCTCCCGTGATCGAGCCGCCCGGCAGCATGGCGCTGAGGAGATCCGACGGCCGGGTCCCGGGCTTGAGGCGCGCCGTGACCGTCGACTCGAGGTGGTGGAGGTGCCGGAACGACCGGAGCGCGGGCGTCGGCGGCGCCGTGACGCCTCCCGGAACGGCGACCCGCCCCAGGTCGTTCCGGATCAGATCCACGATCATGACGTGCTCGGCGGCGTCCTTCGGAGACGCGAGGAGCCGCTCCTGCGCCTCGGCGTCCTCGGCGGGCGTCCGTCCTCGCGCAACCGTTCCCTTGATCGGCGCGCTCGCCGCGAGGCCGGCCCGGAGGTCGGCGTCGAGAAAGAGCTCCGGCGAGTTGGAGACGACAGCCCAGCCGTTCCCGGCGACGGTGACGGCGTAGGGCACCGGGTTCTCCTCGAAGAGCGCGGCGGCGAGCGCAAAGGGATCGATTCGGGCGGCATGGCGCGTCCGCCGGGTCAAGTTCACCTGGTAGACGTCACCGCGGGCGATGCCATCCCGGATCGCCTCGATGCGGGCGGCCCACTCGACCGGAGAGAGCGACGCCTCCGGCGTTGCCGGGAGACCTTCTTCGAATGCGAGTCGGGCATTCGGCGAAGGCGGAGCGCGTCGTGCTGCGTTCCGCAGCCGATAGACGCCGAAGGCGGCCAGCGGGGTCCCTTCGGGTTTCCGGAACAGGGGCGCGGACCCCTCGAGCCAGACGCCCGCTTCATAGGCGATGAAGCCGATGGCGATCAGGTCCGGATCGTTCGAGGACGCGACGTCGTCCAGCGAGGAGAGGACGCTGCCGATCTGCTCAGGCGCCTCGGCCAGCAGCCGCCTCTCCTCACCTTCGAAGAAAAGCGGCGTGTCCAATGCCCAGCTGTCGCCCGTCAGAAGCGCCCTGAATCCCATCGTCGGCTAGTCTAGGCGGGATGGACGACACAAGCGGCAGGAGCGGCCTCGGCCCGGTCGTAGAGACGCCGGTCCGGGTCCGCTACGCCGAGACGGACGCTCAGCGCGTCGTCTACCACGGCAACTACATCGTCTGGTTCGAGGTGGGGCGGACCGAATACTGCGAACGCGCGGGTTATCCCTACCCGCGGATGGAGGCGGAAGGAGTCTTCATCACGGTCGTCGAGGTCCGCGCCCGATACCGCCGCCCCGCGCGGTACGGAGACGTCGTCACCGTCCGGACGCGGCTCGGCGGCATGAAGAGCCGGGCCTGCTCCTTTCTGTACGAGGTCGTCCTGCCCGACGGCTCGGTCGCGGCGGAAGGCGAGACCCGCCATCTCTTCCTGGACGGCGACGGGAAGCCCCGCTCGGTGCCGGCCGCGATCGCCGGAGCGTTCCGCGACTTCGCCGGCACCTGAGGGCGCGGCGGCTCAGACGGAGGGCGGCAGCTTCTTCAGGAGGGCGCGGCGGACGAGGTGCGGGACGAGACCGGAGACGTCGCCGCCCAGCTGGTGCACCTGTTTGACGAGGCGGCTCGAGATGTAGGAGAGCTCCTCCTTGGGCGTCAGGAAGATCGTCTCGACGCCAGGGTCGAGGCGCCGGTTCATCAGGGCCATCTGAAACTCGTACTCGAAGTCGGACATGACGCGAAGGCCGCGGACGACCACGTGGGCCCCTTCCTTCCGGACGAAGTCGACGAGAAGGCCGGAAAAGGCCTTGACCGCGACTTTCGGCTCTCGGCGGAAGATGGCGCGCACCATGGCGATCCGCTCGTCTGCGTCGAAGAGCGGGGCCTTTTCGGGGTTGTGGAGCACCGCCACGAGAACGCGGTCGAAGATGCGGCAGCCCCGGCGGATCAGATCCACGTGCCCGTTCGTCATCGGGTCGAACGAGCCGGGATAGATCGCGAACCGCTTCACGGAGCGGGCATTCTAGACCGGTCGCGCGCGAGGAGGGCGTCCCCGGCCCGCCGCGCCGACAGGATGAGGAGCAGGAGCGCGACGGCCGGAGGGACGACGCACCAGGGCGCCGTCTGGAGAACGTCGCGCGCGTCAGCCAGCGCCCTTCCCCACGACGGCGTCGGCGGGGGCGTTCCAAGGCCCAGGAACGAGAGCGCCGACTCGGTCAGGACGGCCGCACCGAGGACGTAGGGGGCCGTCGCGAGCGCCGGCGGGAGCGCGTGCGGCAGGACGTGGACGAAGAGGAGGCGACCTTGGGGCGCGCCCGAGGCGCGGGCGGCCTCGACGAACGGCACGGCGCGCAGGCGCTTCGACTGGGCGCGGACGAGCCGCGCGGCGTCGGTCCAGCCCGTCACGCCGATCAGGAGCGCGGCGATGAGGAACGACGGCGGCAGAAACGCCGCCGCCGCGGCGACGAGGACGAGGGCCGGAAACGCCTGGACGACCTCGACCGCGAAAAGGACGGCCCGGTCGGTGGCGCCGCCCGCGAGGCCGGCTGCCGCGCCCAGCGCCGACCCGAAGAGCAAGGCGACGGCACAGGCCAGAAGCCCGGCCCCGAGGGAGACGCGCGTGCCGTGGACGAGGCGGGAGAGGACGTCGCGCCCCAGCTCGTCGGTCCCGAGCCAGTGCCCGGCGCCGGGCGGCTGGAATCGCTCGTCGAGGCTGACCGCGTCCGGGTCGTACGGAATCGGAGCCGGCAGCACCGTCCGGCCGCCGGCGTCCTCGAACCAGGGGCGCGAGCGGGCGAGAAGCGGCGCGAAAAGAGCGATCGCGGCGAAGAGAAGAAGCCCCGCCGCCGGACGAATCAGACGCCACCGTCTCGCCGCGCTCATCCGGCCTCCGGGGCCGCGCCGGCCTGGCGCCGCTCCTCACGCGTCCGCGGATCCACCCACGCGGCGAAGAGATCCGACAAAAAGCTCGCGGCGACCACGAGGAGGCCCGTGACGAGGGTCAGGCCGAGGACGACGGGGACGTCGCGCGCGAAGACCGCCTCGGCCAGGAGGCGCCCCGCTCCGGGCCACGAGAAAAGCCGCTCCACGAGGACCGAGCCAGCGGCGAGGGCCGGAACGAGCGACGCGGCGAGAGCCGCGAAAGGCACCGCCGACCTCCAGAGCGCCCGCCGGATCTGTTCGCCGCTCCCCTCGCCCCTGGCCCGGGCGGCGAGCGCAGACGCGTCGGTCAGCGCCTCCCCGACGCAGGTCCGGACGACGCTCGCGATCAGCGCGACGGAGGCGAGCGCCAGCGTCACGACGGGAAGCGCCCAGCTGGCCGGACCTTCCGCTGGATCCGCAAAGAGCGGCGTCCAGCGGAGCTTCGCGGAAAAGACGAGGAGGAGGAGGAGCCCGGCAACGAAGGCCGGCGTCGCGAAGAGGAGGTCGAAGACGAAGCTCGAAACTCGCGCGAACCGGCCGCGGGGCCGGCGCGCTGCCGCGATCCCCGACGGCACGGCGATGAGCAGCGCGGCGAGAAGGGCCAGTCCGTTCAGCGCCAGGGTCGCCGGGAGCGCCGCCTTCAGCCGCTCCGTCACCAGCCGGCCGTCGAGGAACGATCGCCCGAAGTCGAGCGTCACTGCGCGCCCGAGCCACGAGAGGTAGCGATCCGGAAGCGGGCGGTCGAGGCCGTAGACCCGGCGGAACGCGGCGACCGCTTCCGCCGAAGCGCCGTGTCCCGCCGCCGCGCGCGCGGCGGCCATGGCCGGATCGCCCGGCGCGACCTCCATCAGGAGGAAGACCAGCGTCAGGACGCCGAACAGCGTCACGAACGCCGCCGCGAGCCGGCGCAGCGTGTAGCGGGACATGGAGGAATGTTACGGGAGCCGGTCAGGCGAGGTCGAAGACGAGAACCTCCGCGGGTTCGACCCCCGTCAGCGTCAGCCTCTCTTCCTCGCTGACGCTCGCGCCGTCTCCGGCCTCGAGCGTCTCCCCGTTCAACGTCATCGAGCCGCGCGCGACTTGCACCCAGGCGTGCCGGCCGGGACGCAGGGGGACCGGGACGATCTCGTCCTTTCCCAGCACCGTGGCGTAGAGATCCGCATCCTGGTGGATTCTGACCGACCCCTCGCGTCCGTCCCGCGAAGCGACGAGCCGGAGCCTTCCCGTCTTTTCGCTCTCTGGAAACGCCTTCTGCTCGTACGACGGCGGGATTCCCTTCCGCTCGGGGAGGAGCCATATCTGAAGGAAGTGGACGGGCCTCTCCTTGTCGCCGTTGAACTCGCTGTGCGTCACGCCGGTCCCGGCCGACATCCGCTGGACCTCTCCCGGGCGGATCGTCGAGCCGGTTCCGAGGCTGTCCCGGTGGGCCAGCGCCCCGGAGAGGACGTACGTGACGATCTCCATGTCCCGGTGCGGGTGCGTCCCGAATCCTTCTCCGGGCGCCACGCGGTCCTCGTTGATCACCCGGAGAGACCGAAAACCCATGAAGGCGGGGTCGTGGTAGTCGTTGAAGGAGAAAGTGTGAAACGTGTCGAGCCAGCCGTGATTCCGGTGGCCGCGGTCGCTCGCCCGGCGGAGTGTGATCATCGTGAATCCCTCACCCTCTCTACGACGGCGCGGATGGCGTCACACCGGCCCGAGGCCCCGCCCCATCCGCCAGGCGGAGCCGCCCGGCCAGAAGAGGAAGAGGCCATAGGGCGACGTCCGGACGTCCTCCAGCCTTCGGTTCAGGCCCCAGCGCCGCGTGCCGACGTGGAGAAACGTCACCGGCTCGTCCTCGTGGATCACGCGCTGCAGCTCCCGGAAGAGGGTCCGCGCCTTTTCCCGGTCGAACGTCGTCCGGATCTCATCCATGACGGCGTCGGCGGCCGGGTTCTGGTAGCCGACGGTGTTCCAGCCGGCCGGCGCCTTCTGGCTGGAGTGCCAGAACGGGTAGAGGTCGGGATTCGGATCGAGACTGAGCGCCAGGATCGACGCCTCGAAGTCCCCGGCGTCGACTTTCCCGGCGAACGCGGCCCACTCCAGGGGCCGGATCGCCATCTCGATCCCGGCCTTCCGGTAGCTTTGCTGGACGACCTCCGTGATCTGGCGCTGCAGGTCGCTTCCGGCGCCGAGCAGGAGGGAGAACGAAAACCGCACTTTCCCGCGCGCCCGAATGGCGTCCGGGCCCTTCCGGAACCCGGCCTCGTCGAGCAGCGCTTCGGCCGCCGCCGGGTCGTACGGCCAGGGCTTCAGATCGGGATCGAATGTCCAGAGCCCCGGCGGGACCGGCCCCGCGGCCGGCTTCGCAAGCCCGCCGTAGAGCGTCCGCGCGATCGTCTCGCGGTCGATCAGCATCGTCAGGGCCCGGCGGACCTTCGCCGACTCGAAGAGCGGGTTCGTGTTGTTCCAGCCGATGTACGTGTACATCAGCTCGTCGAAGACGATCGACCGCGCGGCTGCGGGCGGGCTCGCACCGTCCAGCCTCTTCTTCTGCTCGGCGTTGAGGCGCATCTCGGAAAGCTCGCCCAAGAGGAGCGCCTCGAACGCCGGCGCGCTCTCGGGGACGACGCGGAAGACGATCATTTCGGGGCCTGCCTTCGGCCCGAAGTACTGCGTGTTCCGGACGAGCTCGAGCCGCCCTGCCTCCCACTTCGCGAGCCGGTACGGTCCGTTCGCGAGAGGCCGGCGATTCCGCGGATTCGAGACGACGTCCGTCCCCCGGTACTCAGCCGCCGGCAGGATCCCCACGTTGAAGGCGTGAATCCGCCCCGAGTACGGCGTCCGGAAGGAGGCCCGGGCGGTCCGGGCGTCGACGACGTCGACCTTCTCGAGCCCCTCCCAGAAGCTCTTCCGCGACAGGGCGGGCGTCTTCGGGTCGGCCAGCGTCCGAAGCGTGTAGGCGACGTCCTCGGACGTGACGGGCCGACCGTCCTCCCACCGCGCGCCTTCGCGCAGCCTGACGGTGTACGTCCGGGCGTCCGGGGAGACCGTGACACTCTCGGCGAGGCCCGGCACGAGTTCGAGCTTCTCGTCGTAGTCGAGCAGATTCCGCTCGACGAGCGCGAGGACGACGTTCTCCATGTCGGTCGTCGCGAGGATCGGATTCAGCGTCGCCGGCTCCCCTTCCAGCCGCCTCTGGATGACACTCCCGGCGTCCTTCCCCTTCTGGCTGCAGCCCCCGGCGCCGAGGGCGAACGTGAGGGCCAACGCGGTCGTGACGACCCGGCGCCGGTTCACCTGAAGTCCCTCGGGTACTCCGCCGAGACCGCGGCCCAGTTCCCCGCCGCGTCGAGGACGCGGAGCGAGAGGAGAGCCGGCTTTCCCGGCTTCGGGACCCGGAAGACGAACCGCTCGACGGGAGAGTCCGCCGCGCCGTCCTCGGCGGGAACGGAGCGCCAGCGGTCGGAGTTGACCGCTCCTTCGGCTTTCGTGACGGGCGAGAATGCGTCGCTGGCGAGGACCGTGATCTCGATCTCGTCGCCGGCGATGCGCCGCGCCTCCACTTTGAGGACCGGGGGCGTGTTGTCGATGACGACGACCCCCGACTCCTCCGAGGCCGCCAGCGCCTCGCCTTCCGCGTGAGCCGGCCGGTCGGTGGCGGTCACGCGGAACCGGTATCGGCCATCCGGAAGCGCGGTCGTGTCGAAGGAGTAGGAGTTCTCGTCGAGGTCCTTCCGGATCGGAAACCAGGTGTCGGAGCCCTCGAGGCGGGCGTCGAGGTCGAATCGGAGCGGATCGCCGTTCGGGTCGCTGGCACGCCACGTGACGGTCCGGAATCCCTTCCGGTAAAGACGGCGGCCGCCGTCCGCGGGGGACGGTTCCCGCGGCGGTTCGAGGCCGGCGTAGATGCCGTTCTCGTCCGGGCTCGTCACCGAGAGGACGTTCGAGGACGAGGTCCCGCCTCGCGAAGCCACTGCGCCCGGCTCGAGGACGGCGACGGTTTCGAGGACGGGCCGGGCGTTCCGCTCGGTATACGAGAACTCCACCCGCTCGATCGACGGCGACGCGCCCTTCGGTGACGCCTTGAGGTCCGCCTTCCACTGGAAGAAGCGCGCGGCGGGGAGCTTCGCGATCCCTCCAGCTCCGACGGGCACCCAGTCGGTCCAGGTGCCGTCCGGCTTCTCCGCGTTTCCCGCCCGGACGAAGAACGCCGCCGAGCTCCCGGGCGGCACCGTCCCTTCGAACCGGAGAGTGCCGAACGCCGCGAGGCGGAGGGCGTCCCGAACGGCCGACGTGAAGCTCCCCGTCTCGGGTCCGGCGGCCGGCCTGAAGACACCCGCCGCCGCCATGGTCACGACCGCCATCGACCCGCCGACGGCCGGCGCCGAGACGGCCTGCTTTTCGCCGGTCTGGGCGAGGAGCCTCACGTGCCGGGCGGCCCAGCCGTACACCCGTCCCCGGGGCCCGGTGGTGACGACGAGCCCCGCCGTCTCCGGATGGAACCGGAGTGCATACACCGTCTCGTCAGGGAAGACCCAGGCCGGTTCGGCGAAGCCGTCGGGGGCGATCGAGACGATCTCGGCGCTTCCTTCCCGGCCGGACGCCGGTGCGATTGCCCTGGCCGTCCGCGTCGAGGCGGAGATCGAGACCGAGCCCCGCGGCGCCTCCTCTTCCGACGGGGCCGGCGTCGGCGTCGGCGTCGGCGTGGCTCCGGGGCGGGGCGCACGCGACTCGCTCACCGCCACGCGGGTCGCGACCGCCTCGACCGACGTGGCGGCGGCGTAGACCGTTCCCTTCGGGTCGATCGCGATTGCGACCACCTCGGGCCGGGCGAAGTCGTAGAGCGTCCGCTTGCTTCCGTCCCTTCCGAACGCGACGAGGAGGCCGCGGTCGGACGTCCCTGCATAGACCGTCCCGTCCGGGCCGACCGCGAGCGAGCGGACATGGACGTCGTCGACGTCGTGGAAGAGCTCCACCTTTCCCGCGGCCGTCCGCCGGTAGATCCGCCCCTTGTTTCCCGTGCCGACGTAGAGAGTGCCGTCGTTCGCGAAGGCGAGGGCCCAGATGGCCGTCTCGCCCGGGGAGCCCCACGCCGTTCCGGCGCTCGCGGGGTCTTTCGCCTTCGGGTCGACGCGATAGAGGTTTCCGTTCGGCGACGACGCGCAGACGACGGTCCCGTCCGGCGCGACGGCGACAGACGTCAGATTCGGCTCGGGAGCGGTGAACGCGAGCGACACCCTACCGGACGGGTCGGAGACGAAGAGCCGCCCCGCGCCGCCGCCCGTCGCGATCCAGACGCGGCCCGAACCGTCGGAGACCGCGCCGAAGACGACGGCGTCGGCCGCGTCGTCCGGCCAGGCCCGCGGGCCGAGCGGGAGCCCGAGCGTGAGCCGCCCGTCAGCCGTGACCGCGGTCCCCTTCGCCTCGCCGGCGAGGAAGTCGCGCGCCGACGCGGTCGCGGCGATCCGGGTCGACGCCGCCGCCGGGAGCGAGGCGAGCAGGAGCAGGACCGGGGCGATCGACTTCAACACGCTTGGATCCTCCCGCGGCTTGTCGTGGCGCTCGCTCATGGGCGCGGCTTCTCGACCTCGATCTCGAGCCTCACGGAGCCGGACACCGGCGCCCCGGCGTTCACGAGGCTTTCCGAGAGAATGCGGATTCCCACGCCCGATCGCCCCGTCTCGCCCCGCTCCCCCTCGGCGAGGAGAGCCGCCGCCGTCGGAGGGACGGACGACAGCGTCTCGGCGCCGGTCGCCGCGCCCCGCGACGGCACAAGCAGCGCGGCGCCGAGGCGGTCGTTGGGCACGATCCGCGCGAGCATCTTCCGGAAATCTCCGAGGGAGCGCGGCTCGGCGGGCTGAGCTGCCATTCGGGCGCCGGAAATCGCGTTGCCGTCGCCGACGAGGACGATCGCGCGCCCTTCCGGTGTCTCGGGCGGGATCGCGAGCTTCAGGGAGCGGGACGTCGTCGGCCCGCGACGGTCCGCGAGGCGGACGGTGACGGAGAGCTCCTGGCCGGGCGCGACCTTCCGGGCGCCGAGCGCCGCATCGACGATCCGGATCCGCCGCTCCCCCGGCTCGCTCGAGACCTCGATCGCGACGGCCGAAACCAGCGGGTCCTCGAACTCGTTGTCGGCTACGGCGCCGGCGAGAACCGCCGCCGTCGAGACGGCGAGCTCCTTCGCCCGGCTGCCGGAGACGAGGTCCTCCCACGCGAGCGGGCCGGCCGCCGTCGAAAGCGTTATCCGGAAGCGGAGGGTCCGCTCGCGCGGCGTCGGGTCGAGCGTCGTCAGGGCGGCGTCCGTGGAGAGGGCGAGGAGAACCGGGAAGAGCCGGGGCTGGGGCACGACCGACCACTTCAACTCTCTCGTCTCGCCGTCGGCGCGGAACCGGCACGTGACGGGAACCATCGGCGCGGAGCGGTCGCTCCGGCCGGCGACGCCCACGTCCCGGTCCCTCGTGAGCCTCCAGGCGGCGGGAGCTCCCGGGTATCCGAGCTTGAACGAGACGTAGAGATTCGAGAGGACGGTGATGACCCGCGCCGGCGCGACCGGAATCTCCAGCTCGCCGAAACCGAGAAAGGGGTGCCCGAACGCGACGAATCGGCCGTCGGGCTGGACCTCCGTCACCGTTCCGGTCGCTCCGAGCTGGAGGTCCCCGTCGACGAGCAGCGCCGTCACGGCCGATCCCGGGGTCGGCTGGGAGGGAGACAGAGCGGACGAGGTTCCGGCGGGCACTGCCGCCACGGCGGGCGCGATCCCCGCGGCGACCGCGGGGAGGCCGAGGCGGTGGAGCAGCGTCTCGTTCCGGACCAGCGTCTCGGCGGGAAAGCCGCCGACCGAGAGCGCGAGGAGGCCCGGCGTCGCCGGCGTCGAGAGAAGTCGCATCGACGTCTCCTGCTCGCGGTTGAGAGCGGCGAGGCGATCCGCCGGGTCGGCGGCCAGCGCCACCAGAGCGGCCGCGGCGCGCGGCAAGAGAACGCCGCCGCCGCCGGATCCAGCCGTCCGCCGAGTCTTCGGGGCTGCGGACGCCGGATCCAGATCCAGCATCGGCTCGATCGGCGTCACGCCGGCGATCGGCTCCTTCGCGAACGCCCAGCCGGACGACAGGGCGCCCGCGAGCTTCCCGTCCAGATAGACCGGGCTCCCGCTCATTCCCTGAGGAATTCCGTTCTTCTCGAGGGAGAGGCCCGAGGCGCGAACGATGATGATCGAGCGGCCCGGGGTCAGGTTCGGGAGGATGCCCAGCACCTCGACTTCGAATCGCTCGACCTTCGTCCCTTCGACGACGGTCAGGCCATACCCCTTCATGCCCGAAGTGACTTTCGAAAGCGGGAGGATCTCGTCGGCGCGAAGAGGAAGCAAAACGAGCAACGATGCGGCCGTGACGGCGCGCACGAAAAGCCCGCGGCATTTTGACCGTCGCGAAGTTTCCGTGCTACCTTGCCGGGACGGTCCGTGACCGGCCCGTCGCAGGAGAGTGCCGATCACAGGTATGGCGGAAGCCGGTGGAACCAATCTCATCCAGCTCTTCCTTTCGGCCGGCTGGACGGCCAAGACGGTCCTCGTCATCCTCTCGGTCTTCTCCCTCGTCTCGTGGGCGATCATCGTCGCCAAGTCGTGGAGTTTCTCACGCGCGAGGGGAGAGACTCGAACCTTCCTCGGCCATTTCCGCAAGAGCCGGAAGTTCGCGGACGTCCTCTCGATCTGCGACAAGTGCGAGGCGAGCCCGCTCGTCGGAATCTTCCGGGCCGGCTACGCCGAGCTCGACCAGCAGGTGCGTGACGGGCGCGAGGTGGCTCCCGCCGACAGCAGCCGCCTCTTCGTGAAGAGCCTCCCCGCCGTCGAACGGGCGCTCCAGCGGGCCGCCGGCGTCGAGACGACCCGCTTCACCCGCGCCCTCCCCTTCCTCGCGACGACGGCGTCGGCGACGCCCTTCATCGGGCTCTTCGGGACCGTCTGGGGGATCATGGCGGCCTTCTCGCAGATCGCCGCGAAGGGCTCGACCTCGATCGTGGCCGTGGCACCGGGCATCGCCGAGGCGCTCGTGAACACCGCCGCGGGGCTCGTGGCGGCCGTGCCGGCGCTGATCGCCTACAACAACTTCAACGGAAAGCTGCGCGTGTTCCGGGCGGAGATGAACGACTTCGCCCTCGAGTTCCTGAACCTGGCCGAGCGCCACTTCACCTGAGGCGGGCGGGGGGACGATGGCCTTCCGACTCGACGACGAGACGAACGCTCTTTCGGACATCAACGTGACGCCGCTCGTCGACGTGATGCTGGTCCTCCTCGTGATCTTCATGGTCACGGCGCCACTCCTCCAGCAGGGCATGGATGTCCAGCTGCCGAAATCCGTCTCGCAGAATCTGTCGCAGCAGCCCGAGGACCCCCTCATCCTCTCGATCACCAAGAGCCAGGTCTTTTACCTGAACGAGACCCCGATCCCCCGGCGGGAGCTCGCTGACCGCCTCAAGCTGATGCTCAGGAACCGGAGGAGCAAGGCGATCTACCTGAAGGCCGACCGGAACCTTTCCTACGGCGTCGTGGTCGAAACCATGGACGCCCTGAACCGCCTCGGCGTCGAGAGCCTCGGGATGGTGACGGAGCTGAAGAGCCTGGAGAAGCCGTGACGGTCTCGGAGATCCTGGAGCGTCGCCTGGCCGTCTCCGACGTGCCGCGGGGGCTCGGCCCGGCCGTCTCCGCGGCCGCTCACGTCACGTTCCTCGTCCTCCTTTTCCTCGTTTCGAGGCCGCAGCGGATCGCGGTCCTGCCGATCGCGCTCCCCGTCCGCGTCGTCTCCCCCAGGTCGCTCCCGGGGCGTCCTGCGCCCGCCGTCGCCGCGCCGGCCCCCGTCCCGACGGCCCCGCCGGCACCCGTGCCCGCCGAGAAGAAGAAGCCGGTCATCGAGAAGATGAACCAGGCCGAGAAGATCGTCCCGTCGAAGAATGCGATGCCCGAGCCGACGACGAAGCGGAAGAAATGGCTGGAGCCGACCCCCGTTCCGGCCGGCGGCGCTCCCTCGGTGGAGCTTCCGGCCGCGGGGAACGGCGGCGCGGAAGGAACGGCCGGTGCCCTCAGCTTCGGGACGTCGGTGGCTTCCCTCGACGTCGACTTCCCGTTCGCGTTCTACGTGGACCAGATGCTCCAGCTCATCGGGGCGAACTGGCTGAAGCCGGACGTTCCCGACGGGACGGCGACGCTCGTCGGATTCCGGATCCAGCGCGACGGGCGGATTTCCGACGTGAGGATCATCTCGGCCTCGGGGCTCGGCGTCTACGACCGCGCCGCCGTCCGGGCCGTCTACGCGGCCAACCCGCTTCCGCCGCTCCCGCCCGAGTTCCGGGGAGAGAACCTCGGCATCCATCTCCGGTTCCACTGAACGACTGATCGCTCCCACGGAGGACCCGTTGAAGAAGACCGTCTTGATCGCGTTTCTGCTCGCCCCCCTCGCGGCCTCGGCCCAGGCCCCCGCGCCGGCTCCTGCGGCTCCGCCGGCGAGCGTCGCCCCGGCGCCGACCGAGACGCCGGCCCCGGGCTTTCCCGCCGCGTCGGACACCGTGATCGCCGTCGACATCACGAAGCCGAGCGGAGCGCGGATACCGATCGCGATTCCCATCCCGGTCGCGCCGCTGACGCCGGAGCTTCAGGCGAAAGCGGTCGAGCCGTTCTTCCGGACCCTCACCTCCGACCTCTCGAGCTACCCCGTCTTCACGGTGGCGGATCCGACTCTCTACCCGAAGGGGCTCCGCCCGCCGCAGTCGCGGGAGGCCGGCGACGCGTGGATCGCGGCCGGCGCGCAGTACCTCCTGGACACCGTCGTCAATCCGACGGCAAAAGGAGTCGAGGTGGAGGCGCGCCTGTACGACCTGAAGACGCTCCAGGCCGTCCTCTCCACGCGATACGTCAGCGAGCTCGCCGGCGCGCGCCGGATCGGCCACAAGCTCGCGAACGACGTCGTCCGCCAGTTCACCGGGAAGCCGGGCCCGTTCCTCTCTCGGATCGCGTTCGTCTCGGACCGCGACCGTGCGAAGCCGGGTCAGCCTTCCGTCAAGGAGGTCTACCTGATGGACTGGGACGGCGAGAACCAGTGGCGCCTGACGTTCCACAACAACCTCTCGCTCTCCCCCGACTGGTCGCGGGACGGCCAGCGCGTCGTCTACCAGTCGTATTTCAGGGGGACGCCCAACCTCTTCACGGTCGGGACGAACGGCTCCGACCGGAAGGAGCTGCCGCTGACGAGCACGGAGCTCAACTCGTCGCCCTCCTTCTCGCCCGACGGACGGGAAATCGCGTTCTGCGGAAGCGTCCGCGGGAACCCCGAGATCTTCGTCGTCGGCGCCGACGGCACGGGCCTCCGACGCCTGACCGACAACCCGGCGGTCGACTCGACGCCGCGCTGGGCGCCGAACGGGCGGGACCTGGCGTTCACGTCCAGCCGTCAGGGCTCGCCGCAGATCTACTTCATGGACTCCGAGGGGGCCAACGTCCGCCGGATCACGTTCGCGGGGAACTGGAACGACGAGGCGAATTTCTCGCCCGACGGCTCGAAGGTCGCGTTCGCCTGCCGGAACGAAGGGGACTTCCAGGTCTGCGTCCACGACCTCCTTTCCGCGCGGACCTTCCAGATCTCGACCGGCGCCGGCGCGCACGAGAATCCGACCTGGTCGCCGGACGGAGCGAAGCTCGCGTGGGAGCGGACCCAGGACGGCGTGACGCAGATCGTCATCGCGAACTCGGACGGCACCTCGCCCCGCGTCGTCACGTCCGTCGGGAACAACACCTCCCCCTCCTGGTCAAAGACGCTAGAATGACGCCTCCCGGGACCGTACCGCGCTGTGCTGGCGCCGGTCAGCCGGGAACCAGCGCTTCCCGTTCTCGAACGTTCAGAAAGGACTGATCCGATGACTCGTTTCGCGCGCTCGACCGGACTGAGTTGCCATCGCCGCCTTCGCCGTCCTCGGCGCCGCCTGCTCGAAGAAGCCGGCCGCGAAGACGACGCCCGAGCCGACGCCCGTTTCGGAAGCCCCGACCCCGGTCCCCGTCGCTGCGGCGCCGGCGCCGCGGCCGACGCCGGTGCCGACCCCTTCGATTCTCTCCGAGTCGCTCACGAAGCTCTCGGGCTACCTCAACCCGGTCTTTTTCGACCTCGACAAGGCCGACATCCGGCCCGACGCGAAGGACACGCTCGGCGCGAACGCCGAGTTCCTGAGGAAATACCCGACCATCAAGGTGACCGTCGAGGGGCATTGCGACGAACGGGGGACGCGGGAGTACAACATGGCGCTCGGCCAGCGCCGCGCCTCCTCGGCGAAGGAGTACCTGATCTCGCTCGGGATCGACGCGTCGCGGCTCACGATCGTCTCCTACGGCAAGGAGCGCCCCTTCTGCACGGAGCACAACGACGCGTGCTGGCAGAAGAACCGGCGTGGCCAGTTCACGGTGACGGCCAAGTAGCCGATGCGGACGATCCTGCGGTACGCCCGCCTCGCCGCTCCCCTCGTCGGGGCGTTCCTCTTCGTCGGCTGCGTCTCGACGAGCGACGTTGAAGGCATCCACAAACACCTCAACGAGCTGGAGAAGAAGGTCGACGCCGCTTCGGCGCAGGCCAGCTCGCGCGAAGAGGTCCAGAAGCTGAACGAGAGTCTCAGCAAGCAGGCGAACACGATTCTCCGCTCGAACGCCGAGCTGGGAACCAAGTTCGACGATCTCGTCCGCGAGATGCAGAACGTCGCCGGGAAGCTCGAGGAGTCGAACCGGCGCCTCCGAGAGGTTTCGCAACAAATGGCCGAGCTGCAGACGCGATCGGGAGGTGTCCCGGGCGGAGCCCCGTCCACGATCGTCGTCCCGGGGGTGCCGGGAGCGGCCGCGGCGCCCTCGCCGGGCACCGGGGCGCCCCGCAGTGCCAAATCGCCGTCCCCGACCGACATCTTTGCACAGGCGACAGCCGACTATCAGCGCGGTCAGTTCGATCTCGCCCGGCAGGGGTTCACCGAGTACGCCGAGACCTACCCGAAGACCGACCTCTCGGACGACGCCCTCTACTGGGCCGGCGAGTGCTGGGCCGCCCAGAAGAAGCCGCGCGAGGCGATCGCGGCGTGGGAGCGCCTCTTCAAGCAATATCCCGACAGCGACAAGGCGGCCGCCGCGCACCTCAAGAAGGCGATCGCCCACCTCGACCTCGGCGAGAAAGCGCAAGCCATCGTCGAGTTCCAGTTCGTCGTCAACGAATACCCCCGGTCCGACGAGTCGAAGAGTGCGCGCCAGCGGCTCAAGGCGCTCGGCTCGGACGTCCGCTAGATCTCTCCCGAGGAAGAAGACAGGAAGGAACCAGGAACAAGGAATGGCCAACACCAAGCAGGCAAAGAAGCGCGCCGCCCAGAACGTGCGTCGCCGCGAACGCAACCGCTCCGTCGTGACGAAAGTCCGGCACGCCGTCCGGGACATCCGCAAGACGGCCGAGGCCGGCGTCGATCAGGCGCAGGAGATGTTCGGAACCGTCGTCTCCGGCCTCGACCGCGCGGTCCGCAAGGGCGTCCTTCACCGCAACACCGCCGCCCGTCTCAAGTCGCGGATCTCGAAGGGCCTCGCGAAGCCGAAAAAGTAGAAGCGGTCAGAACCCTTCGAGGATCGTCGTGACGAGCGTCCGGGCGAACGGCAAGGCCAGCACGTCGACGGCCGCCGTCTCCGGATTGAAGTAGCTCCCCGACGTCAGCGGGATGTTGTAGGGCTGGCGGACGAGGAATCCCGACGACTCGTAAAGGGTCTTCTCGGTTTTCCGGTCGACGAGCTGAAGCCGCGCCGTCACGGCGATCTGGTACTCCACGGCCCGGCCCTCGGTGTCGAACCGGACAGGCTGGAGCGAGAACGACGTCAGCCGACCGTTCAGGACGGAGTCGGCCGCCTCGAGACTGGTGGCGGGCTTCAGCCGTCCGCGGGCCGCGAATTCGCGGATGACGGCGCTCGTGAGCCGCTGCTCGAGGCTGACCACCGGCGTGTCGTTGACGAAGGTCGGGACCCAGATCGTCTTGACGTCCTCGGGGAGGGAGCCCTTTCCCGTCCCGACGAGGGCGTAGCCGCAGCCCACGAGCGCCGCAGAGAGACCAAGCAGGGCGAGCGCCGGGCCCGCCCGGACGAAACCGTCCCGGGCCCTCACCGGACGACCACGTTGAGGAGCCGGTCCGGGACCCAGACGGTCTTCACGCGGGTCTTCCCCTCGAGCCACTTCGCGACATGCGGGTCCTTCTCGGCCGCGGCGACCGCGTCGGCTTCGGCGCTCCCGCGCGCGAGCTGAAGCTGGCCGCGGACCTTGCCGCCAACCTGCACGACGACCGTCGCGAGCTCCTCGACCGCAAGCGCGGGGTCGTACGCGGGCCATCCGGATCCAAGGAGGCTCGTCGTCCCGCCCATCCGCTCGTTCAGCTCCTCGGTCAGGTGGGGCGCGATCGGGTGCAGGAGCCCGAGGAACGCCCGGAGCGACGTCGCGGTCTCCCCCTTCGCCGCGGCGGGGTCAGCGACGAGCGCCTCGAGGTGGTTCCCGAACTCCATCAGGTGAGCGACGGCCGTGTGGAAGGAGAAGCCCTCGAAGTCCTCTGTCACGCGCCTGACGGCCATGTGGCGCACCCGCGCGGCGGGGGTGTCGGCCGCTTCGGGGCTCGCCTGCGGCGGGGCGCCCGACGCGACGAACCGCTCCACGAGCGCGCGGGCCCGGTGGAGGAACCGCTCCGGACCGGCGATCCCCTTGTCGCTCCACTCGGCGTCCTTCTCGGGCGGGCCGAGGAAGAGGACGTAGGTCCGGACGGCGTCGCTCCCCTTCTCGGCGATGAGCGGGTCGAGCGAGACGGCGTTTCCGCGTGACTTCGACATCTTCTCGACGCGGCCGGTCGGGGAGAGGCGCGTGATCATCCCCTGGTTGAAGAGCGCGGAGAACGGCTCCTCGAATGAGACGAGCCCCAGCCCCTTCAGGATCCGCGTGAAGAAACGGGCGTAGAGGAGATGCAGGATCGCGTGTTCGATGCCGCCGATGTACTGCGTCACGGGCGCCCAGCGGCGGACGATCTCCGCGTCGAACGGGGCCCGTGCGTTCTTCGGGTCGAGGTACCTCAGGAAGTACCACGACGAGTCGACGAACGTGTCCATCGTGTCGGTCTCGCGCCGGGCGGGGCCGCCGCATTTCGGGCAGGTCGTCCGGACGAACGACTCGACTTTCTCGAGGGGGTTCCCGCCCTGTCCGGTGAACGGGGCGTCGGGAGGAAGGACGATCGGCAGGTCCTTCGCCGGCACCGGGACCCAGCCGTCCTTCTCGCACCGGATCATCGGGATCGGCGTCCCCCAGTAGCGCTGCCGGGAGATGAGCCAGTCGCGGAGGCGGTAGCGGACGCGGGCGCCCCCGATCCCTCTCTTTGCGGCTTCTGAGGCGATGAGCTCGCGTGCGGTGGAAGAGGATGTTGCCGAGAAGGGTCCAGAGGCGATCAGGCGGCCTTCGCCCTCGTAGCACACCGTGCCGATGGCGACCTCTCCCTCTTCCCTCTCGATGACCTTGACGATCGGAATCCCGTACTTCTTCGCGAAATCGAAGTCCCGGGAGTCGTGTGCGGGGACGGCCATCAGCGCGCCCGTGCCGTAACCGGCGATGACGAAGTTCGCGAGCCAGACCGGGATCGATTCTCCCGTGAAGGGGTTGATGGCCGTCCGCCCCGTGAAGCGGCCGTCCTTCTCGGCGCCCTCGGCTTCCCGGTCGATCCGCTGCTGGCTCCTGACGGATGCGACCCACGCCTCGAGCGCCGCGCGCTCCGGGTTTCCCGCGAGCAGCCGCGGCACGAGCCCGTGCTCGGGCGCGAGGATCAGCGCCGTCGCGCCGTAGACGGTGTCCGGGCGCGTCGTGAAGACACGGACGCTTTCGCCGAGGGACGGGATCTCGAAGTCGAGGTCGGCGCCCACTGACTTTCCGATCCAGTTCCGTTGCATCGTCCGGACCTTCTCGGGCCAGCCGCCGAGGGCCTCGAGCCCGTCGAGAAGCGAATCAGCCTCCTCGGTGATCCGGAGAAACCACTGCTCGAGCTCCTTCTGGACGACGGGAGTCCCGCAGCGCTCGCAAAGGCCCCCTTCCGCCTGCTCGTTCGCGAGGACGGTGAGGCAGGACGGGCACCAGTTGACCGGCGACTTTTTCCTGACCGCGAGGCCCTTTTCGAACATCCGGAGGAAGAACCACTGGTTCCACCGGTAGTACTCCGGCTCGCATGTCGTCACTTCCTTCGTCCAGTCGTAGAGGACGCCCCACGCCCGGAACTGCTCTTTCATCGCCGAGATGTTCGCGAGCGTCGAGGTGCGCGGGTGGATCCCCTTCTGGATCGCGTAGTTCTCGGCCGGCAGGCCGAACGCGTCCCAGCCCATCGGGTTGAAGACGGTCTTGCCGCGCTGCTTCAGATAGCGAAAGAGGGCGTCCGTCAGGAAGTAGGTCCGCGCATGCCCGACGTGGAGCCGGTCCCCCGAGGGGTACGGCAGCATCACGAGAAGGTACGTGCCGGTCGTTCTCGGGTCGGCGGTGTCGACGAACGCGGCGCGGTCCGTCTCCCACCGCGCCTGCCATTTCTTTTCGATCGCGAGGATCTCTTCGCTCCGGCTCATGAAAGAACCGGAGTGTAGACGAATCGCGGCCCTCATCGCCGCCAGGCGATGGAGGCTCCGAGGCGGACGAGCGTGAGGGACGTTCCGGCCACGGTCGGTCCGTCCCCCACCCCGAGAAGAAGGTAGCCGCCGGGCTTCAGAAACCCGGCAAGCGTCTCCACCGCGCGCCGCCGAACCCCTTCGTCCAGCGACGGAAGGAGCGTCGGGCAGACGATGGCGTCGTAGCGGGCGCCGCCGCGGGGCTCGTCGAAAAGGCCCCGAATCGAGAAGCGGACGAGGGCCCGGGCGGGCTCGCGCACCCGGAACATGCCGTTGGCGGTGGCTTCGAAGTGGCTCTCCCGCCTCGCGGCGCTCACCGCCTCGAGGGCGTGCCGGGCGTACGTCGCGGCCTCCGCGAGGTGGATCGCGCCCGGGGAGAGTCCTGAGGCCTTGATCCGCACCTCCCCTTCCGTTGCCGGTCCCTGTTCGCCGAGGAGCATCGCGAGCGAGTACGGGCCTTCGCCCGCTCCGCAGCCGACCCACCAGACGTCGAGCGACCCGGCGGGTCCCCTCGAGAGACGCCTCTCCGGGAGGATCTCCGCCGCGAGGGCCCGGAGAGTGGGCTCGTCCGAGAAGAACCCCGGGCCAGGCGGCGCGACCGCGTCGAGGAGACGCCCGAAAGGCGGGCTCTCGACGGCCGATTCGCGCAGGATGGCGAAGAGCCGCGGGAACGAGCCGGCGGCGCGCGCTTCCGCCCAGAGCAGAAGCTCCAGGCGGCCTTTCCCGGACGGCGGGAGCGCCAGCCCCGTCCGCCGGTGGACGAGCCCGGCGAAGAGCCGGAAGACGCCGTCGGGGAGGCCGGTCGCCTTCCCTGACGCGGGGCGGGCCCCTGACGCCACGGCGAGCGCGCGCGACAGGCGCCCCGCCGAGCGGGAAGGTGCCGACGCCCAGAAACGCCGCGCCTCCTCGGGAAAGCGCTGCGCAAGCGCCTCGATTGCAGCGTCGCCCGCCCGGGACGGCTCCGCACCGCCCAGGCGGCGCACGACCGGCTCCAGGCAGCTCCTCCCTCCCGCGACGGGAATGGCTGCGAAGAGCGCCTCGAGGACCGCCCGGTCGGTCTCATGCGCCAGCGCTTCCGCGAGCGCCTGCGGCAGCTCACTGTTTCCCGACGCGGGCGAGGGGCGCTCGAGCATCGCGGCGGCGGCGGCGATCCGGACGTCGGCGCGGTCGTCTCGCAGGCCCTCCGCGAGCGCCTTCTCGGCGACGTCGGCCCGCGCGACAGCCATGGCGCGGAGCACGAGCCGCGCCGTCTCCGGGTCCTCGTGCGTGGCGGCGGGAGCCACGGCCTCGGCCGCCAGCGCGTCGCGCGTCGCCGGGATCGCTTCGACGGCTCCGCGCCGGACGGGGCCCCGCTGGGCCAGCATCTCCCGCACGAGACGTGGCCGGGTTGGTCCCGCGACAGCCACGAGCGCTGCCGCGGCCGCCGAGGCGACGACGGGGTCCTCCGCGAGGAGAGGCAACAGGTCCTTCCGCTCGAGGCTCACGCTTCCCGTGCGGCGCTCGGCGCGCCGCGAGAGGCTCCGGAGCGCGGCCGCCCGAACCGCGGCCTCGTCGTCGCGGAGGCGCGCCCGAAGATCCTCTTCCCGGATGCCGCGCACGAAGCCGGAGGCGGCCGCGGCCGCCTCCCGGACGGAAGGATCGGCCGACTGGAGCGCCGCCGCGACCGCCGGCCGCACTCCCGCATCCTCGATCCGAGCCAGTGCGCGGACCGCCGCAGCCCGGCCCGGGCCGTCAGCGCCGCCAGCCCGGTCGATCAGCGCGCTTCGGCAGGCCCGCGCCCGCTCCGCCGCTGCCCCTCCCGCCTCGGCCGCAAGCGTGAAGGCGGCGGCGAGAGAGGATTCGTGGCGCTCCTCCGCGAGGATGCCGACGAGATCGGACAGCGGCGCCGAACCGAGCGGGAGGCGTCCCAGCGCGGCGGATCGCACGGCGGGCGAAGGATGCGACAGGAGAATCGCCAGAGACGCCCGCGCGGACGATCGCGTCGGGATCGCGAGGACGGCGAGAGCCGCCTCCGGGTTCGTGGTCCGGAGGGCCGCTCCGACGGCTTCCGGATAGCGTTCGGCCGGAAGAAGCCGCAGCGCGTCGAAGCTTCCGAGGGCGCTTCCAGCGTCGACGATGGCGGCGGCCGCGTCCGCGACGTCGAGACGCGCCATCAGGACCGCCGCGCGCCGACGTTCCGCCGGCGCCCGGGTCCCGTCCTGGAGGCGAGGCCGGAGAACGCCCGCCGCCCCGGGCCAGAGCCTCGAGAGCCTCCGCACGGCCTCCTGCGGAGTCGATTCGGCGGCCACCGAGAGGGCGCCGAGAAGGCGGACGTCCGCCTCGCCCGCCGCGGCCCGGCGCGCCAGTTCCTCCGCGACCGCCGCGCCGGGGAGCTTCGCGAGGGCGGAGAGGACGGCGTCACGAAGGCCCGGCTCGGGAAGGAGCGCGAGAAGGCGCGCGCCGATCGCCGGAACCCCGAGCTCGCCGAGGGCGACGGCTGCGTGGACGGCGAGCCACCCGGACGGGCCCTCGGCCTCCATCAACAGGCACGAGACAGCCTCCGGAAGCTTCGTTCGGCCGAGCGCCGCGACAAGCTCGGCTCGCACCCCGGCGTCCGACTCCAGCCGCATCGCGGCTTCCAGAGCCATCGCCGTCGGCGCGTCCGCGTCGCGTCCGGGCAGGGCCCGGGCCGCGGCGCGCCGAACCGCCGGCGCCTCGCCCGAGATCAGCCCGAGGAGCCGGGCCCGCCCGGCCTCGCCGCCGCGCGCCAGCACCTCGGCGGCTGCGGCCCGGGCGAGGGGCGATCGGGCGTCGCGAAGGGATGCCGCGCAGGCCTCGGCCATCCGGGGACCGAGTCGACGGCCGAGGGCCGAGATGGCGGCTTCGCGGACCCGGTAGTCGCCGTCGCCGAGGAGGCCCACGAGAAGGGCGTCAGCGTCCGAACCGCCGGAGTCGCCGAGCGCCGCCGCCGCCCTCCACCGGTCGGCAGGATTCGGCGACGAGAGCTCACCGAGGATGCCGGGCCGGACATCCGCGCCCGTCACGTCTCCTCTCCGAACCGGAATCCGGCGCGGGCCAGCGCGGCAAGCAGAATCTCCGGCGTAAACGGGGAGGGCGCGAGTGCGGCACCGCCGAGGAGGCGGGCGTCGCCCTCCGAGGCGTCGGCCCCAACGGCCACGACCGGCAGCGACGCCTGCTCGGGCCGGGCCCGGAGGAACCGGATGAGCTCGTCCGCCGGGAGAACCGGAAGGTCGAGGTCGGCGATCACGAAGTCGAACGTTTCACGCCCGATCCGGGCCAGCGCGAGAAAACCGTCGGCCACCTCCGTGACGTCGACGGTGCGCCCGCATGACGCTCCGGCGGAGCGGAGCGCGTCGCCGATGAGAATCCGGAGTGCTTCGGAAGGAGCGACGACGAGCGCGCGGACGGGCTCAGGCTTCGCCATCGGACATCGCGTCAGCGAGCCGGTGCCGCCGATGGAACGAGGTTGACGGTCGCGGGTCCCTGCACCCGGATCGACGCCGCTTCCACCTGCCCGTCGGGGCGCCGCCAGACCACACGGTACTCGCCGGCGGAAACCCGCTCGAATCGCGCCGTCGACGTCCCGGTCCTGAGAAGCCTCGTCCCCTGGCCGGCCTGCGCAGCTTCGCCGCCTTCGAGCGGCGCCAGCGCGACGGCCCCGCCGCCGGGTGACGACTCGTTCCGGACGAGGAGCGGTGCGCCTCGCGGCCGGGCCAGCAACGCGTCGGTCCGGCCGCCCGAGACCGCTGGCCTCTCGAGCTCGGCCGACCGCGTGATCGTCAGGACGGAAGAGCCGTGGGCTGGCTGGCCCGTCAGCGCAAGGTGGCGCGACGTCAGCCGGTTCGCGAGCCCTCCGGGGTCGGACGGAATCCAGCCGAGGCCCGGGACGAAGGCCTCGATCCACCGGTGCCGGACTCCGCCGAGCGCCGAGTTGTAAGCGGGACGCGACTCCGGGGTCAGCTCGCCGGGACCGGAAGCAACGAGGAGGCCGGTCACCTGCCGTGCGGGGATTCCGGCACGGACGAGGAGGTCCTCGGCCAGGAGCGAGCGTCCGACGCAGGAGCCGCGCCCGGAGCGAAGGACGCCGCCGGCACTCTCCGGCTCGGCGTTCGGCAGGGAGTAGCGGATTTCGTGCGAGGCGAAACCAATCACCCGCTCCACCGCCTCGAGAGCGGACCGGCAGCCGGCCAGCAACCTCCGCGAAAGCGCGTCAGCCTCCGGGTCGGCCGGCCGCGGCTCGTCGAGCGCGGCAAGCGCGTCCGGCGGCAAGCCCTCGCGCGCGATCGGGAGCGCGGCGTCGTCCGAAAGGAGGTCGGCGTCGATCTCGACGGTCGCCTCGAGATGCGTGCCGTCCGGGCTGGACAGGACGACGCGGTAGCCGGCGCTCTCCACGGGCTGGACCCACTTCCAGGGCGCCGGACCCGAAAGAGCGTAGCGGGCGTCCTCGCGGGAAGATTCCGGCGGCGCTGCCCCCGCCACCAGCGAAAGGAGCGACGCCGCGACGAGAAGGACGCCGGCGCGCGCCGGGTTCTTCGGACCGAACTCGGCTCGGCGGATGGCGTCCAGGACGCCGTTCACGAACGAGCCCGAAGACGGGGTCGAGAACTTCTTGGCGATCTCGACCGCCTCGTCGATGACGACGGCGTCCGGAGTCCCGTCCTCGTAGAGCAGTTCGAAGAGGGACAGCCGCAGGAGGTTGCGGTCGACGGCCGGCATCCGGCCGAGCCTCCAGTGCTCGGACCTCTCGGAGAGCCGGGAGTCCAACTCCTTCTTCCGCCCGATCGTCCCGATCACGAGTCGCGCCGCGTACTCCTGCACCTCGGGCCTCGCCTCCACGAACTCCTCGGTGTGGGCGAACATCTCCTCCGGCGCCGTGCCGGCGAGATCGTTCTGGTACAGGAGCTGAAGAGCGAGCTCCCGGGCCTTGCGGCGGCGCCCGCTCATGGATGGCCTTCCCGGCCTACTGGCCCTTTCGGCCGGCTCCGCCTTTCAGCCGAGCGCGGAGGTCGGCCGACTCGATGGCCGCCATCGCTGCCTCGAAACCCTTGTTGCCGTGCTTGGCCCCGGCCCGCTCCAGCGCCTGCTCGAGCGAGTCGCACGTCAGGACGCCGAACGCGATCGGGAGGTCGACCTCGAGGGAGACCTGGAAGACGCCTTTCGTCACCTCGGAGGCGACGTACTCGAAATGCGGCGTCCCGCCGCGAATGACGGCGCCGAGCGCGACGAGCGCGTCGAAGCGGCCGAGTCGGGCGAGGTCGCGGAGCGCGAGCGGGATCTCCCAGGCGCCCGCGGTCCGGACGACGACGACATCCTCCTCGCCGGCGCCGTGCCGGCGGAAAGCGTCGAGAGCTCCGTCGAGAAGCCGGGAGACGACGAGGTCGTTCGTCCGCGCAGCGGCGATGCCGAAGCGGCGGCCCTTGGCGTTGAGGTTTCCTTCGATCGGTGCCGACATGCGGACAGAAGTCTAGCAGGCCCTCACGGCTGTGCCAGCTTCCCGATCTCCCCGTGGACCCCGTCCGCGCCGAAGTTCTCGCGGTACCGCGCAAGGAAGTCGGCCCGCGTGTACGGCGCCGGCTGGGAGCCGAGCGTTTCCAGGGCGTAGACCGCCGCGACGCTTCCAACGCGCCCCGCGACGTCCCACGGGAGCCCCTTGCGGCGGGCCGCGAGAAGGCCGGCCCGGAACGCGTCGCCGACGCCCGTCGGGTCGACCGCAGTCCCCTGCAGGCGGGCCGGCGGGATCCGGAGCGTCATCGCTCCGTCCGGGATCTCGGCGGTGCCACCGCGGAGGGCGATCGTGGAGCCCTCCTCCCCGCGCGTCACGATCACGACGGGGACGCGAGAGAGGATCTCGGCCTCGGAGAGGCCCGTCTTCTTCTCGATGATCCCGAACTCGTACTCGTTCCCGATCAGGATCGAGGCGCCGTCGAGCCCGATGAGGAGATCCTCCGCCGAGAGGCGCGCGACCTGCTGGCTCGGGTCGTAGAGGAACGGGATGCCGAGTTCCCGGCACTCCTTCGAATAGGCGTCCATCGCCCCCGGGTCGTTCGGCGCGATGACGGCGAGGCCGATCCCCTCGGGATCGAAGGCGCGGAACGAGATCTCGCGCGCCTTCGCCATCGCCCCGGCGTAGAACGTCGCGATCTGGTTCTGATCCCGGTCTGTCGAGACGAAGAACGAGGCCGTGAAGACGTCGCCGTGGAGGACGAACCCCGAGACGTCCACGCCCGCCTCCCCGAGCCACGCGCGGTAGTCGGCCGCGTCCGAGCCCGCCGCCGCGAGGATGAGGGGCTTCTCGCCGAGGAGGGCGAGGCCGTAGGCGATGTTCGGAGCGACGCCACCTCGCACCTTCCGCATCTCGTCGACCAGGAACGAGACGGAAAGGCGGTGCATCCGGTCGGGGACGACGACGTCGAGGAACCTGCCGGGGAAGGTCATCAGGTAGTCGTAGGCGACCGATCCCGTGACCACGATCCGTCCGGGTCTCATCTCCAATGGCCCTCCATCAGGAGGGAGAGCCGCTCCCGCGTTGCGGGCGGGACGTCCTCCCGGCGGGTCAGGACCGCGAAGCGGAGGGCGTCGTGCTCCGGCGCGGGGCGATCCGGGTCGAGCCGCCGCACCGCCGACGCGAGGACCCGGTTCGCCGTCGCGGCGTTCTGTTTCAGCACCTCGAGGATCGTCTCCACCGTGACGGCGGCCTCCTCCTCGTGCCAGCAGTCGTAGTCGGTCACGAGGGCCATCGAGGCGTAGGCGATCTCCGCCTCACGGCAGAGCTTCGCCTCCGTCCCGTTCGTCATGCCGATGACGGCGACGCCCCACGACCGGTAAAGGAACGATTCCGCCCGCGTCGAGAACTGCGGGCCTTCCATGCAGAGGTAGACGCCACCGCGGTGGACGACGGCCTTCTCCTCCTGCCCCGCCGCCTCGAGCGCGTCGAGCAGAATTTCCGAGACCGGGTGGGCCAGCGAGACGTGGGCAGCGCAGCCGTCCCCGAAAAACGACGAGGCGCGCCGCTTGGTCAGGTCGAGGAACTGATCCGGGAGGACGATGTCGGTCGGCCGGTAGGCGTCCTTCATGGAACCGCAGGCCGAGGCCGACAACAGGTACCGGCAGCCCAGCTTGCGGAAACCCCAGACGTTCGCCCGGTAGTTGATTTCCGACGGCAGGAGGCGGTGCCGCCGGCCGTGCCGCGCGAGAAAGGCGACGGGCACGCCCGCGAGTTCGCCGAGGACCCAGGCGTCCGAAGGCTCGCCGAACGGCGTCTCGAGCAGGATTTCCTCCGTCGCGACCAGCCCGGGCAGCCCGTAGAGGCCCGAGCCTCCGACGAGTCCGATCCGCCGTCCTCCGCTCAGGCTCCCCTCCGCATCTCGGCGAGGATGTCGAGAGCCAGCTTCAGCGCAGCCCTCCCCGCCTCGCCGGTCACTTCGGGCTCCGACCGTTCGCGGCAGGCCTTGAGGAACGCGGCGTCCTCCGCCGTCAGCGGGTCGGCGGAAGCCACCGGGACCGGCCACTCGACGATCCGTGGCGCCCCCGTGATCCGGTCCAGCCGGAAGGCCGTGACGTCTCGCGCCTGCGTGTCGATGGAAAAGTACCAGTCGGGCTGGAAGAAGCGGAACTTCCGGGTCTTCTCCTGCGAGACCCGCGACGCCGTCAGGTTCGCGACGCACCCCCCCTCGAAGAGGAGGCGGACCGAGGCGATGTCGATCTTCTCGGAGAGGATCGGGATCCCCACCGCCCGGATCTCCACGACCGGCTTCCCCACGAGGTCGAGGGCGATGTCGAGGTCGTGGACGAGGAGGTCGAGGACGACGTCGACGTCGAGGGCCCGCGGCACGAAAACGCCGAGCCGGTGAGCCTCGATGAACTTGACGTCGGTGACGAGAGGACGGACCGCGGCCACGGCCGGGTTGAACCGCTCGATGTGGCCGATCTGCAGGACGCGCTTCCCCGCCCGCGCGAGGGCGACGAGCCGGTCGGCCTCGTCGAGCGTCGTCGTAATCGGCTTTTCGACCATGACGTCGGCGCCCCCGACGAGGAGCTCCTCCGCCAGCGGCGCGTGCGTCAACGTCGGCGAGGCGACGACGACCGCCTTCGCACCGGCGAGGAGCAGCTCCGCGACCGAGCGGCGCCGGACCATTCCCCTCGCGCCGTACGCGCTTTCGATCTCCGCGGCCTTCGCGTCGTCGGGCTCGACGAAGCCGGCCGGCGAGGAGCCTTCGAGGTCGGAGAGGATCCGCGCGTGGTGGCGGCCGAGGTAGCCGCATCCCACGACGCCCGTCCGGACCGGCTCCGCGCTCATCGGGCGCGAAGTGTACATGGCGGAGAATCGCCGGCTTGCCCTGTGCCACACCGACGGGTACCCTTCGCGCCCTCAGATGGTCGAGCGCGACTGGAAGACCACCCTCCTCCTTCCGAAGACGGATTTCCCCATGAAGGGGGATCTCCCGAGGCGGGAGCCCCCGAGGCTTTCCCGGTGGGAGACGGAGGATCTCTACGGCCGGATCCGGGCCGCCCGGAAGGGGCGCCCCGTCTTCCTCCTGCACGACGGCCCCCCGTACGCGAACGGGAGCATCCACATGGGGACGTCGATGAACAAAATCCTGAAGGATCTCGTCGTCCGGTCGAAGACGCTCGCCGGCTTCGACGCCCCGTACGTGCCGGGCTGGGACTGCCACGGCCTCCCGATCGAGCTGAAAGTGGACAAGGAGCTCGGGCCGAAGAAGCGGGAGATGAGCGACGTCGCGATCCGCCAGGCGTGCCGCGCGTATGCGGAGAAGTGGATCGACGTCCAGCGGGCCGACTTCAAGCGGCTCGGCGTGCTGGGCGCCTGGAACGCCCCATACCGGACGATGGACTTCTCGTACCAGTCCGAGATCGCCCGGGCGTTCGGGACGTTCGTCGAGAAGGGTCTCGTCAGCTTCGGCTTCAAGGCGGTCCTCTGGTGCGTCCACGACCGGACGGCGCTGGCCGAAGCCGAGATCGAGTACGAGGACAAGACCGACTGGTCGATCTACGTCGCCCTTCCTCTCGATCCGGACTCCGTGAAGGCCGTCTGGCCGGCAGCCGACTTCGTCGGCCGTGCTTCGAAGCTGAACGCCATCATCTGGACGACGACGCCGTGGACGCTGCCGGCGAACCGCGCCGTCGCGCTCGGTACGGACATTCCGTACGTCCTCATTCGCAGAAGTCCTTCCGGCGATCCGGACGAGCGGTTTCTCGTCGCCGAGCCGCTCGTGGATGCCGTCGCCAAGGCGCTCGGCTGGGCTCCGGCGTCGGTCGAAAGGGACGACGCGTCCCGCCGCATCGGTTCCGAGCTCGCCGGAAGACTCCGATACCGCCGTCCCTTCGACCTCGACGGTGTGAACTTCGGCTTCCTCGTTGGCGAGCACGTGTCGACGACGGATGGCACGGGCCTCGTTCACACGGCTCCGGGGCACGGGCGCGACGACTACGAGGTCGTGAGGCGGTCCGGCTTCAAGGTGGACGACCCGGCGCTCTGCCCCGTCGACGAGGCGGGCTACTACGACCTCCACGCCCCGGAGGCCCTGCGCGGCCGGCGCGTCGTCTCCCCGAGGATCCCGTCCGACGATGCCAGCACGGCCGTTCTCGCCGCGCTCGAGGCCGGCGACCCCTCGGGCGCGAAGCTCCTCGCGAAGTCGAAGGCTCCCCACAGTTACCCGCACTGCTGGCGCTGCAAGAACCCCGTCATCTTCCGGGCGACGCACCAGTGGTTCATCGACCTCGCCGCCCTCCGCGACAGGGCGCTCGGCGAGATCCACGACCGCGTCACGTGGGTCCCCTCCTACAGCGAGAACCGGATTGGTGCCATGGTGGACAACCGGCTCGAGTGGACGATCTCCCGGCAGCGCCGCTGGGGCTCGCCGATCACGTTCCTTCGCTGCACGGACTGCAAGAAGAGGGGCGTCGAAAGCCATTTCCCGACCGTCGCGGGCAACGTCACCGAAGAAGTGAAACGCGAGAGGAAAGAGTTCTTCGAAAGGGTCGGAGAGACATTTCGCGAGCACGGCGGCGAACGCCTGGTACGACGATGCGTTCCCCCCGTCCTACTTTCTGAGGAAGATCTTCCTCGCCGTCGTCTTCGCCGTCTCCGTCCGCGTCCTGCTCGCAGTGCGGCGGGACGACGTTCGAGAAGCTGAAGGACATCCTCGACGTCTGGTTCGACTCCGGCGTGTCGCACGCCGCGGTCCTTCGCTCGGGCGATTACGGGCTCGCCGACCCGTACACGGCCGACCCGGCCGTCCCGGTGATGTACCTCGAGGGACACGACCAGCACCGCGGCTGGTTTCAGTCGTCGTTGCTGACGTCGGTCGCCCTCACCGGCCGCGCTCCGTACGACGTCGTCCTGACGCACGGCTTCGTCGTCGCGGGCGACGGCAGGAAGATGTCGAAGTCGCTCGGCAACACGATCGAGCCGCAGGACCTCCTGAAGACCGACGGGGCCGACGTGATCCGGCTCTGGGTGGCATCGCTCGACTACACGAACGACGACCCGCTCTCGAAGGAGATCCTCGCCCGGACGGCCGAGGCCTACCGGAAGATCCGCAACACGGCGAAGTTCCTCCTCGGAAACCTCTTCGACTTCGACCCCGCGTCGGACGCCGTTCCCGACGCCCGCCTCGAGCCGATCGACCGGTGGGTCCTCGACGCCGCGGCGCGTTTCGCGTCGGAGGCGAGCGAAGCCTACGAGCGCTACGAGTTCCACGGCGTCGTGCGGCGCCTCCTCGAGCTCGTGACGACGGATCTTTCGGCCTTCTGGTGCGACGTCCGCAAGGACGCGTTCTACGTGCTCGCCCCCTCGGATCCCGTCCGCCGCTCGGCGCAGACCGCGGCCTTCCGGCTCGTCGAGACGATCGCCACCGCCCTCTCTCCGGTCTGCCCGTTCACGGCGGAGGAGATCTGGGAGGCGATCCCGGGGAACGCGTCCGATCCCTCCGCGCTTTTCCTGAGAAGCTGGAAAGACCTCCAGCTCCCCGAGATTTCTTCGAGTGAAAGAGAGGCATGGGGGCGCATCCTCGCGCTTCGGGCGGAGTTCCTGCAGGCCCTGGAGCCGCTCCGCAGAGAGGGAAAGGTCGGGTCCGCATCCCAGGCGACGGTCGCGGTTGGGCGAGGCGGCGCCGTCGACGAGGCTCTCGCCGTTCTTTCCTTCACAGAAGAAGAACTCGCCGGCGTCTTTGGTACACCGTCGGTCGTGCGAGAGGGCGGGGCGAAGGCCGTCGTCGTCCGCCCCGCCGACGGCACGAAGTGCGCGCGCTGCTGGCAGGTCCGGACGGACGTCGGGCCGGAAGGCGCCTGCGCCCGCTGCCGGGCCGTCGTCGCCTCGCCGACGCCCCCGGCGTGACCCGTACAATCGACCGCGTGGGCCACTTCCTCCGCGACGCGCGCGCTCGGCGTCTCGTCTTTCTCGGCGTTTCGCTCGCCATCATCGGGCTCGATCAGGTGACGAAGGCCCTCGTGAACGCCCGGATCCCGCTCCACGCCACCATCAGCGTCATCCCGGGGTTCTTCGACCTCACTCATGTGAAGAACACCGGCGCGGCGTTCGGACTCTTCAACGACTCCGCGCTCCCGGGGCGGACCGCGATCCTCACGCTCGTCGCGGCGGCGGTCTTCATCGGCGTCGTCGTCTACGCCTTCCGGACGCCGGCCCACGACACCGTCCTCCAGGCGTCGCTCGCCTTCATCTCGGGTGGGGCCGTCGGGAACCTCGTCGACCGGATCCGTTTCGAATCCGTCACCGACTTCCTCCGCTTCTACGCCGGGAGCCACGAGTGGCCCTCGTTCAACGTGGCCGACAGCGCGATCACCGTCGGCGTCGTCCTCCTCGCCTGGGACGCCTTCCGCCGCCCCGACCCGGAGCGCGCCTCCTCGGCGGGCTCGGCGGAGGCCTGAGAAAAGGAAGCCCGTGCATCCCGAACTGCTCCGCATCGGCTCGTTCGCCCTCCCGACGTACGGGGTTCTCCTCGCCTCCGGCTTCCTCGCGGCCCTCTGGCTGCTCCGGCGCCGCGCTCCGGCCTACGGCGTCTCGCCGGACGCGGCCGCCGACGTCGCGATCTGGCTCCTTCTGGCCGGGCTGCTCGGCGCGAAGCTCCTCCTCCTCGTCGTGGAAGGGCCGCGCTACCTGACCTCGTGGGACGGCTTCGTCGAGTTCCTCCGGTCGGGCGGCGTCTTCTATGGCGGGCTGCTCGGCGCCGTCGTCGCGCTCGCCGTCATGCTCCGGAAGAAAGCGATCGGATTCTGGACCTTCGCCGACATGGCGGCGCCGTCGGTCGCGCTCGGCCACGCCATCGGCCGGCTCGGCTGCCTCGCTGCGGGATGCTGCTGGGGACGCGAGTGCCACCTGCCGTGGGCGATCACGTTCACCGACCCGGCCGCCGAGCGGAACGTCGGCGTTCCCCTCAACGTCCCGCTCCACCCGACGCAGCTCTACGAGGCGGCGGGTCTGCTCGTGCTCTGCGCGCTCCTCGTCGCCCTCGGAAAGGCCCGCTTCCGGGGCCAGATCTTCGCGACCTACCTCGGGCTCTACGCGCTCCTCCGGGGGACGATCGAGTTCTTCCGTGGTGACCCGCGGGGATCCGTTCTGAACGGTGCCGTCTCGACCTCGCAGCTCATCGCGCTCGCCGGGGTCGTCGCGGCCCTCTCGATCTGGCTCCTGAACCGGAAGAAAGCGCCCCCCGACGGCGCGGCGGCCTGAGGCCGTGAGCGGCGGGCGCCGCCTCGTCCACGCCGACCGAGGCGACGACCGGGAGCGCCTCGACCGCGTCCTCCAGCGCCATCTCGCGGACCTCCCGGAGGCCACCCGGACGAAGATCCAGGAATGGATCGGCGCCGGCCTCGTGACGAGGAACGGCGCGGCGGCGAAGCCCTCCGAGAAGATCCTCGCCGGCGACCTCCTCGAGGTCGTTCTTCCGCCTCCTCCGCCGCCGAAGCCCGGGATCGAGCCTCAGGAGATCCCGCTGTCGGTCCTCTACGAGGACGAGCACCTCCTCGCTCTCGACAAGCCGTCGGGCCTCGTCGTCCACCCCGCCGTCGGGCATCGGGACGGGACCCTCGTGAACGCGCTCCTCTTCCGCGCGAAGCAATGGGCCGGCGACCCGGAGCGTCCGGGCCTCGTCCACCGGCTCGACAAGGACACGTCCGGGCGTTCTCGTGATCGCGAAGTCGGAGCGGCGCTGTCCGTGCTGGGAAAAGCCATGAAGGAAAGAGGCCTGGAAAAGGAGTATCTGGCTGCTGGTCTATGGGAAGGCCACCGCTGAAGAAAGGGCCGAATCGACCTCAAAGTCCGCCGCGACCCGCGCGACCGCAAGCGGATGACGACGTCGAAGGACTCGAAGGGCGCGACTCTTCACCACTCTCTACGAAATCCTCTCTGAATCTTCGGGCACCTCGCCGGCCTCTCGTTCCTGAAGTGCACGCTCGTCACCGGACGCACGCACCAGATCCGGGTCCACCTGAAGGCGATCAACCTGCCGATCGTCGGCGACCCGGTTTACGGCTCGCCTCGCTGGAAAGGCATCCGGGACGAGGCGCTGCGCGAGGCCTGCCGGACATTCCCCCGGCAGGCGCTTCACGCCTGGCGGCTCGCGTTCGACCATCCGGCCACGGGCCGCCGGCTGGAGCTGGTCGCTCCCCTTCCGGCCGACATTTCGGGCCTCCTCGGCTTGGCCGGCCTTCCGGCTCCCTCCGCCCCGAAGGCGATGTAATCTGGGCCCGATGAGCACGACCGTCGCCCCGAAGATCTCCGCCCGCGGAACCGCGATGCCGGCCTCTCCCATCCGCAAGCTGATGCCCCTCGCCAACGAGGCGAGGGAGCGCGGCGTGAAAGTCCTCCACCTGAACATCGGCCAGCCGGACCTCGAGACGCCGGAGCCGATGCGTCGCCGCCTCTCCCAGCTGAAGGACAAGACCTACGCCTACTCTCCCTCGAACGGCACGCCCGAGTACCTCGACTTCCTCGTCGCCTACTACGGGAACCTCGGCATCACCCTCCGGAAGGACGAGATCCTCGCGACGACGGGCGGCAGCGAGGCTCTCCTCTTCGCCTTCATGGCCTGTGCGGACCCCGGAGGCGAGATCCTGACGGTCGAGCCCTTCTACACGAACTACCGGTCGTTCGCGACGATGGCCGGGCTGACGCTCCACCCGATCGTCACGCACGGGGAGGACGGCTTTCACCTGCCGGGCCGGGAGGAGTGGGAAAAGGCCCTGACGGCGAAAACCCGCGTCGTCCTCCTCTGCAACCCGAATAATCCGACGGGAACGGTCTGCTCGAGGGAGGAACTCCTCGTCGTCGCGGAGTTCTGCCGGGACCACGGCCTCTTCTTCGTCTGCGACGAGGTCTACCGGGAGTTCCTCTACGACGGGCTGAAGTCCGTCAGCGCCCTTTCGCTCGCCGGATTCGAGGACGAAGTCATCGTCGTCGACTCCCTGTCGAAGCGGTTCTCGGCCTGCGGCATCCGGCTCGGCGCCCTCGTGACCCGGAACGCCGACATCGCAGGGTCCTGCAACCGGATGGCGCAGGGGCGCCTCTCGCCCCCGGGCCTCGCCCAGTTCATCGCTCCGGCCGCTCTGGAGCTGGGGCCCGACTACTACCAAGGCGTCGTCGCCGAGTACCAGAAGCGGCGCGACACGCTCTACCAGGGGCTCTCGAAGATCCCCGGCGTCTTCCTCCGAAAACCCGAAGGGGCTTTCTACTTCGTGGCGAGGCTCCCGATCAAAGACAGCGACGACTTCGCCGCCTGGCTCCTGTCGGACTTCTCGCTCGACGGGAAGACCGTCATGGTCGCTCCGGCGAGCGGTTTCTACGTGACGCCGGGGCTCGGGAAGGACGAGGTGCGGATCGCGTACGTCCTCAAGGACGAGGACCTGCGCGACGCCGTACAGGTCCTCGCCGCCGCGCTCCCGGCCTACCGGAAGGCCCGCAAGATCGACTGATCAGCGCTTCTTCGTCTTCACGACGGGCTGGTCCGGAACGTCGATTTGCGCCTTCTGGATCGTCCCCGAATAGTCGACGTAGATCGACTTCCACTCGCTGAAGACGTCGAGGCCCGCCTCGCCCGCCTCCCGGTGGCCGTTCCCGGTCTGCTTGGTCCCGCCGAACGGAAGGTGGGTCTCGGCGCCGATGGTCGGGAGGTTCACGTAGAAGATCCCCGCTTCGAGGTCGCGCATCGCGATGAAGGCCTTGTTGACGTCCTGCGTGAAGATCGCCGAGGAGAGGCCGTAGTCGCTGTCGTTCGCGACGTCGATCGCCTCCTCGAGCGAGCCGACGGGGATCACGACGGTCACGGCGCCGAAGATCTCCTCCCGGGCGATCCGCATCTTCCGGTTGCCGTCGCCGAAGACCGTCGGCGCGACGAACCACCCTTTGTCGTAGCCCTTCCCCGAGAGCCGCTCCCCGCCCGCGACGAGCTTCGCCCCCTCGGATTTTCCGATCGAGATGTAGTCGAGGACGGTGTCGAGCTGGCTTTCGTTGACGGCCGGCCCCATGTCGACGCTCTCGTCGAGGCCGTTCCCGACCTTCAGCGCCTTCGCGCGCTCCGCGAGCCTCTCCGTGAACTTCCGGGCGACCTTCCGGTGGACGATGAGCCGGGACGACGCCGTGCATCGCTGTCCGCTCGTGCCGAAGGCCCCCCAGATCGCCCCGTCGACGGCGAGTTCGAGGTTCGCGTCGTCCATGACGATGATCGGGTTCTTCCCGCCCATCTCGAGGTGGACGTGCTTGAAGGTCGGGGCGCAGGCCTCGTTGATCTTCTGCCCGACGGCGGTCGAGCCCGTGAACGAGATCACCTTGACGCGGGGGTCCTTGATGATCGGGTTCCCGACCTTCGAGCCGCTCCCCGTCACGACGTTGAAGACCCCCTTCGGCAGGCCGGCGTCCTCCAGCGCCCGGGCGAAGTTGACGACGGAATGCGGCGTGTCGGTCGCCGGCTTGATGACGATCGTGTTCCCGCAGACGAGGGCCGCCGTCGACTTCCACGCCGGGATCGCCATCGGAAAGTTCCAGGGGGTGATGAAGCCGCAGACGCCGATCGGCGCCCGGACCGACATCGCGAACTTGTTCGGGAGCTCCGACGGCGTCGTCTGGCCGTGCAGCCGACGCCCTTCGCCGCCCATCAGGAAGGCCATGTCGATGGCCTCCTGGACGTCTCCGCGCGCCTCCTTCAGGACCTTTCCCATCTCCCGCGTCATCGCCCGGGCGTATTCCTCCTTCCGCTCCCTCAGGATCTGGCCGAGGCGGTAGAGAATCTCGCCGCGCTGCGGCCCCGGCACCAGGCGCCAGCTCTTGTACGCCTCGGCCGCGGCGTCGACGGCGTCCTTCACGTCCCGTTCGTCGGACTCCTGGAACCGGCCGATCAGGTCGGTGACGTCGGCCGGGTTGCGGTTCTCGAACAGCTTCCCGGACCGGGAGGCCACCCACTGGCCGCCGATCCAGTTGCGGTGGACGGGGACGTTCGCATTCATCGGAGGTCCTTTCGCGGCGCGTCTTTCAGCCCGAGCCGCCGCTCCCCGGTTCTTCCTCCGGGCCGGAGCGGCCGCCCATGTCGACGCGGCCCTTGAACTGTGCGCCCTCGGAGATGACGATCTTCGGGGCGCGGATGTTTCCTTCCAGAAATCCCGACGGCAGGAGCTCCACCCGCTCGGTCGCGCTCACGTCCCCCCAGACCTTGCCGGCGATCGAGACGACGAGGGCCTGGACGTCGCCGCGCACCTGACCGTGGGGGCCGACGCGGAAGCTCTTCGAAACGTGGACCCTCCCGTCCACGCGGCCTTCGAGCACGATGTCCTCGTCGCCGGTCAGCTCGCCCTGGATCCGCACCTTCGGACCGACGAGAGCCGCCCTCGTCTCGTGGCGCGGCACTTCCCTGTCCGGAGTAGAGGGACCGCCTCTTCCGAAGATCGACATTCGAGCCGGACCGAGTCTAACCGCCCCGCCTTCAGTGGCAAAGCGTGCGAGGCGATCGGGAAAGTCCCGCCTAATGCATCTGCTTCATCAGATTTCCCAGATTACTGCCTTGACAGTGACGATTCTTCGATATGATCCCGCCAGTTTCCGATGACGAAGGAGCAGGGACCACTGTTCGGGAGGCTCTCGCCCATCCGCGGCAGGAGACCGTCCGCACGGGCGCGGGGGGAGATGCCAGACGAAGGGATCGGGTTCGCCGGGTTGAATGCCTGCTCCAAGTTTTCGCCTTGCGCGTGGATCTTCGATCAGAAGGAGAACCGACAATGAAAGAGGAGGCAAGATGAGAGAGAGGAACAGGACGTTATTCCGGTTTGTCTCTGCCGCGGCGATCACGGTGGCGATTCTGGCAGTCGCAGTACCCGCGAACGCGCAGGCCATCATCAAGGTGAGCGACACCATCAACGTCAAGTTCGGCATGCTGCTTCAGGCCTGGGCGGACGAGCAGCAGATCGCCACCGCGACGGGCGGCACGAACGGCTACGCCCAGAACCTCTTCATCCGCCGGGTCCGGTTCCTGATGGGAGGCCAGGTCGCGAAGAACGTCAGCTTCTTCATGGACACCGAGAACGCCAACCTCGGGAAGTCCCCGAAGGGGCTCGGCACCGGCTTCCAGCTCCTCGACGCCTACGGCTCGTGGGATATCGCCCCGGAGTTCGCGATACAGGGCGGCCTCATCCTGATTCCGCTCTGCCGCGACTGCAACTCGAGCGCCGCGGCCCTGCTCGGGCTCGACTACGGCCTCTGGTCCTTCCAGGAGAGCGCGCCGACGCAGTCGTCGATCGGGCGCGACACGGGCTTCCAGCTCAAGGGCCTCCTCCTTGACAAGCACCTCGAGTACCGGATCGGCGCCTACTCCGGCTTCCGGCAGGCGAACGCCAAGAACTCCTTCCGGTACGCCGGGCGCCTCCAGTACAACGTCTTCGACGTGGAGGTGGCCCAGTTCTACACGACCCAGTACTTCGCCACGAAGAAGATCCTCGCCATCGGCGCCGGCTTCGACACCCAGAGCACCTACAACTCGTTCGCAGGCGACATCATGCTGAACCTCCCGGTCGGCAAGAAAAACGCCTTCACCTTCCAGGGCGACTTCATCCGGTACGACGGCAGCACATTCTTCACGGCGGCGGGCATCCGCAAACAGAACGTCTTCTTCGCCGAGGCCGGCTTCTACATCTGCGAGCTGAAGCTCGAGCCGTTCGCGGTTTACCAGTTTCAGGACTACCTGAACGCGTCGGACAAGGTACTGAACAAACGCGCCTATCAGGCCGGATTGAGCTTCTACCCGTACGGGAACAATCTGAACTTCAAGCTCGCCTGGACCTACAGGGAATTCCCGCACGACCCGAACACCCACAAGACGAACGAATTCACCCTGCAGATGCAGGTCTTTTACTTCTGACATCTCAGCCCGACGATTCCGTTTTTCTCGACACATCGTTAAGGAGGATTCATGGCGGAGGAAAAGGTCACTAATCGCTGGATCATGGTCATCGCGGCGCTGGTCATGCAGCTGTGCCTCGGCATCCTCTATGCCTACAGCGTCGTGAGGGGCCCCTTGATGAAGGAGGTCGGCTACACGGTCAAACAGGCGGGCTACCCGTACATGGCCTCGCTCTTCTTCTTCGCGGTCGGCATGATCATCGCCGGCCGGTGGCAGGACAAGGCCGGGCCGCGGACAGTCGGGATCGTCGGCGGGGTCCTCCTCGCGCTCGGCGCGGCCGTCGCCGGCATGATGTACAAGGACCTCGGCGGGCTGATCTTCGGCTACGGAATTCTGGGCGGGCTCGGCGTCGGGTTCGCCTATGTGACGCCGATCGCCACCTGCATCAAGTGGTTCCCGGACAAACGAGGCACGATCACCGGGCTCGCGGTGTTCGGCTTCGGCGCCGGGACGCTCGTCTTCGGGCCGCTCCTCTCGAGCATGATTGCCAGTAGCGGAATCGCGACGACGTTCTACACCGTGTCGGCGATCATGCTCATCTTCGTCTGCGGCGCGGCGGCCATCTTCAAGGTCCCGCCCGCGGGCTACAAGCCCGCCGGATGGAATCCCCCGGCCCCGGCGCCGGGAGCGCAGGTGATCAAGACGAACTACCTGCCGAACGAGATCATCAAGACCGGGTCGTTCTGGATCCTCTGGCTCATCTACTTCATCGGCGCGGCGGCCGGCCTCATGATCATCGGGCAGGCTGTCCCCATCGGCGTCCAGGTCGCCAAGCTCACGGCGCCGGTGGCCGCCGCCGGGCTGGGGACGATGGCCCTCCTGAACGGCCTCGGGCGCCTCTTCTGGGGAAGCGTCTCCGACAAGCTCGGGCGGACGAAGACGATCGTGGCCTGCTTCATCCTGTACATCCTCGCCTTCGTCTTCGTCCTCCCCAACAGCGATACGTTCACGCTCTGGCTCGTGGGCGTCTGCGCCGTCGGCTTCGCGTACGGCGGATACCTCGCTCTGATGCCCTCTTTGACGGCCGACTACTTCGGCACGAAGTCGCTCGGCGCGAACTACGGGTATCTCTTCACCGCGTGGGGCATCGCCGGCGTCGGCGGACCCTTCATGATCGACTTCATCAAGACCCAGACCGGAGCCTTCACGAACGCGATGTATGTCACGGCGGGCGCCTGCGTCGTCGGAATCCTCCTGGCGCTCGTGGCCAAGCCTCCGAAAGCCGAGGCCGCCTAGCCTCAGTACGTTTTAGACTCGTTGACAGGGAAAGCCCGCGGGGCCGGGATTCCAAGAACTGGCCTCGCGGGTTACGTTTCGAGAGATCTCGTTTCCGACAAACTACAGGAGGTGGAAATGGCTAGCACTTCGTTTCCGAACTGGAAGGTCCTCCCATGGCCCGCGGTTCCGATCCCCACGCCCGACGAGGTCTACGCGGGGCTGACGGACCAGGCCAAGGAGTACCCCCTTTCGCTGGAGGCACAGCTCCGGCAGATCCGAGAACTTCAAGAAACCCGAGTACCTCTCGACGGTCCGCGTCCTCGACCTGACCAAGGGGATGATCATCGGCAACTGGTGCTCCTCGATGCTCTCGGAGCTCGGCGCCGACACGATCAAGGCCGAGCCGCCGGACGGCGATCCGCTGCGCTGGCAGACGCCGTTCGGCCGCAAGGAGTACATGTTCAAGGACGTCGAGACGGGCGAGCCGATCGGCCTCCACTTCCTCCACGAGATGAGGAACAAGCGATCCATCACCCTCAATCTCGAGAAGCCCGAAGGGCGCGAGCTCCTGAAGAAGCTCGCCGTCCACTGCGACGTCCTCATCGAGAACTACCCGCCGGGGCAGTTCGACGCCTGGGGAATCGGCTACCGGCAGCTCAAGGAGATCAACCCGCGGCTCGTCTACTGCTGGGTCGGCCAGAAGGGGCAGTGGGGCCCCTCGAAGGACAAGCCGGGCAACCTCGGCCCGACGGCTGAAGCCTCCTGCGGGTTCGTCCACGGCACGGGCCTTCCGAAGGAGTTCGGCGGGCGCCCCACCCGGTCGGCCATGTGGATGGCGGACCAGGTCGGCGGCACCTCCGGGGCCATGGGAATCCTCGCGGCCCTTCTCTACAGGAACAAGGTCTCCGGCAAGGGCCAGTTCGTCGAAGCGACGGCGGCGGAAGCCATCATCCGGATCCTCGACTACAACTGGGGCTGGTACGGCTTCGACGGCAGCATCCGGCCCCGCTACGGCAACTGGGACCTCGCGATCAACATCTACGCCGTCAACCCCTGCAAGGACGGCTACTTCATGGTGGGCGGCGGGCACGACCGCCTCTGGTACCGGATCTGGCGGACGGTCGGCCAGACGCGGCCCGACCTCGAGGACGAGATCCTCGACGACAAGGCCCTCCGCGCTCGTCGTGGCGCGGCTCCCCCACCTCCGACAGGTGAAGACCTACACGATCCTGGCCGACTGGCAGAAGGACCATTCCCGCGCGGACGCCATGCATCATCTCCTCGCCCAGCAGGTCGCCTCCGGCGGCGTCAACTACATCGACGAGGTCGCCGAGGACCCGCACTTCAAGTATCGCGGGCACGTCGACGAGATCGACGACCGGCTCTACGGCAAGGTCCTCTACGGGACGACCCCCGCCCTCGGCGACAAGTGTCCCGGCCGCCTGAAGTGGATCGGCCGGCCGCTCGGATACGACAACAACGACGTCTACCTGAACCTGCTGGGACTTGGGCCGGGCGAAGTCGCCGCGCTCAAGAAGAGCGGCGTGGTCTAGGCCAGGGAACGAGGAGGCAAACAAGATGGCAACGCCCGACTTCGAAACCTACTGTCAGCAGCTCTTCGACCACAAGACGGCGTCCGGCAAGCCGGAAGTCCTGAAGGGCTATCGCGTCCTCTCCTGCACGCAGTACATCCTCGGCCCCTCCTGCGCGAGCTACCTCGCCGAGCTGGGCGCCGAGGTCATCAAGATCGAGAACGCCGCGGCGCGGCGAGCCGATGCGGCACACGACGCCGTTCAACGAGCCGCTCCTCTTCCCGCTCTCCCGGTGGGTGCCGGAGGCGGGGACGGGCCTCGGCTTCTTCGGGGCCAACCCCAACGAGGAGTTCGTCACCCTCGACTTCCACCGGCCGGAGGCGAAGCAGGCCATGCTGGAGCTCGCGGCCAAGTCGGACGTGATGGTGCAGAACTTCCGGCCCGGAACGTTCGACCGCTGGGGAATCGGGTATCAACACTTCAAGCAAGGTCAACCCGCGCATCGTCTACCAGTGGCTCGGCGGATTCGGCGGATGGGGCCCCGGCCGCGTCCGGGCCTCGTACGACATTCTCGGCCAGGCCATGGGCGGCGCCTTCGGGATCACGGGTGAGGCCGCCGACCGGGGCGGCACGCCGTCCAAGCACACCATCTGGCTGGCGGACTACTGGGGCGGCATGATGGCCGCCGTCACGATCCTCGCGGCCCTCTACTGGAGGGACAACATCTCCGGAGAGGGGTCCTTCATCGAGTACTCGCAGGTCCACGGCGTCACCCGGATGCTCGAGTACGCGTTGCCGCTCTACGGCCGGTACGGCGTCCGGCGCGAGCGCTGGGGGAACTGGGACACCGAGCTCTGCGTGCACGGCATCATCCAGTGCGGCAAGTCGTCCTACCCCGGCTCTGCCAACCCGCAGGAAGCGGAGGTGGGCTACATCCTCGTCTCGGCCCACACGGACGAGGACTTCAAGAAGCTTTGCGACGTGATCGGCCGGAAAGACCTCGCCACGACGTACGCGAAGCACGACGACCGCGTCAAGGCGGAGAACCAGGGAATCTTCTACGACGCCCTCGAAACGTGGGCGAAGGACAAGACCAAGGAAGACGTCGCCACCCTTCTCGACAAGGCCGGCATCAACAACCAGCCGGTCTGGAACGCCAAGGAAGTCGTCGGAGCAACCGCATTGGAAGATGCGCGGCGCCGTCCAGTGGATCGACGACCCGTACTTCGGCGACCTCCACCACCAGGGACCGTTCTGCAAGATGTCCGACACGCCTCCGCGCCTGAAGTGGGCCCTGAAGCCCGTTGGCGCCGACAACGAGAAGGTGTTCGGCCGGCTCCTCGGATGGAACAAGTCGAAGCTCGCCAAGATGGAAGAGGCGGAGGTAATCTGAAATGATCAACCAGGGACTCGTCCTCACGTGCCCCAAGTGCTCCACCAAAAACTTCTTCGATCCGTACCCGTTTTGGAACTTCACCGGCAATACGAAGTGCGCCAGCTGTGACGCGCTCTATGCAATGAAATTCGTCAACGGCCAGCTCCTGAGCGGACCCACCGCCGCGTCCGGGAAGGCCGACCTCCTGCCGGGCTATGCCGAAGACAAGGCCGGGGCCGGCGTCACGGGTGAGGGCAAGACTCGCCCGGCGCCACAGTCGCGCCCCGATCCCTTCACGGGCAAACAGAAGCACGTCTCGAAGAGCCTCCGGGGAAAGCCGATGAGCGGGGCCCCGCTGAAGAAAGAGGATCTCGTGGGAAGCAAGGCCAGGTTCATCGCGGAACTCTACAAGGGCTGAGAGGAGAAAAGACGTGAACGACACTGCAAAAGGAAAGGAAGCGTCCACGTACAAGTGCTGCGACTACTTTCAGCCGGCGCTCGACCCGAACATCCTGCGGGCGTACCACGGCTACTGCAAGGCACGCGCGTGGCCCTTCACCGTCATGGTCCCCATCGGAGGCTTCAGCGACCCGTGTCCGAAGCCTCCGGTCCCGCAGAAGGACAGCAAGAGCTAGGTGTGCCGAGCCTCCGAGAGGACTTCGAGCTGCGTTACGGGCCGCTCTGGTCCGGGGCGTCGTCTCTCTCGATCGGGGGCGTCACACACGAACTGGAAGACGTCATGGAGCGGCTCGGCTTCGGCTTCGAGGGGCTCAAGATCGTCGACGCACCTCGGATCGAAGCCGGCCGCTACGCCATCCGCTTCTTCGACGGCGAGGCGCGGCAGATCGTCTGCATCGAGTTCGATGCAGACCTCACCCTCCTCGCGGAGAACCGGGTCCACATCGCCGAGTGGATGGGAGACGAATACTTCAAGACGGAATGGCAGGTGAACTGCCCGATGGACTTTTGAAGAGGAGAACCCATGAAAATCAAGTTCTACTATTCCAGCAAGGACAAGCCGGGCGAGCAGTACCCGTGCAACGTCGCGGCCTGCCTGGAGAAGATCAAGACGTTGAAAAGTCTGGGCGAGGACGTCGAGGCGATCGACGTGTCCGGCGTCGCGGACGTCTTCCGCTTCTACCACGCGGCCCTGACCGGTCCGCCGGCGACGGTGCGGGCCGTCTTCGGAATGAAGGGGGCGCTGGAGGCCGACTTCGGCCGCGTCACGCCCGCCGTCCTCGTCTTTGGCGACCCGAAGGATCGCTACCCGACGGACGCCTACCCGCGGCAGGATCAGGGCCGAGGGGGCCTCGTCGGCTGCGAGAAAGCACTCGAAGGCTTCGCCAAGACGGAAGGGTGACCCGTTGAGTACGATTCCCGCGGATTACCTCCCCCCGAAGGAATTCCAGCCCGACCGGATCTACAACCTGAAGGAGTTCGGGAGCTACCCGGACCCGCTGAACAGCACCGAGGAGCTTCTCGACAAGCAGATTGCCGCGGGCCGGGGCGACAGTCCGGCCCTCCTCTTCGGCGACAAGGTCCTGACCTACAAGCAGCTCCTGGGGGCGTCCTGCAAGATCGGGAACGCCCTCAGGAAGCTGGGGGTTGAGGAGGCGGACCGGGTACTGCTCCGGTCGCCCAACGTCCCGCCGGCCCTCTTCACGAACTTCGGCGTCCTGAGGCTCGGGGCCGTGATCGTCCCGACCTCGCACATGCTTTCGCCGCCCGAAATCACCCACATCGCCAACAACGCTGAGGCGAAAGTGATCGTCGTCGCCGCGGCGTTCCTGGAGGGGGTCGTCAAGGCCCGTCCGAACCTCAAGACCGTCAAGCACGTCATCGTCTTCGGCGGGCAGCCGGAGGAGCTGAAGGCTCAGGGCCACCTCTGCTACGAAGAGCTCGTCGCAAACGAAGCGCCGGCCTTCGAACCCGTGCGCCGTCCGCGCAAGGCCGTTTCCGTCCTTCTCTACACGTCGGGCACCACGGGCATGCCGAAGGGGACCGTCCACTTCATGGAGGAGGCCCTCATCGTCCCGGACACCTTCGGCAAGTACGGATGGAACGTCCAGCCGAACGACATCATCTGCGGGCCCGCGCCCATCTCGCTGGCGGGCGGCTACTCGACCGTGGCCACGATCCCCTACCGGTTTGGTGCCGCGGCGTCCCTCATCCCCAAGTTCACGCCCGACGGACTCTTCGAGACGATCCAGAACCACAAGGTGACGATCCTGAGTGCTCTTCCGACGGCCTACCGGAAGATGCTCGAGGTCGAAGGGGCAGAGAAGAAGTACAACCTTTCGACCCTCCGGGTTCTGACCGGCGGCGGCGAGTCACTGACGGCCAAGACCTATTTCGACTGGAAGAACCGTTTCGGGCAGGAGATCTTCGAGGGCCTCGGCACGTCGGAGATGATGTACGTCTTCGTCTCCAGCGTCGTCACCCGGAAGGTGAAGCCGGGGGCGATCGGTACCCCGGTCCCCGGGTACGAGATCCAGGTGATCACCGAAGAGGGAAAGGTCGCCAAGCCGGGCGAGCTGGGTCGGCTTTACGCGAGAGGGCCCACGGGAACCCTCTACTGGCGCCCCTACGAGGACGGCGGAAGCATGCTCGAAAAGCAGAAATCCGTCGTTCGCGAAGGGTGGGTGCTCGTCGGAGACTTCTGCACGCTGGACGAGGAGGGATATCTCAGCTTCGTCTCGCGCCAGGAGGACCTGATCAAGAGCTCCGGCTACCGGATCGGCCCGGAAGAGGTGGAAGACGCGATTCTCAAGCACCCCGCCGTGGCCGACGCGGGTGTCATCGGCGTGCCCGACCCGGTGCGCGGCCACAACGTCAAGGCCTTCGTCATCCTGAAGCCCGGCCAGACGCCGAGCGACGATCTGAAGCAGAAGATCATCGACAACTGCCGCGACCACATCGCGACTTACAAGCTGCCGCGCGTCATCGAGTTCACGACGGAGCTGCCGCGCACGCTGCAGGGCAAGCTTCTGCGGCGGGTCCTCAGGGACAAGGAAACGGCCCAGAAAAGCTAGTCGCATGACGTCGCCGCGGCGCCGGGTCGCGGCGACCTCATGCATCTATCATCGCCGCCTCGTGGGCACGATGCTGCTGCAGGCCCTCGCGTCCGGCATCGCGCTCGGTCTCATCTATGCCGGCGTCGGTGCCGGCCTCTCTCTCGTCGTCTCGACCGGACGCCTGACGAATCTCGCGCACGGTGAGTTCGTCCTTGTGGGCGGGTACATTCTCTATCTCCTCTGCCAGGGCTTCGGACTCCCCTGGCCGGTCGCGCTACCGCTGACCGTGGCGGGCGGTGTTCTTCTCGGGGCGGTTCTTCCCCCGCTCATCCACCGGCTGCCCGGACGAGAGGTGGACGGTCTGGCGCTGACGCTCGGCGTCGCCTTCATCCTCCAGAACCTCCTACTCCTCGGAGCGACGGCCACCTACCGCGTGATTCCCGGCGGATACTGGCTGCAGACGGTCGAGTTCGGACCCGTGGTTCTCAGCCGCGTCACGCTCGTGGCCGCGGCGGCTGCCGCGGTGGCCCTGGCCGTTCTCGACCTCTGGCTTCGCGTCTCCTGGACGGGATCGGGACTCCGGGCCGTGAGCCAGTCCCGGCCTGCCGCGGCCAGCCTCGGCGTTTCTCCGGGCCGGATGGAATGGGTCGCGTTCTTCGCCGGAGGGGCGATCGCGGCCAGCGCGGGCGGGCTCGTTCTCCTGACGCGGTTTCTGACGCCGGGAGAGGGGCCCGCCTGGACCCTCGTGGCGCTCGCCGTCGCCTTTCTGGCGGGCCGGCCGCAGGCGGGCGCCCTCATGGCGGCAGGTATCGCCCTCGGCGTCGCCGAGTCCCTGGCGACGGTCCTCGCGGGTGGCGGGTGGCGCGAGGTCGTGGCGAGCGGCTCGGTCCTCCTCTGGCTCCTCGTGCGCGGGAGAACCCTCCTCGCCGATGCGTGAGCGGACGCGCTTCCTTTTTTTCTGGGCGGTCGTTTTGGGAGCTTCCGGCATTGCGATCGCGACGCTGGGACGTTTCGGGCAGAGCCTCGTGGCCTTCGGTCTTCTCTACGGCGGGATGGCGACGGGCTGGAGCTGGCTGCGCGCCACTGGCCTCATCTCCTTCGGGCACGCGGCGTTCTTCGGGACCGGAGCCCTGACGCAGGCCTTTCTCGTCACGGCCGGACAAGCCCCGCCCTGGCTGGCTCTCGGCGCGAGCGCGGTGGCCGGCGCCGTTCGCGGCGCTTCCCCTGCTGCCGGCCCTTCGCCTGGGACCGGCGAGTTTCGCCCTGGCGACGCTCGCCTACGCCGTCCTTCTCCGCGGCGTGGCCGCCAAACATCCCCGCCATCGGAATGGAGGGGTTCCTGCTTCCGGCGACGGCGGGATTCGCGGGCGCCGCGCTTCCGGTCGTGGTGTTGCTCGCCGTGCTGGCTTTCGGCCTCACTCTCGGATACGAGGCGTTTCTGCGGCCGGCCCAGCGGCCGCGCCGCCGGCGCCATCCGGCAGGCGCCCGAGACGAGTCTGAGCCTCGGGATCGACCTCGTCGGCGGGCGCTGGTTCCCGCTGACCGTGAGCGCAGCGGCCACCGCCGTGGCGGGCGCCTTGTATGCCCATCTCGTCGGGAGCGTCGAGTCGACCGTTGCCTTTTCGCCGACGTTCTCCGTGCTGCCACTCGTGATGGGAATGGTCGGAGGCGCCTTCCACCCGCTGGGAGGCATCCTCGGAATGCTCGCGCTCTACCCTGTCGACGAGCTGGTCCTGAGACCCCTGCTTCCACAGGCGCACACTCTGGCCTACGGCCTGGCGCTGCTCGGCCTGCTTCTGTTCCGGCCCGAGGGTCTCCTCAGGTCGCGGACCCCGCGGGTTCCTCGTTCGGGGGCGCTCCGAAGGCCGACTCACGACCCCTTCGCGCTGGCCGTCCGCGAGCTGACGGTGCGGCGAAATGGAACGGCCGTACTCAGGGATGTCAGCTTCGTGGTCGAGCCAGGAGAGATTCTCAGGGTTCTCGGACCCAATGGCGCCGGCAAGACGTCGCTACTCCTGGCCATTGCGGGGCGGCTTCCAACCGCCCGCGGGGTGATCCTCTTTGGCGGCTCTCCGTCGCCCCGCGGCGCCGCCGCGAGGGCCCGGCGAGGTCTCGCCCGGTCGTTCCAGGCCCCCAGGCCGTTTTCGGAGTGGACGGTCCGCGAGAACGTGGCCTTCGCGGCCGAGCGCTCCGGAGCCTCCGGAGAGGTGGACGGACTTCTCACGGAGCTCCAGCTGAGGGAACTCCGGGACCGAAGAGCGGGACAGCTGAGCGTTGGAGAGGGAAAGCGCCTCGAGCTCGCCCGCGTGCTCGCATTCAAACCCGGCGTTCTGCTCCTCGACGAGCCCCTGGCGGGGCTCAGCCCGGAGGCCGCCCAGCGCGTCTCCGGCCTGATCGAGCGGGCAAGCCGCAACGGGGCGGCCGTCGTCTGGGTCGAACATGGTCCGGCCACCGCCGGGCCGGCGAGCCAGGTCCTCGTCCTCGAAGGCGGACGGACCCGCTACCTCGGCTCCAGCTCAGGCTGGGAGGCCGTGCGCCGGGATCCGTCGACATGAAGGCGCGGCTCGACGTCCGGGATCTGGCGGGCGGCTATCAGGAGGTCCCGGTCTTTGCCGGCGTCGGCTTTTCGGTCTCCTCGGGCGAAATCCTGACGATCCTGGGCGCCAATGGCTCCGGAAAATCTGCGCTCCTCGAGACCCTTCAGGGCCTTCTCAGGACGAGACGCGGCGCCATCCTCCTCGACGGCGAGCCCGTTCAGGATCTTCCGCCGGAGGCCCGCGCAGACCGGGGGATGAGTCTCGTCTCGGACCGGCGCCGGCTCTGGAGGGAGATGACCGTTCACGAGCATCTCCGGGTCGGCGCGTTTCGCGCCGAAGCCCGGCGGGGCTGGCGCCGCCGAGCCCTCGAGATCCAGGACGTCTTCACCGGCCTGCGCAACCGTCATCGAGCCCGGCCGGCCCAGCTGAGTGGCGGACTCCAGCAGCAGGTCGCCCTGGCCCGGTTCGGGATGGCGTCGCCCCGCGTCTGGCTCCTCGACGACCCCCTTCAGGGGCTCGACGAGGCGACGACGGCGCGCGTTCTGGGCTGGATCCGCGGGGCGGCCGAAGACGGGGCCGCCGTCGTCCTGACGGGTCAGCACATCCGGACGCTTCTCGACGTCGCGACGACGGCGAGGCTCCTCGAAGACGGCTCCCTCTTCCCGATCCCTTCCGGCGCCGACGGCCTGCGCGATCCGCGCGTTCGGCACCTGCTGTAAGGGGCTCGGATCTCGTCTCACACGACTCTAGAATCTGGCGTGATCGAGCTGTCGGCTTTCTTCGGACCGATCGACATCTATCTCTTCGATCAGCTTCTCCGGGGCCGGATCGGCCCCGAAATGACCGTCCTCGACGCCGGCTGCGGAAACGGACGGAACCTGGTCTTCTTCCTGCGGGAGTCGTATCTCGTCTACGCCGTCGATCCCGACCCCGACGCCATCCGCGAGGTCCGGTCCCTGGCCGGGCGGCTCGCTCCGCGGCTTCCACCGTCGAACTTCCGGGCGGAGCCGGTCGAATCCAGCACCTTTCCGGACGACGTCGCCGACGCCGTCATCAGCAGCGCCGTTCTCCACTTCGCAAGGGACGAGTCTCACTTCCAGGCGATGCTTCGCGGCACGTGGCGCCTCGTCCGGCCGAACGGCCTCTTCTTCTGCCGCCTGGCCTCCACCATCGGAATGGAAAGCCGGTTCACGCCGCTGGGAGGGGGACGCTTCGCCCTGCCCGACGGCACCCAGCGGTTTCTCGTCGACGAACCGATTCTCCTCGCGCTGACCTCCGAGCTCGGCGGCGAGCTGGCGGACCCCCTGAAGACCACGGTGGTCCAGAATCGCCGGTGCATGACGACGTGGGTGGTTCGAAGAGTCGTATAGTCGCGCACCACCATGAGCGAACCTGCCGTCGATTCGACCGCTTCCGCACGCCTCAAGGTCGCGCCTTCCGATCTCGCGAGCGCTCTGAATCTCGAGCCCGGGGACGCGTTTCCGCCCGTGTTCGCCACCTCCCGCATGGTGGCTCTCATGGAGGTGGCCGCCGCCCGGGTTCTCGGCCCCCATCTGGCTGCGGGAGAGCTCTCCGTCGGCGTCTCTCTCGAGGTCGTCCACACTGCCGCCACTCCCCCGGGGGCCACCGTGACGGCCACGGCGAAGTTTCTCGGCCGAGAGGGAAAGCTCTTCCTCTTCGAGCTCTCGGCGGCGGACGACGCGGGCGAGATCGGAAAAGGGACGCACAAACGGGCGGTCGTCACCGCCGAGAGGATCGTCGCAGGCGCGGCCCGGCGTGGAGCGCAGAGCTGAGCCGGCGGTCCCGAGGTTCGAGGTCCTCGGTCGGCAGCTGGAATACCGCTGGATCGGACCGCGGCCCGGCGAGGCGCCGACGATCGTCTTCCTGCACCAGGGCCTGGGCTGCGCCGCGATGTGGCGTGACTTTCCCGACCGCATGGCCTCCGCGACCGGCTGCGGCGCTCTCGTCTACAGCCGGACCGGCCATGGCGGCTCCGAGGCCGTGCCGGGGCCGCGGCCGGTCCGCTACCTGCACGACGAGGCGCTCGAAGTGCTCCCCGCCGTCCTCGACCACTTCGGGCTCGGCGAGGTCGTCCTCTACGGACACAGCGACGGCGCGTCGATCGCGATCCTCTACGCCGGCTCGGGCCCGGAACTTGCCCGCGCCGGATCTCCGTTCGCGCGCTCGTCCTCGAGGCGCCGCACGTCTTCGTCGAATCCGTCCCCCGAGGAGATCATGCGAATCTCCCGGGAATACGGGACGACCCGCTTGAGAGAGCGGCTCTCCCGGTAGCATGGCGACAACACCGATTCGTTGTTCGAGCTCCTGGATCGACGTGTGGCTCCGGCCGGAGTTCAGGACGTGGAACATCGAGGAGGCTCTGCCGGCGATCGAGAGTCCCGTCCTCGTCATCCAGGGAGAAGACGACGAGTACGGAACGGTGAGGCAGGTCGAGGCCGTCGTGAAGGGAGTCCGCGGCCCGGCCCGATCGCTTCTCCTCCCCCACTGCGGCCACTCGCCGCACCCGAGCGGCCCGACGAGGTGCTCGAGGCCGCCAGCCGATTCGTCCGGGAGGACCCCGGTCCCGTCGGTCAGCCGGTCTGACGCAGAGCAACGCGGGCGTCCACGACGGTCAACCCCTTCTCGTGGACGATGACGGGGTTCAGGTCCATCTCGTCGATCTCCGGGTGCCGCGCGACGACGCCGGAAACCTTGACGAGAAGGTCGCGAACCGCAGCGATGTCTGCGGGCAGGCTCCCCCGAACGCCCTTCAGGAGCTTCGCTCCCCGCGTCTCCTCGATCATCTCCGCCGCGTCCTTCTCTGAGAACGGCACGATCCTGAAGGAGACGTCCTTGAAGACCTCCACGAGCGTTCCCCCGAGGCCAAACATGACGGCATGGCCGAACTGGAGATCGCGAGTCACCCCGACGATGACCTCGAGCCCGCGGCCGGCCATCGCGCTCACGAGGACTCCCCCCTCCCGAGCCCCGATTCGCTGCACGATGCCAGCGAGGTCCCGCCAGGCCTTCCGGACTCCGGACTCGTCCTTCACGTTCAGGATCACTCCGCCGACGTCGCTCTTGTGCGTCACGTCGGGGGAATTCATCTTCACCGCGACGGGGTATCCGATTTCCCCTGCTGCCCGGACGGCCTCCTCCTCGGTTCCAGCCTGCCTCGAAGAGACGACAGGCAGCCCCTCGCGCACGAGGAAGCCGATCGAGTCAGCCGGGGAGAGTGACCTCGTTGGGGACGACGGCGCCGGCGCTCCGGCTGCCGGAGGCGCCTCCACCGCCCGGGGCCAGCGATCGCCGGCGAATCGGACGTGACAGGAATACGCCTTGACGGCGCGCTCCGGCGTCGGAAAGACCGCGATCCCCTTCTCGTGAAGGAGAAGCCGCTCGGCGCGTTCCACGTCGGCTCCGCCGAGAAACGCCACGAGGTCGTTTCGGCCCGGCTCCAGGGCCGTCGAGGCGTTGGCGATCGGATCCCCGAAGATCGTCAGGACGACGTCGTAGTGATCCCGTGAGGTGGCGATGACCTGTCGGAAGCGTTCGGCGTCGCCGTCGCCCGTCAGGTCGAGCGGGTTCCCGACGATGAAATGGGATGGCAGCGTCTTCCGCAGCTCCGTGGCCAGGGCGGGCGGGAGAGGGCTCACGCGGAAACCGTTGTCCGCCGCGACGTCGGTGGCGATGATGGCCGAGCCTCCGGAGCTGGTGACGATGAGCATCCGCGGGCCCGCGGGAGGAGGAACGTAGGCGAGGGCCTTCGAAAAATCGTAGAGCTCCTCGAGAGAGGCGGCGCGGTGAATCCCGTACTGCCGGAAGACGGCGTCGTAGATCTCGTCCTTCGTGGCAAGTGACCGGGTATGCGACTCGGCGGCCTTGCGTCCCTGATCGGTCCGGCCAGCCTTGAAGATCACGATCGGCTTCTTGCACTCCTTGACGGCAGAGAGGAACCTCGGAGGGTTCTTGACTCCCTCGATGTAGAGGGTGATCACCTTCGTGTTCTCGTCCGCCGCAAAGAAATCGATCAGGTCGGCCTCGTCGACGTCGATCCTGTTTCCCATGCTCACGAAGGCCGAGAAGCCGAGCTTCTCCTCGGCGGCCCAGTCGATCAGGGCCGCTCCGACGGTCCCGCTCTGCGACGCGATGGCCATGGCCCCTTTTCGGGTGATGAGCGGCCAGGACGCGCAGAGGCCGTGGTGGGGGTAGTTGACCCCCTGACAGTTCGGCCCGACGACGCGGATGCCGCACCGCAATGCGTTTCGCGACACCTCCTCCTGGAGGCGGGCTCCCTCAGCTCCCGACTCGGCGAAACCCCCGGTGATGACGATGGCCGCCCGGACTTTCCTCTCGCCGAGCTGGAGAATCGCCTCGGGGACGGAAGCCGCCGGGATGATGACGACAGCCAGGTCGGTGCCGGACGGAATCTCCCCCACCGATTTCACCGACGGAACCCCGAGGATCGTCTCTTCCTTCGGATTCACGGGGATGACCGGCCCTGCGAAGCCGGCGTCGAGGATGTTCTTCAGGATCTGGTAGCCGAGCTTTCCGGGCTTTGCGGAGGCGCCGATGACGGCGAGACCGTTCGGGCGGAAGAGGGCCTGCAGGGAATCGCTCATGTCGCTCCTCGAAGATCGTGCTTTCCGAAGTCTATCGCGGCGTTCCGCCGGTCGCCGCTACCGGCCGGGCGGTATCTTCGGGCCCCTCTTCGGCAGGGGCGAGGAACCTCGTCGAGTCGCTCCGAGTCGACGAGGAGATGCCGACCCTGGCGCTTCAGCAGCCCCATTCGCCGGAACCGGTTCATCTGCTTCGATACCGTTTCGCGGGTGGTTCCGATGAGCTTCGCCAGATCCTCGTGGGTGAGACGGAGTTGAATCAGCCTCCCGCCGGGCGTCGGGACTCCGTGCTCCGCGCCGAGCTGGAGGAGCATCTTCCCGAGCCTCTGATACGACCAGGTGTGGCCGAAGCCCGCGAACCCCTGTTCGACCTTGACGAGCCGTCTCGACAGCAGCCGGATGAAGTTCCGGGCGACCGCGGGGAGGGAAGCGAGAATCTCCTCGAAGTTCTTCCGTGGGATGACGGTGACGGCGACGTCGGTGCCGGCCACGGCGTCGAAAGCCCGCCGTTCCTCCGCGAAGAAGAGCTCTCCGAAGATCTCGCCCGGTTTGAGCATGTGAAGGATGGTTTCGGCCCCGGTGTTCGAGACCGAGACGAGCTTCACCAGCCCTTCGTCGACGATGAACATGGCGTCGGCAGGGTCCCCTTCGGAGAAGATCGTCGCCCCCTGCGCGTACCGGCGCTCGCTGAGCAGGCGGGCGATCCGGCCCTTGTCCGGCTCCGGGATCCCCGCGAACAACTCAAGCGCCGTCGGCCGGATCACGCTCACCAAGTCTAGAACCCAGCGTCCCGCCGCTCAACGACCGGCGACGCACAGCAACCACCGACGCCCCTTTTTGGTGGAGCGTGCCGGCGGTCCACGCCCTCACGATCTCAGCCCGCCCGATGGACCCCTACGCCCTTCGGAAGGAAGTCGCCCAGTTCGGGCTCCGGAATAGAAACGCCCGTCCAGAAGAACCGCTTTCCGGCCATCTGCTGATCGGCGAGGTAGCCCATCAGGATCGCCCCGAAGGCGAGCAGCAGCAACACGATACCGCTCAGGAAGACGCCGGATTCGGCGACCACGACATCGAGAACAATGCCTTCCATCGTTGTCACCTCCCTTCTCTCCGCCAGAAATATGGTTCTGGCGATTGGGGCTGTCTATGGGACGTTTTACATCCCCTCCCCGCCGTGAGAGAAGATGCACGGAGGGTGCCGGCACGGCTGCGCCGGCGAGATCAAGGCCCCAGAAGGGCCCGAATTCCCTTTCTTTCCATGAGATTCACGAGGATCGACTCGCGCCCGGGACCCACAGGGTCGTCTCCCAGGTCGAGGAATCTCGTCAGGAGATCCGTGTCCACGACGAAATGCCGGCCTTCGCGCCTCACAAGTCGCAGCCGCCTGAACCTGTTGATCTGTGTCGTGACGGTCTCGCGAGTGGTCCCTATCAACTTCGCCAGATCGTCGTGGGTCAGACGAAGCGGGATCAGGGTCCCCTTTGGCGTCTTCACGCCGTGCTCCCTGCCGAGGTCGAGAAGGGCCTTTCCCAGCCTCTCGTAGGACAAGGTGTGGCCGAACCCGGCGAGCCCCTGCTCGACCCGGGTGAGCCGCCCCGAGAGAAGCCGGATGAAATTCCGGGCGACCACCGGAAAGTTGGCCAAGATCTGCCGCCCCGACATCGCTTCGCCTCCGGCGCGGCTCCTCAGGCCGCGCGGCGCAATCCGACCTCCTTGGGAAGAAAACTCGCCAGCTCCGTCTCCGCAGGGGACGACTCCGTCCAGAAGAACCGCTTTCCGGCCTTTTCCTGATCGGCCAGGCGGCCCAGCAGAATCCCTTCCAGGACGAAGACGAGGAGCGCCACCGTCGAAACGACGACTCCCGGAACCAACCGCGAAATCGGTGATGATGCCTTCCATCTTTCTCACCTCCTTTCCTCCGCGACCAATATCGGTCCGGGGCCCGGTTCTGTCTGTACGACCTTTCACATCCGCAATTCGAAACCCCGCTAGACTCATCCCTCCTGTGAGCGGAGAAGGGAGCCTCGCCCACGAAAAGCCATCCCGTATCACTCTGTCGAAAGCGGAGATCGTCGGCGATTTCGAGAAGCTGATCGACGAGAGGAAGCTCTTCGGCGCCGAGCTCGACCCGACGACGATCAAGAAGAGCGGAACAGGGGCCCGCTTTCTCATCAGCAAGGCGCCCTCGAGGGCGAAAGCTGTTCAGGCGGTGGACGGCTCTGTTCGGAAACGCCGTCTCGCCCGTCGCGCTCTTCGAGGACCTTTCCATCAGGACCGACGAGTTCTCGCACCGGGAGAATCTCCTCCTCTTCGGCAGGGAACGCGTCCTCTACGACACGCAGATCTTCCAGGGGGACGAGAGCGTCGGCGAGCTGACCCTCGGGTTCGCCTCCCTCCCCGATCCCGCCCTCGGCCTCCTGGCCTTTCTGAAGGGGCGAAGGCTCCGGATCGTCTACATCGAGCACATTCGCGTGAAGGCGCAGCGCTCGGGCTACGCCGCGACGCTGTTCCGGCATTACGAGGAGCTCTTTCGCGACCTCGGTTTCCATCAGTTCCGGCTGAACGCGTCCCTCTCGATCGGAAAGTACTACTGGGCAAAGGAGGGGTTCGAGTTCTCGGACGGTTCCGAGGTCGAAAAGAGAAAGCAGGCCCTTCGCGCGATCGTGAAGGAAAGAAACCTTCCCGTCCGCGACATCGAGATCGGCCGCCTGAATCACCCGTTCGACTTCGCCCGGTTCCGGACGGACGTGAGGATGCCGGTCTACCGGGACGCCGAGGGATACCACTCGCTCACGGCCGGCGACCGGTACGCCGAGGAGGTCCATCTGCCGCTCGGAAAGGCGTTCCTGCTCTCCTCCGCCCCGTGGGAGGGATACAAGACCATCTACACGAACACCCCGCGGCGGACGGGCTTCGTGACCTCGCCTGAGTACCTTCTCCATCGAACGCGGGCAGGCCACCCCGAGAGCCCCAAACGGCTCCGCGCGCTACTGGCCGCCGTGGAAAAGAAGGGTCTCAAGAGCAGCCTCGTCTTCCTGCCGCCGTATCTCCCCGACCTCGAGTTCCTGGAAACGGTTCACCGGGCCGAGTACCTCGCGAGGTTCCGCGAGAGCGTCAAGAAGGGCGACAAGGTCTTCTCGACGAGAGACTGCTCGATCTGTCCGGCCACCTGGGACGTCGCGCTCCTCGCGGCGGGTGGCGTGATGGCGGGCGTGGACGCCGTGATGAACGGGAGGGTCGAGAACGTCTTCTGCGCCGTGCGGCCTCCGGGGCATCACGCGGGACGGGATTCGACGATGGGCTTCTGCTTCATCAACAACCTCGCCGTCGGGGCCTTTTACGCGCGGACGGTCTACGGCGTGGAGAGGATCTTCATCCTGGACTGGGACGTCCACCACGGCAACGGCACCCAGGAGATCTTCGAGGCCGACCCCGACACGTACTACTGCAGCCTCCACGAGCATCCCACGTTCTGCTTCCCCGGCACGGGCCGAAGGATGGAAGCAGGGAGCGGGAGCGGGCGCCGGCTTCACGCTGAATCTGCCTCTCAAGCCGTTCGCGGGGGACGAAGAGATGCTGGAGACGTTCGAGACGGAGGTCGTCCCGGAGATCGAGCGTTTCGCGCCCGGGTTGATCATGGTCTCCGCGGGATTCGACGCCCACGACAACGACCCCATTGCCGACCTTCGGCTCACGGAGAAGTCGTATGCCCACATGACGCGCCGGCTCTGCGAGCTGGCGGACCGGCACTGCGGGGGCCGGATCGTGTCGGTTCTCGAAGGGGGATACAACGGTCCGTCCTGCGGGTCCTCCGTCGTGGTTCATCTCGAGACGCTTCAGGGAAGGAGTCAGGAATGTTCGTCGGCAAACACATGACGCGGAACGTCGTCACGGTCTCCCCCGGAGACACCCTGAAATTCGCCAGCCAACTCCTCAAGGAGCACCGGATCCATCAGCTCCCGGTCGTCGCGAACGGATTCCTGGTCGGGTTCGTCTCGGGCACCGACATCCGGAACTCCACGTTCGAGACGACGACCGTGTCGGAACGCGGCGAGCTCCTCGTGAAGAACAAGACCGCCGGGGAGATCATGACCCGCGACGTCATCACGGTGAGCCCCGAGGACACCGTCGAGGACGCGCTCGTCATCATTCACAAGAGGAGACTCGGCGCCCTGCCGGTCGTGGAGGGGAAGAAGCTGGTCGGGATCATCACGAAGGCAGACGTCCTCTCGGCCTTCTGTGACACCCTCAAGATCGAGGAGCCGGGCGTCCGGATCGAGGTCTTCCTCCCACCCGGCGCCGACCCGCTCATCCGTTTGGTCCGGAAGATCACCGACTTGAACGTCGAGATCAGGAGCCTGATCCTCTCGCCCTCGGGTGACGGCTACGTCGCCTTCGTCCGGCTCTCGACGATCGACGTCGGCGGCGTCCGGAAGGCCCTTCGCGACGCCGGCTTCACCGTCCCCGAGCTTTCGGATTTCCTGAAGTAGGTCACGTCGCCAGGTGGAGCCGCTTCGTGTAGGCCATCTCCTCGATCTTGTCGGTCGAGCCGTAGAGGCCGCTGTCCCGGATCCCGCCGATCGGCAGTGAGATGTCGGAGTAGAGCGGCCCCTCGTTGATCATGATCCGCCCGGCCGCGAGACGCCGTCCGATCGCCGCCGCCAGCTCCGGCTCTCCGAAGACGCTCGCGCCCAGCCCGTACGGCCCGTCGTTGGCGAGGGCCACCGCCTCCTCGACGGTGTCGAAGACCACGAACGAGCGGACAGGCGCGAACGACTCCTCGCTCCAGAGAAAGGGCTTTTCGTCCTCACGCGACCCGAGAATCTGCGCCTTGTCGAACTCGATGAGCGTCGGGGTGAAGAACGGGCCGTCGGCCCGGCCTCCGACGAGCAGCCGGCCGCCGCGCTCCAGAGCTTCCCGGACCTGGTACGCCGCGATATCGAGGCTCTCGTGCTTCCCGATCGGACCGATGTCCGTCTCCTCCAGGCTCGGGTCTCCCACCTTCAGCCGGCCGATTCCCTCGAGAAGCCGCTCCCTCATCTCTGCGGCGACGGAGCGCTGGACGAGAAACCGCTTGGCGGCGATGCAGAGCTGCCCGCTGTGCGCGTACCCGCCGAGGAGCCCGGCCGTGGCAGCCTGCGGAAGGTCCGCGCTGTCGAGCACGATGAACGGGTCGTTTCCCGCCAGCTCGGGAACGTACTTCTTCATCCGGCCCCCGACGTGGAGCATGCACTCGCCCAGGGTCCGCCTCGTCCTTTCGAGGTAGGAGCCCATCTTGATGATGTTGTCCTTTCCAACCGGGCTGGATGCATAGTGGACGAGGACGTCGACTTCCGGGTTCTCGATGAACTCCCAGGCCGCATCCTCTCCGGGGCAGGTCGAGACCTGGGCGCTGCCGGCCGGGCAGCCCGCATCGACGACGAGCTGGACGATCCGCTGGCAGATCAGGGGGACCAGGCTGGACGGTTTCTCGACCACGGCGTTTCCGGCTCCCAGCGCGGCGAGCATCGTGTAGAGAGGGACGACGAGCGGCGTGTTGCGCGGCGGGAGAACGCCCACGACGCCGTACGGCTCGCGGTAGAGGATGTTCCGTCCCGAGGCGGCGGGGAGCTCCCGCGGCTTGAGCAGCTCCAGCCTCCGCTCGAGGTTCCGCGCGCTCGCGATGGCCCGTTCCATCTCCCAGCGCGCGAACTTGCGGGGCTGTCCCCCCTCCCTCACCATCAGCTCCTCGAACTCGCCGCGGCGCTCCTCCAGGCGGCGCGCCACGCGGCGTCCGAGCTCGGCACGCTCCTCGAAGCTCGTGCGCCGCACGGCCTCCTTCGCCAGAAAGGCCTTGTGAATCTTGGCGCGAAGGTCTCGCCGGGTGTCCTGCGCTACCTCGCCGATCACCGCGCCCGAGTACTTGTCGCGGATCTCGGTCCCTCTGAGGGTCTGCATCTCGGGGATGCTAGCACCGGGCTCCGGGCGACTTTTTCCGCCGGACTGTGAAAGGTCTCACGGATAAAGAGACGGTTTCCGCCTATCTATTGAGAGTCGGGTTCGGGACGGGACGCCGTGGCCTTGCGGTGGTGAGAGTTCGAACCGTGGGCGCCGGAGAGGCAGAAGGAGAGAAGGCCGTGGAACAGAAAGTGATCAGCCGGTCCTGGCGCATCGTCGGGGGCCTCTTCATGAATCTGGCGCTCGGGTCTCTTTACGCCTGGAGCGTCTTCGTCGCGCCTCTGGAGAAGGAGTTCGGCTGGAAGCGGGCGGACACGTCCCTGGTCTTCACCTGGGCCGTCGTCGTCTTCGCGCTCAGCTTCATCATCGCGGGGAGGCTGCAGGACAAGCTGGGGCCCTTCAAGGTCTCGCTCACCGGCTGCATTCTCCTGACGGCGGGCTTCATTCTCTGCATGTGGACGAGCAGCCTCACCTATCTGATCATCTGCTTCGGCATTCTGGTCGGCATCGGGAACGGCTTCGGCTACGCGACGCCGATCCCGGTGATGGCGAAGTGGTTTCCGGACAAGCGGGGCCTCGCCGTCGGGCTGGCCGTGGCCGGCTACGGCGGCGGCTCGGCCATCTTCGGGCCGATGGCCAACCTCTGGCTGATTCCGACCTACGGTTGGCGCGCCACGTTCGTGATTCTCGGACTCGTCTTCTTCGTCATGACCCTGACCGGGTCGTTCCTCCTGAAGAACCCCCCGGTCGGCTACCGGCCGGCAGGCTGGGCGCCGGCCCCGGCGGCCAAGGCGGCGGCCACGACTCTACGAGTTCACTCCCGGCGAGATGTGGCGCACCCCGACCGCCTACCTCATGTGGATCGCGTACGCGCTCGGAACGTCGGCTGGCCTGATGGTCATCAGCCAGCTCGTCCCGTTCGCCAAGAGCATGAAGATCCCGGGCGAGGCGCTGGCGGCGATCACGCTCGTCATCGGCGCCGCGGGCAACGCCTCGGGACGGATCTTCTCGGGCTGGATGTCAGACACCCTGGGCCGTTTGAACGTCCTGCGCCTGATGATCGGCGTCTCGGCCGTCTCCATGCCCATCCTCTACCTGACCGGCGGAAACGTGGCCCTGCTCTACGTCATGGTCTTCATCGTCTACTGGTGCTACGGCACCCAGCTGTCGGTCAACGCCTCGACGACCTCCGATTTCTGGGGGACGAAGAACGCCGGCGTGAACTACGGTCTGCTCTTCACGGCCTGGGGCGTGGCCGGATTCATCGGCCCCAGGATCGGCGGCGCCCTCTTCGACAAGTACAAGAACTACGAAGCGGCCTTCTACGTCGCGGCAGGCCTGGCCGTGGTCGCGCTTCTCTGCGAGATCCTCGCGAAGCGGCCGGTCGCCCCCGATGAGGCCGCCGTTCAGGCACGCATCGAGGCCTTCGGAAAGTAGGAAGCGTAACCCGGCTCGTCACTCCCGGACGGGAAAGAGCGCCGCGGCGTTGTCGAAGAGGATCTTTCGCCGCACGGCGTCCGGGAGCGGAAGCGAGAGGAACTCCTCGACGTTCTGGCGCATCGACCGGACCCCCATCGAGGGCCAGTCGGTCCCCCAGAGGACGCGGTCGGCCACCTCGGGAAGCCGAGGCAGGACCTCCAGGAGCTTCTTCGGTGGAATCCCCGAAATGTCGAGCCGGACGTTCGGGTGCCTTCGGACGAGGAAAAAGGCGGTTTCGTACCAGAGGGGGCGGCCCGCGTGGCAGAGGACGATGGTCGTTCCGGGAAAGTCGATCGCCACGTCGTCGCACGCCATCGGATCGGCGTAGACGTTCCGGGCGCCGGGGAAGACGGACGTCCCGGTGTGGATCAGGACCGGCCGCTTCGCCTCGCCGGCCAGCCGGTAGACGTCGGCAAGAGACGGACAGTCGGTCCGGTAGGCGTTGGCGGCCAGCTCCATGTGGGGCGGGTGGATCTTGATGGCGCCGAGGCGGTAGACCTCGAAGAGCTTCCTCAACTCCCCGGCGACGTCGCGAGTGTGCCGGGGGTGGATCCCGCCGACCGGCACCAGCCGGTCCCTGTGACCCTCCACATAGCCGGCGATCCAGGGGTTCACGAGGTCGGTGAGCCCCATGACCTCGGGGGAAACCGAAGTGATCAGGACCGCCCGTGCGATCCCCTCGGCGTCCATCGCCTTCAGAAGCTCGTCGGCCGAGGTCTCGATCCTGCGGACGAGATCGGCGTCGTCGCGCCCGTTCAGCAGGGCGAGGCGGGCCCTCTCCTTCAGCTGGTCGTTCGGACCGACATGGAGATGGGCGTCGAAGACCGGGGGGACCGCGAGCACCGGCGCGATGATAACGGAGCCCTCCGGCGCGGGAGCCGATGCTAAGCTGAGGCCGCCGGGAGGGAACGGCACGAACTCCGCACCCATGCGAGCGCTCTTCCTGCCGCCGACGTTTCAGGACTCCGCGGAATCCGGCCGTCTCATTCTGCGCGACGGCTCCACCGCGTTCATCCACCCGTCCGAGCCCGGGGACCGCGACGCCATGCGGGAGTTCTTTCATCAGCTCTCGCCGCAGTCGAAGCGGCGCCGCTTTTTCTCGATCGCCGACCCCGCCGAGGCCCTCCTGGAACGGCAGTGCGATTCGTCCAACCCCCGCCGGCAGTTCACGCTGATCGTGAGCCGCCTCGTCGGCGGCACGAAACGGATCATCGCGACTGGCGGGTATGTCGCACGCGACGCGACCAGCGCCGAGGTCGCCTTCGCGGTCGACGACACCTTTCAGCGACTGGGCCTGGGAGGTCTCCTGCTGGAACGCCTCGCGATCCTGGCAGCCCGGAACGGCTTCGTCCGCTTCTGGGCCATGACTCGCGTCGAGAACCAGCTGATGCTCGAGACGTTCCGGCAGTCCGGTCTCTCGCTCCGCAAGAGAGTCGACGACGACTTCGTCGAGATCGACTTCTCCGTCGCGCCCAGCGAGGAGAGCGTCCTTCACTCCGAGATGCGCGACCGCATCTTCACGACGGCTTCGCTCCATCCCTTTTTCCGGCCGCGGTCGGTCGCCGTCGTCGGCGCCTCCCGCGACGCCGCGAGCATCGGACATCGGCTCCTCGACGCGCTGCTCCGGGGCGGATTCGAAGGATCGGTCTTCCCGGTGAACCCGAGCGCGACGAGCCTCGAGTCCCGGCCCGCGTTCGCCTCGGCACGCCAGCTCTCTCCCGGGACCGATCTCGCCCTGGTGGCGGTCCCGCGCTCGGCGGTCCTGGAGGCCGTGGACGACTGCGCGGCGGCCGGCGTTCGGGCGCTGGTCGTCGTCACGGCCGGGTTCGCCGAGGCCGACGCCGAGGGGCGCGACCTTCAGGCGAAGCTCCTCGAGAGAGTTCGGGGCCACGGCATGCGCCTCGTCGGGCCCAACTCGATGGGCATCATCAACACGGAGCCGGGCGTCCGGCTGAACGCGTCGGTATTCCCCGACCTGCCTCCCCGCGGAGGCGTCGCCATGTCGTCCCAGAGCGGCGCCCTCGGCCTCGCCATGCTCGCCCTGGCACGGCAGCGCCACGTGGGAGTCTCGACCTTCATCAGCGTCGGAAACAAGGCCGACGTCTCCGGAAACGACCTCCTGCAGTACTGGCACGGCGACGAGGCGACGCGGGTCATCCTTCTCTACCTCGAGTCGTTCGGAAATCCGCGCCGGTTCGCACGTCTCGCCCGGAGCGTCAGCAGCGGAAAGCCGATCGTGGTCGTGAAGGCGGGGCGCCGGACGGGGGCATCGGAGCCGCCCGGGGCGAGCCTGGCGTCCCTCGTGGCGGGCGAGGCCGTCGTGGACGCCCTTTTTCGCCAGACGGGCGTCATCCGGGCCGACACGCTCGACGAGATGTTCGACATTGCGACCGCGCTCGACCGCCAGCCGCTGCCGAACGGGCGCCGGGTGGCGATTCTCTCGGACGGCGGCGGTCCCGGCATCCTCTGCGCGGGGGCCTGCGAAGCCGCAAGGCTCACAGTGCCGCCCCTCTCCGAGTCCACCGTGGAGAAGCTCGCGGCCTTCCTCTCTCCCGCAACGACGATCGGCAATCCTCTCGAGCTCGTCTTCTCCACGTCCGCGGAGCCGTATCGCCGGGCCGTCGAGACCCTCCTCTCCGTGCCGGAGGTGGACTCGGTCATCGCGATTCACTCGCTCCTCGACGCGAAGCTGTCGCGCGACACGCTGGAGGCCATTCGGCAGGGGGTCGCCGCGGGACGCGCGGCCGGGGGCGCCGGCAAGCCGGTCCTGGCGTGTCTCGTGGCCAAGGAAGACGCCGGCACGCCGATGCATCTCTCCGGCGAAAGCCTTCCGACGTATGCGTTCCCGGAGTCGGCCGCGCGGGTGCTCGGCAAGGTGGCGGCCTACGCCGAATGGCGGGCCGCTCCCCGCGGCATCATTCCCGACTTCGACGACATCGATCCGGCCGCCGCGCGCGAAACCTGCCGGAAGGCTCTCCGGGAGCGGGGAGCGGGGCGGCTCGCGACCGCCGAGACGAGAGAGGTGCTGCGGGCCATGCACCTCCCCGTCGCGCCCGGAGGGATCGCCCGCACGGCCGACCAGGCCGTCAGCCTGGGCCGGGTCGTCGGCTTTCCGGTCGCCGTGAAGCTCGGCTCGCACCGGATCTCCCACAAGACCGAGAAGGGGGCCGTCCACCTGAACGTGAGCGACGAGGCCGGCGTCCGGCGCGCCTTCGATGCGATCCGCCATTCTCTGGAGCGCGAGGGCGGCCTCGGGCCGACGGAGGGAGTGCTCGTTCAGCCGATGGTCGAACGCAACGTCGAGGTGACGGTGTCCATGCTCGAGGATCCTTCCTTCGGACCCCTCATCGTGTTCGGCCTCGGCGGGATCCACCTCGAGGTGGTCGCCGACGTGGCCGTTCGCGTCACGCCCCTGACCGACCGCGCGGCGGCGGCCATGGTGAGGGAGATTCACGGCTTTCCGCTCCTCGAGGGGTATCGGGGGCACGCCGCCGCCGACCTCGAAGCGATTCACGACGTCCTGTTGCGCGTCTCCCGCCTCGTCGAGGAGATTCCCGACATCGCGGAGCTCGAGCTCAGCCCGATCTTCGTCGGCCCTCCCGGCGCCGGGTGCCGGATCGTCGACGCGCAGATCCGTGTCGCACACCCGAAGAAGGGGCAGGCTGCCCGATACACGACGGCGGCGCCGGCGTCACCTCGAAGCGAGGCCCCGAGCCCGAAAGGAGCGTCCCATGGATGACAGCGCGGACCTCGACCGGCTCTACCGGACAATCGTCGACGAGAGCCCCACGGCGATGCTGTTCGCGGACCGCGAGGGGAAGATTCGCCTCTGGAACGCCGGGGCCACGGCCCTGTTCGGATACTCACGGGAGGAGGCGCTCGGGCAGTCGATGGACCTCATCGTTCCCGAGCGGCAACGCGCCCGGCACTGGGAGGGCTGGGAAAAGGTCATGGCGACCGGCGTCACCCGCTACGGCCGGGAACCTCTGGCCGTGCCCGCCCTCCGAAAGGACGGCTCCCGGATCTCGATCGAGTTCAACATCCTGCTCGTCCGCGGGCCGGCCGGCGAGATGGCGGGCGCGGCCGCGTACTTCCAGGACGTGACCGTCCGGTGGCAGCAGCAGAAAGAGATGAAAGCCCGCCTTCAGGCCCTCGAGGCGAAGGCGGCGGAGGGATAAGTGGACTTTACGCGCGTCAACGACCTGAAGGCCCCGGACGGCCATGCCATTCCGGCCTTCCTCTTCACGCCGGCGTCGCCCCGCGGCGGCGTCGTCGTCTGCCACGGCTATGGCGCCTCGAAGGAGCAGATGCTCGGGATCGCGACGGCGATTGCCGAGCGGGGCGCCGCCGCGCTCGCGATCGACCTCTGCGGCCACGGCGAGAACCGGACACCGATCGGCACGTCCATGCGGGAAGAGTTGGAGGCCGCCATCGTCTCCCTCCGGAGGTTCGGCAGGACGGCCGTCATCGGCCACAGCCTGGGAGGTCGAATGGCGCTCATGTCGTCGGCCGACGTCATGGTGGCGATGTCGCCGTCCGTCATGGTGCAGATGTCTCCGCAGGGAAAGTGGATGTTCGAGAACCTCCCGAGTCCGGGCGTTCGCGAGCCCTACTCCGGGTACGTCCTCGAGTTGCTCGACAAGATGGGGCCCGTTCCGCCCCACAGCCGCCCGTGCCTCCTCCTCTACTCCGAGCGGGACATCCAGGCGCTTCTCGACGGCGCCGCAGGTCTCATGGCGCAGCTTCCGGGGGCCGAGAAGCGCCTCGTCACCGAGGAGATCCGCCCCGACGTCCAGCACGACAACGGCCTGATCCGCTATCTCCCGCGCTGGTACAACCACAGCGAGCTCCGCTTCAACTCTCAGGCCTGCACGGTGGCCAGCGAGTGGCTGGCCAAACAGCTCACCCGGGCCTGACGGACCCCCCCGCGCCCCGCAAACCCTGTGCTACGCTGAGGTTCAGACGGGAGCCGAAACATGAAGTGGCAGTACCTCGATCGGATGGTCATCTTCCAGGACGCCGAAGGGGGCATGGTGAGCGGGCTGGACTCCTGGATCGACGGCGTCGGCGAAGAAGGTTGGGAGCTTGTCTCCTCCGTGCCGCTGATCGCCCCGAACAAGGACGGAGTCGCCTACGGGACGATCGGCGTCCACCTGATCTTCAAGCGCCCCGTCGCGACGCCGCGCGGAGCGTGAGCCGGCGATGGCTGGGTTGACAGGCCCGGCCCTGATCGAGAGCCGTTACGGCCCTCTCGGGAGCGGCGGGCAGACCCTGACGGTCAAGGGAATCGTCTATACCGTCCCCGAGCTACTCGTCCGGATGGCGCTCAACTTCGACGACAGCAGGGCCATCGATGCGCAGGCGCTGCCGGGAGGCCGCTATGTCTTCCGCTATTACGACGGGCAGGACCAGCGCGTGGTCGCCCTCGAATTCGACGCCGATTTCCGCCCTGTCGGCGAAGTGCGCGCCCAGTACCCCGAGTGGATCGGCGACCAGGAGTATTTCCCGCAATACTGCGGGCATTAGGGGCGGAGAGCCGGAGAGCGCGAGATGACCTACGAGTGCATCAGCTTCGAGACAGATGGTCCCCTTGCCGTCGTGACGCTGAACCGCCCGAACAAGCGAAATGCCCTCTCGCTCGGACTCATGTTGGAGCTCCTCGACTGCTTCGGGCGAATCGGGAACGAAAAACAGCTCCGGGCCGTGGTCCTGGGCGCGGCCGGAAAGGTCTACAGCTCGGGGCACGACCTTTCGGAGCTCGTCGGGCAGGACATCAACGACACCCGCCGGATCTTCGACGTCTGTGCCGAGCTGATGACGAAGATCCAGTCGATCCCGCAGCCGGTCATCGCCGAGGTGCAGGGCGTCGCGACGGCGGCCGGGTGCCAGCTCGTGGCGACCTGCGACCTGGCGCTGGCGGCCGAAGAGGCCTGGTTCGCGACGCCGGGCGTCCGAACGGGGCTCTTCTGCACGACTCCGATGGTCGCGCTTTCCCGCGCCGTCGGACGGAAGCGCGCCCTTCACATGCTCCTGACCGGGGAGCCGGTCGACGCGAGGACGGCGGCCGAGTGGGGGCTCGTCAATCGCGTCGTCCCCGCCGCGGACCTCCGGAGCGAGACGCGAAAGCTCGCGTCGAAGATTGCCGAGGCGAGCCCCCTCACGCTCGCCATCGGAAAGCAGGCGTTCTACTCCCAGATCGACCTCGACCAGCCGAAGGCCTACGCCTACGCAAAGGAGATCATGTCCCTGAACGCCCTGGCGGCCGACGCCCGGGAGGGGATCTCCGCCTTCCTCGAAAAGAGAGCGGCCTGCTGGACGGGACGATAGAAGAAAGAAAGGAGACTGTTCGATGATCACCTTCGAGTACCGGTTCGACATCCTTCCCGGAAAGCTGAGGGAGTACGAGAGATACACCAAGGGGCCCGGCAAGGGCATCTGGCTGCGGTTCAAAGGCGTCAAGGCGGTCCGCATCTACAAGAGCATGCTGGGTGGGTCGTCCCCCCAGCGGCTGGTCCAGGTCGATCTGGAGAGCCTCGCGGCGCTCGAGAAGATCTTCACGGATCCGGGCTTCAGGAAGGTGAAGCACGTCTTCCACGGCCTCGTCACGCACGTCAGCGACTCCCTGCTGACCCAGGTGAGCGACAAGAGGAAATAGCCCGCTGGGCCGGCGGGGCGCCTAACGGGGCCGGCGCGGACCGCGCCGTCCTGAGGAAAGCACCTTGATGACGGCGCCCCAGTCGTCGAACCACGAGTCGAACGCCGCGCGCAGCTGGGCGCGCCCCTGCTCGTCGGCCGCCGCTCGCAGGGCCTCCACGACGGCGGCTGTCGAGGGGCGGAGGCGGCGCTCGCCTTTTGGAGTCAGCTTCACGTAGACGAAGCGGCGATCCGTCGAGGAGCGCGTCGTGCGGACGAGCCCGGCGCGCTCCATCCTCCGGACGAGGCCAGAGGTCGTGTTGATCGTGGCAAAGGTCAGGCGCGCCAGATCGCCGATCGTCAGGGGGACCTTCGAGGGGTTTCCGGCCAGCGTCAGGAGGGCGAATTGCTGTGCCGACGTCAGGCCGCCGTCCGTCGGCTCGGTCGTCATGGTTCTCCGGACCGACTCGAAGAACCGCCGCAGGTTGGCCATGGTGCGGTAGGTCTCCCCGAGGCGCCGTCGCGTAGCCATCGACCGAGACTACAGGAACGCGGAAAACGGAGAATCCACTTGACTCGGGACGGGACAGGAAACCTACAATTGTTCCACGCGATGAATAGTCGACGGCACGTAGTAATTGGCTCGTGGATGGTTTCGGCGTGAGATCCGTGCCCGCCCTCCTCGCGCCCGCCGGAAGCCTCGAGGCCGTCCGGGCCGTGCTCGATGCAGGGGCCGACGCCGTCTACGTCGGCCTCAAGGGCTGGAGCCGGGGCGGGTCCCGGAGCGAGCTCGACTGGGACGAGCTCGTCGACGCCGAGCGAGAGGTCGCCTCGGCCGGCAGGGAGCTGCAGGTCGCGCTGAATACGATCCCGAAGCCCGGAGAGCGCGCTCGCCTCCTCGAGCGCGTCCCCGCCCTCCTCGAGCTGGGGATCCGGACCGTCATCGTGAACGACATCGGAATCCTCTCGGCGCTCGGGCGGCGGTATCCGGACCTGAGGCTGACGGCGAGCATCGGCTGCGGCGCCCAGACGGTCGCGGATGTGGCGTTCTTCCGCGACCTGGGCGCGCACGCCGTCGTCCTTCCGGGCACGGTCAGCCCCGCGGAGATGCGCGAGGTCCGGACCGTCCCGGGCATCTCCGTTGAGATCATGGTCCACATGGTCGAGGAGTTCATCCTGCTCGGGAAGTGCTGGATGCCGAGCTACGTGAGCCTGAAGCCGTCGCCCCTTCCCACCGTCTTCCCGAAGGACGCCGAGGACGCCCGTGGACTGCGGCAGACCGGGAGCATGAAGCGAGGAGGCGTCGGAGCCTGCTACAGGATCTGCCAGGAGCCGTGGGAGCTCCTCTCCGGCGGGCGGCCGGTGGACACGCGTCTCTTCCCGAGCCGCCAGATCAGCCGGATCGGCGAGGTCACGGCCTACGCCGAAGCGGGAGTGGACGTGCTGAAGCTCCAGGGCCGGAGCCTTCCGGTGGATGTCCTGGCGCCCCTCGTCCGGAGCTACCGGGAGGCGATCGACGGCCGGAACGGACTGCCCGCTGTCGAGATCCGTCCGCCGGCATTGCCGGTGGCCTGGACCGCGGTCGGACGATGAGGGAGACGCGGCTGTGAGCGATCGACGAGGGGATGAGGCGCCCGGTATGAGCTCCTTCGAGCTGAACACGACCATCGCGAATCTCAAGGACCTCCGGGCGTCGGACCTCCGCGACTACGATGGCGTCTACCTCGGCGACATTTACTGCCGGCTCTACGAGGCGAATTTCCTCGAGCAGCTCGGCGACCTCCGGGAGGGGCTTCGCATTCTCAAGGATCAGGGAAAGCGGGCCTACGTGACGACCTATGCGGGACCGCGGAACGACTTCCTGCTCAAGGTGCGGAAGATGCTGGAGGCGGCGGTGGCGGCCGGCGCCGAGGCGATCGAGGTCCACAACATGGGGATCCTGAAGATCGCCCACGAGGAGTTCCCGCAGCTGCCGGTGCACATCGGGGGATTTGCGAACGTCTACACCGCCGCCGGCACCGACGTCCTGCGCGGGTTCGGGGCCGTACGGTTCACTCCCAACTACGAGCTGAGCCTGGACGAGATCTGCGAGATCACGAGCGCCTCCGGTGCCCCCATGGAGCTCCTCGTCCACGGCAAGATGCCCCTGGGGATCTCGGATTACTGCTTCCTCCTGGAGTACGAGGAGGCGTGGGGCGTCAAGTGTCCTGACCTCTGCCAGAAGGAGCTGTTCCTGAAGCAGGGAAACTGGGCGATGAAGACGCTCGGGAAGGGGATCCTGAGCGGCAAGGACGTCTGCATGCTGGAGCACCTGCCGCGGCTCCTGGCCGACGGCCACCGGTTCTTCCGGATCGAGGCCCTCTCGGAGAGTCCCGCGTACCGGAGCGAGGTTGCGGCGGTCTACCGCGAGGCGCTCCGCCGGGCCGCCGCCGGCGACGGCACGGTGGAAGAGAGCTGGTGGGAGACTCTCCGGCGGCATGCCCGGATCGGTCTGTGCAACGGGTTCTATTTCGGCAAGAGTGGAATGGACTACGCGGGAATCCGGCAGGAGGCGATGGGGTCCTTCCTGACGATCTCGCGGGCGGAATCCTAGGCCTTCACGGGACGGACGACCTTCGGGTCGAGGAGGGCGCATGGTCGAGCTTCTGGCGCCGGCAGGCAATCTTCCGATGGTCGAGGCGGCGGTCGCGGGCGGCGCGAACGCCATCTACGTGGGGCCTCGCGGCTGGAGCCGGCGGCGCGACCAGTACGAGATGGCCGACGACGAAGTGCGCGCCGCCATCTCGCTCGCCCACGCGGGCGGCGCCAAGCTGCGGGTGGCGATCAACACCAACATGCAGTCCCACGAGATCGCGCCGATGCTCCGGAAAATGGAGCGCTTCGTCTCCTGGGAAGTGGACGGGGCCATCATGACCGACATCGGCGCCATCGCGGAGGTTCACCGGCACTTCCCGGATCTCACCCTCCACGCCAGCATCGGGGCCAACATCCTCAACAACGAGGACGTCCGGTTCTATCGCTCGATCGGCGTTTCACAGGTCGTGGCGGACACGAAGCTGACCCTGACGGAACTGGCCTCCCGGAAGGAGCAGATCGACGTCGGGATCGAGATCCTGATCCACGCCAACAAGTGCTACACCTACCTGGGAAAATGCTGGATGTCTCCGTATCACCGCCTCGAGCGGACCACGGACCCCTTCGGAAAGGATCTGTTCAAGGGGAGCCCGAACCGGGGCGGGCTCGATTACCGCGTCTGCCTGGAGTCGTGGGAGCTCTATTGCGGTGAGGAGAGGTGGGAGCAGAGCGTCGCCCTCAAGAACGACGCCTTCTTCCTCCTGGCCGACATCCCGCACCTGATCGATCTGGGAGTCGAATGCCTCAAGGTGCAGGGGCGCGAATACCCGGTGCCGCTCGTGGAGCAGATGGTCCGGTTCTACCGGGATCTCATCGACACCTACGTGGCCGCTCCGAAGGGCCGGCCATTCGACCTCTCTCCCTGGCAGTCACGCCTCGACGCCATCCAGTCGGGGCGGGACGCGGCCCGCTCCGAAGGGACCCGACTGCTCCTGATCGAGGCGCGACAGCCGGTCCCCGCGCCCTGATCCACGAGTGAACCGCCTACCGCACGCCGTCGTCGGCGCGCTCCTCGCTTCGGGACTCCTCGCGGCCGGATGCTCTCCCGCCGCGAAGCGGGCGACGGAGCTGCGCCTCGGCGAGATCGACTCCCTGAGCGGCGTCCTTTCGGCCCAGGGGACGGCGGTGCACGAAGGGGTCGTCTACGCGGTGACCGAGGTCAACCGCCGCGGCGGCATCCTCGGTCACCCCGTGATGCTGGTCACCCGCGACGACGGGGGCCGGCCCGAGGAAGCGGCGAACTCGGCCAACGACCTGGCCGTCCGCGAGAGAGTCAGCGCGCTGGTCGGAGGCTACGTCGACAGCATCGTCGGCCCGGTGGCGCAGGTCGCCGAGCGGGAACGCGTTCCGTATGTGGCGAGCTCGTCGCTGGATCAGCGGCTGACTCGGCGCGGAAACACCTGGTTTTTCCGGATCAGCCGGCTGGAGCCGTTCGTGGAGGCGACGACGGCCGTCCCGCTCGAGCTCCTCCCCGTCCGCGAAGTGGCGATCCTGCATTCGTCGACGCCGGGAGCCACCCAGCTTGCCCGGCTCCAGAAGGAGCGGCTCGAGGCCCGGGGCGTGACGATCACCGCGCTCGAGAGCTTCCAGACGGGGACTCCCGATTTTCTTCCCCTTCTTTCGCGGGTGAGGTCGAGCGGGGCGAAGCTCCTGCTCATGGACGGGTTCTTTTCGGACGATCTCGTCCTCCTCCGGCAGATCCAGCGGCCCTCCGGTCCGGCCCTGCCGGTCGTCGGCTCCTTCGGGATGGAGTTTCCCGCCCTCATCGAGCAGCTCGGCCCTCTCGGGGAAGGGGCGATGGGAGCGATCGCCTGGGAGCCCGGAATGTCGCTCTCAGGAGACCTCGAGGGAAGCCGCGCCTTCGAAACCGGCTTCGCCCGGGAATTCCGGCATCCCCCGGCGCCGCTCAGCATCTACGGCTATTCGGCGACGCGGGCGGTCCTTTCAGCGCTGGAGAAGGCGGCCCGACGCCAGGTTCCCCCGGAACGGGACGCCGTTCGCGACGCGCTGCGCGAGACCGATCTCCTGCTTCCCCTCCAGCGTCTGAAGTTCGACGAGCACGGGGACCCGCTCTTCTACGAGGTCGGCATCTTCCAGATCCAGGGCGGACGGCACGTCCTTCTCTTTCCACGCGACAAGGCGACCGGTGAGCTGATCCGGCCGCAGCCGTGAATACGGCTGCCTGGCACCGTTCCGACGCGTCTACGCCGGAAGCCAATACGGACGCGCAAGGTCGAGCAGCCGCTCCGCCACCTGCCGGTTGCGGTGCGAGATCTCGTATTGGTTCGCGGCGTCCGGGGAGCCGGGACCCGCGTCGTGAAAGCTCTCGGGGAACCCGTCGCCGAGGGAGCCCTGCCACTTTCTCCGCCAGGACTCCGGGAGGTCGGAGACGATCGGGAGGCCGTGCATCAGGAGATAGAGAATCGCCCAGATCCGCGGTGCCGCCCGGAACGAGTAGCCACCTCCCAGCGTGAAGAGCACGCGGCCCTCGGTGAAGAAGTCCGCCCATTCGAGGATTCGCGTGAAGATGGTCTCGTAGTCGCGCGTCGTCAGCATCAGATCGGCGAGCGGATCGTCGAAATGCGCGTCCGCCCCGGCCTGCACGACGAGGACGTCGGGTCGGAAGTGCTTGAGGGCCGCGGGGAGCACCCGTTCGAACACCTCGAGATAGCTCTTGCCCGCGGTGAACGGCTGCAGCGGCAGATTGAGCTTCAGCCCGCGTGCCGCCCCGGAGCCGAGCTCCCGGATCTCGCCACTGCCCGGAAAGAGATACTGGCCCGACTCGTGGAGGCTGACGGTCATCACGCGCGTGTCCTCGTAGAGGATCTGCTGCACGCCGTCTCCGTGGTGAACGTCGACGTCGATGTAGGCGACGCGGAGGCCCCGCCGGGTCAGGCTGCCAATGGCGATCGCGAGATCGTTGTAGATACAGAAACCGGAGGCGAAGCTGCGCCGCGCGTGATGGAGGCCCCCTCCCAGCTGGAGTACGCGCCCCGCCGTCCCCTCGGCGATGAGGCGGGCCCCGAGCACGGTCCCGCCCACGATCCACCGGGCCGCCTCGTCCATGCCTGGAAACGCCGGAGTGTCCTGTGTGCCGAGCCCGTATTCCTCCCGGTCGGCGACCTCGGCTCCCGCGCTGAGCGACTCCACACGGTGCACGTAAGCTTCCGCATGCGCGTCGAGGAGCTCCTCCCGCGTGGACGGCTCCGGCTCGACCGTCTCCAGGCGGTGTCCGAGCGCCGAAAGGAGATCGATCGTCATCTCGACGCGGACCGGGCTGAACGGGTGCTCGTCGCCGAAGGAATAGGTCCGGTAGGCCGGTGCGAAAATCACTTCGGGCACGGCTTCTCCGGCGGCCAGAGGACGTCGAAGCCGGCGTGGCGCAGGTCCTGCGCGAGCAACCGGGTCTCGATCGAACCGATGCGCAGGACGGTCCGAACCGCGTCGGGACCGTCCGGATAAGTCAAGATCGAGTGGACGTTCAGACCCCTCTGGCCGAAGAAGGCCGCGAGTCGGGCCAGCTCGCCCGGATGATCCGGCAGCCGGACTTCCAGACGGCCCGAGGGCTTGTTGGCGCCCGTCATGGAGATCAGAGCGTCCAGCAGGTCCAGACCCGTGATGATGCCGATCAGACGCCCGTCCGAAAGGACCGGGAGACAGCCGATCTTCCGCTCCCGCATCGTGCGCGCGGCGTCCTCGACCGGATCCAGGGCGTCGGCCGTCTGGGGCGCCCGCGACATCACGGCGGAAACGTGGCTGCCGGTCGGGAGGGGCGCCGTTGCGAGAGAGCTGGTCGCGAGGCGGAGATCACGATCCGTGACCACGCCGACGAGCATCTCTCTCTCGACGACCGGAAGATGCCGGATCCCCTCGTCCTGCATGATCCGATAAGCGGTCTGAAGCGTCGTGTCCGGGGAGACGGCAACGGCCGGACTCCGCATGATGTCTCGAACCAGCATGGCCTGCCTCGCTCTCTTCGTGGGTGCCGGGGTGGGAACGGTGAAGATTCATGACGACGCGCTGACGCCTGGGAGCCTAGACCGGCTTCAGGCTCCCCTCCTCGAACCAGTGGGCGAAGAGGCGGCGGATCCGGAAGGAGTCCGCCGCAATCGACTCCTCGCAGAGTCGCGGGCTCGCGCCGGCGGCGGCACGCGACCAGACCTGCTGCTGGAGGACCGCGTCTTTCTCCTCGGGATGTGCGTTCGGCTTCGTCCCCGACGCCGCCACGTAAAGCTCGTCGGGGACGAGGGCCGCAAACCGCTGGAGCTCGTCGTAGCGCCGCATCCCCTCGAGGAGGATCGGGACGATCTCGCGGGGCGGCGGGTCGCTCTCGCGGCGGGGCGGCAGCTCCTGCTTGACGAATGAAAAGGTCCCCGGAAACGGGCGCTCGAAGACCTGGTAGCAGGCGTCGTCACCCTTGATCTGGCCCACCTGAGCGCCGCGGACCATGCCCCGCTCGAGCGAGATCGTGCCGACCGCCGCCGCCTTCTTGTCACGAAGCGTGAGGACACCGGTGACCTCGGAGACCCCGAGGCTCTGCAGCAGGCTGGGCAGCTCGAAGAGCTCGAGATCTCCCTGCAGGCTCGCGGCGAGCGGCTCGCTGCCGGCTTTCGCATCGAATCCTGCGAGCGCTTTCGATGCCGTCGCTGCGAAGCCCAGTGTCGGGAAGCTCTGGACGATCTCCTCGAACGTCTGCCTGACCTCCTTGGTGGGTGTGCCCGAGAGGGCCCCGATCAGGTGAGAGAGCTTTTCCTCGTCCTTCTTCAGGACGAGGCCGAGCACCTTGAAGGGCATCTCGCCTCGCAAATGGCGCAGGATGAGGGCGACCAGCTCCGGGTCATCGGAGAGGTCCTGGCCGGCGAGCTCGGAAAGGCGTGCGGCCGCGTCTCCGAGCGGGCCCTTCTTCTTGAGGCCGTGCTCCACCACGGCGCGGCGGGCGGTCGGCGTTCCCGTCCTCGCGAGGGTGGCGACGGCGCGGTCGAGGAGGGGCTGGAGCTCCGCCTCGTCGAACGGGGCATCCCCTTTCTTGAGGAGGATCTGCTCGAGGCCGTGGATCCGGGAAACGAGAATCGCCTCGGCCCGCTCGTGCTTGATCTGTCCGAGGGCCGCGATCGCCTCCTTCACGAGCGGCGGCGGGAGGCCGGGCTCCGAGAGACGCGCGAGGAGGTCCATTTCCGTCTCGAGCGGCTGGTCCGCCGCCCGCGGAAGCCGGCGGAGAACGTAGAGGAGGTTTCGCTTGAAGTGCCAGTCCTGAGCAGGCGGGGCCCCGGAGAGGACGAGGGACCGGAGGCTCTCGAGAGCCTTCGCCCGCGCCTCGGGCCCGTGCACTTCCAGCAGCGAGAGCAGAAGGCGTCGTCTTTCGCGCTTTTCCTCCGTCCGGATCTCCTCGAGGAGCGCCGGGACCCGCAGCGCCGGAAAGAACTCGAGGACCTTCCGGAGGAGGCCGTGCTTGTCCGGCTCCTCCTGCAGGGAGCGGAGCCGCTCGAAGTCGAGCGCGTCGTAGGCCTTCCGGCGCGCCCCGTCCACCGCGGCCGGTTCGACCCGCTTCTCGGCGATGAGCCTTTCGGCCACCTCGAACATCTTGACGGAGCGCGGCAATGAACCGCCGTTGAGCTGCTCGACCGCCGCCTGCAGCATCTCCCCGAATCGCTTGGCGACCTCGGCTTTGTCCTCGGGGAGCGTCACGATCCTCCGGATGGCGGCGCTCGCGCTGCCGCGTGTGGTCGAGCCCGTCTCGTCCGCCATCTCGACGCCGGGCGGCACGAACCAGCCCGGCAGCGAGCGCCCGAGAACCCGGAAGGCCTCGGCGGTCTGCATCTCGAGACCGATCCGCCGGAGCTTCTCGAGGGAACTCGCGAGTTCTGCGTCGCTCGTCGCGCCGGCCGCGGCGTTGGAAAGGAGCTGCGACAGAAGGGCCTCGTCCTTCTTCCGCGCCCGTGCCGACTGCTCGGTCCGGTCGTCCTCCGCGGCGCCCGGGCCTCCGGTCCCCGTTCCGGTCGAGGCGGGGCTTCCGCTGCCCGCCTTCGCTCCGGCGGTCGCCTCCCAGCGCTCCAGGAGCAGCGAGAAGCGCTTCAGGCTCTTCGAAACCGCCTCCGGCGGCGCTGTCGCCATTCCTCCGGGACCGGGCGCGTTCGAGGCGAGTGACCCCTGGCTCCCGACCTGCCGGTGGAGCATGTCCACCGGCGCGGCGAGGGCCGCGCTCCCCTCCCCGAGCCGCGCGAGGTTCGTCTGCAGGAGATCGCGGTCCTCCTCCGGGCATTGTCCGACGACGACCGGCACGAGCTCCTCGAGGTACCGCGCAAGCCGGTCCAGAGGGACGAGTCGGTACTGGCCGAGCTGGTGAATCTTGTCGACGGCGTGGAAGAGGTAGTCGGAGACGGGGACGGCGCCCATCCGCCCGCGGTACTGCGCCATGGTCCAGGCATTGATCTCGAATGCGGCGAGCTCCGCCGGGTAGTCGAAGAGGAGCTCCGCCGACTCTGCCACCATCATCGGCGCGATGCTGTCCGAAAGGTAACGCTGGAGCTCGGCCAGCGCCTCGCGCACGTCCTGAGCCATCTCAGGGGGATTCCCGTCATCCCGGCGCTCGACCAAGTCTTCTCCTCCGACCGCCTCGCGACCGTCCCGGCGCGTGAAGAAAGTGGCGCGATGAGGACTCAGAATACTAGCAGGGCGGGGAGCACTAGTTCATATGGATCATTGGTCACTTGCCCGCCTTCCCGGACGATCCGGACGAAAGGGAACAACCATGAAAAAGACCGTCCAGGGAGCCCTCCTCCTCCTCGTCGTACTCGCGGTTGGCTCGTCGCTGATGGCCACCGTCGACGCCCAGAAGCAGTTCGTCGCGGCCTACCCGGACGCGAAGGCGAAGCTCGGCAAGTGCACGACCTGCCACACCGCCGCCATGCCGAAGAAAGAAACGGCTGGGCTCAACGCCTATGGCAAAGACCTCGAAGCAAAGGCGTTGGACAAGGAGAAGAAGACCTACGACTTCAAGAAGGTCGAAGGTCTCGACAGCGACGGCGACGGCGTGAAGAACGGGGACGAGATCAAGGCCGGCACCAACCCCGGCGACAAGGCCTCGAAGTAAGATTTTGAAGGTGACACGAGGGCTCTTCCTGGTCCTTCTGGGGGGTGTGCTGTTTCCGGCAGCCGCGGCTCCGCCGACCAACGACGACTGCCTGACGTGTCACGCAGACGAGGTGGACCGCGCCGACGGACGGAAGATCGGGCCCGTCGGCGCCCTGTTCGCGGCGTCCATCCATGGACAGGCCGGCGCCTCGTGCGTCGACTGCCACGTCGACCTGGCGAAGGGCGAGCTCCCGCACGCCGAGAAGCTGGCCCGGGTCGACTGTTCTCCCTGTCACGGAGCGGAGGCGGCGGAGTTCGCGAAGAGCTGGCACGCCGAGTCGCGTCGCAAGTCGCCGAATTCGAAGGCGGCGGTCTGCTCCAGCTGTCACGGCACGCACGACATCCTCCCGGCGAAGGACCCCAAGAGCCGGACGAATCACTTCAACGTCCCGGCCACGTGTCTCGCCTGCCACGGGAACGCCGCGGTCTTTCCCGCCGCGGCCCGCCTGGGCTCGGGCGAGCCGAGCCACTTCGGCGACAGCATCCACGGGGCGGCGCTTTCGAAGGCCGGCCTCTCGGTCGCTCCGAACTGCGCGACCTGCCATGGCGCCCACGCCATCCTCCAGCCCTCCGATCCGAAGGCTCCGACCAGCCGGGCGAAGGTGCCCGCCACGTGCGGGAGCTGTCACGCGAAGATCCTCACCGAATTCGACACGGGCGTTCACGCCGAGGCCGCGAAGAAAGGGAACCCCCGCGCCCCGGTCTGCATCGACTGTCATTCAGCTCACGAGGTGCAGGCCCCCGGGACGGCCGCCTGGAAGGTCGGCGTCATCAAGGAGTGCGGCACCTGTCACGCCGAGCTGATCGAAACCTACCGCGACACCTACCACGGGCAGGTGACGGAGCTCGGCTACGCGCGCGTCGCGACCTGCTCCGATTGCCACGGCACCCACGCGATCCATTCGCCGACCGACCCGGCGTCCACCGTCTCTCCCCAGCGGATCCTGGAGACGTGCCGGAAGTGCCACCCGGCCGCGAACGCCCGCTTCACGAAGTATCAGCCCCACGCCAACCCGCACGACCGGAAGGGCTATCCGTTTCTCTTCTACACGACGAGGTTCATGAAGTGGCTCCTGATCGGGGTCTTCAGCTTCTTCGGGGTCCATACCCTCCTTTGGATTCCCCGCTCCTTCAGGGCGCGGCGCGAGCACGGCCGGAACCACGAGGCCTGAGCCCGGAAGGACGATGAAGATGACGAGCGACTCCGGCGCCACCACCCAGGGTCCCGCCTCGAGCGGCTGGTACCTCCGGTTCACGCGGACCGAACGGATCATGCACGCCATGCTCTTCTCGAGCTTCCTCGGTCTCTCGCTGACCGGCCTCCCCCTTCTCTTCTCCGAGCGGCCATGGGCGCAGGGTTTCGCCCGCGCCGTCGGCGTCCGGACGGCCGGCTACGTCCATCGGTTCTTCGCGATCGTCCTGATCGGGACCTTCCTCTGGCACCTCGCCCGCATCGTCCACCGCCTCTGGGGAAAGAAGGAGTTCGCGATCCTCTGGGGGCCGGATTCCCTCGTCCCGCAGCCGCGAGACGTCCGGGAGTTCGTCGGCCACATGAAGTGGTTTCTCGGCCTTGGACCGAGGCCGGAGTTCGACCACTTCACCTACTGGCAGAAGTTCGACTACTGGGCCGTCTTCTGGGGCATGGGGATCATCGGCGGCTCGGGCCTGATGCTCTGGTTCCCGACGTTTTTCTCGAAGCTCCTGCCCGGGTGGGTCTTCAACATCGCCACGGTGATTCACGGTGAAGAGGCGGTCCTCGCGGTCGTCTTCATCTTCACGGTCCACTTCTTCAACGAGAACCTCCGCCCGGAGAAGTTCCCGATGGACGAAGTGATGTTCACCGGACGAGTCTCAGCCGAGGAGTTCCAGCTGGAGCGCCCCGGGGAGTGGGAGCGGCTGACGGAAGACGGGACGCTGGAGAAACTCGCCGCGTCGCCCCCGTCCCCTCGCCTCGTCGCCGTCGGCCGCGCCGTCGGCGCCACGGCCATCAGCCTGGGGCTGGTGCTCGTGACCCTGACGATCTACTCTCTGTTGAAGCAGTAGACCCACCCCCGCGGGAGGAGGTTTCATGGCGACGAGTCTGAAGGATGCGCTGCGCGACTGGATCCGGCCGGCCGTCTTCCTGAGCCACAACCGGCTGACCGAGGCCGGAGCGATCCTGACCACGAGCTCCGCGCTGACGCTCATCATGTTCTGGGTCTACGAGTCGACGACTCATGGGCGGCACGTCCACCCGTACGCCGGAATCCTGCTGTTCCTGATCCTCCCCTCGATCTTTGCTTTCGGCCTCGTCCTGATCCCCGTGGGCGTGATCCTCAAGAGGCGCGAGCTCCGGGCCAGGGGCGAGCTTCCGACCCAGTACCCCGTCGTGCGCCTCTCCGACCCCCTTCTCCAGCGCGCCGCGATTCTCGTCGCCAGCCTCACGGTCGTGAACGTCGTCGTCATGGGGATCGCGAGCTACAAGGGGCTCGAGTACATGGACTCGCAGCAGTTCTGCGGCCAGACGTGCCACACCGTGATGGCACCGGAGTACTCCGCGTACGAGAACTCGCCCCACTCGCGCGTCTCCTGCACCGAGTGCCACATCGGTCCCGGCGCCTCCTGGTTCGTGAAGTCGAAGATCTCCGGCCTCCGGCAGGTCTGGGCCGTGACGTTCAAGACCTACTCCCGGCCGATCCCCTCCCCCGTCCGCGAGCTGCGGCCCGCCCGCGAGACGTGCGAGCAGTGTCACTGGCCCCAGCGGTTCTCCGGCGACAAGTTCGTCGTCCGGACGAAGTACGCGAGCGACGAGAAGAACACCGCGCAGACGACCGTCCTCGTCCTGAAGCTGGGAGGCCGGACGAGCACTGCCGCCGTCGGGATCCACGGCCGGCACATCGACAACTCCGAGCGGATCCAGTACGTCGCGACCGACGAGAAGCGCCAGGTCATCCCGCACGTGTCGTACCGGGACGACTCCGGGAAGATCGTCGACTACGACTCCAAGGACGTGAAGGTAACGCCGGCCGAGCTCGCGAAGGGCGAGGACCGGAAGATGGACTGCGTCGACTGTCACAACCGGCCGACACACGCGTTCGAGCTACCGGATCGCGCCGTCGACCGGCGGATCGCGGCCGGCCTCATCAGCCAGAGCCTGCCGTTCGTCAAGAAGAAGGCGGTCGAGCTCCTGAAGGTCGGCTACGCTTCGCGGGAGGAGGCGAAGCGCGCGATCGGCGCCGGGATCGTCGACTTCTACCGGGAGAAGTATCCCGACACCTACAAGGAACATCGCGCGGCCGTCGAAGCCGCGGCTGATGCCGTCCAGAGCATCTATCTCCGGAACGTCTTCCCGGAGATGAAGGTGACCTGGGGCGTCCACCCGAACAACATCGGACACGAGGACTTCCTCGGCTGCTTCCGGTGTCACGACGGGAGCCACGTCACCGCGGACGGAAAAGCCATCGCCTCCGACTGCGACACGTGCCACAACATCCTCGCGCAGGACGAAACGAACCCGAAGATACTCGCCGACCTCGGCGTCCGCTAAGGGAGGGCCCATGGCCCGGACGACCGCGCCGCCGCTGCCGATCTCCATCATCGCGCGCCACATGACGCCGTCGCCCGCGACGATCGACGCGGATCGCTCGATCGCCGAGGCGCATCGCATCCTGAGGAGACGAGGGATCCGCCATCTCCCGGTCGTCGCCGGGGGCCAGCTCGTCGGGATCCTCTCTCTGCGCGACCTGCATCTGCTCGAAACTCTCCGGGACGTCGATCCGGAAAAGGTGACGGTGGAAGAGGCCATGACGCGCGGGCCCTACACGGTGGAGCCCGGGGCCTCCGTCGAGAAGGTGGCCGAGACGCTGGCCCAGAACAAATGGGGCTCCGCCGTCGTCGTGGACGAGGGGAAGGTCGTCGGGATGTTCACGACGACCGACGCGCTGAAGTTCCTCGCGCGGCTCCTCCGAAACGAACGCCTGCGGGCCGCCCGCCTCCGGACGATCCGTCGCAAACGCCACGGCCTGCTCCGACTAGAAGCGGCCTATATCCACCCGCGCCGGAACGCCACGGCGATCGCCTCGACCTGGCTGTGGACCTCCAGCTTCCGCAGGATGTTCTGGATGTGGTTGCGGACGGTCGCGTGCGAAAGGTTCAGCTTCGCCGCGATGTTCAGCGCCGCGTAGCCGTTCGAAAGAAGGACGACGATCTCCCGCTCTCGCCCCGTCAGCGGGGAGAGCGGAGATCAGCGGGTCGGCCGGCGGCGCGTCGGCCGACGGCCGCGCCGCCGCCCGGATGGCGCCGATCAGGCGGTCGAGCTCGACCGCGTCGCCCCGCTCGATCAGGTGCATGACGCACGTGGTGCTTTTCGCCCCCGACGGGAGCGGGAGGACGCGGACCTTCACGCGCTGAGATCCGCCCTTCTTCTTGGCCACCTCCATGAAGAACGGTTCGGGCGAGCCGCCGTTCACCGCCGTCCTCACGATCGCGCAATCACGCATGCAATAGAGGTTGCCGAACGGGTCGCGGCCCGCGAGGACCGAGAAGCAGGCTTTTCCGAGCACGTCGTCGGCCGACCAACCGAGGAGCTTCTCGGCGGCGGCATTCCAGTAGATGATCTTCTCGTGCCGGTCCATGGCGAACGCGGCAGTGCCGGTGCCGGCGATCAGATCGAGTGCGTCTGTCGTCGGGAGCTCGATGGAAGCCATTCCTTCGTATTCTAACCATGGTTTCCGGACCCTGGGTCAAGCGATGTCCAATTCTCGGAGAATCGGTCTCAACGGGCCGGAGAGGGCCTCCGGGGCGCGACGAAGACCGTGTCCGGGGCTTCCGGGGTCCACGCCTCGCGCCTCATCCCCCCGTGGACGGTGGGCGCCGCGAAGCCCGCGTCGTCGAGCGCCGCGGCGAGCTCCGCCCGCCGGTAGCCGCGCAGGAGCACGTTGCGGGACGCCACGACCGAGACCGGGGGCTCGGCTCCGGGCCGCCAGGCCAGCGTCGTCGGGTTGAAGACCACGGTTCCGTCGGGCCGCGGATCCATCAGGCGAAGGAATACGATCGGCCCGTCGTCGCCGGCCCTGACGTTGACGGGAAGGGCACGCTCGTTCTTTTCGAAGATCCGGTCGTAGTTCAGGACCTGCAGGAGGAACGGTGCCCCGGGCAGGAGGCGCGACGCGAGGCCGCGAAGAAAACGGCCGAGCGATGCCGGATCCATGAGGTGCGGCACCGTGTTCCCGAGACAGAGGGCGGCGCCGAAGCCATCGCCCACGAGAACTCCGATCTCCTCGAGATCTCCCTCGACGAAGCGTGGGTTCCCGCCCGAGACCCCCTCGCGCGCGGCGGCGAGCATCTCGGCGGACGAATCGACGCCGGTCACCTCGAAGCCCGCCGCCGCGAGGAAGCGGGAATGCTCGCCCGTCCCGCAGCCGAGGTCGAGGAGGCGCCGGTTGGGTCCGGCTCCGAGGATCTCGCGGAGAAACGGCTCTTCGCGGCGAATCCTCTCCGGCCACGCGATCAGGCGGCGGTAGTCGATCCGCGAATAGGGATCGCCGGGCATCGCCACGGCCGCATCAGCACCCCACGGGCGAGGCCGGCCTATTTCTTCCGCGTGTAGACGCCTTCGAGATTCTTGAACATCTTCCCGTCGGGCCCCTGCATCCACATCTCGAACCTGTGGGTGTCGGCATCGACGATGGTCAGCGTCTCCCTGATCTTCATCTTTTTTCCCGTCATGAAATCGTCCATCGTCGCCGTGAAAGTCATCACCTTCCCGGTCTTGTCGAAGGAGCCGGAGCTGACCATGAAGCCGGTGCCGGCGCTGTCCATCCAGACGCCTTCGTACTTCTTCTTGTGGTTGTCGAAGCCGGTGTACCCCATGCCGTTGAACGGCTGGCCCATCATCTTGCCGTCGTACTTCTGGGCGAGGTACCGGCCGCCGAGGACCCACGTGTTCTCGGCCGTCCCTTCGGTCTCCTCGGGCGGCTTGCCCGGCTCCATCCACGTCTTCATCTTCACGTTCCAGGAGCCGGCGAAGGCGTCCAGCTTCTTCTGGCCCTCCCCGGGGGTGGCGTAGGCCTGCCACGCCTTCATCATCTCTTCCTGCGTCGGGGCCTTCGGCGCCGCCGGCGCCTTGGCCTTTTCCTCAGCGCGGGCGCCCGGGGCCGCGGCGACGGCGAGGGCGAGCGTGAGAGCCGGGAAAATCCGATTCCGCATCATCGTGTCGATCCTCCTGTCGGTTGATTTCGAGACGCAGATTCTACGGGCGACCCCATCGGATTGTTTCCGGGACGTGCTAGGCCAGCCTGGCGTTCAGGCGGATCTCGGCCCCGGTGAAGAGCTTGGAAACCGGGCAGCCCTTCTTGGCGGCTTCGGCCAGCTCCTGGAACTTCGCAGGGTCGATCCCGGGAACGGAGGCCTGGCAGTCCAGCTCCACGGTGGTGATGCGGAAGCCGTCGGACGCCTTCTCCAGGGTGACCTTCGCGGTGGTGGCCACGCGCTTCGGGACGTGACCCGCCCCGGCGAGTCCGTTCGAGAAGGCCATCGAGTAGCAGCCGGCGTGGGCCGCCGCGAGAAGCTCCTCCGGGTTCGTTCCGACGCCCTGCTCGAAGCGCGACGCGAAGGAGTACGGCCCCTCCCACGCGGCCATCTTCATCGTCCCCTTCCCCGTCTTGAGATCCCCTTCCCAGACAGCCGAAGCGTTCCGTGTCGGCATGTGAGCAACCTCCTGCCCGGATTATGCCCTCTGAAGGAACAGGAGGACGGTGATCCCGAAGCCGATGGCCACAACAGCCATCCGCGCCTTCTCCTTGCCGATCCGCCGGGCGAAATGCGCCCCGGCGTATCCGCCCGCCGTCGCCCCCACGATCATGACGAGCGCGAGCGGCCAGTTCACCGCTCCCCGGACGATGAAGTACGCCGCCGCGACGCTGTTGATGCAGATGCCGAAGAAGTTTTTCAGCCCGTTCATCGCGTGGATGTCCTTCAGGCCGAGGTACCCGAGAATCACGAGCATCAGGATGCCGATCCCGGCACCGAAATAGCCGCCGTATAGGGCGACCCCGAACTGGAGGAGCGACGCCGCGGCCCAGCGCGTCCCCTGCGGCCCGCGGGGCTCGGGGTTCTCCCCCGCCTTCCGGGCCGAGACGATCTGGAACAGGAACAGGAGCGTCGCGAAGAGGACGAGGAACGGCGCCAGGTTCTTGAACGTCTTCTCCGGCGTCAGGAGGAGGAGGACCGACCCGAGCGCGCCGCCCGCGAGACTCGGCACGAGGAGAGTCTTCAGCCACTGGCGGTGGGCACTCACCTCGCGCCGGTAGCCCGCCATGCTGGAGGCCGCGCCGGGAAGAAGTGCGATCGTCGAGGTCGCGTTCGCCTCGATCGCCGGAACGCCGAGGAGGACGAGCGTCGGGAAGGTCAGGAGCGTCCCTCCGCCGGCGAGGGCGTTCATGATCCCGCCCCCCGCCGACGCGGCGACGAGAGCCGCGATCTGTCCTGCGTTCACTTTGCGTCCCGGAGGCCCCGCCCCGTGAGAGCGTAGACCGCGAAGGTGCCGAGCCAGTGGCTTCCCTCGTAGTGCGAACCCGTCACCGCGGCGAGTCCTGACGCCAGGTGCGCCCGGGACGCGGCTTTCAGTCCCGCAGTCCGCGAGTCCCCGGCCGGCAGGCCCGCCGCCATGCCGTCGAGCATGAAGGCCCGGCTCAGGTTCAGGCCGTCGAGGTGCGCGAGCTTTCCGTCCGACGGGTCCGTCGTGACCGCAATCCTGAGCCAGCTGGCCGACCCGTCCGACGGGAGCGCGGGGAGAAACGACGAGAGCCAGACGGCGTAGCGCGCCGGCGGCAGGACGCGGCGGAGCAGGTCGGCCTCGGCGAGGCAGGGCGACAGGAAATCCTGGCCCGAAGGCTCCCACGAGAGGGGGCACCCGGCGTCCTTCACGTAGAGCTCCAGGACCTTTCGCTCGATGAGCGACGCGGCCACCGGGTCCTTCGCCGACCGGGCCCAGTCGAGGACGAGCCCGAAGGCGAACGCCGTCTGGGCGTGCTCCCCTTCCCGGATCGGGTAGGAGAGCTTTGGAATCCACTCCGAGAGCCGCGCGGCGGCGGCTGTTTCGAGCGGCCGGAGCGTCTCGGACCATGCCCGGGCCTCCGGGTCGTCCCACTCCCGAACTTCCGCCGAAAGCTGGAGGAGCCACGCGAGCCCGTACGGCCGCTCGAACGTGGCGCGGCCGGGCCCGGACAGATACGCGACCTCGGCGGCGACGTTTCCCGGGGTCAGGCTCTTGGCGAGGGCCGTCCGGGCTTCCTTCGCGAACGGGGCCGCCGGGTAGGCTCGCGCGAGCCGCGCGAGAAGCCAGTGGCCGTGCACGGCCGAGTGCCAGTCGTAGCAGCCGTAGAACGCCGGCGTCAGGAGGCGCGGCGGCTTCACGTCGGCGTCCGAGTTCAGGACGTGGGAAATCTTGTTCGGGTACTCCCGGTGGACGCAGTCGAGGACGAGGCGGGCGAGCCGTTCGGCGGCCGCCGCGTCGAGCCCCGGGGCTTTCGGAATGGCGCCCGCGAGCGCGGATTGCGACAGGGCGAGGAGAAGGATCGGAGCGACGTTCGCCCGGAGCATGGCCGGATGCTAACCCGGCCTCCGCTATCCTCCGGGCCGGAGGTTCCCGTGAAGTCGATTCTCTTCCTCTCTCTCCTCCTCGCCCTGTCCGCCGCCGGACAGCCGCCCCCCGCGGCGGCAAAGCCGAAGCCGGACCTCGCCGTCTCGATCGACGACAAGGGAGTCGCCATCGTCCGGAACCTCGGGAAGGCCGACGTGAAAATCCCGTTCGGGATCACGCTCACCTGTCAGGTCAAGAACGGCGGCCCGTGCGGCGCGCCGTTCCAGAACGGCACCTCGAAGTTCACCGTCACGCTGAAGCCCGGCGCCCCGAGTCCCGTCTGGCAAGAGCCCGGCATCCAGACGATGGTCGTCCGCTGGCCAGGCTCGGTGACGATCCTGCTGCCGGTGAAGAAGACCTACCCGAAGGGGGACTACGAGATCACCGTCGCAGCCGACACGAAGAACGAGGTGGCCGAGAGCGACGAGGCGAACAACTCGGCGACCGCCACCGTCCACTCCGACTACGTCCCGGCCTCCCCCAAGGTCGGAACCCCCGCCATCAAGACCCCGGGCTGACCCGAGGCCGGGCGCCGGCCCGTCAGCGGGACGGTCCGAGCGGCAGGAGCGAGAGCTGCGCGACGCTCTTCTCGAGGCGAGACAGCGTCCGCTTGGGCTCCGACTTCGCGAGCGAATAGGCGGCCTGGAGCTGCATCCAGTAGGCGGGCTCGGTCCCGAATGCGTGGGCCAGGAGCCACGCGGTCCGCGGACTGATGCCCCGCCGGCCGTGGACGATCTCCAGGATCGTCTTTTCCGAGACCCGGATGTGCCGCGCGAGCGCGGCGTGCGTGACGCCGAGCGGCGCGAGGAACTTCTCCTCGAGAACCAGCCCGGGATGCGGAGGGCTCTTCTCCATGCGGGATTCTCTCCCGGGAATCCTACCCCCAAGGCGGCCCGGACGGCGTCCCGGGACGCCCCTAGAATGGCGGCGTGGCGAACAGATTCCTTTCGTACGACGACCAGAGAGCCCCGAAGGTCCGGGAGATGTTCTCCCTCCTCGCCGGGAAGTACGACCTGATCAACGACCTCATGAGCGCGGGGCTCCACAGGAAATGGAAGCGAGACACGATCCGGCTCGCCCTCGCCGGGACGACCGGTCCGATCCGGGTTCTGGACCTCTGCTGCGGCACGGGCGACCTCGCCTTTCTCGCCGAGTCGGCGAGGAACGGCTCCCGGGTCGCGGGCGTCGACTTCACCTTCCCGATGCTCCGCGTCGCCCGGAGGCGCCGGGCGGAGTCGGACCGGAGCCGTCGTGTTCGCGCAGGGCGACGCCCTGAGGCTCCCCTTCGAAAACGGCCTCTTCGACGTCATCACGATCGGGTACGGCCTCCGGAACATCGCCGACCCCGCGGCCGCCCTTGTCGAGATGCGGCGTGTTCTGGCACCCGGAGGCCGTCTCGTCGTCCTCGACTTCGGGAAGCCGTCGAATCCGGTCGCCGCGTCGCTCTACCAGGGGTTCCTGCACACGGTCATGCCGCTGATGGGCTGGCTCTTCCACCGCGACCCCGAGACCTACCTCTACATTCCCGAGTCGCTCGAGAGGTATCCCGCGCAGCAGGGAGTCGAGGAGCTGATGAGAGGGGCGGGCTTCGTCAACGCCCGCCACGAAAACCGCCTCCTCGGGACGATGGGTCTGAACGTCGGCGAGGCTCCGGCCCGCCTCTGAGGCCGCGGGCCGCCGGCTGAGACATCCGCACCAAGGCGGACGCTGCTTTCCCTGTGGCATATTGCGTTGCGCACGGCGTGGAGGCTCCGAATGACGAACATCGGCATCATGGGTTTCGGGCGGGTCGGACGTAACGTCTTCCGCCTCCTCTACAAGCGGGACGACATCCGGATCCGCGCCGTCTGCGACATCGCAGACGCCGCCTCAGCGGAGTACCTCCTGAAGTTCGATACGCTCTCGGGGCGATTCCCCGATCCGGTCTCCTCGAAGGACGAGAAGCTCCTCCGCTAGACTCTGTCACGGCCGGAAGGAGGCACGAGAATGGCAATCCGCGTTGGCATCAATGGCTTCGGGCGAATCGGCCGCCTGGTCTTCCAGGCCCTTTGCGACCGGGGCCTGCTCGGCAAGGAGATCGACGTCGTGGGCGTCGTCGACGTCTCCACCGACGCCGATTACTTCGCGTATCAGCTCAAATACGACTCGGTGCACGGGCGCTTCAAGCACCCGATCTCGACGAAGAAGAGCGCTCCCTCACTCGAGAGCAACGACGTCATCGTGGTGGGCGGAGACGAGGTGCGCTGCCTCATGGCGACCAAGGAGCCGAGCCAGCTTCCCTGGAAGGCGCTCGGGGCGGACTACGTGATCGAGTCGACCGGGCTCTTCACCGACGCCGAGAAGGCGAAGGGCCACCTCGCCGCAGGGGCGAAAAAGGTCATCATTTCGGCGCCCGGCAAGGGAGGCGTCAAAACACTGCTCATGGGCGTGAACGAGGGCGAGTACGACCCGGGGACGCATCACGTCGTGTCAAACGCCTCGTGCACGACGAACTGTCTCGCGCCGGTGGTGCACGTGATCCTGAAGGAAGGCATCGGGATCGAGACCGGCCTGATGACCACGATCCACAGCTACACCGCGACCCAAAAGACGGTGGACGGGCCCTCGAAGAAGGACTGGCGCGGCGGCCGCGCGGCGGCCATCAACATCATCCCGTCGTCGACCGGCGCCGCGAAGGCCGTGGGCGAAGTGCTGCCGGCGACGAAGGGGAAGCTCACCGGCATGTCCTTCCGTGTGCCGACGCCGAACGTCTCGGTCGTGGACCTGACGTTCCGCTCGACCCGGGAGACTTCGATCGAGGAGATCGACGGCCTGATCCGGAAGGCGAGCGAAACCTACCTGAAGGGGATACTGGGCTACTCGGACGAGGAAGTCGTCTCCACCGACTTCATCCACGATCCCCGCTCCTCGATCTACGACTCGCTCGCGACGCTCCAGAACAACCTGAAGGGCGAGAAGCGCTTCTTCAAGGTCGTCTCCTGGTACGACAACGAGTGGGGCTACTCGTGCCGGGTGATCGATCTTGTCCGCTTCATGGCGGCGAAGGACGGCGCGAAGTAGCGCGATGCTCGGCGATCGACCTCGAGTGCTGGCACCCAAAACAGGTGACCGTAGACGGGCGGCGGATCCTACTGCCTCGCGCCGATCGCGAAGACCCTCGACGAGTCGTTCGGCATCGAGGAATGATTCATGACGACAATCCACGCGTACACGAACGACCAGCGCCTGGCCGACGGGCCCCACAAAGACCTGCGCCGCGCCGGAGATCAACGCCGCCGTGAAAGCCGCGGCGCTCGGCTGAGGCCCGCACGATGACCTCGGATCTCGCTCTCGAAGCGGCCCGCCTCGTCCGCGGCGAAAGGTGGGCGGCGCTCGCGACGCTGCACGAGGGCGAGCCGCTCGCGTCGCACGTCGCGTACGCCCCGGAACCGGACCTGTCGGCGCTCGTCCTCCACCTGTCGGGAATGTCCGCGCACACGCGCGACCTCCTCGCGGACGGCCGATCGTCGCTTGCCATCGGAAGGCCGGACACCGGCGCCGGCGATCCCCAGACGCTGGCCCGCGTGACGTTGGCCGGCCGCGTCGAACCGCTGGAAGAGGGGGCCCCTGGCCACGGTGCCGCGAAATCGCTCTACCTCGCCCGCTTCCCCGACGCGGAGATGCGGTTCTCTCTCCCCGACTTCGTCCTTTTCCGCTTCCTCCCCGGCGCGGCGCGCTACGTCGGCGGCTTCGCCCGCGCCGCGCGCCTGACCGGCGCGCAGCTGTCTGACGCGGCCCGCGCGCTCCGCTGACGGGCCCACGCTTGCCGGAAACCCGCCCGGGATCGGGCCCGTATGAGGAGAGTCTCCGGCCCGGAGGACTCTTGCGACGTCTGATGACCTTCCTGTCCCTGCTCACGGCCGCGTTGCCGGCGCTCGCCGCCGGCGGCCCGCTCACGATCCCGTACGAGATGTTCCGGCTGCCGAACGGCCTCACGGTCATCGTCCACGAGGACCGTTCCCGCCCGGTCGTGGCCGTCAACCTCTGGTACCACGTCGGCTCGGCCCGCGAGGCCCCGGGCCGGACCGGATTCGCCCACCTCTTCGAGCACATCATGTTCAACGGCTCGAAGAACGTGCCGATGGGAGCCTTCGACCAGTGGCTCGAGGGCGTGGGAGGCGACAACAACGGCTCGACGACGGCCGACCGGACGGACTACTGGGCGCTCGTCCCTTCGAACGCCGTCGAGACCGCCCTCTTCCTCGAGTCCGACCGGATGGGATGGCTCCTCGACACGATGACCGCCGAGCGCGTCAACCAGCAGCGGGACGTCGTGAAGAACGAGCGCCGGCAGTCGTACGAGAACCGGCCGTATGGCATGGCCGAGATCCTGATCGGCGAGGCGCTCTTCCCGAAGGACCACCCCTACCACTGGCCCGTCATCGGTTACATGGACGACCTGAGCGCCGCCTCCGACGACGATGTGAAGAACTTCTTCCGCACCTGGTACGGCCCGGCCAACGCCAGCCTCGTCCTCGCCGGCGACATCGACGTCAGGACCGCCCGCGTCCTGGCTGAGAAGTGGTTCGGAGACGTCCCGGCTGGCCCGAAGCCGGCGCCGCCCGTCGCCCGTCCCGTCGTCCTGACCGAGGAACGGCGCCTCGTCCACGAGGACCAGGTCGACCTCCCGAGGCTCACTCTCGCCTGGGTCACGCCGCCGGTCTTCTCCCCCGCCGACGCGGCCCTGGACGTCGCCGCCGGCGTCCTCGCGACCGGAAAGAACTCCCGCCTCTATCGGAAGCTCGTCTACGAAAAGGAGGTCGCGCAAGACGTCTCGGCCTCCCAGGAGTCGGAAGAGCTGGCGTCCATCTTCAAGATCGTCGTGACGGCGCGGAAAGGCCACCACCTCGAGGAAATCTACGGGCTGGTGAACGAGGAGATCGCTCGTCTCGCCGCCGAGCCGCCGACCCAGCGCGAGGTCGACCGCGTACGGAACCAGTTCGAATCGGCCTATCTCGCCCGCCTCGAGCGCCTCGGCGGATTCTCCGGGCGGTCGAATCTGCTGAACGATTACTACGTTCACACGGGGAATCCCGGCTTCCTCGAAGGCGACCTCGCGCGCTATCGCGCCCTGACGCCGGCCGACGTCCGGGCGGCTGTCTTCTCGTTTCTCGGTCCCGGCCGCGTCGTCCTCTCGATCGTGCCGGCGGGCCAGAGATCGCTCGCCGTGGCGGAGGTGACGCGATGAACCTGCCCGCCGTCGGGCTCCGCCTCGCCGCCGCCGCCCTTTCCGCCGCCCTGCCCGTTCTCGCGGAGGAAGCGGCCGGAGCAGTCGACCGGACCCGGCCTCCCGTGCCGGGGCCCGTCAAGCCGATGAAGTTCCCGCCGGTCGTCCGATTCACCCTGGCGAACGGCCTCGAGATCCGCCTCGTTGAGGCTCATGCGGTGCCGGTCGCGACGGTCCTCCTCGTGGTGAGGACGGGAGCCGCCTCGGACCCGCCCGGACAGGAAGGCCTCGCGGCGATGACGGCTCGCATGCTCGACGAGGGAGCCGGGAGTCGGAGCGCGCTCGCCCTCGAAGACGAGCTGGCCACTCTCGGCGCCACCGTCGAGACCGCCGCCTCCTGGGACGACTCGACCGTCTCGCTCTTCGTCCCGACCGCCCGCCTCGCCGCCGCGCTCCCCCTGATGTCCGACGTGGCGCTCCGGCCCGACTTCCCGGCGAAGGAGCTCGACCGGCTCCGGAAGGAGGCGCTGACGAGCCTCCTCCTCGCCCGGTCGGAGCCCGGCCAGATCGCGTCCCGCGCTCTCTCCGCGGCCGTTTTCGGCGAGTCGCACCGCTACGGCCGTTCGGCGGGAGGAAGCGCCGCCACGATCCCGGCCTTCACTCCCGAGGCGATCCGCGCGTTCCACGCGGCCCACTACCGCCCCGGGAACGCCGCCCTGATCGTCGTCGGCGACGTTACGCGGGAGTCTGTCCTGCCCCTCCTGGAGACATCGTTCGGCGGATGGCCGGCCGGGGGCTCGCCCCCGCCGCTTCCGCTGCTTCCGGCCCCGCTGAAGGAGAGGACCGTCTGGATCGTCGACAAGCCGGGGGCCGAGCAGTCGGTCATCCTGATCGGGCGCGTCGGGCCGCCCCGCTCCACTCCCGACTATGCCGCCCTCGAGACGATGAACACGCTTCTCGGCGGCTCCTTCACGTCCCGGCTGAACGACAACCTGCGCGAGAAGAAGGGCTACACGTACGGGGCGAGCTCGCATTTCGACTACCGGCGGATCGGCGGCCTGTTCGTCGCCGGCGCCGCCGTGCAGACCGCCGTCACGGGCCCCGCGCTCGCGGAGTTCCTGAAGGAGCTTCGTGCCATCGGACAGCCGCCGACCGCGGCCGAGGCCGCGCGCGCCCGCGATTACCTCGCCCTCGCTTTTCCGCGCGAGTTCGAGACGACCGGAGAGATCGCGTCGCGGATCGGGACCCAGGTCGTCTACGACCTCCCGCCGGACGCCTGGGACACCTTCGTGCCGAATGTCCTCGCCATGGGCCCGGCGGCGATGACGGGCGCGGCGAAGAAAACGATCGATCCGGCTCGCATCGCGATCGTCGTGGTCGGTGACCGCAGGACGGTGGAAAAGGCCGTCCGTGCCGCGGCTCCCGGCCCGGTCCGCATCCTGTCGGTGGACGACGTCTTCGGACCTTCGCCCGTCCTCGCACCCTGAGCGGCCTTCAGGGCCCCTGAGCCTATAATTCGAAGGATTCACCTGTCCGGCAGGTACCGAAAGGACCGAATAGGGGCGTGCCCGCGCGCGCCGCAGAAGGAGTCATGAGCCAGCAGGGTCCGAGGTCGCCACTGGAGATCAGCGCGACACAATCCATCAACAGGTCGGTCGGCCTGCTCGTGGCCCTGTTCGTCGTCGTGGCCGTCGTCGCGGTGTCGGTCGCCGCCCTCGGACTCTCGACCCTGGGAAGCTTCCGGGCCTACGCGGCCGCAGAAAGCGAGTGGTCGAAGTCGTGCCGCGAAGCCCTCACCGCCCTCGAGCGCTACGTGGAGACACGGGACGAGCGGCAGTGGGAGAGGTTCCAGACGGCGCTCGCGGGCCCGCTCGGCGTCCGGCGGGCCCGGCTCGAGATGGAGAAGGCGGACGTCAACCACGACGAGGCGGTCCGGGGCCTTCTCGAGGGAAAGAGCCACCATTCCGAGGTCGAAGGGATGGTCCTGGTGTACGAGCGCTTCCGAAACGTCGAGCAATTCGGCCGCGCCGTCGCGCTCTGGCGCCAGGGCGACGGCCTCGTCGACCAGCTCCGTCTCCTCGGAGACGAAGTGCACGTCGCGGCCGCGGCTGGCGCCATCGACGCCGACAGGGGCGCAGCCTACCGGAGACAGCTCGACGCGCTGGGTGCGCAACTGAGCGAGACGGCCGCGGGTTTCGGCCGCTCCGTCGGCGAGGCCTCCCGCTGGATGCGTGCCTTGCTCATCCGGGTCCTCATCGGCCTCTGTGCCGTGCTCGTCGGCCTCGCCGCCTTCGTCTCGTTCCGGATCGGGGCCCTTCTCAAGCGCCACGAGCGGGCTCTCGAGGCCTCCGAGAGGCGGTACCGGCTTCTCTTCGAGCGGAACCTCGCGGGCCTTTACCGCTCGGCGCTCGACGGCCGGATCATCGAGTGCAACTCCGCACTCGCGCGAATCCTCGGTTACCCGACCCGCGAGGACGTCCTCCGCCTCAACACCCACGAGCTCTACCTCGACCCCGACGACCGGGAGGTGACGCTGGCGGCGCTTCTCCAGCAGAAGTTCCTCGTCAATTACGAGATCTGCCTGAAACGCGCCGACGGCACGGCGGTCTGGGTCCTCGCGAACGAGAGCCTCCTCGAGGACGAGCCGGGCGGCCCCGTCCTCGAGGGGAGTCTCATCGACATCACGGAGAGGAAGAAGGCCGAGGAGCACAGCCACCATCAGGCGTACCACGACGCCCTGACCGACCTCCCGAACCGGATTCTCTTCCACGACCGGCTCTCGCTCGCCATCCTCCACGCGCACCGGCGAAAGCAGAAGCTCGCCATCATGTTCATCGACCTCGACCACTTCAAGCACGTGAACGACACGCTCGGCCATTCGGCGGGAGACGAGGTCCTGATCGCCGTGGCCGAGCGGCTGAAGGGGTGCCTCCGGGAAGAGGACACCGTCGCCCGGGTCGGCGGTGACGAGTTCCTGGTGCTGCTGACCGGCATCGCGCGCGAGAGCGACGCCGCCCAGATGGCGCGGAAGCTCCTGAAGGTCCTGGCGGAGCCGTTCGCGTTCAAGAAGCGCGAGATCTTCCTCTCGGCCTCCATCGGCGTCGGCCTCTTCCCGAACGACGGGGGCGACGCCGAGGCGCTCGTCGCGAACGTGGACACGGCCATGTACCGCGCGAAGGAAGCCGGGCGGAACAACTTCCAGTTCTTCACTCCCCACATGCAGGAGCGCTCGCAGGAGCGCGCCCACCTCGAGAGCGGCCTCAGGCGGGCGCTCCCGCGCGAGGAGTTCGCCCTCCACTACCAGCCGATCCTCGAGATGAAGGGGCGGCACATCGTCGGCGTCGAGGCGCTGGTCCGCTGGAACCATCCGGAGCGGGGCCTCCTCGCGCCGAAGGAGTTCATCGGCATCGCCGAAGACGCGGGGCTCATCGTCGCCGTGGGCGAGTGGATTCTCCGGCGGGCCTGCCGGCGCGCCCGGACTCTCCAGGACGGCCTCTTCCCCGGCCTCCGGATCGCCGTGAACCTCTCACCGCGCCAGTTCCAGGACCGCGGCCTCGTCTCGACGGTGGAGCGAGTCCTCGCGGAGACGGGCCTCGATCCCTCGACGCTGGAGCTCGAGATCACGGAGAGCATCGCGATGCAGAACCTCGGCCTCACGGGCGAGGTCCTCGGCGAGCTCGCGCGGATGGGAATCCACATCGCCATGGACGACTTCGGAACGGGGCATTCGTCCCTGAACTACCTGAAGCACTTCCCCATCCACCGGCTGAAGGTGGACCGGTCGTTCGTCGCCGGCATGACCCGGGACGAGCGCGACCGCTCGATCGTCGCCGCCATCATCTCCATGGCGCACAACCTGGGGCTCCGCGTGACGGCCGAAGGGGTGGAGACGTCGGAGCAGGCCGAGATGCTCCAGGCGCTGTCGTGCGACGACGTGCAGGGCTTTCTCTTCGCGAGGCCCTTCCCCGAGCCCGAGCTGGAGGAGCGCCTTCTCCAGACCGCCGGGTCCGCGGACGCCTGAGCCTCAGCGCCCCAGCTCGCCCGCCACCCGCGCTGCCGTTTCGACGCCCCGGGCCAGGACCGACCGGATCCGCCCGTCCTCCAGAGCCAGGATCCCGGCGATCGTGCAGCCGGCGGGGGTCGTGACGTCGTCCTTGAGGGCGGCCGGATGCCGGCCCGTCGTCAGGACCATTTCGGCCGACCCGAGCGTCATCTGGGCGACCAGCTCCGTGGCCACGTGCCGCGGGAGGCCGCGCATGACCCCGCCGTCGGCGAGCGCCTCGATGATGACGTACATGAACGCCGGACCGCTCGCCGAGAGGCCGGTCACCGTGTCCATGTGCTTCTCGTCCAGTTCGAGGACGCGTCCGAGAGGGGTGAAGATCTCGCGCGCGAGGGCGACATCCCTGTCCGTCGCGCGCGCACCCTTCGAGAGAACCGTCATCCCCTTCCCGATCAGGCAGGGGGTGTTCGGCATGGCCCGGACGACGGGCGCCTTGCCGCCGAGGCCGGCCTCGATCGTCGCGGTCGAAACCCCCGCCGCAATGGAAATCACGAGCGTCCTGCGCCCCTTGGCGATGACGGGCCCGAGCACCTCGGCCGCCTTCGCCACGTCTTTCGGCTTCACGGCGAGCAGGACGATGTCGGCTCCGGCCGCCGCCTCCGCGGCATCGGTTCCACAGCGGACGCCGGAATCCGAGAACGTGCGGGCCGCCGTCGCCTTCGAGCGGGCCGCGGCGCGGAGGCTCCCCCGCCGGACCCTTCCTGATGAGAGGAGTCCGGAGAGGATGCTCCGGCCCATCGTCCCGGTCCCGATCACGGCGATTGTCTTTCTGGACAGCATGTCGCCCCCTTCTATAGACTGATTCAAACGAATCATCGCGCGGTTTTCGGGTCTGGCCAAACATATCCCGGTTCGGAAAAACAAGGGCAGCAGGAGGTTACCGATGACAATCCGGAGAACTCTCGCACTGTTCGCGCTCGCGGCTCTCGTCGCGTCCGTCAACCCATCCTCCGTCCTCGCCCAGGCCAAGACCTTCACGGTGGGGGTCCCCCTGCCGCTGACGGGGGCCGAAGCCAAGTTCGGCGAGATGGAGAAGCAGGCTTACGAGATGGCCATCGAGGAGATCAACGCCAAGGGCGGCGTCAAGGGGATGAAGCTCGCCCTCGACATCCAGGACTCGGGCGGCAAGCCCGAGACGGCCACGGCCATCGTCGAGAAGTTCATCACGATGAACAAGTACCCGATCGTGGTGGGCGAGTACACGAGCCAGTGCAGCTACGCCGTCGCGGGCGTGACCGAAAAGTACAAGGTCCCCTACCTCGTCGTGACGGGCGCGGCCGACAAGATCACTCAGCAGGGCTGGAAGTACGTCTACCGGATGAATCCTCCTTCCAGCCTCTACAACATGGGCGTCTTCAGCTTCTTCGAGCAGGTCGCGAAGCCGAAATCGATCGCCATCCTCTTCGAGAACACCGACTTCGGCAGCAGCACGTCGAAGGCGATGAAGGAGTGGTGCGAGGGGCACGGCGTGAACGTGGTCCTCTCCGAGGGCTACCAGTCCGGGGCCGTCGACTTCAAACCGATCCTGCAGAAGGTCAAGTCCCTCCGGCCCGACATTCTCTACATGGTGTCGTACTTGATGGACGCCTCGCTCCTGATGCGGCAGTCGAAGGAGCTGGACATCAACCCGCAGGCCTTCATCGGCGGGGCCGCCGGCTTCACGCTCCCGGAGTTCCTCCAGAACGCGGCGGACGCCTCGGAGTACTGCATGTCGGCCACCCTCTGGACGCCGCAGGCGAAGTACCCGGGCGCGAAGGAGTTCTTCGACAACTTCAAGGCGAAATTCGGCAAGGAAGCCGACTATCACGGCGCCGAGGCTTACGCGGCGGCCTACGTTCTCGCCGACGTCCTGAAGCGCGCCAAGGGCTGGACCCCGGAGGAACTCCGCGCGTCGCTTGCCGACACGAACATGATGACGGCCTTCGGGCCGGTGAAGTTCGTCTCGTGGGGCCAGTTCACGAACCAGAACAGGATGGAGACCCTCGTCCTTCAGGTCGTCAACAAGAAATTCGAGACGGTCTGGCCGAAGGAGGGCGCCTCCGCCCCGTACGTCTTCCCGGTCCCGCGCTGGCGCGACCGGAAGTAGCGAGCCGCGGGGACGGAGGGAAGGGGCGATGAGCCCTCAGGTCGCCGGACAGATCGAGCTCCTCGGGCAGGTCCTCATCTCGGGGATCCTCCTCGGGGGGCTCTACGCCCTGATCGGCCTCGGCATGTCACTGATCATGGGGGTCATGAAGATCATCAATCTCGCCCATGGCGAGCTGATGATGGTCGCGATGTACATCACCTTCTGGGGCTTCACGCTCGTGAAGATGGACCCGTACGTCTCGATCCTGATCGTTTTCCCGGCGATGTTCCTCCTCGGCGTCCTCCTCCAGAAGTACCTGATCGCCCCCGTGATGGAGGTCGAATCGATCCTGCCGGAGAACCAGGTTCTCCTGACGGTCGGCATTGGACTGGTCCTCGCCAACCTCGCGCTCCTCTTTTTCACGGCGAACTACCGCTCGGTCCCCGTTTCGTATGCCTCGAAGACGATCTACTGGGACCTGAAAGCCGGCGGACAGACGATCTCCCTCTCCTTCAGCGTCCCGATGATCGGGGCGTTCGCCATCGCCCTCGTCCTCGGGGCCGCCCTGTTTCTATTCCTCGGCCGGACCGACCTCGGCCGGATGATCAGGGCGACGGCTCAGGACAAGCGCGCGGCGGCGCTGATGGGGATCAACACGGAACGGATTACGTACGTGACCTTCGGCCTCGGCTCCGCGCTGGTCGGGGCGGCCGGCGCCCTCCTCGCCCCGGTCTACTACCTGTTTCCGCAGATCGGAGGGCCGTTCACCCTGAAGGCTTTCATCATCACGGTCCTCGGCGGGATGGGAAACATCCCCGGGGCGGTCCTGGGCGGCATCGTCCTCGGACTCGCCGAATCGCTCGGCTCCGTCTACATCTCCCTCGGGTACAAGGACGCCTTCGGCTTCATCATCTTCGTCCTCGTTCTGATTTTCCTTCCCAAGGGCCTCCTCGGGAAGGGCAGCGCGTAGAAATCCGCCGTGACGAAGAAAACCCTCCTCTACGCCCTTCCGGCCGCGGCGATCGTCCTGATCCCGGCGTTCATCCAGAATCCCTACCTCCTCCACATGCTGATCCTCGTTCTCATGTGGACGGTCCTCGGGCAGAGCTGGAACCTGCTCGGGGGTTACACGGGCCAGGTCTCCTTCGGGCACGCGGCGTTTTTCGGCATCGGGGCCTACACGACGGGAATCATGGTGAAGTCCGGCCTCTCGCCGGCGGCCGCGTGGTCGGGGCTCCTCCTCGGGGGCTTCGCCGCGATGGTCGTGGCCTCGGTGATCGGCTGGATCTGCTTCCGGCTCCGCGGCCCCTACTTCGCCCTGTCGGTCCTGGCCCTTTCGGAGGTCCTCCGCCTCGTCGCCCTCAACTGGAATCAGCTGACGAACGGAGCCGAGGGAATCCTCTACATTCCCGCTTTCACGTCGAAGGCCGCCTACTACTACATCGTCCTCGCGATCGCGGTCGCCTGCTTTCTCGCCATCTGGAGCGTGATGCGGAGCCGGCTGGGCTATTACTTCCTCGCCATCCGGGAGGACCAGGATTGCGCCGAGTCGCTCGGCATCGACACGACCCGTTACAAGCTCTACTCGCTCCTCGTGAGCTCCTTCTTCACGGGCGTCGCGGGGAGCTTCTACATGAACTACATGGGTTTCATCGACCCCGGCATCGTCTTCGGTATCGAGCACATCTCGATCATGATGATCCTCGTCGTCATGCTCGGAGGAGCCGGCACGATGTGGGGGCCGGCGGTCGGGGCGGTCGTCTACATCCTGATGTCCGAGGTCTTCCGCGTCTTCGTGAAGCGCGGCCACCTCGTCTTCTTCGGGATCCTGATCATCGTCATCATCATCTATTTCCCGAACGGGATCGTCGGAACGCTCGACGAGTGGCGCGCGCGCCGGAAGGCCCAGGCCGGTCCGGCGCCGGAGGCCGCATGAGCCTTCTCGAGCTCTCCGACGTCTCGAAGCGGTTCGGAGGCCTCCAGGCCGTCGGCCATCTCTCGTTCCGGCTCGAGAAGGGCGAGATCCTGGGTCTCATCGGCCCGAACGGCGCCGGGAAGACGACCGTCTTCAACCTCATCAACGGCTACTACCCTCTCACCGGGGGGGAGATCCGCCTCAACGGGGAGCGAATCGACGGAAAGAAACCCCACCAGGTCTGCCACCGCGGCCTCGCCCGGACGTTTCAGGTCGTCAAGCCGCTGGCCCGGCTCTCCGTCCTCGACAACGTGATGGTCTCGGCCTTCAGCCGGACGACGCATCGTGACGAGGCGAGCCGCATCGCCCTCGACGCTATCCACTTCACCGAAATGGACGCCTGGCGCGACCGGCTCGCGGGAAGCCTCCCCCTGGGGATGCGGAAGCGTCTCGAGATGGCGCGCGCGCTCGCGACGAAGCCCGAGCTTCTCCTCCTGGACGAGAACTTCGCCGGCCTGAACCCCTCCGAGGTCGAAGCGACGATCGAGATCGTCAAGAAGATCCACGCCAGCGGCGTGACGATCCTCATCATCGAGCACAACATGCGGGTCATCATGACGATCTCGCACCGGGTCCTCTGCATCAACTACGGCGAGAAGCTCGCCGAGGGGGCCCCGGCCGAGGTGGCCAACAACCCGAAGGTCATCGAGGCCTACCTGGGAGCCGCCCATGCTTAAGGCGAGCGGCCTCGACGTCTTCTACGGGGACGTGCAGGTCCTCTGGGACGTGTCGTTCGACGTGAAGCAGGGCGAGATCGTGGCGCTCATCGGCGCCAACGGCTCCGGGAAGACGACGACTCTCGCCACGCTCTCGTCCCTCCTCAAACCCCGGAAGGGCTCGGTGGAGTACGAGGGAAAGCCGATCCATACGCTGGCTCCGTACGACATGGTGACGCTCGGCATCGCTCACGTTCCCGAGGCGCGCCGGCTCTTCCCGGAGATGACGGTCCGGGAGAACCTTCTCCTCGGCGCACTCACACCGGAGGCGAAGAAGAGCCGGCCCGAGATGCTCGAGAAGGTCTACACGATCTTCCCGCGCCTCAAGGAGCGGGCGAAGCAGCAGGCGGGGACGCTCTCCGGGGGCGAGCAGCAGATGGCGGCGATCGGGCGCGGTCTCATGTCGAAGCCGCGGCTCCTGATGCTCGATGAGCCGTCTCTCGGCCTGTCTCCTCTCCTCGTGGGTGACATTTTCCGGGTGATCCGCGAGGTCCACGAGGCCGGGGTCACCGTTCTCCTCGTCGAGCAGAACGTCTTCAAGACACTCACCGTCGCCGACCGCGCCTATGTCCTCGAGAACGGCAGAATCGTCCTCGAGGGGAAGGGCTCCGAACTCCTCGCCAATCCCCACATCCGCCAGGCGTACCTCGGAATCTGAGAGGTTCAATCGATGTTTGTCTCCAAGTGGATGACCCCGAAGGTGATCACGGTCGACAAGAACGACTCGCTCGGAAGCGCCCTGCGGCTGATGCGCGAGAACCGGATCCGCCGCCTCCCCGTCGTCTCGGGCGGCAAGCTCGTCGGCATCGTCTCGGACCGGGACCTCAAGGGCGCCCTCCCCTCCCGCGCGACCTCGCTCGACGTCTGGGAGCTCCACGGTCTCATCGACAAGCTCAAGGTCGGAGAGATCATGACGAAGAACGTCGTCACGACGACTCCGGGAGCGACGATCGAGCGGGTCGCCATGATCATGATGGAGAAGAAAATCGAGGGGCTGCCGGTCCTCGACGCGAAGGGCAGCCTGGTCGGCATCGTGACGGAAGGAGACGTCTTCCGGGCGCTGACGGAAGTGACCGGGGTCGGTCAGAAGACGACGCGCGTCAGCCTCGTCATCCCCGACAAGCCGGGCTCGATCATGGAGGTCGCCGACCTCGTCCGCGCGCGATCCGGGAAGATCTACTCGATTCTCTCGACGAAGGCGAAGGTCGCGAACGGCCAGCGGGAGCTGGTCATGCGCGTCATCCTCGGCGCGAGCGGTGTCGCCGAGCTGAAAAAGGAGCTGACGGCCCGCTACGGCGACGTCAGCGTCCTCGCCGACACCGAAGCCTCTTGACGTTCTAATGCGTCTGCATCATCCTTCGACCCAAACGACGCCTGATATGAAGAGTCCACAGGAGGACGAAATGGCTTATCGCCTCGTTCCCGGCTCGCGCCGTGCTTATGCTGCCGTGCTCGTGGTCCTTGCCGTCTTCCTTGCCCTGGCAGCAGCCCCGGCGAGCGCGCAGGCCATCATCAAGGTCAACGATAACGTCAACATCAAGTTCGGTCGCGCTACTCCAGCCGCGGGCGAACTTCGACCGAGATTGCCGAACGCGACCGGCACGGGGACGAACGGCTACTCCGAATCGTTCTACATCCGGCAGGGTCCGCTTCCTGATGGGCGGCCAGGTCGCCAAGGACGTCTTCTTCTTCATGGAGACCGAGAACGCGAATCTCGGCCTGAAGTCGCGCTCGACGACGAACCTCGGCACCGGCTTCCAGCTCCTCGACGCCGTCGCCGAGTGGCGGATCGACAAGGCGTTCAACCTCATGGGAGGCATCCTGCGCGTCCCGTACAGCCGCGAGTCGCTGAAGGCGGCCGCGAGCACGTTCGAGATCGACGTCCAGACCTTCAACTACGTGCAGGGCCCCTCGATGGGCTGGACGGGCGGGAACCGGGACACCGGCTTCCAGATCCGGGGCTACTTCCTCGCAGACCACCTCGAATACAGGGCCATCGCGACGCAGGGCTTCCGCCAGGCCAACGCGAAGAATTCCTTCGCCCTCACCGGGCGCGTCCAGTACAACTTCTTCGACACCGAGGTCTACAACATGCCCTCGTACCCGGGCTCGTACTTCGACGGGAAAAGAAGATCCTCGCGGTCGGCGCGGCGTACCAGACGCAGGATACTTTCAAGTACGCCTCCGCCGACGTCTTCGCCTCCATTCCGGTGGGGCCGGGGATCGTCGAGGGGACGGCGCAGTACCAGTACCTGGACGGCGACAAGATGTTTCCCCTCCTCGCGATCCAGAACATCTACATGATCGAGGGGGGCTACTACGCGAAGGGAGCCAAGGTCGGCCCTGGGCCCGCTACGAGCGGATCAACTACAACGGCGCGACGACCAGGAACGAGGAGCGCATCTGGGCCGGCATCGGCTGGTTCCCCTTCGGCTACAACTTCAACGTCAAGGGTGCGTACCAGCGGATCATGCCGAAGGCGGCCGTCGACCGGAACCAGTTCATCATCCAGCTGCAGTTCTACTACTTCTGATCCCGCCACCCTCCGCGGCCGGCCGCCCGCGTCCCGTCCGGGCCCGCGAGGCGCCGGCCGCTTTCGTTTTCCGGGAGCTATAGTCGGAGCGTGAACGACGGGCCGGCCCGCGCATGAACGGGAAGAGCCTTCTCGCCCTCTACGCCGCCACCGTCGCCGTCTATTCGGACCTCTACGTCACGCAGCCGTTCCTTCCAATCCTGTCGCGGCGGTTCGGAGTGACTCCCGCGACGGCCGGGCTCTCCATCTCCCTCGTCGTCCTGATGATCGCCCTCGTCTCCCCCGTCTGGGGCTCGCTCAGCGACTCCGCCGGCCGCAAGCCCGTCATCGTCGCGAGCGTTGCGCTCCTTTCGATTCCGACGATCCTCGGCGCCTTCGCCCCGAGCTTCGGCGTTCTCCTCACCCTCCGCTCGATGCAAGGCCTCCTGATCCCCGGTCTCACCGCCGTCGCCGTCGCCCTCCTCGGGGACCACTTTCACGGCGCGGCTCTCCCGCCGAAGGTGGCGGCCTGGATCGGGGCATCCGTCGTCGGCGGCCTCACGGGGCGCGTCGTCTCGGGCTACCTCGCCGCGTGGCTCGACTGGCACGCGCCGTTCGTCGTCTTCGGCGTCCTGACGGCAGCCGGGGCGGCCGGCATGGCGTTCTTCCTTCCCTCGGGACCGAAAGCCGCTACCCGGCCCCGGCCTGCGTGGCGGGAGCTGGCTGGGCACCTCCGGAGCCGGCGCCTCGCGGGCGCGTTCCTGATCGGTGGCGCCGTCCTCTTCGCCTTCATCGCCGTCTTCACCTATCTCCCGTACTACCTCTCCGCCTCCCCGTTTGGACTCTCGACGGCGGCGGTATCGTCGTTCTACTTCGCCTACGTTGCCGGCGTCGCGACGTCTCTCGTCGTCCCCCGCTTTCCCGAGCGCTTCTCCGGCCGCCGTCTCATGGAGATCGGCCTTTCCATCGCCTGCGCCGGGGTCGCGGGGACCCTCGTCCCGTCCGTGCCCGTCATCGCCGCGAGCCTCGTCGTCGTCTGCATCGGGATGTTCCTCGTGCAGGCGACGGCCCCGGCCTTCGTGAACCTCAACGCCGCGGCGGCGAAGGGGGCGGCCGGCTCTCTCTACGTCACCTTCTACTATCTCGGCGCGACGGCCGGGTCGTACCTGCCGGGTCTCGCCTACCAGCAGTGGGCCTGGCCCGGCGTCGTCGCCGCCTGCCTCGCGGCCCTCGCCTTCGCCCTCGGCGCGAACCGGTGGCTCTGCGCATGACGGGCCGGATCATCACCTGCGACGTGGCGGTCGTCGGCGGCGGAATCGTCGGCGTGGCATCGGCCCTCGAGCTGGCAAGCCGCACCCGCTCCACGATCGCGGTCATCGAGAAGGAGGGCCGGCTCGCGGCCCACCAGACGGGGCGGAACAGCGGCGTGATCCATTCCGGCCTCTACTACAAGCCCGGGTCGCTCAAAGCCTCGCTCTGCGAGGAGGGGCGGAAGGCCCTTTTCGCTTTCTGCGAGGCGAACGAGATTCCGGCCGAGTCGTGCGGGAAGGTCGTCGTCGCGACGCGCGAGGAGCAACTCCCGCGCCTCGACGAGCTCCTGGAGCGGGGGCGGGCGAACGGGCTCCGGGGCCTCCGCCGGATCTCCCGCGAGGAGCTCCGCGAGAAGGAGCCCCACGCTGCGGGCCTCGCCGCCCTCCACGTCCCCGAAACCGGCATCGTCGATTACGCCCGCGTCACCGACGCGATGGCGCGGGGCCTTGCCGCGCGCGGGGGCGTCGTCAGGCTCGGAGCACGGCTCCTCGCCGTCCGCACCGACGGCGACCGATGGCGGCTCTCGACCGCTGCCGGCGAGGTATCGTGCCGCTTCCTCGTCGGCTGCGCCGGGCTCGAGTGCGACCGGGTGGCCCGCCTCTGCGGCGTCGAACCGGGCGTCCGGATCGTCCCCTTCCGCGGCGAGTACTACGAGCTGCGCGAGGACCGGCGATCCCTCGTCAGGAACCTCATCTACCCCGTTCCGGACCCGAGGTTCCCTTTCCTGGGCGTCCACTTCACGCGCCGGATCGGCGGGGGCATCGAGGCCGGGCCGAACGCCGTCCTCGCGTTCCGCCGCGAGGGATACACGAAGACGAGTTTCTCGCTCCGCGACACGGCGTCCACGTTCTCCTGGCCGGGCTTCTGGAAGCTCGCCGGAACGTATCTCGCGACCGGGCTCGGAGAGTTCTGGCGGTCGTGGAACAAGGCGGCTTTCGTCAGGGCGCTCCGTGAGCTGGTGCCGGAGATCGGAGCGGACGACCTCGTGCCCGGCGGCGCCGGCGTCCGGGCGCAGGCGCTCTCGGCCGACGGACGTCTCGTCGACGACTTCCACATCGTCGAGGCGCCGCGGCAGATCCATGTCCTGAACGCGCCGTCGCCGGCCGCCACCGCCTCCCTCGCGATCGGCCGCGTCATCGCCGAGCGGGCGATCGCGAGCTTCTCTCTCGACCCCCGCTCGTGAGCCTTCGGCGTCAGAGATCGCGCGCCAGGCGGGTCGTCGTCCGGGGCTTCTTTGCCTTTTTCCCGGCCTTCTCCCTGGGCGCCGCCTTTTTCTTCGCCGGCGCCCGGACCTTCCTCGCTCGGATCGTCATGTTCGACCTCCCGGCCTATTGACAGGCGACCTTCACCCGCTATTCTCCGACCAATAGTCTCGCTCGACATCGCCCCGGAGCCGCCGCGTTATCGCGGCATTGGAGGCATCATGGATCGGTCGATCGTCGCACGGGCGCTCTTCGGCGCCGCCGTCACCATCGCCCTTGCCGGGACCGCCGCCGGTCCCCTCGCGGCCGCTCCGGCCGAGGAAGCCGACCTCCGGATCGGAGCCGTCCTTCCGCTGACGGGGAAGGAGTCCAAGATCGGCGGCGCGTTCAAGACGGCCACCGAGCTCGCCGTCAAGGAAGTGAACGACGCCGGCGGCCTCGCCGTGGGCGGGAAGAAATACAGGATCGACCTCCGGCTGCTCGACGACACGTCGGACGCCGCGAAGAGCGCGCAGCTCGTCGAGCAGCTCATCGCGCAGCAGAAGGTGGTCGCCGTGATCGGCGGCTACGGGTCGCAGCTCGTCCAGGCGCAGAGCGTCGTGCCCGAACGCTACGGGGTGCCGTTCGTCTCCGGCGGGGCCGGCGCCACGAGCATCTACGGCCGGAGCAAGTGGGTCTTCGGCGCGCTCTCCCCCGTCGAGAATCTCGCCACGACACAGATGGAGTTCCTCCTCGACCTCGCCAGGGCCGGAAAGCTGAAGCCCCCTCTCAGGATCGCCCTCGTCTGGGAGAACACCGAGCACGGGAAGGACTTCCAGAAGGGGGTCCAGGACTTCGTGAAGGCGCACCCGAAGGAGTTCTCGATCGTCCTCGACGAGAGCTTCGAGCTCTACGCGGCCGACTTCAAGCCCCTCCTGACACGGGTCCAGACCGCGAAGGCCGACCTCTTCATGTGCGACGCCCACCTCGAGGACTACATCTCGATGCACCGCACCTACACCCAGATGGGGCTCTACCATCAGATGGTCACCTACGGCGCCCGCGGCGCCGACGAGGCCGGGCGCAAGGGACTCGGCGCCGCCACCGACTACATCTTCGCCAGCGGCTGGTGGACCGACCTGCTCCCGTATCCCCAGGTCAAGGCCTTCAATGAGAAGTACAAGGCGGCGACGGGCAGCTCGCCCCAGTGGTACTCCGCGTGCGCGTACGAAACCGTCCGGGCCCTCCTGGTCGCCATCCAGAACGCCGGCTCCCTGAAGCCCGAGCCGATTCGCGACGCGCTCGCGAAGCTGGAGCTGAAGGACTCGATCCTCCCTGGCGGCGTCCTGAAGTTCAGCAAGACGGGCCAGGCCATCCTCCCGTTCGTCGTCACGCAGAACAAGCCGGGCGGAAAGCTGGACCTCGTCTGGCCGAAAGACGCGAAGACCGGAGACGCGGTGGCGCCGATCCCGAAGTAGCCCCGCCGGCCTCGCACCCATGGAGCAGCTCGTCCCGGTCCTCGTGAACTCGCTGCTCGCCGCCGGCCTTTACGCCACCATGGCGTACGGCCTCGCGGTGATCTACGGGGTCATGCGGATCATCAACCTGGCCCACGCCGGCGTGATGATGCTCGGGGCGTACACCTCGCTCACCCTCTTCGACCGCTTCGGCCTCGACCCGTTCCTCGGCCTGGCCGTCGTGGGGCCGCTCTTCTTCCTCTTCGGCATCGGCTTCTATCGCACCGTCGGCCGCCGCCTCCCGCGCTCGGGCCCCACGCCGACGATCGAGTCGCTGCTCCTGCTTTTCGGCGTCTGGCTCGTCCTCCAGAACCTCGCGTACGTCCTCTGGACGGGCGACACCCAGTCGATTCTCACGGGCTACACGCTGAAATCGGTGGCGATCTTCGGCGTCCGCGTCGGGGTCCCGTCCGTCTACGTCTTCCTCGCCAGCGGCGCGTCGCTCGTCTTTCTGAACCTCCTCCTCCGGACGACATACCTGGGCAAGGCGATTCGTGCGGTGACGGAGAACCGGGACGCGGCCCTCCTCTCGGGCGTCGACGCCGACCGGATCTCGGCGACCGCGTTCGGCCTCGGGACAGCGTTCGCCGGGCTCGCCGGCGGGATGCTCTCCACGCTCTACGCGTTCACTCCCGACTTCGGCCGGAGCTTCCTTCTCAAGGCCTTCTGCATCATCGTCCTCGGCGGAATGGAGAGCGTGACGGGCGTGGCCGCCGGCGCGCTCGTTCTGGCCCTCATCGAGAACGGCCTCGCCGCGTACACGACGGTCCCCACGTCGTTCCAGGACGCCGTCAGCTTCGGCCTCCTTTTCGTCGCGCTCGTCGCATTTCCGCAGGGGCTCCCGGGACTTGCCGCGCGACTCGCCCGCCGGGACGCCCTCCGGTGAAGCGGCTCCCGACCCTCGCCGGCCTCGCAACGGCTCTCTTTACCCTCGCCGCTCCCTGGATGCTGGAGCGCGGAACCCTGAACGACCTTTGGAACCTCGCGTTCGCGGTGATCCTCGCGGAGGCCTGGAATCTCCTGGGCGGCTTCGCGGGACAGGTCTCCTTCGCCTATTCCTCCTTCCTCGGGATCGGCGCCTATTCGACCGTTCTTCTCTCGCTCCGGGGCGTCGATCCGTTCCTGACGCTGCCGGTCGGCGCCCTGATCGCCGCCGCCTTTTCGGTCGTCGTCGGACTCCCCGCCTTCCGTCTGCGCGGCCCGTACTTCGCGATCGCCACGATCGGAGTCGGCGAGGCGGTGCGCGTCTCGGCCGCGAGCGTCTCGTTCACGGGCGGGTCGAGCGGCCTCCGGATGCCGGCGGGCTCGTTCGACTTTTCGCTCAACTACCTCGCGATGGTGGGCCTCGCGATCCTCACCGTCGCGCTGGCGGCCGCGATCAGCAAGAGCGCCTTCGGCCAGGCTCTGACCGCGATCCGACAGGACATCGACGCCGCGGAATCGCTCGGCGTGAATTCCACCCTTTACAAGCTGGCGGCCCACGCGCTCTCGGCCGCCATCGTGGCCCTCGCCGGAGGCCTCTATGCCATCAACTTCCAGTACATCGCCCCCGGCTCCGTCTTCGACTTCCGCCTCAGCCTGAGTATCGTCCTGATGCCGGTCGTGGGAGGCGTCGGGACGGTCGTGGGGCCGGTCCTGGGCGCCCTCGTCTTCAGCACGCTGCAGATCAAGCTCCTTTCGCTGCCGGCCCTTCGGGATTCCTATCTCTTCCTCTACGGCGGGCTCCTCATCCTCGTGATGCTCTACGAGCCGAGAGGCCTCGTCGGGCTCTGGCGGCGCGTCGCGCGCCGGAGGCCGCCCGCCGCGCCGCCGCCGGAGCCGGTTCCCGATGCCGGCTGAGCCGCTTCTCTCCGTCCGGGACCTCTCGAAACGATTCGGGGGCCTCCTGGCGCTCTCCGGCGTCGGCTTCGAGGTCTTCGAGGGGGAGATCTACGGAATCATCGGGCCCAACGGCGCCGGGAAGACGACGCTCTTCTCCTGCGTCGTCGGCTCCCTCGTTCCGACCCGGGGCGAGGTCCGGTTTCGCGGGAAGCGGATCGACGGCCTCCCGAATCACGCCGCCGTCTCCCGCGGTCTCGTCCGGACGCACCAGATCGTCCGCCCCTTCCGCGACATGACCGTCGAGGCGAACGTGTCGATCGGCGCCCACTTCGGCGCCGGGCGCCGGCGCGGCGCCGCTGCCGCGCGGAGCGTCCGGGAGATCCTGGAGCGGACGGGCCTGGCTCCCCGGAGCGCCGTTCTCGCCGGATCGCTGACGATCGGCGAGCTGAAGCGCCTCGAGATCGCCCGCGCTCTCGCCACCGAACCGCGCGCGATCTGCCTCGACGAGGTGATGGGAGGGCTGAATCCGGCGGAGATCGTCTCGGCCATGTCGCTCATCCGGTCGATCCGCGACGGCGGCGTGACCGTCCTCATGATCGAGCACCATGTCCACGCCGTCGCGGGCGTCAGCGACCGGATCCTCGTCCTCAATTTCGGGGAGAGGATCGCCGAGGGACGCCCCCGGGACGTGCTCCGCGACCCCGGGGTCGTGGCGGCCTACCTGGGAGACGAAACCGTCCCCCTCTTCCCGGAGGCCTGATGCTCGAGATCACCGGCATCGACGTCTTCTACGGGGAGGTTCAGGCGCTCTGGGACGTCTCGTTCCGCGTCGACGCGGGCGAGATCGTCACCCTGATCGGGGCGAACGGAGCCGGCAAGACGACGGCCCTGAAAGCCATCGCCGGGCTTCTCACACCCCGCCGGGGAGAGATCCGCTTCGAGGGATCCAGCCTCCGGGGGCTCGCCGCCCACGAGCTCGTCTCCCGCGGCCTCGTCCTGATTCCGGAGGCGCGGCAGCTCTGGCCGGGGATGACCGTCCGCGAGAACCTGGAGATGGGCGCCTATGCGAAGGCGGCCCGGCTGCGTTCCCGCGAGACGCTGGAGAGGGTCTTCGAAATGTTTCCGGTCCTGAAGGCGCGCGCGTCACAGAAGGCGGGGACGCTGTCGGGAGGCGAGCAGCAGATGTGCTCGATCGGGCGGGGTCTCATGGCGCGGCCGCGACTCCTCCTCCTCGACGAGCCCGCGCTCGGGCTCGCGCCTCTCCTCGTCAGGGAGGTCTTCCTGCGCCTCCGGTCGATTCGGGAGCAGGGCGTCACGCTGGTCCTCGTCGAGCAGAACGTCCCCCACGCCCTCGCGCTCGCCGACCGGGCCTACGTCCTCGAGTCGGGACGCGTCACGCTCTCGGGGCCCGCGCCCGACCTCGCCCGGGACGACCGGATCCGGGACGGTTACCTCGGTTATCGCTCCGCCTGAGATCCCTCTGGCAAAATTCGACGACATGCCCAACTCCCGTGCTACCGCGCGGTTATTCGCCTCGCTCGCAGCGCGGCCCGAGCGGACGGCCCTCGAATTCGAGGGGCGGATCTATTCGTTCGGCGACCTCGACCGCCTCTCCGCGCGATTCGCCGCCGGCCTCGCCGCGTTTCGCGTGGCATCCGGCGACGCCGTCGCCGTCCGGATGCCGACCTGCCCCGAGGCGGTGGTGGCTCTTCTGGGAAATCTCCGGGCGGGCGCTGTCCACGTTCCACTGAACCCGGCGTTCGGGGAGGAGGAGACCCGGCACGTCGTCACCGACTCGGGGGCGAAGCTGACTGTGGCTCACGGGGCAGGCGACTGCCCGTACGAGAAGCAGGTCGCCTTCGACGACGTCCTTGCGGCCGGCACCGCCCGTGAGGTGCCGCCTGCAGCCGGCAACGACGACACGACCGCCCTCCTCCTCTACACGAGCGGGACGACCGGGAAGAGCAAGGGGGTCGAGCTGTCGGTCCGGGCCGCGGTCTCGAACCTCGGCGGGGTCACCGGATGCTGGAAGGTCGGCCCGGCGGACCGCGTCGCGATCGCCCTTCCCCTTTTTCACGTCCACGGCCTGGGTCTCGGCGCTTTCGGATCACTCCTCAACGGAGCGGCCGTCCTGCTCTTTCGGAAGTTCGACGCCTCGGCGATCGTGGAGGCCTTCAGAACACGCGGCGCGACCGTGTTCATGGGCGTCCCGACGATGTACGTCCGGCTGCTCGAGCACTTCCGAGGCGAGCCGGACGCCGCCCGGGCGCTCTCGAAGGGTCGCCTCTTCACATCGGGAAGCGCCCCGCTCCGGGCGGCGGACTTTCAGGCTTTCCGCGACGCGACGGGCCACGCCGTTCTCGAGCGCTACGGCATGACGGAAACGCTCTTCACCCTCTCGAACCCCTACGACGGCGAGCGCCGACCCGGGAGCGTCGGCCTGCCGGTTCCGGGCTGCGAGGCGCGGATCGTCGACGAGGCGGGAGATGACGTCGCCCCGGGCGAGACCGGCGAGCTCGTCGTGAAGAGCGACGGCCTGATGACGCGCTATCGAAACCGGCCCGAGGAGACGGCTTCTTCCTGTCGCGACGGCTGGTTCCTGACGGGCGACGCCGCGAGCCGCGCCCCCGACGGATACGTCACCCTTCACGGCCGCCAGGCCGTCGACTTCGTCAAGAGCGGCGGCTACCGGATCTCTGCCCGCGAGATCGAGGACGTCCTGTCGCGGCATCCGTCGGTCGCCGAAGTGGCGGTCGTGGGCCTCCCCGACCGGGTCTGGGGCGAGCGAGTCACGGCCGTCGTCCGGTGCGCGTCCGGGGCCGACACGGGAATCCTCCCCGGGCAGCTTCTGGAACTGGCCGCCGCTGCCCTCGCCTCCTACAAGCAGCCTCGCGATATCGTTCTCGTCGACGACTTCCCCCGGACGCCGCTGGGAAAGATCCGGAAGGCCGCTCTTGCGGCCGCGCTCGCGAAAGGAGACTGACATGGCGACGCGCTCGATCGGGAGAGCCCACGAGACGAGCGCCCGATTCGTGGCGAATGCCAGCCGCACGGTGAAGGTGCCGCTCGCCGACCTCTGGAAGGCATGGGCGACGCCGGCCGGCCGGAGGCGCTGGCTTGCCGACCCGGCCCTCGTCGTCCGGAAAGCGACCCCGCAGAAGACCCTGCGGATCACCTGGGTGGACGGCGAGTCGAACGTCGAGGTCCAGTTCGTCGAAAAAGGGTCCGGGAAAAGCCTCGTCACCGTCCGGCACAGCCTCCTGCGGAACGCCCGCGAAGTCGCGCGGATGAAGAAATACTGGCGACGCGCGTTCGACGACCTGCAGGAGGCCGTCGGGAGCTGACGGCGGCTGAAAGCGGGGCTACTTCCCTTCCAGCTCCGCGAGCGACTTCTTCCGGGAGGCCTCGAACTCGTCGCCCCGGCTCCACTCCGGCATCGCCGGGGCGTTTGCAACCCTCACGCCGAGCCAGAAGAGGAGCCGGGCGTCCTCCACCCAGCCGTCGGTGCTCCAGTCGGGCCGGAGCTCGTCCGACGGCTGGTGGTAGTGCTTCTCCTCGAAGGCCAGCTGCTGCTCGCGCCCCCATCCGGCGGGCCGGCCGACCACGTCCGTCCCGGCCTCGAGGTAGGCCGCGGGGACGCCGATCCCCGCAAAAGAGAACTGGTCCGACCGGTAGAACGTGCCGTGATCCGGGAAGGCGTCGGGCATGACGGTCCGGCCCTGCCACGACGCGATCTCCCGGATGAAGGCGTCGAGGCCCGACTTGCCGAGACCGATCACGCCGACGTCGCGCGTTCGCCCCCAGATACTCGCCCCGTCCACGTTGATGTTCGCGGCGATCCGCCCTGCCGGCAGCGGGAGATGCCGGGCGAGGTAGAACGACCCGAGAAGCCCTCGCTCTTCGCCGGCCACGAACGCGACGAGGACGCTCCTCCTGGGGCGGGCTGGAAGAGACGTGAACGCCTTTGCGACGGCGAGGACCGTCCCGCACCCGGAGGCGTTGTCGAGGGCGCCGTTGTAGATCGCGTCCTCCCCCGGTTTCGCGTCCTCGTTCCGGCCGAGGTGGTCGTGGTGGGCCGTGAAGAGCACGGCCTCCTTCGAGAGGACCGGGTCGCTCCCGGGGAGCTTCCCGATCACGTTGGCGGTCTTCGTCCGCCGGACCTCGTTCCGGAGCTCCACGGTCGCCGCGACGCCGAGCGGGACCGGACGAAAGTCGCGCCTCTTCGCCGACGCCACGAGCGTTTCGAGGTCCTTACCGGCCATCTTCGCCAGCCGCCGCGAAGCCTCCTCCGTGAGCCACATCTTGACGGGAACGTCGGGCGTTCCGTCCGACGGCAGGGAGAAGTTCTCGCCGTTCCACGACGTCTGGACCACCTGCCAGGGATAGGCCGCCGACGGCGTCGTGTGGATGATGATGGCGCCCGCGGCACCTTTCTTCGCGGCCATCTCGTACTTGTAGTCCCAGCGCCCGTAGTAGAGGCGGGTCTTTCCCGCGAAGATTGCCGGATCGTCTTCCGGGTCGTTGTTCAGGAAGAGGAGGACCTTTCCTTTCAGGTCCGCCCCCTTGTAGTCGTCCCACTGATATTCGGGCGCGACGATTCCGTAGCCGACGAAGACGATCTCACGTCCCGCGAGCTCCGCGGTGGGCGACTCGGTTCCGGCGAACGCCACGTAGTCCACCCACGGCTTGAGGGACTCCTTCTCCGCCCCCCGGGAGAGCGTCAGGCCCGACGATTTCGACCGGACGCCGACGATGTCGAACGCCTGGACGTAGGTCCCGTCCGGGGCGCCCGGCGCGAACCCAAGCCTCTCCAGCTCGGTCGCGAGGTAGCGCTGCGCGAGGCGGTCACCCGTGCTTCCGGGACTCCGTCCCTCGAGGAGGTCGTCGGAGAGGAACCGGACGGCGCCGAGAAGCTCGGCGGGGCGGATCGTGTCGGCGGCGACCTTCTCGTCCGGCGACGGCCCGCCTGCGGGCGGCGGTGCGGCGGCGGCCGCACGCGTGGCGGCGAGCGTGGCGGGAAGCGCGAAACAGACAAGGAATCGAGCGAAAGCCCTCATGCGCCGAGTGTAACCTCCCCCCATGGCGATCCCGGCCGGCCTGGCCCCGCGCTTCGTCCTCACGGTCGCCATTGCCACTCTCGGCCTCCTCTCCCTCCTTCTCGCCGCGCTGCAGCGGGCGCGGCGCGGCCTCGCGCTCTACGGCACGCTGGCGCTCGCCGTCGCCTTCCACCTCGCCCTGCCGCTCGTCCGGCCCCCCGCCTCCGGAGTCCGGCCGGATTTCCTCGCGCGCGTCGACGCGACGCTCGCGATCCTCCTCCCCTTCGTCACCGTCGCGATCCTCTACGCGCTCGAGCGGGGCCGGAGGCGCCCGGCGGCGAACGCGGCGCTTCTCTTTCTCGCAGCCGGCTCGTTCCTTCTCGGCGCCCTCGCCGACGAAGCGATCGCGCACGGCTATCTCGCGGTCCCGTCGCGCGTCCCGTTCCTCGGCGTCGGGTTTCTCGTCCTGACCGTCGTCCTCGTCGTCATCGTCTCCGACGAGGACCGGCGCCTTCTGACACGCGCCACGACCGACACCCTGACCAACCTCGCGAACCGCGCTGCCTTTCTCGAGCGGGCGCGCCTCGAGGTGCTGCGCTCCGAGCGGACCGGGCCGGTCGCTCGCCGTCGCGATCCTCGACCTCGATCACTTCAAGTCGGTCAACGACCGCTTCGGACACCCCGCCGGCGATCGGGTCCTTGCGGCTGCGGGGCTCGCCATCGCGCGGACGATCCGTGGCATCGACATCGCCGGGCGCTGGGGAGGCGAGGAGTTCGTCGTCCTCCTCGTCGAGGCCGACGAGTCGACGGCCGGCGCCGCAGTCGAGCGGCTCCGCGAGGCGATCGCGTCGTCCTCGCCGGCGCGGGTCCCGGCGAAGGTCACCGTCTCCGCGGGGATCGCCGTCCACCACGGGCTCTTCGAGCGGACGACGATCGAGGGCCTCGTGAAACGCGCCGACGCCGCGCTCTACCAGGCCAAGAACTCCGGCCGTGACCGCCACGTCTTCGAGCGGGCGCTCGCCGCGCCCCCGTCGGGCCCGGCCGACGTGCCGCTCCGCTGAAGGTCATCAGCGCCGATTCGGCCATGAACTACACTCGACGTCCTGAACCAGGCAGGAGGACGCGGTGTCCGGAGCCCGCTCGATGCGCTCTGACCGCCCGGTCGTCGGCCTAACACCGACGGCACTAGGCCGAAGCCCTCGTCGGCCTATCGCGCCGACCACCGACGCCGGCCGCCGGCCGAAGGCGGGTCCGGGCAGAAACTTCCGACGGGGACGGCGGTTCCGGACGCCTCGCTACACCGACAGATCTTCGGTCTATGCACCCCGGTCAACGTCCGTCTACTACTAGTTAGCGCCCCAACGGGAACCAGGCGTCTCGCGTCGTGAGCTGGCTTCATTACGAAACCACAGTCGAAGGACGCCGCGCCATCGTTCTATTCGATGACCGTTTCGCATCATCGCCACCTGCGGATCTTCCTGTGCTCGGCTGGTTCGGTGTCTACACGAAACTCGAACCAGGCGCGGCGTACTGGAACCCAGACGAAACCGAAGCGCTCGCACCATCGAAGCTAATCTGCTACGTCTGTGCGAGCAGGAGACCGGTGGCTCCGGTGTCTACGTTCGGCGTGCCGCCTCTTACGGCGTTCGCGAGTACTACTTCTACCTCGGTGCTAGCTTGAACCTGACCGCAGTAGTGCCTCGTCTTCAACTCCTGTATCCCGGCTACCGCATCGAGTTCGAGCACCGCACAGACGTGCAGTGGGCCCACTACGGCTCCTGGCTGGCCGAGGCACGGGGCGTCTAACCGCGCGCTGCAGCGGACTCGCTTGCGCTCGCCGCTGAACGCGCCCATGAAGATTCCTGTCAAGCCCCTCGCCTGAAGATTTCTTTCTCTCGCCGCACGAAGCTGCCGGCCACGCGTCCATTCGGGGTCAGAGCCCCACGTATCACTTCAGCGGATGGCGCCCCAGACGATATCCCGAGCTTGTGGGCTCAGCGTTCAGCAGCGGGGTCGTCCATCCGATTCTCGGCAAGACTTGCGGCGTGCTCTTCCTTTCTCGGTCCTTCAGCGACTCTTTGCCGCTCGAGATGTCAGTCGATAGATTCGCGCAGCGGGTACCGTCGTACGAGGCTCGTGGGCCTTCAGCTTCGAGGCATCGAAGCTCGTCTTGTCGCGAAGCATCGCGTAAAGAACGCGGCAGAGCCGATGCGCCACGGCGATCACGGCCCGCCGCGTTCCGAGGCGCACCGAAAGGTCTCTCAGAAACGGGTGGAGGGGACTGTTCGACCGGCGTGCCGTGTGGACCGCCTGCACGAGCATGGCGCGCAGCTCGGACGAGCCCGTCCGGGTGATGTGGCCCTGGCGGTTCGTTTCGCCCGATTGGTAGGTTTGAGGGACCAGGCCCACGTAGCTGGCCGCGTGCTTGGCACTCTGAAAGCGTGTGGCGTCCGAAAAGACCGCAATCGCCGTCAGAGCCACGATCTCTCCCACCCCCGGGACGGTCTTGAGCCTCTCGAGGTCTTCGCCGAAGTGGGCCTGCTGTTCTTCGAGGCTCTTCTCGCACGCGGCCTTCTGCTCCATCGCGCTCTGATAGGCCCGGTGGTGAAGCTCGACGAAACACCGCACCTGCGGGTGGCTGGTCAGGGCCTTCAAAAGACGCTCCCAGGCACGACGGGTCCCCAGGTGCTGACGACTCAGCTCGGAGAGCCCGGCGCTTCGAAGCATCTTCTTGGCCGCGTTGATCTCGGCCGTCCCGAGCCGCACGAAGTGCCGGCGACGTGACAGGGTGTTCCGCAGGTGTTCGATCCTCTCGGGAGGCACGTGGACGATGGCCCGGTAGACGCCGCGTCGCAGGCCTTCGCAGAGCTCCACGGCATCGCGCGTGTCGCTCTTCTGCCGCGGCCGGTGAGCCTTCATCCGGACTTCCCGCGCGTCCACCACGACGGGGGAAAGCCCCAGCTCCATCAGCCGCCGCGCCGCAAAGAAGGCCATCGTCCCCGACTCGAGCGCCACCGCCGTCGACCCTCGAAGCCGGAAACGCAGCCGCAACGAGGAAAACCCCTCGACAGACGTCGGCACCTCTCCCCGCCCCACCTCCTCTCCTCGCTCGTTCTGAATCACAAACACGCTCGACTTGCTGTGCACGTCCATTCCCACATAAGATTTCATCGGGCTGTCCTCCCTTACTTGGGGCACCTCCTCGGAGGTTGACCCCGTCAGTCTGTTGTGGCCCGATTCCATCGGGACCACGCCGGCGAGGACAGCCCTTTCTTCGTCTTCATTGAAACGATATCGTTAGGCCACGCGAATGGAACCTGACTTCCTGCAGGCCGAGCAGCGAAAAACGTGCATCGCTCACGGCGCGCAGTTTCTTGAGGCAGCCGACCATATGAAGCTCGGGCTCGCCCGAAACGCGCGGTCCGGGGCCTCACCTCTCAACGGGCTTCGTCATCCTCCGTCCGAGGGCACGTGCGGCTGGTTCATCTGGGGTGGCACCGAGTTCTCGGAGGCCCCGGACTTCTTTCAGCCCCATCACGTCATTCATCTGGCCGAGCATCTTCCTGAGATTCTTCCCTACCTCGGGCTCGCCCCAGGCTGGCGTTTTCTGCTCGCGCCAGGCCACGTCGATGTCTGGTTCGACCCGGCTCTTTTGGTGGAGGCCTGAGGAACCAGCGTCGTCCGGTCAGCGCCTCGCCTATCTCGCAGCGTGGCCTAACAGCGCGCTGCAGCGGACTCGCTTGCGCTCGCCGCTGAGCGCGGTATCGTTGGGCCACGGAGACAGGCTTCTGACTTCAACGAATTCTGGCGGCCCTCCAAGGAAAGGAGACCACTCATGCGCACCACATTCTCCTGGACACTCGCCGCCCTCGTCTCACTCTTCGCTCTAGCAGCAACCGCTCATGCGCAATCAGCAAGAGTCTGGAGTTATGAAGAGCTAGCCTGGAAGGCAGACAAGACTTTTCCCTCCGTACAGAGTGTGCTGCTTTGGGGCGACCCCGCAACGGGCGAGCATGCAATGCTACGCAAGTTTCCAGCCGGCTTCGCGCCGCCGCCGCACCGGCACCCGGCGACCGAACGTATCGTCGTTGTCTCCGGAACCATCATGGTTCGATACGCTGCTTCACAGGAAAAGAAGCTGGGGCCAGGTTCGTATTCAGAAATACCCGCGAATATGGAGCACGCGGTCAAGTGCCTAGATGATGTTGCATGCGTCTTTTTCTTAGCGTCTCCAGGTGCCTTTGCGATTATTCCCACTTCACAAGGTGAGAAACAGTAAACCGCGACCGCTGCATGGGCCGTCGCCCAACCTTCGGCTGCAGCGGACGCGCTTGCGCTCGCCGCTGAGCGCGATATCGTTTGGCCGCAGATCCGGGGTATAGAGAGAGCGGGGACACGGATACATTCTTGGGCCGGGTAATCCCTTCGCTCAGGCCTCGTTCTAGGACTCTCTACCGTCCAGAGCTTTGCTGGGGCTCTCTCGAAGCCTTTGGTACGCCTCCGAGGCCATCCACGACGTGACGTTCTTCTGGAATGAAGGATCATTCATGAAGCGCACGAAGATTTCTTCGTTCTGATCCATGCGTTCGACAAACAACTTCTCCAGCAGGTTCTTGAAGACAAGTTCGAACTTGTCGCCAGGGTTCACTGCAGCCGCCTGCCGCAACCCGTCATCCGCCATCGCGGCCTCGACAATCTGATCGAAGAAGAGTTGGTCCGCCTGGTTGAAATCCGTTCCAAAGCGCTCATTTACGATGTCGATGAGCTGTGACAGTGGCACTGGCTGCGTCCGCACCAGGCCGCGAACAAAGCCCGCCGACGCGCCTCGAGAGAAGCTCCTTCGTGGCCTGAGAGAAGTCGTCCCGCATATCCGCCGCCGAGATCGTAGTCCGGGCCAGCCTCGTCGAGGATAGAGGCGGGGGCGGCGAAGCGAATGCCGTCCCGAGGCCTAGAGCTACTCCTTCCGGGGTATGTCGTAGAGCCGGATCGACGTGCCGACTCTCTCGTAGGGGTGCTGCTCGAGCCAGTCGAAGGCTCCCTCTCGTGCGCCGATCGCTCTCCGGTCGTTCTCCCCGAGCGTCCGAAAGGTCTTTTCGGAGATCGCGACCCAACCCTCGGCGGGGCGGTACGGAAGGAGGCTCTCCGTGGGCGGAAGGCCCTGGCCGTCGGCCCCGCCCCCCCAGTACCCCAGGGTCACCTTTCTGGCTCCGACCTCCCAGAGCCGATCGCGCAGACGCCAGAGGTCCTGGCCCCAGTCGAGATCCGAGTCCACCGTCACGCGTTCCGGATGGCGGCCGGCGAAGGCGTTGAAGCTGGCCAGGTAATCGGGGTGTGCCACGAGCGACACCGTGATCTGCCACATCAGCAGGCCGGACCCGGTCACCGTAAGCCACTTCCCACGCCTTCCGCGGACGAGGCGTGCCCACCCGGAACCGGCCGAGATCGCCAAGAAGCCGTAGACGGGCAGAACGTGACGCAAGCCGATGTTCATCCGCGACGAAAGGGAGACGGCGACGATGGCGGCCGCGCAGGCCGCGGGTGCGAGGAGGCGCCACCCGCCGTCCGAAGGCCGGTCCCGGAAGAGGACGGTAAGTCCGGATGCGAAGAGGAGAAGGAAGGCGATCGGGGTCTTGACCGCGATCAGGACGGGAAAGAAGTACCAGCACCCGGTCGTGTGAAACTCGCCGAGGAAGAAGGAGAGTCCGCCCCGGGCGTTTCGTTTGTAAAGGGAGTCGATACCGCGGAAGAAATTGACGGCCGGAATCGGGAGTTCGAGAAGAGCGTTCGCGGCGTCGCGGAGGCGGTCGTGCCCTTCGAAGAACGGCTCCGCGAAGGCGAGGATCCTGTGGGGGCGCCGGTGGGCATCCGTCCAGGTCGCAACCTGAAATCGATAGACCGCCCAGACGAGAAGAATGGCGATGAACAGGGCGACGACGACGCCTCCGCGGCGACGCCGCCATTCGCGGCGGACGACGTCCCGGGACGGCCGCTTCAGGGCCAGGATGACGATGCCGAGTGCGGCGACGCACGCCGGGAGGAACAGCAAGGCGGAGAACTTGCCCAGGACGGCCAGGGCGGCGGCCGAGCCCAGAAATGCCGCGGCAAGGAGCGTCGGCTGCTCCAACCACCGGACGAATGCGTAGAGCGCCGTGAGAAGCATGGAGGAACCGGCAACATCCACGGTGGCGAGGCCGGCATGGGCGAGAACGGGAGGGAGCGTGGTGAAGAGGAGAGCGGCCGCGACGGCAGCGACGGGGCCGGAGATGTGACGCGCCCAGAGCCACACGAGAACGGTCGCTCCAGCGAAAAAGGGGAGAGTGCCGGCACGGGCGAGAGCGAGATTGAGCTCGAAGTCGTTCCCGGTGCGGAGAATCGCATGCCCCTCCCGGGCGATGTCGGGAAAGTCCCGTCTCGGGCGAAGGCCACGGAGGTAGGGCATGGCCGCCGCCGCGATGCTTCCGAGCGGTGCATAGTTCTCTTGGAAGAACGTCCCGTCGCTGTCGAAGAGGGCCTGGTCCGCAGCCAGCCAGCGGAGGCCGGCGGCGACATGTATCGGTTCGTCGATGGTCTGATAGAGGGTGGGGTACGTGAGCACGATCCGGAGGACACCGAGGGCGACGCAGACGGCGAGAGCAAGGACGGAGTAGCGGGGTGCGCGGGAGGGAGACCCGCCGCCGCAAGGGGGGTGAAGCGCCGTCATCATGCGGATCGCCGGTGCCGCGTCATCTCTGCGTCTCGCGCGGCCGGACCTACTCCTCCAGGTACGTATAACGCGTCAGGTTCTGCTCGAAATCCTTCGCGATGGCCTTGGCGTCCGCTTCCTTGACCTTCTTCCGCTCGATGGCGCGGCGGAGCTGCCGCCAGATGCCGTCGAGGATCTCGTCGCGGTCGTAGTTCATTTTTGCGATAGCTTCGTTCGTGTAGGTACGTGGAGAGCCGTAGCACGAGCCAAACCGCGCCCGCGGTGATCAGGAATGCAGCGGTTCTCGCAATTACATCGAACTGCCAGGGCGCGCTATAGGTCACGTGGTCGAAACGATATCCCAGTCTATGTGCAAGGCGTACGCCAAGCACGAACGGGCTCCACCCCCAAAGCCACTGCACCACTTCCGGTGCATCGTTGGAGAGATAAGACGTGATCGCGCCGTCGGAGTTCGCGACATCGTAGATTAGTTCGAATGCCGCGGAACCAGTGCTGTGGGAGGCTGCGGCCGACGACGCGAAATCGGGCCTCAAGTCATCATCTGACGTGTGAAGCCAAATCCCGCCTCACCGGCAACGCGGCGGCGGGATCGACTCGTTCGCGACGCTGTCCCGCGCCGACGTGGCAACAGCTGTGGTCCATCCTCGACAAGGGCGGACCGCGCTTCAAGCCGGCGAATCCCGGGACCTGGCCGGAGCAGGCGGGCTACTGCGTTCGCAACGACTGGGCCGGTCTCAAGCGTCTCCAGGACCGCCTCACCGCCGGTCGGGAGTGAGGAGTCGCCATGCAGCTCATCAACGGCCGCACGCCCGACCAGTGGGCGGCCTACGACCGGGCGAAGCTGATCGGCGCAGTCTCGCTCGGGTTACTCCTCGTCGTCTTGTCGCTGGCCGGCCGCGGTCCGGCCCCTGTCGGCGGCTGCTGCGAACCGCCGGCTGCGGCGGCGGTCCCCCCAGCGACTCTCCCCACCGTGGCCCCGACGCCCGATCATGGGTGCGCCGACGCACTCGAGAGCGATGTGCTTTTCGCCACGGACAGCGCGGAGTTGACGCCCGAGGGCCGGGCGCGGAACCGCCGCGTGGAGTTCCGCAAGCAGTAACATCCGCAGCTACTCGGCCCGCTTGCGGCTCGCTCGCCGGGGCTTCGGCTTGCTCTTGCCCTCGAAATTGAGCGCCACGGCAGCGCGGATGAGTTCCTTCAGGGCCCCCTCATCGACCTTGTCGCCTTCGTGGATGTCGATGGCGCGCCGGACGTTCCCGTCGAGGCCGGAGTTGAAGAGACCCGAAGGGTCCTTCAACGCAGCTCCCCTGGAAAAAGTCATCTTGACGACGTTCTTGTACGTCTCTCCCGTGCAGACGAGGCCGCCGTGGGACCAGACCGGTGTTCCGGGGTTTGTGGGTTTCACCCACTTCCACTCTTCGACGATCTCAGGGTCTGCCTCGTGCATGATCTCGCGCACTTTCGCGAGCGTCTTTCCGCGCCAGTCCCCAAGTGCCTTGATCTTCTCGTCGATCAATGCAGAGGCGGATTCCGCCGGGACGGGCCTTTTCATGTACAGCTCCAACTCTCGCATCCATTTTAGTTGAAGGCTCGGCGGCGCGGGTTCCCTCGGTCAGGGGGTCATCGGGAGGGCGAGCGGCGGCGAGACGTTGAACTCGAGAGGCGCGAGAGTCGCGAGCGCGGCGTCGACCTGTGCCTGCGCGACCGGCTCCAGGGTGATGACGAACGGGAGCGCGCTCTTGTCTTCCCACGGCGCCTGGAAGACCGCCTCGATGTTGACGGCGTGGTCCGCGAGGACGCGGCTGATCGAGGCGATGATTCCCGGCCGGTCCTTCACGACGAACCGGAGGTAGACAGGCGCCACGAAGTCCGCCGGTCCGGCCACCGAGGCCGGGAGGAGCGAAGGGAACCCGAACGGGGGCGCCGCCGGGCGGCCGCTCCGGGCCACGTCGACGATGTCGGCGAGGACGGCCGTCGCCGTCGGGTCGCCCCCCGCCCCGCGCCCGTGGAACGCGAAGAGGCCGCCGTTCACCCCTTCCACCTCGACGAGGTTGAACGGGCCGTCCACCTTCGCGAGGATCGAGCTGTTCGAGACCGCGTGCGTCAGGACCGACAGATGGAGCCTTCCGTCCGGGAGCTGCCGGGCTTCCCCGATCTGCCGGAGCGTCCGGCCGAGCATCCGGGCGTAGACGACGTCGCACCCCTGGAGGGCCGTGATCCCCTGCCGGGCGACCTGCTCGACGCGGACCTCCTGCCCGAACGCCATCCGCGAAAGAAGCGTCAGCTTGTACGCGGCGTCGTGCCCCTCCACGTCGCTTGCGGGGTCGGCCTCGGCGTATCCGAGCCGCTGGGCCTCGGCGAGGATCTCCGCGTAGCTCCGGCCCGACTGGGCCATCTCCGTCAAAATGAAGTTGCAGGTGCCGTTCAGGATCCCGCGGACGGCGCGGACCGAGTCGCCGGCAAAGCTCTCGCGAAGAGCGCGGAGGATCGGAATCCCCCCCGCGACCGCAGCCTCGATCCCGAGGGCGACGCCCTTTTGCGCTGCCATCGCCGCCAGCGCGGAGCCCTCCTTCGCGAGGAGGAGCTTGTTCGCGGTGACGACTCCCTTGCCGGCCGCGAGCGCGGCCCTCACGAGCGAGCCGGCTGGCTCGGCGCCCCCGAGGAGCTCGACGACGAGGTCGACGCCCGGGTCGGCGACGACGGAGGCGAGGTCCTCGGTCCAGCGGACGCCGGTCCCCGATCCTTCGGCCTTCTTTTCGGCGATGCGGCGGTTCCCGATCGCGACGACCCGAAGGTCGAGTCCCAGCCGGCCGCGAAGGCGCGGGGCTTCCTTCTCGAGGAGCCGGACGAGCGCCTGACCGACGGTTCCGAAGCCGAGGAGGCCGATTCGGAGAGTCTTCACCGAGCGCGACTCTACGGGACGGGACCGGACCGGTCAAAGGACGCGGACGACGAACCGGCATGCGTTAGGATGAATCCGCTTCTTGGGGGGATGAGTGGAATTCAAGCAGTTCTACCTGGGCTGTCTGGCCCATGCGTCGTACCTGATCGGCTCCAAAGGCGAAGCCGCCGTCGTGGATCCCCAGCGAGACGTCGACATCTATCTCGCCGAGGCGGGAGCAAGGGGGCTCAACATCCGGTGGGTCCTCGAGACGCACCTTCACGCGGATTTCGTGAGCGGACACCGCGAGCTGGCCGACCGGACCGGCGCGACGATCGTCTTCGGCCGGAGAGCCGGCGCGGAGTTCCCGCATCGGGCCGTTTCCGACGGCGAGGAGATCCGCCTCGGGGACGCCACGCTCCGCATCCTGGAGACGCCCGGACACACGCCCGAGAGCATCTCGATCGTCGTCACGGATTCCTCAGCCCCGAACGTGCCCCCGAAGGTCCTCACCGGCGACACGCTCTTCATCGGCGATGTCGGCCGCCCCGATCTGGCCGGGTCGAAGGGGTTTACGGCCCCGGAGATGGCCGGAATGCTCTACGACAGCCTCCACGCGAAGCTGCTGACCTTGACCGACGACGTCGGAGTGTTTCCGGCCCATGGCGCCGGCTCCCTCTGCGGCCGGAACATCTCGAAGGAGACCTCCTCCACGATCGGCGAGCAGCGCCGCTTCAACTACGCCCTTCAGGCCATGACGAAGGACGCCTTCGTCCGGATGATGACGGCGGACCTCCCGCCCGCGCCGGCGTACTTCTCGCGCGACGCAGAGATCAACCGGGCGGGCGCCGGCGCCCTGTCGGAGCTGCCGAAACCGACGCCGCTCTCGGCGGAGGAATTCGCCTCTCGCGTCCGGACGGGGGCGGTGGTCCTCGATGTCCGGCCGGCGTCGTCGTTCGGCGCCGGGCACGTCGCCGGCTCGCTCAACGTCGGCCTCGACGGTCAATTCGCGTCCTGGGCCGGAAGCCTCATTCCCGGCAGAACCCGGATCGTCCTCGTGGCCGGGGACGAGCGGGAAGTCGGCGACGCCGTGCTCCGCCTCGCCCGCGTCGGGCTCGAAAGCGTGGAGGGATTTCTCGCGGGCGGACTCTGGGCCTGGGATCAGGCCGGGATGCCGGTCTCGAAGATCCCGCAGATCGCGGTGGACGAGCTGCGCCGCCGGCTCGATGAGGAGCCCCGGCTCACGCTCGTCGACGTGCGCCGTCCCGGCGAATACCATGCCGGACACGTTCCGTCGGCTGTCAGCGCGCCGCTCGACAGCCTCGCCGCCCTGGCCTCGGCGTTCGATCCCGGGCGTCCCACCGCCATCATCTGCGCCGGCGGGTACCGCTCCAGCAGTGCCGCGAGCGCCCTTGCCGCCCGGGGCTTCTCGACGCTCTTCAACGTCGTGGGCGGCACCGCGGCCTGGCAGGCCGCCGGCTACCCCGTCGAAACCGCCTAGCGGCCAGCCAGCCCGGCGGGAACCTTTCGGCCCCGCCACGGTCTCATGAAGGCGAAAGGAGCCCGCCATGAGATCCGCCGCCGCCCTCTTCGCCCTCGTCCTCGCCTCCCCCGCCCTCGGCTCGAACGCGCCCGGGGGCTTCGACCTCTCGGTCCTCGTCGACGGGGCTCCTCGCCCGGAGTACCGCGCGCGAGGCACGGTCTACGTGGAGGCCGTCCGCGGAAAGGAGTACTCCCTCCGGATCACGAACCCGCTCCCCGTGCGCGTGGCGGTGGCCCTTTCGGTCGACGGGCTCAACACGATCGACTCGAAGCACACGCCGGCCCGCGACGCGCGAAAGTGGGTCCTCTCCCCGTACGAGACCATCGTCATCGAAGGGTGGCAGGTCTCCGGCGACGCCGCGCGGAGGTTCTTCTTCACGGGCGAGCGGTCCTCCTACGGCGCGAAGCTCGGCCTCACCGAAAACCTCGGCACGATCGAAGCGGTCTTCTTCCGGGAGCGGGAGGTCTTCCGGAAGGACGCGTTTGCAGCTCCGGGCGCGAAGCACGAGGAGGCCCAGCGCGATCAGGGGGCCGGTGCGTCCAAGCTGCAGGCTCCCTCGCCCGTCTTCGATGATTACGCGGCCACCGGGATGGGCGGCCGGACCCGCCACGACGTCCGGCAGGTCTTTCTCGACCTCGAGGAGGCCCCGGCCGCCTCCGTCCGGATCCGGTACGAGTTCCGCACGACCCTTGCGAAGCTCGGCGTCCTTCCGGCCGCCGAGGACCCCCTGGACCGCCGCGAGCGGGGGCAGGGGTTCGGGACGTTTTGTCCGGAACGGTGACGGCGGCGTCTCTGACGCAAAGGAATCAGGCGCTCCCGGGCAACCCGGGGGCGCCTGCTGCGTAGATACTCCCGTCGCGTGATTTCACGAGAGGAGTGTCCATGCGCCTGAACCGCGCCTTCGCCTTTTTTCTCGCCGCCGCGATCGCCACCGCCGCACGGGCGGACGACATCCTCCCCTTCAAGGCCACCGAGAAGACGCTGCCGAATGGCCTCAAGGTGATCGTCGTCCCGACCGGCTTCCCGAACATCGTCTCGATCCAGATCCCGGTCCAGACGGGGTCGCGGAACGAGATTGAGCCCGGAAAATCGGGCTTCGCACACTTCTTCGAGCACATCATGTTCCGGGGGACACCGTCGTATCCGCCGGAGAAGTACCAGGAGATCCTGACGAAGGCGGGCGCCCGTTCGAACGCCTACACGACCGACGACTACACGAACTACCACACGACGTTCGCCAAGGAGGACCTCGAAACGATCCTCAGGATGGAGGCCGACCGGTTCCAGAACCTGTCGTATCCCGAGGCGACCTTCAAGACCGAGGCGCGAGCCGTCCTCGGCGAGTACAACAAGAACAGCGCCGATCCGCTCGAGAAGCTCTCCGAGGTCCAGCAGGACAAGGCCTTCGACGTCCACACCTACAAGCACACGACGATGGGTTTCCTCAGGGACATCGAGGAGATGCCGAACCAGTACGCCTACTCGAAGACCTTCTTCGACCGCTGGTACCGGCCGGAGTACACGACCGTCATCGTCGCGGGCGACGTCGACCCGGCGAAAGTGATCCCCCTCGTCGAGAAGTACTGGGGAAACTGGAAGCCGGGTACGTTCAGGGCGGCCATCCCGCAGGAGCCGCCGCACGCGGCGCCCCGCTACGCGCACGTCCCCTGGACCAGTCAGACTCTGCCGTGGGTGACGGTCGCCTTCCGGGGCCCCGCCTTCTCCGCGACCTCGAAGGAATACGCCGCCTTCAGCCTCGTCTTCGACCTCGCCTTCGGCCAGACCTCCGACCTCTACAGGAAGCTCGTCGAGCAGGAACAGAAGGCCGACCAGCTCCGCGCGTTCGGCTCCCGGAACGCCGACCCCAACCTCTTCACGGTCGCCGCCCGCCTCAAGAAGCTGGACGACGCCCTCTACGTCCGCGACGAGATCCTCAAGACCTTCGCCCGGATCCGGGCGGAGACGTTCCCCGAGAAGCTCGTGGCCGACGCCATCTCGAACAGCCGGTACGGACTGGCGCGCCGGTTCGACAACACCGACGCGATCGCCGGGACCCTCGCGAGATACGTCCGCTACGACCGCTCCTACGACACGCTGAACCAGCTCTACCGGACGATGGCCACCGTGACGGCGGACGACCTCCTGGCCGCCGCGCGGAAGTACGTCGTCGACGGCGAGCTCGTCGTGGCCACGCTCTCGAAGGAGCCGATGCCCGAGACGATGGCCGCGCTCCCCGCGCTCGCGTCGTTCGCCCCGGCGGCCCCAGCCTCCGACGTGACGTTCCTGACCCAGAACCCGACCCTGCCGCAGGTCGTCGTGAAGCTGGCCTTCCTCGCAGGCTCGGCTCACGACCCGAAGGGGAAGGAGGGGCTCGCCGCGCTGACGGCCTCCATGATTGCCGAGGCCGGCTCGAGGGCCATGCGGATCGACGAGATCAGGATGGCCCTCTTCCCCGTCGCCGGCAGCTTCGGAGTCCAGACCGACAAGGAGATGACGACGTTTACCGCCGTCATCCACCGCGACAACTGGAAGACCCTCGCCGACACGGCGCTCCTCCAGCTCTCGGAGCCCGGCTTCCGCGAGGAGGACTTCAAGCGGCTGAAGGACGCGCAGCTGAATGCCCTGACCCAGAACCTCCGGAACGTCAACGAGGAGGAGCTGGGCAAGGAGGTCCTCCAGGACGCGATCTTTTCGGGGACGCCGTACGGCCACCCGGTTCTCGGGACCGTTGCGGGAATTACCGCCATCGCGCTCGACGACGTGAAAGCCTTCGCGAAGGGCGCCTACACCCGCGCCGGGCTGATCGCCGGCGTCTCGGGCGACGTTCCGAAGGAGTACCTCGATCGGGTGAAGTCCGAGCTGGCGAAGCTCCCGCCCGGGCCCGCGCTTCCGGCGCCAACCGGCGTCGTCGGGCGCCGCCCCTCGGGCCTCGAGGTCGAGATCATCCAGAAGGAGACCCGCGCCACGGCCATCTCCTTCGGCAGGCCGATCGAGGTCACCCGTGCGCACCCGGACTTCGCCGCCCTTTCGGTCGCGAAGGTCTGGCTGGGCGAGCACCGCTCGCAGGGGCAACTCTACGAACGGATCCGCGAACTGCGAGGCATGAACTACGGCGATTACGCCTACATCGAGGCCTTCCCGCGCGGCATGTTCCGGTTCTTCCCAGACCCGAACATCCCGCGCCGGTCGCAGCTCTTCGAGGTCTGGATCCGCCCCGTCGTCCCCGAGAACTCGCAGATGGCGCTCCGGATTGCTCTCTTCGAGGTCGGAAAGCTGATCCGGAACGGCCTCACCGAGGAGGACTTCCAGGCCACGCGCGAGTACCTGATGAAGAACGTCTACCTGCTGACGGCCACACAGGAGCAGCAGCTCGGTTACGCCATCGACTCGAAGTGGTACGGCATCCCCGAGTTCACGACGATGATGCGGGACCGGCTCTCGAAGCTGACGCGCGACCAGGTCAACGCCGCCATCCGGAAGCACTTCTCGGCGACGGACCTCTCGATCGTGATCATCACGAAGGACGCTGCGGGGCTCAAGGAAAAGCTCCTCTCCGACGCCGTCTCCACCATCAAGTACGACTCCGAGAAGCCGAAGGACGTCACCGACGAGGACAAGGTGATCGGCGCCCTCCAGCTGGACCTGAAGCCGGAAAACGTGCGGATCACGCCCGTCGAGGACGTCTTCGCGAAGTAGCTCCCCGGGGGCGCGGCAACCGCCGCGAGCGGTATTATTTTCACGGACGAAAGGAAAAGGAGTTCGCGACATGAAGCTTCGAATCAAGGTACTCGCCGGCAGCGCGGCGCTTGCCGCCCTCTTCGCCTGCGGCGGCGGCAGCACGCCGAACATGGTCTACGTCGGCAACGTCAAGGCGAAGCCGAAGGACAAGAACTGCTCGATGCGGATCTACGACAAGGAGTCCGACGTCGGCCGGCCCTTCGAAAAGCTCTGCATCGTCAGCCCGGAGCCCGCGAAGACGGTCGACGATACGCGGCAGGAGCTGCGCCTCGCCGGCTGCCTCTGCGGGGCGGACGCCGTCCTCATCACGAATATCGAGGTGAGGGATAAGAAGGCGGCCGTGTCGGCCGCGGCGATCCGGTACATCGACGCCAACGTCCCGGCGCCCAAGCAGTAAGAGCCCGGCGGACCGGCGCCGCCCTCCGGTTTCGGCGTCGAATCCTTGACGCCGGTCCGATTCGTAGATAGAGTACCGAATTGGTCCGATATCGGACCGGAGAGTCAAACCGATGTTCCGGATGGCCAAGCTCACCGATTACGGCATCGTCCTCCTGACGCAGTTCGCGAGCCGGCAGGACGCCGCCCCCCTCACCGCCCGCGAGCTGGCGGCTTCGGCGAAGCTTCCGCTTCCGACGGTCGGTAAGCTCCTGAAGCAGCTCCAGCACGGTGGCCTCCTGACGTCTCACCGAGGAACCAAAGGGGGCTACGCCCTTGCCCGGCCGGCGTCGACAGTGACGATCACCAACGTCATCGAGGCGCTGGAAGGGCCGCTCGCCCTGACCGAATGCCAGGCCCCCGGCGTCTGCGAGCAGGAGAGCTTCTGCTCCATCCGGCCGAACTGGCAGGTGATCAACCGGACGGTTCGCGACGCCCTGTCGCGCGTCACTCTCGCCGACATGGCGCGTCCCGTCCCCTCTCTCTGGAACGTCGGAATCATCCCGCTGCCGGTGCGGGACTCAGGCCGGAGCGGGAGGAGCAGCTCATGACCTCGAACCCGCTCCTCGACGAGCTGGCGCAGCGGGAATACCAGCACGGCTTCGTCACGAACATCGAGTCCGAGGCGATCCCGGCAGGGCTCTCCGAGGACGTCGTCCGCGTCATCTCGAAGAAGAAGGACGAGCCGGGGTGGCTCCTCGACTGGCGCCTCAAGGCCTATCGCCACTGGCTCACGATGCAGGAGCCGACCTGGGCGAAGGTCCACTACCCCGCCATCGACTACCAGAAGATCGTCTACTACTCCTCGCCGAAGTCGGTCTCGGAAAACCGGCCGAAGAGCCTGGCCGAGGTCGACCCCGAGCTCCTCGCCATGTACGAGAAGCTGGGCGTCCCGCTCAACGAGCGCGAGATCCTGGCCGGCGTCGCCGTCGACGCGGTCATCGACTCGGTCTCCGTCGCCACGACGTTCCGCGAGAAGCTGAAGGAGCTGGGGATCGTCTTCTGCTCCTTCTCCGAGGCCGTGAAGGAGCATCCGGACCTCGTCCGGAAGTACCTCGGCTCGGTCGTTCCGTACACCGACAACTTCTTCGCCACGCTCAACTCCGCGGTCTTCTCGGACGGGTCGTTCTGCTACATCCCGAAGGGCGTCCGCTGCCCGATGGAGCTCTCGACCTACTTCCGGATCAACCAGGCCGACACGGGCCAGTTCGAAAGGACCCTCATCGTCGCCGAGGAGGGCTCGGCCGTCAGCTACCTCGAGGGGTGCACGGCGCCGAAGCGGGACCGGAACCAGCTCCACGCCGCGGTCGTGGAGCTCGTGGCGCTCGACGACGCACAGATCAAGTACTCGACGGTCCAGAACTGGTACCCCGGCGACAAGGACGGCAAGGGCGGGATCTACAACTTCGTGACGAAGCGCGGCAAGTGCGCCGGGAAGAATTCGAAGATCTCGTGGACGCAGGTCGAGACCGGCTCCGCGATCACCTGGAAGTACCCGAGCTGCCTCCTCCTCGGCGACAACTCGGTCGGCGAGTTCTACTCCGTCGCGCTGACGGCGAACTTCCAGCAGGCCGACACGGGTACGAAGATGATCCACGCCGGGAAGAACACGCGCTCCACGATCATCTCCAAGGGGATCTCGGCGGGCCATGGGCAGAACACCTACCGCGGCGCCGTCAAGATCCTGAAAGGCGCGGAGGGAGCGCGGAACTACTCCCAGTGCGACTCGCTCCTCATCGGGGACCTTTGTGGCGCGCACACCTTCCCGTACATCGAGGTCAAGAACTCGTCCGCCACGCTGGAGCACGAGGCGTCGACCTCGAAGATCGGCGAGGACCAGCTCTTCTACTGCATGCAGCGGGGGCTCTCGGCCGAGGACGCCGTCTCGATGATCGTGAACGGCTTCGCCAAGAGGGTCATCCGGGAGCTCCCCATGGAATTCGCGGTCGAAGCACAGAAACTGCTCGGCGTCAGCCTGGAAGGATCGGTCGGATGAGTCACGCCCTTCTCGAGATCAGAAACCTCCACGCGTCGATCGCCGAGGACGGGACCGAGATCCTGCGCGGCGTCGACCTGACGATCCGGGCAGGCGAGGTCCACGCGATCATGGGGCCGAACGGCTCCGGGAAGAGCACCCTTGCCTACGTCCTCGCCGGCCGGCCCGGCTACGCGGTGACACAGGGGACGGTCCTGTACGACGGGAAGGACCTCCTCGCGCTCGCCCCCGAGCAGCGCGCCCGCGAAGGGATCTTCCTCGCCTTCCAGTACCCGGTCGAAATCCCCGGCGTCTCGAACGCTTACTTCCTGAGAACTGCCGTGAACGCGATCCGGAAGCACCGCGGCATTCCGGAGCTCGACGCCATGGACTTCCTGACCCTTCTCGACGAGAAGGCCCGGCTCGTCGAGATGGAGGAGGCGATGCTCGAGCGCGGCGTCAACGAGGGCTTCTCCGGCGGCGAGAAGAAGCGGAACGAGGTCCTCCAGATGGCGATGCTCGATCCGAAGCTCGCCCTCCTCGATGAGACCGATTCCGGGCTCGACATCGACGCGCTGCGTGTCGCCGCGACGGGCGTCAACGCCCTTCGCGGCCCCGGACGCGCGATGCTGGTCATCACGCACTACCAGCGCCTCCTCAACTACATCGTCCCGGACGTCGTCCACGTCCTCTCCGACGGCCGGATCGTCCGCTCGGGCGGCAAGGAGCTGGCCCTCGAGCTCGAAGCGAAGGGCTACTCCTGGATCGAGAGCGGGGCGGCCGCCCCGGCCGGAGCGCCCGCCGGGCGATGAGCTCGTCCGCCCTTTCCCGTCCCGGTGCCGGGGGCTTCCTCGCCTCCGCCGAGCATTTCGTCCGCGGCGAGGGCGCGCGGGCGCCGCACTTCCTCCAGCACTTGCGCGAGGACGCCCTCGCGGCTTTCGGACGGCTCGGCCTTCCGGGGCCCGACGACGAAGAATGGCGCTACACGAACGTGGCGCCCCTTGTGAAGGAAACCTTCGTGGCGTCGCCCACGGTCGTGTCGGCGAGGGAGCGCGTCGAGGAGCGGGGCCGCGCGCTGGCGCTCGACGCCCGGCTCGGGCCCGTGGCCTTCACGGCGCGAAAGCGGCCCCAGATCGTCTTCGTGAACGGGCGCTTCCATGCGGAGTGGTCTTCGCTCGAGGCGCTGCCGGCCGGCGTCACGTTCGAGCCGCTCGCCGTCGCGCTCGGGAAAAGGCCGCACCTCCTCGAGACCCACCTCGGCCGGTACGCCTCGGTCGACGATCACGCGTTCGTCGCGCTGAATACGGCCCACGTCCGGGACGGCGTCCTCGTCCACGTCGCCCGGGGAGCCGTGGTGGAGCCGTCCCTGACCGTCTACTGGGTCTCGACCGGGCAGGTCGCAGGCGCGTCCGTCACCCTGACCGCACCCCGGACGCTCGTGATCCTCGAGGAGTCGAGCCAGGCGTCCGTCACCGAGGCCTTCGTCGGCTCGGGCGGGCCCACCTTCACGAACGCCGTGACCGAGGCGTTCCTGGCCCCGAACGCCGTTCTCGAGCACGCCAAGCTCCAGCGCGAAGGGGCCGAGGCGATCCACCTCGGCAACGTCCGAATCGTGCAGCAGGCCTCCAGCCAGAGCCGCTCCCGCGTCTTCTCCTTCGGCGGGAAGCTGGTCCGGAACGAGACGGCGGTCCTCCTCGACGGCGAGGGCGCCGGAACCTCGCTCGACGGACTCTTCCTCGCGTCGGGAGCCCAGCACGTCGACAACCACACGCTCATCGACCACGCGAAGCCGCACGGCTCGAGCCAGGAGTTCTACAAGGGGATCCTCGACGGCTCGGCCCGCGGCGCGTTCGACGGGCGGATCGTCGTGCGGCCCCGGGCGCGGAAAACCGACGCCCACCAGACGAACCGGAACCTGATCCTCTCGGACACGGCGCTCGTCGACTCGAAGCCCCAGCTCGAGATCTACAACAACGACGTGAAGTGCACGCACGGCTCGACGACCGGACGCCTCGACGAGACGGCCCTCTTCTACCTCCGCTCGCGCGGCCTCGACGAGGCGGCGGCCCGCTCGCTCCTGACCTTCGCCTTCGGCAGCGAGATCGTCGAAAAGGTGAAGGGAACCGATCTCTACGCCTACCTCGAGGCGTCGCTCCTCTCGTGGCTCTCGCACGCGAAGGCCGTGCCGGAGGGCTCATGACCGCCCCGGCCACTGTCCTTCCTGTCGCGCCGCCGCTCGACGTCGAGCGTCTCCGGGCCGAGTTCCCGATCCTGAAGGCGCGGGTCCACGGCAAGCCGCTCGTCTACCTCGACAACGCCAACACGAGCCAGAAGCCGCTCGCCGTCATCGAGGCGACGAGCCGCTATTACGCCGAGATCAACGCAAACATCCACCGGTCGACGTACCTCCTCTCCGAGAAGGCGACCGCCGCCTACGAAGGCGCACGCGAGAAGGTCCGCGGCTTCCTGAACGCGGCCGAGACGAAGGAAATCGTCTTCACGCGGGGGACGACGGAGGCCATCAACCTCGTCGCCTCCGGGTTCGGTCAGGGGCTCGCTCGCCCGGGGGACGAAGTGCTCGTCACGGGCCTCGAGCACCATTCCAACATCGTGCCGTGGCAGCTCCTCTGCGAGCGGACGGGAGCTTCCCTCCGCGTCCTCCCGATCGACGATTCCGGCGCCTGGAGGCTCGAGGAGCTGGACCGCCTCCTCGGGCCGCGGACGCGCATCGCCGCGATCTCGCACGTCTCGAACGCCCTCGGCACGATCAACCCCGTGAAGACGGTCATCGACGCCGCTCACGCGCGGGGGATCCCGGTCCTCGTGGACGGCGCCCAGGCGGTCCCCCACATGAAGGTCGACGTCCGGGAGCTCGACTGCGACTTCTACGCCTTCTCGAGCCACAAGATGTACGGCCCGACCGGCATCGGCGCGCTCTACGGGAAGAAGGAGTGGCTCGGAAAGCTCCCGCCCTACCAGGGTGGCGGCGACATGATCGCGTCGGTCACGTTCGAGAAGACGACGTACAACCAGCTCCCGTGGAAGTTCGAGGCGGGGACCGCGAATATCGCCGGCGGCGTCGGCCTCGGCGCGGCCGTCGACTGGCTCGCCGCCGTCGGCCTCGACGCCATTGCCGCTCACGAGCACGCCCTCCTCGTCCAGGCCACGGAGGGCCTCCGTCGGATCGACGGCCTCACGATCGTGGGGACGGCCCGCGAGAAGGCGGCGGTCGTGTCGTTCGTCCTCGAGGGGATCCACCCGCACGACATCGGGACGATCCTCGACCAGGAGGGGATCGCCATCCGGACCGGCCAGCACTGTGCCCAGCCCGTCATGGACCGCTTCGGGATTCCGGCCACGGCGCGCGCCTCCTTCGGGCTCTACAACACGAAGGCCGAGGTGGACGCCCTCGTGGCCGGCGTGAAGAAGGTGATCGAGGTCTTCGGCTGATGTCGGATCTCCGCGACCTCTACCAGCAGGTCATCCTCGACCACAACAAGGCGCCACACAACTTCCGGACGCTTCCGGACGCCGACCGCGTCTCCGTCGGGCACAACCCGCTCTGCGGCGACCGGCTCTCTCTCTTCGTGAAGCTGGACGGCGACGTCATCCGGGAAATCGCGTTTCAGGGCTCCGGCTGCGCCATCTCGAAGGCCTCGGCGTCGCTCATGACCGACAGCGTGACGGGAAAGACGCTGGCCGAGGCAGAGGGGATTTTCGGAAGATTCCACGACCTCCTGACCGGCCCGCCCGACGTGAAGGCCGACCCCGCCGCCGTCAAGGCCCTCGGAAAGCTCGCCGTCTTCTCGGGCGTCCGCGAGTTCCCCGTCCGCGTGAAGTGCGCGACGCTCGCCTGGCACACCCTGAACGCAGCCCTCCACGGCGAGAACGCCGTTTCGACGGAATGACGATGGAAGCCGTCGCGACCGCCACCGCCCACCTGCCCGACGACCGGAAGGTCCTCGAGACCCGCGTCGTCGACGAGGCGCTCAAGAAGTGCTTCGACCCCGAGATCCCGGTCAACATCTGGGAGCTGGGGCTGATTTACTCGATCGACGTCTCCCCCGAGTCCTTCGTCACGGTCCGGATGACGCTCACCGCGCCCGCCTGTCCGGTCGCGGGGACGCTGCCGGGCGAGGTGGAGCAGAGGGTGAAGGCGGTCCCGGGCGTCACGGGGGCGAAGGTGGAGCTCGTCTGGGAGCCCGCCTGGCACCCCGACATGATGTCGCGCGTCGCCCGCGTCATGCTCGGGATGTAACGGTCAGCGGATCGAAGCCGGGTCGTCGGACGCGTGCCGGCGCGACAGGAGCCAGCCCGCTCCGACCGTGATCCCGGCCCCGATCATGGAGTACCACGGCCAGGCGATCCGCGTCGCGAGCGGGAACGGCAGGTAGCCGCGCGCGCCGAGCCAGAGCACGAACATCAAGAGGGCCGAGGCGCCGATCGCGACGATCGCGTCGGCCTGTCGCGCTTTCCGGACGTAGAGTGCGAGGAGGAATGCTCCGAGGAGGCCGCCACCCGTCACGCTCGCGAGGCCGAGCGCGACCTGGACCGCGGGCTGTCCCTGCGGGATCAGGCTGAACCCGACCGCGAGGCCCGCGAGGACGACCGTCCAGAAGAGCGTCAGCACACGCCCGAGGAGGAGCCCCTTCCGCCCCTCGACGGCCTTCTTTCCGGCCAGCGGCGCCACGAAGTCGAGGGAGAGCGCCGAGGCGAGCGAGTTCAGCGCCGACGACTCCGAGCACATCGCCGCGGAGAAGATTCCGGCGACGAGATAAGCCGAGAGCCAGCCCGGCAGCTCCTTCACGATGAAGGTCGGGAAGATTTCGTCGCTCGTCCGGAAGCCCCCCTCGACGCCGACCTGCGAGCCGTAGAACGCGAAGAGGCAGACCCCGATCGAGAGGAACAACGCGAACTGCAGGATCACGAGGACCCCGCTCCCGACGAGGGCCTTCTGGGCGTCGCGGAGCCCCCGGCAGGCGAGAAGCCGCTGGACGATCAGCTGGTCGGCTCCATGGCTCGCCATCGCGAGGAAGGCCCCGCCGACGACGCCGGCCCAGAACGTGTAGGGCTGCGACGGGTCGAAGGCGAAGTTGAAGAGGTGGGCGGGCTGCCCCGCCGCCGCGTTCCTCGAGAGCGCGCCCGCGAATCCCCCCGGGATCCGCGAGACGAGAATGGCGAGCGACATCACGGCACCCGTCAGGTAGACGACGACCTGGATCAGGTCGATCCAGACGACGGCCTTGAGGCCCCCGAGATAGGTGTAAAGGGCCGTCGCCCCCGCGAGCGCGAGGATCGCCGCCCAGACCGGCAGCCCCGTCATCAACGCGATCGGGATCGCCGGCACCGCAAGGCGGACGCTTGCCGCCATGACGCGCGTCAGCATGAAGACGAACGAGGTGAACCGGCGCGCGGCCACGCCGAAGCGCTTCTCGAGGAGCGCGTAGGCGGTTGGAATCTCGCCCCGGAAGTAGGCCGGCAGGAGGAGGAGGGAGACGGCGATCCGCCCGACGAGGTATCCGAACGTCAGCTGCAGAAACGTGTAGCCGGTCCGGTAGGCGTCCCCCGGCACGGAGAGGAAGGTCAGAGCCGACGTCTCGGTGGCCACGACCGACGCCATGACGGCTGCCCATGGGAGAGCGCGGCTGCCGAGGAAGTAGTCTCTCGAGTCCTTCTGAGTCCGGCCGATCCAGGCTCCGAGGGCGTTCAGCCCGACGAGATAGAGGAGGATCACGACCAGCGTCGGGAGCCCGAGCCGGAACGATTCCATGCGGCCGGATGATCACACGGAAGCCGTCTGTCCGTGGCCGCCGCTACACTCCTTCCATGCCCCTCGGCTCTCCCGCTCACCGTCTCGTCGCCGGGATCGTTCTCGGCCCTCGAGCCGGCCTTCCTCCGCGACGGTCCGGGAGCTGAAGAGGGCCGACCCGCTCCGGCCCGTCGAGGTCCTCGTCGGCTCGAACCTCGTGGCGCTCTATCTCCGGAGGCGCGCGGCGGAGGAGCTCGGGGCCGTCGCGAACCTCCGCTTCCTGACGTTCCTCGACCTCGCGAAGGGGATCGTGCCGGAAGGCGACCCGCGGCCGGCCCTGCCGGCCCTGGGCGAGGCGCTTCTCGCGCGGAAAACGCTTGCGACGACTGCCGAAGCCCGGGTCTTCGGTCCGCTCCGGGACCGGCCGTCGCTCGCGGCCGCGCTCGTGTCGACGGCAGGCGACCTCCGCGACGCCGGCATCCCGCCGGAAGGTCTCCTCCGCCTGCTGGCCGGCGCTGCCGCGAGCCCCGACCGCAAGGTCTTCCTCGCCGCTCTCGCGGCAACGATCCAGGAATTCGAAAGGCGCCGCAGCCGCTTCGCCGACGCCACGGGCCTCCTCGTCCGGGCCGGAGACGCCGCGATCCCCCGCTCGAACGAGCCGCTCCTCGTCTACGGGCTCTACGATCTCGGGGGTCTTCGCGAGCGACTCCTCGCGAACGTGGCCACCGCGCGCCCGGTGTCGGCGTACGTTCCGGCCGACGGCGAAACCGAGCCCGCGGGGGCCCTGCCCGTTCGGAGCCTTCTCTTCGAGAGGATCCTCGGTGTCTCCCCGCAGAGGGTCTTCGGCCCGCCGGCGCCGGCGCCCCGGATCGTCGTCGCCCCGTCGGACGGAGGCGAAGCCCGCGAGACCGTGCGGGAGCTGCTCGCCGCCGTGGACGACGGAATTCCGCTCCACCGGATCGCAATCCTCGTCCGGAATCCGGAGCGCCAGGAAGCGGCGCTGACCGCCGAGCTCGAGCTCCGGAGCCTCCCCTACTTCCGGCCGGCGGGCCCCGGTTTCTCGCGGTCGCCGATCGGCCGCGCGGCGCGCGCCCTCGTCCGTCTCTCGGCCGAGAACTTCCCGGGCGAGGTCTTCCGCGAGCTGCTCGACCTCCTCGAAACGCTCGGCCTCTTCCCGAGTCTCGGCCCCGCCGCGACTTCCCCGGCCCGGCTCGGCTCGGTTCTCGCGGATCTGGGCTTCGAGGCGGGGCGCGACGACCTTGGGGCGCGCCTCGCCGCGGCAGGCGGACGCCTTGCCCGGCCCCTCAAGCCCGCGGACGATCCCGACGGGTGGTTTGCGTCGCGCCGCGAGGCCGAGCGCGCCGAGCTCCGGGCTCTCGAGTCGGCCGTGACCGCCGTCGCGAGCGCCGCTCCCTCGGCCGAGGCCGCGCCGTGGGTCGCGTGGTCCGTCCGGCTGCGGCGCTCGTTCGGGATCCTCTTCCACGGGGCGGCTGGCCGGGACCGCCTCGAGCCCGCGCTCGACGCGCTCGCCGCTCTCGAAGCCGTCGAGCCCGGCGCTTCCGTTGACGCCGCCACCATCGCGACGCTCCTTCCGGAAGCGCTGGATCTTTCTCCCGAGCGTCACGGCCGCTTCGAGCGGGACGGCGTGGCGCTTCTCGCCGCCGTCTCCGCGCGCGGCCTCCTCTTCGACGCCGTGCTCGTACCGGGTCTCGTCGATCAGTCCTTTCCCCGTCCCGTCCGCCCGGACCCCCTTCTCTTCGACGCCGAGCGGCGCGCCGTCACGGAGAGCTCCGGGATGCCGCTTCCAACCCGAGCCGACGAACGGCCTCTCCGCGAGGAGCGCTTTCTCTTCGGCCTCGCCCGTTCCGCAGCGAAGAAGCGGCTCGTTCTCCTCGCCGCCGCGCGGGACGTCTCGACCGACCGGCCGCGCCTGCTCTCCCCCTTCCTCCTCGATCTCGCCGGCGACGCCGCGCGGCGGGCCCTCCTGTCGCGCGAGCTCGGACACCCGCCGCTGCCGCTCCCGGATGGAGTGGTCTGGCGCCCCGCTGGACGGCTCGTGGCGGAGGGGCCTCCTCTCGACGCGGAAGACGCCCTCCGCCGGGCCCTCGCCGTCGCTCCCGGCCTCCGGAAATCCCTCCCGGGCGAGGCGACCGCGGTCACGGCAGCGCTCGCGCGGGGGGCGGCCCGGAGTCTCCCCTTCTTCACCGCGTACGAAGGGAACGTCGGCCACGAGGCGATCGGCCTCCGGCTCCGCTCCCGGACCGTCTCCGCGAGCCGCCTCGAGCGCTTCGCCGGCTGCGCCTACCGCGCCTTCTTCGAGCGCGGCCTCCTGCTCGAGGCGCGCCCCGAGGCGGACGACAACGGCTTCTTCGCTCTCGACGGCCTTGCACGCGGGAACGCACTTCACGCCGCCGTCCGCGACCTGACGCGCACGATCGTCGCCTCCAGGCGGACCTTCCAAGACCTGGGGGAGGCCGAGATTGCCCGATTCGCAGCCGAGGCCGCCGCGCGGGCCGTCGACGCCGCCGTCGCGGCGGACCGGAGCGAGCCCCCGCCCGTCCTTGTCGAAATGGAGAAGAAGAAACTGTCCGCACTCCTCGCCGCGCTCCTCGGCCATCTCGCCGCGTCGCCGCGGGACGTCCCGCCCGCCGGCGCCGAAGTGCGCTTCGGCCCCCCCACTGCCGATCCTGCCGACCGCGACGAAGACCCGACTCTCTCCACCGACGCCTCCGTCGACGTCGACGGACTCCCATTCCAGGTCCGTCTCCACGGCCGGATCGACCGTCTCGACCGGGACGGCGGACGGGCCCGCGTCGTCGACTACAAGGCCGGGAAGCCCGAGCCCTTCAAGGAGACGAACAAGAACCAATTCGTCGTTGCGGGTGGCGAGAGGCTTCAGCTTCCCGTCTACGCGCTGGCGGCGCGCCTCCTCGGCGCGGCGCACGTCGAGTCCGAGTACCTCTTCGTCCGGCTTGAGAAAGAATCCGTGAAGGTCACCGCCAGCCGGTTCGACGAGACGAGGACGAACGAGGCAATCGACAAACTCCGGGAGACCCTCCGCCGCGTCGACGAGGCGGTCACCGCCGGACTCTATTTCCCGAAGACGGTTTCGTATCGTTCCAGTGCTCCTTGCAGCCACTGCGACTTCGCGGCGATCTGCGGCCCCGGCCATGTCCGGGTCTACCAGCGAAAGTGGGAGGGCGAGGCCGTGAGCGGGCGCCCCAGTCCGCTGACGGCGATGAGGGGGATCAAGTGACTCTTCGCGACGACGCGATTCGCGAACGGGCGCGGCGCGACACCGCGACGTCGCTTCTCGTCGAAGCCTCGGCGGGGACCGGGAAGACGACGACGCTCATCGCCCGGATCGTCACTCTCGTCGTCGACGACGGTGTCCCGCTGCGGCAGGTCGCCGCGATGACCTTCACCGAGAAAGCGGCGGGCGAGATGAAGACCCGACTCCGGGAGGCTCTCGATCTGATCGTCTCCCGCGACGATTCCGAGGAGAGGAAGTCGGCGGCCCGGCGGGCCTCCCTCGATCTCGATGCCGCCGAAGTTTCGACCATCCACTCCTTCTGCGCCCGCCTGCTCCGCGAACGGCCCGTCGAGGCGCGCGTCGACCCCGACTTCAGAGCCGGCGACGAGCTCCTCGCGGTCGACCTCGCCGAGGAGGCCTTTCAGCGGTGGTTCGACCGCGCCGCCCGCCGCCCCGGCCCGGTCCTCCGGGCGCTCTCGGAGGGGGTGTCGCCTGAGGACCTCCGCGAACTCGCGCTCGACCTCCACCGCGAACGACTTCTCCTCGCGGACGCCACGCTTCCGGAGGACGCCGGAGCCGAGATCCGGGAGATCGCGGCGCGCCTCGCGGCGACGTACGAGACGCTCCTTCCCGTGCTCCCCTCGAATAAGGGGGACAAGAAGCGGCCGCGCGTCGAAACGGTCGTCGCCGGGCTGAGAGCGTTGACGAAGGCCTCGGACGCCGCACTCTCCACGACGGAGCCGGACCTCGCCATCGACCTTCACGGCAGCTGGCCCGACGAGGCGAAGGCCGTCGTCAAGGAATCCCGCGCCGAGGTCGACCAGCTCCATGCTCTCGTCGCCGCCCTCCCCCTCGTCCCGGTCCTGGCGGCTCTCGTTTCGGAGATCCGGTCGGACTTCTTTTCGGAGATCGAGGCCGCGAAGGGCCGGGACGGGGTCCTCGACTTCGACGACCTCCTGCTCCGGGCGCGGGACCTTCTCCGCTCCTCCCAGGCGGCCCGCGAGCACTTCCACGCGAAGTACCGGACGCTCGTCGTCGACGAGTTCCAGGACACCGACCCGGTCCAGGCCGAGATCGTCATGCGGCTCGCAGCCTCACCCGTCCCACAGGGAGGCGCCTGGACAGATCTCACGCCTGAGCCCGGGCGGCTTTTCCTGGTCGGCGACCCGAAGCAGTCGATCTACCGCTTCCGCAGGGCCGACATCGAGACTTACGAGGACGCGGCGGAGCGGTTCCCGGCCGGAGCGCGCCTGATCCTGACGAGCAACTTCCGCTCGGCGCAGCCGCTCCTCGACTTCGTCAACGCGATCGGTCCCGGGCTCCTTTCTCCCCCGGACGGCCGGAAGTACGCCGCCGGCTACTCGCCTCTCGAGCCGTCGGACAGGACGAATGTCGGGACGCGGCCCGCCGTGACCTACCTTGCGTCCCCCGATCCCGAGGACGGCGACAGGACTTTCTCTCCGTCCGACGATGACGAGCGAGAAGCCGCCGAAAGAGCCGACGACCTCAAGATCCAGGAGAAGGAGGCTCGCGCCCTCGCGAACCTCCTCCGCTCGCCACGCTTCTCGGGCGCCGGGAAGCTCTGGAGCCGGATCGCGATCCTCGTCCCACGACACGCCACGATCGAGCTGCTCGAGGACGCCTTCCGCGAGGCCGGCATTCCTTTCGTTCTCGAAGGGGGAAAGAGCTTCTACAAGCGCGAGGAGGTCGCGGCCGTCGTCGAGGCGCTGAAGGCCGTCGACGACCCCGCCGACGCTGTGGCGGTCGTCGCGGCCCTGAAGTCGCTTCTCTTCGCGTTCCCGGACGGCGCCCTCCTCGACGCCGCCGAGGCGGGCGTCCGGTTCGGTGACCCGGCGACCGTCCCGGAGTCGTCTCCCCTCAATCCGGCGATGCAGCTCCTCGCCCGCCTCCACCGCGAACGGCACGGTCGAGGCATCGCCGCCACGCTTGCCGACCTCCTCGGCTCGCGCCAGACGTTCGCGGCCGTCGAGAACGGAGCCGTCGTCCATCCGGTGCAGGGCCTCGCGAACCTCGAGAGGCTTCTCGCTTTCGCGCGCGACCTGGACCGCGAGGGGCTCTCGTTTCGGGAGGCCGTTGCCCGGCTCGTCCGGAGGACCCGGGAGGACGCTCCCGAGCCCGGCGCCTTCACCGAGGAGACCGATGCCGTCCGCCTGATGACGCTTCACCGGGCCAAGGGGCTCGAGTTCGACGTCGTCGTCCTCGCCGACCTCGGCGTCCGGGAGACGAGGCCCCGCCGCAAGCCCACGGTCGTCTGCGAGCGGGCCGGCGGCCGTTTCGGCGTCCGGCTCGGGTTCGCCAAGGGGACGGTCGGCACCGCGCGGCTTTCCGAGGTCGAGGCGGAAGAGACGCTCCGCGTCAAGGCCGAGCTCCGCCGCCTCCTCTACGTCGGTCTCACCCGCGCGAAAGAGCAGCTCGTCATCTCGTGGTTCCGGACGCGGAAGGTCAGGAAGGACGGCGGCGTCTCGGACCCGCTCGGCAGGAGTTTTCTCGCGCCGTTCGCCGAAATCGAGATTCCGCCAGCGAGCCTCGAGCCGCTCGTGGACGTCGTCCGGCCCGACCTCTCCAAACCGACCGCCCCGCCGCGGGAGCCCGCGGCGCAGATATCCGTCGATATTCCAGCGGCCCTCCGCGAAGCCGAGGAGCGCCTCGCACGCGTCCGGGAGACGGCCTCCCGTCCCCTCCGCCGGGCCGGCGAGAAGGACGCCCCGTTCCTTTCTTCAACCCCGGAGGACACAGAACCCGCCGACCGCGACGACGCCCCCGACCGCGCGCGGCGGATCGGCGTGGCGGTTCACGAAACGATGGAGCAGCTGCTCGGCACTCCGGCGCCGCCCGGCGGCACCTCGAAGGCCTCGGCCCTCGACGCGGCCTTCTTCGAGCTGACCGACGACGAGCGGGCCGAGGCCCGCCCGCTCGTCGAGACCTTGCTCGCTCACGACGTCACCCGGCGAGCGCTGTCGTCGAAGCGCCGGTTCGTGGAAATGCCGCTCCTCTACTTCGACGAGGCGCTCCCCGGCCGGCCGCTCGTCGAGGGCAAGGTGGACCTCCTCTTCGAGGAGGCCGACGGCTGGCAGATCGTCGACTGGAAGACCGACCGGCTCGCCGGCGCCGCCGCCCGCGCGGAACGCGAGGCGCTCTACGAGCCGCAGCTTCGCGCGTACGAGGAGGGCGTCCGGAAGGTCCTGGGTCCGGGCGCCCGCGTCAAGCCGGGTCTCCTCGTCTTCGCGCGGGAGCCCCGCGGCGGCTCCGGGCCGTCGTAAGATCCCTGGCTCGGAGGTAACGATGACTCTGCGCTCCCTGCTTCGCCCGGCCGCTCTCGGCCTCGCCCTCACCTTCCTCGCCGCCGGGGCGGCAAACGCCGAGGAAACCTGGACCGCCCGGGCCGAATTGAAGACGGCCGACGGCAAGGTCCTGACGGCTCCCGTGACGATCTCCCTCGACCGGATGCTGACGATCGCCGAGCGCGACGCGCTCCTCGCCGCCTTCAAGTCCGCCGACGCCGCCGCCCTCAAGAAGGCTCTCGCGGCCCAGCCGACCCTCGGCTACGTCGAGGGAGCGAAGAAGGTGAAAGTGCCGGTCAAGTTCGCCTTCCCGCGCTCGACCGGGGGCGGGAAGATCGTCACGATCGTCTGCAACGAGCCGATCGTCTACATCGGCGGCGACGCCCCGGACTCGAAGCCGAAGGCCGGATACGACCTCGCCTACGTCCTTCTCATCCTCGACGCCGACGGCAAGGGGACCGGCGAGGCGGCTCCCGCCGCGAAACTGAAGTTCCGCGACGACGGCGCCCTCGTCACCGAGGACTACGGCGCCGGCACGGTCTGGCTGAAGGACGTCGCCCGGAAGTAGATCGCACGGACAGATCCCGCCCAGGCGTTCCGTGAGGAACGGCGTTAGCATGAATGGGTGGTGGAGTCACCGGGCCTCGGCCGTGACCCTGCGGAGAGGGCCGTGAGTCCGAGGCTCGTCGTCGGTCTCCTGACGCTCGCGGCTCTCGCGATCTCCGTTCCCGGCGCCCTGAGGGACGCAGCCGGGCGCGGTGAACCCTATCTCTTTTCGACCGAGTTCCTCCGGGACATTCCGAAGCGACTCGAAGGGCCGGGGCGCCTCCGGTTCGTCCTCCAGCCTCTCATGGCGATCCTGCTCGGAGTGCGGAGCGGACGGGCGGACGCCGCCGCGGGACGCTCGCCGTTCCTCCGGGGCGTCCTGCTTCACGCCGGCCATCGCGGCGCGCTGGTGCGGAGCGGCTTCGAGGCCATCGCGACCGTTCTCCTCGCGGGCATCCTCGCAGACTCCCTCTTCCAGTGGATCCTGCTGGGCATCTCCTACCCCGGGGCGGCGCTGGTCATCGGCCCGGTGCTGATCACCGTGCCTTACGCGCTCACGCGGGAACTGACCGGCGCAGTGGCCCGGCGCTGACCGCGCGGCGGGCCGCAATTCCCATTGCGTTCCTACACGATCAGCGATAACCGCGATACCCCCCGCCGTACATAGGGGGCATGACGCCGACTCCCCCCATCGACCCGCCGTAACAGCAGCCACCATAACCGTGCCCGTAGTAGCCGCCGTAGGGGGCGTAGCCGACGCCGACATAGGTGGTCGAGTAACCGTCCATCGACTCGCAGGCCGGGAGGAGAAGCCCAAAGACGACGAGGAGCAGAGCGGCGAAGAGGCGGATGACGTTCTTTTTCATGGTTTCTTTCCTCCCGGTCACTTCGCGGGCTCTGCGATCGGCCACTGCTGAAGGGCGACGGCCGCTCCGCTCGGATCGGCTACGATGGCGACGGTCCCTTTCCGGATCTCCGGTTTCGGGGCCAGAAGGACGCGTCCTCCGAGGGACTCGACTTTCTTCGCGGCGGCAGCGGCGTCGGCCACGCGGACGTAGGGAAGCCAGTTGGACTTGACCTCCTTCCAGGGGCTCGCGTAAAGGCCGGCGCGCGGGTGGCCGTCGCTCACGAGGGCGAAGTACTCCACGGCGGTGGCGCTGTCGACGCGATCCGCACTGAAGCCCAAAGCGTCCTTGTAGAACGCGAGGGCCCCGGGGGCGTCATCGGCCAAATACTCCATCCAGAGAAACGTCCCTTCGGGAACCTGGCCGCCGTCCGGCGGGTCGCCTTTCGCAAGTCTCACGAGGCCGAGGAGGGCCCCCTGCGGATCGAGCACGACGGCCGCCCTCCCGTAGGTTCCGACTTCGGCGGGCTCTCGAAGGACCTTCCCCTTCCGGCTACCGAACCCCGCAGCGGCCTTGTCCACGTCGGCAACGGAGACGTAGCTCAGCCACGTCGACGTCGGAACCTCGGCCTTCCGCGCCGAAACGTCGACGATCCCCGCGACCGGCGTTCCCCCGAGGCGGGCGATCTTGTAGGGGTTCTCGCGGGTCTTCTGGGCCTCGAACGTCCAGCCGAAGAGCCCGCCATAGAACTTCTCGACCGCCGGAGTATCGGTCGTCAGGAGGTCGAACCAGACGAACTTCCCCGGAATCGTGGGGCGCGGCGTCTCCGGCGCCGCCGCGCGCAGTGCCCAGGCGGTGGCCAGCGCGACAATCGGGACGAGGAAGGCGGCCGCCGCGACGATTCGCCTGCCGTACATCCGGGAGGCGGTACTGCTTCTCGACATTCTCGTTCACTCCTGCTTCTCGGGTCGCCAGCGGGTTCATCCCGGCGGACGACCGCGTTGTTCGGGGCGCCGTCGGTTCCTCAGGTTTTCGGGGGAGGCGCGGCGTCTTTCGGCGGGAACTCCGGCTGGTTCCAGCCGCCGCCCAGCGCCTTGTAGATGTTCACGTAGTCGACGAGGAGGCCCTGCCGCGAGTTGACGAGCAGGAGCTCCGCCGGATAGAGAAGCTGCATCGCATAGAGGACCTCGAAGTAGCTCGAGAGGCCGGCGTTGTAGCGGAGGTTCGCGAGCCGGACCATCTCCCGATAGGCGTCGACCGTCCGGCCCAGCTCCGACGATCTCCTTCTGGAGCTTCTCGCGCGCGTAGAGGACCGTCGTCGTCTCCGCGAAGGCGCCCGTGACCGTCTGCTCGTACTGGGCCTTCGCCTGCTCCCACCGGGCGACGGAGACCTCGTACTCGCTCCGGAGCCGTCCCCCCTGGAAGAGAGGTCCGACGAGGCCCGCCGCGATCGACCAGGTCTTCCCGGGCACGAAAATGCTCGAGAGGTCCGGGCTCACGAAGCCGAAGAGCCCCGTCAGGCTGATGGACGGAAAGAAGTTCGCCATCGCCACGCCGACGTCGGCGTTCGCGGCGACGAGCTGCTGCTCGGCCTGCTGGATGTCGGGCCGCCGCTTCAGGAGGTCCGACGGAAGCCCCGCCGGAACGGCCGCCGGCACCAACTGCGCGGCGAGCGCCTGGCCTCTCGGGACCGGCCCCGGATTCCGGCCGAGCAGGAGGTTGAGCCGGTTCTCGGTCGCCTCGATCTGGCGTTCGATGAAGGGCACCTGCGACGCGACCTGGCCGACGGCCGCGCCCGCGTAGGACACCTCGATCGCCGAGGCGGCGCCGGCCTCGAGCTTCCGGTTGTAGAGGTCGTACTGCTCCTGAAACGAAGTCACCGTCGACTGCGCGATGACGAGCTGCTCGTCGAACGCCCGGAGAGTGAAGTAGGTCGAGGCGACCTCCGAGACGAGCGAGAGGAGGACGGCGCGCCGGGCTTCCTCGGTCGCGAGGTATTGCGCCTTCGCCGACTCGTTCAGGCGCCGGATCCGGCCCCAGACGTCCAGCTCCCACCCGAAGTTCACGTTGGCGCTCCAGGCGTCCCGCGTCGTCGAGCCGGGCTGGACGACCGTCGACGTCAGCCCGCGCCCCCACCCGCCGCCGTAGCCGATCTGCGGGAAGAACTCCGAACGGGCGATGCCGGCCCGCGCGCGCGCCTCCTCTACGCGCGCGGCCGCGATCCGGACGTCGTAGTTGTTCCGGAGCGCCTCGTCGATAAGGCCCTTCAGGGCTTCGTCTCCGAAAATCTCCCACCACGGCAGGTCGGCGAGGGAGACGGCCCCCGGCGCGGGCGGCCCCTGCACCTCCCGGTACTGCTCCGGAACGGCGACCTGCGGCTGCTTGTAATTCGGCCCGACGGCGCACCCGGTGGACAGGACGATTGCGACGGCGAAGGCGACGGACTTTTTCACGTCAGTGCCCTCCGCCGGCCGGACTCGGTTTCGGACCCGGCGCCGGACCGGGCGCTTCCTTTGTCTTCCCGCGATGCGCGAGCTTCTCGACCATCACGAAGAGCGTGGGGATGAGGAAGATCGCGATGCCGGTCGCGGCGAGCATCCCGACGATGACGACGGTGCCCAGGACCTTGCGGGAGACGGCCCCGGAGCCGGTTGCGGTCCAGAGCGGAACGCAGCCAAGGATGAAGGCGAAGGAGGTCATCAGGATCGGCCGCAGCCGGAGCTTCGCTCCCTCGAGCGCGGCGTCCACGAGGCTCTTCCCCTCCTTCTGCTGCAGGACGGCGAACTCGACGATCAGGATGGCGTTCTTGGCGGCGAGCCCGATCAGCATGACGAGGCCGATCTGGCCGTAGACGTCGAGGTCGAAGTTGCGCATCAGGAGCCCGATGAACGCGCCGAAGACCGCGACCGGCACCGAGAGGAGGACGCTGAACGGCAGGGACCAGCTCTCGTAGAGCGCGGCGAGGATGAGGAAGACGAAGACGATCGAGAGGACGAAGACGCGTGCCCCTGCCCCTGCCGCCTTGACCTCCTGGTAGGACATGTCGGCCCAGTCGTAGCCCATCTCGCGGGGCAGGACCTCCTTCGCGACGGCCTCGAGCGCCGCCGTGGCCTGGCCGGAGCTGTAGCCGGGCGCGGGGACTCCCGTGACCTGCGCGGCCCGGAAGAGGTTGAACCGGTTCGTGAACTCGGGGCCCGCGATCCCCCGCGTCGTCGTGACGGCGGAGAGCGGCACCATCTTCCCGTCGTTGTTCTTCACGTAGAACTGGTTGATGTCTTCGACCTTGACTCGGCCCTCCGCCTCAGCCTGCAGGAAGACCTTCCACTGGCGCCCGAAGCGGTTGAATTGGTTCACGTAGATGCCGCCGAGAAAGGCCTGCAGAGTCTGGTAGACGTCGCCGACGGCGACGCCCTGCTTCAGGACCTTGTCGCGGTTGATGTCGGCGTAGATCTGGGGAACCGAGGGCCGCCAGACGCTATTCACGTTGGCCAGCTCAGGCCTCTTGCGCGCCGCCTCCAGGAACTTCTGGAGGTTCTCGTTCAGGAACTCGACGGTTCCGCCGCTCCGGTCCTGGAGCCACAGGGAGAAACCGCCGCCCGTGCCGAGGCCCTGGATGGCCGGGGGCGGGAACGCGAACGCGCTGGCTTCCGGGATCTGGCCCCGAAGCACGGCGTTCAATCTCTGGAGGATCGGCCGCGCCTCCATCTCCTTGCCCTTGCGCTCGTCCCAGGGATCGAGTGAGACGAAATAGAAAGCCGTGTAGGGCGCCGAAGCGCCGGCGAGAAGGCTGTACCCCGCAATGGTCGTGACGTACTTGACGCCCTTGGTCTCCCCGAGGATTTTTTCGATCTTCTGGCAGACGGCGTCCGTCCGCTGAAGAGAAGCGGCGTCGGGAAGCTGGACGTTGACGAAGAAATAGCCCTGGTCCTCCTCAGGGAGGAAGCCTGCGGGGAGCTTCTTGCCGAGCACGCCGCAGAGCGCGACGAAGCCGCCGAGAATCAGGAGGCTGACGACGACCTTCCGGATCAGGTGGTGGGAGAGGTTGACGTATCCGTTCGTCGCCTTCGCGAAGCCCCGGTTGAACCAGGCGAAGAACTTCCCGAGCGGCCCCTTCGCTTCCTTCTTCGGCTTCAGAATCAGGGAGGCGAGCGCCGGGGAGAGCGACAGCGCGTTGAAGGCCGAGATCAGGACCGAGACGGCGATCGTGATGGCGAACTGCATGTTCATCCGCCCCTGGATGCCGCCCATGAAGGCCACGGGGATGAACACGGCCGAGAGAACCAGGGCGATCCCGATGACGGGCTGCGTGACCTCTTCCATCGCCTTCAACGTGGCGTCCTTCGGCGACAGCCCGTGCTCGATGTGGTGCTCGACCGCCTCGACCACGACGATGGCGTCGTCCACGACGAGGCCGATCGCAAGGACGAGCCCGAAGAGGGACAGCGTGTTGATCGAGAAGCCGAGCATCGGGAAGAACATGAACGTGCCGACGAGCGACACCGGCACGGCAAGCAGCGGAATCAGCGTCGCTCGCCAGCCCTGCAGGAAGAGGAAGACGACGATGATGACGAGGCCGATCGCTTCGTAGAGGGTGTGCGTGATCTCCTTGATCCCCTCAGTGACCGGCAGCGTCGTGTCGAGGGCGACGACGTAGTCGAGGTCGTCCGGGAAGCGCTCCTTCAGCTCCTTCATCGTCTTCTTGACGCCCTCGGCGACGGCGATGGCATTGGAGCCCGGGACCTGGAAGACGCCGATCGGGCAGGCGGGCTTGCCGTTCAGGCGCGCTCGCTGCTGGTAGTTCAGGGCGCCGAGATCGATCCGGCTGACGTCCTTCAGTCGCACCATCGATCCGTCCGCGTTCAGGCGGACGACGACGTTGCCGAACTCTTCCGCGGTGACGAGACGCCCCTGGGCGCGGAGCGTGTACGTGAACTCCTGCCCCTTCGGAGCCGGCTCCGTTCCGATGCCCCCGGACGGGTTGACGGCGCTCTGCTGCTTGAGGGCGTTCAGGAGGTCGGGGACCGTCAGGCCGAGGCTCGCCAGCCGCTCGGGCTTGACCCAGATCCGCATCGCGTAGTCGGCCGTGCCGTAGTTCTGGATCTGGCCGACGCCCGGCACGCGGTAGATCGCGTCGTTGACGTTGATCGTCGCGTAGTTGCCGAGGAAGAGCGCGTCGTACGTTCCCTTGGGGGAGTAGAGCGAGACGATGAGCAAAGGATTGCTCGTGGCCTTCTTGACCGTCAGGCCGAACTGATTGACGTCGGCCGGCAGGTTCGGCTGCGCCTGCGAAACTCGGTTCTGCGTGTTGACCTGGTCGAAATTGATGTCGGTCTCGACGTCGAACGTGACGGTGAGCTTCATCGTCCCGTCGTTGGCGTTCGTGGACTGCATGTAGATCATGTAGTCGACGCCGTTCATCTGCTGCTCGAGAGGGGTCGCGACCGACTGCTCGATCGTGATCGCGTCGGCGCCAGTGTAGGTCGTCGTGACCTGGATCTGGGGCGGCACGATGTCCGGGTACTGGGCGGTCGGGAGCTTCGTCATCGCGACGCCCCCCGCCATGGTCATCAGGATCGCGATGACGATCGCGACGATCGGCCGGCGGACGAAGAATTCCGACACGGAGCTACTTCCCGCCCTCTTTGGCGGCGGCCGGCGGCGCCGGAGCCGAAGCCTCTTTCGAAGCTTCCTTCGGGGCCACCGTCATGCCGGACCGGACGCGCTGGAGCCCCTCGACGACGATCCGGTCGCCCGGCTTCAGGCCCTCGTCGATGACCCAGAGGCTCCCGTCGAGCGGCCCGGGCTTGACGACCTTGATCGTCACCTTGTTGTCCGCGCCGACGACCGCGACCTGATAGCTCCCCTGCAGCTCGCTGACCGCCCGCTGGGGCACGAGAAGGGCGCCCTTCTTCACTTCGAGCGCCACCCGGACCTTTGCGTACTGGCCGGGGCGGAGGATGTTCTCCGGGTTCGGGAAGACGCCGGCCATGGCGATCGTCCCGGTCTTGACGTCCACCTCGCGGCCGACGAGATAGCCGCGGCCGCGGCGGGGATAGACCGAGCCGTCGGAGAGGATGAGCTGCAGCGGGGCCTCCCCCTTCGCCCCGGCTTCGGCCGCGATCCGCTTGTCGACCGGACCGACCCTCTGGACGAAGGTGAGGTACTCCTGCTCGCTCGGGTTGAAGTTGACCTTGATCGGATCGAGGGTCGAGACCGAGGTCAGGACGGACTGCGGGGTCAGGAGGTCGCCGACCTGGGCCTTCGCGACCCCGGCGATCCCGTCGATCGGCGAGACGACCTTCGTCCAGCCGAGGTCGAGCTTCGCCTTGTCGAGGGCCGCCTGCGCGGTTTCCAGGTTCGCCTGCGCCGTCGCCTGCCGCGTGACGGCGTCGTCCAGCTCCTGCTGGCTGATCGCCTTCTGCGCGGCGAGCGGCGTGTAGCGTGTCACCGTCGTCGTCGCGCCGGCGAGCTCCGCCTTCCAGCGGGCGACGTTCCCCGTGGCCTGGTCCAGGGCCGCTTGGAACGTCCGCGGGTCGATCTCGAAGAGAAGGTCTCCGCTCCGGACTAACGCGCCCTCCTTGTAGGTGCGCTGGAGGAGGAACCCGCCGACCTGAGGCCGGATCTCGGCGTTGACGAAGCCGTCGAGGGTCCCGATCCATTCCGAGTAGACCGGAACGTCCTTCTGGACCACGGTCGCCACCTCGACGGGGGGAGGAGGGGGAGGCGGCGGCGCTTCCTGCTTCCCACAGGCAGCCACGAAGACCCCGGCGGCGGCCATGAAAAGGCTGGAGATCCGGACCAGACGATGAACCCTGCTGTCTTTCATGTTCGGGGATCCTCTCTAAAGGCTGCGGCGGATTCTGACACGGGGACCCACGGGGCAGCGGCCGAGTCTCCCCCGCAGAAATAGATCAGGCGCAGGGCGCGACGGAGGCGCCTCGTTCAGCGGGGCGTCGAGGCGTAGGGGTTGCCCTTCAGGGCGTTCGAGATGTCCGTGATCGCCTTCTGGGCCGCGGACGCTGTTGCCGGCCTCGTCGAGGGGCGGCGAGACGACGGCGATGCCGAACTTCCCGGGCGAGACGGCGATCAGGCCGCCGCCGACGCCGCTCTTGCCGGGGAGGCCCGTCGCGTAGAGCCACTTCCCCGAGTTGTCGTAGAGGCCCGCCGTCGCCATCACGGCGAGGACGCCCGGCACGTTGCCGGTCATCATGACCTGCTTGCCCGTCAACGGGTTCTTTCCGCCGTTTGCGAGCGTTGCCGCCATCGTCGCCAGATCCTTCGCGTTGACGTTCACGGAGCACTGCTCGGTGTAGATGTCCGTCGCGCGCAGCGGGTCGGCCTTGATGTACTCGTAGGCGTACATGAGGTAGCCGATGGCCTGGTTGCGCTGGTTCGTGTCCGACTCGGACTTGAAGACCTCCGCGTTGACCGAGAGCGGCCGCCCCGCGAAGTCGGAGTAGGTCGCGAGGAGGCCGTTCCAGATCGCCTCGCGGTTCGCGCCCTTCAGCATGCTCGTCGCCGTGATCGCGCCCGGGTTCACGAGGGGGTTGATCTCCGGCCCGCCGAGCGCCTTCTTGGCGAACTCGACCGCGACGATCGAGTTGAACCGCATACCGGTCGCGTCGACGCCGATCGTCTTGACGATCGCGTCGAGGCCCTGCTCCTCGATGACCTTCGCCATCGTGAAGACCTTCGAGATCGACTGGATCGAGACCTCCGACTTGACGTCGCCGGCGGTGTAGACCTTGCCGTCCGGCGTCACGACGGCGATCCCGTAGATCTTCGGGTCGACCTTGGCGAGGGCCGGGATGTAGTCGGCGTTCGCGCCCTCCTTCAGGTCCTTGTACTTTTCGTAGGCGGAGTTCACCGCTTTCTGGATCTCCTCGGGCGTCTGGGCGAGCACGGCCGGCGCGAGGCCCGCGACGAAGAGAATGGCGACGGCGAGGACGCCGAAGCGTCCGGGCTTGCGGTTTCTGAACATCACTTTCCTCCCAGCATCCACGAGAAGTTCGCCTTGAACGAGATCTGGATGCGCCAGTCGTTCGTGGAGAAGCCGTCCGGGTAGTTCTTCCGGTACCCCCAGAGCCCCTCGACGCCCGCCATGACGTTCTTGATCGGGGTCCAGAGGACGTTCGCGAGCGCGTACTGGCCGACGCGGAAGGCGTCGGGAGTCTGCCCGGTGGTGTTGTCGATGTCGATCCGCGAGTAGCCGATGGCGGTCGAGAAGCACTTGTTCCAGTTGTGGTCGAGGAAGGCGACGACTCCGAGCATCGGAACCGCCTTCCCCTTGATCGGCTTCTGGGGGTCTCCGAAGTTGTTCTCGATGGCGACGTCCACGGGGGCGTCGTTCATGTAGTTCTGGCAACCCTGGCCGTAGGTCACCTCGAGCCGGAGCGCGTCGTTCTTCGTGACGTTGAGAACCGAGCTCAGGTTCAACCCCCAGCCGACGACGCTCCCCGAGAGGTCGTACTGGTCGGCGAGCGTGTCGTCCCACGCGATATCGCGGACGAGGCCGGCGAACTGGACGTGACCCCAGTCGCCGGTGTGCCGGACCTGCGCCGTCAGGTCCGGAAGCGGGAACCGGGCCTTGATGTTCTGGAGTGCGACGCGGTCCGCGTAGACGCCGCCGTCGCCCGACGCGCCGGGGCGCTCGAGGGCGACCCAGACGCGGGTGTCGCCCCGCAGCGGCATCCAGCGGAGCTGGACGTTGCGGAAGAAGACCATCCCGTTCGGGCCCCAGTAGTCGAGCTGGTTCGGGAAGACGTCGAGGTCCATGAAGACGCTCTCCGCCTGGCCGATGAGGAAGGGCCCGAGCTGGCCGTACGCGTGGCGGAGGCGGATCGTCGTCTGGCCCGCGTCCACCCCGACGCCGAAGAAGTCGAAGTCGACGCACGTCTCCAGCTCGCCCCATTTCGTCGGGACCCAGCCCTTCACGCCGAGTCGGCTCTGCTTGACGCTGGCGTAGAAGTGGCTGCCGCTGCCGAACTGGTCGGGGTAGGCTTCCAGCTTCGTGGGGCGCAGCGTATCGGCCCAGTCCGGGTTGACGCTGGCGAAGTCCTCGATCATGTCGAGCTGGGCGAAACCGTAGATCTCCATTCGCGGCCCGGGCTTCTTTTCCGCGGGTTCCTCCGCGCGCCGCGGAATCTCCCGGGCCGAGCAGCGAGCGCCGCGATCGCGATCACGGCCGCTCCGAATCGTCCTTCATCGGATGCCTCCTGCGGGCGCAGCGCCCGCCGCTGTCGTTGCGTGAGCCTTCTCCCAGGCGCGGACGCGCGTTCGCGCCGCGTCGAAGAGCCGTTCGTAGTTGCCCTTGAGGACCTTCTCGCGCGCCTCCGGGGTCAGGGCCGCCCAGAGCGGGGCGTACATCTCGTAGACCTTGAGGTACTTCGCCTGGTCCGACGGCGCGACCTCGTCCGTCCCGAAGAGGATCCGGTCGGGGTGCCGGTTGACGATCTCGGCGGTCGCCCGGACCGCCTCGGGGCTCGCGACGAGGTACTTGGCGACCTCGTCCCACGAGAGGTCGATGTAGACGTGGGTCAGGGCGGGATGCGAGAGCAGCCGCTCGGCGATCTCGAGCTGGTCGGGAACCGGCCGGACGACGCGCCCGAGCCCCATGTGCGCCCAGATGATCGTCGTCTTCGGGTGCCTCAGGAAGAGGTCGCGCAGCTGGTAGATCTGGTACGGCTCCTGCCCGGGCTTCGGGAAGGGCATGTCGATGTCGTTGTGGAGGAGGACGACGAGCCCGGCCTCGGCCGCGAAGTCGAAGATCCGGTCGAGCGCGGGATTCGTGAGGCTCGCCGTCTCGCCCGCGATCTTGGACGAGACGAACTCCTTGTGGATCGAGAACTCGCCGATCCCCGAGAAGACGCCGGGGAAGGTCGCGAGGACGCGCTTGATGTGGTCGACGGCGTACATGTCCGAAGGGTTGAAGCCCGTGATCATCGGGTCGAGCCGCGCCTGCTCCGCGGGCGTCAGCGACCGGTACGCCATCGCGATGACGGCGTCCGTGAAGGAGTAGTAGTAGAGCGGCGCATCCGTCTGGAGGTAATACGTCGGGGCGAAGTCGCCCGTGTTCCCGTACGACCACATCTGCTGGAGGGGGAGCCCGAAGACGGCGGCCCGGCCCACCTTCGTCCCCATGATCTTCAGGAAGTCGTGGATGTCGGTCCCCTGCTGAACGAAGTTCGTGAGGTGCAGGTGGCCGTCGTTGAAGAGGGGCGGCTCGGCCGACCGCGACGCGCGGGCGGCGAGCGACGCCGAGACGGCGAGGGCGAAGAGCGTCCGGAGGGCGAGAGGCGGTGTTCGGGTCGACATCGGGCGCGATCCTTCTCTCTCAGCAGCCGCTGAAGCACAGGAACGGGGGCGTGAAGAGCATGACGCCGATCTCCCAGCCCGCCCCCGGCGAGCCGTTGAACTTCTGGTCGTAGGTGATCGCGATGTTCACGTGGGCGTTCGGCTCGTAGCGGATCCCGACCCGGAACTCCGGATCGAGATTCGCCTCGCCCACCGCTCCGTACACCTCGCCGACGGCCGCCCACTTCGGGCTGAAGGGATTCCACGCAAGCCGCGTGGAGTAGGTGAAGGCCCACGCGTTGCTCCCGCTGTTCTCGGAGTCGAGGGTCACGCTCCAGCCCGGCATGACGTCCCAGGAGAGCTTGTTGTCGAAGAAGGGGATGGTCAGCGGCGCGTTCATCCAGACCGTCGTGGAGGGGGTCTGGAATCCGGACCCGTCGAGCACGTAGCTCGGCTTCGACCCGACGCCGGCCTTGACCGCGAAGCCGCCCGTCTTCGACTGGTTCTGCCAGAACATGTACTTGGCGTAGAGCGACCCCTGCGTTCCCTCCGAGGTCTGCCGGTCCGAGTCCTTGTTGAAGACGTACTCGGCGGCCGTGAACTCCCAGTTCCGGAAGAGCGAGAACGTCGTCATGATCATGGTGGACTGCTCGCCGGTCGTCAGGATGACGGTCACCGTCCCGAGCGGCTTGGAGATCCAGCTGTCGGAGTTGAACTGCTGCGCCGTTGCGGGCATGCCCGCCAAGAGGCACAGGCAGCCAAGAACGGCGCCCGAGAGCTTTGCAATTGCGGAATTCATGCAGGGCTCTGAATCGTCAGTACTCCTCGAAGTATTTCTGGATCTGCTTCACGTCGTTCGTCTTGAGCAGCGCGAGACGAAGGAGAACCCGCGCCTTCTGGGGATTCATCCCCAGCGACGCTACGAAGCCGAGCTTGTCGTCGTCCAGCTCCACGTTTCGGCCGACGCGCCCGGTCACGACGCGCGACGAACGAACGCAGAGGATCCCTTTCTTCGCCTGGGCGGAAAGGGCCTTGACGGCCGTTTCCGTCATGTTGCCGTTCCCCACGCCCGCGATCACGACGCCTTTGGCCCCGGCGGCGACCGCGGCGTCGATGAGGGCTCCGTCCATGTTCTCGTACGCCATCACGATGTCCACGCGCGGCAGGGACTTCACGCCCTCCACCGAAAAGTCGGAGTTCACGGTGTTCCGGCCCACGGGACCGCAGAAGAAGTCGGCCTCGCCGTAGGCGACGGTCCCGACCAGGCCCCGGAGGGGGGACATGAAAGTCTGCACGGCGGTCGTGCTCGTCTTCGTCAGCGACGACGCCCCGTGGATCCAGTCGTTGATGACGACGAGCACCCCCAGCCCCGCCGCGTTCTTGTTCGCCGCCACGGCCACCGCGTTGAAGAAGTTGAGTGGGCCGTCGGCCGAGAGGGCGGTCGACGGGCGCATCGACGCCGTCAGGACGACGGGTTTCTTCGACTTCACGACGAGGTTCAGGAAGAAGCCCGTCTCCTCGATCGTGTCGGTGCCGTGCGTGATGACCACGCCGGCGACGTCGGGCATCGCGACGAGCTCGTTGACGCGGCCGGCCAGCTTCAGCCAGACCTCGTCGTTCATGTCCTGCGAGCCGATGTTCGAAATCTGTTCGCCCCGGAGGTTGGCCAGCTTCTTCGCCTGGGGTACGGCGGCGAGGAGCTGGTCGACGCCCACCTGGCCCGAGGCGTACCCAGCCTGCACGTCGCTCCCGGCAGCCCCCGCGATCGTCCCTCCCGTGGCGAGGACGACGACCGTCGGGAGGGGGCCCTTCGCGGCCGGCGCCTGCGCGAGCACCGGCACGGCGACGACCAGGAGAACGAGGAGCGAGAGGGAGACGATTCGTTTCGGCGACATATGAGACTCCTATTTCGTGAGCATGACGATGACGGGCCCCCACGCGGTCAGGAGGATGTTCCCGATGGCGTAGGGGACGGTGTAGCCGAGGACGGGGAGCTTGCTCCCCGCCTCGTCCTGGATGCCCCGGAGCGCGGCCGTGACGGTCCCGGCCCCGGCGCAGGCGCCGAAGAGGATGACGGGGTTCATCTTGAGGACGTACCGCCCGAAGAAAAGGGCGGCGATGTGCGGCGTGACGGCGACGACGAGGCCGACGAGGAGGAGGCTCGGCCCCGTCTCCTTCAGCCCCGAGACGAAGCTGGGTCCCGCCGAGAGGCCGACGACGCCGATGAAGACCGCGAGGCCGATCGTGTCAAAGATCCAGAGGGCTGGTTCCGGAATGCGGCCGAACGTCGGGCGCACGGAGCGGAGCCAGCCGAAAACCAGCCCCATGATCAGCGCGCCACCGCTGGCCGTCAGGCTGAGCGGCAGCCCCCCCACCGTCACGGAGAGGAGCCCGACGAAGCCGCCGAGGAGGATCCCGAGTCCGACGAAGACGACGTCGGTCTCGCTCGACGGCCTCTCGACGTAGCCGAGGGCCTTGCCGGCGCGCGCGACGTCCGCCGGGGTCCCCGCGATCTGGAGGAGGTCGCCGCGGTTCACGACGGTGCCGGGCGAAAGGGGCATCTCCTCGGTCCCCCGCACGTGCTTCACGAGGACGATGCCGCGTCCGTGCTCCTCCGCCAGATCGGCCAGCGTCCGTTCGGCCGCCTCGCGGTTCGTCACGACCGCGTCCACGGTCGTGATCGGGAAGTCGAGAAGCTCCCGGTCGTGCGTCTCGGCGCCGAAGAAATTGCCTCGAGCGAGATGGACGGGTCGTCGGGCCGCGACGGCGGCAACGTCCCCCGCTTGCAGCAGGAATCCCGGGTTCGTGTCGACGAACGCGTTCTTGCGCCGTACACGGAGGACGAAGACCCGGTCGGGCGCGAAAGACGCCTCGAAGTCGGAGACTCTCTGCCCATCGACGGAACCGGGAAGGATGTACGCGCGGCCGTCCCAGTCGCGGTAGGCCGACTGGACGCCGGGCTCCCGGGCGGGGCCGCCGCTCATGGTGGCCTCGAGTTTCCGGCTCTCCTCCTTCAAATTGACCTTGAGAATTTTCGGCGCGAGGCCCGAGAGGAACCAGACGACGAATCCGGTCCCGACGAGGTAGCTCACCGCGTAGGCCACCGGAATCTGGTCGAGGAGGCGCTTCCGCTCGGCCTCCGGGAGCGGGAGCCGGTTGATCGTCTCCCCCGCCGTTCCGATCACCGTCGATTCCGTGAAGGCCCCGGCCATCAGGCCCGCCGCCGTCCCGCAGTCGTACTTGAAGATCTTCGCGGCGGCGACGGTCGTCACGAGACTCGTGACGCAGAGGACCAGCGTCAGCGAGACCTGCGTCAACGCGTTCTTCTTCAGCCCGCGGAAGAACTGCGGCCCCACCTTGTATCCCGTGGCGAAGAGGAAAAAGTCGAAAAAGACGAGCTTGACCACCGGGTCGACCTTGATGTCGAGCTGGCCGACGACGACGCCCGCGAGGAGGGTCCCGACGACGTTTCCGAGCTTGAACGTGCCGAACCTCAGGCGACCTATCAGGAAGCCGATCGCGAGCGTCAGGAAGATCGCCAGTTCCGGGTTCTGCCGCAGGGATGTCGTGACGTATTCCATGCCGGCAATTCTCTAGCGAGTCACGAACAGGATCCAGGGCGTTCCGACGAGCAGGAGGACGATGATGTTGAAGAGCGTCGTGATCGTCCCGAGCCGGTAGAGCTCGCCCTGCGTCAGGTATCCGCTCCCGACGACGAGGAGGTTCGCGCTCGAGGCCTGCGGCGTGATCGTCGAGAAATAGCTGGTGGAGAAGAGGAGAGCGAAGCCGAGGAGAGGAACCGGGACGCCGAGCTGGGCGCCGACGCCCAGAAAGACGCCGAAGAGGGCCAGGACGTGCGCCGTCTGGCTCACGAAGAGGTAGTGAAGGACGACGTAAGCGAGGACGAGGACCACGTAGGCCGCGGGCCAGGGGAGGCCACCGAGCGCCCCTCCGAGCCGCTGGCCGAGAAAGCCCATGAAGCCCATCGCGTTGAGCTGTCCGCTGATGGCGAAGAGGATCGCGAACCAGATGAAGGTCGCGAGGACGTCCCCCTGCTGGCCGATGTCCTTGAGGGTCAGGACGCCCGAACCGAGAAGGACGCCGAGCCCGAGGAACGCAACGGCCGTCAGGTCAATCTTCAGGGTCCCCGCGGAGGCCCAGAGAAGGACCATGACGACGAACGTGACAGAGACGATCTTCTCGTGAAGGCTCAGGGGACCCATGTCGGCGAGCGCCTTGCGCGCGGCCGCCGGAGCCTCGGGCGTCGCCTTGACCTCGGGCGGAAAGACCTTGTAGATGAGGAACGGAAGTCCGGCGAGGCAGAGGAGCGTCGGCAGCAGGGAAGCGAGAAGCCACGAGCCGAAGGAGACGTTGAAGCCCATCGACTTGCCGACCTCGGCTCCGAGAGGGTTGCCGGCCATTGCGGTGAGCCAGAGCGCCGAGGAAAGACTCAGCGTCGCCATTCCGCAGAACATCAGGTACGCGCCCATCCGCTTTCGCGTCGCGTCGTCCGGCTTCGAGCCTCCCCCTTCGGCGAGGGACAGGACGAGCGGATAGAGGACTCCGGAGCGCGCCGTGTCGCTCGGGAACGCGGGCGCAATGACCGCATCCACGAGGAAGACGCTGTAACCGAGGCCTAGCGTCGACTTTCCAAAGAAGCTCACGACGAGATGTCCGAGGCGCTGGCCGAGCCCGCACTTCACGATGGCCCGGGCGACGAGGAACGCCACGACGATCAGGAGGATCGTGCCGTTCGCGAACCCCGCATAGGCCTTCGCGGGCGTGAGGACACCCGAGAGGACCGCAACCGCGACGGCGAGGACCGACGCGGTCAGGATCGGGAAGGCGCCGGCGATGACGGAGGCGATCGTCGCCGCGAAGATGGCGAAGAGGTGCCAGGCCGGGGCCGTCAGCCCCTCGGGGACCGGCCAGAACCAGATCGCGGCGCCGAGGGCGAAGACGGCCACCCGCGAGACGAGCGACTTCGCGCCGGGCGTCATCGCGGCGCCTCGGGCGCGGACGGCGGGGCGCAGTCGCGTGCGCCCCTCGATGTTCGCGATCCGGCCGCCGATCTCTCCGGATTCCGCGTCGACGACGTACTGCCAGGCGAACTCGAACGACCCTTCGAGCCCGGCGAAGCGCCCGGTCCCGCCGGTAATCGTCCCGGTGGCCTTGCGCCCCGTGCCGATGGGCTCGGCTTTGATCGAGCAGTAGATCCGGTCCCCCCGCTGGTCGGTGAGGACCGCGCGGCCGACGATGAGCGTCCCTCCGTCGTCGAAGGCGATCACCTCGCCGAGGAAGCCCCGGCCAAGCCCCTCGCCGCTCGTGACGGTCGAGGGGGCCCGTAAGCGTGGAGGATGCCGGCGGAGCGGGCGCCCTCCGTCGGGAGGAGCTGCCGCGTTCCCGAGAGCGTCCACGTCGCCTTGAAGGAGCGCCAGCCCTCGTCGGGTCGGGCGGCTCTGCGCGTGCGGGGAGAGCGCGTGCGGCGAGGGCCACGCCAGGAGCGCCGCAGCCGCCGCGCGAGTCTCATGCGGGACGCCCCTGCCCCGTCATGGCGGCGGGATCGAGGACCTTCGCGATCTGCTTCTCCGTCAGGATCTTCTTCTCGCGGATCAGCTCCAGGATGCCGCGGCCGGTCTTCTGCGCCTCGGCCGCGAGCTCGGTCGCCTTGTCGTAGCCGATGACCGGGTTGAGAGCGGTGACCGTCCCGATCGAAAAGTCGACGTAATGGCGGGCGATCTCCGGATTCGCAGTGATGCCGTCGACGCAGTGGACGCGCAGCGTCCGCGCCGCGTTGATGAACAGCGTCTGCGCCTCGAAGATGCAGGCGGCGATCACCGGCTCGAAGACGTTGAGCTGGAGCTGCCCCCCCTCGGCCGCCATGGAGACCGTCAGGTCGCTGCCGATGACCCGGAAGCAGACCATGTTCACGACCTCCGGGATGACCGGGTTCACCTTGCCCGGCATGATCGAGGAGCCCGGCTGCTTCGCCGGCAGGTTGATCTCGCGGAGGCCGCAGCGAGGGCCCGAGGAGAGGAGCCGGAGGTCGTTGCAGACCTTGGAGAGCTTGATCGCCAGACTTTTCATGCATGACGAGTAGAGGACGTAGGACTGCGTGTCCTGCGTCGCCTCGATCAGGTCCTCGGCGAGGTGGATCGGGAAGCCCGTGACCTTTGCGAGGTGCTTCGTGCACTTCTCGGCGTACCCGGCCGGAGCGTTCAGGCCCGTGCCGATCGCCGTCGCCCCCATGTTGATCTCGCAGAGGACGCGCTGGACGACCTCGAGCGCCCGGACTTCGCCCGCCAGCGTCTCGGCGAACGCATTGAACTCCTGCCCGAGTGTCATCGGGACGGCGTCCTGGAGCTGCGTCCGCCCCATCTTCAGGATCGGGGAGAACTCCTTGCCCTTCCGCCGGAAGGCTTCGATCAGCTCCTTCATGGCCGCGACGAGGCGGACGTTGCCGAGGGCCATGCCGACGTGAAGGGCGGTCGGGTAGGCGTCGTTCGTCGACTGCGAGCAGTTGGCGTGGTCGTGCGGGCTGCAGAACTTGTACTCGCCCTTCTTGTGCCCCATCAGCTCCAGGGCCCGGTTGGCGATCACCTCGTTGGCGTTCATGTTCGTCGAGGTGCCGGCGCCGCCCTGAAAGACGTCGAGCTGGAACTCGTCGAGGAGCTTGCCGTCGATCAGCTCAGCACAGGCCCCCTCCATCCCCTTGAGAATCTCGGCACTGAACTGGCCGCAGTCGAAGTTCGCCCGCGCGGCGGCGAGCTTGACCATGCCGAGTGCTTTGATGAGGTCGGGGTAGAGGCGGAGCGGGACGCCCGAGATGTGGAAGTTCTCCAGGGCGCGCGCCGTCTGGACGCCGTAGTAGGCCGACGCGGGAACGTCTTTCTTTCCCAGGAGATCGTGCTCGGTCCGGAACGCGGCTTTAGTCATGGCTCCCCCTCTCATCGTTCATCCTCTCTACGGTAGGGGCGCCTCTGGAATGATTCAATGGGTTTGGTACATCTGCATCAGGCTTGGCTCGCCATCCGGGGCGGGTAGAGTGCCTCCGATGACCGCAACTGGCTCCACCCGGATTGAGGGCGCACCCAGCCCTGCCGGCGCGCTCCTGATGCATCGGCACGCGGTCCTCTTCTACTCGCTGCTGCTGACCCTGGGCGCGACGCCGCTGGTTGCGGCGCTCGGTGGAAGCGCGGCGCTCCTCCAGGGGTTTCTCGCTCTCAATCTGCTGGGAGCCGCGGCGTCGATCGGCCGGAGCCGGCGCGCCTTCCTGTTGCTGGCCCTCGCCTTGATCGTGGTCCGGGTCGTCGCGACCCGAACGGGAAACCCCGTCCTCGACGAGGGAAGCCTCTTTCTCTGGGCAGCGCTCGCCCTACTGGCCGCCATCGCGAGCCTCCGGTTCGCCTTCGAGACGAAGCGGGTGGACACCGAACACCTCTACGCGGCGCTGAACACGTACCTCCTCGTCGGCGTCTTCTGCGGGGTCCTCTGCTGGACCCTCGAGGCGGCCGCTCCCGCGTCGTTCACCTCGGGCGGCGTGGCGATGAGCCCCGTGGAGTTCACGCTCTCGCGCGGCATCTACTTCAGCTTCGTGACGCTCGCGACCCTCGGTTACGGAGACATCGTCCCGAACTCGGACCTCACGCGCGGGCTGGCCGTGCTCGAGGCGGTCACCGGGCAGCTCTACGTGGCCGTCATCGTCGCGCGGCTCGTGGGTGCTTACGCGCAGCGCCCGGACTAGAGGGCCCGGTACCGCTCGATCGCCGCGCGGGCGTTGAAGAGCATCCGCTCGCGGCCCAGCCGCTCGTCCAGTCCGGCCTTCTTCGCGACCTCCAGCACGCCGGGATTCATCGCGACGAGCCAGACGTCGACGCCGCGCTCCGTCACGCGCTTCTCCCCCTCGACGAGCATCTGCAGCGCCGAGTACTCGATATCGGGCACCCGGCTCATGTCGAGGGCCACGACGCGCGGCGCGTGCTTCGTCACGAGGGCGTTGATCTGGTCCCCCACGTCCTGCGCGTTCCCGAAGTAGAGGCGCCCCTCGGGCCGCAGGATCAGGAGCCCCTCGAACGTCTCGTCGTCGGGGTGCTCCGGGGAGAGAGGCCGCAGCACGTCGGCGCCGCGCTTCCGGCCGATGACCGACACGCGCGGGTGGGCGGTCTGGCTGGCGAGGCCGATCATCGACATGACGATCGCCACCACGATCCCCTTCAGCGTGCCGAACGTCAGGACCCCAAGCATCGCGACGATCGCCCACCGGAACTCCATCGCGCGGATCCGGAGGATGGAGCGAAATTCCGCCGCCTGGATCAGCCCGACCGAGTAGACGATGACAACCGCCGCGAGCGTGGCGTTCGGCAGGAGGCCGAGGAGCGGCGCGAGGAAGAGCATCGTGGCAGCCGCGGCCCCTGCCGTGACGAGCGACGCCTTCTGAGACCGGCCTCCCGCGGAGCGGACGACGGCGGTCTGCGAGGTGCCGCCGCCGGCCGGCATCGCGCCGAGCAGAGCTCCCGCGACGTTGGCCGCCCCCGTCGCCACCAGCTCGCGGTTCGCGTTGATCGGCGGATCTCCCGGGCGGGCGAAGGCGCGACCCGCGGCAATCGACTCGGTGAAGCTCATCAGGGCGATCCCGAGCGCCCCCGGCAGCAGCCGCTGGACCAGCGCGAGGTCCGGCATCGTGAGCGACGGGAACCCCTGCGGAATCAGGCCGACCGTCGAGACACCCGCGGCCTGAAGACCGAAGAACCACGACGCGGCGATCCCGCCGCCCACGGCGACGAGCGGCGCGGGAGAGTGCGGCCAGAGACGCTCCATGCCGATCAGGACCAGCAGCGTCGCCGCGGCGACGACGAGCGTCATTCGCGACGTCTCGGGAATGTGGCGCACGACGTTCAGGAGGTCGGCGAAGAACCCGTGCTTCGCGATGTGGATGCCCAGGAGCTTCGGCACCTGGTCCAGGACGATGACGAGGCCTATCCCCGCCTTGAAGCCTGTCAGCACCGGCGTGGAAATGAAGTTCGCGACGAACCCCAGGCGCAGCAGCCTCGCAAGCAGGAGCATCGCGCCGACGAGCGCGGTCAGCGTGGCCGTTGCCGTGACGAGCTTCGCCGGGTCGCCGTCCGGCACCACCAGGCCGAGCTGCGTCCCCGCCAGGATCGCGAGGGTGGTCGTGCTGCTGACGCTGAGAACGCGCGACGACCCGAGCAGCGCATATATCACCATCGGGACGAACGCCGTGTAGAGGCCGACGGCGACCGGCAGCCCGGCCACCGTCGCGTAGGCCATGGCCTTGGGCAGGACGACCGCCGCGGCCGTGAGACCCGCGACGGCGTCGAATCGGAGGGCAGCGGTTCCGGGGGGGTGTTCGTTCGACTCCGTCATCGTTCCCGCTCCTCAGGCGCTGGCGAAGAGTACGACGACGGAGCGCGCCTCCGCGCGGTAGGTCGGGCCGGAGACGCGCGGCGCGGATCGCCACCGGACGATGTCGTCGGGCGAGTCGAGGGCCGTGTCGATCCAGCGGCGCCAGCCTCCGCCCGGTCCACCGCAGGGGGGCGGCAGCTCGAATGCGAGCGGCTCCCAGTAGGCGTTCAGGATGACGTGGACGAAGAACTTCTCCTTCAGGAGTTCCCCGGTGACCGCGAGGCTGCGGGAGGCGTCGCTCCAGTCGGGGCGCCCGAACGCGACGCCCGAGAAGGTGAACGGCGCCCGGCGGAGGAGCTCCGTCAGGTCGATCCGTTCCATCTCGGCCTGCGGGTCCCGGAGCGCCCGCCGGGTCGCGAGGAGGCTGACGAAACGGTGGACGTCCGCGTGCTTCTCGAGCAGCGTCCAGTCGAACCACGTCGTCTCGTCGTCGTGGCAGTAGGCGTTGTTGTTCCCCCGCTGGGTCCTCCGCACCTCGTCGCCCATCACGATCATCGGCATCCCGAGCGCGAGGAGCGTGACGGTGAGGAAGTTCTTCACCTGGCGGTTCCGGAGCCGCTCGACGGCCGGGTCGTCCGTCGGGCCCTCGACGCCGCAGTTCCAGCTCCGGTTGTCGTCCGAGCCGTCCCGGTTCTCCTCGCCGTTTTCCTCGTTGTGCTTCCGGTCGTAGGAGACGAGGTCGTTCAGCGTGAACCCGTCGTGGCAGGTGACGAAGTTGACGCTCTGCTCCACCTCGCGCTTCTCGTGCCCGAAGATCTCGGGACTCCCGATCAGCCGGTCGGCCACGCGCCCCACCGTCCCCTCCTCGGCGCGGAGGAACGAACGGACGTCGTCGCGGAACTTCCCGTTCCACTCCTTCCAGGCGTCGCCGACGAAGCTCCCCACCTGGTAGACGCCCGCCGCGTCCCAGGCCTCCGCGATCATCTTCGAGCCGGCGAGAACTGGGTCCGACTCGATGTCCCAGAGGACCGGCGGGTTTGCGAGGACGTTTCCCGACTCGTCGCGCGCGAGGATCGACGCCAGGTCGAACCGGAAACCGTCCACGTGCATCTCCCCCACCCAGTAGCGGAGGCTGTCGACGATCATCCGGCGGACGACCGGGTGGTTCGCGTTCAGCGTGTTCCCGGTGCCGGTGTAGTCCCCGTAGCGCGAGCGGTCGGCGTCGAGGATGTAGTACGTCGGGTTGTCGAGGCCGCGGAAGGAGAGCGTCGGCCCCTCGTGGTTTCCTTCCGACGTGTGGTTGAAGACGACGTCGAGGATGACCTCCAGCCCGGCCCGGTGGAGCGCCTTGACCATGTCCCGGAACTCGTCGACGGCGCCGTGCGGGTCGGGGCGGGAGCTGTAGGCCGGGTGCGGCGCGAAGAAGGAGACGGGCTGGTAGCCCCAGTAGTTCGACGCGCCCCCCCGGGGCGTCCAGCGCGTCGAAGTGGAAGACGGGGAGCAGCTCGACCGCGGTCACGCCGAGCTCCTTCAGGTACGGGATCTTCTCGACGAGGCCGGCGAAGGTGCCCCGCTTCGGCTCGGCGACCCCCGAGCTCGGATGCCGGGTGAAGCCCCGGACGTGCATCTCGTAGACGATCGTCTGCGACGACGGGCGCCGGAGCGGGCGGTCCCCCTCCCAGTCGTACGCCGAAAGGTCCACGACGACGCTCTTCATCGCGGTGGCGGCGTTGTCGCCGCTCGCGGCGCAGGCCGCGGCGCGGTCGTAGCCCGGCGGAACGGCCACGGCCGCGGCCGTACGGGTCGAGCAGGACCTTCGTCGCGTCGAACCGGAGGCCGCTCGCCGGGTCCATCGGTCCGTGCGCCCGGTAGGCGTAGATCTGTCCGGGCCCGATCCCCGTAACGAAGAGGTGCCAGTAGTGGTACGTCCGGTTCGCCACCGGGTCGATCGGGACGACCCGAGCGGGCCGGGCGTCGTCGACACGGTCGAAGAGCAGCAGACTCGATCGCCGGTCGCGTTCCGCGAGTAGACGCTGAAGTTGACGCCCCCGTCCGACGGCGTGGCTCCGAGGGGCGCGCTCCGGCCGGCGGGGTCCGGGTACATCTGAACGGATTTTACGTCCAGACAGACACTCGCGGTTGTAAGATACTGAGTCTCAGGCGCATGAATCGTAATGCGCCAGAGCCGCGATCCAGCCACCACCTCACGTCGACGGAAGGAGGGTCTAACGCATGTCCTTCAAGAACTCACGACTGCTGCGAATGTCCACCGGAACGGCAGGCGCAGCCCTGGCGCTGGCGCTCATGGCTGCGCCGGCGCTCGGGCAGGAGGCGGCCAAGAAGCCCAACATCGTCTTCATCATGGGCGACGACATCGGCTCGATGCAGCCGGGCATCTACCACCGCGGCCTGATGGTCGGGGAGACGCCCAACATCGACCGTATCGGGCAACGAAGGCGCGATCTTCATGACGTACTACGCCGAGGAGAGCTGCACGGCCGGGCGCAACGCCTTCTTCACCGGCATGCACGCCGCTGCGCACCGGCATGATCCCGCCGCAGCTCCCGGGCAGCCCGAGCTATCCTGCGGCCCGGCACGCCGTCGCTCGCCAGGTTCCTGCTCGACCACGGCTACAACGACCGGCGAGTTCGGCAAGAACCACCTCGGCGACCACTACCGACGCGCTGCCGACGGCGCACGGCTTCCAGGAGTTCTGGGGCTACCTCTATCACCTGGACGCGATGCAGGGCGTGAGCTTCCCCGACATCAACAAGACTCCGACCGACGCAGACCATCGCGCCGCCGTGCAAGAACACGCCGATCCCCGGCCTCGCCGAGGTCCCGGGCGCCGTGGATCCGAAGACGACGCCTTGCCTGACGCCGCCGCGCAACGTCCTCGGTGCACGTCGTCCGACGGTACGAGAAGAACCAGACCTGCCAGGATCAGGGGCCGCTGACGCTCGAGCGCTCGAAGACGGTCGACGAGGAGATCTCGGCCAAGGTGGTCGACTTCCTCGATCGCAACGACCCCGAAGAAGACCAACAAGCCGTTCTTCGTCTGGTACAACCCGGCGCGCATGCACATCACGACGGTGCTGTCGGACAAGTACACGGCGATGGTCGGCGAGCAGGGCGGCAAGGACTGGGGCATCAACGAAGCCGGCATGAAGCAGATGGACGACAACATCGGCCTCGTCCTCAAGAAGCTCGACGACATGGGACAGGTCGACAACACGATCGTCGTCTTCACGACCGACAACGGCGCCGAGAGTGATCACCTACCCCGACGGCGGCAACCACGCCCTTCAAGGGCGGAAAGCTCTCCACCTGGGAAGGCGGCATGCGCGCGCCTTGCGTCATCCGCTGGCCGGGCCATATCAAGCCGGGCACGATCTTGAACGACATCTTCGCGTCCTACGACTGGCTGCCGACGTTCGTCGAAATCGCCGGTGGAGCCAAGGGCAACGACCTCAACGAGCAGATCAAGGCCGGAAAGTATCCCGGCATCGTCAAGACCAAGCTCGACGGGGTCAACCAGATCGACTATCTGACCGGCAAGTCGCCAGAAGTCGGCGCGCGATACCTTCTTCTACTACTCCGGAGGTCGCAGTTCCGTCGGCCGTGCGGTACAAGAACTGGAAGATCTACTTCGCGATGGTCAGCGACGATCCCGCCGGCTTCATCGCGGGCCCGATTCCTTATGCATGGGCCCAGGTCGTCAACATCAAGCGTGATCCGTTCGAGACCTCCGTCGGGCAGCAGACAAGACCCTCTTCGGCCACGGCGGCGCCCTCGCCGGACCGTTGACGGCCTACATCTACGACTGGAACCTATTGCCCATCGGGCAGTCACTGTGGCTGAAGGAACTGGAGACCTACGGGCCGTTCCCGCCGATGCAGTACCCGGCGAGCTACAACCTGGGTCAGGTCATGAACGAGCTCAAGAGCCAGAAGACTCACCCCTCACAGTAGAGATGGAACGAAGGATCCTGAGCGGGCGGCCCGAACGGGCCGTCCGCTTTCTCAACGTTCGGCACGTTCCGCGAGGCGCTCTACGACGAGGCGAAGAAGCAGGGCTGGGTCGTCATCAGCATGAAGAACGACTGGAAGAGGATCTTCTCCTTCGACTGACGCGCTCCTATTTCGAGCGCGCGACGCCTAGGGAGCGGCCGCGTGAAGCCTTTCCCAGAACCTCCGGGGCGACACGACGTCGAGTTTCGGAATCGAGCCGAGCTTCAGGAGCGCCGAGTCCCCCGTCACGAAGATCTCCGACCTGCCGGCGATCGCCTCCCCGAGGACGAGCGCGTCGTCCGCGTCGACCCGGGCCTCGCACGGCTCCGATTCGTCGACGACCTCGGCGGCCTCGCCGGAGAGAAACCCGACGATCCCGGCCGCCCGGTGAGCCGGCAGCTTCACCTTGACTCGGAGGGCCTTGCTCACCTCGCGAAGGACGTGCCGCCCTAGAACCAGCTCGTGCTCGAGAAGGACGACCTCCAGGAGGTCGGCGCAGAGACCCCTGGCCGCGAACGCGCTCACCAGCACGTTCGCGTCCAGGAAGACCCTCACGACACGATCCGGAAGACGTCCTCGTCCGTGAGCAGGCCCTGCGCTTCGGCGAACGGCAGGGTCCTGTTCCGGAGCTCCCGGAAACGGGCCACCGCCACCTGGCGTCTCAGGGCCTCGCGGGCGATCTCGCTCTTGGTTCGTCCCGTCGCCGTCGCGATGCTTTCGAGGGCCTTCTCAAGCTTCGGGTCGAGTCGAATCGTCAGGGTCGTCATGGCCGTCTCCTCCTGTACGACATTGTCGCACAACTGCACCGGGACCGACAACCCGTCGAATCTGCCGAGCCGGCGGACCAGCCGCGCGGCGCGTCATAGAATCCCGACCTGCCCGAGCGACCATCGCATCCGGGGGGCTGCGTCGGTCACGGCTGGACTCCGACCCGCCTGACCGAACAGGAAAGGAAGGAATCGTCGAATGAGGACCTCATCGGGAATCCGCCTCACCCTGCTCGTCGCCGCCGCGGCCGTTCTGTCGGCCCTCCCCGCGCCCGCGCAGACGCCGGGCAAGAAGCCGAACATCCTGATCATCTGGGGCGACGACATCGGCTACTGGAACCTCAGCGCCTACAACCAGGGAATGATGGGCTACAGGACGCCGAACATCGATCGCATCGCGAAGGAAGGAGCCCTCTTCACCGACTGGTACGGCCAGCAGAGCTGCACAGCCGGGCGGGCCGCCTTCATCACGGGGCAGTCGCCCTTCCGCACCGGCCTCCTCAAGGTCGGGCTGCCCGGCGCCAAGGAAGGGCTTCAGGCGCGGGACGTGACGATCGCCGAGCTGCTCAAGGCCCAGGGCTACAAGACCGGCCAGTTCGGCAAGAACCATCTCGGCGACCGCGACGAGCACCTGCCCACCGCGCACGGTTTTCACGAGTTCTACGGCTCGCTCTACCACCTCAACGCCGAGCAGGAGCCGGAGCACCCGGACTACTTCAAGAATCCGGAGATGCGAAAGAAGTTCGCGACGCGAGGAGTCCTGCATACCTGGGCGAACCCGGACGGCACGCAGAAGATCGAGCTCACGGGGGCCCTGACCATCAAGCGGATGGAAACGGTGGACGACGAGTTCACGAAGGAAGCGCTCCGCTTCATGGACGAGTCCAAGAAGGAGAACAAGCCGTTCTTCCTCTGGTGGAACTCCACGCGCATGCACATTTGGACCCACCTTTCTCCCAGGTGGCAGGGCAAGACCGGCCTCGGCGTCTATCCCGACGGAATGCTCGAGCACGACGCCGACGTGGGCCTCCTGCTGGACAAGCTCAAGGAGCTGGGCATCGAGAACGACACGATCGTCATGTACTCCACCGACAACGGCGCGGAGAAGTTCTCCTGGCCCGACGGCGGCACCTCTCCCTTCCGCAACGAGAAGGCCACCAACTGGGAGGGCGGGTTCCGTGTCCCCTGCGCCATCCGCTGGCCGGGGGTGATCAGGCCCGGGACGGTCCTGAACGACGTCTTCTCACACGAGGACATGCTCCCCACCCTGCTCGCGGCAGCCGGCGTGCCGGACGTCAAGGAGCAGCTGAAGAAGGGGATGAACGTCGGCGGCAAGACCTTCAAGGTTTATCTGGACGGCTACATCATCACCGATGCGCTCGCCGGCAAATCCCCGGGCCCGCGCCGCGAGTTCTTCTACTTCAACGATGACGGCTCGCTCGTGGGTCTGCGATACGACCAGTGGAAGATCGTCTTCGCGGAGCAGCGGGCGCACGGTCTCGACGTGTGGCAGGACCCGTTCGTCCCGCTCCGCTTCCCCAAGCTCTTCAATCTCCGCTCCGATCCTTTCGAGATCGCGGACCACGAGAGCGTCAGCTACGGAGCGTGGCGGGTCGACCATGCCTTCGTCCTCGTGCCGGCGCAGCAATTCGTGGGTCAGTTCCTGAGCACGTTCAAGGAATTCCCCCCGAGCCAGAGACCCGGCAGCTTCAGCCTGGACAATGCCCTGGAGAGCCTGATGCCGCCGAGCAACTGAGGAATCGGGATGACCGTCGAAGTATTCGAGATTCTCGGGGTCGCCGCTGAGATCGCGGGGCCCGTGCAAAGTCTAGAATCGATGAAGTGGAAGCGCGAACAGCAGAAAAGGAGAGATACATGCGTAGATTGATCGCGTCGATCGCCGTCGTCGCCCTCGTGGTCCTGTCCGCCGCCCCCGCGTTCGCCGAGGAGGCGAAGAAGCCCGACGCCACCCTGAAGCTCTCCGAGGGCTCGGTAGCCGTCGGGATCGGGTGGAGCTGGGGATCGGGAGTTCTGACCTACAAGGGGAAGACCCACAAGGTCAAGGTCGAAGGGCTCTCCGTGGGCGAGGTCGGCATGACGAAGGCCGAGGCCACGGGCAGCGTCTACAACCTGAAGAGCCTCGACGACTTCTCCGGCACGTACGCGGCCGCGGGCACGGGAGCGGCCGCCGGCAAGGGTGTCGAGGTCGGCTCCCTGAGGAACGGCAAGGGCGTCGTCATCAACCTCAAGAGCGCGACGAAGGGCGCAAGCATCAAGGTGGCCGCGGAAGGGCTGAAGCTGACGCTCGAGAAGTAGGTTCCTTGCTTCCCCCGGCAGGATCCCGGGCGGCGCGCGGCCAGGTCTTTCGGCGCGCCGCCCTCGCAGTCCTTATCGCGGCCGGCCTGTCGAGCGCGGCCGTCGCTCAGGAGCCGCCGCGCCCGGAGCCGGCTCCCGCACGTCGTCCACCGCCGGGCAGAAGCGGCCCTGGAACGAGTTCGAGGCGTCGTGGATCTCGCTCCGGCTCGGCTTCGCGGCGCTGGAGGACGGCGCGTTCTATGTCCAGGACTCTGCCAGCAAGCAGCAGGTCGGGCGACCTAACCTCCGAGGCGCTCTTCCGGCTCGACGACCTGTCGCTTTCGGGAAAGATCAAGTTCGCCCGCCCCTGGACCTTCCAGGTCGCCGGCAACTACAAGGGCCTCGACCCGACCGCCGCCCGAGGCTGGACCTGGACCTACGCTCTACCTCGGCATTCCCCTGGGCGACTTCGCGACGTTGACCCTCGGCAAGCAGAAGCTCGGCGTCGGCCTCGAGATGATGGAGAACGGCCGGGACGTCCCGTTCATGGAGCGCTCGGTGATGACGACCGCGTCGACGTTCGTCGAATCGCACATCGTCGGCGCCCGGCTCTCGGGCACCGCCGCGGGCGGACGGATGACCTGGTCGGCCGGCTGGTTCAACAACTGGCTCGACGACGGCCTCTCGTTCAGCCAGAGCGGCAACATCTTCGCCGGGCGACTCACCGGGATCGCGGCCGAGGCGGACGGAGGAAAACGGCTGCTCCACGTCGGCGCGTCGGCCGTCTACCGCGAGTCGCAGAACGGGAGCTTCAAGTCGAAGAGCGTTCCCGGAGGTCTACGAGGCGCCGGACTTCATCGACACCGGCACCTTCCCCGGCAACCACTCGGTCTCGTGCGGCGGCGAGCTGGCGGCCGTCCGGGGACCCGTCACGCTCTCGGGCGAGCTGAGCTCGACGAGCGTCTCCTCCCCGCAGACGAACAACCCGCACTTTCTCGGCTGCTACGTGATGGCCTCCTGGTGCCTCACGGGCGAGAGCCGGCCCTACGACCGCGACGACCGGCACTTCGGCGCGATCGCAGCCGGCGACGCCGTTCTCGTTCCGGCACGGCGGCCGCGGCGCTTGGGAGGTGGCGGCCCGGTATTCGAGCATGGACCTGACGAGCGGCACGGTGCAGGGAGGCAGGTTCAGCCGGCTGAGCGGCGCGCTGTCGTGGTACCCGACGAGGCAGTGGCGGCTCGAGTTCAACTACGGCTACGGCACGCTCGAGAAGCTCGGGCTCCGTGGCCGGACCAGCTTCTACCAGCTCCGCCTGCAATTCCAGCTCTGAGACGCTTAGACGCAGAATCAGTTGTAGACTGCGCGAGCTGTCGTCGTTCCAGATTCAATCAGAGTGAAGAAATCAGAAAGGAACTCCCCCGCATGAAAGTGCACTCGCACTGTCTGAAGCCCCTCCTCGGGCTCACCCTCGCTCTCGTGGCGGCTCTTCCGGCTCTCGCCCAGGCGCCGGCCAAGAAACCGAACATCGTCGTCATCATGGGCGACGACATCGGCATGTGGAACATCGGCGCCTACCACCGCGGAATGATGGCCGGCAGGACGCCGAATCTCGATCGCCTCGCTAAAGAGGGGATGCTGTTCACCGACTATTACGCCGAAGCGAGTTGCACGGCCGGTCGCGCGAACTTCATCACCGGCGAGCTGCCGATCCGCACCGGCATGACCACGGTCGGCCAGGCGGGCGCGTCGGTCGGCCTGCCGGCAGAGGCGGTGACGATTGCCTCGGCGCTCAAGGACATGGGTTACGCAACGGGCCAGTTCGGCAAGAACCACCTTGGAGACAAGAACGAGTTCCTGCCGACGGTCCACGGCTTCGACGAGTTCTTCGGCTATCTGTATCACCTCGATGCGATGGAAGACCCGGCGCACCCCAACTATCCGCAGAACCTGCTGAACGTCGTCGGCCCGCGAAACATGGTCCACAGCTGGGCGACAGACAGGGACGACCCGACCGAGATGCCGCGCTGGGGGAAGGTCGGCAAGCAGAGGATCGAGGATGCCGGCACACTCTACCCGAAGCGGATGGAGACCGTCGACGACGAGATCCGCGACCTCGCCATCAGCTTCATGGACAAGGCCAAGAAGGACGGCAAGCCGTTCTTCGTCTGGCTCAACCCCACGCGGATGCACATCGTCACCCACCTCTCCCCGAAGTACGAAGCGCTGCGGAACTCGGAGAATGGCTGGTCCGAAGAGGAGGCCGGCATGGCCCAGCTCGACGACGACGTCGGTCTGGTCATGAAGAAGCTGAAGGACATGGGGGTGGACGACAACACGATCGTCGTCTTCACGACCGACAACGGCACCGAGCTCTTTACCTGGCCCGATGGTGGAACGACGCCCTTCGCGCAGTGCAAGGGCACGGTCCTCGAGGGCGGCTTCCGCGTGCCGGCGATCCTCCGCTGGCCCGGCCATGTGCCGGCGGACTCCGTGCAGAACGGCATCTTCTCGGGCCTGGACTGGTTTCCCACCTTCGTCGCGGCGGCCGGCAATCCGAACATCACCGAGGAGCTGCTGAAGGGGAAGAAGATCGGCGATCGGACCTACAAGAACCATCTGGACGGCTACAACCAGATGGCCGCCATCACCGGCAAGGGTCCGTCCGTGCGGCACGAGATTTTCTACCTCGGTGAGAGCACGGTGGGCGCGGTGCGGATCGACGACTACAAGTTCCGCTTCATTGACCAGCCCGCAGGCTGGCTGGGTGAGAAAACCCGTCCGGACGTGCCTTACATCACGAACCTTCGCCTCGACCCGTTCGAGCGGATGGGCTGGCCCGGCAACGGGACGAAGGACGGGGCGCAGCAGTACTTCGACTGGTTCAAGTACCAGTTCTGGCGCTTCGTGTTCGTCCAGCAGGTCATGGGCAAGGCAATCCAGACCTTCCTCGACTACCCGCCGATGCAGCGTGGAGCGAGCTTCAATCTGGACGCCATCAAGGCGGAGATGGCAAGCAAGATGGCCCAGGCCGAGGCTGCGGCTAAAGGCCCCGGCAACTGATCGGAAAGGCGTTCACCGCGGGCGGCTCGAAGGGGCCGCCCGCTCCTCCGTTGGGACCGGCGCCGATCGGGAGCTCGGGCGCGAGCTAAGATCAAGCGTCCCCTGGAGGACGAAATGACCTCGCGAAAAGCAATTCGGTTGATGGCAACGGCCCCGCTTCTCCTTGCGCTCGGGCGCCCCGCCCCCCTGACGGCCCAGGAAAAATCCGGGAAGGAAATCACAGCCTCCGGGCGGCAAGCGCTCGGCCAGGGGGGCGACTTCGACGCGCTGAAGAAGCGCCGGCTGATTCGGGCTCTCGTCGTCTTCAACAAGACGAACTACTTCATCGACAAGGGGACGCCACGCGGCATCACGTACGAGGCGCTGAAGCTGTTCGAGGACGAGATCAACCGGAAGTACAAGACCGGAAACCTGAAGATCAACGTCGCCTTCCTTCCGGTCGACCGGAAGGACCTCGCGACGGCCCTGCTCGACGGGCGCGGAGACATCGTGGCGGCCGGAATTACGGTGACGCCCGAGCGACTCCAGCAGGTGGACTTCTCGGATCCCGTGATGAAGAACGTCTCCGAAATCGTCGTGTCGGGACCGGAATCTCAGCCTATTGCCTCCGCCGATGATCTCTCGGGCCGGGAGGTCTACGTCCGGAAGGGGTCGATCTTCCACGAGACCCTTGAGAAGCTGAACGCCGACCTCGCAAAGCGCGGCAAGCCCTCCGTGAAGCTGCGGTTCGCCCCGGACGACCTCGAGACCGAGGACCTTCTCGAGATGCTGAACGCGGGAATCGTCTCGTACGTCGTCGTGGACGACTACCTCGCGCGGTTCTGGGCGGGCGTCTTTCCCAAGATCAGGCTCCACCCGGACGTGGCGCTCCGTACGGGGGGAGAGATCGCCTGGGCCATCCGGAAGAACAGCCCGCTCCTGAAGGCCGAGATCAACGCCTTCATCGCGAAGTACCCCGAGGGGTCCTCCATCCGGAACCAGCTCTTCCAGAAGTACCTGAAGAACACGAAGTTCGTGAAGAACTCGGCGTCGAAGGAGGAGAGGAAAAAGTTCGAGGACATGGCCCACTTCTTCAAGACGTACTCGGAGAAGTACGACATGGACTTCCTCCTGATGGCGGCGCAGGGCTATCAGGAGTCGCAGCTGAACCAGAACGCGAAGAGCAAGGTCGGCGCGGTCGGCGTCATGCAGGTGATGCCGGCGACCGGCAAGGAGCTGAAGGTCGGCGACATCACGCAGGTCGAGCCGAACATCCACGCGGGCGTGAAGTACATGCGCTTCATGATCGACCAGTACTTCGCGAACGAGCCGATGGACCGGCTGAACAAGGCCCTCTTCGCGTTCGCCTCGTACAACGCGGGCCCGAACCGGATCCAGTCGATGCGGAAGCTGGCGGAAAAGCGCGGGCTCGACCCGAACGTGTGGTTCAACAACGTGGAGATCGTCGTCTCCGAGAAAGTCGGACGCGAGACCGTGACGTACGTCTCGAACATCTACAAGTACTACGTCGCGTACAAGCTCATCCTCGAGCAGCGGGAGGAACGGCAGAAGGAGCGCGACGAGGTGAAGGGGTCGAAGTAGAGGCTATGCTCGGCCAGAGGAACCGCCTTCGCCCATGAAAGCGCCGCCGCTGGAGGTGCCGTGTCGCCGCGCCCTGCTCGCCGTCGCCGCCTCGGCGCTCCTGGCGGCGCCGGCCCTCGGGTTCGACAGCAAGGGGCACAACGTCATCGAGGCGACGGCCTACAGGACGCTCGTGGAGGGGCACGACGGCCAGCCCCCCCGTCCCGACGTCCTCCGCGACCTGATCAACGACGGCGCCCTCGACGCCCCATGGTGCTTCGGGCGCGGCGACTCCCCGCCGGGGGACTGCCGCTACGCCCCGACCGAGAACCCGCTCCTCTGCTGGCCGCAGCCCGAGACCGACAGGCCGGACGCGTTCTTCCGGCGCCAGTTCAGCGACTCCGGCCAGTGCTTCCACTATATGGGGACGCTGACGGACAGCCTCACGGAGCCGCTCCCCGGCACCTCGATCCCCCGCGCGCTCGCGACGAGCGCCATCGTCCGGTGCAACGACCTCCTCGACGGCCTCCTCCGGCAGGTCGTCGTGGACGGCGGCCCCGGCACGCGGCGGAGCGGCTTCGGGCTTTACGAGATGATGCACTCGATCGAAGACTCCTTCTCGGGCTCCCACGCGGAGCGGACCGGGGACGGAGTCGACTACCTCCGGGTCTGGAAGCCGATCGAGAAGATCGCCGGAATCCCGACCGAGCGGTCGAAGCGGATTCCCGACGGCGTTTTCCACAAGTGGGACGACCACCGGGACAAGACGTACGTCGTCGAGGGGGGCCGGGAGGGATGCGAGAAGCGGACGGACCATCCTTACGACGTCCCGTACGACTGCCTCTCCCCCGAGGGAAACAGCGCCCGCCAGGCGATCGTCGAGCTCCTCGTCCTCGTGCGAGACCTCCGGACGGCTCAGCTCGCGGCGCCCCCGGGGACCGACACGCACCCCGACAAGTCGGAGGCCTGGGAGCGGTACCGGACGAAGTGGTTCACCCCCGTCCACCGCTGCGCGGGAGCCGAGTGCGACGTCCGCCAGCCTCCCGAGGCCTCTCCCGGCCGGTACGCCTTCTTCGGGCTCGACACGCAGTACAACCCGACCGCCGGCTACTTCGCCGTCTCGGCGCGCGGCACGGTGGTCCGCTACGCGGAGGACATCAATCCGTTCGTCTACGCGCTGACGGCGAGCCTCGGGTACCGGCACTACACCGCCGGCGGCAACGCCGGCTTCTTCGGCGTCGGCTTCGACTTCGCGCTTGCCCGTGGGGTACAAGGCCGCGATCGGCTTCACCCCCGCCGAGCTGCGCGCCGTCTTTGGAGGCCCGAGCGACGGCACGGAGGTGGTGACGCGCCTTCTCCGGTTCGACTACGCGGCCAGCGAGAAGCTCCACCTCACGCTGGAGGCGCCGCTCGAGGTGAACTGGCGGAAGCCCCAGGCCCAGTGGTCGTTCGCGCTCGGGATCAGCTACGCCCTCTCCACGCCGCGCCTCGTCGCGGGCAGCACTCTTCTCCGCCACGAGGAGAAGGCGGAGCGGAAGGACGAGGCGTGGGTGCCGCCGCCCGCCCCCTACGGCCGGCTCCAGGGCCGGATCGCCACCCTCTACGGGGTCGCGGGCGTCACCGTGACGACTCCCCCCGCGGACACCGTCCCGGGAACGAACTACGGCCTCGGGATGCTCGGCGCCGAGATGAGCTGGGACCGCGACCGCTGGGGGGGGCGCTACGCGTTCACCCCGGCCGTCTCGCTCGAGGCCGGGATCCGGAGGACGTCGGGCGAGTCGGCGTACTTCACCGGTACGCTCGGCCTCGGCGTCCGCTGGTACTTTCTCGGGCCCCTCGGGCTCTCGGTCACGGCGGTCCGCGTCGAAGGGGGGCCGAGAGTGCGCGGAGGCGGCGACGTCGACACCTCTCAGGGGGTCCACGGCTCCCCGTCCGACGCCTACTACCTGCAGGCCGGCTCGCGGATCGGCGTGGCGCTCCGGCTCGGCATCTTCGACCTCCTCGTGGAGGCGCCGACGATCGCGTGGACGTCGGATCCCTTCGGCGCGGGCGAGATCCTCAGCTTCCGCCTCGGCCTCCGGCTGAAGTGAGAGCCGGCCTGGTTCCTGTGCTCTCGGCGTGCTCTCTCGTCCAGCTCAGATGGAAGGGGCAATGAAGCGCCATCACTTCCACGTCGCGGTCGGCTCGACGGAAATCGGTGCGACCATGGCGGCATCGCGAAGGCCGGGCGAGTCGCGGGCATCGATCGTGCCGATCGGACGCCGCGCCGACGTCAACGGTTCCGGAGCGACTCGCGGCCTCGCGTGGATCCTCGACCTCGGGCATGAGGAGCGGGCAAACACACCTGAAGGCTCCGCGAACGCAGATCGACTCGTTCGTTGCGCTGGCCGCGTGGAATGCACGCTGACGAGCAGTTCCTGGATCACGAGGCCTGTCGTGACGATGACGTCCTGCCTTTCGAGGCATCGGCCGAGAACGGCGACTCTCCGGACGCCGCCGGACGGATCCGCATGACGCCGCAGCCGGCGCAGTGACCAGAGCGCTGTCGCTCGACGAGCACGTTCACGATCCGGGAAGCGATCCACCTTGTAGTCGAAGTCCGGGTTCCAGCGTCAGCGTTGCCGAAGAGGCGGCGCAGTCTGACCTGCTCGCCGACGCGCGATGAACTCGGTGAGCGACGAGCGTCACGGCCGCGTTCTTGGTCTTTTCTCCGCTGAACCTCGCGACGGCTTGTTCCAGAAGCTTGCGGGTCCAAGGTCCAGGTTCGTCGCCATGTGTGTTACCTCCGATAATCACATTATACACGTCGACACACCTAGAGCCGTACCGTCAGGCGTCTCCTTCACATCCAGCCCTCTTCGAGCCCGAAGCCGTACCCGGCTCCGCCGCCGCGCTCCCATGTCCGCCGCCTCCGGCGGCATGGCGCGCTCGTCCAGCTCGATCAGGATCTGCGCGATCAGCCCCGTCCAGCCGGTCTGGTGGCTCGCCCCGCAGCCGCGCCCGGTGTCGCCGTGGAAGTACTCGTGGAATGGGATCAGGTCGCGCCAGTGCGGGTCGTCCTGGAAGAGGCGGCAGTCGCCGAAGACCGGGCGCTCCCCTTTCTCGTTCCTGAGGAAGATCGAGGCTACTCTTCGGCCGATCTCCTCGGCGACCTTGTCGAGCGTCATCATCTTCCCCGACCCCGTCGGGCACTCCACCTGGAACGTGTCGCCGTAGTAGAGGTGGTAGTTCCGGAGCGCGAGGATGATCATCCAGTTGACCGGCAGCCAGACCGGCCCCCGCCAGTTCGAGTTGCCGCCGAAGAGGTCCGTCCTGGATTCCCCCGGCTCGTAGTCCAGCCGGTACTCCCGCCCGCCCAGGTGAAGGACGAGCGGGTTGTCCTTGTGGAAGCGGGAGACCGACCGGACGCCGCCCGGGGAGAGGAACTCTTCTTCGTCGAGCATCCTCGCGAGCATCCGCCGGAGCTGGTCCGCGCGGACGAGCCCGAGGATCAGCGTGTTCCGCGGCCCGGGGACGACCATCGGCTCGACGCTCGCCATCAGGTCCGGGCGGTGGGAGGTGAACCATTCGCGGCGCCGGCTGAAGTCCGGGTAGCGGTCGAACGTGTCGGCCGGCACCGTCGAGGCGCCGAAGATCGGGACGAAGCCGACCATCGAACGGGCCCGGACGGGGCGGGGATCTTTGCCCTGCCACAGGAGGTGGTCGTAGAAGAAGCCGTCCGCCTCGTCCCAGAGCGACTTCTCGGGTTCGTGCAGGCTGTTCATCGCGTTGGCGACGTAGACGTAGTGCTCCCAGAACTTGCTCGCGACGTCCTCGTAGACCGGGTTCCGCTCGGCGAGCTTCAGCGCGATCGTCAGAAGGCTCTTCGCGAAGGCGGCCATCCAGCTCGTGCCGTCGGCTTGCCCGAGGAGCCAGCCCGGCGGGAGGTCGTCGCGGTCGAAGACGCCGATGTTGTCCATCCCGAGGAAGCCGCCCTGGAAGATGTTCTTTCCCATCGCGTCCTTCCGGTTGACCCACCAGGTGAAGTTGAGGAGCATCTTCTGGAAGACCCGCTCGAGGAAGTCGTAGTCCGCGACGCCGGTCCGGTGGCGCTCGATCTCGAAAACGGCGCCGGCGGCCAGCGAGAGAACCGGCGGGTTCACGCCGTTGAAATCCCACTCGTAGGACGGGATCTGGCCGTTCGGGTGCATCGTCCACTCGCGCAGCATCAGGAGGATCTGGTCCTTCGCGAACTGCGGGTCGACGTGCGCCAGCGTGGCGCAGTGGAACCCGAGGTCCCACGACGCGAACCAGGGAAACTCCCACTTGTCGGGCATCGAGATGACGTCGCGGGTGAAGAGGTGTGTCCACTCGTGGTTCCGCCCGTCGCGGCGCTCGGGAGGCGGCGGCGGCGATCCGGGGTCGCCGTCCAGCCAGTCGTTCACGACGAAGTGGTAGTACTGCTTCGACCAGAGCATGCCGGCGAAGGCCTGCCGCGCCACGAGCCGCGCGTCGGCCGGGAGATTCTTCGGCAGGACGGCGCCGTAGAACTCGTCCGCCTCTTCACGGCGCTGCCGGAACGTCTCCTCGAACCCGGCGAACGGCGCGTCGAGGAGCTTCCCGTCCCGCGTCTTCGCGAGGCGCAGGTCGATCGTGACGGTCTCGCCCGCCGCCACGACGCGCCGGTATCGGAGCGCCGCCTTGGTGCCGGTCCCGGCCGGATTGACGGCCTCGCGGCGGCCGTTGACGACCACCTCGTGGAACGCGTCCTTCACGAACGGCGTCGGGGGCGGGGTGCCGAAAAGCCGCGCGCAGTTCGTCTCGTTCTCGGTGAACAGTCGCTCGTCCGCGCCCTCGGCGTAGAGCGCGTAATCGCCGAGGTACCGGTGCGAGGCGACGAGAGCTCCCGCGGGACGGGTCGTGATGGACGGCACCCGCCCGTCCCGGCCCCAGCGCCAGGTGTTCCGAAACCAGAGCGTCGGAAGGAGGTCGACCGGCGCCGCCTCCGGCCCTCGGTTGGCGGCCGAGATCCGGATCAGCATGTCCTCCGGCCCGGCCTTGGCGTACTCAATGCCGACGTCGAAGTAGCGCCCGCCGTCGAAGATCCCCGTGTCGATGAGCTCGAACTCAGGGTCTTCCCGTGTCCTCTTCCGGCTCTCCTCCACGAGGCGGGCATAGGGGAACTCCGCCTGCGGGTACTTGTAGAGGTACCTCATGTACGAGTGGGTCGGCGTCGAGTCGAGGTAGAACCAGTATTCCTTGACGTCCTCGCCGTGATTCCCCTCGGGGCCGGTCAGGCCGAACATCCGCTCCTTCAGGAACGGGTCGCGGCCGTTCCAGAGGGCGAGAGCGAAGCAGAGGTACTGGTGCCGGTCGCAGATCCCGCCCAGGCCGTCTTCGTTCCAGCGGTAGGCGCGCGAGCGGGCATGGTCGTGCGGGAAGTACTCCCAAGCGTCGCCGTCCCTGCTGTAGTCCTCGCGGACCGTTCCCCACGCCCGCTCCGCGAGGTAGGGGCCCCAGCGGTTCCAGCCCCCCTTCCGGACCCGGTTCAGCGCCAGCCGGGCGCCCTCGCGCGTGTCGTACAGGCTCATCGTGGCTCGTCCCTCCTCACTGGATTCCGGCGAGGCGGATGAGAGCGAAGCTCACCACCGCCATGAATGCTGCCGCGAAGAGCCCGGCGTAGAACGGCCGGAAACCGATCTTCTTCATGGCGCCGACGTGCGTTTCGAGGCCGACGCCCGCGAGCGCGCAGACGATCAGGAACTGGGAGACCGTCTGAATCGCCTTCCGGATTTCGGGCGGGAAGGCCCCCAGCGAGTTCAGGACCGCCATCGCCAGGAAGCCGAGGATGAAGAGCGGGACGGCCTGAACCAGATTCAGCCGGCGCGCGCCGCCGTCTCCGGGCTTCCGCCGCCCGGCGCTTGCGGAAATGGAGCCAGCTGAATCCGAGGATCACAGGGGCCATGAAAAGGTTCCGGGTCAGCTTCACGACGGTGGCGGTCTCGCCCGCCGACTGGCTGTAAATCAGATCCGGTCGCCACGACCTGGCTCGTGTCGTTGACGGCGGTTCCGGCCCAGGTCCCGAAGAACGTGTCCGAGAGTTCCCAGAGTCGTCCAAGGACCGGGTAGACGAGGATGGCGAGAAGGCCGAAGACGGTGATCGTCGCGACGGCGAGCGACGTCTCCTCCTCTTTCGCCTCGATCGACGGGCGCGGTGGCGACGATGGCCGACACGCCGCAGATCGACGTCCCTATCCCGAGGAGCGTCCCCAGCGCGTCCGACATCCCCAGCTTCACGGCGAGAAAGCGGACGACGAGGAGGGCCGAGACGATGCAGATCGCGACGACGAGGAGCGAGGAACCGCCGGTCTCGAGCGACCTGCGCGAGGCTGAGTTGCGCCCCCATCAGGGCGATGCCGACCCGCAGGAGCCGCTTCACCGCGAAGCCCGTCCCGGGCCGGTAGGTCTCGGAGAGCCCGAGCACGTTCCGAATCAGAATGCCGGCGACGATCGCGATCGCGACGGCGCTCACGACTTCCTTCCCGGCGACCGTGATCAGGCTTTGAACGAGCCGGGCCGGAATCGCGATCGCGAGGATCAGGGCCAGTCCGGGAAAGAGCCTCAACACGCCCGGGTCACTTCGCTTCTCCGGCCGCAGCGCGGTCGGCGAGGATCAGGGCGGCGTCCTGCCGGACCCGCCCCGCGGGGATCGAGGCGTCGGCACGGCGGAGGCGCTCGAGCATCGGGACCTTCTCGGCTCCCGGTGACGAGCCAGAGGACGCACCGGGCGCGGTTCAGGACCGGATAGGTCAGCGTCATCCGGCGCCTCCCCATGTAGACGCCCGTCACGGCGACGTCCCGGTCGAGGGCGGAGAGCACCGGGTCGTTCGGCACGAGCGACGCCGTGTGGCCGTCGGGTCCGAGGCCGAGGTGGACGAGGTCGAGGACAGGCGGCGCTCCCGCGAGGCTCCGGAGCGTCTTCGAGTAGGCGGCAGCGGCCTCCGGATCGGGAGCCTCCACCGGCATCGGATGGAGTTGCGCCGGAGGGAGCGAGCGCGCGAGAAAGAAGGCTCTCCCTCAGGTGCGTGAGGTTTCGGTCCGGGTCTCCGGCCGGGGCAATCCGCTCGTCGACCTGGAAGACGTGAACGGAGGGCCACGGGACGTTCTCGTCCGCGAGGGCGCGGAGCATCAGCCAGGGCGTCCGCCCGCCGCTGACCGCCATCAGGAACCGCCCCCGCGCCGCGGCAGCCTCGCGCGCCTCCGCGGCGATGAAGGACGCGGCCCTGCGGGCGGCGGCGTCCGCATCGTCGAGGATCTCGATCTTCATCCGCGCCTCTCGCCGGGGCCTCAGCCGGCCATCTTGGGGTCGTTCCAGCCGCCCGGGGGCGTGAGCCGCTTCTCGACCTCCGCGGGCCCCCACGTGCCCGGCGCGTAGTCGAAGACGGGAGTTCCTGCCTTCAGGACCGGGTCGACGATCCGCCACGCTTCTTCGACGTAGTCCTGGCGCGCGAAGAGCGTCGCGTCCCCTTCGATGGCATCGGTCAGGACCCGTTCGTAGGCGTCCGCCTCGGCGGCCGCCGGGTGGCGGCTCGCCACCAGCTCCACCGTCTGGCCGATCATCTCGTCCGAGGGCCCCATGACCATCGTGCCGAGGGCGACGGTCGGCTCGGGGCTGATCCGGAATCGAAGGTAGTTCTGGTGGAGCTTGCTCTCCTTGATGACCGTCGGCGGCTTCTTGAGCCGGCCGAGGACTTCCGTGCAGGTGACGGGCAGGGACTTCCCGGCGCGGATGTAAAAGGGAACCCCCTTCCAGCGCCACGAGTCGACCTCGAGCCTCAGGGCGGCGAAGGTCTCGGTCTTCGATTCCGGAGCGACTCCCGGCTCGGAAAGGTATCCGGAGAACCGGCCGCGGACGAGGTCGGCCGCCTTGAGGTCCGGGATGGCTTTCAGCATCTTGACCTTCTCGTCGCGGATCGACTCGCTGTCGGTCCGGACGGGAGGCTCCATCGTCAGGTTGCAGAGGACCTGAAAGAGGTGGTTCTGGATGACGTCCCGAATCGTCCCCGTCTGGTCGTAGAAGGCGCCCCGCCCCTGGACACCGAAGTTCTCCGCCATCGTGATCTGGACGCTTTCGACGTAGTTGCGGTTCCAGAACGGCTCCATGAAGGCGTTCGCGAACCGGAAGACGAGGACGGCCTGGACCGGCTTCTTCCCGAGGTAGTGGTCGATCCGGAAGATCGACGACTCCGGGAACTCCGAGAAGAGGATCCGGTTCAGCTCCTGCGCCGACGCGAGGTCCGTCCCGAACGGCTTCTCGACGACGACGCGGGCGTCCTTCGAGAGGCCCGACGTCCCGAGCTGCTCGATCACGCGGCCGAAGAGGACGGGCGGGATGGCGAGGTAGTGCGCCGGGCGCTGGGCTCCCCCCAGCTCCTTCTTGATGGCCGCGAAGGTGGCCGGGTCGTTGTAATCGCCGTCCACGTAGCGGAGCAGGCTCGTCAGCTTGGCGAAGGCCGCGGGATCGAGCCCGCCGTGCTTCTCGAGGCTCTCCTTCGCGCGGGCCCTCATCTGATCGAGGGTCCAGCCCGCCTTCGCGACGCCGATGACGGGGACGTCGAGGTGCCCCCGCTTCAGCATCGCCTGAAGCGACGGAAAGATCTTCTTGTAGGCGAGGTCGCCCGTGGCGCCGAAGAAGACGAGGGCGTCCGAACGCGGAGCGGTCATGCCCCCCTCACTTCGCCGGCTTCTCGTGATGCCCGCCGAACTGGAAGCGCATCGCCGAGAGGAGCTTGTTCTGGAAGTCCGCCTCGCCGCGCGAGGAAAACCGCTCGTAGAGAGCCGTCGTCAGAACCGGCGTGGGGACCGCTTCGTCGATGGCGGCCTTGATCGTCCAGCGCCCCTCGCCGGAGTCGGAAACCCGGCCCGCGAATTTCGCGAGAGTGGAATCCTCTATCAGTGCCGAGGCGGTCAGGTCGAGAAGCCACGAGGCGATGACGCTTCCCCTCCGCCAGACTTCGGCGATGTCGGGGAGGTTCAGGTCGTACTGGTAGTGCTCGGGATCGCGAAGCGGCGTCGTTTCGGCGTCGACCGCGTGCGTCTCCTTGCCGACGTTCGCGGCGCGGAGGATGCCGAGCCCCTCGGCGTAGGCCGCCATGAGCCCGTACTCGATTCCGTTGTGGACCATCTTGACGAAGTGGCCGGCGCCGTTCGGGCCGCAGTGGAGGTAGCCCTCCTCCGCGGTCCCCTTTGCCTTCGCCTTCTCGCGACCGGGCGTCCGCGCGATCTCCCCCTTGCCGGGGGCCAGCCGCTTGAAGATCGGGTCGAGGCGCTGGACGACGTTTTTCTCGCCGCCGATCATCATGCAGTAGCCCCGCTCGAGGCCCCAGACGCCGCCGCTGGTCCCGACGTCGACGTAGTGGATTCCCTTCGCCGAGAGCTCCTTCGCCCGCCGGATGTCGTCGATGTAGTAGGAGTTCCCGCCGTCGATCAGGGTGTCCTCTTTCTCGAGCAGCGGAAGGAGATCGGCGATCGACTTGTCGACGACGGCCGCCGGGACCATCAGCCAGATGGCGCGCGGCTTCGCCAGCTTCTTCACGAAGTCGGCGAGCGACGACGCCCCGACCGCCTTCTCCTTCGCAAGGTCCGCGACCGCTTTCGGCGACATGTCGAAGACGACGCAGTCGTGGCCGCCACCGATCAGCCGGCGGACCATGTTCGCCCCCATCCGTCCGAGTCCGATCATTCCGAGTTGCATGAAATGCTCCTTCTTGCTTCGAGGAAATTACGGCTAACGCGAATTCTTCTTGAGCTGCCGGTACCTGCGGATCAGGGCGTTCGTCGAGCTGTCGTGGGCGAGTGCGGGCTCGGCCGGGCTTTCCAGCTCGGGGATGATCTTCTGGGCCAGCATCTTCCCCAGTTCGACGCCCCACTGGTCGAACGAGTCGATGCCCCAGATCGCTCCCTGCGTGAAAACGGAGTGCTCGTAAAGGGCGACGAGCGCCCCGAGCGTCTCCGGCGTCAGGCGCCGCGCGAGGATCACGTTCGACGGGCGGTTTCCTTCGAAGACACGGTGCGGGACCAGCCAATCCGGCGTCCCCTCGGCCTTCACCTCTTCCGGCGTCCTTCCGAACGCGAGCGCCTCGGCCTGCGCGAAGACGTTCGACATCAGGATGTCGTGGTGCCGGCCAAGCGGGTTCAGCGTCTCGACGAAGCCGATGAAGTCGCACGGGATCAGCCGCGTCCCCTGGTGAATCAGCTGGTAGAACGAATGCTGGCCGTTCGTCCCCGGCTCGCCCCAGTAAACCGGCGCGGTATCGGCCTCGACCCGGGCCCCCGAAAGCGTCACGCGCTTGCCGTTGCTCTCCATCGTCAGCTGCTGGAGGTAGGCCGGGAAGCGCTTCAGGTACTGCTCGTACGGGAGGACGGCGACCGTCTGCGCCCCGAAGAAGTTCGTGTACCAGATGCCGAGGAGGGCATGGAGAACCGGCAGGTTCCGCTCGAATGGCGCCGTCCGGAAGTGCTCGTCCATCTCGTGGAAGCCGCCGAGGAGCGAGCGGAAGTTCTCGGGGCCGACCGCGAGCATCGTGGAGAGGCCGATGGCCGAGTCCATCGAGTAACGCCCGCCCACCCAGTCCCAGAAGCCGAACATGTTCGCCGTGTCGATCCCGAACTCCGAGACCTTCGCCCCGTTCGTCGAGACCGCCACGAAGTGTTTCGCGACCGCCTTCGGGTCGCCGCCGAGCCCCTTGAGGCTCCAGTCGCGCGCCGTCTGGGCGTTCGTCATCGTCTCGAGCGTCGTGAACGTCTTCGAAGAGACGATGAACAGCGTCTCCGCGGCGTCGAGGTCCCGCACCGCTTCGGCGAAGTCCGTACCGTCCACGTTCGAGACGAAGCGGAACGTCATGGAGCGCTCGCTGTAGTGCCGGAGCGCCTCGTACGCCATGACCGGCCCGAGGTCCGAGCCGCCGATCCCGACGTTGACGACGTTCCGGATCCGCTTCCCGGTGTGCCCCTTCCAGTCGCCATGCCGGACCCGGTTCGCGAAGTCCGCCATCCTGTCGAGAACCGCGTGGACGTCGGGGACGACGTTCTTCCCGTCGACGAGGATCGAGGCGCCCGCAGGCGCGCGGAGAGCCACGTGGAGGACGGCCCGGTTCTCGGTGACGTTGATCCTCTCGCCCCGGAACATGGCGTCGATCCGGTCTCTCAGTCCCGATTCTTCAGCCAGCCGGACGAGGAGCTTCAGCGTCTCGTCCGTGACGCGGTTCTTGGAGTAGTCGACGAAGATCCCCGCGGCCTCGGCGGTCATCCGCTCGCCGCGCGTCGGGTCGTCGGCGAACAGCTTCCGAAGGTGGAGGTCTTTGACCTCCCGAACGTGGACCGAGAGCGCCTTCCACGCCGGGCGGACAGAAAGGGGCAGGGTGTCTGCCGTCATCGCCCTTTTTTCCTCCAGAGCCGGAAACCCCCTTCGAACGCATTCGCGTTGTCGCCGGCCCGGCAGCCGGGCGGGAGCTTCTTCAGCTTTTTGACGTTACCGCCGCCGAGGACGACGTCGTCGGGCTCGAGAGCCGCGATCAGCTTCGCCACGGCGTCCTCGACGTTCTCCCGCCACTTCTTCTTCCCGAGCTTCTGGAGGGCGCGGGCGCCGAGGTAGTCCTCGAAGGTCGCCTCCTCGTACGGGAGGTGCCCCAGCTCCATCGGCTCGACGACCCCGTCGACGATGAGCGTCGTCCCGAGGCCGGTTCCGAGCCCGAGGAAGAGCATCTTCCCCTTCCGGTAGCTGCCGAGGGCCTGCATGGCGGCGTCGTTGATGACGATCACCGGGCGCCGGAAGGCGCGCTCGAAGTTGAATCCGACCCAGCCGTGCGCGAGGTTGTGCGGCTCCGCGACCGGCTTCCCCTGGAAGACGAAACCGGGGTAGCCGATCGAGACGACGTCGAAGTTCCACCCCTTCGCGAGCTTCTTGACGCCGGCCACCATCGCCTGCGGCGTCAGGTTCGGCCCCGACGGGAACTTCCGCGGCTTCCTTCTGTCCCGTCGCCAGGATCTTCACGTTCGTGCCGCCGACGTCGACGACCAGGACCTTCTTCGACGATTTGCCGCCTTTTTTCGCCATTCCCTATCCCTTCTCCATCGCTGCGTTCACGATCTGCTGAGCTTCCCGGACGATCGCCTCGAGGTGGGCCGCGTCCCGGAAGCTCTCGGCGTAGATCTTGTAGATGTTCTCGGTCCCGGACGGCCGCGCGGCGAACCAGCCGTTCTTCGCCACGACCTTGAGGCCGCCGATCGGGGCGTCGTTCCCCGGCGCGCGGGTCAGCCGGGCTTCGATCGGCTCGCCGGCGAGGCTGGCAGCTTTGACGTCGCCGGGAGAGAGCTTTCCGAGCCGCGCCCTCTGGTCCGGCGTCGCCGCGGCGTCGATCCGGGTGTAGAGGGGGGCGCCAAATTCCGCCGTCAGCTCGCGGTAGTGGACGCCCGGGTCCTTCCCGGTCACGGCCGTGATCTCGGCCGCGAGGAGATCCATGATGATCCCGTCCTTGTCGGTGGTCCAGACGGTCCCGTCGCGGCGAAGGAAGCTCGCGCCCGCGCTCTCCTCGCCTCCGAAGAGGACGGAGCCGTCGAAGAGCCCCGGCGCGAACCACTTGAAGCCGACCGGCACCTCCAGAAGGCGCCGGCCGAGCTTCCGGGCGACGCGGTCGATCATCCCGCTCGAGACGAGCGTCTTCCCGACGGCGGCGCCGGCCGGCCAGTTCGGCCGGTGGCCGAGCAGGTACTGGATGGCGACGGCGAGGAAGTGATTCGGGTTCAGCAGCCCCGCCGAGGCGGTGACGATCCCGTGCCTGTCCGCGTCGGGGTCGTTCGCGAAGGCGACCTGGAACCTGTCCTTCAGTCCGATGAGCCGCGCCATGGCGAACGGGCTCGACGGGTCCATCCGGATCTTCCCGTCGTGGTCGACCGTCATGAACGAGAAGGTCGGGTCGATGACCGGATTGACGACTTCGACGTTCAGCCCCCAGACCTCGTTGATCGGCTCCCACCAGGGCCTCGAAGCGCCGCCGAGCGGGTCGACCGCGAGCTTCAGGCCCGCGCGACGAATCGCCTCCATGTCGACGACGTTTCCGAGGTCCCTGACGTACGGGAGGATGAAGTCGGCTTCGCGGGTCGTCGGCGCTTTCAGGGCCCGCTCGTACGGCACGCGCTTCACGCCGGCATTTCCGCTCTTCAGCAGATCGTTCGCCCGGTTCTCGATCCACGACGTCACGTCGGTGTCGGCCGGCCCGCCGTTCGTCGGGTTGTACTTGAAGCCGCCGTCCTCGGGAGGGTTGTGCGACGGGGTGACGACGATGCCGTCGGCGAGGTGCTCCTTCCGGCCGCGGTTGTAAGCGAGGATCAGCCACGAGACGACGGGCGTCGGCGTCACCTGGTCGTTCGCGTGGAAGACGGTCTCGACGCCGTTCGCCGCAAGGACCTCGAGCGCCGTCCTCTGGGCTGGCGTCGAGAGCGCGTGGGTGTCCTTTCCGATGTAGAGCGGCCCGTCCGTTTCCTGTTCGCGCCGGTAGTCGCAGATCGCCTGCGTGATGGCGAGAATGTGGGCCTCGTTGAACGAGCCCCGGAGCGACGAGCCCCGGTGGCCGCTCGTCCCGAAGGCGACGCGCTGGGCGGGGTCGGAGACGTCCGGCCGGCGATTCCAGTACTCCCGCTCGAGGCGGGCGAGGTCCACCAGGATCTCCTTCGGCGCCGGCTTTCCCGCCAGAGGTGAGTTCGCCATCCGTCTCATCCTTCCGAGGTTCGCGTCGTCCGGCGTCAGCGCACCGGACAGGGCTTCGCGCCCCAGATCTCCGAAGCGTACTCGGCAATCGTCCGGTCGCTCGAGAATTTTCCGGACCCGGCCACGTTCAGGATCGCCTTCCGGGCCCAGCCGTCGGGGTCGGCGTACAGGTCGCAGAGCTTCCGGTCGGCCTCGAGGTAGGCCCTGAGGTCCGCGAGGTGGCGGTAGCGGTCGCCGCCCGTCAGAAGCGTCTCCCGGAACGGCTCGAAGACGCCCGGCTCGTTCCGGCTGAAGTGGTCCGAGAAGATCGAATCGAGCGCCTGCCGGGTTTCGGCGTCGTTCTGGTAGTGCCAGTGAGGGTCGTACCAGCCGGTGCTCTCGGCCACCTGTTCGGCGGTTCCGCGAAGGCCTTCTTCGACGCACGCTTCGCCGTCCGGAAGGCGCTCCGGAAGGCCGGGTCCTCCGCCAGCGGGCGGAGGCGCGCGAGCTCCGACGAGATCCGTGATCCAGCCGTCGCCGATCGCGGCGCTGATCACCTTCGCGAGCAGCGGGTTGCAGAGCCGCAGCCAGCGCCGGGGCGTCACGCCGTTCGTCTTGTTGCTGAAGCGCCCCGGAAACATCTCCGCGAGGTCCCGGACGGTCACGGTGCGGAGGAGTTCGGAGTGGATCGCCGCGACCCCGTTCGTCGAATGGGAACCGACGATGGCGAGGTTCGCCATCCGGATCTTCCGCTCGTCCCCCTCCTCGACGACGCTGATCCGTTCGACCCGCCCCTCGTCGCCAGGGAAGCGCCTGACCACCGAGTCGAGGAGACGGCGGTTGATCTCGTAGACAAGCTGGAGATGGCGCGGGAGGAGCGTCTCGAACCACCGGACGGGCCATTTTTCGAGCGCCTCGGGGAGGAGCGTGTGGTTCGTATACGCGAGGGCCCGCTGCGTGACGTCCCACGCCTCGTCCCATCCCAGGCGCTCTTCGTCGAGGAGGATCCGCATCAGCTCGGGGACGGCGAGCGCCGGGTGCGTGTCGTTCAGCTGGATCGCGACCTTCTCCGAAAACGCCTTCCAGTCCGCGTTCGTTCTCCGGAAGCGGCGGACGAGGTCGGCGAGTGAGGCCGCGACGAGGAAGTACTCCTGCACGAAGCGGAGCCCCTTCCCCTGCGTCGTCGAGTCGTCGGGGTAGAGGACGCGCGTGAGCGACTCGGCCGAAAGGGTCTCGGCGAGGGCGCCGATGAAGTCGCCGCTCGAGAATTCTGCGAAGTCGAAGAAGTCCGGTGCGGCGGCCGCCCAGAGGCGAAGCGTGTTGATCGTCTCTCCGCCGTAGCCGATGACGGGCCGGTCGTACGGGAGGCCGATCAGGATCGACGGCCGGCCCGGGACGGCGCGGAGGCTTCCGCCCTTCATCTCGAACGAGCAGTTCAGCCGGATCTCCACCTTTTCGTCCGGTCGCGGGATCTCCCACGGATCGGGGCGGCGGAGCCAGTTGTCCGCCTGCTCGACCTGCCAGCCGTCCACGACCGTCTGCCGGAAGATGCCATATTCGTAGCGGAGTCCGTAGCCCATGGCGGGAAGCTGCATCGTCGCCATCGAGTCGAGGAAGCAGGCGGCGAGGCGCCCGAGGCCGCCGTTTCCGAGCCCCGCGTCGGGCTCCTCCTCGACGAGAGCGACCGGATCGAGATGCTTCTCCACCGCGGCCCGCTCCACGACCGGATCGAGGAGGAGATTGACGACGTTGTTCGAGAGGGAGCGCCCGATCAGGAACTCCATCGAGAGGTAGTAGATCCGCTTCGGGTTCTCGCGGTCGTACGTCTCGTTCGTCGCGACCCAGCGCTGCGACAGGACGTCGCGGATCGAATGCGCGACCGCCTCGTAGCGCTCGCGTGGGCCCGCGGAGGAGATGGCGATTACGTTGCGGTGTCGTTCCAGAGCCGGATCGCCGGCTCGGAGAGATTGTGCTCGAAGCCGAGGGCGCTGAGGCTCGCGGTGCTGAGGACGAAGAAGCGGCCGGCGGCCGCCTCTTCGCCGAGCCAGCGGGCGGCCAGCACCCGAAGGATATGCCCGCTCGAGAAGAGAATCGCGTCCCCCTCGACCTCCCGGAGGCGCCGGACGACCCGAAGCGCCCGCTCGCCCACGTCCTCCGGCGACTCCCCACCCGGGCAGCCGTCGCGGAAGAGCTGCCATCCGGGGCGCCCGGCGAGGATCTCGGCCGTCGTCCTCCCCTCGTACTCCCCGTAGTTCCACTCGACGAGATCCCGGTCGACCTCGGCCCCGCCTTTGAAGCCGGCCAGCTCGCAGGTCCGGGCCGCGCGCTGGAGCGGGCTCGTGAAGACTCTCGCGACCTTCAGTCCTTTCAGCCGCTCCCCGAGCCGAAGCGCGTTACGCCCTCCCCGCTCGGTCAGCGGCAGGTCGGTCAGCCCCGTGTGCTGGCCCGAGAGACTCCAGGCGGTCTCGCCATGGCGCGCAAGCCAGACGGTCGGCAGGATCTCATTCATCGCGATGTTGCCTTTCTATCGTCCGGCCGGCGCGCCCCTGTCGGATTCCCCGCGGACATCGAGGCCCGGCAGCGCGGCGAGCGCCTCGTGCAGCGTGTCGAAAACGTGGCCGGCGCCGACCACGTCCGTCAGGCGATGGCGCGCGAGGTCGGCCGCGAGCGACGTGGAGACATGGACCAGGACGAGGGCGACGCCGAGCCTCACGAGGTCCTCCTGCAGCGTTCGGAGCATCGCGGCCGCGGAGTAGTCGACGTTCGTGATCGCCCCGGCGTCCACGACGAGCCAGCGGACTCTCGGCGGCCCTTCCCCGACGACACCGCGGACCTTCTCGGTGAATCGGCCTGCGTTCGCGTAGAAGAGGTCCGCCCCGAACCGGAACACGATCAGGCCCGGCCCGGTCACGGCCCCGGGAACGGCGGCCGTCGGCCGCCACTGCCCGTTCCCGTCCTTCACGAGGACCGCCGCGTGCGGCAGGTAGCTGTGCCGGACGTGCCGGAGCAGCGAGAGAACCATCGCGAGGAGGATCCCCTGCTCCACGCCGACCAGGACGACCACGGCCGCGGTCGTCAGCGCCAGAAGGTACTCACCGGGGCTCTCGCGCCGGATGTCGCGCAGGCTCTTCACGTCGACGAGGCCGGCGGCGATCGTGAAGACCACCGCGCCGAGGACGCAGACGGGCAGGTACCGGAGCGGCCCCGTCAGGAAGAGGAGGACGAGGGCCACGACGCCGGCCGCCGCGAGAGGCGCGAGCTGGCTCCGGCCGCCGGAGCTCTCGACCATCGCGGTCTGGGTCGGGCTGCCGTTCACGACGAACGTGCCGGTCAGCGCCGCCGCCGCATTCGCCGCCGAAAGGCCCAAGAGGTCCGCGTTCTCGTCGAGCGGCTCGCGATGGCGCTCGGCATACGCCCGCGCCGTCGCCGCGCTCTGGGCTACAACGACGAGGAAGCAGGCCCACGCGACGGGGAGCAGCGCCAGCAGGTCGCCCCAGCCCGCCTCCGGCATCGAGATCCGCGGCAAGCCTCTCTCGAGGGGCCCGATTACGGCGATGCCGCGCCCCGCGAAGTCGAAGGCGGCGCTCGCCGCCACCGCGCTCCCGACGGCGATCAACGCGCCCGGCAGCCGGGGCGCCCGGAAGCGGCAGAAGAGGACGACCGCCACGACCGCCACAGAAAGGCCGATCGTCGGGACGTGCCAGTGCGGAAAGGCGCGGACGACCTCGACCAGCTGCACGACCGTCCGGCGGCTCCCCTGCGGCACCGCCAGCATCTCGCCGAGAACCGCGATGCCGACCTGGACGCCGACGCCGGTCAGGAAGCCGACGAGGACGGTCCGGGAAAGGAAATCCGCCAGGAATCCGAGCTTGAAGAGACGCGCAAGCAGGAGAAAGCCGGCCGTCATCAGCGCGACGACTCCGGCCAGCACGACGTAGCGCGGGCTCGCGAGGGCCGCCATCGGAGAGAGCCCACCCGCGAGGATCGCCGCCGTTGCCGAGTCCGCCGCGACGACGAGGTACCGGGACGACCCCAGCGCCGCGAATGCGACGAGCGGCAGGAGGAGCGTGTAGAGGCCGGTCACGACCGGCATGCCGGCGATCGTCGCGTAGCCGAGCGACTGCGGGACGTTCATCGCCGCGAGCGAGACGCCCGCGAGGACGTCGCGCGCGGAGCCGGCCCGGGTTACGGGTCGCACGGTCCCGAAGAAACGCATCGCTCTCGTCACGTCGTCGGAGGAAGGATAAGGCCGGGCGGCCCCGTTCGGTCGACTCACTTGGTGCGATATGCTTCATTCTGGTGTAATCTGATGGCATGGCAACACTCGAGAAGCCCGTCCGGCAAAGCGTCAGCCTTCCGCCCCGCGTCGCCCGTCGCGTAAAGGCTCTGGCGAGGACGAAGAACACGAGCGCAAATCGCATCGTCGTCGACCTGATCGAAGCGGGCCTGGAAGCTCGGGAGCGCGAGAAGAACCTGTTCTTCGAACTGGCCGACCGGCTGGCGCGCTCCACCGACGCGGCGGAGCAGAAGCGCCTCAAGGAGAACCTCGCCCGCATGACTTTCGGCGATTGATGCCGAGGATCCAATGGGCGAACCTGCCTCCGACGCTGCGCGACCACCTCTTCGACCGGCTGCGTGAGCGGAAGATCACCGTCGAGGACCTATATCAACTGAAGCTCTGGCGGGAATCGGAGCCCGAAGCGCCCGACGGCCTCTGGTACAAGGACTTCGGTTCGTTCAAGGTCTGCGGCGAAGGGAGATTCCCGAAGACATTCCTGCTGCCAGGCCAGGCTGCGAAGGGGCAGAAGCTCTAAGCCGCTGTCAGTTGGTCTGCTTGACCGCCGGCGGCTGCCACGTCCCCTCGCCCGGCGGGAGGATCGACGGTGGCTCGGTTTTCGGCCAGTAGAGCCGCATGACGAGGTAGATCGGGCCGTCCGGGGCCGGAAGCCAGTTCGCCTCCTTGCCCTTCCCCGGCGAGGCCTTCTGGATGGCGATCGTGAGCGAGCCGTCCGGGTTCTTCTTCATCCCCGGCAGCATCGGCGAGTTGATCAGGTAGCGGTCGATGGGGTTCTGGATCAGGAGCTGGGTCTTCCCGTCGTACATCGTCACGGACCAGAAGGCGTTGACCGGGGGGTACTGTCCCGCCGCGAAGGTGAGGGTGTAGGCGTGCTTGCTGCCGTCCAGCGGCGTGCCGTCCGGCAGCGTCTTCGTCATCGGGTACATGGCCTCCGCGGCGTCGTTGCCGTAGATGCCGGCCTTCGCGATGGCCGCGCGGAAGAGCCAGTCGCCGTTGAAGTAGGCGCGGTCGCCCCCGATCTTGCTGACCCGCCACCCGTTGATCTCCTTGCCCGCGCCGGCGACGGCCTTGTCGACCGAGTCCTCGCCAGCCTTCATCCCGAGCGCGATTTCCGCCTTGTGTTCGACCGAGAGATCCTTGAAGTCGAACGTCTTGCCCGGGCCAACACCGATGCGGGCCAACTTCGCCCGGATCTCCTTCTCTTCCGGACCCGGCGGGGCGAACTGCAACGCGAAGTCGAGGTAGTCGAAGAACTCCGGACTTGACCATCTCCTTGTCGATCTTCGGGAAGTTGACGGCCGGGGCCGGCGGCGGCGCGGGCTGCTTCAGGTACGCCGAGAGCGGCTGGGCCTTGTAGCCGGACTGCACCTTGACCACGTTGGGCATGTCCTCGGGATTGAAGAGCTGCGTCCGGTAGATCGCGATCGAGAACTGCGTGGACGAACGGAACACCTTCCTGATGCCCGGAGGAGTCTCGCCTTTCCAGTCAGGGCCCACGGCCATGTAGTCACCGGCGTCGCTGCCTGTCGCACGGCTTCCGATGTAGCCGTAGTTGAAGGTGTTGCCGTCGCAGAGCATCACCGAGTAGTAACGTTTCGCGTCGACGGCCGGGACGGACAGCACCACCGGCTCCGCGCGCAGGTCCATCCAGAGGAGCGAGTAGGGCGTGTCGCTGTTGGGCGTGACGACCGTGGTGTCCTTGTACGTGAAGACCCGGGCCTCGTTGAAGATCTGATTGAACGGGGCCTTCCACTGGCCCGAGTTGCGATCGACGACGTACTCGTACATGACCGCGTAGTTCATGACGATCGGGAGGCCGTAGACGAAGCCCGCCTCGGCGATGGCCTTCGCCTCGGCGATCGTCGGGCGGTTCGTCTCCTTCTTCCCGGCCTGCGCGATCGTGTCGTTCTTCCCGCCGCAGCCAGCGAGAAGAGCGACGGCTAGGGACGCGATTGCAGCAATCGCGCGAAAGGGAACGACTGGGCCATCTCTTCTCCTTTGACGAAAAGGCCGGTCCGGCTGCGGGCCGGACCGGCCTGAAGATGCGTGGCTATTCGCTGACCTTGTTGTTCCGCTGGGCCGCCTCAGCTTCTCGATGTCCGTCGGGCGACAGCTGCGGCCGGTCGATCTTGAGCGTGACCTTGTTGAGCTTGCCGTTGAGCGCGAACGGGACGCTGGTAGTCGCCGTCGTCACGCGGCGTGCCAGGGTGTCGGAGCCGACGTCGAGTTCTCGTCCCACTGCAGGATGATCGGCAGCGTGTGGGGCATCTGATGGTGGCGACGGCCTTGCCGTCGACCTTGAGCGTGCCGGTGCCGCGGCGCCGAGACCGCTCATGTTGTTGAACGCCAGCGTGCCCATGCCCGAGGCCGTCGTACTTGAAGTCGAACTCGAGCACGTGCCGGCCGGGCGCGAGCGACTCGGGGCCTTCCCACGGATCCGCTTCAGGTCGACCAGGTTCCAGAGGAAGACCGGCTTCCCCTTCAGGACGTAGAAGCCGTAGCCGGCGAAGCGGCCCCCCGAGGTCAGGATCATCCGCTCGGCCCCCCTGCGGAACGTCGATGTCCGCGGTGATGGTGTAGGAGGTGTTGAGAATCGAACGGCGAGTCGCCGTGCGGCGAGGCCGATCATCGGCCGCGTGTAGACGAACTCGGTGCGCCCGGCGGTGATGTTCGGGCGCGGGGCGATGATGCCGGGTCACCACCGACGCGTCGAGCGGGAAGACCTGGTACTTCTTCGCCTCCGCGAGAAGATCTTCTCCAGCTCCTTCACCTTCTCCGGGTACTTCGCGGCGAGGTTGTCGGACTGGCTGAAGTCCTTGTTCAGGTCGTACAGCTCGAGGACGGTTGTTGGACGGATCGGGGCCAGGCCGCGCCGAAGGTCTCCCACGGCGGCGCGGTTGACCTTCGTGCTGAGCATCCAGCCGTCGTGGTAGATCGCCCACTGGCCGATCATTTCGAAGTACTGCGTCTTGTGGCGGGACGGCGCCTTGGCGTTCGCCGCGTCGAACGTGTAGGCGAAGCTGGTCGCCCTCGATCGGGCTCTGCTTGATGCCGTCCACGAACTCGGGCTGACGGATGCCGGTCGCCTCGAGGATCGTCGGCACGACGTCGATCACGTGCAGGAACTGCTCGCGCAGGCCCCCCTTGTCCTTGATGCGCCCGGGCCAGGAGATGGCCATGCACTGCCGAATGCCGCCCAGCCGGGACGCGTTCTGCTTGAACCAGGTGAACGGCGTGTCGAAGGCCCAGGACCAGCCGGCCGACATGTGGTTGTACGTCTGCTCCGTGCCCCAGACGTCGTACCACTTCATCTGGTCCGCGACGGGCACGGCCGACGCCGTTGAAGAACGCGACCTCGTTCGGCGTGCCGAGCGGGCCCCCCTCGGCGCTCGTGCCGTTGTCGCCGTTGATGTAGATGATCGAGCGTGTTGTCGAGCTTGCCGATGTCCTCGACGGCCTGGATGACGCGCCCGATCTCGTAGTCGTTGTACGCCTCGTAGGCCGCGAAGACCTCGACCTGCCGGATGAAGAGCTTCTTCTCGTCGGCCGTCAGGTCGTCCCAGTTCTTGAGGATGTTCGTCGGCCAGGGCTCGAGCTGGGTGTCCTTCGGAATGACGCCGAGCCGCTTCTGGTTCGCGAAGATCGTCTCGCGGAGCTTGTTCCACCCCCCGTCGAAGAGGTGCATGGCGTGGATCTTGTCGACCCATTCCTTCGTCGGGTGATGCGGGGCGTGCGTGGCGCCGGGGACGTAGTAGAGGAAGAACGGCTTGTCCGGCTGGATCTGGTTGATCCGGTTCAGGTAGTCGATGGCGTCGTCCGCCATGCCGGTGACGAGGTTCCAGCCCGGCTTTCCCTGGAACGGATAGATCTGCGTCGTGTTGCGGAAGAGGTTCGGCTGCCACTGGTTCGCGTCGCCGCCGACGAAGCCGTAGAAGTACTCGAAGCCCATGCCCGATGGGCCACTCGTCGAATGGACCGACCGCGCTGGCCTGGAAGGCCGGGATGTTGTGGTCCTTGCCGAACCAGGAGGTCGCGTAGCCGTTGTCCTTGAGGATCCGGCCGATCGTCGACTTGTCCCTCGGGATGATGCTGTTGTAGCCCGGGAAGCCGGTCGACTGCTCGGAGATCACGCCGAAGCCGGTCGAGTGGTGGTTGCGGCCCGTGATGAGCGCGGCGCGGGTCGGCGAGCAGAGCGCGGTGGAATGAATGTTGTTGTACCGGAGGCCGCTCTTCGCGATCCGGTCCAGCGCCGGCGTCGGGATGACGCCGCCGAAGGTGCTCGGGACGCCGAAGCCGGAGTCGTCCGTCATGATGAGCAGCACGTTCGGAGCGCCCTTCGGCGGCACGACGCGCGGCGCCCACCAGGCCTTCGACTGCAGGGCGTCGTCCTTGATGACGCCGCCGAACGGCGGATCCGGGGGCGGAAGCTGCTGACCGCCGATCGTCGTCGTGGCGGCGGGCGACCCGGGCGGGGGCGCCTGCTGCGCAGCCGCTGGGAGGCCTGTGAGAACGACCGCGAGCGCAAGGATCGCGGCGGTGACGCAGAGTCTTCGCGTCTTCATGTAGCCCTCCTGGGTCTGGGTTGGCTCGGGGAAGATTGCCGCGCGGCGCACGCGCCGGCGCGTCCTTCGTCATGGACAGGTCGGTGTTCCGATGCCGGACTATAGCAATCCCTAGCGGCCCCGGAACGACCAGCCGAGCATCAGGAGCCCGGCGGCGGCGATCCAGCTTCCCGCGACGCGGACGGCGATCCGCGCCCAGCCCGCCCGGAGCCGGACGACGAACGCCGAGGCGAGGACGATCAGGACGAAGACCGCGGAGGCGAGACCGAGCGCCGCGACGACGGAGAGACCCGTCCGGCCCATCCCGGTCCCGTTCAGGAAACCGTGGACGAGGCCGAGAAGGGCCGCGAGGGCGGTCAGCGCGGCGAGGCTCAGCCGCGCGTCGGCGACGACGAGGCCGCCCACGAGGAGGAACCAGAAGGCGGCGAGGAGCGGGTTTCCCTTCGTGGCCGCCGCGGCGAGGCCCGAGAGAATCCCGAGCAGCCAGGCTGAGGGAAGCGCCAGCGCGGCCCGCCTCCCGAACTCCGCCCCGCGCAGGCCGGCGAGGAGCGCGAGCCCGATCGCGGGGATCAGGTCCTCCGGGCTCGTCAGGAAATGGATCAGCCCGTCGTAGACCGGTCCCATCCCCGTCGAATTGAGGTGGGCCTCAGCCACCCCGGGGCCGAGGAGCGCGGCGAGCGCGAGCAGGGTGAACCGGCGCCTCACGCGAGCGCCTTCCACATGAAGAAGACGCCCCCGAGCGCCACGACGGCCCCGGCCGCCCGCACGAAGCTCCGCCCCCAGCTCCACCGGTGGACCGCGCCGATGGCGATCCCGGTCGCGTGGAGACATCCCGTCCCGATCACGAAGCCGACGCTGTAGAGGAGGGCGCTCTGTCCCGGCGGAAGCTCGGTCCCGTGCGCGTGGCCGTGGAAGATCGCGAAGAACGCAACGAGCAGCGCCGTCGCGGCGAGCGGCGGGCGCACCTCGAACAACACCGCGGCGCCGAGGAGGAGGGCCGACGCCGCGATCCCGATCTCGATCCCCGGGAGGGGGACTCCCATCAGGCCGAGCATTCCCCCGAACGCCATGACGAGCGGGAAGGCGACCGGCAGGACCCAGATGGCGGGGGCGCCGAGCTGCGCGCCCCAGAGGCCGACGGCGACCATCGCGAGGACGTGGTCGAGGCCCGAGATCGGGATGGCGAAACCCGGTCAGGAAGCCCGCCGCCTCCCCCTTCTGGACGTGCGCGAGGGCGCTCTGCGAGAGGAGGAGCGCGGCGAGGAGCGCGCCGAGCGGCGCCGCCCGCAGCCGTCTCGCGCCGCTCACCGCCCCGCTCCGAGGAGGACCGCCACGCGCTGCACGGTCCAGTAGGCCCCGAGCGTCCCCACGGTGTATCCGGGGAGCGCCTCCACCCAGCGCGGCCAGCGGAATTCGAGGACGCGGAAGGCGCGTTCCATCGCCACGACGACGGCGACGAAGGCGAGCTGCCCCAGCTCGACGCCGACGTTGAAGCTGACGAGCGCGAGCGGCACCTCCGCCTTCGGGAGCCCGGCGCTCGTCAGGGCGCTCGCGAAGCCGAACCCGTGCAGGAGCCCGAACGCGAACGCCACGACCCACGGGTGCCGGATCGTGAAACTCGACTCCCCCCGCCAGGTCCGGACGATCTCCGGCCCGAGGAAGAGGATGCTGAGGGCGATCGCGGCGTTCAGGGGGAGCGCCGGCGCCTCGGCGTACCCGAGCGTCGCGACGGCGAGGGTGATGCTGTGCGCCACCGTGAAAGCGGTCACCGTCTTCAGGAGCATCCACCGGTCCTGCACGATGAGGAGGAGCCCAAGCACGAAGAGGAGATGGTCCGCGCCGAACAGGATGTGCCGGATTCCCTCCACGGCGTAGCTCTCCACGACCTGCCAACGCGACGGCGCGGCGGCGATCTCCAGCCACGGCTGCGGCGGGCGGACGATGGTGGACCAGGTCCGGCCGTCCTTCATCTCGACCCGCACCAGCACGTCGGTGATCGTGAACTGGAGCCCCGCGAACTCGATCCGCTTGCCGGCGAGGCCACCCGGCCCGGCGTCGATCCAGCGCCGCTCGACGAGCGAGTCGGTCAGCTCCTGGACCACGGACTCCTTCAGGTTCCGGACGTCGCCGGGCAGCTTCAGCGCGAGCGGGAGGCGCATCCCGGCGAGGACGGGCGTCCTCCAGAGGATGCTGAACTGCCCCGGTGCCGTCTCCTTGATCTCGAGGTAGGCGGGCCGGATTTCGTGCGCCCGCGCGGAGCGGGACGCGAGCGCCGCCGCGAGGAGGACGCCGGCCGCGAGTCGGCCGCGGAGGCCGGTCATAGCGGCTTATAGCCCGGCGCGGCCGAACCCGGGGGGGCCGCCTTCCCGGCGGGGACCGGTTTCCCGGCGCTCTCCGGAGGCGCCGGGAGGAGAACGGTGTACTTGGCCCGCATCGCCTTGTAGGCCTTCTCCCAGGCCAGCGCTTTCTGCTCGCCGAGCCAGGCTGTCTTCACGTCCGGCTCCACCTCCTCGAAGGCCGGTACCCGGCCGGGAATGGCCGTGTCGACGAAAACCAGGTGCCACCCGAAGCCGGATTCGACCGGCCCCTGCCAGGATCCGGGGGGAGCTTCGCGACCGCCACTGCGAACTTCGGCCCGAACTCCTTGCCGAGGTATTCGGGGGCGCGGTCCCGGTAGTAGTCCTGGAACATGAAGGGGTCGGCGAGCAAACCGGCGAGCTTCGAGTCCTCCGGCTGGCCGGCCAGCTTCGCGAGCGCCTTCGCCGCGTCATCACGGGCGCGCTCGAGACGGCGGTCGGGCGAGAAATAGAGGTGGCGGAAGCTCACCCGGCTCGGCAGGGCGAACCGGGCGCTGTTTTTTCCGAACCACTCTTTCAGTTCCGCCGTCGTCGGCTCCTTCGCCGCCGCGACGTCCTCGGCGAGAAATTGCATTTTCTGCGCCATCCGGCGTTTCACGATTTCGTCGTCCTTGTCGAGGCCGGCCGCCAGCGCCTCGCGGTAGAGGACCTCGCTCTGGATCCGGCTCTCGACGAGCCGGCTGAACTCCTCGGGCGTCGGTTCCCGCCGCCACTGCGCCTGGAAGAGCGTCGCGAGCTGCGCCAGCTCCTCGAGCGACAGACGGATCTCCTTCGACGGCGCGGCCGTTCCGCGGGCGGGCGCCAGGTACGGCGCGGCCGTGAAGAGGAGCGCGCCGAGCAGGAGGAAGTGGACGAGGGGCTCGCGGAGGAGGCGCTTCATGCCGTGCGGAGATTACCTGGGGTCCGCGCGGCTTCGCTGGAGGACTCTTCGATCATCCGTTCCAGTGGAAGTCGCTTTCCAGCTTCTGTTTCGCCTCGCTCTCCATCCTCTCGACGAACCGCTTCCGCATCGCTTCGCGCAGGGCCTCGAACTTCTGCTGCTGCGCCGGGTTGATGAGCGGCCTGAGCTTCGCGTCGAAGGAGATGCCGATCTCCCGGAGCCGCTCGACCTTCCGGAGCGCGCTGAGCGAGGTGTCCTTCTTCAGGGCCATGAGCTGATCGATCTCCTCTTTCAGGATCGGGATGATCTGCTGCTTCTGCTGCGCCGTCAGCCCCAGCCCGATCGAGAACTGCTGGGTCACCTCCGTCAGCGGATTGGAGGCGATCTGGGGCGCCGGAATGATCTCGTAGTTGGCGTAGCCGAATTCGTTGCTCCGCGCGCCGTAGTAGGTGTTTCCGAGCTTGTAGAAAGCGACCGCGTACGGATCCTGCGAGACGAAGGTGACGAGTTTTCCGCCCTCGATCTTGTAGGGGGTGGTCGTCCCCTGGTAGCCGTCGCGCATCAGGCTGCCGAAGCCGCTGGGCACGGTGGCGTACCGGCCGACGCGGAATACGGTCATCTGCCCCTCGGCCGTGAAGATCGAGCTGAAACTGTCTCCCGTGACGTTGTTCCGCACCCAGAAGGCCTTGCCGACGATCAGCTCTTTCAGCGCCGCGTCGTTCAGGGGGACGGCGCCCTTCGCCTTCAGGGCTTCGGCCGTCATGCCCGCGGGCGCGTTCTTCCGGGCCTCGGCGCCCGGCGTGTACCAGATCGGCGACGCCCAGGCACGCTCCTGCCCCGTCAGCGGCACGATGTCGGGCGGGGGAAGCCCCGACTTGACGGACTGGATGAGGGTCCACCGTGGCGTCGGGATCTCCAGAACGCGGGCGTAATAGAAGGCGTGCAGGCTCGCGTCGAACTCCGGGTCCGTCCAGACCGACTTCAGCTCCACCGAGCCGACGTCGTTCGTGTAGGTGGCCGTCTCGAGGTCCACCGTGCTCCGGATGGCCGGCACCCGGCCGGTCCACTTTTCGGGCTTCCGGTCGCCCGACCAGACGACGTCGAAGATCTTCTCGAAGCTCTGCCCGTTCCGGCTCCACCCCTTGACGATCTGGATCCGGTCGAGGTTGGCCGAGGTGGGGTCCTTCACCGCCCAGACGACGAACGTCGGGGCCACCCCCGTCCCGGACGGCAGGGGCGGCAGGTCGGCGCCCATCGGGACGCCGCCCGCGTACGATTTCCGGACCCAGTCGCCCGAGCCGAGGAGCTCCTTGCCATAGCCCCAGCCGCCGAAGAAGCGGACCTTGATGTGCGGGCCGCTGACGCCGAAGGTCTCCTTGCGGTACATCGCGTCCCAGAGCGACGTCCGCGTGTTCTCCTCCGCCCACACCCCGGTCAGCCCGGCGGGGTTTTCGAGCCGCACGTCCATGGTGCCGCCGATCAGGACCCCGGCAAACCGCCTCTCCACGGTCCCGTCCGCCTCGGCGTGACCGCCGTAGAAGTTGTCCTGGCGGTAGGGGGAGCCCGTGTTGTGCGAGTCCGAGGCGGCCCCGAACCCCATCTTGTACGGGTTGTAGCCCCGGACGTCCTGCATCGTGATCCCGTCCTTCAGGGCCTGGCGGGCGAAGCTGCCGGTGATGTGGTCGACACGACCCACGTCGGCCGGAAGGCCGAGGAGGGCGCTGTACATCTCGTAGCCGGCGAACTCGTCGTTCGGCGAGAGGAGCGGGTGCGTCTCGGAAGCTCCCTTGATCTGCTTGATCTCGATGAGACGCTCGTTGCGGTCGCGCGATGAGGCCCAGGCGGCGTCGATCGGCCGCCCCTTGCTGTCGAGATCGACGGGGTACATCCAGCCGTCGCTCACGTTGGCGTTGTGCGAGATGGCCAGGAGCTCGTTGCCCGCCTTGCGCTGCCCGTCCATCCAGGTCCAGAGGTCCTCGGGATGCTTGGAGTCGAGCGCGCTGTAGGGCATCTCGGGGACCTTCGCGCAGTCCCTGAAGAAGATGTTGCGGTGCAGGTTCCGCTGGTCCGGCATCGAGGTCCACTCGTACGAGCAGAACGCCGTGAACTTCCCGGGATGGTTGTTCTCGTTGGCGAGCTTGACGTTCTCCGCCCAGACCGTGCCGGCGACCTTCGGCTGCATGAACGCCTTGACGGGGGCGCTGGCGGCCAGATGGAGCAGGTAGGAAAAGACCTTCGACTGCTCGGCCGCGCTGTTGGGATCCTTCATGATCAGCGGCTGCGCCTCGGGCAGCTTGCTCACGAAGCTCCCGGGCGTGTTGGCCTGCTTGGTGACGCCGACGTACTCCGAGTGGTCGGTCACGCCCATGAAGTCCATCGGCGTGTCGATCCGGATGTCGAACCCCAGCGGGTGCTTGATGGTCTGCCCCTGGGCGTACTGCAGGGCCTCGCCCGGGCCGGTGATCCGGTTGCCGAAGATCCAGGCGTCCACCGACCAGCTCGTGTGGATGTGCGTCTCGCCGAAGTAGGCGTTCCGGTCGGGGTTCTTCTCCTGGGCGGCCGCGGGAAAGGCGATCAGCCAGGCGGTCAGGAGGACCATCGCACCCGTCGCACCGGGAATTCTGCGTTTCATTCGAGCCTCCTTGCGAATCGACGACAGTTTACTTCTCTTCGGCCGACCGTCGCCATGCCGGTCGAAGACACTCTTCATGAGCCCGACGGGACGCCCGTCCGGGCTCCCCGCCACGCCCGGGCGAGGAGCGCCGCCAGGACGCCGTGAATCACGACCCCCGGCCAGAGAAGGGGGCCGACGTCGCCGCCGCCGAAGCCCCGGGAGGCCAGGTAGAGCGGCGCAGAGAACGCTGAACAGAAACATGGCCCGAAGGGCCGGGACCGGGGAGGCGGCCACGCCGCGCCCCGGCCAGCAGGCTGCCGCCAGCGCGAGGAGAGCGACGGCCCCCAGCCGCGCCAGCGCACGCCCCGGATCGGAAAGGTCTCCCCCGAAGAGGAGCGCCGTGAAGAGCGCGGGGTCGAAGACCAGGACGAGGCCGGTCACGACCTCGGTCCCGGCCGCCACCGCAAGGAGCCCCTTCATCGCGGCAGCCCAGAAGCGCGCCGGGCGTTCCGGCTCAAGATCCCGGGAGCTGCGCGGCGTCGTAGGCCGCGACGATCCGGACGCTCTGGTAGCGCTTGTCCACCGCCTGCGACGCGTTCTTCGGCGCGTACATGTCGCCGAGCGCCGAGACCTTGTAGAACTTGTGCGGGATGTTCACGAGGTACTGGTTGATGACGGAGACCGGCGCCTCCGAGCGCTCGACGCTCAGCTTCCGGTTGATCGAGGCGGACCCGACCGCCGAGGCGCTCCCGATCGAGACGAGGATCACCGTGCGCCCCCGGCTCTCCCGCGAGAGGTAGTCGAGGAAGCTGACGAGGCGCTGGTACTGGAACTGGTCCAGCGTCGCCGAGCCCTCGGCGAAGAAGAGGGTGATCGAGCCCGAGCCCTGCTCCGTGGAGAGCTGCTCCAGCTTCGCGAGCGCCTGCTGGGAGGTCTGCAGCTCCTTCTGCTGGGTCGTCAGCTCCTGACCCTGCGCCGCCTGGAGCGAGCTCATCTGGCCGCCCATCCTGTCGAACTCGGCCATGGCGTTGTTGTTGCTGGTCGCGACCATCTTCGCGAGCGTGTCCGCCTCGGTCGTCGAGGCAGCGCCGGTCATCGTCCCCTTCCCCATCGTGACGGCCTGCGGGGTGCCCGACGGCTGCGCCATCGTGTTGGTTTGGGGCTGCCCCGCGCAGCGGACGAGCGAAAGAGCGAGAACCACCGCCGAAGCGGCCGCCGCGGAAAGATTCCACCTGAAACTGGGCATCGACTTCATTTCGGACTCCTCTTCGTGTTCGTGCGGAGGGAGCGCCTCCGCAAGCGCCGTGTCCTACTGCGTGATCTGGGCGAGGATCTTCGACTTCGCGGCCTCGTAGTCGCTCTTGCTGATGAGTCCCTGCTCGTAGAGCGACTTGAGCGATTCGAGCCTCTGCTGAGGCGTCTGCGCCGGAGCGGCCGCAGAGGCGGCTGCCGCGGCACTCTTCGCAGCGGCCTCGGCGGCGGCTGCGGAGGCTTCACTCGCCGCCGCGGCGGACGCCGCGGACTGTTGGGAGGCAGCCGCGGCGGCATGCGAGGCGGCCTCCTGGGAACTGGCGGCCGCCGCTCCCGACGCCGCGGCGCTCCAGGCCACGCTCCGGTAGGCCGTCCGCCGCGCGACGCCCGCGAAGGAGAGCGGGGTGAACGGCAGTCCGATGATGTCGATGAAGACGGCGGTCGCGCCGCCGGCCGGAGGCGTTCCCCGGATCAGCTTGAAGTCGTACGACAGGTCGTTGCCGCTGAGCCGCGGCTTCGAGATCGTGACGACGACTTCCTTCGGGTCTTTCCCGGGCCCGTCGAAGACCGACACGACCGCGTTGGGGGGGTCCTTCAGAAAGCTGTCCCGGCCCTCGGTCCAGATCTTCAGGTATTCCTCGTTCGTGTAGTGCCCGGCGATCCGCTCCGGCCGGTCGGAGAAGAAGAGCGTCGAGGGGCTGACGTTCTTCAGGGTCAACGTCCCGCCGTCGAAGACGACGTTGCGGGCCGACTGCACGAAGAGCACTTCGACGATCTTCGGTTCCCCGGCGAGCAGACTTGCAGAACAGAGGAAGAGCACGGCGACACCCGGCACCGCGAGCAGGGTTCTAAGGCGTTTCACGATGTTCACCTCTTTGGCCCCGATGGGGAACTCTTCAGTCGTTGCGAACGGGGCGGAACCGCATTTCGGATCTTACCGAACGCCAACTCCCCGACGCCCGACCCCCACGCCGTGGAATCCGAGGCCGACGCCGCCGCCCACGCCGATCCGGTCGATGAACAGCGCTGTCGCGCCACCGGCCGCGGGCAACTTGCCCTTCGACGAGCTTGTAGTTGTAGACAAGTCCTTCCCGTCCAGGACCGGCTGGCTGATCTTCACGACCGCCACAGTGTTCTCGGCCTGGCCTGGCTCGTAGACCGAGACCACGGCGTTGGGCGGGTCGCTCCCGAGATTGTCCTGCCCCGCTTCGTTCGTCCATTCTCGGAGATACGCGGTCATCTCGATGTGCCCCGCGATACGGTAGCGGACGATCGGAGAAGCAGAGCGTCTGCTGGTCGACGTTCACCAGCCGGAGCGTGGTCTTGGCGGCGGAGTCCACCTTGACGTCGTCCGCGACCTGCACGAACATGAACGACGGAGCCTCCGGAGCGGCCTTGGCGGCAGTCGTCGAAGCGGCGCCGCAGGCCGGAGCGATCGCCGTCGTCGTCGACGACGGGGTTTCCACACGCCGCCACGATGAGCGCCACGGTCGCGATGAATGAGCGCGGGTCGGAAGTCTTTCGGAATTCTCTGGAATGCCGAAGAGTGCTTTCAAGGGTCGCATTCCTTTGTTCACTTCGTGAGCTGGCTAATGATTTTCTGTTTCGCCGCCTCGTAGTCGCTCTGGCTGATGAGGCCCTGCTTGTAGAGCGACTCGAGCTCCTGGAGCTGCTGCTGGGGCGTCTTCTGCGGCGCCGCCGGCTGCGCGGCCTTGTTCGCCGCCGCTGCCGCCTGCTGCGCGGAAGCCGCCGCCTGCTGCGCCGCCGCCGCGGACTGAGCCGCCGCCTGCTGCTGCGCGGCTTCCTGCTGCTGTGCCGCGGCGGCTTGCTGAGACGCCGCGGCGCTGCTGGCGGCCGCCGCCGACGTCGCGCTCGCGGTGACGACAACCGCGGCCCTCCGGGCATGCCGCCGCCAGACGCCGAGGATGGCCGCGCCCTGAGGCGCCCAGACCAGGAGGACGAGGAGGCCGAGCAGGACCCGCGGGGGCAGGACCTTCCAGAACCGGTTTCTCAACATGACGATTCTCCTTCCTCCCTGCTACGACTTCTTCCGCGTGTACTGGAATTCCAGGATCTTGACCATCTTGCCGCTCTTATCGGCCTTCCAGAGATTCATCACGTGGTTTCCGTCGGGAGTCTGTTTCAGGCGCATCTCGAGCTTCTCGGGCTTGCGGGTGACCGCGTCGTGCGTCGTCGCGGTCAGCGTCGCAGACATGCCGTCGGGACTCATCTTTCCCGAATACCATTCCATCCCCGTGCTGGCCGAGTCCATGTAGGTCACGACGTACTTCTGCGCGACGTTGTCGTAGCCTGCGTATCCGATCGCGTCGAACGGCTCGCCCGTGACCTGGCCGGCCAACATCGTCTGGATGTATCGGTTGCCCAGCACCCACTTCGAGACCGCGACCGCCGTCGACTCGCTCGGCGGCTTGGCCGGGTCGACCCAGGTCAGGATCTTCACGTCGAAGGTCCCCACCAGAGGATCGAGCTTCTTCTGGCGCCTCCCCCGGGTTCATCGCGTTGTCCAGCGCCTTCACGAGCGACGCGTCGGCCGCGGACGGCTTCGCCTGCTGCGCGCCCGCCGGGAGCGCGAGGGCGAGTGCGATGGCGGTCGGAATGGCTGTTCGAAGAAAGAGCTTCACGTGCGCACCTCCCTGCTGCTTTCCGCCGGATCTTATGCCACCGATCGGACCGGGAATCGGACGACCTTTCGTTCGACGATTCATTCCGGTCAATTCCGTCGTCGGCGGACTATCATCACGTCAAGTCGCGGGTCATCAGGCGTTCGGGGTCGCCATCGGCCTAAGGAGTCACCGTGAATCCTGCCCTCATCGGCATCGACCGTGTTCGCCTGCACGCTCGCCGGCGCCTTTGCCGGAATGTGGCTGCACACGAAGGTGCCGGAGCATCACGTCAGCTCTGAATCCAGGGATTCGGTGAAGGTCTGCGTGGGGCTGATCGCCACGATGACGGCGCTCGTCCTGGGCCTCGTCACGGCCGACGCCAAGAGTCACTTCGACGCGGTGAACTGCGGCGGTGAACCACACCGCCGTGGACATCCTCACGCTCGACCGGCTGCTCGCGCGCTACGGGCCCGAGACCGGTGAGATCCGGGCGTCCCTGCAGCGCACCGTCGCGCTCCGGATCGACATGGTCTGGCCGCAGGGCCGATCCCGCACCGCCGAGCTGGATCCGTCACGAGCGATTCCCGAGATGGAGGTCGTGCCGGACCGGATCCGCGTTCTCAAGCCCCGCGACGAACTTCAGCAGTCGCTCAAGGACCGTGCCGTGGAGCTCAGCGAGTCGCTTCTTCAGACCCGGTGGCTCTCCGCCAGCCAGGTCGAACCGTCGGTCCAGGCGACGTTCGTCGTGATCCTTCTGTTCTGGCTCACGATCACGTTCTCGATCTTCGGGCTGCTCGCCCCGGGGAACGCCACGGTCCGGACGGTCTTCTTCGTCTGCGCGATCTCCGTCGGAAGCGCCATGTTCCTCGTCCTGGAGCTGGACGGTCCGTTCCACGGTCTGATCAGGGTCTCGGCGACTCCGATGCGCTTCGCGCTGGCGCATCTCAACCAGTAGGCGGGTCCCGGGCTCATCCGTCGAGCCCGGGAGGTCCGCCTGATCGGAATCGCCGCGCGTGAAGAGGCGCCGGGCCGCTACCTGACGCCGGGCCCCCGGCCGCCAACCCCGACGCCGTGGAAGCCGGCGCCGACGCCGCCGCCCACGCCGACCTTGTCGATGAACAGGGCCGTGGCGCCGCCGGAGGCCGGCAGCTTCCCCTCCACCACCTTGTAGCTGTAGGAAAGGTCGTCGCCGTCGGCGACAGGCTGGCTGATCTTGACGACCGCAATCGAGTTTTCGGGCTGCCCCGGCTCGTAGACTGACACGACGGCGTTGGGCGGGTCGCTGCCGAGGTTGTCCGGGCCAGAGGCTGCCGTCCATTCCTTGAGGTAGGCGGGCATCCCGATGTGACCGGCCATCCGGTACGGCCGGTCGGAAAACCAGAGCGTCTGCTTGTTCACCTTGACGAGCCGCAGGGTGCTCTTCGCAGAGTCCACCTTCAAATCCTCCGCGACCTGAACGAACATGAACGAGGGCGTTTCAGGAGCGGCCTTGGCCGCCGTCGTCGCGGCGGGAGCCGCGGCAGGCGCGGCCGCTGTCGTCGTCGACGGCTTCCCGCACGCCGTCGCGACGAGCACAGCGGCCGCGAGAAGAAGCGCGGTGCCGACGACGGCTCGAGAACTTCCTGGATCCGATGGGGTCTTTCAACGGTTGAAGTTCCCTTTCGTCACTGCGTCATCTCGTTGATGATCTTCTGCTTTGCCGCGCTGTATTCGGCCTCGGTGATGAGCCCCTGCTTGTAGGCACTCTCGAGGTCCTGCAGCTTCTGCTGCGGCGTCTTCGTAGCAGCCGCAGGCTGGGCCGAGGCCTTGTTGGCCGCTGCCGCCGCCTGCTGCGCGTGCCGCCGCGGACTGCGCCGAGGCCTGCTGCTGCGCCGCCGCCGCCTGCTGCTGGGAGGCCGCCGCCTCCTTGGACTCCCCAGCGGCCTCGCCGGCCGAGGCCGCGACGACTGCCGTCCGACGCCTCACGCCTAATACCGCCGAGCCCGGAGGCGCGTACGCGAGCAGCACGAGGACACCCAGCAGAACCCTCACCGAGAAAGACCGGATGGTCGTCTTGTTGATCATGTTCATCCTCCTTGCTCGCACCTTCACGATTTCTTCCGCGTGTATTGAAGTTCCATGACCTTCACCATCTTGCCGCTCTTATTCGCCTGCCACATCTCCGTGACGTGATCGCCGTTGGCCGCGACGTTGAGCCTCATTTCGACCTTCACCGGCTTTCGGTGGAATCGTCCGGAATCGTCGCGGTCAGTTTGGCGAGCTTTCCGTCCGGCGAAACCGCTCCGCTGAACCACTCCATCCCCGTGCTGCCCGAGTCCATGTACGTCGCCACGTACTTCTTCGCGACGTTGTCGTACCCCGCGTATCCGATCCCGCTCCAGGGCTGGCCCATGATGGTTCCCGCCAGCATCTGCTGTACGTAGCGTCCACCGAGCACCCAGGTGGCGATCGACGTCGCCGTGGATTCGTACGGAGCCTTGGAAGGATCGACCCAGGTCCGGATTTTCACGTCGAAAGTGCCGACGAGGAACTCGAGCTTCTTCTGCCCCTCGCCCGGCGTCATGGCGTTCTCCAGCGCCGTCACGAGCGACGCGTCGGCCGTGGATGGCTTCGCCTGCTGCGCGCCCGCCGGGATCGCGAGGGCGAGAATCGCTGCGATTGAAATGGCGGTTCGACGAAAGAGCTTCACGTGCGCACCTCCCTGATCTCTTTTGGCCGATCTTATGCCATTCGCGCTAACGCATCTCAACCGGAAGGCGGGCCCGGAGCGCGTAATCTCCTCCACGAAGGAGTTGCCTGATGGCGAAGATCAGCATGCCGAGGATCGGGAAGTTCGTCCGGCCCTACCGGGTCACCGACGGGAAGAAGTTCCGCCTGAAGGACTGGGACCCCGCCGACACGGCCGGCCTGAAAGAGGAAAAGAAGACAGGCGAAGGAGATTTCTCGCCGGCGGCGTGAAGCTGCTGGCCGAGCTGCAGGACAAGCTCTACGCGCAGGACCGCTGGTCGCGTCCTCCTCGATCTTCCAGGCGATGGACGCCGCCGGGAAGGACGGGACGATCAAGCACGTCATGTCGGGCGTGAACCCGCAGGGGTGTCCAGGTCTATCTCGTTCAAGGCGCCGTCGGCCGAGGAGCTCGACCACGACTTCCTCTGGAGGACGACGAAGTGCCTCCCGGAGCGCGGGCGGATCGGCATCTTCAACCGGTCGTACTACGAGGAGGTCCTCGTCGTCCGCGTCCACCCGGAGTTCCTCGCGAAGCAGAAGCTGCCGCCGGCGCTCGTCAGCGAAGACGCATCTGGGAGGAGCGCTACGAGAGCATCGCCGACTTCGAGAAGCACCTGGCCCGGAACGGCACCGTCGATCCTCAAGTTCTTCCTGAACGTCTCCCGGAAGGAGCAGAAGAAGCGCTTCCTGGAGCGGCTCGACCTGCCCGAGAAGAACTGGAAGTTCTCCGAGGCGGACGCGAAGGAGCGCGCAGCTCTGGAAGGACTACATGGCCGCCTACGAGGACGCGATCCGGCAGACGGCGACGCCCTGGGCTCCCTGGTACGTCGTCCCCGCCGACAACAAGTGGTTCACGCGGCTCGTCGTGGCGGCGGCGATCATCGACGCGATGGAGAAGCTCGACCTCCGCTACCCGAAGGTCGACGACGCGAAGAAGAAGGAACTGGCGGCTGCGCGGAAGCTGCTCCAGACGGAGTAAGCGGGTCTCGCAAGAAAACCCGCGGAACGAGGAACTCCCGTCCCCTGATGCATTTGGGTCATGTTCGTGCGGCGCCGACGGCCCAGACTTGACGCGGGCGGCGGCCGGCTTCGGCCGTGCTCGCGCCCCGCGTTCAGATGGACGACCTTCTACTCCCCTGGCGGCGGCGGCTGAGCGTCGAGGTGATCGCGGCGGTCGCCGGCGTGACGCTGGCGGCGCTCGCGTTTTTCGCCTTCGTGACGATCCGCGCGCAGCGCGCCCAGATGCTCGACGACGCGATCCGCGGGGCCGCCGTCTTCTCCGACTCGATCAAGACGTCGACGCACGACCAGATGCTCGCGGGCAGGAAGGACGAGGCCTACCGGGTGATGCAGGCGTTCGCGGACCGCGAGGAGGTCGAGAAAGTCCGGATCTTCAACAAGGAAGGGCGGATCATGTTCTCGACCTCGCCCGGCGAGACCGGGACGATGGTCGACAAGAAGGCGGAGTCCTGCTATGCGTGCCACGCGGCCGGCCAGCCGCTCGTCCGCCTCTCGGTCCCGTCGCGCGCGCGCGTCTACCGCGCCGCCGACGGCCACCGTGTCGTCGGGATGGTGACTCCGATCTACAACGAGCCGGCCTGCGCCGCCGCCGGCTGCCACGTCGCCCCGGCGGTCCAGAACGTCCTCGGCGTCGCGGACGTCGCCATCTCGCTCCGCGAGATGGACGCCGAGACGGCCGCCCGCGCGGCATTGACGGTGCGGGTCGCGGTGGCGATGGTCCTCCTCCTATCGCTGACTCTCGGCCTCGTCCTTCGCCGCCTCGTCCTGAAGCCGGTCGCCGGCATGGTCGCGGTTACCCAGCAGTTCGCCAGGGGGAAGCTCACCGCCGTCGTCCCGGCCGGCTCGCCGAACGAGCTGGGCAAGCTCGCGGAATCGCTGAACGACATGGCGACGTCGCTCGCGAAGGCCCGCGCCGACCGGCTCGAGCTTCTGAACAGCCTCGAGCAGAAGGTCGAGGAACGGACGAAGGCCCTTCAGGACACCCAGAACCAGCTCCTGCAGACCGAGAAGCTCGCGTCGCTTGGCAAGCTCTCCGCCTCGATCGCGCACGAGATCAACAACCCGCTCGCCGGGATTCTGACGTTCTCGAAGCTCCTCATCCGGATGCTCGAGGACGGGACCGCGCCGGACAACGCCCGCGAGCTCTTCCTGAAGAACCTCCGGCTGATCGAACGGGAGACGGACCGGTGCCGCGGCATCGTCCGAAACCTCCTCGACTTCGCGCGGCAGCGCCCCCTCGTCCTCGGGCCGGTGGACGTCTGCACGGCGCTCGACGAGTCGCTGACGCTCCTCGCCGACACGATCAAGGTGCAGAACATCGCCCTCGAGAAGGCGTACGGAGGGCGGCTCGTTGTCAACGCCGACTTCGGCCAGATCCGTCAGTCGTTCGTGAACATCCTCCTGAACGCCTGCGAGGTGATGCCGAAGGGAGGCCACCTCGGCGTCTCGGCGGCCTCGACGGACGGCGGCCGGACGGTGACGGTCGCCATCTCGGACACCGGCCCCGGCATCCCGGCGGAGAACCTGACCCGGATCTTCGACCCGTTCTTCACCACGAAGGAGATGGGGACCGGCCTCGGACTCTCGGTCGTCTACGGCATCGTCGAGAAGCACGGAGGGACGATGCGCGCTTCGAGCAGTCCGGCCGGGACGACGATGACGATCACCCTTCCGCTCGCCCCCGAGGCGGCGGAGGCGAAGGCGTGACGGACGAAGGCGGAGCGTGCAGTGAAGGACGCCGTCTTTCTCTGGTGGATCGGGGGCGGGCCGGCGCCGGCCCCGCTCATGGAGGGCGTCGCGCGCGTGGTGACGGCCGAGTTCGGCCTGCCGGTGAAGTCGCATACCCCCGCCGAGCGGCCTGTCGAGGCTTTCGACCCGCGCCGGGGACAGCACGCCTCGGGGAAGATCCTCTCCTGGCTCGACGGGCGGACGCCGCCCGCGGTGCGGCGCGTCCTCGGCGTGACCGACGCGGATCTCTTCATCCCGATCCTGACCTTCGTCTTCGGCGAAGCGCAGCTCCACGGACGCGTGGCCGTCGTCTCGACGGCGCGCCTCGCGGGCTTCGACGCCGTCCCCGCGCCCCCCGCCGTCCTCCTGGCCCGACTCGAGAAAGAATGCGTTCACGAGCTGGGGCACACCTTCGGCCTCGTCCACTGCCGGACCGCCGGCTGCGCCATGGCGCGGTCCGCGAGCCTCCGCGACGTCGACGTCAAGACCCCTCACCTGTGCGGCGAGTGCCGCGAGCGGATCCACCAACACCTCCGCGAGGAGAGTTCCCATGAGTCGCAAGAACACCCGCATCCTGATCGTCGATGACGAAGAGATCGTCCGCGAGTCGCTGGGCGGCTGGCTCGAGAAGGACGGCTACACGCTGGGCAGCGCGCCCGACGGCGAGTCCGCCCTGAAGGCCGTCGAGGACGGCGACTGGTCGATCCTCTGCGTCGACCTGAAGATGCCCGGTATCGACGGGCTCGAGGTCCTGAAACGGGTCAAGGAGAAGCACGCCGAGATCGCGATCGTCATCATGACGGCGTTCGCCACCGTCGACACCGCGGTTCGGGCGATGAAGCTCGGCGCCTACGACTACATCGTGAAGCCGTTCGATCCCGAGGAGCTTTCCCTGATGATCCAGAAGATCGTCGGGCAGCAGATGCTCGTCCGGGAGAACCTGATCCTCCGGAAGGCGCTGAAGCGCGAGCACCGGTTCCACGACATCGTCAGCAAGAGCCCGCTCATGCGGGACGTCCTCGAGCTGTCGAAGACGGCGGCCCGGAGCGCCTCCACGATCCTGATCCTCGGCGAGAGCGGCACCGGGAAGGAGATCCTGGCCCGCGCCATCCACGCCGAGAGCCCCCGGTGCGAAAAGCCGTTCGTGCCGGTCTCCTGCGCGGCGCTGACCGAGACCCTCCTCGAGTCGGAGCTGTTCGGATACGAGAAGGGCGCCTTCACGGGCGCGGCCGGCCGCCACGAGGGGAAATTCGAGGCGGCGAACGGCGGTACGCTCTTCCTGGACGAGATCGGGGACATCAGCCCGAAGCTGCAGCTCGACCTCCTCCGGGTCCTCGAGGAGCGGCGCGTGACCCGCGTCGGCGGGACCGAGTCGGTGCCCGTCGATGTCCGAATCATCGCGGCGACGAACCGGAACCTCGAAAAGGCGGTCGCCGAGGGGCGGTTCCGGCAGGACCTCTTCTACCGGCTGAACGTCATCGCGGTCCGCCTCCCCCGCCTCTCCGAGCGGCGCGAGGACATCCCGATCCTCGTCGACCACTTCCTCGAGCGGCTCGGCGCCGAGATGGGGCGCGACGTGGAACGGGTCTCGCCCGAGGCGATTTCGCTCCTCATGGCCCACGACTGGCCGGGGAACGTCCGCGAGCTCCGGAACGTCCTCGAGAGGGGCCTCGTCGTCGCGAAGTCCCCCGTCATCGAGGCAGCCGACCTCGGCCTCTCGCTATCGGGGCACGGCCCGGTCCCCGAGCGGCCCGCGTCGCTCTCGGAGATCGAGAAGCAGCACATCGCTTACGTCCTCCAGCACGCGCATGGCAACGTCACACAGGCGGCGCGGATTCTCGACATCGACCGCGTCACGCTTTACAACAAGATCAAGAAGTACCACCTGCGCGACGTCCAGGAGCACGAGGACGCCCCGGAGCCGGCGACGTCGTAGCGGCGCCGCCGGGGGGCTTTACCGGCCCGTCACGGGCAGTCGCCGCCGAGCTCGGTCTTGCTTCTGTCGGAAGGCTTCGCGCCACTGGCGAAGAGCTTCTCCGCGACCTGCCGGAAGCTTTCGAGCTCTTCGGCGGTGTCGGCGGCCGGCCTCGACACCTCGATGGTCCGAGCACCGCCGGGCATCAGCCACTCTTCCACCTTGAGGCCTTCGACGCTGTATCGCGTCATCGCAGCCGAGCAGCTCTTCGGGACCGCGTTCAGCGAACGGGGAGGTGCCTTCGCCTTCAGCGTGCAGGAGTAGGAGTAGACCCGGCCGGACTTCCCGCCCTCCCCGACCGACACGTCCGCCTCTTCTTCCGGCTCGAACCCTTCCCCTGCAGGGCAGGCCCACGCCACGGTGAGCGGCCGGGGGAACCGGTACTTCAACCGGAAGTCGGTCTTCCCGCCGGCCTTCGTCCGCTCGCGGAGGACGGGGACCGCGTTTGCCGGAGCCGAGGCCGGCGTCGGCAAGTCGTAGTAGCGGACTTCGTATCTCTCGGGGGCCGGCACGCGCGCGCCGAGGAGCGCCAGGACTTCCTGCGGCGTCTTCGGCCCTCCGGCCGCCGGGTCCCACCGCATCGCGAACTCCGCGCTCCCCGGCCATGGCGGGGAGGTCGCACGTTGAGCGGAGCTGCACGCCGCAAGGAAGACGAGGAGGAGCGGCGCTCCCCACCGCGCGCCTTCGGCGGGACCCTTCGCCCGGACAGAGCGGCCGGGGGCTCGCCATCCTCGACCCCGGAGCGAAAGCTCCTTTTGGGGGCGGGTCATCCGTTCACGAACGTCCCTCGGCGGCCGAGCCCGGCTAGCGCCCGTGATGGCGATAGATGTCCTCGATGTCCTGCAGCGTCCAGTCGTTGAGCTGGACGACCGTCGTCTGCTGACGGAAGGCCGGGGGCACGATGTTGCGGGCCTCGTTCTTGCTGTCGACCTCCACGATCATCCACGACTTGTGGACGCCGTCCTTGCACCCCCAGTCCGCGTGGGTCAGGTAATGGGAGCCGCTCTTCAGAAAGACTTCGATGGCCCGGGCGCACGCCACGGTGGCCTCTTCGTGAGGAACCTCGATGAGGAATCTTGCCGCCACATCCATCTCCTGTCCGTCGGGGCCGGGCGCTCGCCAGGTTTTCAGAGCGGCGGGTGGTCGTCCCCGGCCCTCAGCGCAGATCCGCCGTCTCCCGGCCGCTCGCGCGGCCTACTTCGGGTTGATCTTCGTGATCTTGTTGCCCTGGATGCCGAGGCCCGCCATCAGGCCTTTCTGGCCGAAGATGAAGGCGTAGATGTCGTCCTTCATCGTCGTGGTCGTCATCGCCTTCGCCTTTCCCTCGTCCAATACGACGACGGTCGGGCCGACGCCGACCTCGAACCCTTCGGCCTTGTCGAGCTGCGCGACGGCCCCGGGGTTCATGAAGAACATCGCGTAGCCGTAAGTCTGGGCGCCGATCTGAAGGCCGACCGACGCGCCCGCGGTGCTGTAGTACCCGATGGCCTTGCCCTTCTGGAGCAGCGCGCCCTCGCCGTATTGGCCGCCGACCCCGAGGCCGGCCTTCGTCACGCTGGGAAACACCAGAACCGCGTGCGCTTTCTGCCCGATCGACTTGGCGGCCGGGACATGCGAGTAGAGCTTATTGAGGCTCGCGTTCGCGTCCGCGGCGAGCTTGGCCGCGTCGGCCGCGCTCGACGTCTGGCACACCCATGCGAGGGCTGCCCCGAGGAGAATCCCGCCCAGTGCTCTTCTGCTCATCTTCGTCCTCCTGTTGTTGTTGAAACACGCTTTCCTTGCCGGGGTGACGACCCGGCCCGTCTCGACGCCGTTTGACGGAAAGAAGACATACGGACCGGCTTTCTGCTCACGCGACGGCCGAGGTGGAAGGCGCCTCGGCACGTTTCATTCCCGCCAGGAGCTCCCTCGAGCCCCCGCCCCATTTCGAGATCACGCTGACCGCACGCGTGAAGGGCACATCCACCGGATGCACGCGCGCCTTCGCGATGATGTAGATCGTGCCCGCAGCGGGCGTCGGAACCGACGGAACGAAGATGGCGACACGGTCGTCGTCGCACTCCTCGACGAGAAAGGCCGGAACCAGCGCCTCCTCGATCTCGGCGAGCACGACCGTGAAGGTCTGCTCGTCTTCCTTGCCGACGATACGGCCCGCGAGTCCGCGGATGAGCGCATAGCCGGGGATCTTCTCGAGGAGGGCGTGCTCGACGGCGTTCTTCGCCCGCAAGCCCGGACCGGTCCGCACCGCGACTCCGCAGACGAAGCAGGCCGCGATCAGAAGCAGGATCGCGAGCACGTCGCGAAACGGCAGCGCCTCCGGCAGTCCGCGGGCGATCGGCGACACGAGCCCCGCCACTCCGGCGAGCGCCTTCAGCAGCAGGAGCACGCTCAGGTAGACCGGCAGGAGGACGAGCACGCCACCGATCAGCGTGGTCTTGGTGAACTCCGCGAGAGAACGCATTCATCCTCCTCGCCGACATCCGGCCGGCATCGGAGAAGCCCTGAACAGGATACCGCTGTCGCCTTACTACACGAACATGGCGTCGCCGAGGCGCTTCAGCATCGGAATGCCGCGAATCTCCGTTTCATAGAGCGGCAGGATGGCCCGGACGCTGCCGTCGAACTTCTGCCAGACCGTCTTCATGTGCTCGTCCTGCATGGCGACGCGGTTCTTGACGAAGTCGGCCGCGTCGGCGCCGACCGAGGCCTTGTCGATCAGCATGTTGACGAGGACGCCGCCGACGGGAATGCCGAAGTCGTGAAACCACTGGATGAAGCGGGTGATGACGGCAATCGGCAAAGCCTCCGGAAGTGTCACGAAGAAGAACGACGTCTTCTCGGGGTCGGTCAGGAGGACGCGGCCGTGCTCCATCCGCTCGCGGAAGGAGATGAGGTAGGCCATGAGCGGGTCCTCCTCCTTCTTCTTCGTGAACGAGAGCATCTCGCGGAGGGTCTTCGCCTCCTCGCGGCTCTTCAGCATCTTGTTGACCCAGAGCCCGTAGACCTTGGACATGCCGAGGAGGCGCCGCGCGTTCGCGGTCGGCGCGGTGTCGAAGACGTAGACGTCGTATTCGTTCTTGAACATGAGGTCGATCATGTTCTCGAACATGGCCGACTCCTCGAAAGCGGGGTTCATCGTGGCGGACTCCACGAATTCCTCGGCCTTCGTCTTGATGTCGGCGAACTTGAGGAACCACTGGATCTTCTCGCGGATCTCGACCTTGGAGCGCTCGATCGTCTCCTTCGTCTCGATCTCGTAGGCCCAGAGGTTCGGCGCGCCGTCGACGGGCGTGTGCTTCCCGAGGACGTTCTGGCCGAGAAGGCTCGACAGGCTGTGGACCGGGTTCGTGGACGCCAGCATCGTCCGCCGGCCGAGCTGGGCGTTGTGCAGCGCCGTGGCGGCCGCGAAGACCGTCTTGCCGACGCCCCCCTTCCCGCCGAAGAAGATGTACTTCAGGCTGGCGTGCTGCTGGATGTAGTCGCGCATGGAGGTCTGGATGTCGGGCATGACCGTCTCCTCCTCGTCCGGCGGCTCAGCCGAGCTTCCCGTCGCCGTACATGATCTTCGCGAGCTTCTCGATCATCGCGAGGCCCGTCACGTCGCGCTCCAGCTCGGGGACGTACGCGAGGACGTCCTTGCCGAACACCGACCGGATGCTGTCGAGGTACTTGTCCTGCATCTGGATCCGGTTGCGCAGGTAGTCGGGGATGTTCTGGCTGATCAGCTCGTGGGGGATGACGCGGTTGACGACGTAGCCGCCGATCGGGACGTCGAACTGGGCGAAGAGCTTCGCGGCTTTCTCGGTGTCGACGATGATCATGTCTTCGGGGGTCACGACGAAGAAGAAGGCCGTCTTCTCCTTGTCCGTCAGGATCTTCGAGGACGCGTTGATCCGCCCCTTGATGTAGATGAGCTCCTTCAGGATTTCGTCCTGCTCCGTGTCCTTCTCCCGCTTCAGGCGACTGACCATCTCCTCGTACTCGCGCATCTCCTCGCGGAGCTTCGTCACCTTGTTGATCCACTCGTCGTAGACCTTGGCCATCGAGAGGTAGTAGAGCGCGTGGCCGAGCGGGACGAGGTCGTAGATGTAGTAGTCGTAGTTCTCCTGGACGACGACGTCGACGACGGCGTCGAAGATCGCGCTCTCCTCCATGGCCGGCTCGGCGCTCGCCGCCTGGATGTAGCTCTCGATCTCTTCGGGGACGGCCTCGAGGCCGTACATGTCGCGGATCTTCTTCCGGATCTCCTCCTGGTACGCCTTGATGTGGCTGTCGGCGTCGATCTCCTGCGCCCAGAGGTTCTCCATGATCTTCACCGGCCCCTTCCCGAAGATGTCCTTCTGGAAGATGTCGGTGAGGGAGGCCTGGGGGTCGACGGAGAAGACGAGCACCTTCTTCCCCTGCGAGGCGAGCCAGTAGGCGGTGGCGGCCGAGAACGTGGTCTTCCCCAGCCCCCCCTTGCCGCCGAACATGATGTACCGGCGGCCCGGGTTCTTTTCGAAGACTTCCTTCATTCCCATGTTTTTGCCTCTCGTTCTCGCTCGGGCGCTCCTTCCATGAGAAGGCCGCGCTTGACGGTGGGGGGCGCGCAGCGCCGGAGCGGAGGGTGGCGCTGCGCGACGGGAACCCACATCTGGGTTCCCCGCTCATGTCGCATCAGAACATCGCGTCCGAAACGTCCTTCTCGCGGAGCATCCGGCGCTTCCACGTCGCGATCTGGGGCACGACGTGCGGCAGGAGGCGGAGGCTGTAGTAGGGCGGGAGGATCGGGATCCCCAGGAGGTCGCCCATCGTGATCAGGATGAAGAGGTGCTCCATCGACGCCCGCGTCCGGAGCGCCGCCCGGCTCATGTCGTGGGCCGACATGCCGTAGATCGTCTCCTTGAAGCCCGTCCAGAGCCCCTTCAGGCCACCGGGCCTCTCGGTCTTCTTCTGGACCATCCCGTCCTCCTTCTCTCTCGACCCCCCGAGCCTACGGATGTGGCGCGGCGGTGCCGCGATGCAGATGCATCACGAAGCCTATCTCAATCGCCGATTTCTCGCCTCAGACCCCGTGAAGATGGTGCTCGTGGTCCTCGCCGAACTGGCGTTCGCGAAGGACGCGGCGTTTCCATCCCGGCAGGACGAGCAGCGTGTGCGGCAGGAGCCGCAGCGCGTAATAGGGCGGGAGCACCGGGAGCCCCACCATGTCGCCGAAAATGACCGCGAGGAAGAGGTTCTCCATCGACGCGCGCATGTCGCGGGCCTGCTCCACGTGCTCGTACGCAAGCATCCCGTAGAGGAACTCGCGAAGGGCCTGGAACCTCGAGCCGTCGCCCATGCCGGTGCGACCTCCGTCCGCCGGGCACGCTAGCACGCCCGCCCGCGTCTGCTATCTTCCGGCGCGGCCCCCCCATGATCGAAGCGGTGATCGCTCTCGTCGTCTTGGTCCTAGGCTGGTTCGGCGTCGGCAGCGCGCTGAACGTCCGGCGCGGGAACGCCGCCTTGAAGTGGCTCCAGGGCGGGCTGAAGCAGGTGGGCGACAAGGCGACCGTCCGGTGGATCGGGACGACGGCGGTCCAGCTCGGCCTCGCGACCGCGAAGCCGCCGTTCGAGGAGGCCGTCGTCGTGATCTTCCTCGAGCCGCGCGACCTGCCCTGGCTCTGGGCCATCTCCCGTACCCGCGGCCGGCGCGACACCCTGATCCTCCGCGGAAAGCTCGCGAAGCCACCCGTCGAGGACGTGGAGCTCCTCGACCCGCCGAGCTGGTCGGGGCGCGACGCGCTCCGGGGCATGAAGGAGGAGCGCTGGTCGGTGCGGGAGCCGGCCGGGCCGGATTCCCTCTCGACCTTCTACAAGTACGAGACGGCCCTAGCCCGGGCCGACGCCGTCAAGTCCGCCGTGCACGAACTGGGTGTCCCGACGAGGCGCGTGTCGGTCCGTCGAAACGAGCCGCACCTGCAGCTCCACACGGACCTCCCCACGATGTCCGTGGACGCCGCAGGCTTCTTCCGGACGGTCCGCGAGCTCGGCGAGCTGGCGTCCCGTCGCCCTTCATGAAAAGAGCGTTTCTGGCCGCCATCCTCGCCTTCGCGCCCATCGCGACCGCCGCGAGCGACCTCTTCGGCATCTATCTCGTCACCACCGCCGAGGATCCCGGCGCGAGGAAGCTCAAGCTGGTCTGGCCCGGCGGCGCCGTCGAATTCGTCTACCTCGACTCCGCCCCACTGCTGGAGGCCTCGGCCATCGCCGCGGCCGACGTTGAAACCGGCCCCGGAGGCGGTTCGCAGATCCGGCTCGTCCTGACGGCCGAGGGCGCGCGAAAACTCTCCGAGCTGACGTCGCGGAACGTGGGACGGCGGCTCGGAATCGTCGTGGACGGCCAGCTTCGCTCGGCGCCCTTCGTCTCCGGGAGCCTGTCGAAGGATCTCGTCGTCGGCGGGAACTTTTCTTCGTCCGAAGCGTCCGCGCTGGCGAAGAAGCTGGGGCCGCCGTCGGCGTCGATTCGGCCCTCGCAACGTCTCGCCGCCGTCCGTCGCCCCTACGGCCACCGTCCTGCGCGAAGTCGAAGGAACCTGGACGTTGCGGAGCGCCACGGGAATGGACGGCCCGTTCCCGACGCGCAAATTCTCGACCGGCACGTGGATCTTTGACGAACGGGATGCTCACCGCGACGAACGGCGTCGGGCAGACCGAACGGTTCGCGCTGCGGACCGACGCGGACCGTCCAGCCGCCCTTCGCCTCGAGCCCCTGCCGCCGTCGAAAGAGCGCGCGTGCTGGATGACTCTTCAAACGGGAAAGCGAGCGGCTCACCGTCGCGTTCTTCGACGGTTTCGACACACGACCGGAGGATTTCTCACCGGCGCCCAAGAAGCTCGTCATGGAGCTCTCGCGCTAGAACCCGCGCTCACGGAGAAGAAAGCCGCCGCGACGGTTGTCGCGGCGGCGCGGGCGATGGACGGGTCTGTTCCGGAGCTCCGGGGTGTCAGGCGCTCGCCGGCGCCGGCTTCGGCGCCGCGGGCTGCGCCGAGTACTTCTGGTAGGCCTTCAGGCCGTCCCAGCCGATGATGAGCGCCGCGACGAGGAGAAGCGCCGCCACGATGATCATGGCCCAGGCGCCGGCCACCGGCAGCCCGCTCATCCCTTCCTTGGCTGCGATGGTGACGTAGAGGTTCCTCGCCGTGACGACGGTGGCGAAGAGCGTCGTGAAGTACATGAAGAGCATCGGGTAGAGGGCGTAGCTCGGGTTCTTCTTCTCGGACTTCAGCCAGACGGTCACGACGAGGAGCGAGAGCGCCGCCATCAGCTGGTTCGAGGCGCCGAACATCTGCCAGAGGTAGACCCACGTGCCCGTGAGGACGAGCGCCGCCGTGAGCCCCATCGAGATGATGCTCGCGACGTGCATGTTCCGGAAGAGCGGGACGGTATCGCCCAGCCACTCCGCCAGCGTGACGCGCATGACGCGGAAAACGAGCTGGGTCACGGTCAGGACGATCATGACGAAGGCCCCGAAGCCGAGCGCGGTGCCGTAGATCTCCGGGATGGCGCCGAAGGTGCCCGCGTAGATCAGCTTTCCGACGCCCGCCGCGAACCGGCCGCCACCTCCGCCTGCCCCGGGGATCGAGACGGCCGTCAGGGAGAGGATGGCCAGCGAATACTCGCCCAGCATCGAGCCGGCGCCGACGGGAAGGCCGTCGGTCTCGTACTCGAGCTGGCGCGCCGTGCCGATCGAGCCGACGAGCGCGTGCCAGCCCGAGATGGCCCCGCAGGCGATCGTCACGAAGAGCATCGGCCAGAGCGGCTGCCAGGCCTTGCCGGCCAGCGGCGCCGAGAAGCCGAGGTCCTTCAGCGGCGCGAGGGCGAACGCGCCGATCGTCTTGCCGGCCGAGTCGACCGCGCCCGTCAGCGGTGCGACGAACATGCCGACCGCGGAGAGGACGATCGTGATGAGCATGATCCAGAAGCCGATGTAGTTGACCGGCTGGGCGAACCGCCAGATGGGCATGTTCGCGCCGCAGTAGGAGAAGACGAAGAGGAAGAACATCCAGAGGAGGTAGTTCGGGAGCGTCTTGATCAGCCCGGTGGCCGCGTCGTACACGGCGGTCGTCGGCCGCTTGCCGTCCGCCCCGGGGACCGGGACGCGCGGGTCGGCGTTCGTCGGATCGACGAGCGACATGATCGGCTGCTTTCCCGACATGTCATCGACCGCCGAGTTCAGGGAGACGATCGCCCCGCCCACCGGGCCCTGGAGGAGCTTGCCCTTGTCATCCTTGTGCTGGCCCCACGGGCCGAGCGCCATCGCGAGGATCGTCACCGCGACGGTCACGACCGTCACGAGGACGAGGTCCATCTTCCACTTGTACATCATCTGGCCGGCGAGGAGCCCCATCAGCGCCAGCATGACGATGCCGAACGGGACGTCGGGCCGCGCCGAGAGGATGGCAGCGAGGATGCCGACGAACGCTCCGGCGAGGAGCATCAGGTAGAAGAAGATGAAGACGAAGAGGATGCGGCGGGTCCGCGGCGCGATCAGCTTGTATGCGATGGCCGAGAGGCTGTTTCCGTCGTTCCGGACGGCCACCATGATGGCCGAGTAGTCGCTGGCCCACCCGACGAGCGTGACGCCGATGACGAGCCAGAGGAGCGACGGGAACCAGCCCCAGATGTTCGCCGCGATGATCGGACCGACGATCGGCCCGGCGGCCGCGATCGATTTGAAGTGGTAGCCGTACAGGACGTTTTTGGACGTCGGCATGAAGTCGACGCCGTCCATGTACATTTTTGCGGGCGTCGCCCTCTTCGCGTCGGAGCGGATGACGCTCCTGTCGACCCGCCGCGCGTAGTTATAGGCGATGTAGATCACGATCGCCGCTATGAGGACGATCCAGAGAGTGTTCATCAACAAGCTCCTTTCACCGGATCGGCAGGCGCCGGGGGAGGGTTCACTCGAATCTGGTCTCTGCCAGAGACTATTGCGTCCCGTCCCGGCTGGCAACAGTGCTTCTGCATTAGGCCGTGGTGTTGAAGAACGCATAACGCCGGAGAGAATCTCAACAGCCGCCTCAACGTCGAGAAAGCCGCCGCCACAACGGTGCAGCGGCGAGAGGACCGTTGAGCCCGTGGAGGAACTCATCGAAGCGATCCGCGGCACGTCGGGCATCGTCCCCGCGTTGATCGCGTAAGAACGCTCCCGTCAACGCCTTGCGGTACGGGCTCCGCGTTGGCGCGTTACGTGCAGAGCATGGGTTGCCATGAGAAACAACCCCATGACTTGCCCCTACCTCAAGGAAGTCGTGATGCTCTACTGCGACGCCTGCCCCTTCAAGAAGATGGTGCCGCTCGACCATCTGGTGTCGGTGAGTCCCTGCCTCGCGCAGGACTTCAAGAGCTGCCGGCATTTCCTCGAGGCTGTCGCCACCGCCGCCGCCGCCGTGGCCGCCGCCGCGGAGCCGGGGGCCGTCTCCCGCGCGGGCCCGAACGGCCCGATCTCCAAGGAGGTGATCCCGTCATGATCGCTTACTTCCCTCTCGCACTCGCCGCGCTCCTGATGCTGGGCCTCCTGGAGCTCGCAGGCCGTCGTCGGCACAACACCTGAGATCAGGAAAAGGAAAAGAGGAAAGAGAAGAAACACCATGAACGTGAATCGAAGGCAACTCTTCAAGCTCGCCGCGGCAGCCGGCGCCGGAGCCGCCCTTCCGGTCGGGCGGACGGCCAAAGCCGCCCTCAGCCGGCCGTCCCCCGAGGCTCGCGCGGTCCTCGTCGACACGACGAACTGCGTCGGCTGCCGCTCTTGCGAAATGGCCTGCGCCGAAGCCAACAAGCTGCCGGACCCGGCTGCCGACGTCGACTTCGCCTCGCTCCGGACGACGGGCCCGGACCAGTTCACGGTCGTCAATCAGGGGACGACGAAGAGCCCCGCGGGCGACGACCGCTTCGCGAAGACGCAGTGCATGCATTGCGTCGAGCCGGCCTGCGCGTCGGGCTGCGTGGTCCGCGCGCTCGAGAAGACGAAGAACGGCCCGGTGATCTACCACGCGGACCGCTGCCTCGGCTGCCGCTACTGCATGGTGGCCTGCCCCTTCGGCGTCCCGAAGTACCAGTTCTCGAAGGCCGTGCCGATCGTCCGGAAGTGCACCTTCTGCGCCGAGCGGCAGGCCGAGGGAAAGCCCCCAGCCTGCGCCGAGGCCTGCCCCAACAACGCGCTCACCTTCGGCAAGCGCGCCGAGCTGATCGAAGAGGCCAAGAAGCGGATCTACGGCGCCCCCGGCAAGTACCTCCCGAAGATCTACGGCGAGGACGAGGCCGGCGGCACGAGCTGGCTCTACATCTCCGACGTGCCGTTCGAGTCGCTCCGGATGCCGCAGAACGTCTCGGCCAAGTCGTACCCCGAGATGGCCGACGGGGCGCTCTCCGCGGTCCCGTTCGTCATCACCCTCTGGCCCCCGCTCCTGATGGGGCTCTTCGCCTTCAACAAGCGGAAGGAAGACGTGGCGAAGGAGGAAGGCCATGAGTGACACGCCTCGCGCCACCGCCATGGCCGCCAACTCCTGGGTGAGGGAGAAGATCTTCCTCGGCCTCGCCCCGCGGGACTACGTCCGGAGCCTCATTCACGCTCCCGAACCTCGTCATCGCCGTCATCCTCGCGGCCGGCATCCCCTGCCTCGTCCTCCGCTTCGCGAAGGGGCTGGGCGCCGTCTCGAACCTCTCGCAGACCTACCCGTGGGGTCTCTGGGTCGCCTTCGACGTCATCAGCGGCGTCGCGCTGGCGGCCGGCGGCTACACCGTCGCCTGCGCCGTCTACATCTTCGGCCAGAAGCTCTACAAGCCCGTCCTCCGCCCGGCGATCCTGACCGGCTTCCTCGGCTACCTCTTCGTCCTCATCGGCCTCGTCGTCGACCTCGGCCAGCCGTGGCGCCTTCCCTACCAGTTCTTCCTGACGCCCGGCACGACCGCGGTCATGTACGAGGTCGGCTGGTGCGTCTTCCTCTACCTGATGGTGCTCGGGCTGGAGTTCGCCCCGGCCGCCCTCGAGTGGCTCGGCCTCGCGAAGCTGCGGCGGCTCCTCGGTACGCTCTCGATCGGCATCATCGTTCTCGGCGTCACCCTCTCGACGCTCCACCAGTCCTCCCTCGGAGCCTTCTTCCTGATGACCCCCGGCAAGCTCCATCCCCTCTGGTACTCGCCCTTCCTCCCGATCTTCTTCTTCATCTCCTCGATCTGCGCCGGCATCGGAATGGTCATCTTCGAAAGCTCGCTCTCGCACAAGGCCTTCCACGATCGGCTCGACCCCAACGAGCACGTCGACATGGACCGGATCACGCTCGGCCTCGCGAAGGGCGGCGCGATCGTCCTCTTCGCCTACTTCTTCCTGAAGCTCCAGGGCCTCGCCGGCTCCGGCCGCTGGGACCTCCTCCCGACCGGCTGGGGCGCCTGGTGGCTCGTCGAGACGCTGGGCTTCGTCCTCCTGCCGTCGATCCTCTTCGCCGTCGCGGTCCGGAACGAGAACGTGAAGCTCGCCCGCGCCGCCGGCGTCATGACGGTCCTCGGCATTCTCCTGAACCGCTTCAACGTCTCGCTGATCGCGTACAACTGGACGCTCCCGAACCGGTACGTCCCGAGCGCGGCCGAGATCCTGATCTCCCTGACCATCGTCACCCTCGGTGTCGTCGTCTTCCGCTGGATCGTGAACCGGATGCCGGTGATGGCCCCCCACCCGGCCTTCCCCGACGGGCACTGAGAAGGAGCCGAAGATGCACGAATCCGAACTTCTCAGCCCCTACGCCACGAAGGCGGTCGAATACGGCCTCGCCATCCTCTACCTGGCCCTCTTCGTCCCCTTCTGGCGCTACCTGAACGGCCCGGCCCGCGTCCGCGTCCCGTCGGCCGCGTGGCGCTTCGCCGACTGGTTCTACGTCCCCGACGGCGTCCACCTGCACAAGGGACACGCCTGGGCGCGCCCGCAGCCGGACGGCGTCGCGGTCGGGATCGACGACTTCGGCCACGACCTCGTCGGGACCCTCGAAGGCATCGAGCTGCCGACCCTCGGCCGCCGGGTGAAGCAGGGGCAGCCGGCCTTCGCCATCCGCGCGGGCGGCAGGAGCTTCCCGCTTCGCGCTCCCGTCTCGGGGACGGTGGTCGCGGTGAACGAAGCCGCCGCCACCGCCCCGGACGCGCTCCATCGCGACCCGTACGGCGCCGGCTGGCTCTTCCGCGTCGAGCCGAAGGGGCTCGCCCGGAACCTCAGGAAGCTCGTCTCCGGCGAGAAGGCGAGGCTCTTCCTCGCCGAGGCTGCCGAGCGTCTCAACCAGGCCTTCCACCCGGGAGCTCCCGTCCTCGCGCAGGACGGCGGCACGCCCGTTCACGGAATCGCGCGCGACCTCGACCCGGAGCACTGGGAAGACCTCGTCCGGTCGAGCTTCCAGGTCCGATAGGGGAAAGGAGCACCGCCATGACACCCCTCATCGACTTCCTCCAGGCCTCCGGAATCTTCCTCGCGGGCCTTCTCGTCCGGCTCCTCTTCTTCCTGGCCGTCCTCGCCGCGGCCCTCGCGCCGATCCTGATCGTCTACGGGATCGTGCGCGGGGTTCTCGCCCTCCGCCGGCGCCAGCAGGGAATGGAGGACGTCGAGGGACTCGCCCTCGCGACCCGCCGCTTCTTCACGAAGGGACATGCGTGGCTCAAGGCCGGCCTCGGCGGCGGGCTCACCATCGGCCTCGACGACCTCGCGCAGCGCCTCTTCCCGCAGATGGCGCTCGTGGAGCTGCCCCGGCGCGGCACCTTCCTCAGGGAGGGTGAGCCGGCCGTTCGTCTCCGCTCGAACGGCCGCGAGGCCTTCCTGCCGGCGCCGGTCTCCGGACGCGTCGTCTCGGTCAACAGCCGCCTCGCCCGGAAACCCGGCCTCCTGAACGCCTCTCCCTACGGCGCCGGCTGGCTCTTCGCCGTCGCCCCCGCGAGCGACTCTTACCGCGACCTGCCGACCGGGCCCGGGGCCCGCGACTGGTTCCGCGGCGAAGAGGTCCGCCTCCGGAGCGTGCTGGAGGGCGAGCTCGGCTTCGCCGCCGCGGACGGCGGCGAGCTGATCGAGCATCCGATGAACGTCCTTCCCGAGGACCGCTGGGGCTCGGTCGTCACGTCGTTCCTCGGGGCCGTTCCCGCGGCCGACTTCGACTACGAGCAGTGCGTGAGCGGCTGACCCCGCGGACGTGATCCGGGGCGACCGGCTCCCCGCCGGCGCGGCCCGCTCGAAAGAGCGGGCCGTCTTTTTTCTCAAGAAAGCGGGATCCCTCGGGTGTCCCGGCAGGTCAAAATGGTGGATCCGCGGGGGCGCAGCGGCGGCGGTGAGAGCGATGCGGGGGGCAGCAGTGATGGGGAGCAGGGGCACCCTCTTCGATCTGATCCAGCGCCTGGACGAGTTTGACGCCGGCGATCGGACTTCTCCACTGGTCCTGTACGCGGAGGGCGGCGTCGATGCGGAGCGAGAAGGCCGGGCGGTGGTCTGTGTACGTGGCGAGGGAGACGGCCTCGCCTGTCCCCTCGACCCCTCCCTCTCCGAGGTGCTGAGCGTCGAGCAGGCTCGCGAGGCCGTCGAGGTCTGGTCGAACTGGCGCGGAGGGCGCGCGCCGTCGCCTTACGAGCGCTTCGCCGCGGTCATCTTCTACGCCCGATACTCGGTCTTCCTGCCGGCGGAGCCGGATCGCGACGGGATGTGACGATCATCCCGAAAACGGACCGATGGGCGGCCGCCGTGCTCGGCGAACGCCCCGGAACGCGATATCGTCCGGCCTGAGACTGAGACCCGAATCGAGCCGAGAAGAAAGGAAGACGCATGGCCGAATTCCAGCCGAACGCGCCGATCGAGACCACCGATCCGACGATCGAGGTGACGGTGACGCCCGCGAAGCCCCTTCCCGTCGGACGGAAGAGGTTCCAGCTCGTCGTGGTGGACGACTCGGGGAACCAATCCGATCCGGACGTCGTGGAGGTCATCGTCCGCGACGCGCAGAAGCCGACCGCCGTGATCGACGCACCGAGGCTGGTGGATTTCGGCAAGAGCTTTCAGCTCTCCGGAACGCGCTCGTCCGACGTCGGGGGCAGGGTCGTGAAGTACGTCTGGACACTCCTCGCCTGAGAGCCGGCGGAGGGAGTCAGGAGGACAGCCATGTTCGTGTTTCCCGTCCTGTTCCTCGCCGCCCTCGCCGCCGGCGCTCCGCAGGGTTATCCGGCGCAGGACTCTCCCCCCCAGACCCGCGCCGTCACCTGCACTCTGTCGAATCCGTCTTACTCCGGGTACTGCAAGGTCACGGAGCAGGCTCCGACGACGCAGAGCGCGAACGACGCCTGCCAGGCCGTCCTCGCCTGCCTGAACAACGTGCAGTGCCTGAAAACGTACTGCGACGCCACCCAGATCCGGGGAGGCTGGCAGCTCGTCTCGGCGGTCGAGGGCACCGGCAACTGAAGGCGGCGCCTTCCGGCACCGGAGATCCGGGGGACGACGTGAGATTCGCGATCTTCGGCGCGGGGGGCGTCGGCGGGCATTACGGCGGGGCTCTCTCCCGCGCGGGTCACGACGTGACGTTCCTCGCCCGCGGAGCCCATCTCGACGCGATTCGCGAGCGGGGCCTCGAAGTCCGGACTCCTGACGGGTCCTTCACCGCGAAGGTCTCCGCGACGGAGGATCCCGCGCGGCTCGGGCCCGCCGATGTCGCGATCGTCGCGGTGAAGTGCTACTCGCTCGCGGACGTCGCCCCGGCGGTTCGCCTCGTCGCCGGCGCGGGAGCGGACGTCGTCCCGCTCCTGAACGGCGTGGAGGCCGCGGAACGGCTGATCGAGGCCGGCGTCCCGAAGGAGCGGATCGTCGGGGGCCTGACGAGTGTCAGCGTGGCGCGCGTCGCCCCCGGAATCGTCGAGCGGCGGAGCCCCTTCCAGAAGGTGACCCTCGGCGAGCTCGGCGGCGGGACCTCGGAGCGCGTCGAGCGGATCGCCTCGGCTTTCCGGGACGCGGGCGCCGAGGTGACGGTCTCGCGGGACATCACGGCCGACCTCTGGCGGAAGCTGGCCTTCATCGCCTCGATGGCCGCCGCCTGCGGCCTCGCGCGCTCCCCGGTCGGGCCGGTGCGTGCCGCACCGTACGGGAAGCTCCTCTTCTCGCGCGCCGTGCGGGAGGTCGGCGCCGTCGCGCGGGCGCGGGGGATCCCCGTCACGGAGGAGGACGAGGCGAAGACGCTGGCGTTCATCGACTCGCTCGGCGCCGGGATGAAGCCGAGCTTCCTCCTCGACCTCGAGGCGGGCGGGCCCACCGAGATCGACGACCTCTGCGGCAGCTGTCTCGCGCCTCGGCCGCGAGGCCGGCGTCGAGACCCCGGTCCACGACACGGCGACGGCGGCGCTGGGAGTTCAGCGAAGGGGTGCCTGAGGCGATTCAGGTCCGGGCGGACGGACGAGCCGCCTGGCTGTCAGCCGACGAGCATCTTCCGGACCAGCTTCCCGATCTCGACGCAGCAGGTGAGGCCGGGTGAGTCGATGCCGAGGAGCTGGACGAAGGACGGGTGCTTCTCGTCGCGGCGGACGATCCAGTCGTTCACGCCCTTCAGGTGGACCATGATCCCGGCGTAGTCGAGCTGGACGTCGTCGACGGTGAGCGTCGGCATGAAACGCCTCGCGCGGGAGACGAGGAGGTCCACGGGGAAGCGGTCCGTCTCGTAGTCGTCACGCGACGGCGCCACCCGGAACTCCGGCCCGACGGTGAAGAGGTCTCCCGGCGCCGTCGAGCCGTCGGCCGCCAGGGCGAAGGTCGGCGTCAGGTGCGTCCCCACCATCATCGGCTTCTCGTCGCCGAGGTCGAGCCGCTCGGGGACCGGGTAGACGTTCCGGCCGGAGAGCCAGAGCTCGGGGCGGTGCCGGCGGTTGACGCGGGCGTACTCGCCGCGGAGCGGGACCACCGTCGCCTCGAGCGCGGGGTCCGCCATCCGTCCCACCTCGTCGCACCGGAGTCCCGCCGCGTTGACGACCGCCTCCGCCTCGAACGTCTCCACTTCGGCCGCGCCGCCGCTGCGCCGCCCCGTCACCTCGAAGACGCCGCGCTGCGGCCGGATGGCGGTGACCTCGAAGCCCGTCAGGACCGACGCTCCCTTCCCCTCCGCAAGCCGCGCCAGCGTTCCGACGAGCCGCGGCGCATCGACGATTCCCGTCGTCGGGATCAGGAGCGCCGCTTCGACGGAGAGAGCCGGCTCCAGGATCGTGGTCTCCCGGCCCGTGAGCGCCTGAATGCCCGGCACCCCGTTCGCGAGTGCCCGGCTTCGCACCTCTTCCAGTCCCGGAAGCTCTTCCTTCGAAGACGCCACGACCAGCTTGCCGGTCTTCTCGCACGGGATCCCGTGCGCGCGGGCCAGCTCGTACATCCGTGCGTTCGCCTCGACGCAGAGCCGCGCTTTCAGGCTCCCCTCGGCGTAGTAGATCCCGGCGTGGACGACACCGCTGCTCCTGCCGGACTGCCCTTCGCCGAGCCGCGGGTTCCGCTCGAGGAGAACGACGCTCCCGATCCCCGCGTCGGCCAGCTGCCACGGACGGCGCACCCGACCGCGCCCCCTCCGACCACGACCGCTGAGACCCGATCCATCGTCGGCGTTCCGATCCGCCTACCGGGCGCCGCCGTCGAGCGCCGCGTCGACCGTCACGACGTCGACGAGTCCCGCCGCGCTGAAGAGAACCGGCAGGACCTTCTCCGGCGGGTGGGCCTTCCGGAGCGCGGCGACCTTCTCCGTTCCGAAGCGGTAACCGGGGAGGTTCATCCGCCCGAGGAGCGGGTGCCGTCCCCAGGCTCCCGAGAGCTTGTCGGCCCGCTCCGGGGAGACGAGGCAGTCGTTCCGGAGGACGGCCGCGACCTCGGCCTGCGGCCTCTCCTCGCTCCACGTCAGGTACGACGACTGGTTCTTCGCGTCGTCCTGTAGGAGAGCGAGAAGGAGGCCGATGACGACGTCCTGGTCCGGGATCGCCGCTAGATCGGTCACGCCGTAGGCCATCAGGAGGGCGTTGTTCGCGATCCCCTCCGCGAGGGCGGCGTACCGGGTGTTCATCGTCAGGACGGTCGCCTCGAAGCCGGCCCGGCGCCGCACCCAGAGGCCCTGGAGAAGCGCAAACGTCGTGACATGGCCGGGCACGACCTCGTGGCTGACGAGCTGGTGGAACTCGGGAACGGAGATCTGGAGCGAAGCGTTCAGCTCGTAGGTCGCTTCGTACTCCGGCGACCCGTCCGGCCGGCGCGCCCGCCCGAGATAGTTCATGGAGCCTGAGAACCAGGCGTTCTCGATCGGCAGGAATGCGACGTTCGAGAGAGGCACGCCCCGGAGGTCCGCCGGAAGGTACGGAAGGACGTTCTTCCGCGTCAGGGCGTCGAGCTCCGCGATGATCCCGGGAGCGAGCTGCGGGATGGTCCTTCCGTCGACGAGTCTCTCGCTCCGCCACGCATCGACCGCGGCGAGGAGCCCGGGCCGGTCTTTCGAAGCGTGCCCCGTCGTACCCAGGAGCTCCGCCACGTGCCGCCGCTTCTCCTCCGGGCGCGACGGCTCGGGGGCGCGGCCCGTCGCGGCGCGGACGCACCGTTCGTACGGGACCTTCTCCCCGCGCCCGAGAAGCTCCATCGCGAGGTCCCGCATCACGTCGAGGCAGAGGGCGAGCCCGGAAAGGTAGGCGCCCCGGAGGCCTCCGATCCGCGCCGCTTCGGCGGCGACGGCCGCGATCGAGCCCCTGACGTCCACGTCCGCGAGGTAAGCGTCCAACGCGGCGAGGTCCCTCTCCTTCGCCGTCACGCCGCCCGTCTCCCTCAGCCGCGGGGCCGCCGGGTGCGTGTATGCGGCGGGAGGCGGCTCGTCGGAGAACCAGCAGTCGGCGATGAAACGTCCCGTTCCGGACGGATTCCGGACGTCGCCTCCCCAGAGCGTGTCGATGCCGAGGATGGCCTGAGCGATGTGGTGGTCGAGACCGGTCAGCATGGGCGCCTCCCCTCGGAGTATCGCCCTTCCCCGTTCCTTGCGTTCGCCGGAGCCCCCCCTTAAGCTGCCCCGGCCCGACACAAGAATCAGCAATCGGAGGTCATCCGTGGAGACGAGCCGCCGGACCCTGCCCGAGAACGCCTACCGCCCGCTGAAACCCGGCGAAACGTACGAGCCGATCGTCCCCGCCGGCTCAGCCGGTCGCCGAGTTCACGGGCCGCTCGCTGGGCCTCGGGCTCGTGATGGCGGCGGTCTTCTCCGCCGCCGCGGCGTTCCTCGGCCTCAAGGTGGGACAGGTCTTCGAGGCGGCGATCCCGATCTCGATCCTGGCCGTCGGCCTCGGCTACGCCTTCCGGCGCCGCTCGACGATCCTCGAGAACGTCATCGTCCAGTCGGTCGGCGCCGCGTCCGGGCCTGTCGTGGCGGGCGTCGATCTTCACCCTCCCCGCGCTCTTCATCCTCGGCCTCGACGTCGACCTCGTGAAGCTCTTCCTCGTCGCGCTCCTCGGCGGCGACGCTCGGCATCCTCTTCCTCGTCCCGCTCCGCCGCTACTTCGTGAAGGAGATGCACGGGGAGTTCCCCTTCCCGGAGGCCACGGCGACGACCGAGGTGCTCGTCGCGGGCGAGGCCGGTGGCCAGCAGGCGAAGGTCCTCGCGGCCGCCGCGGCGGTCGGCGGGATCTTCGACTTCCTCATCATCCACCTCGAGGCGTTCGCCGAGGTCTTCACGTCGCGGTCGCTTCCGGTCCTGACGGAGCTCGCCGAGAAGGCGAAGCTCGTCTTCAAGCTCGACGTCCTCTCCTCGGTCATGGGGCTCGGCTACATCATCGGCCTCCGCTACTCGGCGATCATCTGCGCCGGCTCCTTCCTCTCCTGGTTCCTCCTCGTCCCGCTCGTCGCCCACTTCGGGGCGCAGCTCGGGACGGCGGTCCCGCCGGCGACCGGCGGGACGCTCATCGGCTCGATGTCGGCCGAGGCCGTCTTCCGCGACCTACGTCCGGCAGATCGGGATCGGCGCCATCGCCGCGGCCGGGATCATGGGGATCCTCCGGAGCTGGCGGATCATCGCGAAGGCGTTGGCTCGGCTTCAAGGAGCTCTTCGGCGGCAAGCGGGCGGGCGCGGCCCCGGCGAGCCGAGCGGACCGACCGCGACGTCTCGATGGGCCTCGTCCTCGTCGGCATCCTCGTCGTGGCGCTCGGAACGTGGGCTCTTCTTCCGGTTCGGCGTCCTCGCCGGCTCGGACCGGCCGACGCCGCAGTCGCTCATCGCGCTCGCTCGTCGTCATCGTCATCTCGTTCCTCTTCACGACGGTCGCCGCGCGCGCGATCGCCGTCGTCGGGACGAACCCCGTCTCGGGGATGACGCTGATGACGCTCATCCTCACCTCCATCTTCCTCGTCGCCGCGGGGCTCACCGGGCAAGGCCGGAATGCTCGCGGCGCTCCTGATCGGCGGCGTCGTCTGCACGGCGCTCTCGATGGCGGGCGGCTTCGTCACCGACCTGAAGATCGGCTACTGGATCGGCGCCACCCCCGCGGTCCAGGAGCGGTCGAAGTTCCTCGGGACGATCGTCGCGTCGCTGACGGTCGGGTTCGTGATCCTCCTCCTGAACCAGGCTACGGCTTCGCCCCGTCGGCGGCCCACCCGGAGAGCGAGGTCCTCGTCGCGCCGCAGGCGAACGCGATGGCGGCCGTCATCAAGACGCTCATGTCGAACGAGCCGGTGCCGTGGCTCCTCTACGGCGTCGGCGCGCTCGTCGCGATGACGATGCAGATGATCGGCGTCCCCTCCCTCGCCTTCGCCCTCGGGATGTACATCCCGCAGGAGCTGAACACGCCGCTTCTCATCGGCGGCCTCGTCGCGCACTTCGTCGCGAAGATCGGCCGGGAAGGACGAGACGCTCGCGACGGCCCGCAGCTAGCGCGGCACCCTCATCGCCTCGGGCTTCATCGCCGGCGGCGCCATCATGGGCGTCATCGCGGCGCTCCTGAAGTACCTGAAGACGAGGGTGAGCCTCGGCCCGCTCTCGTACAGCTTCGAGAACGCGAACGGCGAGCTCCTCGCGGGGATCCTCTACCTCGCCCTGATCGTCTACATGTACTGGGACTCGAAGCGGGTGAAGGTGCCGTGATCCGGGGCAACTCATCGCCTCGGCAGGAGGGACAACCATGCGTGGCTCCCGGCAATCCGCGGCCATCGTCTCGCTGATCCTGTTGTTCAGCGGCTGGACGCAGGCGGGCGTGGTGCATATCGACCCTCAAAAACTGGTCGCCTTCACGGTTCCTGACGGCTGGGTGGCAAAGAGCAACAGCAACGGCATTCGTTTCGGTCGTGCCGATGCTCCCGCGGAACGAACCGTCTTGTTTGTTTTGGCCAGCCCGCGCGACTCTGAGCGAGATCTGAAAGCGCTGCGTGCCATTCGGCAATCGCAAATCGAACAACAAGGGTTCAGCCTCGTGGTCGACAAAGTGCAGCAACTCAACGGTTGGGAGGCATGGGAAGCCGTCATGGATGCAACACGCGGCGGTGACGGCCCGATCATGCACACATTCCTCTTGCTCTTACCAGGCGTACAGGCAGAGGTTTCGCTGATTGCCGCAAAGTCGCACTATCCAAAATACAAGGACGACTTGCTCGCGGTCGTGCGGTCGCTTCGAAAGAAGTAGCCCATGAGGAAAGTGTTCATTGCCTTCAGCCTGCCGTTGATGCTGAGCGGGTTCTTCTCGTGTTCGCGCGACGAGCCGGCCCGACAATCCGACGGCAACCAGCCAGCCGCGAGCACTGGACAAGCAACCTCGAAGATCTTCTTCTTCTCTCCTCCGGTTGACTTCCGCGACCGCGAACAGTACTGGTCCAACCACCACTACGTGACCGCATTCGGGGCCGATGGTTTCGACAGGCGGCAGATGCTCAGGTTCGAGCAGCCGTACCTCAACTTCTCCCAGTCCGCGTACGATCCGAAGACCGACAGTCTCTTCACCTGGAAGAAGAACTACAAAGGCAGCGACCACCTCATGCAGGTCAAGCTCCCGCGCATGGAAGTGACGCCGGTCGCCAGGTTCCCGCGCAGCGGAGACTTTCCGCTCCTGGCGATGGACACCAGGCGGCGGAGAATTCTCTTGACGCCGGAGTACGGTCGCGGCCTGGAAGCTCTGGGCGGCGGCAGACTCCGAAACGACTTCTCCATCTACGACCTCAAGGATGGACGGTGGGTGTCGGGGAGCCTCGACAGAATCGGGATGGTCACCATCAGCTTTTCAGAGGCGCTCGACCGGTTCGTGGCGCTGGGCAAGGCCCTGCCCGGCGGCTCTGAGGCAGCCGACGACAACGTCTACCTGTACCACATCGCCGGGGATGGGAAGGTATCGCAGCGGGTCCGCTCCGACCTTCTCGCTGTCCTGAACACTCCTCTCCTGACCTCCGCGGCCGACGACACGCTCGGCAATAACCCCGGACTGCAGAGTCGGGTCCTCGGTGACCGGATCTACCTCATTCGCTTCCTGGACCTCGGACGCGGGTCTCCGAGCGAGAGCTACAAGTGGTCCTACGAGTTCTACTCCATCAACGTGTCAACGGGAGAGAGTCGCTTCGAGCGGTCGTTCCCGTGATGGCAACGCCTTGGGAAATATCAGTTCGGCAAGAATCGCTTCCGTATCCAAAGGAGCAAAGCATGAACCTTGGCGCGTTTTCGATCAGCCTGGCAGTCAAGGATATCGAGGCGTCGAGGAGGTTCTACGAGAAGTTCGGTTTCAAGGCCTTCGCCGGGGATGCCTCCCAGAACTGGCTGATCTTGAAGAACGGCGATCATGTGCTCGGGCTTTTTCAAGGGATGTTCGAGAAGAACATCCTCACCTTCAACCCCGGCTGGGACCAAAACGCCCAGAAGCTCGCCTCTTTCACCGACGTCCGCGAACTGCAGCGGCATCGAAGGCGCAAGGTGTGCGTTGCAACAACAGGCGGACGAGAGCACAACGGGGCCCGCCAGCTTCATCGCTGTCGACCCTGATGGAAACCCGATCCTCGTCGATCAGCACGTGTGAGCAGGATGGTTCCGGCCTACACCGCCGCTGATCGCGCTCTCTGCCGTGGACGAGCCGCTCAGCAGATCCGCCGGGCTGCTCCCCCGTCAGATCAGTGGGGACCCGCGTCGCGGGGCAGGAACCGCCTCTCGATCAGGAGGAAGACCGGCAGCGACAAGGCCGCGAGGCCCGCGGCGACCTGGAACGCGCGCGGGTAGCCGGCCCGGTCGGCGAGGAAGCCGAGCGCCATCGAACCGGTGCCGATGCCGGTGTCGAGCACGGCGAGGAGCGAACCGAAGGCGCCTCCCCGCCGTTCCGGAGAAACGTGCGGGAGGAGATGGGCGACGAAGAAAGAGTAGATGTTGCCGTAGCTCACGGCGTAGAGCGCCGCCGAGAGGACGAGCAGCGCCCGGGTCGTCGCGAGACTGACGAGGAACAGTGAAAGTGCCGTCAGGACGAAGCAGGGAATCAGGAGCTTTCGCGGCCCGATCCGGTCGGCCAGCCGGCCGCTGAACGCCCGGGTCACGAGGAGGACGAGGGCAAACGTCGTGAAGAAGATCCCTCGCGGGGCAATGCCGTTCTGGTCCGTCCAGAGAGCCGCGAAGCTGACGACACCGCCGTATCCGAAGGAGGAGAGAAACAGGCCGGCGGACAGGGCCAGGACGCGCCACTCGACAAGGTCGGCGAGGCGTTGCCGGTCCTCTCCCTCCGGGCGAGAGGGGCGGATCTCGTCCAGCGAGAAGGCGATGCCCGCCATGACGAGGTTGAGCACCGTCGACGAGACGCAGACCGCCGTCCACCCTTTCCGGTAGAGGAAGAGGCCGAGCGCGGGGGCCGCGGCAACCGCCAGCATCGCCGACATCCCCCAGTACCCGATCCCCTCGGCGCGGCGGGAGGACGGGATGATCGAGGTCATGTAGGCCGTCGACGCGGAAAGGAGGCCTGACCAGAAGACGCCGTAGACAAGGACGCACGAGACGAGAAGCGGCCACGTCGGGGCGAGGGCATAGAAAACCGAGAAGACGGCCGCGACGAGGCTGCAGCCGACGAGCATCTTCCGGCGTCCGATCCGGTCGCCGAGCGCGCCGGTGAAGGGGGCCGAGACGGCCGACGCCCAGGTCTGGAGGCCGAGGAAGAGCCCCGCGGCGAACTTGTCCCCTCCGAGGTCGAGAATCCGGTAGGGGGCCGTCGGGAAGATCTGGAATGCCGAGAGGAAAACGGTGAAGGTGAACCCGCACATCGTGAAGTAGCGGGCCGAAAAGAGCTTCTCGCGCGCGGGCACGCGGGGAGTTTACGGGGCGCCGCGCGCGAGTCGCTGCGCCCCGCCGTTCCCGACTACTTCTTGGCTTTCCACTCCGCGAGCGTCTTCTCGAACGCCTCGATGTTCGGCTTGTCGGGCGAGGCCTTCGCCAGCGCGATGGCCTCCTCGCCGACCTTCACCGCGTCGGCGTACTTCCCGTCCGCGGCCAGGATCCGAGCCTTCAGGGCGGTGTTCCCCAGCGTCTTCTTGATCGACATGGAACGGTCCGCGAGCGCCAGAGCCTCACCCGGGTTGCCGACCTTTTCGTTGAAGAAGGTCCGCCCGACGGCGAGCGGGGTCTCCCAGTCGTCGGCCTTCGCGGCCGCGACGGCCGCCCGCCCCTTCGCGAGGACGAGCCCCTTCGTGTCGACCTTGAGGAGAACCGGGACCCGCAGCCGGTCCCAGTTGAAGGTGAGCTGCGTGCTGTCGGGCGTGACATTCCGGAAGACGATCGTGAAGGTCTCGGAGAAAATCCCCAGGTCCTCGGGCTTGACCGTCACCCGGAGGGCGTCCTTCTTCTCGTCGTAGTCCGTCTTGCTGTAGAGGTCGAGGTCCCTGTTGAATGCGACGATCCAGGACTCCTTCCCGGGGATCGTCACGATGCTGTAGGAGCCCGCCGCCAGCTTCTTCCCCTCGACCTCGAGGTCGTCGGTCGAGGTAAAGGTCGTGGCGGCGTTCGCCCCGGTCCTCCACGGCTTGTCGTAAGGGACCAGCTCGCCCCAGATCTTCCGCCCCTTCACGTTGGGACGGCTGTACGACACGGTGAAGTCGGTCACGCCGATCCGCTGCATGACCTTCGCGTTCTGGCTCGGCAGCGGCCCCTGGAACTGGGCGCCGAGGGGAGAGGCGGTGGCGATGAGGACGGCGGCGGCCGTCGCTGTGGCGGCTGCGAGAATCTGTTTCTTCATCGAGGGAGCTCCTTTCGACGAGCTAGATCACGCCGAGAGGCTATCGCAACCCCGGATAAACCGTCCCGCCCCGCCTCGCGTAAGATGCGATAACGGAACTGCAGAGTCCGTTCCGTCGACACGATGGCGCGCACGCGAAGCGAGGCGAAGAGGTCGTTGATCCTCAGGGCGGCGACGGACGTCTTCGCCCGCCGCGGCTTTCACGACGTCCTGACCGAGGAGATCGCTCGCGAGGCGGGCGTCGGGAAGGGGACGCTCTACCGCTACTTCCCGACGAAGAACGATCTCTACTACGCGGCCGTCCTCGGCGGATTCGACGAGATGGACGCCGTGCTCGCCGATCCGGGGCTGGTCGACCGGCCACCGGCCGGAACCCTGGCCCTTCTTGCCCGCGAGGTTCTCCGCATCTTCTGGATCCGGCCGTCGTTCTACATGATCTCGCACCGGGATGGCCGGCGGCTCCGGGCGCGGGAGCAGGAAGTCCGGGGCCGGCGCGACGCGCTCGTCGCGTTCGTCCGGGAGACCCTCGCGCGGGGAGCCGCGCTCGGCGATTTCCGCCCCGTGGACCCGCGCATCGGCGCCGAGCTCTTCCTCGGAATGCTCCGCGGCGCCCTCCTCTACCGGCAGACGGGGGACACGCCGGGCACCCTATCCGGGACCATCTGCGGAACGTTCGTCCACGGCATCGCGAGGAGGAAGGAGGCGTCATGAAGCGGTGGCCTCCCGCAGCGCTGGCCGCCGCGGCCGCGCTCGTCACGGGTTGCGTGGAGATGCGCCCGAAGGCGTTCGTCGACGCGTCGACGCCCCCGGCTCCGGAAAAGCTGATGGCGGCGCCGATGCCGCCGGCGCCGCCGGCCACGGCCCCGGGCGCCGCTCCGCCGGAACTCCCCCCTGCCGGGGCGGCGCCGAAGATGATCTCCCCTGCGCAAGCGGTCGACGTCGCCCTCCGGAACAACCCCGCCACCCGGCAGGCGTGGTTCCGGGCGCGGGCCGCCGCCGCCACGGTCGGGAGCAAGCGGTCGGAGTACTACCCGAACCTGGAGCTGGACGGCTTCTACCTCCGGCAGAAAAACGCGGCTTTCAACGGGCAGACCATCTACTACCAGACGACGTACGGCCCCACGGCGATCCTGAACTGGCTCCTCTTCGACTTCGGGGGACGCGCGGCCGACGTCGCGGAAGCCGAAGCGCTCCTCGCGCAGGCGAACGCGGGACACGACGCCGTCCTGAACGACGTCATCCTTCAGGTCCTGCAGGCGTACTACCTCTACGAGGGAGCCAAGTCGCTCCTCTCGGCGCAGGAGGCGAGCCTCAAGCAGGCGGAGGAGAACCTCCGTGCGGCCGAAGAGCGCCACCGGGCCGGCGTCGCGACGATCGCCGACGTCCTCCAGGCGCGGACGACCGCGTCGCAGCAACGTCTCGCCTACGACACCGTGCAGGGCCAGATCGCCGTGATTCGCGGCGCCCTCGCCACATCTCTCGGCGTCCCGGCCAACACGCCGGTCGAGGCTGGCGACCTGCCGGAGAACCTCGACCTCGACCGCGTCACGAGCACGGTGGACGACCTGATCGCCGAGGCCGAGCGGCAGCGGCCCGACCTCGCCGCCGCGCGCTCCGCGGCGATCGCGGCGGAGCGCCACGTCGCGTCGGTCCGCTCGAACCTCTACCCGACGCTCGGCGGCGCGGCGACCGGGGGGCGGACGTATTTCGGCGGGTCGGCAGCCACGAGCTCCACGGACCTCTACTCCGTCGGCGTCCTCCTCCGGATCCCGATCTTCACCGGCTTCCAGAAGCAGTACGACCTCAGGCGGGCCGAAGAGGAACGGGGAGCCGCGGACGCGGCCGCGCTCAGCGTCGAGCAGCAGGTGATCCAGCAGGTCTGGGCCAGCTACTACAACGTGAAGACGGCCGCGCAGCGGACGCGGACGGCGCGCGACCTCCTCGCGAGCGCGCGCCAGAGCGCCGAGGTGACGCGCGGGCGGTACACCGCCGGCGTCGGGAGCATTCTCGACCTCCTCACCGCCGAGAGCGCCCTCGCCTCGGCCCGTGCGCAGGAGGTCGCAGCCCGCGCCGAGTTCCTCTTCTCTCTTGCCCAGCTCGCCCACGACGTCGGCTCGATCGAGCCGAAGGTGAAGGAAGCTCCATGAGAAGTCGCCGCCTGGCCGTCGCGCTCCTCCCGTCGCCCTCGCCGCCGCCTGCGGGGGGGCCAAGAAGGCCGGAGGTCCGCCGCCCCCCATTCCGGTACGCGTCGGCAACGTCATGCGCCTCGGGGTTCCGCTCGAGGTCTCGCCATCGGGCACGTCGAGCCGTACTCGACCGTCGCCGTCAAGCCCCGGGTCGGAGGCGAGGTGACCCAGGTCGGCTTCCGCGAGGGAGACGACGTGAAAGCCGGCGCCCTCCTCTTCCTCATCGACCCGAGGCCGTTCGAGGCCGCGCTCGCCGAGTCGCGCGCGAACCTCGCGCGCGACCGCGCCCGCCTGACCGAGGCCGAGCAGACGTTCAAGCGGTACGAGGAGCTGATCCGGAAGGAGTACATCACGCAGGAGCAGTTCGACCAGGCGCGCGCGAATTCCGAGGCCCTCCGCGCGACGACCCAGGCCGACGAGGCCGCCATCGAGACGACCCGGCTCAACCTCGAGTACTGCCGGATCACGGCGCCCGTGCCGGGCCGGACCGGCAGCCTCCTCGTTCACCAGGGAAACATCGTCAAGGCGAACGACGACAAACCGCTCGTCGTCATCAACCAGGTCGAGCCGGTCTATGTCTCCTTCGCGGTCCCCGAGAAGAGCCTCGGAGAGGTCAAGCGGCGCTCGCCGGGGCCCGCCTCCCGGTCGTCGCCACGCCGCCGGGGGCGAAGCCGGAGACGGGCGAGCTGACGTTCGTCGACAACGCGGTCGATTCCACGACCGGCACGATCATGCTCAAGGCGTCGTTTCCGAACCGCGACCGCGCCCTCTGGCCGGGTCAGTACGTCAATGTCTCCCTGACGCTGAAGGTCGACGAGGACGCCGTCGTGGCGCCCCTCGACGCGATCCAGACCGGCCAGTCGGGCACCTACGTCTGGGCCGTCAAGCCGGACTCGACGGTGGAGATCCGGGCGGTCGTCGTCCGCCGGAACTGGGGCGACGTGGGCCCTCGCTCACGTCGGGCCTCGCCCCGGGCGACCGCGTCGTGACGGACGGCCAGCTGCGGCTCGCCCCCGGCGTCCGGATCGCCGAGAAGACCGAAGCCGCGCCCGCCCCGCCGGGCGCGCCGAAGAGCGCGGAAGGCCGGCCGATGAACATCTCCGGAGTCTTCATCCGCCGCCCCGTCACGACGACGCTCGTCATGCTGGGGATCCTCTTCTTCGGCATCGTCGGCTACCGGCTCCTCCCGGTGTCCGACCTGCCGAACGTCGACTTCCCCACGATCCAGGTCACGGCCGCGCTCCCCGGAGCGAGCCCGGAGACGATGGCCTCGGCCGTCGCGACGCCGCTCGAGCGGCAGTTCACGACGATCGCCGGCCTCGACACCATGAACTCCACGAGCGTCCTGGGGCTCACGCAGGTCACGCTCCAGTTCAACCTGAGCCGCAGCCTCGACGCGGCCGCGCAGGACGTGCAGGCGGCCATCGGCGCCGCGTCGCGGCAGCTTCCGCCCGAGATGCCGAGCCCGCCCACCTACCAGAAGGTGAACCCGGCCGACCAGCCGGTTCTCTACCTGGCCCTCACCTCGCCCACGCTCCCGCTCTCGACGATCGACGAGTACGCCGAGACGATCATCGCGCAGCGGATCTCGACGGTCTCGGGCGTCGCGCAGGTCCAGGTCTTCGGCGCGCAGAAGTACGCCGTCCGCGTCCAGCTCGACCCGCGGGCCCTCGCCACGAGGGGCATCGGCATCGACGAGGCGTCGGCCGCCGTGGCGGCCGCGAACGTGAACATCCCGACCGGCACGCTCTGGGGCCCGACGACGGCCTACACGGTCGAGGCGACCGGCCAGCTGACGGAGGCGGCCACCTTCGGCCCCCTCATCGTGGCGTACCGGAACGGGTCGCCGGTCCGCGGTCTCGGACATCGGCCGGGCGATCGACGGCGTCGAGAACGACAAGACGGCCGCCTGGTACGTCGACAAGAACGGCGCCACCCGCGGGGTCGTCCTCGCGGTCCAGAAGCAGCCCGGCGAGAACACCGTCGAGGTCGTCTCGAACATCAGGAAGCTGATCCCGTCGTTCGAGGCGCTGCTCCCCGCCTCGGCGAAGCTGACATCCTCTTCGACCGGTCGGAGTCGATCCGCGAGTCGGTGAGCGACGTGAAGTTCACGCTCTGGCTCACGCTCGTCCTCGTCGTCCTCGTCATCTTCCTCTTCCTCCGGAACCTCTCGGCCACCGTCATCCCGACGCTCGCGCTGCCGCTCTCGATCGCCGGGACGTTCGCGGCGATGTACCTCCTCGGCTACAGCATCGACAACCTGTCGCTGATGGCGCTCACGCTCTCGGTCGGGTTCGTCGTGGACGACGCCATCGTCGTGCTCGAGAACATCGTGCGGCACATCGAGATGGGCGAGAAGCCCTTCGAGGCGGCCCTGAACGGCACGAAGGAGATCGGCTTCACGATCGTCTCGATGACGCTCTCCCTGACGGCCGTCTTCATCCCCCTCCTCTTCATGGGCGGGATCATCGGACGCCTCTTCCGCGAGTTCGCCGTCACGATCGCGGTCGCGATCCTCGTCTCCGGCTTCGTGTCGCTGACGCTGACGCCGATGCTCTGCGCGCGCTACCTGAAGGCGCACGGCGAGAGGAGGCCGGGCCGGTTCTACAGGCGCTTCCGAGCGCGTCTTCGACGCCATCCTCGCCTTCTACCAGAGAGGCCTGAAGGGGGCCCTCCGCCGGAAGCGACTCATGATGGCCTTCTCGGCGGCCATCCTCCTCGCCACGATCCTGCTCTTCCGGATCGTCCCGAAGGGCTTCATCCCGAGCAACGACATGGGCCAGATTTTTTCGCCTACCGAGGCCGCGCAGGGAATCTCCTTCGAGGCGATGGTGGAGCACCAGAAGGCCGCGGCCGCGGTCGTCCAGGCCGACCCCAACGTCGACGGCTTCATGTCGAGCTGCGGCAACCGGGGAAACATGGCCCAGGGCGGAAACACGGGGATGATCTTCATGCGCCTGAAGCCGCGCAGCGAGAGGAAGCTCGGGCGTCGACGAGATCATCCAGGAGCTGCGCGCCAAGTTCGCGCAGATTCCGGGCCTCCGGGTCTACCCGCAGAACCTGCCGCCGATCCGGCTCGGAGGGGCCCTCACGCGCGCGCAGTACCAGTTCACCCTGCAGGCGTCCGACACGAAGGACCTCTACGCGTCGGCGCCGCTCCTCGAGCAGAAGATGCGCGGGATCCGGGGTCTTCAGGACGTCAACAGCGACCTGCAGCTCCGCAACCCGACGGCGTACCTGACCATCGACCGCGACCAGGCGGCGGCGCTCGGCGTGACGCCGGACTCGATCGAGAACGCCCTCTACACGGCCTACGGCTCCCGCCAGATCTCGACGATCTACGCCCCGAACAACGAGTACCAGGTGATCATGGAGCTGCTCCCGCAGTTCCAGCGCGATCCGTCGGCGTTCCAGCTCCTCTACGTCCGCTCAGGAAGGGGCGACCTCGTCCCGCTCTCCGCCCTCACGAAGTTCGAACAGACGGTCGGCCCGCTCGCGGTCAATCACGCCGGCCAGCTCCCGGCCGTGACGATCTCCTTCAACCTCGCCCCCGGCGTCTCGCTGGGCGACGCGGTCGACGGCCATCGGCAAGATCGCGCGCGAGACGCTTCCCGCGACGCTCCAGACGAGCTTCCAGGGGACGGCCCAGGCTTTCGAGGCCTCCCAGAAAGGGCTCGGCCTCCTTCTCCTCGTCGCGATCCTCGTCATCTACATGGTGCTGGGAATCCTCTACGAGGACTTCCTGCACCCGCTCACGATCTTCTCCGCCCTCCCCTTCGCCGGCTTCGGCGCGCTCGTGACCCTCCTCATCTTCAAGACGGAGCTCTCGATCTACGCCTTCGTCGGCGTCATCCTCCTCGTGGGCCTCGTCAAGAAGAACGGCATCATGATGGTGGACTTCGCCATCGAGGGGCGGCGCGCCGGCAAGAGCTCCGAGGAGGCCATCTACGAGGCCTGCGTCGTCCGCTTCCGGCCGATCATGATGACGACGATGGCGGCCCTCATGGGGACGCTTCCGATCGCCCTCGGACTCGGCGCGGGAGCCGAGTCCCGCCGGCCGCTGGGCCTCGCCGTCGTCGGCGGCCTCCTCTTCTCACAGATGATCACGCTCTTCGTCACGCCGGTCTTCTACGTCTACATGGAGGCGTTGCGGGAGCGGCTCGACCGCCGGAAGGGGAAGACGCGCTCGACGCTCACATCCGTCGAGCCGGTGCCGGTTCGAAGCGGCGGCCTCTGACTCCCCAACCTCGCACCTGCAGCGCGACTCCAACCAACTTCAGGGTTCTTTGCGGTCGGCAAGCCGCTCAATTTCCCCTCGCCGCCGGATAACCTCCAGCCGAAACCGCACACGGTAACGCGTGTCTTCCCTCGCCGACCCGTGAGACCAACCGGGCAGTGCGCCAAGCGGCACCGCCGCCAATCCCATCACCACGCGCCCCTTGTACTCGACGCCAACCTCGACCGACCCGGCTGCCGGCAACTTCGCTGACCGCAGCACCATGCAATCGCAGTTCTCCTCATCAAACACCGTAGGCACCAGGCCAATCGAAAGGATGGTCCAAAACGGAACGATCGCCGTGTTGCAATAGACCCCCGTTGGTGAGGCTATGAGATCCGTATCGGACCCCGGCTCGGCTTCCATACGGTTGCTCCGGAACGCGTGGCTCTCTGCCAACAGTTCTGCAAGCGACCGAGCGTATGCGCCCGCATCTTTCCCCAACCGCTTAGACGTGTCCGGATCCCACGGCACCACCGACACCGTGTACGGAAGCGGCTCCGATTCCAAGAGGCGGCGCTCCTCTGCATTGGGACCGGCTGGACGGCGGTGAGCGCCACACGCCCCGGTCATTCCAGCGACAATGAAGAACAGTACCGCCGCGAAGAAAACGAGCATTCGGTAGCGTCGAAAGCTCTGCCACAATTTCATTGGGCCGCCGATGAGTGGGCCGCCGCCGAGCTCCTTGAGTACAACGATTTGCGGCTCAGAACGGTCTGGGTCGCGTCACTTTTGTTTCTTATGTGTTCCCCGACGGGCCAGCGGCTGCATGAGGCAGTGCGAACCCGCGGAGAACAGCGCGCTACTCCTGCGCCGCCGCGATAAGTCATTCGGCCGCCTTCACGAATTCGGCGAGTTCCACGCCGCCGGCTCTGAGAAGCGAGCGCAGGGTCCCGCGCGCTACCTCGCGGTGGTCAGGCACGGAGAGTGACGCGATGTGCCCCGGCTTGACGAGAATGATGTGGCTTCCTCGCTGCCGCGCCACCCGCCACCCCAGCCTGACGAACGCCTGCGAGACCTTGCGCCCGGACAGGAGCGGCAAACTCTCAGTCAAACCGGGATGTCCACCTGGTGAACGGAGACGGTCAACGGCATCCCCTGCTCAGCCCTGACCTCCAGGCACTCGCGGATGGCGTCCTCGATGTTCTTCAGCGCTTCGCCTTCGGTTGCGCCCTGGCTGACGCATCCGGGAATTGCCGGACACTCGGCGACAAAAGCCCCGTCCTCGTCGCGGTCGACCGTGACCACAAACTTCATAGACCCAATTCTAATGCCGCGCCGACTCGTTTTCCGAGATTGGACCCCGAAAGGCGCACCTCGGCGGCTCTACGCGAGGAAGGCCGTGACGAGGCGGTTGGCGACGAAGGCGCCCGTGTAAGCGAGGAGGCTCATCCAGGCGAACTGGACCGCCGGCCATTTCCAGCCCCCCGTCTCGCGCCGAACGACCGCGATCGTCGACATGCACTGCATCGCGAAGGCGAAAAAGACGAGAAGCGCCACGGCCCCGGCCGGCGTCAGGTCGTGCCGGAGAGCCGCCTGGAGGCCTGCCGAGCGGGAGTCCCCTTCCATCCCGTAGATCGTCCCGAGAGTCCCGACGATCACCTCCCGCGCGGCGAGGGACGTCACAAGGCCGATCGCGATCTTCCAGTCGAAGCCGAGCGGCGCGACGAGGGGCTCGAGCGCGCGGCCCACGGTCCCGGTCACGCTGTCGGCGATCTTCGGCGGCCGTCCCCCGCTGGGCGGGAGGTGCGAAAAGACCCAGAGGACGATCGAGACCGCCAGGATCACCGTCCCCGCCCGGCGGAGGAAGATCTTCGAGCGGTCGTAGAGCCGGAGGCCGATCTGCCGGAGCGTCGGCCAGCGGTAGGGGGGCATTTCCAGGAGGAACGGCGTCCCTTCGCTCTTCAGCACCGAGGACTTCAGGAGCCGCGCGGTGCCGAACGCCGCGAGGAAGCCGAGAACGTAGAGGCCGAGCATCGCCGCCGCGCGCGTCCCGAAGAACGGGCCGAGGAGCGCCCGCTCCGGGATGAAGGCCGCGATGATCAGGGTGTAGACCGGGAGACGCGCCGAGCAGGTCATGAAAGGCGCGATGAGGATCGTGGCGATCCGGTCGCGCTTGTTCTCGATCGTCCGCGTCGCGAGGACGGCGGGGACGGCGCAGGCGTAGGCCGAGAGAAGCGGCAGGAAGGACTTCCCCTGGAGTCCCGCTTTCGCCATCGTCCGGTCGGCGATGAGCGCCGCCCGCGCGAGGTACCCCGAATCCTCGAGGATCCCGAGGAAGAGAAAAAGGAGAAGGATCTGCGGCAGGAAGACGACGACCGAGCCGACGCCGCCCCAGACTCCCTGAACGAGGAGATCCCGGAAGAGCGACGCCGGAAGGACCGTCCCGAGAAAGGCCCCCGAGGCGGAGACGGCGCGGTCGACGAGGTCCATCAGCGGCCGCGCGAGCGTGAAGATCGCCTGAAAGACGGCCACGACGACGACGAGAAAGACCGCCGGGCCCAACACGGGGTGGAGGAAGACGGCGTCGAGACGCCGCGTCCAGATGGGCGGCGCCGGGGCCGAATACCCCGCCCTTTCCCCCATCCCGGCCGCCCATGCCCGGCAGGCCGGAACGTCGTGCAGGACCGGCAGGTCGAGCGAGGCCGGGACGCCGAGCGCACCATCGAGAAATTCCCTCACCGGCGTCAGGCCCTCACCGAGGGCGGCGCTCGTGAGGGCCACGGGGGCTCCGAGCTGCTTCGCGAGCGCCGCGGGGTCCAGGTCGCCGCCGCGGCTCTTCAGCTCGTCGGCCATGTTCAGGATGACGAGCGTCGGGAGGCCGAGGGCGAGGACAGGCGCCGCGAGGACGAGGTGGCGGGCGAGATTCGTCGCGTCGAGGATCAGGAGGATGGCGTCGGGCTTCGGCGTCCCCGCCATCTGCCCCATCAGGACGTCGTGCGTCACCCGCTCGTCCTCGGAGCGCGGCAGGAGGCTGTAGACGCCGGGGAGGTCGATCAGCGTCACCTCGCGACCATGGCCGAGCTTCGCCTGCCCACGCCGCTCCTCCACCGTGACGCCGGGGAAGTTCGCCACTTTCTGGCGCATCCCGGTCAGGCGGTTGAAAAGCGTCGACTTCCCCGAGTTCGGCGGGCCCACCAGCGCCACGAAGCGCTTCGAGGCGCGAGGAGCGGCGGGGAGCCTCGGGCCCGCTCCCGTCCCGCCGAAGGCCGGCACGGCGCTCACGCGGTGTCTCCCTCCCGCCTCAGCAGCAGGTGCCGGGCCGTCTCGCGGCGGAGCGCGATCTCGGAGCCGTCCACCCGAAAGACGCGGGGATCCCCTCCAGGAGCCGCGCCCGCGGCGCGGACCCGCGTGCCCGGGACGAAGCCGAGCTCCATCAGCCGGCGGGCGTCCGGCCCGGGAAGCTCGATCCCATCCAGGATTCCCTCCTCCCCCGCGGCGAGATCGGCGAGCGTGCGGGAAGGGATGGATTTGAGACGCAGTCTCATGTTCGACATGATACCCCGTTTTCCTTTCCCGGGCTCATGATGCAAATGGACCACCGCCGCGCCATCCGGAGTAGAGTCGCCGGCAGGAAGAGCCCGCCTTGAGCCTCCGCCCCGTCCGCTCCGCCTTCCTCCTCGCGGCTCTCCTTCATTCGGGGGTACCGGCCCGGGCGGCCGAGGCGGGATTCGTCGTCTATCTCGTCGGAGACGCCGGCACGAAGGTTCCGGCCTCCTCCGTCGTCCTCCAGCCGCTCGCCGTCGCCGCTGCGCGGGATCGCGCGTCCGACGCGGTGGCGATCCTGGGCGACAACCTCTACCCGTCCGGGCTCCCGGCCCCGGGCGCGCCGGACCGCGCCGAGATGGAGAATCGACTTCTCGGCGAGGTCGCCGCGGCAGCCGCCGGAGGGAAGGGGCTCGTCGTTCCCGGGAACCACGACTGGAGCCAGTGGGGAGAGGACGGCTGGAACGCCATCCGCCGCGAGGGGGAATTCGTGGACGCGCGCGGCGCGCCGAACGTCCGGATGATCCCGGAGGGAGGCTGTCCCGGACCCGTCGTTCTGGACGTCTCCCCCGCCGTCCGGCTCGTCGTCCTCGACAGTTCCTGGTTCCTCCATCGATTCGAGAAGCCCACGGGCGCTGCGTCTCCCTGCGCCGAGAAGAGCGAGGAAGATGTGGTCGCGGCTCTCCGGGACGCGCTTCGTCCGGCGCCGGGCCGCCGGACGGTCGTGCTGTCCCACCACCCTCTCGAGAGCGGCGGCCGGAGCGGATCCCATTTCGGCTGGCGCGACCACCTTTTCCCGCTGACCCACACGAAGAGCTGGCTCTGGCTCCCCCTCCCCGTGATCGGGACGCTCGGCGTCGGCGGACGGATCGCTTTCGCCTCGCCGCAGCAGATGGTCTCGGCGGAGTACCGCCACTTCAAGGAAACGATGGCGCGCGCGTTCGACCCGACGCCTCCGTTTCTCTGGGCCGCCGGCCACGACCACAGCCTTCAGGTGATCCATGGAGCGCCCGGCGGGCCGACGTGGCACCTCGTGAGCGGAGCGGGAGGAGGGCCGGGACACGTCACTCCGGCCGACCCCGTCGAGGGGACGCTGTTCGCGAAGAGCGTCCCGGGCTACATGCGCCTCGCGTTCGAGAAGGACGGGCGCGTCCGACTGACCGTCGTCGGCATCCGTTCGCCCGGAAAGCCCGAGGTCATTTTCGCCGCCGATCTCGACTGACGCCTTTCGCCCGCGCCGTGGCAAGCTCCGCGCGGGAGGCGGCATGCGTCATCTCGTCAGATACTTCCTTCGCGGTCTGATCGTCTTCGTCCCGGCCGTCGTTTCGGTCCTCGTCCTCTGGAACGTCTTCCTGAAGCTGGACGGCATGCTCGGAATCCCGTTTCCGGGGGCGGGATTCGTGGCGACCGTCGCGGCGGTGACGCTCGTGGGCTTCCTGGCCTCGAACTTCGTCACGCAGCGGGCATTCGAGCTCCTCGACGGGGTCTTCCGGCGCGTCCCGTTCGTCAAGCTCGTCTACGGATCGGTGCGCGACCTCGTGAACGCCTTCGTCGGCGAGCGGAAGGGCTTCGACCGCCCGGTCGCCGTGGCGCTCTCCGCTGAAGACGGCCCCCGGCTCGTCGGCTTCGCGACCCGCGAAACGCTCGAGGCTCCGGGGCTCGAGGAGCTCGTCGCCGTCTACGTTCCGCAGTCGTACGCCTTCGCCGGGCACGTCTTCCTCGTCCCGAGGAACCGGGTCACGCCGCTCTCCTCGACGAGCGCCGACACGATGGCGTTCATCGTTTCCGGAGGCGTCTCGGGCCGCCTGCGGCCCGCCGCGTGAGCTTCCGGAATAGACTCGGCGGACGGCGGCACGGAGAGGGACCATGAGCGCGATGATCGTCACCGGCGGCGCGGGCTTCATCGGATGCAACTTCGTCCGGATGGCCCTCGAGAAGTCCGCCGCGAAGGTCGTCGTCTTCGACAAGCTGACGTACGCGGGGAACCTCGACAGCCTCGCCGAAGTCGCCTCCCACCCGCGGTACGTGTTCGTGAAGGGGGACATCGCCGACCGTGAGGCGGTCCGAACCCTCTTCCGCGATTACAAGCCGGCCTCGGTGGTCAATTTCGCCGCCGAGAGCCACGTCGACCGTTCGATCGACGACCCCGGGGCCTTCGTCAGGACGAACATCAACGGCGCCTTCGAGCTCCTGGACGCTTCGCGGGCCCATCTCGCCGGCGAAGGCGAGGCGACCCGACGCGCCTTCCGCTTTCTCCACGTCTCCACCGATGAGGTCTACGGCTCGCTCGGCAGGACGGGCGCGTTCACCGAGGAGACTCCCTATGCCCCGAACTCGCCGTACGCGGCCTCGAAGGCCGCGGCCGACCACCTCGTCCGCGCTTTCCGCGAAACTTACGGCCTGCCGACGCTGATCACGAACTGCTCCAACAACTACGGGCCGTACCAGTTTCCCGAGAAGCTGATCCCGCTGATGCTCCTGAATGCGCTCGAGGGAAAGCCGCTTCCGATCTACGGTGACGGCGGAAACGTCCGCGACTGGCTCTTCGTCGAGGACCACTGCGCGGGGATCCTGACCGTCCTCGAGAAGGGGGCGCCCGGCGGAAAGTACAACCTCGGCGGAAACAACGAGCGGACGAACCTCGAGCTCGTCGACCTTCTCTGCGAGGAGCTCGAGCGCCTCCGCCCGGCCAGCGGGAACCCGAAGCTCCGCGAGAAAGGGATCGGCTCGTACGCCGCCCTGAAGAGCTTCGTCCCCGACCGGCCGGGCCATGACCGCCGTTACGCCATCGACGCTTCGAAGATCCGCCGCGATCTCGGCTGGACGCCACGGCATGACCTCGCTTCGGGCCTCGAGGCCACGGTCGGCTGGTACCTCACCCACCTGCCCTGGTGCGAGTCGGTCCAGTCCGGCAGCTACCGGCGCGAACGCCTCGGGCTGTCGACGGCGAACTGATGCGCGCGGACGAAAAGAAGGAGATCCTCGCCGCCGTTCTGCTTCTCCTCGCCGGCCTCTTCATCCGGGTGGCTCTCTCGAGGTGGACGCCGGTCACAGGGGACAGTCTCCGGTTCCTGTCCCAGGCCGGGGATCTCGCTTCGGGATCCGCGTATCTCGTTCCGGGGGACCCGTTCTCCGCCGTCCCCCCCGGCTACCCCCTGTTCATCCGAGCGGCGGGCTGGATAGTGTCCGGCGTTCCGTTCCTTCTCCGCGTCCAGCTCGTCCTGTCGGTCCTGACGCTTCTCTTCGTCTGGCTCGCCGCCCGGCGTCGGTCCCGGAGAGGTGCCCTCGTGGCGCTCGCCCTCCTGGCCTTCAACCCGTGGCTCGCGCGCCAGCAGGCCCTCGTCATGTCCGAGACGCTCGGAGCGTTCCTGGTCGCGGTGACGGTCCTGCTCTGGCCCGCGCCCGGACGGCCGCTCGCGGCCTTGCCGGCCTTCGCCCTCGGCGCGCTGGCCGTGGGATCGTCGCTCGTGACGCCCGCAGCCGCCTTTGTGGCCGTTCCCGTCCTGGGCGTTCTCGCCTGGCGAGACCGCCGCCGCGCCGCCGTATTGGGCCTGATGGCGGCCGGTCTGCTCCTGGCCCTCGCTCCCTGGCAGGCTTACCTGCTCGAAAGGACCGGCCGCGTGGAGCCGTTGCTTCTCCACCCCATCGGCTCTGGAAGAGCGGGGCTCCAGAAGTGGCTCCGGAGCTGGTCCACGACGCCCGCCGAAAAGGGGGTCTGGTGGAGCCTGGAATGGCGGCGCAAGGTTCCCGAACAGGCCTTCGGGAAGGGCCCGGAGGGGGCTCTCGTCCGGAAGGCGCTGGAGGAAGCCCCGTGCAGCTACGCCGAATACGTCATCGGCAGCGGCTATGACGAAACGCTCCACCAGTCGGCGCGTGCCCGGAGAAACGAGCACCCGGTCCTTTTCTGGATCGGCCTGCCGCTGGTCCGGTCCGCGACGCTCTGGCTGGATTATCGGTCGATGATCGGGGTACCGGAGTCCCTCCGACGGGCCGGCGGTTTCCTCCGGACCTCGTACTGGGCCACTCACGCCGTCTTCTGGAGCGTGAATCTCGTGACGCTCGGGCTCTTTGGTTGGGGAACCGTCCGGGCCTTCCAGTCGAGGGACGCGCTCCTCATCGCCCTCGTCGCCGGGGCCGTGGCCTATTCCCTCGCGAGCGCGGTCAGCGCCATGGGCGAGTTCCGGAGAAACCTGACGCTCGAGCCGGCCCTCGCCCTTCTGGTCTGCGCTGCGCCGGCGAACGGGCGTCCGAAGGAGCCGGGCGCGTGACGGCCTTCGAGCTCCTCCTTTTCTCGACCGACCCGGAGACGGTGTCCCGGCATACCGAGGCCGGTGTCGACGGATTCATCGTGGACTGGGAGAACAAGGGGAAGGAGGAACGGCAGCGCGGGGCCGACACCGAGATCAACAACGACACGCCGGAGGACCTCGGGCGCGTCCGCGCGGCCACCCAGGCCCGCGTCCTCTGCCGCGTGAACCGGGCCGGGCCGTGGACGCGCGAAGAGATCGACGAGGCGGTCGCCCGCGGCGCGGACGAGGTCCTCGTCCCGATGGTCCGGGGGCCGGCCGACGTCGCCGCCGCAATGGAAAGCGCGCGAGGCCGCTGCGGCGTCGGGATCCTCCTCGAGACCGTGGACGCTTTCCGGAACGCGGAGGCGCTCGCCCGCCTCCCGCTGACCCGCGTCTACGTCGGCCTGAACGACCTTTCGATCGAGCGCGGGACGCGCTCGATCTTCGAGGCGCTCACCGACGGCCTCGTCGACGAGGTCCGGCCGCTCTTCGCGGTTCCGTTCGGGATGGCGGGGTTGACGCTTCCGGACCGCGGCGAGCCGGTTCCCTGTCGTCTGCTGGTCGCGGAGATGGCGCGCCTCGCCTGCGACTTCAGCTTCCTCCGGCGCTCGTGGAAGCGGGACGTCAAGGGCCGCGATCTCCGGGTCGAGGTGCAGCGCCTGAAGGCCGCGCTCAAGGCCGCCGGGGAGCGGAGCACCGCGGAGGTCGCGCGCGACCGCGCCGAGCTGATCCGGGCGGTCGAAGCCGCGGCCGGGCGGTCCCGGGTTCCCGAGGAGACCGCGGAGACCGTGTGACGCCGGAGACCCCGTCCGCCGTCGAGGTCACCGTCGTCCTTCCCGTCTACCGGAACCGGATCACGCTCGACGAGCTGCACCGGAGGCTGACCGCGGCTCTCGGGGCCGCCTCCCGTTCGTACGAACTGCTCTTCGTCGACGACGCCTGTCCCGAAGGCTCCGGCGAAGTGATCGCCGATCTCGCGGCGCGCGACCCGCGTGTGCGTGCGCTGTCTCTCCCCCGGAACGTCGGCCAGCAGCGGGCGGCGTGGCTCGGCCTCGCGGCCGCCCGGGGCGCCTGGGTCGTCGTCATGGACGCGGACCTGCAGGACCCGCCCGAGGCGATCCCCGCGCTTCTCGCGGCCGCGACGCCCGGCGTCGACGCCGTCCTCGCGGCCTGGCGGGGCGACTACGAAGGGTCCGGGCGCCGTCTTTCGTCGCGAACGTACAAGCGGCTCAGAGAGCGGCTGTCTGGCTATCCGCGGGACGCAGGGATGTTCCTGGCGCTCCACCGCCCCCTCGTCGACGAGATCGTGAGCCAGGACGTGGCGCGCCCGTTCCTCCCCTCCATGGTCGGGCTGTCGGGCCGACGCTTCCTCACGGTGCCGGTGGAGCGGGCCCGACGGCCCCACGGGCGCTCGGCGTACTCGCCGGCCGCGCTCTTCATCCGGGCGGCGCAGGAATTGGTCTTATCTCCTTCGGCGCCGGTTCACCAGAGCTCGGTAAGAGGCTTTCCGGTCTCCAGCAGCGACTTCAGGCCCGAGAGCACCTTCGGCCAGCCGATCGAGATCGGGTCCGCCATCCCGGGGCTCGCCTCGAGACGGTCGTGCGTCACGGTCAGTCGCACCACGTCCTTGAACGGCTCGATCTCGAACGTGACCCGCGTGTGCCGCGCCTCGTCGTTCTCGTCCGCCGGGAAGGCCCAGGTGATGACGAGCCGCCGGGGCGGGTCGCTCTCGACGACCTTGCCGACGAGGCGCAGCGCCCGGTCTCCGTCGGCACGGCGGTGCTCCCACTTCGAGCCGGCCTTCCAGTCGGAGAGGTTCTCGTGGTACCAGTATTTCGCGGTGACCTTCGGCTCGGTCAGCGCTTCCCAGACCTTTTCGGGCGACGACGCGATGTAGGTCACGTAGACGAACTCGGGCTTGTTCATGGCAATCCCCCTTCCACTTTCTTCTTGAGGTCGCTCAACGCCTTCAGGTGCCGCCGCTCGTACTTCTCGATCCAGCGCTCGTAGATCTCCTGGATCGGCACCGGATTCAGGTAATGCAGCTTCTCGCGCCCCCGTCGGACGGTCGCCACCAGGTTCGCGGATTCCAGGCGCTCGAGGTGCTGCGTGACGGCCTGCCGCGTCATGTCGAGCTTCCGGGAGAGCTCCCCCAGCGTCTGGCCCCCCCGGGCCCTCAGCGAGTCGAGCAGCCGCCTCCTCGTGGGGTCGGCGAGCGCCTTGAACACCGCGTCGACGTCCACGGCCTCAATATAGGCAAGTGATCACTTGCATGTCAAGCCTGACGAAGACGTGAGATGAGTCGCGCCGCCTTACTCATGAGTCCTGGTCTTAGTTGTGGAGAGCGAGGAGCAGGTCGGCCCGACGCTGCACTCCGAACTTCCCGAGGACGTTCGAGACGTGGAACTGCGCGGTCCGGGCCGTCATGTTGCGCTTCCGCGCGATCTCCTTGTTCGAAAGGTTTTCGAGGAGGTCCTCGTAGATCTCCCGCTCGCGGGGGGTCAGACGCCCGGCGTCGGGCGTGGCGCGGCGCAGTCTGCCGTTGCAGAGGGCGGCGTCGACGAAGCGGGACAGCAGCGCTCGAGGCACCCAGAACCCTCCCTCCGCCACCGCCGCGAGCGCCCGCGCGCCGCAGGGGACCAGCTCCCGGTACGTCAGGAGGCCTTTCGCTCCCAGCCGCAGCAGCCGGAACGCCAGCTCCTCGTCGAAGCTCTCGGCGAGAACCACGAGGCGCGTCCCGGGACGGGACTCGTGAATCGCCGCCACGAGGTTCTTCGTGACCGGCGCCTGCAGATCCGCGTCGAGAACGGCAATCTCCTCGGTCCCCGGCGGCGGGAGCGCGACGGTTCCTCCGGCTCCGGGGACGATCCGGCATTCGGTGAGCTGGAAGGAACTCCGCGGCAGGAAACGGCGGAACTCCGCCAGAACGAGCGGATGCGCCCAGTAGAGCGCGACGGAGACGCGTGAGCGCCCTTCTTGGAGATCACGAGGGCTTTGGAGCGGGTGAAGGGGATCGGACTCGACACTCTCGGCTTGAGAACCAGAGGCAGCCCTTGCAGGAGTAACACCTAGAGGACGAATAACGCCTATCTTGCACCTCGACTGGGGCGAGACCCGCTGCGAAGTGCAGCGAGTCATCTCGACCTAACGCTCTCGAACCACGACCGTCTCAATCGTACCTGAATCAGGTGACCGAGATGGAGCGGGTGATGGGGATCGAACACGCGCGGACCGCTTCGCGCCCCGGAAGGGCTTGTCCGCGCTAGGAGCTGATCTAAAGGCGGGGAAGGCTCCCCGCACCCCTCCTGTCGTGGGTTCTGCCCCCCATCACCCCAGAGACTTCGAGAAGGACGAGTACAGCGAGGAAACGAAAGCCCCTTGAGAAAAGCTGGAGCGGGTGATGGGGATCGAACCCACGACATTCAGCTTGGGAAGCTGACGTTCTACCGCTGAACTACACCCGCCCGAGGGGAAGGCGATTCTGAGGGGGGCCGGTCGGGCGCGTCAAGGCCCGGACTCTCGAGCTCGCGGACGAGGCGCATGACGTTCGGGTCGGAGGGCGCGAGGCGCCGGGCGCGGAGCGCGGCTTTCTTCGCGGCGTCGAGGTGTCCCAGCGCACGTTCAGCGCGGGCGATCCCGACCCACGGCTCGACGAGCTTCGGCGCCATCCAGCGGACCCGCTTGTAAAGCCGGAGCGCGTCGTCGACGTGGCCGGCCGCCAGCTCGAGGTCGGCGCGGGCGATCAGGGAGTAGGGCGTCGTCTCGCCGCTGTTGGCGGCCGCCAGCGCCAGGCGCGCTTCGGCGGTCCGCCCTGTCTCGGAGTAGAGGACCGCGAGGTTCTGGAGGACCGGCGCGCTCCCGGGGTCGATCTCGAGACCCGTCGCGTACGCCGTGAGCGCCCCTTCCTCGTCGCCCGAGCGCCACCGCGCGAGGCCGAGATTCGCCCAGAGCCCCGGCAGCCGATGCGCCAGCCGGACCGCGATCTCGAAGTCCGCGGCTGCGCCGGCCACGTCCGCGGCCTGAAGCTTCGCGACCCCGCGGTTCCCGAGTCCGATCCCCGCCACGTCGACGTCGGAAATCGGGGCGAGCTCGGCCGACGGGTCGGAGCCCTGGCCCCAGAAGTCGTAGACCTGCGAGACGCTGCCGCGGCGCTGGACCGCCACCATGTGCGAGTAGATGACGACGAGCCCGCCGTGCTTCTCCGACTCCGGCCGGCGTTTCACGAGCGAGGCGTTCAGGGGGATTCCGAGCGACCGGCCCAGGGCGATGAAGAGGTTCGTGAACGACACGCAGTTGCCGCGCCTTTCACGAAAGGCCTCAACCGCAGTGAACGTTCCGCCGATTTCCCGCTCGAAGCCGAAGTCCCGCCGGTCGACCAGCGCCTGCTGGAGCCGCCAGAGCTTCTCCGCCGCCGTCCCGGGCCCGGCCATCCGCTTCGCGGCTTCGACCATTTCCGGAGTCGAGGCCATGGGATCCGTCACAAGCGCCGGGTCGACGCCGCGGGCGGCGACGGCCTCCGCCCAGCTCGCGGCCGAGAGCCCCCTCCCGGCCTCCCCGGACGAGGCGCAGCCGACGAGAGGGGCGGCGAGGAGCGCCAGGGCGAGGAGACCGGAGGTCCGCATCGGCGTCGTCTCTTCCCCCGGTACGCAGAGCCCGTGCCGAGGGTTTCCTGCGCCGCCGTCAGGCCGGCGGCGGCGGAGCGGACGGGGCAGAAGGCCGGTGCCCCGCGAGGCCGTGCGACGCGCGGAAGACGTAGTGGATCCCGGAGGAGACCGTCAGAACCGCCACGGCGCCGAAGCAGACGTGGGCGACGGCCGGCGGGAGGACGCCCACGTTCGTCAGGAGGATGGCGACGATCGCGCAGATCTCGCTGAACGTCGTCAGCTTCCCCAGCCACGAGGGGGGAAAATCGCGCGTCCCGAGGGCGAGAAACATCACGAGACAGACGACGAGGATCAGGACGTCGCGGAAGATCGTCAGGACGAGGAGCCAGATCGGGACGTGCAGCTCGGACGGCGTCGACTTCAGGGCGAAGACGACGAACGACGAAATCAGAAAGAGCTTGTCGGCGATCGGATCGAGCCAGGCGCCGAGGGGCGACGCCATCCCGAAGTGGCGCGCCAGGTAGCCGTCCACGATGTCGGTGATCGCGGCCGCGAGGAAGATCACGAGCGCGGCTCGGTGACGTCCTTCCAGGATGGCGACGACGAGGAACGGCAGCGCGACGAGGCGAAGGAACGTCAGGAAGTTCGGAAGGGTGAAGGGCCGGAGCTCCATCGCGGCCGGGCCTCAGCCGGCAGAGGCCAGGGCCCCTCCGCCCGGCGGCGGGGCGTCGCCCGCTTCGAGGCGGACGTAGACCACGCGCCCCTTCGGCACGATGAGCTGCTGGTCGGCCATCTGCGACATCGTGCGCGAGACGGTCTCGCGGGAGGAGCCGATCGTGTCGGCAATTTCCCGCTGGGACGGCCGGACGACGACGGCCCATCCTCCGCCGGCCTTCTTCCCGCGGGCCGCCGCGAGCTCGCGGAAGTAGCGGGCAAGGCGACTCTTCACATCCAGAGCCGCGAGCCCTTCGATGGTGGCATTCGCGCGCCGGAGGCGCCTCGAAAAAGCCGCGAGGAGCGCCTTCGTCAGGACGACGTTCGTCCGCAGGAGGTCGAAGAAGACCTCCCGGGAGAGAATCGCCAGCTCGGAGCGCTCCTGCGCCACGACACTGGCCGAGCGAGGGGAGTCGTCGAGGAGCGCCATCTCGCCGAAGTGGTCGCCTTCCCCGAGCGTGTTCAGGACGACTTCGCGCCCCTCGGGCGAGAGGATCGTGACCGCCACGCGCCCCTTCACGATGACGAAGAAGCTCTCCCCCGGCTGTCCCTGTCGGACGATGACGTCGCCTCGCCGATAGGTCCGGACCGTCGCGGCGCGCGCGAGCGCGACGCGGTCCTCCGGCGTGACGCCGGAGAAGAGCGGAACTCTCTGGAACAGATCCGGGATGGTCATCGCGGCGTTCCTTCCCGCGCGGCGCGCTCGGCCTCCTCGAGGGCCCGGACGGCCTCGCGACCGGTGATGGTGCGGGCTGACGGCGAAGAGAGTATCCCGCATTCCGCGAGAGAGGCGGGAGAAGGTCTCTCCTCGCCGAGGCAGCCGTCGATCGGCGCACCGGCCGAGGCGAGGAGCGCGACCCGCCTCAGGCAGGACGCCATCTCCGCCCGCGTGACCGGCTGGTCGACGCCGATGCGGTGGCTGTCGCGCGCGACGACGAAAAAGCCGAGCGCGACGGCGCGGACGACGCTCTGGCTGTCCGGCCGGTCGATGGCGTCCACGGCGACCTCGATGGTGGCGGGGACGCGCGCCTCGCGGACTTCGGGAACGAGCCACCAGAGGAGCGCCGCGAGCTGCGCCCGCGTCAGCCGCGGCGAGAGGGCCGCTTTCCGCGCCGCTTCGGGAAGGTTCTGCACCTGAAACTGGAAGCTCGCCTCGGCCATCAGCTCGGCGGAAGACGGGTCCGATTTCACGAGCTCTCCGTAGAGGGCAACGGCGTCCGCGTACCGCTCCGTTCTCGTCGCCAGATCCGCGGCCGCCCTCGTGAGGGCCGCGTCCGAGGGATCGAGGGCGTGCGCCCTGACGGCGGCGATCCACGCGTCCTCGAGCTTCCCCTCCGCCTCGGCCGCTTTCGACAAGAGGACGTAGCCGTCCGGCGCGGCGGGGTCGACGTCGACGGCGGCGAGCGCGGCGCGCCGGGCGGCGGCGACGTCGCCGCCCGCAAGGTCCGTCTCAACCTCCTTCCGCAGGGAGGCGAGAAGCGACGACCGCGCGGCGCCGAGCCGGCGGGAGATCCGCGGATCGGCCGGATCGGAAGATGCGAGGACGCGATAGGCATCGAGCGCCTCGCGGAGACGCCCTTGGGCCGCGTCGAGGTCGGCGCGGGCCTCGACGGCCGGAAACCAGCCGGGCGAAAGCACGAGGATCGCGTCCAGCTCCGAACGGGCCGGCCCCCACCGGTTCGAGGCGAGGTCGACGTAGGCGACGCCGAGCCGGAACGAGAGAGACGACCGGCCGGCGGCGCCCGCCTGGAAGATCCTGCGGGCGTCCGAAAACCGGCCCGAGCGCAGGTCCGCGAGCCCCCTTGCGATCCGCGACGCGTCGGCCGGAACGGCAGATCCGACCGGTGGGAAGCCCGCGGGATTCCGGAAGGCGAACGTCGCGTCCGGATCCGGGGGCCCGGCAGGTGGGGGCGCTGTCGCGCAGCCCGCGAGGAGCGCCATCGCGAAGGCCCGGAACGCGACCGCGGCGCGTCCGGAGCCCGAGCCGGGAGTCAAACGGCCGGCGGTCGGGGGCCGGCGGCGAGCCCCGGCGAGCCGCTTCCAGGCGCCACCAGCGGGACGACCGACGCGATCGCGTGCTTGTAGATCATCTCTTCGCGCCCGTCGACCTCGAGGACGAGGGCGTACTTGTCGAAGCGCCGGATCCTCCCGACCCGCTTCTTCTCCGAGAGAAGGATCACCTCGACGGGCGTGTTGTCCTTCCGGAGCTGGTAGAAGAAGCCGTCCTGCACGTTGATCGGAGGCTTGGAGATCATCCGGGTCCCCCTTCCGAACCGAAAAGAAGCCGCCGCGCGTCGGCGGCGACGATGTCGACGAGACCGGCCTTGTCGGCGCGATGCGGGACGACGCCCGGCTCCCTTCGGAACCACGTCTCCTGCCGCTTCGCGAAGCGCCGCGTCTCCCTCAAGATCCGCTCCTTCCACTCCGCCTCTCCGATGAGTCCCCGCACATATTCCGCCGTCTCGCGGTATCCGATCGCGGCGAAGGCGGGGGCGGTGTCGGGCAGGCCCGAGGCCAGGAGACCGCGAACCTCATCGGGCAGGCGGGGCGAAATCGACTGATGAAACCTCTCGTCGATTCTTCCATAGAGGGCAGGGCGCGGCAAGGTGAGGAGCACCTTCAGCGCCGGGCGCTCCCACCGCTCCCCGGGCCTCTCCCGGAAAAGAGCCGACGGCGGGCGCCCCGTCGCGAACGCGATCTCGAGAAGCCGGGTCGCCCGGGCGGCGTCGGAGGCCGCGACGCGGCGGCCCGACTCGGGGTCGAGCACCTCGACCATCCGCGCGAGAAACGGCGCGCCGCGGCGCCGCCGGACGGCCTCGAGCGCCTCCCGAGCTTCCGTGTCGCGCGTCGGCCCCAGGAAGAGACCCTCGAAAAAGGTCCGGGCGTAGAAACCGGTCCCGCCGCAGAGAATCGGCAGCCTCCCGCGCGCGAGGACGTCTCCGGCGATCCGCCGCGCCTCGCGGGCGAACTCCCCCGCGTTCCAGGGATCCCGCGGGTCTCGCGCGTCGACGAGGTGGTGCGGGACACGCGCCCGCTCCTCCGCTGTCGGCTTCGCCGTCCCCGCGTCGATGCCGCGGTAGACGGCAAAGGCGTCGGCCGAGATCACCTCCCCGCCGAGCCGCTCCGCGAGGGCGACGGCGAGAGCGGTCTTTCCCGTGGCCGTCGCCCCGAGGATCGCGAGAACGCCCGTCGGTCGGCTCACGGGGGGTCTCGCGGCGCCACGTCCGGGAAGACCGGGAATATCCGCCCGTCCCGGAAAACGAGCGTCACGTCGCCGTCGCGGTCGGTCCGGAACGTCCGGATCCCCGCCGCGGCGAGGCGGCCGACGACGGCGGGCGACGGGTGGCCGAAGCGGTTCCGCCGCCCGACGCCGATGAGAGCGATGCGCGGTGAAACCGCCGCGAGAAACGCCTCGGTCGTGGACGTCGCGCTGCCGTGGTGCGGCACCTTCAGGACGTCGGCCCGAAGCGGCGCGCCGCGGCCGAGGAGATCGCGCTCGGCCCATGCCTCGACGTCGCCCGTCAGAAGCAGCGTCCGCCCCTCGGGCCGGGTCCTCAGGACGAGAGAGCCGTTGTTCTCGGGCGAACGAAGGTACACCCGGCCGGCCGGGTGCAGGACGTCGAACGAGAATCCCCCCGCCTCGAACCGCTCGTCGTCGGCGAGGCGCCGGACCGGAAGGCGCCGCCGACGCGCGGCGGCAAGAAACTCGTCGAGAAACTCGTTTCGGGGTGCGGTCGCCGGAAGAAAGACCTCCCGCACGGGAAGGAGCGTCAGGACCGCGAGGAGCCCACGCGCATGGTCGGGATGCGGATGCGTCAGGACGACCGCGTCGAGGGCGACGGCGCCGAGGTCGGCGAGCTTCGGCAGAAGGCGGAGCCGTCCCGACTCGTATTCCCGGTCCCAGCTTCCCCCGCCGTCGACGAGGACGCGCCCCGACGGGGAGACGAGGAGCCACGCGTCCCCCTGCCCGACGTCGAGGGCGACGAGGCGCGCCGTCCCTGGCGCCGCGGCCTGCGCCGGGCGCAGGACGAGGCACGCCATCACGGCGAGGGCCGACAGGAGCGCCGCCCGCCGTCGTGAGGCCGAGACCAGCGTTCCCGCGGCGAAGAGGAGCACCCCGCACGCCGCGACGAGGAAGAAGGGGGGCGTCGGGACCACGCGGAGCGCGGCGAGGCCGTCGAGGGCCGAGAGAGCCCCCTGCATCGCCTCGGTGAGAAGCCGGAGCGGCACGACCGCCACCGCGGCCGTGAGCGGCGAGAGGAGGAGCAGGGGCGAGAGGACGAGAGCTGCGTAGAGAAAGAGGATCGAGAGCGGCACGACGACCGGGTTCGAGAGGAGGCCGACGAACGGCACGACGTTGAAGACGAACGCCTGCACCGGGAAGACGGCGATCTCCGCCCCCACCGTCGCGCCGACGGCGTCGGCGAGAAATCGCGGTCGGACACCCTGTCCAACGAGCCACGCGGCGGCCGGCGCCCCGAAGGCCGCCAGGCCGAAAACGGCCGCAAAAGTCAGGAGGAAGCCGACGTCGAAGAGGTCCTCGGGCCGGGCGAGGAGGAGGGCGAGCGCGGCGAAGCCGACGACCTGGGCCGGCGACGTCGGCCGGCCGAGGAGCCGCGCGACGAGATAGAGCCCGATCATCAGCGCCGCACGGAAGACCGGCGGGCGGCCCCCCGCGAAGACGGCGAAGAGGAGCGTCACGGCGAGCAGGACAGCGTCGCGGGTGGCCCCTGGCAACCGGACGCGGCGGAGCAGCGCGCCCGCGCCGACGGCAACGAGCGCCACCTGCAGCCCCGAGATGGCCACGATGTGCGCCACGCCGCCGTCCCGGAACGCCGCGACGGTCTCCGCGGGAAGGTCGGCGGTCTCGCCCATCAGGAGCGCGAGGAGGAGCGCGACGGCGCGCCGGTCCGGCTCGGACTCCCCTTCGAGGTTCGCCTTCAGCCGCCGTTTCGCCGCCGCGTGAAGGGCGTGGACGGGCGCGAGCGGCCCGGCCGGGCCCCCCAGCCGCTCGATCTGGCCGGCACTCTTGACGACGAGGCGCGGCTCGCCCGGGAAACGGAATGGCGAGCGCGAAGACGCTGGCGCTTCCGGGAGCCGGAGCCGCCCGCGGACGCGGATCGTGTCGCCGATCTCGACGGTGTCCGACGGATCCCGCTCTCCCGCGACGACGAGCGTCAGCGGCCTCTCGAGAGAAAGCGCGCGTCCGTCGCACGTCGCCGCGGCCACCTCGATTCGCGCGCGGAAGAGCGAACCGCTCCGGGTCCAGAGGCGGTCGACGCGGCCGGTCACCTCGACGAGGGCGTCCTCGCCTGCTTCGCGCGCCGCCGCCTCGGTCCGGCGGGCCGGCTCGAGAAATGAAGTCTCGAGCCGCCGTCCCGCGGCGAGGCCGGCCAGGACGAGGAGGGCAGACGCGAAGAGCCTCCGGTCGCCGCGGTACGAGACGGCCGCTCCCGCGAGGCACGCCGCGCCGAGGAGGATTCCCGAAGTCCCGGACGGGAACCGGGGCAGCCACGCGGCCGCCGCGATGCCGGCCACAGCCGCGAGGGCGGCGGGGACGGCCGGCGCGCCGGCGTCTTTCGACCAGGACTGGAGCATCCTTCGGCTACTTTACGTGCGGCGGACGAGGAGCGCGACCGTCTCGACGTGGTGCGTTCCCGGAAAGAGGTCGAGAAGCGTCATCCGCTGCAACGCGTAAGCGGACCCCAACGCCGCGAGGTCGCGAGCGAGCGTCGGCGGGTCGCAGGAGACCATCAGGAGGATCGCGGGCCGCAGCCGCAGAAGGCCCTTCCGGACGGCCGGCGAGAGACCCGCGCGCGGCGGGTCGGCCACGACGGCGTCGAGCGGGATGGGCGTCCTCGACGGGACCCCTGAGGAAAGGAATCCCTCCGCCGTCGCCCTCTCCGCCCGTCCGCGCGCGAGGCCCTCGCCGTCCCACCGGCGGAGATTCGCGAAGAGGTCCTGCGAGGATGACGAGTCGACCTCGACCGCCACGACCTCGCCGCCTTCCCCTGCCGCTTCGAGCAGCGGCCTCGTCAGGAAACCGACGCCGGCGTAGAGGTCGAGCCCACCGCGAACCGGGCCCGCGGCGGCGAGCGCCGCCCGGATCTCGTCGAGGAACGCGTCGAGGAGAAACCGGTTGCCCTGGAAGAACGACGAGACCGAGACCCGGAACGAAGTCCCGCCCGCGAGGATTTCGACCCAGCCAATCCCTTCCTCTGCGAGGACGCGCCCCGCCGGATCGGCGATCCGGAAGCCGTCGAACGGGCCGCTCGTCACCTTGGAAGGACCCGGGCCGCTCCCCGGATCGAGGCGCAACTCGCCCAGAACGACGCTGCCTTCGCGATTCTCCAGCGTCGAGAGCTCTCCCCCGGCCAGCCCGAGCGACTCGAGGAAGCTCCCGATCGCCCCGAGCCGCGCCCGGAGCGGCTCCGAGACGATCTCGCACGTCTCGAGATTCGAGATCTCCTCGGACCGCGGCGCGAAGAATCCGAGGCGCCCGTCGCGCCCGAGATGGAGCCGGTTCCGGAGCCGATAGCTCCGGGGCGATCCGATCCAGCCAGGCTCCGGCAGCTCGTCCGGCGTCAACCCGCCCACCCGGCGGAGCGCGTCGAGGACGAGCGCGGTCTTCAGATCCCTGTGCGACTCGAGCCGGGCCGCCGGCCAGTCGCACCCGCCGCACGAGCCGTCCCGAGCGCGCGGACAGACCTCGGCCTCCCGGCGCCGGTGCGGGCCTGCCGAAAGAACCTCGAGAACACGGCCACGCAGCAGCTTCGGACCCGCGCCGGCCAGTTCCGCGCGAACGCGGTCGCCGGGAAGTCCGCCGTCGACGAGCGCCACGCGCCCGTCGACGCGGGCGAGGCCGGCGCCGCCCGGCACGACGCGCTCGACGTCGAGGTCGCGGACCGCCGGCATTCGCCTCATCCCTCGAGGAGCGTCAGGGGCGGGAGGCCCACGAGGCGCCTGACCTCGCGGCGCGTCAGCGCGCGGCGCATCCGGTCGACGACCTCCTCCGATACCCCCTGGACGTCGCCGAGCCCCTCGGCAACGCGAGCTTCGACGGCGGCGAGCGGCTCCGGACCGAGGCCACGGAGGATCGCCCTCACGAACGACGCCTCGATCCTGGCCAGCCTCTCTTCCGTCGCTTCGAAGGGCCCGTCGGACGGGATGCCGTCGATCTTCGCAGCGGCCGCCTCCAGACCCTTTCGGAGGATCTTCCCGTCGATTCCGATGATGGGAGCGAAAGCGGCGGCGCGGAGCCGCTCCCCGAGCGCAGCGAGGATGTCCGCGATTTCCGGCGCGCCCGGCGCCGGAGGATCTGCCGCGCTCGTCTGTCCGACGAGCCCGCGCCGCTCCATCTCCCAACGCTCCTCGACGGCCCCGGCGCAGTAGGAGATCGAGCTGATCTTCCCCGCCATCCCGCGCGCGCGCCGCCTCTCGAAGGTCTCGTGGATGGCGCGGACCACCGTATCGGCCGGGACGCCGCTCTCCCGCCACCCGCGGACGAGCTGCCAGTCCTTCGCCGAAAGGAGGAACGGCGTCCCGCGCTCGGCAATGAAGGCCTCCTCGACGAGCGTCGCGTACGCCGCCTCGTCGAGCCGATCTCCGGCAGGGCCGCTCATCGCATCAGAAGGAGGCGACGTCGCCCGACACCACGGTCTCCTCGCCGCCCTCCGCCCCGAGCCGGAGGAAGCCGTCGGCCGTCACGCCGAGGAAGATCCCGCTCGTCTCGCGACCGCCGTCGACGACGGTGAGCCGCTCGCCCGGGCGGTGGACCGAGACCGCCAGGAAAGCCGCCGACAGCTCCGGCCACGGCGCGGAGAGCCCCGCGTCGAGGATTGACAGGACGGCCTCGAGGACCGCTTCCCGCGCGCAGCGGTCCGGAGCGATGCCCTCCGCGGCCAGCGACGTGGCCGACACGAGGCCGGCCGCATCGAGCTCCTTGCGCGTGGCGCGGACATTCAGGCCGAGGCCGGCCACCGCGTACCCCACGCCGTCCTCGCCCGCGCGCGCCTCGACGAGGATCCCGCCCAACTTCTTCCCGGAGACGAGGAGGTCGTTCGGCCACTTCAGCTTCACGTCGACGCCGAAGTTCTTCGAGAGCCCCGTCGCGAGGAGGACGCCGAGCGTGATCGGCAGGCGCACCCGTTCCGGCGCTTCGGGCCAGGGCAGGAGGAGCGAGAGGGAGAGCCCCGTGTCCGCGAGGTCCGTCCACGCCCGGCCCGACCGGCCGCGCCCGGCCGTCTGCCTTTTCGCAACGATGACGGTCGGACGGAGCTCCGTCCCGTCGCCAAGCAGCCGCTCGGCGAGCTCCTTTCCCAGGTCGTTCGTCGACGGCAGTTCCTCGAACGTCAGCAGGTTCGAGAGATAGGAGAACCGGCGGCCACCGAACGGCGCCCAGGAGCCGAGGGGCGAGAGCGGCGTCGCACCCGTCTCCGCCACGATCCCTCAGCGCCTGCCGGCCGGGGCGAGATTTCCGGCCAGCCGTGTTCGCCGCTCTTCCAGCTCCTCGAGCTGCTTCCGGTTCTTCTCGACGACAGCGGCCGGCGCCCGCGAGAGAAACCCCTCGTCCGCCAGCCGCTTCTTCACCCCCTCGACCTCCCGGTCGATTTGCGCCAGCTCCCTTTCGAGCTTTGCCCGATCCTCGGAACCGAGTTCCTTCACCGGGAGCGATACGACGAGGCCCACGGCCCCGATCGCGTCGTGGAACGCCCCCGGCAGGTCGACCTTCGGCGAGACGTCGAGCGAGGCGAGCCTCGCGAGGTAGACGAGAAGAGGGCGGTGGCGGGCGAGCTGATCGGCGAGAGGCCCGGCGGGCACCTCGAGCCCCGCGGCGAGGGCCTCCGTCTGCGCGAGTCCGCGCTCGGCGCGGAGGTTCCGGATCCGGGTCGCCGCGGCACGGATCGTCTCCACCGTCGAGACCGCGAGCGGGTCGTCCCACGCCGGTTCGGTCTCGGGGAACCGCGCGATCGGCAACGTCATCCCGTCGCCGTTCAACGCCTCGCGGATCTCGCACGAGACGAACGGCATGAAAGGGTGAAGCATGGCGAGCGAGTCGAGGAGGACGCGGCGGAGGACGGCGCGCGTCTTCGCCTTCTCGCCCTCCGGGGCCGCCTCGTCGCGGAGAGAGGGCTTCACCATCTCGACGTAGCCGTCGCAGAACTCGCTCCAGAAGAAGGCATACAGTGCGTTCGCGGCCTCGTCGAAGCGATACGTCTCGAGCGAGGCATTCACCTTCGCGACGGCGGCCGACAGGCGGGACAGGATCCAGCGGTCGACGGTGCCGAGCGACGCGAAGTCGATCGCCTCCGCCTCGGGCTTCCCCTCCCCGAGCATTCCGAGGGCGAACCGGGCGGCGTTCCAGACCTTCGTCGCGAAGGCCCGGTAGCCGGCCACGCGGGTCTTGCCGAACGGAAGGTCGCGCCCCGTCCCCGAAAGGACGGCCAGCGTGAAACGGACGGCGTCCGCCCCGAACTCGTCGCACATCTCGAGCGGGTCGATGACGTTCCCTTTCGTCTTCGACATCTTGTGCCCCTTCTCGTCGCGGACGAGGCCGTGGATGACGACGTCGGCGTAGGGGGCGCGTCCGTCGAACCAGACGCCCGACATGATCATCCGGGCCACCCAGAAGAAGAGGATGTCGAAGGCCGTCACGAGGACGGTCGTCGGGTAGAAGCGTTCGAAGTCCGGCGTCTTGTCCGGCCAGCCAAGGACCGAGAGCGGCATCAGCCACGACGAGAACCAGGTGTCGAAGACGTCCGGATCCTGCGACAGCGAGCCGGCGCCGCACGTCCCGCACGCCGGCGGGTCGGCCTCCCCCGGCTTCGGCACCGTGACATGCCCGTCGGAGCAATACCACGCCGGGATCTCGTGCCCCCACCAGAGCTGGCGCGAGACGCACCAGTCCCGGATGTTCTTCATCCACTCGTCGTACGTCTTTTTCCAGAGCTCCGGGACGAATCGCGTCTCGCCCCGGTCCGTCGCGACGATCGCCTTCTCCGCCAGCGGGCCGATTTTCACGAACCACTGCAGCGAGACGAGCGGTTCGAGGACGGTGTCACAGCGCTGGCATCGCCCGATCGGGAGGACGTGAGACTTCTCGCCGCGGCGGAGGCCCTGCCCGTCGAGATCCCTGAGGACGCGCTTCCGCGCCTCGGCCCGGTCGAGCCCGGAGTACTCCGCGCCCGCCTCAGCGGTCATCTTCCCGTCGAAGCCGATGACGGTCACGAAGTCGAGGCCGTGCCGCCTCCCCGCCTCGAAGTCGTTCGGGTCGTGGGCCGGCGTCACCTTCACGGCTCCCGTCCCGAACTTCGGGTCGACGAGCCCGTCCGCGATGACGGGGATCATCCGGCCCGTCAGCGGCAACGCCACCCGCTTTCCGACGACGGCCTTGTAGCGCGGGTCGTCCGGGTGGACGGCGACCGCCGTGTCGCCGAGCATCGTCTCGGGACGTGTCGTCGCGACGACGAGCTCCCCGCTCCCGTCCTCGAGCGGGTAGCCGATCGACCAGAGGAGCCCCGACTGCTCGACGTGGTTCACCTCGAGGTCCGAGAGGACGGTCGCGCAGCGGATGCACCAGTTGACCATCCGGTTCGCCCGGTAGGCGAGCCCCTGGTGGTAGAGCGTCGTGAAGGCGAAGCGGACGGCCTTCGAGCGCGGCTCGTCGAGGGTGTAGTAGACGCGGCTGAAGTCGCACGAGGAGCCGAGCCGCCGGACCTGGTCGAGGATGTCGCCCCGCCGGGCCGCCGCCCACTCGCGGCAGATCTCGAGGAACTTCTCACGCCCGATGTCGTGGCGGTTCTTCCCCGTCCGCTCGACGAGGTCCCTCTCGACGACCATCTGCGTGGCGATGCCGGCGTGGTCGACGCCCGGGAGCCAGAGGACGGCCCGTCCCTGCATCCGCCGCCAGCGGCAGAGGATGTCCTCGAGCGTCCGGCCGAGGGCGTGGCCGACGTGGAGTCGCCCGGTGACGTTCGGCGGCGGGATGACGACCGTGAACGGGATGGCGTCCTTCCGGGCGATCTCCGGGCGGAAAAGGCCCGCCTCCTCGTGGGCGCGGTACCACCGCATCTCGAAGTGGGCGGGGTCGAACGTCTTCTCGAGCTCTTTCGGGGCTCTCATGGCAAGGAAAGCCGACTCTACGACAGCCGGGCGCCCGCGGGCGGAGAAGTCAGTCCGCCCGCTCGAGCTCGGCGAGGCGCTCGCGGACGAGGCGCTCGGCCATCTCGGGGACGACGTCCCACGCGACCTTCCGGATGACGCTGTCGCCGAGGAGCTCCGCGACGCGGTGGGCGATCCGCTCGACATCCGAGTCCGAAAGCGGACCCGCGCCAGAGGAGACGCCGACCATCCGCGAAAGGTCGTTGAGGCTCGTCTGCTTGGCCAGCGCCTCGAGCTCGCTCGAGGGGGGCTCCGGGATGTCGAGAGAGGCGCCCGGCGGCGGGATCTCGACCGGGCCCGTGTCGACCTCGGATCCGGCCTGGCGTTCGGCATAGCGGCGCATCTCCGCGGACGGGATACGCGCGGTCCGCTCGAAGGCGGCGATGTCGGCCTCGATGTCGCCGCGGGGGGGCGCCTCCTCTTCGAGGCCGGCCATGTCCATCTCGTAACCGTCCGCAGCCGGAGGCGGAGCCGGGATCACCGGCTCGTCAGGCGGCGGCGGCTCGGACGGCGGCGGGGGACGGAACGACTCCATCTGTTCCGGCGTGAAGATCGGGATCGCCGTCGTGGCGTACATCGAATCGAGCACCGGCTCGGCAGCCGGCCCGGTGGCCGGGGGCTCGACATACGGAATGTCCGGGGGCCCCGTCGGGCTCGTGTTCTCGCCAATCTCCTCGTGCGGGACCTCGAAGAGGGGCTCCGGCTCGAGGGGCGGCGGAGGAAGCGGCTCGGGCGCGGGCGGAGGAGGCGGAGGAGGCGGAGGCGCGGCGGCCTTCGCCTCGCGGGTGCGCACGATCAGGTCGCGGACCGTCCCGGCGAGCGCATGGGAGTCGAACGGCTTGGTGACGACGGCGTCAGCGCCGGCGCGGTCGGCGCGCGCCCGGTCGAACGGCTCGAACGTCCCGGTCAGGATGACGACCGGAATCCACTGGCCGTCCGGGAGCCTCTTCACCGCTTCGCAGACCTCGTAACCGGTCAGTCCCGGCATGACGGCGTCCGCCAGGACGAGGTCGGGCGTGAAGTCGGAAAGGAGGCCGACCGCCCGGTCGCCGCTGCCAACCGTCCGAAGCTCCCACTCGGCTCCGGAGAACGTCAGCTCGACGACCTTCTGGATGGTCAGGCTGTCGTCGGCTAGGAGAATCCGATCGCCCATTTCTACTCCCCGGCAGGTGCCAAGACCGCTGGCATGAGTGTTTAGACAGTTTACTACGACCCGGCCCGCGGCGCCGCTCGCAAGGCCTGCCACGCGCGCGACACAGGGGCTCGCCCCGTCGTATCTGAAAGGACACGCGACGCCGCCGCCACCTTCGCAAGGTCCGCACCGGTCTCGAACCCCATGCCGTGGAGGAGGGTGAGCAGATCCTCGGTCGCGACGTTCCCTGCGGCCCCGGGCGCGTAGGGACAGCCGCCGAGCCCGCCGGCGGACGCGTCGAAAATCCGGACCCCGAGCCTCAGTCCCTCGGCCACGTTCGCGAGCGCCGTCCCGCGCGTGTCGTGGAAGTGGAGCGCGATCGCGGAAAGCGGCACGCCCGCCTCCGTCGTCCGGCCGACGACCTCGGGGACCTGCGTCGGGACTCCGACGCCGATGGTGTCGCCGAGGGAGATCTCGTGGCATCCCGACTCGAGGAGCCGGGCGGCGACGCGGGCGACGGCCGCGGGAGCGACCGGTCCCTCGTAGGGGCACCCGAAACAGCAGGAGACGTAGCCGCGCACCCGCATCCCGGCCCGCTTCGCGCGCGCAATGACCGGCGCGAACCGCGCGAATGACCCGTCGATCGAGGTGTTGATGTTCTTCCGGTTGAACGTCTCCGACGCCGCCGTGAAGACCGCGATCTCCCGGACGCCCACGGCCTCGGCCCGGTCCATCCCCTTCTCGTTCGGGACGAGCACCGGGTAGCGGACGCCCGGGAGCTTCCGGACGCGGCGGAAGACCTCCTCGCCGTCGGAAAGCTGCGGAATCGACTTCGGCGAGACAAAGGCCGTCGCCTCGACGACCGGGAGCCCGGCCGCGGCGAGGGCCTCGATGAACGCTACCTTCGCGTCCGAAGGCACCTCGAGGGCCTCGTTCTGCAGCCCGTCGCGCGGGCCGACCTCGACGACGGTGACGAGCCGGTCGCCGCTCACTCGATCTCCAGGAGCCGCTGCCCGAGCGCCACCATCGTCCCCTCGGCGGCGGAAAGTGACGTGACGACGCCTGGGCGCGGCGCGCGAACCGGGTGCTCCATCTTCATCGCCTCGAGAATCAGAAGCGTCGCCCCCTTCTCCACCCGATCCCCGTCCTTCACGAGGAGCGCGGCGACCTTACCGGGCATCGGCGCCACGAGGTCGTGCTCGGCCTCGTGCGCCGAGGCGGAGGGCCGGACGGCAAGCCGCTCGATCCGGTAGGTCTCGCCCCGGAGCCAGATCCAGACCGCGCTTCCGTCCCGGACCGCGCGGAGCCCCGGCGGCGAAGGAGAGGCCGTCGCGCGCTGTTGGACGCGATCGCCGCGCTCGCTCACCGTCCCCGTCACCGCGTCGCGAAGCGTCATCGGAACATCCTGAAGCCCTCCGCCGCGAACGGATCGGGAAAACGCGAGCCCTCTCCGGTCGCCTCGGGCCCCTTCGAAGAAAATTCCCGGCAGGCCGCCTCGAAGATCTCGGCGGAGGGAGGCGGCACGGGGGCGATCTCGAGTCGCTCGAGGAGCGACGTGTCGATCTCGCCCTTCACGACCGGCTCCGAGTCGAGGACGCGGCGGAGGTACGAGAGGTTCGTCGTGACGCCGAGGACGACCGTCTCCGAGACGGCGGCCGCGAGGCGGCGGCGGGCCTCCTCGCGCGTCGCGCCGCGGGCGACGATCTTCGCGAGCATCGGGTCGTAGTGGAGGCCGATCTCGTCACCGGCGGAAACGCCCGAGTCGACGCGAATCCCCGGCCCCGACGGCTCCTCGAAGACGAGGAGCCGCCCCGTCTGCGGCAGGAACCCGTGCTCGGCGTCCTCGGCGTAGAGACGAGCCTCGAACGCCCACGACGAAGGGGCCGAGGGGAGCGACGCCGGCAGGGGCTCTCCCTCCGCCACGCGGAGCTGCAGCGCGACGAGGTCGACGCCGAAGGCTTCCTCCGTCACCGGGTGCTCCACCTGGAGGCGCGTGTTCATCTCGAGGAAGTAGAAGCTTCCGTCCGGCGCGAGAAGGAACTCGACGGTTCCTGCCCCGGCGTAATCGACGGCTTTCGCGGCCGCGACGGCCGCTTCGCACATCCGGCGGCGAAGCTCCGGCGAGACGGCAGGCGACGGGCTCTCCTCGATCACCTTCTGGTGGCGTCGCTGAAGCGAGCACTCGCGCTCTCCGAGCGCGACCACATGCCCCTGCCGGTCGCCGAAAACCTGCACCTCGACGTGGCGCGGGCGCTCGAGATAGCGCTCGGCATAGAGCGTCCCGTCCCCGAACGCCGCCTCCGCCTCGCGCCGGCAGGAGAGGACGGCCTCGGCCATCCCGTCCGCGCTCCGGACGACGCGCATCCCCTTCCCGCCGCCGCCGGCCGAGGCCTTGACGACGAGCGGGAAGCCGACGCTCCGTCCGAAGTCCCCCGAGAGGTCGTTCGTCCCGGGGACGACGGGGACGCCCGCCGTCCGCATCCGCTCGCGCGACTCGATCTTCAGCCCCATGGCCTCGATGGCGCCGGGCGGCGGCCCGACCCAAACGAGCCGCGCGTCGTCGACCGCCCGTGCAAACGCGGCGTTCTCGGAAAGGAAGCCGTAGCCCGGGTGGACGGCGTCGCAGCCTTTTCGCCGCGCCGCGTCGAGGAGCTTTGCCGCGTCGAGATACGACTCCCGCGCCGGGGCCGGGCCGAGGAGGACCGCTTCGTCGGCCAGGCGGACGTGCTTCGCGCGCGCGTCGGCCTCGGAGTAGACCGCGACGGCCTCGATGCCCGCCGACTTGCACGCCCGGATCACCCGGACGGCGATCTCGCCGCGGTTCGCGACGAGGAGCCGGCGGATCGGGCGCCCCGGGATCACCCCTTCTTTTCCTTCGCCGGCTGCGTCCAGGCGGGGAGGCGCTTCTCGAGGAAGGCGCCGATCCCCTCGCGCCCCTCGGCCGAGGCGCGGCGCTCGGCGATTCGCTGCACGGTGATCGTCTGCACCTCGCGCGGCGTCAGCCGAAGCACGGTCTGGGCGAGCCGTTTCGCCTCCGCGAGCGCCTGCGGCCCGCCGAGGAGGAGCGACTCGAGGAGCCCGTCCGCCACCGTCGTGAGCGAGACGGCCGACGCCACGACGTGGACGAGGCCGACCCTCCTGGCTTCGTGGGCGTCGTACCGGGCGCCCGTCAGGAACCACTCGCGCGCGTGGGACTCGCCGATCTTCCGGACGACGTACGGGCTGATGACGCCCGGGACGACGCCGAGACGGACCTCCGTCGTCCCGAAAAGGCAGTCGTCGGCCGCCACGACGACGTCGCAGATGGCGACGAGCCCCACCCCGCCTCCGAGCGCCGCGCCCTGCACCCGCCCGACGATCGGCCTCGGGAACTCGTCGAGGCGGCGGAAGAGGTCCGCGAGCTCGGCGGCGTCGCGCCGGTTCTGCTCCATCGTGCAGCCGGCCATCCGCTTCATCGCTTTCAGGTCGGCGCCCGCGCAGAACGCCTTTCCCTCACCGGAGATTTCCACGACCCGGAGGTCCTCGTCGCCCGAGAGGTCGCGGACGATCTTCTGCAGCTCCTTCACGAGCACGTCGTCGAAGGCGTTCCGGACCTCGGGGCGGGCCAGGATGACCCGCGCCAGCCGGCGGTCCTCCGAGCGCTCGACGCGAACATGGGACGCGGGCCGGGTCGTCATGTCGTTCTCCTCGCGGGCCTCATTCAGGACCGCCCCGTCACATCCGGAAGACGCCGAAGCGCGTCTCGGCGGCCGGCGCGTTCCCCGCGGCCGAAAGGGCGAGCGCCAGCACGTTCCGCGTCTCCTTCGGGTCGAGGATGCCGTCGTCCCAGAGCCGCGCCGTGGCGTAGTAGGGGTTTCCCTCGCTCTCGTACTTCTCGAGCGTCGGGCGCCGGAAGGCGGCCCGCTCGGCCTCGCTCATCCGGCCGGCGCCTTCGCGCTCGCGCTGCTCGTCCTTCACCGTGGCGAGGACGTCGGCTGCCTGCTCGCCGCCCATGACGCTGATCCGGGCGTTCGGCCAGCTCCAGAGGAATCGGGGCTGGTAGGCCCGGCCGCACATGCCGTAGTTGCCGGCGCCGAACGACCCGCCGACGAGGACGGTCAGCTTCGGGACCTGCGCGTTCGCGACGGCGTGGACCATCTTGGCGCCATCCTTCGCAATCCCCCCGTGCTCGGCAGCCCTGCCCACCATGAAGCCGGTGATGTTCTGGAGGAAGAGGAGCGGGATGCCGCGCTGGCAGGCCATCTCGATGAAGTGCGTCGCCTTGAGCGCCGACTCCGAGAAGAGGACGCCGTTGTTCGCGAGGATCGCCACCGGAAAGCCGGCGATCCTCCCGAAGCCCGTGACGAGGGTCGTCCCGTAGCGCGGCTTGAACTCGTGGAGCCGCGAGCCATCGAGGAGCCGCGCCAGGACCTCGCGGACGTCGTAGGGCCGCCGGAGGTCCGCCGGCAGGACGCCGTAGATCTCCTCGGCCGGGTAGAGGGGCTCCTCCGGGGCGACGAGGTCGCCCGGGACGCGCTTCACCGTGTTCAGCCGCGCGACGATCTCCCGAACCTTCTCGAGAGCGTCCTCGTCGCTCTCGGCGAGGTGGTCCGCGACACCCGAGAGGCGCGTGTGGACGTCGCCCCCTCCCAGCTCCTCCGCGGTCACTTCCTCGCCCGTCGCCGCCTTCACGAGCGGCGGCCCGGCGAGGAAGATCGTCCCGCGGTTCCGGACGATGACCGTCTCGTCCGACATCGCGGGGACGTACGCCCCCCCTGCCGTGCAGGAGCCGAGGACGGCCGCGACCTGCGCGAGCCCCGTCGCGCTCATCCGCGCCTGGTTGTAGAAGATCCGGCCGAAGTGGTCGCGGTCGGGAAAGACCTCGGCCTGGAGCGGCAGGAACGCGCCGCCCGAGTCGACGAGATAGACGCACGGGAGGCCGTTCTCGAGCGCGATCTCCTGCGCCCGGAGGTGCTTCTTCACGGTGACCGGGAAGTAGGTTCCCCCCTTCACGGTGGCGTCGTTGGCGACGACCATCACCTCGCGGCCCGAAACGCGCCCGACGCCCGTGACGAGGCCGGCGCCGGGCGCCGCGCCGTCGTACATCCCCCACGCGGCCAGAGGCGCAATCTCGAGGAAGGCGGTGCCGGGGTCGAGCAGTCGCTCGAGGCGGTCGCGGGCGGCGAGCTTCCCCTTCGCCACGTGCCGCTCCCGCTCCTTCGCTCCCCCGCCCTCGCGCGCCTTCGCGACCTCCTCGCGGAGGCGGGCGGCGAGCGCTTCGTGTTGGCGGCGATTCGTCGCGAACTCGGCCGACGCCGCGTCGATCCGGGAGGAGAGGACGTCGCTCAACGCGGCTCAGACGGCCGCGGCCGTCTCGCCCGCCGACAGGCGACGAATCGCCTCGACGGTCTCGCCTGTCGTCGTGCCGGGGAGGAAGATCGCCCGGACCCCCTTCTCCTTGAGCGGGGCGATGTCCTTCTCGGGAATGATCCCGCCGACGACGACGGGGATCCGGCCGCCCCCCCGCTCCTCGAGCGCCTTGAGCACCTCGGGAACGAGGACGTTGTGGGCGCCGGAGAGGATCGAGAGGCCGACGACGTCGACGTCCTCCTGGACGGCGGCGGCGGCCACCTGTTGCGGCGTCTGGCGCAGGCCCGTGTAGATGACCTCCATTCCCGCGTCGCGCAGGGCGCGCGCGATCACTTTCGCGCCGCGGTCGTGGCCGTCGAGACCGGGCTTCGCGATGAGGACGCGAATGGGACGCAGCGGGCTCATCGACGCCATTCTAATCGCACCCCCGGGCGGCGGCGCGAAGGCTAGAATGAAGAGCGGAGAGGGTCCGTGGCGCGAATCGGCGACCTCCTGATTGCCGCCGGACTGGCGACCGAAGAGCAGCGCAGCCGCGCCGCCGTGAACCAGCGCCGGGAGATGGGCCGCTTCGGCACCGCACTCCTCGAGGCCGGCGTCCCGGAGCCCGCCGTCGCATGGGCGCTCTCGGTCCAGTTCGACGTCGCCTGGGTCGCCGCGGGCGAGCTCGATGGAATCCGCGCGGACATCCTGAAGCTCGTGCCGGCCCGGCTCGCGCAGCGGCACGGCGTCGTCCCGTTCCGTCGCGACGGACGCATCCTCGCCCTCGCCATGAAGAACCCCCGCGACATTCCCGCACTGGACGAGGTCTCGCAGATCTCCGGCCTCTCGGTCCGTCCCTTCGTCGCGCTCGAGGCTCGGATCGACGCGGCGCTCGCCGCGAACTACGGCGTCCGCGTCGAGCCGCGCCACATCAACGCCACACGTCTCCCGAACGCGCAGCCAGACGTTTCCGTTCCCGAACCGTCCCGGGCGGCGATGGAGAGCTCGGGGGTGAGACGGCGACGGTCGGGCGTCTTCCGGCTCGTCCCGGCGCCGCCGCCGGACTTCTTCTCCTCCCCCGCTCCGACCCTGACGGGCGGCGCCCGCTCGGAGCGGGCCGATCCGTGGGCCGTCGTCGAGAGCCGCGGCGGAGCCGCGGCGCTTCCGCGGCCGGCCGAACCCCAGATCGTCGAGGACGCTCTGGACGGCGACGAGCTCGTCGCGGGAGCCGCCACTCCACCCGAAAAACCTCTTCCCGAAGCCGCCCCTGCGGCACCGGCACCGATCCCGTTCGACGACCTCGAGCTCGACACGCACGAACTCTCCGTCGAGGAGATCCTGGCCGCCCGGCTCGCCGACGCCCGGACGCGGGAGGAGGTGAGCGACGCGGTCCTCGTCGCCGTGGGCCACCACGCGAAGCGGGCCGCGCTCTTCGTCGTGTCGGGCGAGGACGTCGTCGGCTGGGTGGCCCGGCCCGAGCCGCCAGGCAACCTCCGCGCGTTCCGCCTCCCGCTCGCCGAGCCGTCGGTCTTCGCGACGCTCAAGAACACCGAGGGGTACTACGTCGGGACGTTCATGGAGCTGCCGTCGACGGCCCGCGTCCTCAAGGCGCTCGGCTCGAACGGGACCGGATCCCTCGCCGTCGTGCCGATCGCGCTGAAGGGGCGGACCGTCCTCTACCTCTGGGGAGAATCGGACTCCGCGGGGAAGCCCCCCTCCGTGGCGGCGCTCAAGCGCCTGGCCGCGATGACGGCGACGGCGCTCGAGATCCTCCGTCTGAAGAAGCGCCTCGCGGCGCTCTGACCCGCGAACCCGGCGCTAAGACCCGCGATTTGAACAACATGGGCGGTTCCCGCTACACTAGCAGCGCGTGATCAAGAACGACATCGTCAACCGCGTCGCGGAAGCGGCCTCCGTGCCGCGCCAGAAAGCGACGCTTGCGGTCGACACGATCATCGACGTCATGCGCCAGGCGCTGGCGCGCGGCGAGAGGATCGAGCTGCGCGGGTTCGGCGTCTTCCTCGTCAAGCCGAGGAAGAAGGGAATCGGTCGGAACCCGAAGCGCCCGACCGAGGAAGTCCAGATCCCGCCAGGCTTCACCATCCGTTTCAAGCCCGGCAAGGAGCTGCGCGATCTGACCGATGGCGCGGCGCCTGCCGCTCCGGCCGAGGCCGCGCCCCGGGAGGCGTCCAGCGACCCCAAGCCCTGACGGCATGAGCGCGGGCCCTCCGGTCCCGCCGTCCGTCGCCTTCCGGGTCCGGCGGAGCGAGCGGTGGTGGCTTCATTTCTTGCTGCTCGTCCTGACGTTCGGCACCACCACCTGGGTCGGCGCGCTTCTCTCCGCCGGCTACGACCCGCGTCTTGCCGCCGAGGGGGCTCCCGTTTCGGCGCTCATTTTTCGAGGGTTCTTGACGTTCTCGCTGCCTCTGATGGCCATCCTCACGAGTCACGAAATGGGTCACTACCTCATGTGCCGGCGGTACGGCATCGACGCCTCGCCTCCTTACTTTCTCCCGCTTCCGCCCGTTCTCGGATTCACGCCCGGCACCCTTGGAGCCTTCATCCGGATCCGCGAGCCGATCCGCGACAAGCGGGAGCTTTTCGACGTCGGCGTAGCGGGTCCCATCGCCGGATTCCTGGTCGTCGTTCCGCTGCTGCTCTTCGGCGTCACACACGCCCGGCTTTTTCAGCCCTTCGATGCTCCACCCGGGGAATCTCAGACCTATTACTTCAGCTACTCGCTCGGAGTTGTCTTCGCGCAGAAGGCCCTGCTTGGATTCACGTACACGAGCCGCCAGGTCGTCGAGCATCCGACGTTCCTCGCCGCCTGGTTCGGCCTCTTCGTCACGGCGCTCAATCTCCTGCCGCTCGGCCAGCTGGACGGCGGGCACGCGCTCTACGCCGTCTTCGGGAAGCGCCAGAAGGCCGTCGCGATCCCGATCCTCCTCGCCCTCGCCCTCCTCGGCCTGAAGTGGCCCGGCTGGTGGCTCTGGGTCGTCATCACGCTCGTCATCGGAATCCGGCACCCGCCCGTGATCGACGAGGCGATAACGCTCGACGGCCGGCGCCTCGCCGTTGCGGTCCTCGTCCTGCTCATATTTCTCGTCTGCTTCGCCCCGGTGCCGCTCGTGATGCTCTAGGGCGTTCAGCCAGACGCGAGCTTCAGGATCAGCCGGACCTGCCCCGCGTGGTAGACGTCGTGCGCGGCGACGCCGGCGATGAGACGCCGGGTCGAATAGCGGCTCGTCCCGCTCCGCTCCTCGAGGCCGGCTGCCGGGAACGATTCGATCACGCCCCGGAGCCGCTTGTGCTCGTCGAGAAGGAGGGAGAGGTCGCTCTTCCACGAGGCGAGCGCCTCGGCCCCCTCCCGTTTCCACCAGTTGCTCCCCTTGAGCGCGAAGGAGCCGCGCTTCTCCCCGGTGAGGCGCCGGCGGATGGCGTATTTCCAGTAGGCGCAGTGGAGGACGATCTCGTGGACGCTCGGCCGGAGGGGAGCCGGCCGAGCGGACGCCTCCTCGGCGCGGAGCCTCCGGACCGCCCCCCAGAGATTCGGGCCGTGCCATGCCTTCCGGTCGAACGCCTCGTCGACGAGGTCGAGAAGGACCTCGATCTCGCGAGACAGCTTCTTCCTCGCTCTCATCGCCCTCCCCCCTCTCTCGCGCCCCGTTTCGTCCGCCAGGCGAACGTCGCCGGGCCGTCGTTCACGAGCTCGACCTCCATCATCTCGCCGAACCGCCCCGTCGCCACCGGAATCCCGTAGGCCGTGAGGCCCGCGACGTAGCGGTCGAAGAGCGGCCGGGCAACTTCCGGGCGGGCAGCCCCGTCGAAGCCCGGGCGCCGTCCGCGCGAGAGGTCCGCGCCGAGCGTGAACTGCGAGACGGCGAGGATCGAGCCCCCCGTCTCCGCCACGTCCCGGTTCATCTTCCCGGCCGCGTCCTCGAAGACCCGGAGCTCGACCGTCTTCCGCGCCGCCTCGTCGACGTCGCTCTCGCCGTCGCCCGGCTCGACGCAGCCGAAAACGAGGAGGCCCCGGCCGATCTCCCCGACCGTCTCGCCGCCGACGCGGACGGCGGCGCGCGCGACCCGCTGGAAGAGGAGGATCAAGTGGCCTTCCTCCGCCGGAGAGCGCCGAACGTCTCCCCCACCTCGGGCGCCTGAAGGGCGACCGCCGTTCCGACGAAGAGGCCAGCACCGAGCGCCGCGACGCCGACGACCCAGACGACCCGGACGGCGAAGGGCCACGCGGCGTCGTACGGCAGGAGCCGCTGCGCGACGGCGAGGACGCCGAGCGCCATGACGAGCGTCGCTGCCGCGAGGCGCCCGACCGAGGCGAGGACGCTCCGGAGGCCGAGCGCGCCGATCTTCAGCCTGAGGAGAATGAGCAGGATCCCGAAGTTCACCCAGAAGCCGGCCGACGTCGCGAGGGCGACCCCGGCGTGCTTCATCGGGCCGGCGAGCGCCACGCAGAGGAGCCAGAAGACGCCGAGGTCGAACGTCCCGACGGCGACCGGCGTCCGCGTGTCGTGGAGCGCGTAGAAGGCCTGCGTCAGGATCTTCACGCCCGCCGCCGCATAGAGCCCGAGCGCGAAGAAGACGACCGCGATCGCCGTCTGCGTCACGTCAAGCGCTTCGAAGCGGCCCCGGCGGAAGATGACGTCGACGACGGGCCGGGCGAGGAGGATGAGCCCGACCATGGACGGAATCGTCACGAACCCGACGAGCCTGAGCGACAGCGAGAGCGTCTCGCGGAATCGCCCCCATCCCTCCTCCCCTGCCTGCTCGGAGAGCGACGGCAGGACGGCACGGGTCAGCGAAACGACGAACCCTCCGAGGACGAGGTCGACGACCCGGAAGGCGCAGTAATTGAACGTGACATATGAGTTCCCGAGCGCGGCGAGCGTCCGGCTGGAGATCAGGAAGGAGATCTGCCCCACGCCGTAGCCGTAGAGACGCGGGGCGATGAGGAGGGCCGTCTCCTTCACCTCCGGGTCGCCGAACGGGTCGCCGCCGAACCTCATGCCGAGCTTCCGCGCGGCCGGCGCCTGCATCAAGAACTGCGTGAGGCCGCCGGCGAGGACGCCGGCGACGAGCGCCGTCGTCGGGGGAACGCCCGCCGGCGCGAGAAGCCACGCCGCGGCGACGATGGCGAGGTTCAGCGCGATCGGCGTCGCCGCCGACAGCTGGAAGCGCCCCTTCGCGTTCAGCCACGCCTCGAGGAGCGCCGCGGCCGAGACGAGGAGGATGTACGGGAAGAGCCATCGCGTCAGCGTCACGGTGAGGTCGAACTTCCCGGGCGTCGTCTTGAATCCCTCGGCGAAGAGGGCCACGAGGAACGGCGCCGCGGCGACGCCGACGGCGGTCAGGACGACGAGGACGAGGAGAAGCAGGGTGAGCATCCGCCCCGCGTAGACCCCCTCCTCCCCCGGCCGCTCGCGCTGCACCTTCTTCGCCATCGGCACGAACGCCCCCGGCAGGCCCCCTTCGCCGACGATGGCGCGGAAGGCGTTTGGAATCCGGAACGCCGTGTAGAAGGCGTCCGAGAGCGCCGAGGCCCCGAGGAAGCGGGCGATCGTGGCGTCCCTGAGGACGCCGGTCAGGCGCGACACGGCCGTCCAGGCCGTGATCCCCCACGCCGACCGGACCACCCCGTGCGCGTCGCTCAAGCCGGAGCGATTGTAGTCGCCGCTTTGCTATCCTCCCGGTTCCTCACCGTCGATCGAGACGCGTTCCATGGACCGGAGGTTCTGCATGGCTGGATCCGTCAACAAGGTCATCCTCGTCGGGCACCTCGGGGCCGATCCCGAAATGCGGCAGACGACCGCCGGCGTTCCGATCGCGCGGCTGAGGGTCGCGACGAGCGAGACGTGGAACGACCGCGCCACCGGGCAGAAGCAGGAGCGGACCGAGTGGCACACGGTCATCGCCTACGACAAGCTGGCCGGCATCTGTGAGCGCTACCTCTCGAAGGGGCGGCTCGTCTACATCGAGGGCGCCCTCCAGACGCGCTCGTGGGACGACAAGGAAACCGGCCAGAAGCGTTACGCCACCGAGATCAAGGCGCGGGACATGAAGATGCTCGGCGGCCGGCCCGAGGGCTCGTCCGGCGTCGGCCCGGCGGTCTCGGAGCCGGCGGCCGCGGCCGGCGGCGGCGACGACGACGACGTGCCCTTTTAGGAAGAACGGGCAGCTCGCTTCGCTCGCCGATTCTCAGAATGGTGAACTAAGCCTGTTCTTGACGAATCGGCGAGCTGTTGCCGGCGAAGCCCGAGTTTCCTGACCGTCTAAGAAAATTCCTCTTCGGCCCTTTTCTCCCGGGGCTTCTCCAGCAGATCGAGAAACGCCTTCACGTCGTCCGCCAGTGACGTCCACGCCGCCGGCGTGAACGGCGGGCGGGGGGCGGAGGCGCAGCGGCTCCTCAAGGCGTCGAGCCGGGCGAGCACGTTCGCCGGGGCGCCCGACGCTTCGGCGGCCCGTGCGACGCACTCCTCGTACTCCTCGATCCCCTTCGCCACGACGAGGACGTCGGCGCCGGCCGCCGCCGCGCTCGAGCAGCGGTCCGGGAGCGTGCCGCCGAGCGCTCCCATCGTCAGGTCGTCCGTATAGGTCACGCCCCGGAACGCGAGACGTTCGCGGAGGAGCGCGTAAAAGAAAGGGGTGAGGGACGCCGGTGACGCCTCCCCCGTGAAGCCGGGGTAGGCCGCGTGAGCCACCATCACGCCGTCGGCGCTCCGGACCAGCTTCGAGAACGGGTGGACGTCGGTCACCATCAGGTCGACGTCGTGCGCGTCGACGACCGGAAGCGAGAGGTGCGAGTCGACCGGCCCGCGCCCGAGCCCCGGAAAGTGCTTGAGGCAGGTGGCGATCCCCGCGCGCGCGAGGCCGTGGAGGAAGACGGTCCCCGAGAGAGTCACGTCCTCCGCGTGAAAGCCGAAGCAGCGCCCCTCGAGTACGACCGCGCCGGTGCCAGGCTGAGCGAGGTCGACGACGGGGGCGAAGTCGACGTCGAAGCCGAGGAGCCTCGCCGCGCGCCCCATCAGGAACGCGCCCTCGTGGACGCGGTCGGATCCCTTCGCCGCGACGAGCGCGGCAGACGGGAACTTCAGGCCGAGGAGCGGCCCGATCCGGTCGACCGTCCCCCCCTCCTGATCGACGAAGAGAAGGCGGGGGGACCCGCTGCCAATTCGCCGAAGCTCTTCGATGAGCGCCGCCGCTTGTGAAGCGGAAGAGAGATTTCTTCCAAAGAGAATGAACCCGAGCGGAGGCTGCGCGGAGAAGAGCGAACTCTCCTGCAGCGAAAGCTCCGGTCCTTCGAGCCCGAACACGAAACGCCCGGCGGCGGCCTTCAGCTCCTCTGCATTCACCTTCTAAGAAGATCCTCTTTGCAGGCCGCCGCCCTTGCGGGGACCCATCTCATTCTTCCCCCCGCAGCCGGTGCTGGAACGTGGCGAGGAGCTGGAGGGCGGCGAGCGGCGTCATCCCGTCGAGGTCGAGCTTCCCGATCGCGTCCAGGACCAGCTCTCCCTGCCCGCGGAAGAGGTCGAGCTGCGTCTCCTTCGGCGCCGGGTCGCCGGCGTGCTCGGCGAGGCGCGGCCGCCCGCCGACGTCGAGCTGCTGCACCTCGAGGTTGTGGAGGATCTCCCGCGCGCGCTGAAGGACCGGCTCCGGGATTCCCGCGAGGCGCGCCACCTGGACGCCGTACGAGCGGTCGGCCGTGCCGTCCGCCACCTTTCGGAGGAAGACGACGTCACCGTTCCACTCCTTCGCCGTCATCGTCCGGTTCACGACGTCCTTCTTCACGAGCGCGAGCTCCGTCAGCTCGTGGTAGTGCGTGGCGAAGAGGACACGCGCAACGCCCTTCCCGTCGCCGCTTCCGCCGTCGTGGAGGCGCTCCGCGATGGCCCACGCCAGCGAGAGGCCGTCGAACGTGGAGGTGCCACGGCCGATCTCGTCGAGGACGACGAGGCTTCGTGCGGTCGCGTGCCGGAGGATGTGCGCCGTCTCGGCCATCTCGACGAGGAACGTCGACTCGCCCCGGACGAGCGAGTCCGACGCGCCGACGCGCGTGAAGATCCGGTCCGTCAGGCCGACCGTGGCCGAGGCCGCCGGGACGAACGACCCGACGTGGGCGAGGAGGACGATCAGCGCGTTTTGGCGGAGGTAGGTCGACTTTCCCCCCATGTTGGGCCCGGTCAGGATGACGAGCCGCCCGCCCTCGCCGCCCAGCGCCGCGTCATTCGGCACGAAGGGCTCGCGAGGCCGCAGGGCCTCGACGACGGGGTGCCGCCCCTCCGTCACCTTCAGGACGGGCTCCTCGACGAGGACCGGCCGGACCCAGCGCCCACCTCGCGCGACGCGGGCAAGGGACGCGAACGCGTCGAGCCGGCCGAGCCGCGCCGTGGCTTCGAGGATCGCCGGGGCCTCCGCCACGAGCGAAGCGACCAGCTCTCCGAAGAGCTCGGCCTCGCGCGCGAAGAGATTCGCGTCCGCCGACCGGAGCTTCTCGTCGAGGTCGACCAGCTCCGGCGTCGCGTACCGCTCGACGGTCGCGAGCGTCTGCCGCTTGAGGGCTCCTTCCGGGATCTTCGCCCGCGCCGAGCCCGGCACCTCGAAGACGTGGCCGAAGACCTGGTTGAACTTCACCCGGAGCGTCGGAATCCCCCGCGCCTCGCGCTCCCGCGCCTCGAGGGCCGAGAGGAGCGACGCTGCGTCGCGCCGCAGGGCCCGGAGCGAGTCGACCGACGCATCGACCCCGTCGCGGAAGATCCCGCCTTCGCGCGCCGTCGGCGGAGGCTCGGGGGCGAGCTTCCGTCGGGCGCGCTCGCCCGCCCCGGACGGGAAACCGGCCGGCGAGGCCTCGCCCCCCGGCCGGAAGAGACCGGCGCCAGCGTCTTTCAGGAGAGCCGCGATCCCGGAGGCCTTCGAGAGGCCCGTCGCGAGAGAGGCCACGTCGCGCGGGGTGGCCGACCCGACGGCGAGGCGGGAGAGGAGCCTCGGCAGATCGGGGACCTCGCGGAGCGCCTTCGCGAGCGCCTCGAGGCGCGCCGAGTCCTCGAGCAGCTCCTCGACCGCGTCGAGGCGTGCCTCGATGGCGGAAATCCTCGCCGACGGCCGCTCGAGAAGCTTCCGGAGCGCCCGGGCGCCGAAAGCGGTCGAGGTCCTGTCGACGACGTCGAGAAGCGTGCCGGTCCGGCTTCCGTCCCGGAGCGAGCGAAAGAGTTCCAGGTGCCCCGCTGTCACGGCATCGACGACGAGCCCCTCCTCGGCGGGTTCGGACCGCAACGAGGTGACGTGGGCACAGTCCGACTGCTGCGTCGTCCGCGCGTAATGGAGGAGCGACGCCGCCGCCTCGACGGCCGGGCCGGCGTCGGGAAGGCCGAACGGCTCGAGGGTGGCCGTCCGGAAGTGGCGCCGGAGAAGCTCCCCGGCCGCCGCTCCCCGTGGCGCCGCCTCAAGAGGCGAGAGCACCGGCGGCTCTCCACCGAGGGACGGGAGCCAGGACGCCACGGTCTCGCGGTCGCTTTCGAAACAGACGATCTCGGCCGGGACCCGCCGGCGAAGACCCTCGGCCGCCGCGTCCGCCCCGGCGAGCCTCGTGACCGAAAAGTCCCCGGTCGAGAGATCGAGGAACGCGAGCGCGGCGTCGTCCGTACCGACGGCCACGGCGGCCATTTCGTTGGCGCGGCGCGCGTCGAGGCGCTCCGGATCGAGGACCGTCCCCGGCGTGACGATCCGGACGATCTTCCTCGCAACGAGCGTCTTTCCCTTCTGCGGCGCCTCGGTCTGGTCGGCGATGGCGACCTTCTTCCCGGCGGCCACGAGCTTCGCCACGTACGGGTCGAGCTGGTGCCAGGGGATCCCGCACATCGGCGCCTCGATGTCGCTGTCGCGATGGCGGGCCGTCAGGACGAGGCCGAGCAGGGGCGCCGCCGTCTCGGCGTCCTCGTAGAACATCTCGTAGAAGTCGCCGAGCCGGTAGAGGAGGATCGCGTCGCCGGCCTCGCGCTTGAGGCCCCCGTACTGCTCGAGCATCGGCGTCACGCGCATCAGGCGGCGGGGATGCTAGCATCGCGACACCGCCGACATGCGGGTTCTGGCCGTCGACACCGCGTCCCCTCTTCCCGCGCTCGCGCTCGTCGAGACGGGTGACGGCGCCGAAGGGCGCGCGACGGTGAGGGCTCTTCCTCCGAACGCCGCCGAGGCGCTTCCCGAAGCGGTCGAAGCGCTCCTCGCGAAGGGAGGCTCCGGCCTCGCGGCCGTCGATCGCGTCGCCGTGCTTTCGGGGCCGGGCTCGTTCACGGGCCTTCGGGCAGGTGCCGCGTTTGCGCGCGGCCTCGCCCGCGGCCTCGGCGTCCCCCTCGTCGCGGTTCGGACCTTCGCCGCGGCGTCCGAGGCGGCTCCGGGCGGCGACGCCACGTTTCTCCTCGAGGCCGGCCGCGGCGAGGTCCACCGGGCGCGGCGGCGCGCCGGCGCCCTCGACGAGGACGCCGCCCCGCTGCCGAGGGAGGAAGCGCTCCGGGAAGCGAAGGGCTCCCTCGTCGTGGAGGTCTCGACCTCCGGCGCCAGGCTCGCCCTCGCTCTCGGCCAGATCGCCGCCCGGGAAGGTCCGGCGTTCGCCGCGCTCGCTCCGACTTACGGCCGTCGGAGCGCTGCCGAAGAAAAGGAAGAGAAGGTGGACAGGACGGGCCGGGACGTGCCGGGAGGCGGAGCCCGCCCGTGAGCGCCATCAAGAAGGAGATCTTCTTCCGCGATGTCCGGCCATCGGACCTCGACGCGGTCGCCGAGCTCGAACGAATCTCGTTCCCGGTGCCCTGGAAGCGCGAGTACTTCGAGGTCGAGGTCGGCGCCCCGTACCGCTTCAACCGCGTCGTCCGCGACGAGCGCGGCCGGCTTCTCGGCTACGTCTTCTGCGCGTTCGCCGGTGGCGAGCTCCACGTCAACAAGATCTCCGTCGCGCCCGAATGCCGCCGCGAGGGCCTCGCGACCCGACTGATGGACGAGGTGTTCGCCCGCGCCCGCGCCGTCCGGGCGGAAGAAATCTACCTCGAGGTCCGCGTCTCGAACGCCCCGGCCCGCCTCTTCTACGAGGGGCTGGGGTTCGTGGAGACGGGCCGCCGCTCCCGGTACTACCTGGACGGGGAGGACGCCCTCGTGATGGTCCGGCGGCTCCCCTTCCCTCGTCTTGACTCTCTCCGTCCCGAAAAGGGAGACTCCGGTCCGGACTGACTCTCATCCCTCGGAAGGAGGTGCCGATGCAGACCCTCACCGAAGACCTCAAGCGCGAGCTCGCCGACTCCCATGACGAGTTCAAGACCCTGCTGAAGAGCCACCGTGAGCACGAGCGGCGGCTGGCGGAGCTCGCGTCCAAGAACTTTCTCACCACCGACGAGGAGATGGAGGAGAAGCGCCTGAAGAAGGAGAAGCTCCATCTCAAGGATCGGATGGAAGAGATCGCGCGCGAGCACCGGGCGCGCGTATCGGCCCACTGAGGGCCCCTCGGGAGGGCCGGCCGGCTTTCCCGTGACCATGACGACCCACCCGAAGCCCCGCCGCGGCATGCGGCGGGGGATCTACGTCCTCCCCGCCCTCTTCACGGTCGGAAACGTCTTCTGCGGCTACCTGTCGCTCGATTCCGCCGTCAAGGGCGACTTCCACTGGGCGGCCATCCTGGTTTTCGTCGCCGCGTTCCTGGACGGCCTCGACGGGCGCGTCGCGCGGCTGACGAACACCACCTCCGCCTTCGGCGAGCAACTCGACTCCCTCGCCGACGTCGTCTCCTTCGGGGTGGCCCCTGCGTTCCTCGTCTACCGGTGGGGGCTCGTCGAGTTCGACCGCCTCGGGCTCGTCGTGTCGTTCCTGTTCCTCGTCTGCGGCGCCTGCCGCCTCGCGCGATTCAACGTGCAGGTGCACGTCGTCGACAAGCGCTTCTTCGTCGGGCTGCCGATCCCTGCCGCGGCCGGCACGCTCTGCAGCCTCATCTGGATCCTCCCGGAGCCGCTTCCGACTCGCGAGCTCAGGTCGATCTTCCTCGTCGTCACGATTCTCCTGTCGTTCCTGATGGTCTCGACGTTCCGCTACCGGTCGTTCAAGGACATCGACCTGAGGTCGCGCCGCTCGGCCATCCTCGTGCCGCTCGTCGGGCTCGTCCTCGCGGCGATCTTCTGGCAGCCGGCCTTGTCGTTCGGCGCCCTCCTCGTGACGTTTTCGCTCTCCGCCCCGGTCGGGAAGCTCCTGAACTACCTGCCGACGGCTCGCGCCCGCGAGCGGCGCGCCGCCGAGGCGGCCGCGCGCATCCCGGCCCCGGGGAGCCCCGCGCCCCCGACCTGAGCCGGACGCTTACTCCGTCCGTCTGGACGCTTACTCCGTCCGTCTGGACGCTTACTCCGTCCGTCAGGACGGAGTAACCTCCGGAGAAATGCCCGGGCGCCTCCTCAAGGCCGGCCTCGTCGTCGCGGTCGTCGATCCGTCGACGCTCCTCGGCCTCGATGTCCGCGCCGTCCTCTCCGAGCGCGCTTTTCCCGCGTCCAAGGTCCTCCTCTTCCACACCGGAACGGCGGACGGGCTCCTGACCGAGGACGAAGACGAGGCCGCGTTCTCGGCGCCCTTGACGCCCGACGCGCTCGACACCTCGAAGATCGCGTTCCTTTGCGGACGCGCCACCGACACCGCGGCGTTCCTGAAGACCCGCGTCGACGATGGCTGCCTCGCGGTCGACCTCTCGGGGCTCCGGACCGGCGGCGCCTTCGCGCGTCCCTCCGATCAGTCCTCGCTATTGCCCCTGCCGGAAGGAAGCCTCCTCCTCACCTACGATCCCGTGGCGGCCGTCCTCGCCGAGGCCGTCATGGCCGTCGGGCGCATCGCCCACGTGGCGGCGGCGACGGTGGCGATCGACCGCCCCGCGAGCGAAATCGGGAAGGGCGCGCTCGACGAACTCTTCCACCAGGCGATCTCGCTGGTCCAGTTCCGGCCCGTGCCGAAGGAGATCTTCGAGACGCAGGCCGCCTTCAACGCGTACTTTCCGGCCGACACGGATGCGTGGGAGGCCCGCGTGGCGGACGACTTCCGGGCGCTCTCGGGCGGGATCCCGCTCGCACTCCTTTCAGCCCGGGCCGGGGTCTTCCACGGGCATCTCCTCCGCGTCGAGGCGCGGACGGCCGGGCCTGCGCCGTCCCCCGAAGCCGTACGGGCCGCGCTGCGTGAGGCCGGCGGTTTCGACGAAGCGGATCCGGAAGGCCTCTCGGGGCCGGTCGATTCGGCCGGCCGCGACGAGACGCTCGTCCTTTTCGTCGCCTCCTCGGGGAACTCCGTGCGGCTCGGCCTCGCGGCGGACCACCTTCGGCGGGCGGGCGCCGTGATGGCCGTCCGCCTCGCGGAGCAGGCCGTCGCCGAGCGCGGCCTCCTCCCGGACGCGTAGGAGCGCCCCCGACGCCAGGTCGCGCCCCCGACGCTTGTTCGCGTCGGGGCATCAGCGCCGGCGAAGGTGCGGCGGCGCGGGCTTCGCCTTCGGCTCGGGCTTCGGCGCCTCGAGCGGCACCTCGATCTCGGGGCCGTCCGCGATCTTCCCGTCGGGGCCGGTCAGGTGCCAGCTCAGGAAGACCTTCGGCCGCGCGCCCGAGACTCGGACCGGCCCGGCCTGCTTCATCTCTCCCGGCGCGAAGAGGTTCTCGAAGAGCTTCGCCACGACCGCGCGCCCGAAGGTCACGGGCCGGTACCCCTCCGCTTGCGACGAGAGGAGCTCGAATCGGTCGAAGTCACCGAGCCGGAGCGCCGAGAAGACGCCCCCCTCGGCCCTCACCTGCACCCAGTTGTTGTAGCGCGACAGGTCGGTCGCCGTCGGGCCGGCGCTCGTGGCGCGGACCGAGAACTCCGCCCAGCCGGGGCCCGTCCCCTCCGCCTCGCCCGCCACGTCCAGCCTCAGCTCGAGCGGCTTGCCCGTCAGGAGGCTCCGGACGGCGTCGAACCCGGCGAGATGGCGGTCCCGGGGCACACCGTCCACGAGGAAGACCCGCCCCTGGAGGTTCGGGGCGTTCCACCGCGAGGCGATCCCGACAAAGCGGGCCAGCTCGCTGAACGGCAGCGTCTGGAACTGCGCGGCACCTCCGTCGGCGGCGAGCCGCGGATCGCCGGGCCTCATCCCCGGCCGGGCCTTGAACGTGTAGAGCGTTCCGGCGTCGTTCGAGAGGACCTGTCCGAAGCTGAAGTCGAGCGTCCGATCCTCGGAGAGCGAGTTGATCGCGCCGTCCGACAGGATCCGGCCGTTCCACGTCGTCCCGTCCCCCGTCCGGCCGAAGCCTCCGGGCGCGACGAGGAGGCGGAATGGAAGCGGCATCGCCTTCGCGGACTCTTCGCTGATCTCCGGGACGAGCCGTTCGCCCATCTCGGGCCGTTTCCCGAACGAAAAGACGAGGAGGTCGTCCGCCACGCCTGCGAGCGGCTTCCAGCCGTCCGGAGGCTCCGTTCCGCGGACGGTGATCGAAACCGGAATTCTGCCGAGCGTCTTCTTCAGCGCGCGCACGGCGGCGGCGAGCGTCTCGGCCTGCGCCGGCGACGGGTCGAGATGAAGGTGGAGGCCGGCGACCTCTCCCCAGGCCCTGGCCTCGGCGAGCGCGGCGCCGATCCCCCCGGCCCAGCGCTCCGCAAGGGCTTCGCCCTTCGCGCCGGAGAGTTGCGCCGCGGCACCTGGTTCCCCCAGGATCGTCACGACGACGGGACGCGCGAACGGCGTGGGCGGCGGGGGAAGCGGCGTGATGCGGCCGTCCCGCGCCAAGGTCGCCGCGGGAACGTAGAGCCTCCTGATCCCCATCGCGTCGAGCTCCTGCTCGACCGCGAGCGGGACGAACGCCGGGGCCTCCGCGAGGAAGAGCCCGTCGCCCTTCTCCGGCCCGGCGGCTTCGCGGCCGGCCTGGCCTTTCCGGCAGGCCGGAACCGCGAGAAGCGCCGCGCACGCCAGCACCGCGCCCGCAGCCCGCCGCGCCCCCCACCGTCCTGTCGCGGTGCTCACGCCGCGATCATAGCGAAGGAAGGAC
>CAVRJB010000017.1:0-13703 GCA_963721385.1 uncultured Acidobacteriota bacterium
GCGAACGGCCGTGTCGCCGCTCGTCCTCTGCGGCGCCTTCGAGCTTTCGGTCGCGCTCTGGAGCCTCGCGATGGCCCTTGGCTGGGACCGTCTCTCCGCTCTCTCCGCACCCGTCCTCGCGCTGGCCGAAAGGGCCCGCACGGTGTCGGCAGAGGACGCGCGGAAGGTGCTGGGCCTCTAGCCGCTACGCCGTTTCGCGCAGCAGCTGGACGATCGGGCGGCGCGAGAGGTTGAACGCGGGGACGATTCCCGCGCCGACGGCGAGGAGGAGCGCCGCGGCGACGACGAAGAGGACGGTGCCCGCGTTCGGTACGAGAAGCGCGCCCATCCCCGCGAACTGGGTCTTGTCGAGTGCCTCGCCGACGACGCGGCTGAAGAGCACCATCAGCCCGACGCCGAGCCCCGCGCCGAGGACGCCGTAGGCCGCCGCCTCGACGAGCAGGACCCGGAGCACGGCCCCCTGTGAGAAGCCGAGGACCCTGAGGACGGCCGTCTCGCTCCGCCGCTCGCGCGCGGCCATCGCGAGCGTGTTGCTCGTGATCAGGAGAAGCGCGAAGGCCGTCGCGAGCCCGATCGACCCGATCAGCGTCTTCACGTTTCCGAGCATCTGCATGAACATCAGCTGCCACTGCTTCTCGCTCATCGCGCGGATCGGGTAGGCCGCGTTCTCAAAGTTGCGGTCGATCGCGGCGGTCATGGGGCCGACGTCGTCGCGGCTCTTCGCCATGATCCAGAACATCGCGACGCGCCCCTCGTCGCCGGTCGCCTGCTCGAAGTAGCGGCGGTGCAGGTAGACGCCGTTGTCCAGCTTGTATTCCATGATGCCCCGGACGGTCGTCTCGAGGACTCCCCCCCTGACCGGCGCCTTCAGGACGAGCCGCTGGCCGACCTTCCAGCCGTACTTGGTCGCGAGAATCGGCCCGATGATGGCGCCCGTCGGGTCCTTCTTCCACTCCTCGACCTCGTCCTTCGGGATCTTCGCCTCGACGTAGACCTTCACGAAGCTGTCCACGTCCGTGGCGTTGACCGGGATCTGGTTCTCGGGCCGGTTGTCGCGCCAGAAGGCGACCACGAAGTCGAACGGCGTGACGTGAAGGACGCCCGGTGTCTCCTCGAGCTTCGGGAGGTAGGCCATCGGGAGCTTCTCGAAGAACGAGGTCTTCGCCATCACGATCGCGCGCTGCCCCATGAACGGCGACCAGTCCTGCTCGAGCGCGTTCGTCAGGACGAGGAGGAAACCCAGCAGCCCGGCAGAGAGCGCGATCGCCCCTGCCGTCAGCGCCGACCGGAGGGGGCGCGCCATGAGATGCCGGAGGGCCAGACGGTTCGGCGCCATTCGGGTCTTATACGCTCAGGCCGGGACGGTGAGCCGGCAGCCGGGGATCGTCTCGATGAAGCCCGCGCCGAATGCCTGCGACGGCGTCCAGGCGCCGGGCTTGACCTTCCCCGCGAGGACCTGCTCCGCGCAAGCGACCGCCGTCAGCGCCGTCAACGCGTAACCCTCCGGCGTCTCGAGCGTCCCCGTCACCTCGCGCTCCCCGTGGCGGGTTGCGACGCGTCCCCAGAGGAAAGACCGCTCGCGGCCCCGCTCCTCCTCCGTCGGCCCCTGCACGTTCTTCTCGACGCGGGCCTTGAGGAAGTCCTGGACGAGCCCCCAGGAGAGGACGGGCGCGAAGAAGGCGCTCCGCTTCGCCGCGGAGATCGCCGACGGCGGGACCGCCATGTAGACCTCGATGCTTTCGATACCGGTCGAGCGGAATGCGGTCGAGACGTCGCCCCACGGGATCGTCATCGCAAGGCGCGGCTTGTCGGGGAACGGCACCGTCATCGTCTTCCAGGCCGGCGGAACGCGGACGATCCGCCCGTCGACGCGGGCCGCGCCCCCCTTCGGGATCCCCTCGATCATCGTCTTCATGGTGCCGGCGCTCGTCTTGAAGCCCCGGAAGGCGAGCTGGAGCTGGTGGGCGCCCGGGAGCTTCGCGGCCAGCGAGGCGGCGAGGCAGTCCGACGGGACGACGTCGAAGCCCGTCCCGGGGAGGACCGGCACGCCCGCCTTCACGGCCTCGTCGTGGCGCGCGAAGCAGGCCTCGAAGACCTCGATTTCGCCCGTGATGTCGAGATAGGCCGTTCCGCTCTTCAGGCAGGCGTCGAGCGCCGGGGCGCTCGTCCGCGAGAACGGCCCCGCCGCGAGGAGAAGCGCCCGGAACGGCTCCAGCATCCTCGCCACGATCCCGGGGTCCTCGAGCGGGAAGCAGAGGCTCGGGCAGGAGAGCGCCGTCGCGAGCGGCTCGACCTTCTCCGCCCGGCGCCCCGCGAGGACGAGCGGGAGGCCGCGCTTCTTCGCCTCCTCCGCGATCAGCCGCCCCGTGTAGCCGTTGGCCCCGTAGAGAAGAAGCCGCTCCCTGCCCTTCCGCGCCATTTCGCGAAGTGTCGCACGATGGCCCGCGTAAAATACGCGTCGTGGGCGGGCTCCTTTCGTCCCTCGACAAGCTCTCCCGGGACGGCCGTGGTCGCGTGCGCGGCCCTTCTCTTCGCCGGGACCGCCCTCCTCGACGCGGTCACCGGCCAGCGGTTTTCGGTCTCCTTCTTCTACGCGGTCCCCATCCTCCTCGTCACCTGGCAGTTCGGCCGCGCGGCCGGCCTCGCGGTCAACGTCTTCTGCGCCCTGGTGAAGCTCTTTCTCGTCGTCCGGTGGCAGGGCTCCGACCCCTTCGGCCGGCCCGAGCCCTACTGGAACCTCGCCGTCGAGGGGGCCACCTTCATCACGCTGACGCTCATCGTGGCCGCCCTTCGCGTGGCACACGACCAGCAGCGCCTCCTCGCGCGGACCGACGCGCTGACCGGCGTCGCGAACCGCCGGTCGTTCTACGAGCGGGCGGACCTGGAGATCTCCCGGGCCCGGCGCCTGCAGGAGGCGCTGACCGTGGCCTACATCGACGTGGACGGTTTCAAGCGGGTGAACGACGATCTCGGACACGAGGCGGGCGACGACCTGCTGCGATGCGTCGCGGCCACGTTCGTGGGTCGCGTCCGCTCGACCGACCTCGTCGCCCGGCTTGGCGGCGACGAGTTCGCGATCCTCCTCGCGTCGACCGGCGCCGAGGCCTCGCAGACGCTCCTCGCCGAGCTCTTCACGACGCTCGGCGCGGAGATGGTGCGGCACTCGTGGCCGGTCACCTTCAGCATCGGAGCCGTCACCTTCGCGCATCCTCCGGCCTCCGCCGACGACATGCTCCGCCGCGTGGACGAGCTGATGTACCGCGTGAAGAAGGAGGGGAAGGCCGCCGTCCGGCACGAGACGTTCCCGTCCATGCCCTCGGGCGGCGTCCTTCCTTTCAGGGCGGAGGAAGGCTTGCGGGCGTAGCGGCGCGCCTCCCGGAAAAAAAGCCCGCCGTCCGCCCCTGCGGTCTGTAACATTCGCGCCCGATGACCACTCACGCCCTCGCGCGCGCATCGCGCGCCCCGAAGACGGCCTCCCGCGCCCGCGCCCCGGAGAAATTCGCCGACGCCGAGAAGCTCTACGGCATCGAGAACTGGGGCAAGGGCTTCTTCTCCGTCTCCGACGACGGGAACCTCCTCGTCCACCCGACGCGCGAGGAGCACCGCTTCGTCGACCTGAAGAGCGTCATCGACGACGTCGCCCTCCGCGGCATCTCGACGCCCGTCATCGTCCGCTTCCCGCAGATCCTCGCGGCCACCGTCCGGGAGCTGAACGAGGCGTTCGTCTCCGCGATCAAGGAGTACGAGTACGACGGCGTCTACCGGGGCGTCTTCCCGATCAAGGTGAACCAGAAGAAGGTCGTCGTGAACGAGATCATCCAGGCCGGGAGGAAGTACGGCTACGGCCTCGAGGCGGGGTCGAAGCCGGAGCTCCTGGCGGCCCTCTCGTCGGACCTCTCGCCCGACTGCCTCATCACGACGAACGGCTACAAGGACGAGGCCTTCACGCGGCTCGCGCTCAACGGGATCCGGATGGGGAAGAGCGTCATCATGATCCTCGAGAAGGTCGCCGAGCTGGAGCGGATCCTCGACGTGGCCAAGCGCCGCGGCGTCCGCCCCCTCCTCGGCATGCGCTCGAAGCTCTACGCGCGGGGCTCGGGGAAGTGGGCGAAGTCGGGGGGCGAGTCGGCCAAGTTCGGCCTGACGACGACCGAGATGCTCGAGGCCGTCGAGATCCTGAAGTCGAAGAAGATGCTCGACTGCCTCGTCATGCTCCACTTCCACATCGGCTCGCAGATCACCGACATCCGGAAGATCAAGCAGGCCATCAAGGAGGCGGGGCGCGTCTACGCCAAGCTCCACCGCTCCGGCGTCGAGATCCAGTACCTGAACCTCGGCGGCGGCCTCGGCGTCGACTACGACGGCTCGAAGACGGCGTTCGACTCCTCGATGAACTACACCGTCCAGGAGTACGCGAACGACATCGTCTACACGATCAAGTCGATCTGCGACGAGGAGAAGGTCCCGGTCCCGACGCTCGTGACCGAATCGGGCCGCGCCATCACGGCCTACCACTCGGTCCTCGTGACGAACGTCGTCGACGTGGCCGACCGGATCGAGCAGGGGCGGGTCGTGAAGCTGGACGGCGACGAGAACCACGTCGTCCGCGAGCTCTACGACGTCTGGCAGGGGATCACCGCCAAGAACGTCCGGGAGAGCTATCACGACGCCCTCCAGTACAAGGAAGAGCTCTTCACGCTCTTCAACCTCGGCTACGTCTCGCTCGAGGACCGCTCGACGGGCGAGATCCTCTTCTGGAACATCTGCGACAAGATCCGCCGTCACCTGAAGTCGCTCAAGGAAGTCCCCGAGGAGTTCGAGGACCTGGAGACGATGCTCTCCGACACGTACGTCCTCAACTTCTCCGTCTTCCAGTCGCTCCCCGACATCTGGGCCATCGACCAGCTCTTCCCCATCCTCCCGATCCACCGCCTTCGCGAGCGGCCGGCCGAGTCGGGGACGATCGCCGACATCACCTGCGACTCCGACGGCAAGATCGAGAAGTTCATCGACCTTCGGGACATCAAGGAGGCGCTCCCCCTCCACGAGTTCAAGCGCTCGAGCCCCTACTACATCGGCTTCTGCCTCGTCGGCGCCTACCAGGACGTCCTCGGCGACCTCCACAACCTCTTCGGCGAGGCGCACGAGGTGCTCGCGTCGGTGGACGAGGACGGGCGGACGCGGATCCAGGACGTCCTCCCCGGCGAGAACTGCGAGCGCGTCCTCTCCTACATGAACTACGACCGCGACGAGATCCTCGACGGCATGTGGCGCCAGCTCCGGCGCGCCACCGAGCGGAAGAAGGTCAAGGAGGCCGAGGCCAAGGCCATCGCCAAGGACTTCGAGCAGACCCTGACGCGGTACACGTACCTGGAGGAGTAGGGGCCCGCCGAAAACGGAAATCGACTAGGCGGGGACCTTCACGAGGTCGTGGAGAAACTCCGGCGCAAAGTCCGCTCCGTTCGGCCACGTGAGCGTGTGCAGCTCCGGGTGAATCGAGAAGGTCCGGAAGACCGCGGGATCGCGAAGCGGCTCGAAGACGGGACCGTGAAGCTCGTCGGAAAGATCCACTTCACCCTGCAGACCATCACTGAACCGGAGCCAGAGAGTCGTTCCGGACACTTGGCGGGCTTCGATGACTCGTACCATAGCGTCTACTCCAGCGGGGCGACCGGAACGAGCGGTTCCCGGCGCCGCGCCCGCTCCCAGTTTAATGCCAACTCCGTCCGGTGGAGGTCGTGCCATTCGAGGACCAGCCTCAACGCCCGCTTGGGGAACTCTCCTGATTCAAGGTGCTCCCCCGTTCCGAAGTCTTGGCGGTCCTCACAGCGGAAGAAGGTCAAGGAGGCCGAGGCCAAGGCCATCGCCAAGGACTTCGAGCAGACCCTGACGCGGTATACGTATCTCGAGGAGTAGGCCTCAGCCCGGCCGGTACGGAAGCCGCTTCCCCGCCAGCACGGCCGCGGGATTGACCTGGAAGAGGCCCTTCTCCGCCGTTCCGCCCCAGTTCTTCCGGACCCACGATCGCGCCGCCTTCAGACGCGGCGGACGATGCGCCACCGAGTGGGCGTCGGAGGCGACGAGGTGAACGAGGCGGCGCCGGAAGAACTCCTCGCAGGCGGCCGCCGCCGTCGGACCGAACTCGCCGAGGAGACTCCCGGCCGTGATCTGGACGTAGGCGCCGCGCACGACGATCTCGTCGAGCAGGTCCGGGTTCCGCGCGAGAACGGCATTCCGCTCGGGGTGCGCCAGGATCGGGATGACGCCATGCACCTTGAGCTCGTGCAGGAGCGACCGCCAGGTCGACGGGACCAGGGCCGCGTCGAACTCCACGAGGGCGTAGCGGCCGCCCGGATACCGCGTCAGGGGACCCGCGGGGCCGAGATCGAGCCCGTCAAGGGCGTCGGACGAATAGAAGAACTCGCAGCCGGGGAGGATCGCCGGGTGGCCCTTCAGCCTCGCGTTCAGGGTGCCGACGAGACCTTCGCGGACACGCGGATCGACGTTGTGCCAGGGAGAGCGGAGCACGTGCGGCGTGGCCACGACACGCGTCGTTCCCTCCGCCGCGGCCATCCGCAGCAGGGCGAAGGCCTCGTTCCAGTCGCGCGGCCCGTCGTCGAGACCGGGCAGACAGTGAAAGTGGAGATCGATCACAACCCGGCGGCTTCGTCCCAGGCTTGACGCGCCGGCTTAAAGGAAAGACTCCTTGACGACGACGACGTCATCGCCATTCAGGACCGGGTCGGGATCCTTTCCAGAGAGAATGCGTTTGTAGTCGTAGACGGTCTCCACGTCCCGGCCCGAGGCATCCCGGCGCTTGACGCGTATCTTCTTCGAGGCCCTGTCCGTCAGGCCACCCGCTTTCGCGAGGACAGACAGGAGCGTGATCCGGTCGTCGGCGGAGAGCTCGATCGCCCCGGGCGTTCTTGACCTCGCCGAGGCAGAATATCCGGACGTTGCTCCGTGCCGGGATGTTGACCACGTCCCCGGGATAGATCGGTATGTTCCACGTCTCCGTCGAACCGCGAAGCAGATCCTCGGTTCGAATCTCGAGCGTCTCGGAATGCCCATCATCCTTCTTTCTCAGGACGTAGATCTTTCGCCCCGCGGCTTCCGTCAGGCCTCCTGCGGCCGAGATGGCCTGAAGGAGAAACCAGCGCCCCGAGATGTTGAGGGCTCCCGGGCGCTGGACGGCACCCAGGATGGAGATCGGTTTGTTGGCGAACTCCTTGATCACGACCGAGACGTCCGCCCGATTGACGTATTTCGATTTCAGAAGGGCTTCGAGTGCCGTTCCGAACCTCCGCGGCGGTCAGTCCCGAAACCGGGAAGTCCCCCACCATCGGCAGGCTGATCACACCCCCGTCGGAGACGCGGCGCTCGACGTTCAGCTCCGGAATCTCCATCACCTTGATCTCGAGAAGGTCCCTCGGCCCCACTCGATACTCGCCGCTGACGTCCTGCGCGCAGAGAGCCCCCGTCGCGACGAACGCGACGAGAAGGAGGGCCAGTCCCGTCCGGCTGCGACTCATTTCAGGAGATTCCCTCCGAGGCCGAGCGACACGGTCCAGCGGAAGTATGAGCGGTCGTTTCCGGGCACGTTGGAATTGTACCGGCTTTCGGTCGCGAGGAACTGCAACTGAAAACGGGACGAGAAGAGGAAATTGAGGCCGCCCCCGTAGCCCGTCACGTCGTCCACCCGATCGACCAGCCCGACTCCGGGAACCTCCGTCGGAGTCGAATAACGGTCCGTCCCCAGGTATCCGAACCCCTGCAGGTTGAGCCGCCAGCCCACCTTCAGGTTGACGCCGCCGCCGTACCGTGTCGAGACGTAGTACGGACTGCTCAGCCCGTAGTTCAGGTTCTGCGCCGCAAAACCCTGGATGTCGAGCCGTCGGAGAAGGGAATACGACGCGAACCCGCTTCCGATGAATCCCGAGAACGGAGGAATCGTCGAGCCATGGGTCGCGCTGCCCTCGGTGTAACCGCCCGAGGCGTGCACGAAGAGCTTCTCGCGCTCGTAGTAGACGTCTCCGGTGACGGACCTCGTCATGTTGTCGTACTGCTGCGGCACGTAGACGAAATCGGCCCGTGTCTCCTGGACCCCGGCCGCGATCCGGACGCTGTCGCTCGGGCGATAGCGGATTTCGGCGCGCACGAGATCCGTCGTCCGGTCCGTCGTCGTCGGGCTGGTAATGGCGCCTTCCGCTCCCGGCCCGGAGTACCGGAACTGCTGGACCTGTCCTTCCCCGTAGATGAAGAGGCGCCTGAGAATCCGGAATTCGGCGCCGAGCCTGACGGTGCCGAGCCCCTGAATCACGCGCGCCTGGTATTCAGACGAATAGACCACGAGTTGCTTCGAATAGCCGGCGCCGCCCTCGATCGTCAGCCGGTTCGTGAAGACGGAAAAAGACGCGCCGTACTGCCCGCCGAAGAAACTCAGGGTCTCGACCGGGTTGGACCAGGTGTACGCGGGAAAGGCGCCCAACCGAAAGAAGACGTTCTTCCCGACCGGCAGGATCAGCCCAAGGCCGGCCGAAACCGTCGCCAGGAAGTCTCCGGTCGGATTCTCGGTCGTGCCGAAGACGTTGTTGTCGTACGTCGCCTGGGTGATCGCGAGCACGGGGGTGAGGTAGACCGAGCCGAGCCGGAAGCGGCTCTCCGCGATCTCCTGGTCGATCTCGCCTCGGGGGAGGAGTGTAGGTTCCGAGATGCCCGTCCCGACCGGGAGCTGTGCCGCGAGCAGCTGAGGCACGAGCAGCATCACGGCCGCGATCGCGGCTCGCGGCGGGTTCACGCGTCTGGAGCTCGGACTCACGGGTCTTTCACCCGGCACTCGCGAGACGAGCAGCGCTTCGAAGCGGCGCCGGACGTCCGGTGACATGGATGCGTTCCGGTAAGGAGCGAACCGGCGTTCCACCTCGAGGAAGCGGAGGATCGTCGCCTCTACGTCGTCTGCCCGTCTCCCCGCGTCCTGCGCGACCGCGACTGGACGAGACAGCCCGAGAGCGCGGTCATCTGATCGAGGAGACTGAAGCAGGCGATCCGGAGCTGATCCCGGCCTCGGGGATCTGCCGGCCGAAGCGCCTCTTCCCCGATCTGAGTCGCTCCGTCGAAAAATCCTCGGCCGGCGCTGCCGACGAGACCACGAGGCAAGCGAAAGCGCGACGCATGCATGACGACGTTCTTGATTCATCGCTCAGAGTTCTCTGGTCCGTTTCGACGACATCCCGTTCCAGCTCGACCGAGATGCTCCGCCGCAGCATCGAGACCGAGACAACGAGGCGGGTGGCGCCCTTCTCACGCACGACGACGCCGAAGTGATCCCGGAACGGACCTTCCCGGATCCGGATGGCGTCGCCCGGACCGAGATACGGGTGAACGACGAGCGAAGCCCCGCTCTCCTGAAGGGCCCTGATCTGGCGAAGTTCCCGGTCGAGCAGATCCTGATCCGAAACAGCCAGAAAGTGGACGACGGACCCGCTGCGGACCGCAACGGCGCGGCTTTCGGCTCCCCCGCGCAGGAAGACGTAACCGGGAAAGAAAGGAAGGGTGCTGACGAAGCTCCGACCGCTCCTCCGGATCCGGCGTTCGCCGAGAGGCAGGTAGAAGGGAATCCGGGAGGCGTCGAGATGTCGAGCCAGCGCCTTTTCCGCCCGGCTCTTCGTATGCGCCACGAACCACGGGAACTCGACGACGCCGAGGCCGAAGAGGTCTGGCGGGAAGTGATCCACCTTCAGCCGAACGAGGGGCATGGAGGAAGTATAGAGATCGACGCAACCCGGGATCCGTCTCCGTGATCCCGAAGGCATTCCCGGCGAGCCGCAAATGGAATATTCTCTTCCGAAGTGAAGAGGGACTCCTCCGCCTCCCCGGTTCGGGTGTGTCTCCTCTGGAGGCACCCCCTGGCGCTCGCGGAGCTTCAACGCGTTCTGGCGGACGATTCGTTCGAGCTCCTGCCAGCGAGAATCGACACCTCGGCTCTTTCCTCCCTCGAAGGCCTTCTTCCCAGGGAGACGATTCTGCACGTGATCGAGGGCGACCGGCTGGGTCCGGAGACTGAATCGGTGGTCATCCACGTTCTCGCCGCGAATCCCTCGGCGCGGCCCATCGTCATGGCGGAGGAGTTCAGCGAGGCGGCCGCCTTTTCGCTCCTTCGTATCGGCACGAAGGGCCTCGTCACGTACGCGGAGGCCATGGAGCGGATGCCCCGCGTTCTCAAGGAGGTCAACGCGGGCGGCTTCTGGGTGCCGCGGGCTCTCCTCTCCCGCTTCGTGGACGAGACACGGGCGTCCCGTGCGCCGCGGCGGCCGGTCGGGCGGACGCCGACCCTCACGCCGCGCGAGCAGGAGGTCCTCGAAGACCTCCTCCAGAATCTCTCGAACAAGGAGATCGCCAAAAAACGCCACGTCTCGGCCCGCACCGCCAAGTTCCACGTCTCGAACGTGCTGGCGAAGTACGCCGTCAAGCGGCGTGCGGACCTCCTCCTCCTGTCCTTCCAGGAGCACTTCCCGACACCTTCCGGCGTCTGACGCCCTCGAGCCGCGCCTCGGGCACCAGCTCGCTCAAGAAGGCGCGGATGCCGTCGGAGTCGCCGTCCCGGGCGAGCTGTTCGAGGCGGAGGAGTCCCGCCCGGACGGTCTCGTGAGGAAGCGGGGCGATGTTGCCGATGAAGACCTTCGGGTGGCGCGTCTTGACGAACTCCTCGCCCGCCAGCTCCAGCTCCTCGAAGAGCTTTTCTCCCGGCCTCAGGCCCGTGAAGACGACCTCCATCTCCTGATAGGGCTTGAGCCCGGACATCTTGATCATCGCGACCGCGAGATCGAGGACGCGAACCTGCTCCCCCATCTCGAGGACGAAGATCTCGCCTCCCTTTCCCATCGCGCCTGCCTGCAGCACCAGCATCGCCGATTCGGGGATCGTCATGAAGAACCGCTTCATGTCGGGATGCGTCACAGCAACCGGGCCTCCCCGGGCGATCTGGTCGCGGAAGGCGGGAATCACCGACCCGGCCGATCCGATGACGTTGCCGAAACGGACGGCGACGTAGCGCGTCTCGTGGCGCTGCGCCGCGGCCTGAAGCGCCAGCTCGGCCAAGCGCTTGGAGGCGCCCATGACCGACGTCGGCCGGACCGCCTTGTCGGTGGAGATCAGGATGAACGCCTCGGCCTCGTGCTGGCCCGCGAGATCCGCGAGGAGGCCGGTGGCCAGCGTGTTGTTCTTGATGGCTTCCCCGACGTTGGCCTCCATCATCGGAACGTGCTTGTGGGCCGCGGCATGGAAAATGACGTGCGGGCGGTACTCGGACAGGATCGCGTTCATTCGCTGCCGGTCTCCGACGTCGGCCACGAGGGGAACGACGGGCAGTTCGTGGAACGCCCGCATCGAGCGGATCAGCTCCTGCTCGACGTCGAAGAGCGCGAACTCGGCCCGCTCCACGAGCAGGAGCTGGGCCGGCCGGAGCCGGGAGATCTGCCTCGCCAGCTCGGACCCGATCGACCCTCCCGCGCCGGTCACCATGACGGTCTTGCCGTCGATGAAGCTGCGCACCTCCGACTCGTCGAGGTAGACGGGGGAACGTCCCAGAAGGTCCTCCACCTTCACGTCCCGGATCCGGGTCACCTTGACGCGGCCCTCCAGGATCTCCGAAAGCCCCGGGATGATCCGGACGTTCACCGGGATCTTCTGGCAGAGCTCAATGAGCCGGAGCGTGTCCGGCCGCGAGATCTGGGCGATCGTGATGACGACCTGTGCGATGCCGAGCTCCTTCACGAGCCGCGGCAGGTCGGCCGTCGATCCGAGGACCCGCAGCCCGTGGATCACCATCCCCTGCTTGACGGGATCGTCGTCGACGAAGCCGCGGACATCGAGTTCCCCGTCATCCCGGCCCTCGCTCTCCCGCGCCGCCATGACGCCGGCCTGGCCCGCTCCCAGAAAGAGCGTCGGCAGACGCTCTCCCAGATGCGGACGCGGCCGACTGCGGCGCTTCTCGGCCCGTTCAAAGAGGAAACGGCGGAAGACCCGCAGGGAGAGCGTGCCTCCGAAACCCAGCACGGTCCCGAGGACGATGACCGACAGCGGTACGCGCCAGCTCGCCAGCGGGTTCGGCAGGCAGAACCGCAGCGTCGTGAGCACCAGCGACGACCAGACGGCGGCGTAGATGAAGGCCCGCAGCTCCCGCATGCCGACGTAGCGCCAGATGAAGCTGTAGACGCCCGCCGCCGCGAGCGCCGCGAACTGGATCAGGACGACGGCGGGGAGCTGCGTCAGGGCGTCGAGGAGGACGTTTCTCGGAAGGACGAAGTCGAACCGCAGCAGATACGCGACGAGGAAGCTGAGGCTCAGCATCCCGAGGTCGGCAAACAACTGCATCCGGCGGGTAAGGATCCGAGCCTTGAGAGCTTCGACCCGCACCTGTCTACCCCTCTCCCGGTCCGCCCGGCAACCGTTCCCCGGTTCCCTTCGGCGAGCCGGCTACTTCGTCGCTCCCGCCCCGCGTGCGCGGTGGCACGTTACGGGCTGAGGCGACACCATTCCGCGATCAAAGCGTCGAACGTCTCCTGCAACATACTGTGGGACTTGGGATGGTAACAAAAAGTGACAGCGTCAATCCAGCCGGAACCATGAGTCTAGAGACTCAGACCGTCACGCCCTGTGATCTCCGTCATCTTCTCGCGTCCGTTCGCCCAGGTCCTGGAGGCGAACGCGAGGCCAGTCGAGGAGCCCCGCCGCGACGAGTACCGTCTCCACGAGGATCTTCAGGTCGGTTCTTGCCGTACGGCGTTGCAGATAGGCCACATAGCCCCTGAGCTTGAACGGCTGAAGAACGTCCCGGTAGAAGCTCTCGCGATCCCCGCGCCACTCGGCCAGAAGGCCCTCTTCGTCTCGAAGCAGGAGGCTGACCGGATCCGTCACGCCCGGCCGCGTGCCAAGAACCCGAATCCAGAGCGGGTTCGACAGATCCACGAACGCGGGCACTTCGGGTCGGGGTCCGACGAAGGACATGTCTCCCTTGAGGACGTTCCAGAGCTGTGGCAGCTCGTCGAGCTTCAACCGGCGGAGGACGCGTCCTACCCGGGTCACGCGCGAATCGCCGGCCGCGGTCACCTCCGGCCCATCGCCCGCCCTCATCGTCCGGAGCTTCCACAAGAGGAACCGCCGGCCTCCGCGGCCGACCCTCTCGTGGCGGAAGCAGCGGTGAACCCGCGCGAATCGAGAACGACCGCCAGGGAAGCCAGGAGAAGAAACGGAAAGGTGACGATGAGGCCTCCCAGCGAGAGGAGGATCTCCACACCGCGCGGTAAACCGCCTCCTGGGAGTCGTCCCGGTTCGAGGCTGCCCGGCGTTCCGGTCACCGCCCGGTCCGAGAAGATCCAGACCCTGACAGCCTCGCCCGACGGCGGAAGCGTCTGCAGAGATCCTTGACGCTCGTGACGACGTGATCCACGTCTTTGCTCTGCATCCCCGGGAAGATGGGCAGGCTCACGAGCCTCGGCCAGAGTCCCGTGGCTACCGGCAGGTCGGCTTTCTTCCAGCCGAATGTCTTCGTGTAGTAGGGATGGAGATGGAGCGGGCGCCAGTGGACGGAGCAGCCGACGCCCGCCTTCTTCAGCTCCTCCATGAACTGGTTCCTGTCGAGCACGAGCCGGTCGAGACGAAGACGGATCGGAAAGAGATGCCAGGCGTGGATCCTGTCCGGAGGA
>CAVRJB010000018.1:0-6654 GCA_963721385.1 uncultured Acidobacteriota bacterium
AGCCTCGTTCTCCTGCCCTCTCCGGCTCCCCGAAGAAAAAGGCCCCGGCGCGCGGCCGGGGCCCGGCAGGAGACGGGGCGGGCGTCTAGAAGCGGACGCCCATGGAGACCCGGAAAGTCAGCGGGAGCTGGTAGGCGGTCGACGAAAGCGCCTGGCCGAACGTCGACGAGGTGTTCCAGTTGGCGCCCGTATCGCGGGGACCCTGGACCGGGATCGTCGTGAACGGGTTGAACGTGGCGTAGTTTCCGGGCCGGCTCACGGCGTTCTCGACGGATTGCCCGAGGAGGTTCGGATCGTTCGTGAAGATCGCCTGGCTGTTGAAGGCGTTCAGGAGTTGTGGCTGGACGAAGAGCTGGACCGGGCCGACGTTGTAGCTGTAGTTGATCGAGAAGTCCGTCCGATAGACCGTCGGCGTCCGGAACGCGTCACGCGCCGTGTAGTAATAGGGGACGCTGGGTGGCGGCTGCACGTACCCCGGATTCGTCACGTAAGGGGCCGAGGCCACCGCGCTTGTCGCGCTGACCCCGGCGCCGTAGCCGAGGCCGGTGTCGATGCTCTCGAGGAAGCCGATGGAGAGCTGGCCGAGGGATTTCGGCAGCGGCGTGTCCCAGGTGCCGAAGACGCGAAGCCTGTGCCGCTGGTCCTGCGGCAGGTTGCCGACCGGCTGGGACCAGGCGGGGTTCTGGTACTCGGGGTACTGGAGGACGAGGTCCCGGATCGGGCCCGAGCCCGTGTTCTCGTTGATCGTGTTGCCGTAGAGGTGCGACCAGGTCCAGGAGCCGCCGATGTTCAGGGAGTCGAGCGGCCGCCAGGAGAAGTTCGTGTGGAGGCCGTAGTACTTCTTCGTCAGCGGGTCGTTCACGTTCACGACGTAACCGAGGTCGAACGTCTTCCCCGTGTACTGGGTCTCGGTGACCTGGCCGGTCGAGGTGTCGATCTGCAGGCCGTAGAAGTCGGAGAAGTTCCGGTAGACGCCGTCGACGCGGTACGTGAAAGTGCGCCCGAGGGTGCCGCCGACGCCGACGGTCCACTCGTTCGTGCTCGGCGAAACGAGGCCGTTCGGCGTGATGACCGTGTTCACGCCGGGAACCCGGGCCTTGTAGGGAGCGATCGTCGACGTCGGGAACTGTCCCGGGGCCGAGATGCCGAACCAGCTGAAGACCGCCTGGATCGCCTGCTGGCGGGTGAGCAGTGGCCCGCCCGGGTCCGTGTTGATCGGCGGGCCTTCGTAGTAGTAGTAGAAGGAAGCGGGGGAGCCGAAGTTGGACCCCGCGCCGACCTGCGTCTCCGCGGGTGCGCCGACGTAGACCGCGTAGCTGCCCATGACGCGGAGGGTTCCCTTGCCCGTCGGATCCCAGATGGCCGCGAGGCGCGGGCTCCACTTGCTGTCGTCCGACGTCGTGACGCCGCGGCTGTCCGAGGCGTTGTTCTTGTCGAAGCGGACGCCGAGATTGAACGAGAAGTTGTCGTTCAGCTTCCAGGTGTCGTTGAAGAACGCCGACTGCGTCCTCACGCTGCTCGGCTGCGCCGCGTTCAGGATCGGGTAGAAGCCGAGGTAGGTTCCCGAGTCGAAGACCGGGTAGAGGTCGTTGTTCTGGTAGATGACCGAGTTGCCGTTGATGAAGTAGCCCGAACCCGACTGGTAGTTGTTCGACTGGCGCGAGCCGGTGTAATTGTCGAACCCGAGGACCATGTTGTGCGAGCCGAGGCTCTTCGTGGAGAGGAAGTAGTTCAGCTTGCCGAAGTACTCCGTGTTGTCCCGCTTCTCGGCCGAGCCGGGGCAGGCCGCACAGAAGATCGGCGAGTTGTAGAAGCCGAACGGACTCGCGGAGGAGAGCACCGTTCCCTGGACGAGGTCGGTGTACTGCGAGCCGTCATTCTCGAAGGTGAAATGCCGCTGCGAGTACTGGCCCTCGAGGAAGAGCGACTCGGTCAGGACGCCGTTGTAGTTCGCGACCCAGAGGTCCTGCGGAACCGACCGGTCGTGCACGCTCGCCATGTCGAGGATCGGAAGCGGCAGGAAGTAGTAGCCGGTCTGGGTCTGATTGATCTTCATGTACGAGCCGGTCAGGGTCTGGTTCGGGACCGGCGTGATCGTCAGCTTGCCTTCGTAACGGTCCTCGAGCCCGCCGCCGGGGAATGAGAGGCTCGTCGGCGGAGCCGTGTTGCGGGTGATCGAGGTGGACTGTGACCGGAACGCGCCGAAGAACCAGACGTGGTCCTTCCAGAACGGGCCGCCGAGCGTCGCCTCGTAGGTCGGAACGGTCCCTGACGTATAGGCGTCGCCCGGGTAGGGCGTCAGCTCCCGCCAGGTGTCGTTGTTCAGCGTGGCGCGGAACGACCCGGAGAAGTTGTTGCCACCCGACTTCGTGACCGTGTTGACGACGCCCCCGGTGAAGCGGCCGTACTCGGCGGAGATGCCGGAGGAGACCGTCGTCGTCTCCTGGATGGCGTCCTCGACGAAGAGGTTGAAGGGCGTTCCGCGGATGTTGTCCTGGATGCTGGCGCCGTTCACCGTCATGACGTTCTCGAACGAGCTCGCGCCCGAGATCGTGATGGCGCCGTTCGGCCCGTTCTGGTTCACTCCGGGCGCGAGGGCGACCGCGGAGACCAGCGTCCGCGCGACCGGGAGCTTGTTCATGGTCTCGCTCGTGTACGTCGCGGCGTCCGCGGCGCTCGTGGAGACCTGCTCGGAGCGGGCGATGACGGTCGCCGACGCCTCCACGGCCTTCAGGCTCATCACGGCGTCGACCGTCACCTTCTGCGAGGCGCCGACTCGGACGGTCTCCTCGTGCGGGCTGAAGCCCGAGATCTCCATCCGGATCGTGTAGAGGCCCGCCGGGAGGTTCGCGAGGTAGTAGTCCCCGTTCACGGATGTGACCGTGGTGCGAACGCCCTGGAGGTTCGGGGACTTCGCCGTGACCGAAACGCCCGGCAGCCCCTGCCCCTCGTTCTCGACCCGCCCGGAGACGCTGCCGGTCGGGATTCCCTGTGCGAGCGCCGCCGAGGCGCCGGCCACGAGGGCCAGCACGACGACGACCTTGAGGATTCTTGCTTTGTGCATCGCTCTTCGACTCCTTTCTCCTTCCGCTGCGGAGGTCGAAGAGCAAGGCGAGTGCCGCGAGCGGGACTCGATCTCGGCCGGGAACGCCCGGCCGTAAGTGCCGCGCTGTCAACGCGCGCGATTTCTCGTTGGCGCGAAACTCCCGTGACGAACGGCTCGGGTCGCGGGACGAAGAGCGCGCGTCGCGTGGCGAAGCTCCGAACGGAGGTCCGGGCACGGCGGCGGGCGCGATTCGCGCCCGGGCGTTCGGGGAACCGGAGAAGAACCGGGATGCCGGAGAGGCTTCCGGCGGCGGGAAGGCGCGGGCCGTCAGTGTCCCGGCTTGCGGAAATCCTTCAGGCGGTTCCTGTAGGAGCCTCCCACCGTGAGCCTCGTGCCGTCGGCGAGAACGAGAGCGACCTCGCCGTTGAACCACGGGTGCACCTCGCGCGCCCGGTTCAGGTTCACGATCGTCGAACGGTGGATCCGGAGGAAGAGCGCCGGGTCGAGCTTCGTCTCGAGCGTGTTCATCGTCTCGCGGAAGACGTGGGTCTCCTTGCCGACGTGGAGCTTCACGTTGTTCCGGGCCGCCTCGATCCAGTCGATGTCCTGGGTCCTCACGAAGACGCTCTTCCCGTTCTGGCGGACGAGGAACCAGCGGAGCGGCTCGCGCGCCGGCGGCACGTCCGACAGGAAGGTCTCCATCCGGCGCCGGACCGGGTCCGGCAGGTCCGCCCCGAGGCGGCTCCGCGCCCGCTGGAGTGCTTCGCGAAGCCGCTCGCGGCCGAACGGCTTCAGGATGTAGTCGAGCGCATGGACGTCGAACGCCCGGACGGCGTACTGGTCGTAGGCGGTGACGAAGACCACTGCCGGGGTCCTCTCCGGCCCGAGCCTGTCCAGGACGCCGAAGCCGTCGAGGCCCGGCATCTGGACGTCGAGGAAGACGAGGTCGGGCCGGATCTCCTCGATGGCCTTCACGGCGGCGAGGCCGTCCCCGCACTCGCCGACGACTTCCACGTCCGGCTGGTCCGCGAGCTGCTTCCTGACCCAGTCCCTCGCGTTGGGTTCGTCGTCCACGATCAGCGTCCGGATCGTCATGAGACTCCTCCCCCCTTCAGCTGGCGATGCGCTCCGCCTCCTGATACGAAAGAGGAAGGTCCAGGGTTACCAGCAACCCCCCTCCCGGCTCCCGGCGGGCGTCCAGATGAGCGTCGTCGCCATAGAGGTGCCGGAGCCGCTCCCGGGTCCCCGCCAGGGGCCGTTGGTCGAAGTAAGGGGGGGCGAGCCGCTCCGGCCCGTCTTCCCTGAGGTCAAGGGTGAGGCGTCCGCGCGAGGCGCGAGCCGAGACCGTGAGCCGGCCCGGCCCGGTTCGGCGGCCTATCCCCTGCCCGAGCGCGAACTCGGCGAGGGGGACGAGAATCAGCCGGGGGACGCGCGCTGCGCGCGTCGGCGCCGCGACCTCGCACGTCGCCGAGAGCCGGTCGGCGAATCGCGTCGTCTCGATCTTCAGGTAGAGGTCGAGAGTGCGCAGCTCGCTCTCGACGGAGACGAAGTCGCCGGCGTCTTTGTCAAACGTCGCCCGCAGGAGGTCGCCGAGCCGGACGACGAGCCCCGCGGCGGCGTCCGGGTCCTTCTCGACGAGGGGCAGGATCGTGCCGAGCGTCGAGAAGAAGAACGGCGGGTTGAGCTGGGTCTTCAGCGTGTCGAGGCGGGCGGCCGACAGGTCGGTTTCGAGCGACAGGAGGCGCCGCTCCTCCTCGCGGGAACGGCGGGCGCTTTCGAGGCCCCAGAAGATGGCGACGATCGCGGCATAGACCGGCAGCCGGCCCCACCCCTGCGCGAGGAACTTCCCGGGAAACGAGGCGAACGCCGTCAGGGAAGGGATCGCGAGGTCCCGCGTCGCCGCGAGGAGGAAGGCGAGCAGGAACTGGTGGGCCGCGGCGAAGAGGACGAAGCCTCCCGCGTGGGCGGCGAGGTCGCGGGCGAGATGCGGGCGCCGGATCGGGAAGCGCCGGAAGAGCCGGAGAAGGAGCGGCATGAGGGCGAACCAGACGGCGGCCGCGAGAAGGCCGCCCCAAAGGTAGGACCAGGCCGGGCCCGGAGGCGGGAACTTCGCCGTGGGGTCGGGGATCATCGAGCGGGCCGTCTCGAAGGTGAGGCGCTGAGAGCCCCGGAAGAGCCCGAGCAGGACGAAGGCCGCGGCGGCGAGGATCGCCGGGCGCACCCGCGAGCGCGGGGGGTCACGCCACGGCATGGCGGCTTTCGCCCGGGAGTTCTCCGAGCCCGGCGTCCTTCCGGGCGCCGGCGTGTCGGGTGAACGGGACGACGAGAATCGCCTCGACGCCGCCTCCGGGCCGGTCGGCGAGCGAGAAAAGGTGGCGCTCGCCGTACAGCTGCCAAAGGCGCGCTTTCGTGTTCGCCACGCCGACGCCGCGGTCCGGTTTCGCGCCGCCGCGGGGAAGGCCGGGTCCGTCGTCCCGCACCGCGAGGGCGAGGCGGCTCCCGGTGCGGCGGGCGAGGATCTCGATCTGCACGGGTCCGGGCGTCGCCGCGACGCCGTACTTGATCGCGTTCTCGACGAGCGGCTGGAGGAGAAGGCTCGGGACGGCGGCCTCCCGGGCCGCGGGGTCGATGGTCCACGTGACCGTCAGCCGGTCCTCGAACCGCGTCCGCTCGATGTCGAGGTATCGCGAGAGGAACGAGAGCTCGGTCTCGAGAGGGACGAAGGGGCCGGGGCCCGTCTTCAGCCCGATCCGGACCAGCTCGCCCAGGTCGACGAGCGTCCGCGCGGCCGCCTCCGGCCGCGAGTAGAGGAGCGGAAGGATCGTGTTGAGCGTGTTGAAGAGAAAGTGCGGCTGGAGCTGCATCTGGAGCGCCGTGAGCCGGGCGCCGGCGAGCTGCGCATCCAGCCGGAAGGCCGCGAGCTCGCGCTCGCGTGTGGCCCGGAGCATCGCCAGGGCCCAGATCGCCCCGAGGAGGCCGACGTACGTCAGGACGTTGAAGTGCGAGAAGAGACCGAAGCTGAGCCAGAGCTCCCGCCGGATCGTTGGAAGGTCGAGCGGCTCGGCGAGGATCAGGTTGAAGACGGTGTAGTTCAGGACGATGTGCGCCGCCGGGAAGAAGGCGAGGCCGGCAAGGTGGGCCGCGGCGACCCGGGGACGCCGGATCTCCCGGAGGGGAAACCGGCGGCAGAGGGCGACGACGGCGGGCGCGAGCGCGAGCCAGACACCCGCCCGCAGGAACTCGCGCCAGGCTACCGGCCAGAGCGCGGCAGTTGTCAGGCTCGTTCCCTGGAACCAGCGCTCGATCGCGTTCAAGAGGCCGACCGCCGCGAATCCGGCGACAAGCGCCGGCGCGGTGCGCGGGAACGGCGGAACGCGGCTCATCGGGGACGAGTATCGGACCGCGGGGACGAAAGCCGGCGCGTACCTGGGACGAGAAGGCTTTTCACGGGGACGAACTCGGGAGTCCTGGGGACGAACCGACCGGACGAAGAGGCGGGGCCGGCGGCCGGCGGCAGATCACCCTAGAATGCAGGAAACGGGATCTTTGGTCCGTCGGGCCGATGCGCGGGGGCCCGACGCCGCCTCCGGGGCGGGAACCGACCCGCT
>CAVRJB010000019.1:0-737500 GCA_963721385.1 uncultured Acidobacteriota bacterium
TTACATCAAGTCCGATAATGTCTCCCAGCGTTTGCAGCCGATCCTGGCCGCCTGCGACCTCATTGTCGGCACCGAGGAGGAGGTAATGATCGCCGGCGGGATCGACGATCCCCTGCAAGCCTTGCGCGCGATCCGCGAGCGCAGCGCGGCGACCCTCGTGATGAGTGAGGGGCCGATGGGCTGCGTCGTGTTTCCCGGGGCCATCCCCGCCAGCATCGAGGACGGCGTCAAGGGGCCGGGCTTTCCGGTCGAGGTCTATAACGTGCTTGGCGCCGGGGACGCCTTCATGTCGGGCTTCCTGCGCGGCTGGCTGCGCGACGAGCCCATCAACATGCTGCGCCTTCGCCAACGCAGGCGGCGCCTTCGCGGTGTCGCGGCTCTTATGCTCGGCGGAATATCCGACCTTTCCCGAGATGCGGCGCTTCATCGACAAGGGATCCTCGCACAAGGCCGTGCGCTACGACGAGGCGCTCAATCACATCCATTGGGTGACGACGCGCCGCGCCCAGGCCGATCAGATCCACGGCGCTCGCCAGCATCCATCGCGCGCAGCTCGAAAAAAATCGCCGACGACGCCGGCGCCCCGCGCGAGCGCATCGGCGCGTTCAAGCTGCTGGCGGTCGAAGCCGCCGCGCGAGCGCGAAGGGGACGGCCGGGCTTCGGGATGCTGCTCGACGGCAGATACGGGCGCGAGGCTCTGTTCCGCGCCTCGACGAGCTGGGATTCTGGATCGGCCGTCCGGTCGAGGAGCCGGGCTCGCGCCCGCTCGATTTCGAGTTCCGCGGCCGCTCGTCGGCGAAGCTGATCGAATCGCCCGTCAGCCACACGATCAAGTGCCTGTGCTTCTATCGCCCCGACGATGCGGCGGACATGAAGGCGCGCCAGAGCGCGAGCTTCTGCGCCTCTACGACGCCGCGCGGCAGAGAGGCCGCGAGTTGCTGATCGAGCTCGTGGCGAGAAGCAACACGGGGCCGTTGCGGACGACACGATTTCGCAAGTGATCGCCCGCCTCTACGAGATCGGGATCAAGCCCGGCAGTTGCGGTGGAACTTCGAAGGCCGAGACGCCCGCCGCCTGGAGCCGCATCGACGCGGCGATAGCAGCCGGCGATCCGCTCTGCCGCGGCGTCATGGTGCTGGGGCTGGAGGCGCCTGAAGACGATCTCGCCGCCGCCTTCCGCGCCGCGCGCGGCTCCTCGCGTGCTGAGGGTTTCGCCGTCTGGGCCCACACGGATTTTCGTCGACCCGGCGCTGCGCTGGTTCGCCGGACAGGCCACGGACGAGGATGCGGTGCGAAGCATGGCGGAGGCTTTGCGCGGCTCTGCGAGCATTGGGGCATCAAACGTAACGGGGGGCGCCGGTCGGACGTTGCGGAGGGGCGAGCTGCCACCCGAAGCCGACACCAAAACCGACCACAATGCGCAAATGGCGGCCATCCGTAACTTGACAAGTATCAATGTTTGCCGGTCACGGCGCACACTATTAGGTGGCCAAGGCTTGGAGACGGGCGGCGCGCCGTGAGCGACGCGGGTTTGATGGGAGACGCGTCGAATGAAGGCGATCCGGCAGTTCGGTGCGATAGCGATATCCGCTGTCGCCCTCGCATTCAAGTCCTCCGGCGGTTTCGCCGAGCAAGTGACCGGACTCCTTGGCTCGCCGAGTGCCACCACGACGATCGACGGCAAACAGCTTCCGCCTGAGAATCCGCCGTTTGGCGGCGTCATCAAGGAAGCCTCCAATCGACGCCCTGGTGGGCGCCGCGTATCGTGCCGCCGAAGGCGCGCCAAACGTCCTGCTCATCATGACGGATGACGACGGCTTCGGCGTGCCAAGCACCTTCGGCGGCGTCATTCCCAGTCCGGCTCTGGATCGCATCGCGAAAGCTGGTCTGCGCTACACGAACTTCCACTCGACCTCGCTGTGCTCTCCGACGCGGTGCGGGACGCAATGACCATGTCGCGGGCTTCGGTGTCGTGGACGAGATAGGTACGGGCTTTCCGGGCTACGACTCGATCATTCTGAGGGCCAACGGCACGGTCTAGACGATTCTAAAGGAGAACGATACGGGACCGCGTGGTTCGGCAAGGACCACAACACGCCATCCTATCAAGCGACGCAGGCGGGGCCATTCGACCAGTGGCCGGTCGGAATGGGGTTCGACTATTTCTATGGATTCGTTGGCGGCGACGCGAGCCAGTGGCAGCCGAATCTCTATCACGACCGCGATCTTTCCCTTCCAGGGCAACCCCGCCTGGAATCTCACAACCGCCATGGCCGACGAGGCCATCCATTACATGAAGCAGCTTAAGGAGATCGCGCCGGACAAGCCCTTCTTTGTCTATTACGTGCCCGGCGGCACCCACGCGCCGCACCATCCGACGCCGGACTGGATCAAAAAAATCGGCAACATGCATCTCTTCGACGATGGCTGGAACAAGTTGCGGGAGACGATCTTCGCCAATCAGAAGCGCCTCGGGATCATGCCCGAAAACGCCAAGCTGACGGCATGGCCGGACGGACAGGCAGAATATGGCGGCGCAAAGCTCCCGCGCTGGGAGTCGCTGAGTTGGGATGAGAAGAAGCTCTTCATCAAACAGGCGGATGTCTATGGCGCATACGAGGCGTATACGGACCACGAGATCGGCCGCGTCATCCAGGCGGTCGAGGACCTCGGCCAGCTCGATAATACCCTGATCATCTATATCAGCGGCGACAACGGCGCGAGCGCGGAGGGCATGCTCAATGGCACGCCGAACGAGTTCACCACCTTCAACGGCGTCGAGGTGCCTGTCAAAGACCAGTTTCTCTGGTATCCATTCTGGGGATCGGGAAAGCACCTATCCGCATTTTGCCGCCCCATGGGCGTGGGCGTTTGACACGCCGTTCAAATGGGTCAAGCAGGTGGCCTCGCACTTCGGCGGCACGGCCCAGGGCATGGCCATCTCATGGCCGGGCCACATCAAATCATCGTCGGCGGCGTGCGCCGCAGTCCACCACATCATCGACGTCGCCCCAACGATCCTCGAAGCGGCGGGAATTCCGCAGCCCGACACGATCGACGGCATCAAGCAGCGGCCGATGGATGGCGTGAGCATGGCGTATACATGGGATATGCCAACGCCGACGCCTTCACGGCGGACGACGCAATATTTCGAGATGCTCGGCAATCGAGCCATTTATCACGAGGGTTGGGTTGCGACGACGACGCCGGCGACCCTTCCCTGGGAGCTCAGCACCAAGCCTGCCCCGGGACGTGATTACGGGCTACAAGTGGGAACTCTATAACGTCAAGGAGGACCCGACCAAGTCCGACGACCTCGCCACTGCGATGCCTGACAAGCTCAAGGAAATGCAGGACCTCTTCTATACCGAGGCCAGACACGTGGCTTCCCCTGGACAACTCGTCTCTCACGCGGGCTGGAATGCGCCCCGCCCGAGCCTGACTGCGGGCCGCAAGACCTTCAGTTATTGGCGATGAGCGGTGTGCCGGCGAGCGGCGCGCCGACACTCAATCGCGCGTATACGATCACGGCCGAAGTCCAGATACCCAAGGGCGGAGCGGAGGGCATGTTCGTAACGCCAAGGCCCGATTCGGCGGCTATGGCCTGTTCCTAAGCAAGGGCGAATTCGGATTCGACCGAGGCAGGGTCGGTGTTCCTGTATAACCTCCTCGACCTGAAGCGCACGATGTGGGAGGGGCCAGAGTTGGAGCCCGGTCGCCACACGATAGTATTCCACTGGATGCCGGAAGGCCCCGGCCTCGGCAAGGGCGGCACGGGCGTGCTCACGGTGGACGGATAAGCCACCAAAAACACGATGGAGCATTCGACTCCCGTAACTTTCCCGGAAGACGAAACCTTCGACGTCGGGATGGATACGCGCACCGGCGTCGCGCTGCTGGAATATCACTACGATCCGCCGTTCAAGTTCACCGGCAAGATCGTCACCGGTTCAAGCGCTTCGAACTCGGACCGGATCAGGCGTCGGAAGGAAACAGTGACAAGGTCCGCCGGTCGCCCCGAAAGGGGCGGGCCGGCCAAAGATGAAGACGGCGCCTGTTCTGGCGGCCGTCGGTGAAGCAGCGACCGGAATGGCGTTGCTGATTGCTCCGTCGCTGGTCGGCCGGCTGTTGCTCGGCGAGCCCCTTGCCGGCGTTGCGGTTCCCGTGGCCCGCGTGGCCGGCATCGCTCTGATCGGGCTGGCGATCGCATGCTGGCCAGGTCCGGCGCTCTTCGGCATGCTGACCTATAGCGCCGCGGTCACGCTGTATCTCACCTACCTCGGCCTCGTAGGCGGCATCAGTGGCGTCCTGCTTTGGCCGGCCGTCGTTCTGCACCTACTCCTAATTGTCCTGTTGGCTCGGTCATTACGCTCCTCAGCGACCGGAACTGGCTGATCTCTCGCAGCCGTCGCCGAGCGGAGATCGGGCAACATCATCATCCGCATATTGGGTGTCGCCCGGACCAAGCTCGCGCACAATTTGCCGCGATCTTTATGTCCGATTGACGTCGATCCCCGACGTTCGGGCGCTCGCAATGAGCGTCCGGGTCGGGCCGAAGCCCAGCCCTGCCGCCGATGCGTCAGTGGGCGCCCGGCGCGGGGTTGAACCACCGGGACGTTCCGCAATTCGGCGGAAGCGGCAAGAACGGCGTTTCAGGTTGCGCCGTCGCTTCCAACGGAGACGCCCCTCACCCTGACCCTCTCCCCGCAGGCGGGGAGAGGGAAGCGGCAAGCGGCTTTGGGGCGGCGGTAGTTTCGGACTCGCCCTGTGGCGGAATTTGCAGGGCTCTCAGGCCGCGGGCAGGATCAGGCGGAAGGTCGTTCCCTGGCCGAGCCGGCTCTCGACCTCCAGCGCGCCGCCGATCCATTCCGCGAGATCGCGGCAGAGCAGGAGCCCCAGCCCCGCGCCGCGCTCGCCGGCGGTGCCGGCGCAGGTCGATCGGGTTTCGAACTGAAACAGGCCCGCGATCTGCGCCTCGCTCATGCCGACGCCGGTGTCGGCGACGGCGATGGCGACGCGGTCTTCGCGGCTCTCCGTCGACATCGTCACGCATCCGCCGGACGCGGTGAATTTGAGCGCGTTGGCGACGAGATTGCGCAGGATCGAGGCCGTGGCGTTCTCCTGCGCAAGAACGCTCACGTCTTCGGCGCGCATGAGGATCCGCACGCCCTTGGCGTCGGCGCGCTCCTGAAGCGCGCGGGCGCAATCCTGAAACAGCGCCTCGGCTTCGATGGCCGCGGGCTCGGCGCGCGCGTCCATGTGCAGGCTCGCCCAGGCGAACAGGCTTTCGATGAGCCCATGCGCCTGATCGGCGGCCTCGTGCACGCCCGCGGCGCGCCGCGCCATCGCCTTGGGATCGCCGGCGTCGGCGGATTCGGCGAGCGTGCGGCTCATGCCGAGCAGCACCTGGAACGGGTTGCGCAGATCGTGCGCCAGGATCGAAAGGATCAGCGTCGTCTGCCGGTTCAGACGGTCGACGCGCGCGACTTGGCCTCGGCGTCCTGCCGCGCCGCCTGCAATTCGATGACGAAGCCGCGGCGCGCCTTGGCGTAGCGGATGGCGCGGGCGAGGTTGTGCGCATCGGCGTCGCGGCGGTTGAGGAAATCGAGCGCGCCGGCGCGCAGCAGCGCCGGCACGCCTTCCTGCTCGCCGTCGTCGGTCAGCACGATGATCGCCTGCCAGCCGCCCTCGGCCGAAGTGAGCCGCGTAAGAACGTCGGGCAGGGCGACGCCGGGCAGGCGCCCGTCGAGCAGCACGCAATCGAAATGGTCGGACATCGCCGCCGCCAGGCCCAAGGCGGCGTCGTCCTGCTCGATCAGGGTGTAGTTGAGGTTCGAGCCCGCGAGCGCCGCGCCGACGGCCGCTCGATCCGCGGCGTCGTCGTCGATCAGCAATATGCGGGTCGGCGTCGGCAAGAGCTTCTCGTCACCATGATCGGCGCGCGACGACGGAAGGAAGCTCGACCGCCTGCCCGCGCGGCCGCAAGCCGACGAGATGGCAGATCGCGTAGACGAGGTCGGCGCGGTTCATCGTGTAGAAATGAAACTGCGCGATCCCGCGGTCGATCAGGTCGATCACCTGCTCGGCGCAGACCGCGGCGGCCACCAGCCGGCGCGTCGTCACGTCGTTTTCGAGCCCCTCGAATCTATCGGCGAGCCAAGCCGGAACACTCGCGCCGGCGCGCTTGGCGAAACCGGCGGTCTGCTTGAAATTCTGCACCGGAACGATCCGGGACTAAAGGTATGGTTATACCTGCCGCCGCCGCGATATCAAGGTAGCGTAGAAACAGCGAATTATCAAAGAAGTTGTGTGATAGCGCGATCGGCGCCCGCGTCCATCTTGCGCTTGAGCATGTCGATGTCGTGCAGCAGCGTGGGGCTCTGCGGTGTTTCTCGGGATAGGCCGAGACGGAGACCTCGAAATCGCCGATGCGCTTGATCGCGGCGACCATCCTCGGTGCGCTGATAGCCCTGCGGATGGGGGACGTAAGGCGCATCGACGCCGCCCGGCGAATCGCCGCGCAAAGCCACGATATGGCGCACGCCCGCGTCCCAGTATTCGCGGATCACGTCGTCGACCTCGCCCTTCGAGGCGCCGACGCAGGTCAGATGCGCGGCCGGGCGCAGATAGGTGTCGCGCGCGATTTTCTCCACGGTCGAGTGGGTGCGGGCGCGCGTCGAGCCGCCCGCGCCATAGGTGACGGAGACGAAATCGGGGCTAAGCGGCTCCAGCCGCTTGATCGCCTCCCACAAAGTCGTCTCCATCTCCTGCGACTTCGGCGGGAAGAACTCGAACGAGGCGCGGATCGGCGAGCCTGAACGGCTCGGACGCGTCGGCGTATGCAGCATCAGGCGAACTCCCGCGAGGTGTTGCGCAGAGTCGGAAATGAAGCGGGGATCGCGCGCGAGCCAGACGACGACGGTCAGCTTGCCGGTCTCGCGCGCGTCAGGTTCGATGCGGCGGGTCTCGACGAGGCTGAGCCCGGCCTCCGTCATCCACTGGGCGATCTCCTCGCCGCTGAAGCCGAGGCGGCGGTGGGCGAAATGCTCGCGCAGGGATTCCTCCTCGTGCGCGGCGAAATCGACGACGATGAGCCGCCCGCCCGGCCGCAGCAGCCGCGCCGCCTCCGCCAGCGCGCGGCCGGGATCGTCGAGGAAGTGCAGCACCTGATGGATGACGACGAGATCGTAAGCCCCGAGCTCCGCCGGCGGCGCATAGACGTCGCCCTGACGCAGCTGCACGTTTCGCAAGCCGTGCTCCGTACGCGCGCGCGGGCGAGATTGAGCATGTCCGGCTCGATCGACCGACGGCGCGCGCGGCGCGCGGCGCGAGCAATTCGAGCACGCGGCCCGTTCCCGCGCCGAGATCGAGCAGCCTCTGCACGGGGGCTTCGCCGACGAGATCGAGGATCGCCGCCTCGACCTGCGCGTCGGGGGCGTGCATGGCGCGGATGCGGTCCCATTCGGCGGCCTGGGCCGCGAAATAGGCCGCCGCCTGGCCTGCGCCGCGCCTCGCGGGCGAGTTCAAGCCGCGCCCGGTCGGAGGCGAGCGTCGGATCGTCGGCGACGACGCGCCCGATGAGGTCGCGCGCCAGCGATCCGCCGGGATCGGCGAGGCGGAAGAAGGCCCAGGCGCCCTCGCGGCGCCGTTCGGCGAGCCCCGCATCGACCAGCAGCTTGAGATGGCGGGAAATGCGTGGCTGCGACTGGCCGAGAATGCCCACGAGTTCGCTGACCGTCAGATCGGCCTCGCAGAGCAGGCCGAGAAGCCGCAGCCGCGTGACCTCGCCGGCGGCCTCGAGCGCGTCAAGCAAGGAGTTGAAGGAGAGATCGGGGACAGGGTGGGTCGGAAAATGAGACATAAAGATATGTTTATGTTCGAAAAGAGAAGAGCGCAACTCTAAATTCGATTTTATCCAGGCCGTGCATGCTGATTGTGGCGACTCCGATGCATAAGCCTTGGGCAGGACAGGCGTTTCCCAGCCGGATCCTCTGTCTCCCGATCTACAACGAGCTTGGGGATGAGGACGTGGATCGTGTTTGCGACGTGATCCGGAGCTTCTATGGGGTCAGGTGACCGGTGGGATTCCCTCCGGCTCCGCCTCGGCCGCCTGAGAGCTCGCTTCGGCGCCGCCGAGGCGCGAGCCGCTCGTCTCCGTGGTCGTCCCGACCGACAATCGCGGGCCTCTTCTTGCCGGGAGGACGCTGCCGGCGGCCCTGGCCCAGAAATACCGGCGGACGGAAATCGTGGTCGTGGGGGACGCCTGCACCGACGATACGGAGGACCGCATCCGCGCCCTGGGGGATTCTCGCGTTCGATTCGAGAACCTCGAGGAGCGGGGACGCTATCCGGAAGATCCTCTCTTTCGCTGGATGGTGGCGGGAACAAAGCCCGCCAATCGCAGCCTGGAGCTGGCGTCCGGAGAGTGGATCGCCTATCTGGAAGACGACGACGTCTGGGAGCCGGATCATCTCGACTCCCTTCTCTCGACAGCGAGGGAGACCGGAGCCGAGTTCGTTTACGGGGCCGGTTTGCTGGAGCGGTCGCCGGGCGAGTGGCTTCGCATCGGGGGCTTCCCCCCCGCCACGGGTCGAATCTTTCACTCGGCCGTGCTTTATCGCGGATACCTAAGGTACTTGCGTTACGACCCCGAGGCCTGGAGGGCGGGGATCGGAGGCGACGCCCATCTCTGGGGCCGAATGCAACGGCTGGGAGTGCAATTCGCGTACCTCGACCGGGTCATCGCCCGTTCTCCCCTCCGTCCGGGAGAAGATCTTCGGGGCCAGAGAGCCGCCGAGCGCGCGCGTGCCGAGTGGAGCTCTGAGCGAACTCGGGCGGGAGAAGGCGTTCCGACGCGACGCGTGCCTTCGTGGATCACGGCTCTTCTCCGGAGAGAGAGGCCAGGACTCGCGGCCAGACGCGCTTCCACGTGTGATCTCTCAGGACCCGTGCGCGACCCGCCTGGCGGATCGCCATGGCGGCGTCCGGGTTCTTCAGGAAGTAACGCACTTTCTCGACCAGATCGTCGGTCGATTCGAAGCCGACGATCTCCCGTCCGAACTCCAGGTACTTTTCGACTTCCGAAAAGCGGTTCGTCGCGACCAGGGCACCCGCGGCCGCGAAATCGAAGAGGCCGACCTTGACGATGCGGTATCCGCCTCCTGTCCGGAAGAAGACGACGGTGACGACCGCAGAGGCGAGGGCCGCGAGGACATCGTCTCCGAAGATCAGTCCGCGACTCTCGAGCCCGAAAGGCTCCCAACCTTCTCCATAGAGGTGAACGTCGAAAACGCCGAACAGGGTGCGGACGGCTTCGACCCGGTCGGGGTGCGCTCGCCCGAGAACGAGAACGTCACAAGCGAGCTCGGGCCGCGGCGGAACGGGCCGGAAGAACTCCTCGTTGGTGGCGATGGTCAACGGTTCGGCGCGAGCGCCGAGCGCCCGGTAGTCGGGAATGAGCTCGGGGGCATTCGTCAGGAACAGGTCGAAATTGGGCGCGATCAGGTGCGTCGTGGGCCGGAAAACGTCAGGGTCGCTCAGAGCAATGCCCAGAAGGGTGCAGCTCGCGCGGAGTCTCTCGGCGTCGGCGGGTCGGAAGCTCAGGCCGCCGGCGTTGCAGACGATGAGATGAGGCTCGATCCGTTCGATGTACGGTCGAAGCCTCTCCATGCGGAGCCAGACGGGACCTGTCGTTCCCCGGTCGTAGGGGCGGCCCTCGGTGTCGAGGGCTTCGGGGTGTTCGTCCGTGGAGAATTCCACGACGTCTGCTCCCGCGGCGCTGAGCCCGAGCATCATGTGGCGGACCATGTCGTTCGGTCCCCGCCAGTAGCCTCCTGCATGAAGAACCCGCAGCTTCCACGGGTCGGAGGTCGGGAGCTTCATCGCCGCTCAGCATAAACGTCTCCCGGCGTGGGCCCGCCCTTCGAAGGGTCATTGCGGCACGCTATCCTCTGCCGGCGGGCCACGGGTCGTGGCGCGTTCCTGAAACGAGACCCGGACAGAGGAACTCATGAAACGAGAATTCAGGTGGTCACCCTTGTCTGTTCCGGCTCGCTCTTCTGTCGCTGCTGGCGGGGACGGCGGCCAGCCCGGCCGCAGCCCGGGCGCAGGCGCTCCCGGCCTCCACACCGGCCGGAGGCTCGCCGGTTGCGGCTTCCTCGGACCGCGACGCCGAGCTGAGCCGCCGTCTCGATTCCCTCCTCGCGGCGGCCGATCCGGGGGTGGCCTGGTCGATCTCCGTCGAGGCGGTCGGCGAGAAAGACCGGCGTCTCCACCGGATCCTCCTCTGGGCAGGCGGGATCGGGATCTGGGACGGCGAGAGCCAGTTCCGCCTCGAAGCTCCCGCACAGCGGGAAGTGCTGAAGGCCTTTCGCGACCAGGGCTTCTGCCAGATCAACGACGAGCTCTACAAGCAGGGATCCGGCAGAGGAGGAGCCCGAACGGCCTGATCCAGGAACAGGCCATCACGCTCGAGATCGGGGGCGTGACGAAGACCGTCACCCACACCGTCTCCGACGCTCGGGAGATACCCCGACGTCGAGGAGGCCGCGCGGCCGCTCCTCAAGATCGTGAGCGTCGTCCGGGCGGCCTGCGAGGGTCCGGCGGCAAAGGGGATCCGCGCCACGGATCTCGCCGACGGCCTCTCGAAGGTCGCGGGTCAGCGGCTGGCGGACGTCGCGTTCAAGGCCTTCGTGAACCGGCCGGAGGAGGCGGGGGGAAGCGGATGGCTGGCACGGGTCGATGGGAAGCGCGTCACGACCCAGGTGTCGACGAAAGGGAAAGGGTGGGCACCGCCGGTGGAGCTTCTCCTCTCGACCGACGAGTTCCTGGAGTTCGTCAGGACGGTGTCGGCCGCGGCGCCCGGCGCCTTCCCGCAAAATCTGTTCGACGAGGGATATACGGACCTCACGATCTCCGTTCTGAACCGCTCCGTCAACGTCCAGGCCCGCCCCTTCTCCGGGATGGACCCGAAGGCGCACGAGGAGGTCCGGAAGGCCTACCGGACCGTCGTGGCAGCGGTCGGAAAGCTGCACGAGAAGGCTCTTCGCGAGGGAAAAAGACCGTAGACGCGCCGGCCGAGAGGCCCGACCGCTCGTTCCGCGGGGACCCCGCCGGCTGCCCTGTTTTTCGGGAAAATGTGATGCATTCTCACCAAAAAGAACGCTTGACGCGGCCCGGCGGCCGACATATGTTCCCCGGCAGCCGATAACCGCAATCGTCCGGTAACTCCCTAGGAGTGACGTTTCTGATTAGAGTCCGGGCCGGGTACGGGCGTCGAAATGTCTCTGAGGCAGGGGTCTGTGCGATCTCTCATGCCTCGCCCTCTCTGCTGCCGCCCGCCCTGGAATCCCGTTCCTCGGAGCCAGGGACGGGCGTTTCCCATCCTCGCAGTCACGACATCAACGACTTCCGGGTCATGTCGGTAACTCCCTTTTTTCGTGCGTCTCAATACTCCCTGGAAATGCAGAAAAGGAGTGGATGAAAATGAGTAGGTCGCGATCGTTGACCTTCCTCGCTGCCCTCTCGGTAGCCGTGGGACTGACCGCGCCGCCGGAGGCCCGAGCCGCTGCGCCGATCAAGCACCCGGCCGAGGTGTCGTCCCCCGTCAAGGTGGACATCTCCCCCGCCGCTCAGGACCATCACCCCCGTCCAGGTGGTCCCGGAGGGGAAGAAGGCGCCCGAGAACCCGCCCATTCCGAAGCCGGGCCGCACCCTGGGACCCGGAGCAAGGCCGGCGCCGACGCGGCGCTCCAGCAGAGGCCCGGCTCGACGAACATGCCGGCCCCGATCGTGAACTTCGAGGGCAACAGCAACCTCTATGGCGTCTACCCGCCCGATACGACCGGGTGACGTCGGCCCCAACCACTTCATCCAGTGGGTGAACCTCGACTTCAAGATCTACGACAAGACGGGGACGACGCTCTACGGGCCTGCCGCCGGCAATACGCTCTGGACCGGCTTCGGCGGAGCCGTGCGAGACCTCGAACGACGGGGACATCCAGGTGAACTACGACCACCTGGCGGACCGCTGGGTCATGTCCCAGTTCGCGCTCCCCAACTACCCCTCGGGCCCCTTCTACCAGTGCTTCGCGGTATCCACCACCCCGGACCCGCTCGGGGCCTGGTATCGCTACGCCTAGGTCGTCAGCGCGACGAAGATGAACGACTACCCGAAGATCGGCGTCTGGCCGGACGGGTACTACATGACCGTCAACCAGTTCACCGGACGGCACCTCCTGGGGCGGCCTCGGCGTCGTCGTCTTCGAGCGCGACAAGATGCTCGCCGGCCTTCCGGCGCTCGAGATCTACTTCGACGTCGGCGCCGTGACCCTGAACTACGGCGGCGCGCTCCCGGCCGACCTCGACGGGCCTCCCCCGCCGGCCGGGACCCCCGGCTATGTCGTGGAGTGGGACGACACCACCTGGATCGGAGACCCGAACGACACGCTGCGCATCTGGGAGGTCCATGCCGACTGGACGAACCCGGCCAACTCCACGTTCGGGGTCGAACGCGACCTACGACCCGAACTTCATGATCACGACGCGCCGACGTCGTGCCGCCTGCTCGGCAGCCGCGACTGCGTCCCGCAGCCCGGCACGGCTGCAGAAGCTCGACGCACATCGACGACCGCCTCATGCAGCGCCTCCAGTACCGCAACATTGCGGGCGCCGGAAGGCTGATCGACGAACCATCACGGTCGACGCTGGGCGGCCGCGCGGGCGTCCGGTGGTACCAGCTCGCAGACCCGGGCACCGGCTGGGCGATGCTCGACCAGGGGACCTTCGCCGGCGACCCCGGCGACACCGACCACCGCTGGATGGGCGCCGCGGCCCTCGACATCCAGGGGAACATGGCGCGTCGGGTACAGCGTCTCGAGCAGCACGACCTACCCGTCGATCCGCTACAACGGGCGGCTGGCGGGCGACCCCGCCGGGACGCTCGGCACCGAGGCGAGCATCATCGTCGGCACCGGCTCCCAGACCGGCTCGGCCAGCCGCTGGGGCGACTACAGCGCGATGCTGGTCGACCCGGTGGACGAGTGCACCTTCTGGTACACGCAGGAGTACATCGCAGACGACGGGTACCGCCCACTGGCAGACGCGCGTCGGCTCCTTCAAGTTCCCCGGGTGCGTCGCCGGGCCCAGCGGCACCATCGACGGGTACGTGAAGAGCACCGCGGGCGGCACCCCGATCGCGGGCGCCACCGTGCAGATCGGTCCGTCCTACTCGACGACCACCAACGCCGCCGGCTTCTATCTCGATCACCGTTCCCGTCGGGAACCTACGACGTGACGGCCTCCAAGTTCGGCTATTGCCCCGGCCACCATCACCGGCCAGGACGTCACCGACGGCGGCACCACGACCGTCGCCGACATCCTGTTGACGCCGGTCGGCACCTACGCCGTCGACGGCTTCGTGACCGCGGCCGATTCACAACTGGCCCCTCTGGGCGAGGATCGAGATCCGCCAGGGCGGGACTCTCGTCTATCACCGTCTACACCTCTCCCTGGAACGGCTACTACGACGTGACTCTGCCCAACGGCTACACCTACGACTTCACGGTGCACTCGATGTATCAGGGCTACCAGGACGAGGTGCGGCCGGTCACCGTCGCGTCGGGCGACCAGGTCCAGAACTTCTCGCTCCTGGCGGCTTCCGGCAACCCGGCGTACAGCTGCTACCTCGACGGCGGCGTCAACGAGAACTTCAACGGCGCCTTCCCGCCGCTCGGCTGGACCGTCAACAACAACGGCTCGGTTCCCAACAACGTCTGGAAGCGCAACGACGTCGTGGGGCCGGGCGAACCTGACGGGCGGCACCGGCTTCGCGGCCGATGCCGACTCGGACGCGGCGGGCTCGGGCTCCGGACCCTTCAACACCGAGCTCTGGTCTCCGCCGATCCAGATGCCGGCGACGCCGCGCAACCTGAAGTTCAGGAGCGCGTACACGCAGTTACTCCGGCCAGACCGGCACCCTCGACGTCTCCACCAACGGGGGCGGGACCTGGACGAACCTCCTCACCATCACGGCGTCCGCCGTGGCGGAACGGACCGTCGACATGACGCCGTACGCCGGCCAGACGATCGTCCTGCGCTGGAAGTTCGTCTCGCCCTCCTGGGCGTACTACTGGCAGGTCGACGACGTGCGGACCGAGACCATCCCGGTGCCGCCGCCGCCGCCGGCCTCGGTCTTTACCGAGAACTTCGACGGCGTGATCGCTCCGGCGTTGCCGGCCGACTGGGCTACATTTACCTTCTCCGGCACGGCCACCTGGGTCAACAGCACGGCGTCGACTCATCCGACGGCGATCACGCCCCACTCGGCCCCCAACATGCCGATCTTCAATTCGTGGACCGCATCTACCGGGACCGCGGCGCTGCTCTACAGGACCACCTCGAACGACGTCTCGAGCGGAACCGGGTATCGTTCGCTTCTGGATGTACCACGAGACCGGGTTCTCCGGTGCCGCCGACTCTGTCCAGGTGCGCGTACTCGACCGATGGCGGCCGACCTGACTTCCTCGTCGGCGCCCCGGTCACCCGCTACAACGGGACGCACGGGATGGGCGCAGCACGAGGTCGTCCTGACGGGCGTTTCCGAGCCCCACCGTGTTTCGTCGCTCTCTACGGGCGTCAGCGCCTACGGCAACGACATCGCACGTCGACGACGTCGAGCTTCTCGTCGGCGCGGCTCCGTGCCGCCGGTCGTCGACAACCCGACTCTCCTCTGCGACGCCGTCGCGGGCTCCCTCGTCGCCGGCTTCGTGACGGACGCCAACACGACGCTCGGCATCGTCGGGCGCGACAGGTCGTGCGCGACCTCGGCGGCCTGGCCATCACCATGCCGGCCTCGCGGACCCGGCCGTGGGCGCTGGCTTCTACTACATGTTCTCCCGGCGCGGCCGTGCCGGCGCGGCCGAACGGCCCGTCGACGCGGACGTTCACGGCCAGCAAGACGGGCTACGGTCCCGTTGCGCAGTCCGTCAACCCCACGCCCGACACCATCAACCGTCTCGACTTCGCCCTCCCGGCGGCGTCGCTCAGCTTCTTCGGCTGGCCGTTCGTCGTCGACGGACGCCTGACCCCGGACGGGCTGCCGGTCTCGGACAAGACGCAGAACTTCTCCATCCTCAACAGCGGCGGCCTCGCCGCCAACGTCAAGCTCGAGCGTGGCTGCCCTGGCTCGGGGTGACGCCGCCCCGCATGTGGCCGGCGTTCGTTCCGGAACCCGCCAGTCCGACCAGAGTCGAAGAAGACCTTCGAGCGGGCGCGCGAAGGCCCCGGTCCTTTCGAACGAGAAGCGGTACCCCGGCCTCGCCGGTCCTCTGGCGGGCCTCCCGGCGTTCGGCATGGAGCTCACTCGGGCTACGGAACCTCGTCACCTGGCCGGATGCCTCCGTTCCGGGCACCTGGACCGTCATCGCGACCGAGCCCGGCAGCTTCTACTTCGGCGGTGACTTCCTGAACGGCGACTTCACCAAGCTCTAGGTGGTGGACTACGCCGCTGAACCAGCTCTCACACGCTGGACACCACGACCGGCGCGAACACGGTCATCGGCTCGACGACTCCGAACGGCGGCGAGTCCTGGACCGGTCTCAAGGGCTCCCCGGACGGCAACGTCTACGCCTCGGCCACGACCTGCGCGTCGTCGACCCTCTACACGATCGACCCGGCGACGGGCCACGCGACGGCGATCGGTCCGATCACCAACGGCGCCTGCGTCATCGACATCGCCATCAACAACGCCGGCGAGATCTACGGCGTCGACATCATGTCCGACAACCTCGCTGAAGATCGACCCGGCCACCGGTGCCGGCACGGTCGTCGGCCCTCTGGGTGTGAGCGCCAACTACGCGCAGGGCATGGACTTCGAGAAGGACAGCGGGATTCTCTACTGGGCCGCGTACACCACGAGCGGCGAGCTTCGCACCATCGACACCGCGACGGGCGCCAGCTTCCTGATCGGTCCCTTCCCCGGCGGTGCCGAGGTCGACGCCTTCGCCATCGCCACCGGCGGCGCCGCCGGCGTTCCGTGGCTCACGCTCACTCCGACCGAGGGCGTGTCCCGGCGGGGCTTCGCGCGTCAAGCGCGTCAACGGTCAGCTCGACATCCACGCCGAGTTCTTCCCCGAGGGCGTGAACCCGGCGCACTACGGCCTGTTCCGCGGCGAGGTCAAGCTCCACCAACGACACGCCGTACGCCCTGCCGACGATCCCCGTCTACTTCACCAAGGCGTTCTGGGACGTTCCGCACGGCTCCTTCGCCGACGCCTTCATTCACGCCCTCGCTGGCGCGCGCGTCACCCGCGGCTGCGGCGGCGGGAACTTCTGCCCGGATGACCACCATCACCCGTGCCGAGATGGCCGTCACCATGGTCCGTGCGCATGTACGGTCCTGACTACGCGCCGCCCCCGGCTGTCGGTATCTTCGCCGACGTCGTGATCTCCGACACCGACACCACGGCGGACTACATCGAGCAGCTCTACAACGACGGCGTCGTCGCTGGCTGCGTGCCGGCACCCGCTGCGCTACTGCCCCAACGATCTCGTGAACCGTGCTCAGATGGCCGTCTTCGTCGCCAAGGGCATCCTGCGGATCCTCCGGTCATTCCTCCGACGGGCTACTTCACCGACGTGACCGGATATGCAGTGGGCCGCGCCGTTCGCCGAGGCGATCTTCAACGCGGGAATCACCGCAGGGTGCGGCGACCCCCCATGTTCTGCCCGGCCGGCCACATCACCCGCGCTCAGCTCGCCGTGTGGCTCGTGAAGGGGCTCGGGCTTCCGTACTACAACCACCCGCCGGCTCCGTAATCATTCACCCACCGGGGGGACCTCGTCCCCCCGGTCCCCGACTCGACCGAGGGCCGGGCGCGAAAGCGCCCGGCTTCTTTTTGTCTTCGCCGCGGCGAACAGGGCTCTTCATATGCCGGGGTACACTCGAACGGACGTGGCCACCGGATCGCACCGAATCGTCCTTGCCGGGTACTACGGATTCGGGAATGCCGGTGACGAGGCGATCCTCGCGTCGCTTCTCGCCGGACTCCGCAGCCGCGATCCCGCGATCCGCGCCACCGTCCTGTCGGGGAATCCGGCCGTCACGATGGCCGCTCACGGAGTGTCCGCGGTGGCGTGGCCGGACCTCGAACGCCTTTCGAACGCCATCCAGGACGGCGACCTCGTCGTCGTCGGGGGGGGCGGCCTCTTCCACGACTACTGGGGGGTCGACCCGGACACCGTCTTGACCGATCGGGGGTGGGGAATCCCGTCGTACGCGGCACCGGTCCTGCTCGCGGCCCTCCACGGGACTCCCGCACTCATCGTGGGCGTCGGGGTCGGCCCGCTCGGCTCGGTGGCCGGCAAGGAGCTGACCCGGCAGATCTGCGATCTTGCGGAGGGCGTCACCGTCCGCGATGTCGCCTCGGCCGAGCTTCTCGCGGCGATCGGCGTCGCCCCGAGCCGGGTGGAGGTGACGGCTGATCCGGCCTTCACGTTTGCTCCGACGGCTTCCGATCGGGAACGGGCTGCGCAGCTTGTCCCCGAGGGGGACGGACCGCTCGTCGCCCTGGCCCTCCGGGACTGGAACATCGGCGTCCACGCGCCGCGCTGGGAGGGCGAGGTCGCGGCGGCCGCCGACCTGCTGGTCCGGGCGGCCGGGGCGCGGATCCTGTTCGTCCCGTTCCAGGACCTGCCCTCCGCGAAGGAGAACGACGCCGCCGTCGCGGAGAGAGTCGCGGGGCGGATGAGTGCCGGGGACCGCGTCCACGTCGTGCGGCCTCCGCTGGGCGCGGGGGAGACGGCCGCTCTTCTCGCCCGGTGCGACGCGGTCGTCGGCATGCGGCTCCACGCCCTGATCTTCGCCCTGAACGCGGGGGTACCGGCGGTGGCCCTTTCGTACGACCCGAAGGTGGCCGCCACGATGTCGGCGCTGGACCTCGAAAAGGAGACGATTCGGCTGGCCGACCTCGAGCGGACGTCTCTGGCCTCCGCCGTGACCACGGCGCTCGCGGGCCGGGATGACCAGAGACGGCGCCTCATTCCGCTCCTCGAGAAGGCCCGGGCGGCGGCGGCGAAGAACGTGGATCGGATCTGGGAGCGGCTAGAGCGGCCGACGGCGCGCTCCGCCCCCCGCGCCGGGCAGGAACTCTTCGTGAAGGGGATCAGGGCTCAGATCCGCCGGATCGCCTCGGCGAGTGCGGCTGCGGAGACGGACCGATCCCGGATCGCCCGTCTCGAAGAAGTGGTGGCGGAGCGGGGGCGGCGGATCGGGGACCTGGAGAACGGGGAAGACGCATTGCGGAAGCAGCTCGCCGTGGCGAGGGCGGCTGCCGAGACGGACCGCTCCCGGATCGCCCGTCTCGAGGAAGCGGTGGCAAAAGCGCAGCGCCGCACGGCCGATTCGGCGGCCGAAGCGGAGCAGGCCCGGGCGGGGGCGGCCGTCCTGGAAAGCGAGAACCTGCGGCTGGTCGAGGCCCTGGACAAGACCCGCCGCGAGGTCCACGCCTGGAAGGCGGCCCACGACGAAGCCCGGAACTCCTATGAGGGAGTCCGTGAAGAGCTGCACCGCTGGTACGCCTCGCGCCTCTTCCGGACGGGAACGATCTACTGGCGCCTCCTGAGAGTGCTTACGGGCCGGTCGCCGGGGCCGGCTCCGGTCGCAGGGACGAACCCGCCGGGTCGGTCCCGCGACGTTCCGACCACCGCAACGGAGTCTCCCGCGGTCGGGCCGGAGCCGCAGCCCAGGCCGGAGCCGGAGCGGCGTCCGGAGCGCCCGAGCGGCGTCGAACCCTTGCCCCGCGGGACGTACGACGTTCTCGTCTTCTCGATCATCGACTGGGAATTCCGGTTCCAGCGTCCGCAACAGCTTGCGGGACAGTTCGGACGGAAGGGGCACCGGGTCCTCTACCTCTCGTGTTCCCGGTTCCTGCCGGAAGGAGGCCCGGCCTGGCAGACGGTCCGGCGGGCCGAGAATGTCGCCGAGGTGCGGATCCGGTCGGCCCGGGCTCTCGACATCTACGGGGGGAAGCTGGAGGAGCGGGATCTCGACGCCCTCGAGGAATCGTTCTCGGTCCTCGCAAGGGACCTCGCAATCGCCGACGCCGTCTGCAAGGTGGACATTCCTTTCTGGACTCCGCTCGTGCTGCGGCTTCGGGAGCGATTCGGGTGGCGCGTGGTCTACGACTGCATGGACGAATGGAACAACTTTCCCGGCTTCAAGGAGCCGGTCCTGGCAGCCGAGCCGACGCTCGTCCGCGAGGCGGACGTGACCCTCGTCTCCGCCGACCGGCTGCTCGCGAAGTGGAGCGATGTCGCACGGCCCCTCATGGTCCGGAACGCCGTGGACCTCGATCACTACACGCGCCTCTACGGTCCGAATAAGCTATTGGGGGAGGTCGCGCACCCGGTCATCGGCTACTACGGCGCTCTCGCGTCGTGGGTCGACGTGCCGTTGCTCAGGAAGGTGGCCGAGGCCTTTCCGGACGGGACGATCGTCCTCGCGGGAGGCCAGTTCGACGTCGATCTCGGCCCGATCGCCCAGCTCAGGAACGTCCGCCTCCTCGGACAGCGGCCTTACGAGGAGATGCCTCTCCTCCTCTGGCACTTCGACGCCTGCATCATCCCGTTCCTCGTGAACGACATCACCGAGGCGACGAACCCGGTGAAGTTCTACGAGTACATCTCGAAGGGGAAGCCGGTGGTCGTCCCCGATCTCACGGAGCTGCGCCCGTTCTCGGAGGTCTGTTACCTCGCGCGGGACCACGACGATTTCGTCGCGAAGCTCCGCCTCGCGCTGGCCGAGGCGCCGGACGACCCGCGACGGCGGAAGAGGCAGGAAGTCGCTGCGGGCAACGACTGGTCGGCGAGGGCGGACGCGGTCGACGCCGCTGTCCGGCGCTCCTTTCAACTGGTCTCGGTCGTCGTCGTCACGTACGACGGGCTGGAGCTGACGAAGGAGTGCCTCCGGTCGCTCCTCTCCGCGGAGACCTGGCCCCGGCTGGAGGTGATCGTCGTCGACAACGGCTCGTCGGACGGAACGCCGGCGTTCCTCGAGGAGATCGCCGGGACGGACGCGTCGGGTGAAGACCATCCTCAACGCCACGAACCGCGGTTTCGCAGCGGCGAACAACCAGGGAATCGCCGCGTCGGCGGGGGAGATCGTCGTCCTCCTCAACAACGACACGGTCGTCCCGCAGGGCCTGCTGGGCCGCCTCGCGGCCCACCTGCGGCGGGACGCCGGGCTGGGGATGATCTGCCCGACGACGAACTTCTGCGGGAACGAGGCCAAGGTCGACCCGGACTACTCGGACCTCTCCGGCCTGCCCGCCTACGCGGCGCGGCGGGCCGCGGAGAACGCCGGCGTGGTCTTCGACATCCCGATCGCCGCGATGTACTGCGTCGCGTTCCGCCGCGAGGTTCTGGAAAAGGTCGGGCCGCTCGACGAAGCGTTCGGCATCGGGATGTTCGAGGACGACGACTACGCCCTCAGGATCCGGGAGGCCGGGCTTCGGGTCGTCTGCGCGGAGGACGCGTACGTCCATCATGTCGGGCAGGGATCCTTCCGGAAGCTCCCCCGCGAGGAGTACGAGAGGCTCTTTCGCGAGAACCGGGCGACGTTCGAGCGGAAATGGGGACGGCCCTGGAAGCCGCACCAGATCCGCGGCGGGGTCGAGGCGCCGGTGTCGAAGATCCGGTGAGCGATCCGCCCGCGAAGAGCCAGGGCGAGGGAAGCCGTCCGAACGGCGCGCGGCAGGTGGGGCTGGTTCTGGCAGCGCTGCTGGCCGTGCTCGTCCTCACGAACTTCAATGTCGTCTTCCTCGGGCAGACGCTCGTCGCGAGCGCCAACTACTCGCCGTTCGACGACCGCGCCACGCACCTCCGGCCCACCCGCGGCGTGAGATTCGCCTCTGCCAACTGGCACGACCTGGGCGGCACCTGGTGGCAGTGGGAGCCCGCCGCGGTCGCATTTTCCGATGCCTTCCGGCGAGGGGAATTGCCGCTGTGGGAGCCGACGATGGCCGGCGGTGTGGACGCGCACGTGAGCCTCTTTGCGAGCCAGTACTTCCCGCCCTATCTTCCGGTCCTGTTACTTGGCAACACCCCGGCCCTGCGAGACGCCTACTACCTGGCGATCATTCTGGCGGCTGGCCTGAGCATGGCTGGCCTGCTTTTGCGCAATGGCTTTCACCCGGCCGCCGCGACCGCCGGCGGGATGGCGTACATGCTGTGCGGGGCCGTCACGCAAACCGCCAACTCCAACCTGGGTCAGGCGACGGCCATGCTGCCGCTGACGCTGCTGGTCACGGACTGGCTCCTGGAACGCCCCTCGGGGCCGCGTTTCGCCGCGACTGCTGGGGTTGTCGCGACCAGCATACTTGCAGGCTTCCTCCCGGTTGTCTTTTCAGGCTTCCTGCTCGTCGCGCTGCTGGCGGTGGCGCACGCCGTCGTGCCGGCGCACGCCGGAACGGGCGGGGGCGGCAAGGTGTCGCGGCGGCTCGGCCCATTGGTGGCGGCTGCCGGGGCGGGCCTCCTCGGTCTCGCTCTGGCAGCGTTCCTCATCGTGCCCGTGGAAAAGGCGTCGACGGCGTCCGCTGGGTTTCAGACCTGGTACACGGGACTCGGCCGCCAGGCCTATCCCCCGTACGAGTTGCTCACTCTTGTCTCACCGCTGTTGAGCTGGGACGTCAACCAGAACTACCTGGACACGAAGAAGGTCTTTCTCCCCTTGACCTCGTGGCAGTCGCATCTGTTTTACGTGGGCCTCGTGGTCCTGCTCCTGGCCTTTCTGGCGAGACCACTCGAGCGGCCGGCCTACCGCCGGTTGTTCCTGGCTTTCGGGTTGATGTCGGTCGTGGTTGCGGCAAAGCTCTTCGGCCTGCCCCCCGTGCAGTGGCTGGCCGAGCTACCGGTGCTCCGGTACACGCACTTCATTCCGTACTTCTGCGGCGCGCTTGCGGTCGGCCTGTCCGGCCTCGCGGCCTGCGGCGTCGAGTCGATCGTGTGTCGCGTCCCTCGTCGGGGTGATCTTCTTGCCGGCGCGGCGCTGGTGTCGGTCGTGCTGGGAGGTGTGGCTCTGTTCGCCCATGCCCGAGGCTTCAATCCCACTGCCCCGGGCGTGCAGTACTTGCGCTGGGCCTTCGAGCTGGCCAGGGTCGCGGCGTCGGCCGTGGGAATTCTGGTGCTGGTGTGGTTGCGTCGGCAGGGCCTGCTCGCTGGAAAGGCCGCAGGCTTCGTGGCGGTGGGACTGGTCGTCCTCGAACTGGGGCCGCTCGCTTATCACGGGCGCTATGGCCGCGCTGACATCTGGCGCGACGTGCCGGAGTACGTCCGGTTTCTGCAGCATGACAAGGAGCCTTTCCGTATCCACGGCGTTCATGACCAGGCGCTCCCCCCCAACGTCTTCCAGGCGATGGGGATTCAAGGGATCGGCTCACGGGCGGTCTTCAATCAGCCGCGCTTCAGCGCGCTCGTCAGGTCGTCCTTCACAACCGTCGAAAATTCCTCGTTCATCGTGCCGACCCAGCTCCTGCCGACGCAGCGCATCGTCCTCGATCTTCTTAACGTCAAGTACGTTGTCGCGCAGGCTCCCACGGTGGAACAGCGAGCCGAGCTGGAGGCAGCCGGTCTCGAGGAAGTGTTTATCGATGGCAGGTTCGTGATCTTTTGCAACCCGACCTGCTGGCCCAGAGCGTACGTGGCACGGCGATACAGAGTGGTTGGCAATCCTTCGGAAGCTCTGGCCAAAGTCAGCTAGCGCTGACGGGCCCCGACGAGGTCATTCTGGAGGCGCGGCCGGGCTTCGATTCGGGTACCGGAGAGGACGTCGGAAAGGGGGACGTGTCGGATCGCGGAGTACCGTGCGAATACCGTTACGCTGGAGGTCGATTCGCCCGGACCGGCGATCGCGGTCTCTACTGGATAGTTTTGCGCCGGGCTGGACGGCAAGAGTGAACGGAGTTCCAGCTCGGATCGTACCTGCCAACGGAGCGTTCAGGGGCGTCGAGGTGCCGGCGGGGCACGCCGTCGTGACGATGCAATACCAGACGCCCGGACTTCGCCTCGGACTGGCGATCTCCGGGCTCGCTCTGGTGGCGGTGGCGTTGTGCCTAGTTCCCACGGCGCGTCGGATCCGGCGCGGGAGATCCCGTCCGGTGACGGCGACAGCCCACGGCCCGTCTTCTCTGCTTCGGCAGCACCGGCTTCCGGTCGGGCCGCAGGGTCGCGTTCCGTGCGCGATTCAGCGACACCCGGCTGGCCACCGCCAGCTCACCAAGCCGACCCAACCATCATGAGTGGTTCCCTCGGGCACTACGAAGAAATTGCCGGCAGCTATTCCCGGCGGGCCAACCGCCATTCGGAAGAGCGCTTTGCGCTCGAGTGCAAGGCCTGGCTCGGTACCCGGAAACGAATCCTCGACGCCGGGTGCGGAACGGCGCGACTGCTGGCCCGCCTCAGGTCGGGAATGCCGATCATCGGGGTTGATGCGTCGCTGGCCATGCTGGCCGCCGGGGAGGGCCGTCCGTCCGTCGCCGTAGCGGATGCCGGCCTTCTACCCTTTCCAGCTCACAGTTGTGACGGGATCATCTCGATCAATGTATTGGAGCACGTTGCCGACCCCGGCCTGCACCTGAGGGGCTTGGGAAGGGTCCTGGCGCCGGGAGGGCGCCTGGTACTGACCACGCCGGCGAAGGAGCTGGAGCTGCTGCTGGACCTGGCAGAAAGACTGAACCTCAAGATCCCGGAAGGCCCGCATCGGTTTCTCTCCGGTGACAAGTTGCTGGCCCTCGTTCGAGAGAATGGCCTTGAGGTGGAGTCGTTCCGTCGCATCCTCCCGTTCCCGTTCGGGGGAGCGACAGCGGCCAGAATCGCGCGGCGCCTCGAGGGCCTTTTTTGGCGCTTCGGTTTCCAGCACTGGCTTGTAGCGACGCGGCGGTGACCGGTCGGGACCAGGGGGAACGACGTCGATCGTGCCGGGCAGGCCGACAAGGGGTATAGAGTCGAATTCGAACGCTCTGGAGGCCGCGAAGTATGGGGAAGACTCGGCCGAAGAATCCAAGTGTTACGGTCAGCCCGGGTGAGGAAAGCCGTCCGAACGGCGCGCGCCGGATGGGGCTGGTTCTGGCAACGCTGCTCGCCGTGCTTGTACTCACGAACTTCAATGTCGTCTTCCTTGGGCAGACACTCGTGGCAAGTGCCAACTATTCGCCGTTCGACGACAGCTTCACTCACCTCCGGCCAACCCGCGGCGTGAGATTCTCCTGTGCCAACTGGCATGACCTCGGCGGAACCTGGTGGCAGTGGGAGCCCGCCGCGGTCGCATTCTCCGAAGCTCTCCGGCGAGGGGAGGTGCCGCTCTGGGAGCCGGCGATGGCCGGCGGCGTGGACGCGCACGTCAGCCTGTATGCAACTCAATACTTCCCGCCCTATCTACCGGTGCTGTTGCTAGGCAACACCCCAGCCCTTCGAGATGCCTACTACCTGGCAATCATTCTGGCGTCTGGTCTGGGAATGGCAGGGCTGCTGCTTCGCAACCGCTTTCAGCCGGCTTCAGCGACCGTCGGCGGGGTCGCGTACATGCTCTGTGGGGCCGTGACAGATACGGTCAACTCGAACCTGGGCCAAACAACTGCCATGCTGCCTCTGATGCTCCTGGTCGTGGACTGGCTCCTGGAACACCCCTCTGGGCCGCGTTTCGCAGCAGCCGCCGGCGTCACAGCAACCACCATACTCGCGGGCTTCCTTCCGGTAGTCTTTTCAGGCTTCCTGCTGGTCGGCCTCCTTGCACTGGCTCACGCCGTTTTTCCGGAGCGTGCCGATGCAGGCGGCGGTGGCGTATCGCGACGGCTCTGCCCATTGGCGGTGGCTGCCGGGGCGGGCCTTCTCGGTGTCGCCTTGGCGGCGTTCCTCGTCGTGCCCGTGGAGAAAGCCTCGGCGGCGGCCGCGGTCTTCCATCGGTGGTACACCGGCGTCGGCCGACAGGCGTATACGCCGAACGAGCTTCTCACCCTTGTATCACCGCTGTTGAGCTTTGACGTCAACCAGACCCACCTGCCCACGGACAAACTCTTCCCCCCGTGAACCCGTCGGTGGCGCACCTTTTCTACGTGGGCCTCGTGGTCCTGCTGCTGTGCTCTCTGGCGAGGCCACTGGAGCGGCCGACCTATCGCCGGTTGCTTCTGGCCTTCGGGTTGATGTCGGGGGTGGTCCTGGCGAAGCTCTTCGGGCTCCCCCCTGCACAGTGGCTGGCCGAGCTACCGGTGCTCCGGTACACGCACTTCATTCCGTACTTCTGCGGCGCGCTTGCGGTCGGCCTCGCCGGCCTTGCGGCCTGCGGCGTCGAGTCGATCGTGTGTCGCGTCCCTCGTCGGGGTGATCTTCTAGTTGGCGCGTGTGTCGTGGCGGCAGTACTGGGAGGTCTGGCCCTGTTCGCTCGGGCCCGAGGCTTCAACCCCACCGCCCCGGGCGTGCAGTACTTACGCTGGGCCTTCGAGCTGGGCAGGGTCGTGGCGGCAGCCGCGGGAGTCCTGGTGCTGGTGTGGTTGCGTCGCCAGGGGATGCTCGCTGGAAGAACCGCTGGCTTCGTCGCGGCGGGATTGATCGTCTTCGAACTGGGGCCGCTCGCCTATCACGAACGCTACGGCCGCGCCGACGTCTGGCGCGACGTGCCGGACTACGTCCGGTTTCTGCAGCGTGACAAAGAGCTTTTCCGTATCCACAGCGTCCACGACCTGGCGCTCACCCCCAACGTGTTCCAGGCGATGGGGATTCAAGGGATCGGCTCACGGGCGGTCTTCAATCAGTCGCGGTACAGCTCGCTCGTCAGTTTGTCCTTCCCATCCGTCCAGAGTTCCTTATTCATCGTGCCGACCCAGCTCCTGCCGACGCACCGCGTCGTCCTTGATCTTCTGAACGTGAAATACGTTGTCGTCCATGCTCCCACGGCGGAACAGCGAGCGAAGCTGGCCGCGGCCCGTCTCGAGGAAGTCTCGACCAATGGCAATTTTGGTATCTTTCGCAACCCGACCTGCTGGCCCAGGGCGTACGTGACCCGTCGATATAGAGTCGTCGGCGGTGCTTCAGAAGCTCTGGCCAAAGTCACTACGCTGACGGGCCCCGACGAGGTCATTCTGGAGGCGCGGCCAGGGTTCGAGTCAGCCGCCGGAGCGGCGCCGGAAACGGCGAGGTGTCGGATCGTGGAGTACCGTGCGGACACCGTTACCCTGGAGGTCGATTCGCCCGGACCGGCGATTGCGGTACTACTGGATAGTTTTGCGCCGGGCTGGACAGCAAGAGTGAATGGTTTTCCGGCTCAGATCGTACCTGCCAACAGTGCGTTCAGGGGCGTCGAGGTGCCGGCGGGGCACGCCGTCGTGACGATGCAATACCAGACGCCCGGACTTCGCCTCGGACTGTTGATCTCCGGGCTTGCTCTGGCGGCGGTGGCGTTGTGCCTAGTTCCCGCGGCGCGTTGGATCCGGCGCGGAGATCCCGTCCGTTGACGGCGACAGCCCACGGCCCGTCTTCCAGAGTTCGCGGCGCAGGCGCCAGAGGCCTCGGAGTTGCCGCAGCACGATGATAGGCAGCTTGGAGACGTAGAAGATCTGTGTCGAGCCGGCCTTGCGCGCGTAGTGTGAGACAGGCACCTCGGCGATGCGATATCCGGCCATGTGGCAGCGCACGACGAACTCCGCCGTGAAGAACGCGAAGTGATGCACTCGCGGGGCGAACCTCGTGACCGCCTCGCGACGCATCAGCCGGAACCCCGTATCCATGTCGGTGTACGGTACCTGAAAGAGCCAGCGCAGCAGGAAGTTGAGGCCCCGTGACAGAAGAATTCGGTAGTGCGGGTCCATCCGCGGACTCTTCTTCCCCAGAATGATGTCGTGGCTGGCCATCAGGGGGACAAGGCGCCAGAAGTCGATCGCGGCGAATTGATAGTCCGAGTCGACGAGGAAGATCCAGTCGCGTTCCGCGAGTACGACAGCATCTTTGATGGCGGCGAGGTAGCCCTTGCGGTTTTCTCCTGTGTAGATCCGGATCGGCAGGGTACGGCCGAGCCGGCGCAACACCATCTTGGTGTCGTCCGTGGAACCATCCTCGGCTACGATCATCTCGAACGGAATCTTCCCGTTGAGTTCGTCGAAATAGTTCTTCACTGTTTGCTCGATGATCATGGCCTCGTTGAAGACCGGAAAAACCACGGAGATGCCGCTCCCGATGGCTGCCGGGTCAAGACGAGGATCGACTTCCACGTGGCGGGCGACTGTAGCAGCGCGGAGGACAGTGTCAAGCCGCCAAGAGGATCGTGGGGTCGACCGCATCGCCGATCGGATACTTTTCATCCAGTACGAGGGAAGCGGCAGTGGACGAGAAGGACCGTCCCCCGCGGGACAGGGACGGGGCCCCCGGGACGGATGCCTACGAAAGTTTCTTGGAGAGCGCGGAGCGCCCACCGGTCGCGGAGGTCGTCGCGGTGTCGCCGTTTGAGTCGATCTGGTCGACGGAGATCCTCCTCTCTTCCGCGAGAAGTTCCGCGTCCTGGAGTGCCGCCCTCTCGGTGGGACGATCCAGCATCTCCTCTACAACGGGATCGTCCTCAACTTCGTGCCGGGTGACGAGGAAACGGATCGGGCGATCGACTCGGTCATCGCGGTGGAGGACGCCGTGATCGACGGGAGATGGCTTCCGAGCGACTTCATGCTCCTGGTCGGAACGCGGAAGGACTAGGGGCCGGGAGCCCGTTTTGGCGCGCGGGCTGCACGGACGGCGAGCCCCGCCATGAGGAGGAGGACGGCTGCGGAGATGCCCGTCAGAGAGGCTCCGAGCCGGAACGACGCCGGGGCGTACCGGAAGCGGACGGTGTGCGTGCCCGGACCGAGCGGGACCCCCCGGAAGATGTAGTCGGCCCGGAGGAGAGGGACCGGCCGGCCATCCACGAGCGCCGTCCAGCCAGGGTAGTGAGTCTCCGAGACGACGAGCAGAGCGTTCGACTCGAGCTCAGCGTCGACGGACGTCTCCCCGAACTCGGATTGGATCCGGGTGACGCGCGTCTGTCCGGGCGTGCTCGCCCCACCTTCTGGCCAGGCGGGGCGAGCGTCCACGACGGCCCGGACGGCCGGGTCGAAGCCGGGCTCCTCGATCCGCTCGAGGGCGGCGCGGTCGTCGGGGATCACTTCGATTCCCTCCGGAGGGACGAGGAAGGCTCTCGGAAGCGATCGGACGTTCTCGAAGACGGAGACGACTCCCTCTTTTCGGATGAGCCGGAAGCGGTCAGGGCGGGAGAGGAGGCGCTCGGCGCTTCCGTTGTAGGAATTCGCGACGAGATACTTGACGTTCATCATGTCGAGGGACCGGTTGTTCGCCGAGATGATCCACTCGGATCTGAGTACGTGGGCGAAGGCATACTTCCGCGGCGTTCCGATCAGCGGAGAGAGGTACTCCGACGTCCGCCTCAGGACGTAGAAAGCGCCTGTAGGAGCCTCGAATCCGAACGCGGTCTCGTCGCCTGGAGGCGCCGTGAGGTCCACGGCCGCGATCCGATGGACCGAGGAGTCGGTCTCGCGGAGAAAACGGTAGAGGGAGGGCTCGGGGAAGACGGCCTCCGGCGGGAAGAAGGGGACGTTCCCGTACGCGAAGGGGATGAGGTCGGCCAGGACGATCAGGGAAGCGCCGACGCCGAGGGCCCGCTCACGGCCCGGTGGACGAAGGAGAGCCCACGCGAGCCAGCCAGATGAGAAGAGGGCGAAGACCAGCGACGAGACGAGGCCGCACGGCCCCGCGAGGATGGAAGGTCTCCCGGCGAAATGGAAGACAAGGGTGATGGTGGCGGCAATCAGAAGAAGCGCAGGGGCGAGTAGAGCGAGACGTCGGATCCTTTGTTTCATCGGCCGGTCGGGTGTTCCCTGGAGAGCGGTCAGCCCGAGACCCGCCAGGATCGCAATCGCGAAGTCGACGAGGAGAATGAGACGAAAGGGATGCAGGGACCTGATGACGGGGATCGCGTGGTAGACGGAGAGGGCAGGAGGGAGTCCGAAGGCGGTCAGGAAGGCCACGAGAAGCAGGCCGACGAAGAAGAGCACTTCGCGCCGCCGGTTTCCCGTGAGGGCCAGCGGGGCGAGCAGGAGAGGAAGGAGGCCCGCATATCCCGAGTGCTCCGGGATGAAAACCCCGACCGGGCTCGGGTTCGTCGTGGCGTCGCGGGAGAGGAACGTAACCAATTGCCGAAGTGGAATGCCACTCCAATTCGCGCTGTCTGTCTGACGCGCGAGCTGCGGAACCCACTCGAGAAACGGAACGATGTGAACGGCGGAGAGCCCGAGGGCCAGGAGCCCGGCAGCGGAGAGGGCGAGAAGGAAGCGCGACCGCCCTCCCGGAGCCGCCCCTTCCGGCAGGGGCGAAGCCAGCCGGAACGCGGCCCATGCCGCGGTCGCCGCGAGGACGTAGACCGCGATCTCGGCGTGGCCGGCCAGGATCGGAAGGGGAAACGCGAGGGCGGCGAGGACGATCCGGAGAAGAGTCGGGCGAGTCCTGATGGCCTCGACGGCCAGGAAGCAGAGGGGCAGATAGATCGCGGTGTCGGACTGACACCACCCTTGCCATGAGACCAGGAACCCCGAAAGAGAGAAGACGGCCCCGGAAACGACCGCGCCCCCCGTCGAGGCGCCGAGCCGGCGGGCGAGAAGGGCTGCCAGGAGGAAAGCCACGAACATTCGGAAGGGGAACGCCACGGCCCAGAGGGTTTTCAGCGGTAGGAGGGTGCCCAGGAGGAAGGGCGGATAGAAGGCAGCCGACGCCGAATTCGCCGCGAGAGGCACTCCGGCGCAGGCGCCGGGATCCCAGAGAGGGAGGCGGCCGGAGCGGAGGGTCTCGTGGACGAGCTTCCTGACCGGGTACTCGAAGACGACGAGATCTCCCATCTCGGCGTGCCGAACGCTAACAGCGGGGCCGGACCGCCAGGAATCCCAGAGAGGGAAGTTCGTCAAGACCTCGGCCGGCAGAGGAATCCGGCCGAAGAGAAGCGGCCAGAAGAGGAGAAGCGCGGCGAATCCGGCGACGAGACAGAGGATCCAGGTGCTGCCGCTCTGGTTCCGGAAGGCCGTCCGGACTGGTTTCTCCGTCACGGTTGGATGTCGAAGAAGGTGGGTGCCGAGGGCTTGCTCTTGGACTCCTTGTCCGCGACGACGACCTTGACCCTCCTGGGCTTGGCGACGAGTTCCGGGGGGACGAAGGCAACGATGGCGACGGGGCTCTGGAAGATCGTCTTCAGCTCGACACCGTCGAAGACGACGATCGACTTCGGGTCGAAGCCGGACCCAGCCACACCCAGCGTCCATCGGCCGTCGGGCTGGACGCCGAACGGTATTCCGACTTTGGCGCCGGGGGGAAAGAGATCCTTGATGACCGCAACCTCTCCAGCGGCCTTCGGAGGGAGAATCCGGAAGACGACGCTGGCGGACGTCCGGTCGGGATTCCGGTCGCGGATCGTGACGGGGACGGAACCGGCGGCGGCGACGAGATCGTTCGGAACGATGGCGGCGACCGCCTTCGGGCTCTGATAGTTCGTCCGGAGCGCCCGGTCGCCGAAATAGACCTGCGACGAGCGGGTGAACCCGGTCCCGGCGACGCCGAGGGATGACGAGCCGTCCTCGATCGCCTGGAACGGGACGCCGGCGGTGGCGATCGGGGGGAACAGCTCGCGAATCTCAGGTGCAGCTACGGAGACAGCGGCGGCCGGTGACCCCTTCGGCTCGGCGGGAGCGATCCTGTCGTCCTTGCCGCAGGCGATGAGGAGCAGGGGGAACGCGAAAAGAAAGATGCGCGTCTTCATGGCAGGTTCTCCTCCAGGGTGAGCACCAGAGTATCCGGAGCGGCGGAAGAGCTCGGGGTGGATCCGGCCGGCCCGGCCGGCTCCCGGCCTGCGGTGACATAGCCGAGAGACCGAAGCTGCTTCAGAACCTCCTCGGGAACCCGGGCCCGCGATCCCTCGTGGCTCGAAGGCATGGCGAAGATCTGCAGCGGAGCCAGGCACCGCCTTGCGCGGTCCCGAGAGCCCGTTCCAGCTGAGCGTGGACCGTCCCAGGGGAAGTGCGGAACCGTCGTTCCTCACGACCGTGACGCCCGGACGGCACCGAAGGCCGAGCTCGGTGCCGTCACCGAAGTGCTCCGGCCGGAGGAGGAGCCACCTCGGGGCCGGGCCGTCCGGCAACGATCCCGCGACCTCCCGTTCCTGGTCCGTCTTCGCGACCGGGGACGTCTCCGCGCCGCCGATGGCCGTGACGCTCTCCCAGCGGCCGGTCGTCCTGGCTCGGAACTCCACGCGCCCGGCCTCCGCGGGAACACGGACGACGAGGGCGCCCGGCGACGCCGCGGGAAGTGCGCGCTCCATGTCGCCGAGAAATGGCTCGAGGACGGCCTTGTCCACCGCCCTTGGACTCCTCTCGTCCGGGTCGACGGCGAGGTCGTAAGCCTCCATCGGCGTCATCGCGGGGTACGGATGCCCGCCCCACCAGTCCACCATGCCCTGGGTCGGGCGGAGGATCAGCTTCCTGCCGGCCCGCTCGAAGGCGAAGGCCGGGAATTGGGGCGACAGGGAGAGGAGGAGGCGCGTTTTCGTGGTCTCGGGATTTCTCTCGAGGGTGGAGAGAGACGTCCCCTCGAAGGTCGGGGGAGCGGTCAGACCGGAGAGTTCGAGCAGGGTCGGAGCGACGTCGAGAAGAGTCGAAGGGGTCTTCAGGACCGCTCCGGGGCGCGGAGCCTTCGGGGCGAAGAGAAGGAACGGGATTCGAATCTCCTCGTCGTGGAGGTAAGGGTGCCCGTGCCCGAAGACGAGGGGCTCGGGAATCGACGGCCGGCCGTCGAGCAACTCGCCGTGGTCGGACGTGGCGACGAGAACGGTCCGCGCGGCGACGCCGGTCTCGGCCAGTCCGCGTCTGAGGAGCCCGAGAGCCTGGTCGGTGAGGACGACCTCCTCGGCGTATTTCTTCCGGAGCGCCTCGGTCCGCTCGCGCCGGCTGGGGACCGCTTCCTTGGGGAATAGCTCGATGGCCTGGTACTGGTGGACCTGGAATGTGTGAAAGAAGATGAAGAGCGGCTCGCGTGGGTGGGCACGGACGAGGTCGAGCACGCGGGAAACGCTCTGGCTGACGCTTTCCTGTGTGACGTTGACGGTCAGGTAGCGCTCGAACCCGCGCGCCAGGCCGTAGCTTGGATCGACGAATCCGCCGTTCGTGACCGCGAAGGTCCGGTACCCCGCGAGCCGATACGTCTCGGCGAGAGTCGGCAGCCCGGGCCCGAGGACCGAGTCTGCCGCGACGACGCCGTGGGTCGTGACCGCCGTGGAAGTGAAGAGCGAGGCGTGGGAGGGGAGCGTCCAGGACGCGGGGGCCACCATCCGCTCGACCCGGAGCCCCTCGCGTGCGAGGCGGTCGAACTCGGGCGTCTCGGGGGCTGCCGTCCCGCCGTAGGAGCGGAGGTGATCGGCGCGGAGGGTGTCGACCATGAAGACGACGACCAGGGGAGGGTCGGCGGGCAGTTGGTCAGGGACGAGGACGGGCTCGGAGACGAGCGCGGGAGTGTCGGCGGGGTCGTTCGCCGGCTCGCCCTTGATCCGCGAGCTGGCCTCGATCCGGAGCTCGGCCCCTCTCTGGTGCGGCGCCCAGGGGATCTCCACCTCGGTCCACTTCGGCCTGACTCCCTTCGTGACACGAACCGTACGAAGGAGCGTGGTCGTCCCGCGCACTTCCCGCGAAATGCGGAAGTCGGCCTCCACATCCGGTTCCGGATCGTCGTCCGCGAGACCGAGGGAGAGCCAGAGGGTCGCGGCACGGGCAGAGGGGATCGTCCAGCGAAGGACCTGGCCCGCCGGGAGCCGTCGCGCCGGACGTGCATCGCCGGAGATCTTGATGGCCTCCGCGCCGGCCAGGGGGAGGTGACGGACCCGTTCCGGGTGCGCCCGGCAACCGGAAAGGACGAACGAGGAGACTCGCCACCGGCAACGCGAGACGGTGACGCTCCAACCGGATGCGTCCCTTCGGACTCGCCATCCGGAAACGGGGAACAGGCACGGTTCGACTTTACCGCACCGGGCGCGGTCGTCATTACGGCGGTCCGGCCGGAGGTCTCGGTCCTCGACGACGTCAACGGGTCGGTCGGCTCGTCACTTCCCGAGTTGAAGGTTGAAGGCGGACACGAGGAAAGGCGCCATCTGCCAGCGGGTGACGTTGCCGGCGGGGCAGTACATGCCGCCACCGCAGCCGGCGGTGACGCCATTGGCATAGATGTAGTGGATGAAGCGGCAGCCGCGAGTCCGTCGGCAGGACGTCGCCGAAGAGGGAGTTTCCCCCCGAGGCGCAGTTGTAGGAGCCGACCGAGGGGACGGTTCCGCTGGGGGGGACGGCGGCGCTCGATCCGGCCATGGCCGTGGCGAGGAAGACAGCCATCTGCCAGCGGGTGACGTTGCTGGCAGGGCAGTAGTTGCCACCGCCGCAGCCGGCAGTGACGCCATGGGCATAGATGTAGTGGATGAAGCGGCAGCCGCCATCCGTCGGCAGGACGTCGCCGAAGAGGGAGGTCCCTCCCCCGGTACAGTTGTACGAGCCGACCGGGGGGACGGTTCCGCTGGAGGGGACGGCGGCGCTCGATCCGGCCATGGCCGTGGCGAGGAAGACGGCCATCTGCCAACGGGTGACGTTGCCGGCGGGGCAGTACTTGCCGCTGCCGCAGCCGCTCGTGATCCCGTTGTGGAAGATGTTCTCGACGAAGCGGTAGGCGCCGTCGGAAGTCGGCACGTCGGTAAAGCTGCTCCCCACGTGCAGCGTCCAGCTCTTCGCAAAGCCAGTGCTCATCGTCTCGAGGAAAGTGGCGTCCCAGTGGGCGGCAGGTCGGGTGGCCGGGGCGCTGACGCCGACGATGTAGCAGTTGCCGGTAGCCGTCTTGCAGTCGGTGGAAGCTCCGTTCGGGATCACTCCGTACGACGCCGCGGCGTCCGTCAGCGTGTAGGTGGCCCCCGGCGGGCCCGAGAACGCGGAGGCGGTTCCCGTCAGCGGCAGCGGGGCGCCGGAGACGTTCTCCCATGACGGTGCGACAACCACCGTCTCGCCCGGCTCGAGGACGCCATTCCCATTCGCGTCCTCCTTGAGCGTGAGAGGAACCGCGTTGACGTACGCGAAGGTCCCCGACCTGGTCCCCGAGGTCGTGTCCGGGTTCGTGACGACCACGTCGACGTACCCCACCCCGTGCGCGGGCGTCAGGAGCGTGATCTTGTTCGGCGTGACGACGACCACGGACGTCGCGGCGATCCCCCCGAACGTCACTCCGGCGCCCGAAACGAAGTTCGCCCCCGTGATCGTCACGGGCGTCCCTCCCTGCATGGACCCGTATGACGGGGAAAGGCCGGAGAGGATCGGCCGGACGAGCGCGAGATCCACTGCCGCCTTCGCGTCGAGACGCCCCCACCCGAACGTGTAGTTCGGACGGGACGTCGCCCCGCATTCCGTCGAGGCGATCGGAGCGGCGGCGTCGGCGAGGATCCGCTCGGTCTGGTCGATCTGCCCGATGAGGGCCGGCTGTGCGGACCAGACGAGGGCGACCGCGCCGGCCACGTGCGGACCGGCCATCGAGGTACCCGACATCGAGGAGTAGCCGCCGCCGGGCACGGAGGAGCGGACGTTGGTTCCCGGCGCCGCGATGTCGGGTTTCACCCTTCCGCTCCCGTCGATCGTGACGGGACCACGGCTGCTGAAGGAAGCGATCGAGTCGGTGCCTGTCTGGAGCGCGCCGACGGAGAAGGCCTCGTCGTAGATCGCGGGAGGATCGGCCACGCTGGAGCAGCCGGGTCCGTCGTTGCCGGCCGACGCGGCCGTGAAGATTCCGGCCGCGCGCTGTGCGGCGGCGGCCGCCTGAAGCGTGAGCGCGCCGCACCCTTCCGACGGCGGGCAGCCCCAGGAGTTGTTCGTGACGTGCGGGGCTTTCGCCGGATCGCCCTGCGACGGGAAGCCGCCGATCGGATAAGGGGCCAGGAAGAACTGGAAGCACTCGAGGTAGGTGGCCGGCGTGCCGGCGCCGCCGTCCATATTCCGGCACCCGATCCACTTCGCGCCCGGCGCCATCCCGATCTGGTTCACACCGGCGAGGCCGAGCACCGTCCCCATCGTGTGCGTCCCGTGGCCGTGGTCGTCGCAGGGCTCGGCGGCGTCGTGCCCGCACGACCCGGTCGACGCGTGAATGGCGTCGTGCCAGTTGTAGTCGTGGCTGGCGGCCAAACCGTTCCAGCCCCGGTACGCGGGCTTCAGAGCGGGGTGGGTCCAGCTGAGTCCCGTGTCCTGTCCGGCGCCGACGATCCCCTGCCCTGTGTAACCGAGGGCCCAGACCTCCGGCGCCCGGCTCTGGATGATGCCGGGCTCGACGGCCGTCAGACTGTACGTCGGGAAGGAAGGTACCTCGGGGCGAGGAAGCGCCGGGAAGACGAGCGGGTTTCCCTCCACGCGCGCCACGTCGCTCCGTGCGGCGAGAAGGAGAGCCACGTCACGCCGCCCCGTCACGGCAATGGCGTTCACGATGAAGAAGGATCGATGGGGAACGCCGAGCCGCTCCAGCAGCTCGAGCAGGGGACCCTGCGTCGCGGACGCCGTCCCGAGGAGCGCGTCGCGGACGAATCGCCCCTTCTCCTCCCGTGACGGGAGAGCGGCGGCTTCGGAAAGGTCCGCCTGCCGGGAGAGGACCACGAGGAAGTCGGTCTCGCGGCCGGATTCCGTCGTCCTCAGAACCCAATCCGAGACCTTGGAGAGGGCGGTCGCCCCGGTCTCGGGCGGCCCGGAAGCGGGCTGAGACGCCGCGGAGCTCGAGAAGAGAACGAAAGAGACGATGGCGGCAACGGACATTCCGCTTTTTGACGCCGTGGCGAAGATCGAGGTGGCTTTCATAGAACCTCTCAGCGGCCGGTCCCCTGCTCCGTTCGTCCGTGGAGAACCAGCGGCGCGGGCGTCTTTGGTCTTTTTCCAGACTACCCCCGATGCGCCACGGATGGTCAATGAGATAGATGCCTTACCCGTGGCGGACCGCCGGATCAGGAGATCAGTAAAGCAGGGGGATCTCGAAGGCATTCACGAGGAAGGGCGCCATCTGCCAGCGGGTGACGTTGCCGGCGGGGCAGTACTTGCCACTGCCGCAGCCGGCGGTGACGCCGTTGGCGTAGATGTAGTGGATGAAGCGGCAGGCGGCGTCCGTCGGCAGGACGTCGCTGAAGAGGGAGTTGCCTCCCCCGGTGCAGTTGTAGGAGCCGACCGAAGGAACGGTTCCGCTCGTGGGGACGGTGCCGCTGGGACCCACCATGGCCGTGGCGAGGAAGACGGCCATCTGCCAGCGGGAGACGTTGCCCGCCGGGCAGTAGTTGCCGGCCGCAGCCGGCGGTGATTCCCTGGGCGTAGATGTAATGGATGGAGGGGCAGGTTACGTTGGTGGGCGCGACGTCTCCGAACAGCGAGTTGCCGCCGCTCGTGCAGCTATAGGAGCCGACCGAGGGGACGGTGCCTGACACCGGAACCGGCACGCCGGGTCCGAGGAGCGACGTGGCGAGGAAGACGGCCATCTGCCAACGGGTGACGTTGCTGGCCGGGCAGAAATTGCCGCCGCCGCAGCCGGCGGTGATGCCGTTGTGGAGGAGGGTCTCGACGAAGCGGTAGACGCCGTCGGAGACGGGCACGTCGGGGAAGCTGTTTCCGACGTGGAGCGTCCAGGTCTTCGCGACTCCGTTGCTCAACGTCTCGAGGAAGGTGGCGTCCCAGTGGGTGGCGGGGCGGGTGGCCGGGTTGGAGACGGAGAGGCGGTAGGAGAGCCCTTCGGCCGTGGCGCCGGGGGCGATGGTCCCGTACCCGGCAGAGGAGTCGAGGAGGGAATACGTTGCCCCGGCAGGACCCGTGAAGGCCGAAGCCGTCCCGGTGAGGGCGAACGGTGCAGCGGTGATGTTCTTCCAGGAGGGATTGACGAGGACTATCTCGCCGGGCTCGAGGACGCTGTTGACGTTTGAAATCGTCGCCCCAGAGGCGTGAGCATCCTCGACGAGACCGGCGGGCTCGATGTTGATGTAGACGTTGGCGGCTGCGGGCGGAGAGGCGCAGCCCGTGGCGATCGTCGTCTCCACGACGGAAAGGCCGGTGACGCCGGACGGATCCCGCCGTGAAGGTGATCTGGTTCGTCGTGCCCCCGGCCGTGATCGTGCCGTTGGTGATGCCCCAGAGGTAGCTGTCCCCGGCGTGGAGCACCACGCTGGCCGTGAGCCCCGTCGTACCCGGGAGGGCCGAGAGCGGGGCGGTGATGTACGGGGAGGGCCTTGGGTTGACGGTGACGGACGTCGTCCCGGCCGCCGAGGGTGCAGCCGGCGACGGTGACCGTGACGCTGTAGATCCCCGAGTTGGCGGTGGTCGCATTCGGAATCGTCGGATTCCGAATTGCGGAGGTGAAGCCGTTCGGACCGGTCCACGCGTACGTCGCGCCGGAGACCGTCGGCGTCGAGAGCGAGATCGTCGCGCCGGTGCAGTAGGGTCCGGTGTTGCTGGCGGACGGCGTTGCCGGCACCGGGTTGACGACGACCGTCGTAGTTCCGGGCGCCGAGGTGCTACATCCTCCCGCCGTCACCGTCACGCTGTAAGTCCCCGCGTTGGCCGCCGTCGCATTCGGAATCGTCGGATTCCGAATCGAGGAGGTGAAACCGTTCGGACCCGTCCACGCGTACGTCGCGCCGGAGACCGCCGGCGTCGAGAGCGAGATGGTCGCGCCGGTGCAGTAGGGTCCGGTGTTGCTGGCCGTTGGCGTGGAAGAGGTGCAGGCGTACGTGTAGCCGCCGACGAGCGTGTAGCCCTGATTCCCCGGGTTGGTCACCGTGACGTCGGCAGCTCCCCCGGCATGGGCCGGCGTCACGGCCGTGATCGTCGTGGCGTTCACGAAAACGACCGACGTCGCGCTGGAGCCGCCGATCTTCACCGTCGCGCCGCCCGCGAAGCCTGTACCGCTGATCGTGACGGAGGTCCCGCCGGCCGGTGAGACCCGTGGGCGGCGAGATGCCGGTGACCTTGGGACCGGGCGCCGTTCCGAAGCACGACGGATGTGGCTTTCGACGTAGCTCCGGATCTTCGTCAGGACGACGTGGCTCGACTCTGCCGGCACGCCGAGGAACATCTTGATCGTGCTGTAGCCCCCGACGCTGATGGCAATAGCTCATGATCGTCCCCTTCTCGGGGGGACGCTCAGCTCGACTGACGCCGTCGCAGCACGCGACTCGGTGGCACAGTCCAGCACGTGATCCACGGGCGGGCGAATAGCAGTGCGTATGCGGCGAGCTGAAGTTGTGCCCGATCTCGTGCGCGACGACCATGAAGTCCCAGTACGTCGTTGTGATGTTCGGGGGGGACATGCCGCTGAGGCTGTCCCGCTGACGCCCGTAGCCGCAGCGCCGGAGCAGAGGCGCTCGAGGTACGCTCTCGCCGACCTCGCGAGCCCTCGGTTCCCGCGAGCATGTGCGCCGTCGATCGCGGAACGGCGCGTCCGGTTCGCGTTCCAGTAGTCGACGAACTCGTGAAAGCTGCGGTGACGGTGCCCGTCGCCGCTCCAGGGATCCGAGGACGTCGTCCAGATCGACAGGTAGTTCACCTGCTGCGTGACGAGGACGTCGCGCTGATAGACGGCCGACGACTGCCGCGAAGAGGTCGCCGACGTACTGCGTCAGATTCGGAACGCGAGTTGAACATCGCGTAGAGCTCGTAGTCGGTCTCGATGGCGATTCCCGCGTAGTACATGACGCTGGTCAAAGGGACGACGGGGAAGGTCGGGGCGGGCGGCTCCTGCGGGACCGGGAGCATGTCCGCGTCGCATCGGAAGTGGCGCATCGCATCGGGGACATCGGTTTCCGGGGAGATCATCCGGACGACCGTCCGCCCCGGCGGACCGTCGCGATAGGCGCCTCCTTCGGGCGAGAAACGTCGCGACGCCGGTCCTTCATGACGACGAAACCGCGGACCGAGCGACCCGAGCGCCAGAACGACGAGGGACTCCGGATCCCCGACGACGGTCCCGGTGAACCACCTGTCCGACGGCGCCGGAGCCCGCCACTCTCCCAGCGGCCCGTGGACGACGATCTCCGCGTCGTCTGCGAAGACCTTGAAGGGCGAAATCTCCAGCGTCACCTCGGTCCCGTCGTCGAGCGTGATCGGCTCCGTGACGAGCCGCTCACCCGCCGCGACGGGCCCCTGCAGGATCCTGAAAACCCGGTCATCGACGGGTCGCTGGGCAGCCGCGGAGCCTGCCAGAAGGGCTCCCGCCGCAGCGAAGGCAGCAGAAGGCGACGGGCTTTCATCGGAGTGTGCCCCCTGTGCCACAAATTAGTGCAAATCGGACGCCGGATCCCCGGGACGAGGCCGCGTCTCGGAGAATGGCCCTTGAGAGCCCCCTTTTTGATGACGCGCGTCACGCTTTCGTCGACGTTCGGCTTCGGATCTCTGGAACGGACCGACAGAATTCGTCGTCCCCGCGGCGAGGCGCCCGACAGGCTCTGTCGCCCCGAAATCCGCTCTCATCCTCCCGCGTCCGGAAGGCCTAAGGCAGGCTGAACGCCGTCACGAGGAAGACGGCCTCCTGCGCCCGAGTGATCCCGGCGTTCGGGCAGAAGTTTCCGCCTCCGCATCCAGCCGTGATCCCCGCTGCGTAAAGGGCTTCGATCCAGGAGGCCGCAAAAGCGGTCGCCGGGACGTCGAAAAAGACGGTCCCGGTCGCCGGCGGCGGCGTGTAGGAGGTTCCGTTCTTCGTCCGCAGGAGAAGGACGGCCATCTGCGCCCGTGTGACGCCCGCGTTCGGACAGAAGTTACCGCCTCCGCAACCAGCCGTGATCCCCGCTGCGGCGAGGGCTTCGATCCAGGAGGCAGCGAAGGCCGTTGCCGGGACGTCGGAAAAGACGGTCCCGGTCGCCGGAGGCGGCGTGTACGAGGAGCCGTTTTTTGCCCTCAGGAGAAGGACGGCCGCCTGGGCGCGGGTCAACGAGGTCTCGGGACAGAAGAGGCGGGGGCCGCAGCCCGCGGAGACGCCGTTGTTGAAGAGCTTGTCGATCTGGGAGGCGGCCCAGTAACCGAGAGGAACGTCGAGAAACCTCGGGTTGACGAAGAACGCCAGGCCTGACGACGTTCCTCCTCCGGGCGCCGGGTTGAAAACAGTGACCATCGCGGTCCCGGCCGTCGAGAGGTCGGACGCCGGGATCGTCGCGGAGAGCCGGGTCGGGCAGAGAAGCGTCGTCGGACGGTCTGCGCCGTTCCATCGGACGACGGAGCCACCGTCGAAGCCGGAGCCGTTCACGGTGAGCGTGAAACCGGGGTCCCCCTGGATCGCGCCCGCCGGGCTCAGGTTCGCGGCCGCCGGCGCGAGGTGATCGGGCGTCGCCGCGATCCGGTAGACGGCCCCGCCGAGGTGGGTGACATAGACCTCCCCGGACTCGTCCTCGCCGAAGGAGCTGACGTTGTAGGGGGAATCGAGGAGCTGGGTCGTCGACCAGACGCCGGAGCAGTCGCGCGAGGCTCCCCAGATGATCCCGGTGCAATAGTCGGAGTACAGGTAGACGCCGAAAAGCTGCGGAATCGAGCTGCCGCGGTAGACGTAGCCCCCGGTCACGGAGCAGCCCAGGCTGTGACTGTACTCGAGGATCGGGTGCGTCAACGTCCCGTTGTCGCAGCTCGTCGCCGGGTTGTAGCAGTGGAATCCCTCCATGAACCGCCAGCCGTAGTTCTCGCCCCCGGGGCTGGACGCCGGCTGGAAGTCGATCTCCTCCCAGAGGTTCTGGCCCACGTCGCCGATGTAGAGGTCGTGGCTCAGGCGGTCGAAGCTGAACCGCCACGGGTTCCGGAGCCCGTAGGCCCAGACTTCCGGCCGCGTGTTCGGAACTCCGACGAACGGGTTCGTGGGGGGAATCGCGTACGGAGTGCCTCCGTCCACGTCGATCCGGAGCAGCTTGCCGAGCAGGTCGTTCAGGTTCTGCGCGTGGTTCTGCGGGTCGCCGCCGGAGCCGCCGTCCCCCATCCCGATGTAGAGGGTTCCATCCGGGCCGAACTGGAGCTGCCCCCCGTTGTGGTTGGCGTAGGGCTGGGGAATCGTCAGCAGAATCGAGGCCGAAGACGGGTCGGCCACGTTCGGATTGCCGGAGACCCGGTAGCGGGCGATCACCGTGTTCCCCGCGACGTCCGTGTAGTCGACGTAGAAGTAGCCGTTCGTCTCGTAGTCCGGATGGAACGCGACGGAGAGGAGCCCCTGCTCGCCGCAGCAGGAGACGAGGGTGTGGATGTCGAGAAACGGGGTGGGGAGGAGCGCGGTCCCGTTCCAGATCCGGATGGTGCCCGTCTGCTCCGTGATGAAGAGCCGGCCCGAGCCGTCTCCCGCGTTCGTGATCGCGACCGGCGAGGTCAGGCCGGCCGTGATGACCGGCTGCAACGTGACGGGCGGAGGGGGAGCGGCCGCAGCTGGGGATGAGGTTACCGCCAGCAGGTGGAGGGCAGCGGTCAGCGCGGCCGCACAGGGGAGCTTCATCCTGCCGGGAGTCGAAAGAGAGCGTCTCATTCCCTGCCTCCGGGTCGTAGTGTCTCAGCGCCAGCGGTTTCCACGGATTCTCGACAGACTTTCAAGAAGAGTGTGGAAGGTCACAGAAACGGTTTGAGGTCCGTCTCGCGTCAGCACGCCAGCAGCCGGTGATAGGTCCCGACGACGTCGAGGGCGGCGAACCGCTCCGCGCGGGCGTGCCCGGCCTCGGCCAGCGTGGCGCGAGTCTGGCTGCCGTGCCAGAGAAGCTCCAGCGCGTCGGCGATGGAGGTCTCGTCGCGCGGGTCGAAGAAGAGGGCCGCGTCGCCGGCGACCTCGCGAAGGGCGGGAATGCTGGAGCAGGCGACGGGCGTCCCGAGCGCCATCGCCTCGAGGACGGGCATCCCGAACCCTTCGTAGAGCGACGGGAAGACGAGCATTCGGGCGTTCCGGATCAGGGCCCACGCGTCTCGTTCAGGGAGAAACGGGAGAAAGACCACGTGGTCCTGGATCTTCTCCTCGGCGGCCAGCCGCCGGAGGCTGTCGAGAGCCTGGAAGAACTCGCCGCAGAGGACGAGCTTCGCTGTCTCCATCCGGCGACAGGCCCGCGCGAAAGCCCGGATCAGCCTCTCGTGGTTCTTGTGCGGCCAGGCGTTCGCGGGGTAGAGGAGGTAGGAGCCGGCGGCGAACCTCGGATCGGGCGGCAGATCTCCGCGCGCACTCGCACGGAGATCCGGGAGGCCGACGGTATTCGGGACGGCGACGATCCGGTCCCCGGGAACGTGGAGTCGCTCGAGGGCTTCCGACCGCGCGGCTTCCGATACGGCGACGATCCGATCGACCCGCCGGAGATCGGATCGAAAGGCGCGTCGCCGGCGGCGTTCCCGGTCGGAGAAGAACTCCGGGAACGCCAGCTCCTGGAATCCGTCGTGGATGACGGCGACATGGCGAAGGCGCGGCTCGTGAAAGGCGGCGGTTCCCAGCGGGCTGAAGAGGACGTCGGCGCCCCTTTTCGTCAGGGACGCGGCATCGGGCAGGGCGCTCGCCAGGAGGGCGGGAAGCCGGCGCATTTCGCGGCGGAACCGGCGCGGCTCCCCGACGTCGAGGCCGGGACCGAGGCGGTGAAGGACGGCGCCCGCCCGGATCAGATCGGACACGACACCTTCCGCAGCGGGCTTCACGAGAAGGTGGTACTCGTGTGCGTCCGGCCGGGCGATCAGGGCGCGGAGGAGTCGGAGGACGAGGACGCCGGCCCCGCCGTTCGAGCCGTCGGGAGCGAGCGGAGCGAGGTCGACGAAGACCTTCAGGGGCGCGCCGGAAGTCACGCCGTCACTTTCGCACGATGCGCCCCGGGAGGAGGCCTCACGCCGGCGGCGTGGGCGACGAGGTGCCGGGCGGACGCCGGTAGTCGCCGCGGCTGAAGTACTTCTCCAGCCAGACGTACAGGATGATGAAGAGGTAGCGGCTCCCCATCTCCTTGAGCTTCAGCTTCGGCGCGCCCACCCTCCGGTTCCGCCAGGAGATCGGGACGACGGTCCACGCGAAGCCGCGGACGATCGCCTTGAGCGGCAGCTCGACCGTCAGGTTGAAGTGAGGCGCGATCAGGGGGCGGCAGCCGTCGATGGCCTCGCGGCGGTAGGCCTTGAAGGCGTTGGTCGTGTCGTTCAAGGAGATCCGGAAGAGGACCTTGATGAACCAGTTCACGGCGCGGTTCAGGACCAGTTTGAGGCGCGGGTAGTCCGTCGTCTTTCCGCCGGCGACGAAACGGCTTCCGAAAACGCAGTCCCACCCCTCGTTCAGCCTCTCCCAGTAGACGACCGCGTCCGCGGGGGAGTCGCTCTCGTCGGCCATCATGACGACGGCGGCGTCGCCCGTCATCGCGTCGAGGCCGCGGATCACGGCGCGGCCGAAGCCGTGCGGCCCCTCGTTCCGGACCGGCACGAGCTCGGGCGTTGCGGCCCGCAGGCGCGCAAGAAGCGTCCACGTGCCGTCGGTCGAGCCGTCGTCGACGACGACGATCTCGTGGGGGATGGAGCGGCCCCGGAGCGCGGCGCTGAGGTGCTCGAGCGTCGAGGGGAGGCTCCCTTCCTCGTCGCGGGCGGGGATGACGACGGAGAGCTTCGAGAGCGTCGCCGGCATCAGGGAGCCGAGACCTCGAGCCATTCCGGGTGCGCCTCGGCGTGACGGGCGATCTCCTCGAGGATCTCGGAAACGCGCCGCTCGGGCTTCCAGCCCCACGTCGTGCCGGCAAGGCCCGCGTCGAGGACGACCCACGGAACGTCGAAGGGGCGGTTCTCCGGGTCGGACGAGACCTCGTGCGGGCCGAAGCGCTCGCGGCACCAGTCGCTGAGCTGGCGAAGCGACATGGCCGATTCGAGCCCCCCGCCGACGTTCACGATCTTCGGAAGGACATCGCGGCCGCCGCCGGACTCCATCTGGCGGAGGAGAAGCGGCGCGAGGTCGGCGGGGTGGAGCGCGTCGCGCACCTGGTGTCCCGTTCCGCCGAAACCGATGTACCGGAGGGGCGCCCGCGCGCACCAGGAGTGGATCCAGTAGCTGAAGATCCCCTGGTCGGGGCGCCCGAACTGTCCCGCGCCGGCGAGAATGCCGCAGCGGTTGACGAAGACCGGGAAGCCGAACGCGGCGCCGTACTCCAGCGCGAGCTGCTCGCTCGCGAGCTTGCTCGAGCCGTAGAGGGAGGCGGGAGCCGCCGTCGAAAACGCCTCGGAGATCCCGGCGGCGGTCCGTCCCGTCTCGAGGGGCGCGGACGGGTCGGGTGCGAACGCCGGGCCCTTCAGGACGAGAGGGATCGCGGCGAGCGCCGGGATCGAGTAGACGCGGCTCGTCGAGAGAAGGGCGAACCCCGCGCGGTGCCGCCGGCAGTACTCGAGGAGGTTCACCGTGCCGAGGAGGTTGTGCTCGAGGAGCTGGCGGCTGCTCGTCGCGCCGTCGACGCCGGCGAGGACGTTCGGCAGCGCCGCGGCGTCGATCACGAATTCGGCGGCGGGAAGGGAGTCGAAATCGCTCGCCGAGCGGAGATCGGCATGGAGGAAACGGACGCCGAGGGAGCGAAGGGTCCTCCGGTTCTGCTCGCTGCCGGGGCGGATCAGGTTGTCGACGCCGACGATGGAGGCGGTGAGCCCGTGCTTCCTGAACACTCGGATCAGCGTCGAACCGACGAAGCCGCAGGCCCCGGTGACGAGGAGGGTTTTCACGGCCGGACGCTTTCCGCATCCGCGATCCGCCGCTGCCAGGCGTCGACGATCTCCGTCATCGTCGCCTGGAGAGAAACGGAGATGCTCCACGCAGGATAGTGCTCGCGCATCTTCCGGAGGTCGGAGTAGTAGCAGATGTGATCTCCGACGCGGTTCTTGTCGACGTACGTTTGGACCTGAGGCTTCCCGCTGAGCCTCTCGACCATCCGGAACGCCTCGAGGATGCTGCACGAGTTCTGCTTCCCGCCGCCCAGGTTGTAGACCTCGGCCTTCCGAGGCCGCTCGAGGAAGGCCTCGATGAAGCGGGCGACGTCGAGGCTGTGGATGTTGTCGCGGACCTGCTTTCCCTTGTAGCCGAAGATCCGGTACTCGCGCCCCTCGAGGTTGCACTTCACGAGGTAGCTCAGGAAGCCGTGCAGCTCGACCCCGGAGTGGTTCGGCCCCGTCAGGCACCCGCCGCGGAGGGTGCAGGTCGGCATGTCGAAGTAGCGGCCGTACTCCTGCACGAGGATGTCGGCGGCGACCTTGCTCGCCCCGAAGAGGCTGTGGAGGCTCTGGTCGACGCTGAAGGTCTCGGGGATCCCCTCCGCGAAGGCGGGGTCGGCGTAGTCCCACCGGGTCGGAAGCTCGACGAGCGGGATCGTGTTCGGCCGGTCGCCGTAGACCTTGTTCGTGCTGAGGTAGACGAACGGCCTCTCGGCGGTGTGCCGGCGCGCGGCCTCCAGGAGGTTCAGCGTGCCGACGGCGTTCGTGTCGAAGTCGTCGAACGGAATGTCGGCCGCCCGGTCGTGCGACGGCTGGGCGGCAGCGTGGACGATGGCGTCGGGCCGGAGGCCGCCGACGAGGGAGAGGACGGCCGCCCGGTCGCGGACGTCGGCTTCGTGATGCGTGAAGCGGGGGAGAGTGGTCTCGAGCCGCCGCTGGTTCCAGCGCGTGTCTCCCGGCGGGCCGAAGAAGACGGCCCGCTGGTTGTTGTCGAGTCCGTGAACCTCCCAGCCGAGCCGCGAGAAGTGCTCGCAGACTTCGCTCCCGATGAGCCCCGACGACCCGGTGACGAGGAGCCGTTTCATGCGCGCGCGGAAGACGATCATAGCGGAGGGAATCGTTCCCCGATTCCGGGCGGGGGGAGGGGCCCGCTACTGGAAGAAGCCGGTCACGTCGATGACGAGGTGGAGCGTCCCCGAGGGAATCGCGGGAGTGAAGGTCACGGCGCCGGACGGCGCGCCGAGGAGGGAGAGGACGGCGTTGTTCGCCCGCGTCTGCCCGGCACGGAAGTTGACGGCCGCCGTCGCCGGCGAAACGACCCCCGCCGGCAGTGCCGAGAGCGAACCCGCCGCCGCGGGCTGCGTGACCGTCAGGTTCGCCGAGACCGCCGCGGCGTCGGGCGGAACGCCGCAGAGGCCGGCCAGTGTGAGATTGCGGGGCGTCCCCGCCGCGAGGGGGCTCCCGACCGTTCGCGAGTCGTAGGCCCGGCAGGGAGTCACCGTAAAGTACCGGGCTGCCGCAGGCGGCGGGGGCGGACGGTCGATTCGTCGCACCTGCCCGAGGGCGGCGTCCGCCCCGTGACATTGCACCGCGCGGTCCCGGCGCCCTGGAACGGGTTGTCGGCCGGGATCGATCCGTCCTTGTTGATCCGGAAGAGCTTGCCCGTGAGCGTCTGCTGGTCTCGCGAGGCGTCGTTCGCCGCGTCGCACCCGCTGTCCCCGGCGTAGTCGCAGCCGCCGTCGCCGACCGAGGAGAAGAGGGTGCCGTCCGGCCCGAACTTCGCTTCCCCGGCGTTGTGGTTCCCCGCGACCGAAGGCATGTTGTCGACGAGGATCAGCTCCGACGCGGGCGTGACGATGTCCGAGCCGTCCGCGAGCGTGAAGCGGGAGAGCCGGTTGACGCAGCCGCCGGCCGTGTTGGCCGTGTAGTAGATGTAGAGGTACGGCGAAACGGGATAGGCAGGGTCGACGGTGACCCCCAACATCCCGCGCTCGACTTGCGTGCAGATGCCGGCCGCGGGGATCGTGAGGGCCGGTGTCGCCAGGAGGACGCCGCCCGAGATGAGTAGGAGCAAGCCCCCCTGCGTCGTGACGAGGAGCCGCCCGCCGGGGAGGAAGGCGAGGCCGACCGGCGCTCCGACGGAGGCGACCAGTGTGTCGCTGAAGCCGGCCGGGACCGTGGCTTCGAGCGGAGCGGCCGCCGGCAGGGCCGCGAGCACGACGATGGCGAGCTTCGAGACAACCCTCAACGAACGCCCCTCGGGGCGTCCTCGCCGTGTGCGAAGGGCGCCGCCCGGGAAGGCTACGGCCCGCCGACCTCCGGCAGTGTGAGACGCGTCACGCAGTCGTGCCCGGCGGAGCGAGGAACCCCCTGCGCGACAGCTCGGCGATGACCTTCTCCGCGTTCGCGAGAGGTGTGGCGTCCGTCGTCGTCAGCCGCACTTCGGGGCTCTCCGGCGGCTCGTAGGGGTCGTCGACGCCGGTGAAGCCCTTCAGCTTGCCGGTCCGGGCTTGCGCGTACATCCCTTTCGTGTCGCGCGACTCGCAGACCTCGATCGGCGTGTCGACGAAGACCTCGATGAACTGACTGTCGCCCGCCATAGCCCGGCACTCGGCCCGCGTCAGGCGGTAGGGACTGATCGCGGCGCAGATGGCGACCCCGTTGTGGCGGACGATTTCCGACGCGACGAAGCCGATGCGGCGGATGTTCGTGTCACGGTCTTCACGCGAGAAGCCCAGCCCCTTCGAGAGATGCGTCCTGACGACGTCCCCGTCGAGGAGCGTTACGCGGCGCCCCCGCTCGAGAAGCAAATCCGCCAGCAGCTCGGCCGTCGTCGACTTTCCGGAGCCCGAGAGTCCCGTGAACCAGACGCAGAAGCCTTGCTCGTGCTTCGGCGGCGAGGTCTGTCGGAGGATGGCGGCCGTCTCGGGGCGCGTGAACCAGGTCGGGAGAACCTTTCCCTTCGCGAGATACTGGTCGCGCACCTGCGTCCCGGAGATAGAAAGCGTCCGGGCCCCCTTCGGCACGCGGTTGGCCTCTTCGTAACGGTCTCGTCGGGAGGTAGACATCTCTCGGAACCAGAGTTCGCGGGAAAGACGGCGAAGCCGCCCCGCGCGAGGCCGTGAGCCGCGAGCCTCGCGGCGAGCTGGGCGTCGGGCAGCGCCGTCCGCGGCGCCCCGACGATCGGCGGGACGACCGTCAAGCGGCGCGGGTCGAGGCCCACCCGCATCACGGCATCGTCGCGTGTCGTCGCCGAGATGGCTACCACGCGGTCGGCGCGCGCAAGATCGGCTCGAAACCTCTCGCGGCGCCTCACCTCGTCGAGCGGGAAGAACTCGGGATGGCTTAGCTCCTGGAAGTCGTAGGCGACCGCGACGTGCGGGAGGCGCGACTCGTGGAAAAGGGCCGTGAAGAGGGGGCTGAAGAGGACGTCGGCCCCGAGCCTCCGCAGGAAGCGCTGGTCGGGCACCAGCCAGGCCAGCGGGAACGGGAGGCGGCGCAGGGCCTGCCGGCGAGGGCCCGGCTCGTCCGCGTCGAGCCCCGGCCCGAGACGGTGAAGGATCGCCCCGCGCCGGAGCAGGGGCCCGAGAAGGGCCTCCGCACGGGGTTTCGCTAGGAGATGGAGCTCCGGCGCGTCGGGACCGGCCGCGAGGGCGTCGAGGAGTCTGAGGACGAAGAGCGCGGCGCCGCCGCTCGACCCGTCCGCCGGGAGGGTGAGCAGGTCGACGAAGATCCGCGGCCGCGTCCCGGGGCCACGGCTCCACTTTGGCACAATGCGAATGACCATGGCCCGCATCCTGATCACCGGCATCACGGGGCAGGACGGGTCCTACCTTTCCGAATCCCACATTGCTTCGGGCGACGAGGTGCACGGCATGGTCCGGCAGTCGAGCCTTCTGCAGCGGACCCGCCTCGACGGGATCCCGGCGCTCGGCGAGGCGCGGGCCGCGGGGCGGCTGAAGCTCCATTACGCCGACCTCCAGGACACGAGCAGCCTCATCGCCCTCGTCCGGACGGTGCAGCCGGACGTCATCTACCACCTCGCCGGACAGAGTCACGTCGGCATTTCGTTCGACATGCCCGAGTACACGGCGGAATCGACGGGGCTCGGAACGCTGCGGCTCCTCGAGGCGGTCCGGCAGGTGGCGCCGCGGTGCCGCTTCTTCTTCGCGGCGACGAGCGAGATCTTCGGTGAGCCGCTGGAGGTGCCGCAGCGGGAGACGACGCCGATGGCGCCGATCAACCCCTACGCGGCCGCCAAGGTCTACGCCCTGAATCTCGTCCGGATCTACCGGAAGGCCTACGGCCTGCACGCGTCGGTCGGGATTCTCTTCAACCACGAGAGTCCGCGGCGGGGCGAGAACTACGTCACCCGGAAGATCGCACGGGCCGCGGCGCGGGTCGCGCGCGGGCTCGAGACCGAGCTGCACCTCGGCACGCTGGAGCCGAAGCGGGACTGGAGCTACGCCCTCGACACCGTCGCCGGCATGAGGGAGATCGTGGAGGCCGACCGGGGCGACGACTACATCCTCGCGTCGGGCGTGACCCACTCGGTGCGTGACTTCTGCGAGGCCGCGTTCCGGCACGTCGGCCTCGACTACCGGAAGCACGTCGTGCTCGACCCGACCTTCAAGCGGCCCCTCGACATCTCCGAGACGCGCGGCGACCCGTCGAAGGCGAAGCGGGAGCTGGGATGGGCGCCGAAGACGGCCTTTCCGGAGCTCGTCACGATCATGGTGGAGGCGGAGCTCGCAGCCCTCGACGGCCGCGGAGATCCGGCCTGACGGGCCGTCCGGCGGTCGTCGTTCCCGCCTTCCGGCGGCCGGAGGCGTCGCGTCGCGCCCTCGCGTCGCTGGTCGCCGCCGGCGCGGGAGCGATCTTCTTCGTCGACGACGAGGGGAGCGCGGACGGCGGCGCCCTCGCGCGCGAGTTCCCCGGCGTGGAGCTGATCGTCACCGACCGGCCGCGATGGTGGACGGGGTGCATCGTTCTCGGCGCGCAGCGCGCGCTCGAACGGGGCGCCGAGGCCGTTCTCTTCTTCAACCAGGACGTTTCCTGCGCCCTCGACTACTTCGACCGGCTGGCCGAAACCGCCGCGACGCGTCCGGGCGCACTTCTGGGAAGCGCGGTCCTTTACGCGCACGACCCGGAGCGGGTCTGGTCCGCGGGTGGCGCCGTCGAGTGGTGGGGGCGTGGCCTCCGGGGTCACTACCACCGTGCGTCGGTCGATCGTCTTCCGGACGAGCCGTTCGAGGCGGACTGGCTCTTCGGGATGGGGACGCTCGTCCCCCGGGACGTCTTCGCCCGGATCGGCTTCCCCGACGCGGAACGGTTCCCGCAGGCCTGGGGAGACGTCGACTTCTCGATGCGGGCGAAGGAGGCCGGAATTCCGGTCGTCGTGGCGCCGCGCGCCCGCCTCTTCCACGATGTCGGGACGTACGACCCGCACGCGACCGGACCGCCGTCGGCGCGCCTCTACGTCTCGTGGATGCGCGACGGGAAGCACAACCTGTCGCTCGCATCGCATGCCGCGCTCTGGCGGCGGCACGGGCCGCGGCTCCTGTGGCCGCTGTCGCTGGCGCTCAGGGTTATGGTCCTCCTCGTGAACTATCTTCGGATCCGCGTGCTCTTTCCAGCCGAGGGACGGGATGAGTGACGCGGCGCTCCCGTCGATCTCGCTCGTGACGCCGTCGCTCAACCAGGGGGAGTTCATCCGCGCGACGATCGAGAGCGTCCTCGCGCAGGGCTACCCGGCACTCGACTACTTCGTCCAGGATGGCGGGTCGACCGACGGGACGATCGACGTGCTCCGATCCTGTGGAGACCGTGTCCGCTGGGTGACGGAGAAGGACACCGGCCAGGCCCACGCCATCAACCTCGGCCTCCGCCGGGCGGTGGGCGAGGTGCTCGGCTACCTGAACAGCGACGACGTCCTCTTCCCGGGAGCGCTCCGCGCCGTGGGCGAGGCGTTCGCGGCCCGCCCCGAGGCCGTCTTCGTCTGGGGCCGGGCGGCCTACCTGGACACCGGAGGATCGCCGCTCTCGGGCTATCTCACGAGCCCCGACGCGATGCGTCTTCCTGCTCGCCGATTCGTGCCTCGTCGCCCAGCCCGCGGCGTTCTTCCGCCGCAGGGTCTGGGAGGAGGTCGGGGAGTTCGACGAGACGCTCCATCACACGATGGACTACGACTACTGGCTGCGGATCGCCGCGCGTTACGGGCCGGAGCGCTGCGTCTACCTCGACCGCGAGCTGGCCGGCGCCCGGATGCACGAGGATGCGAAGACAGTGGCCGGATGGCCGCGGGCGCTCGAGGAGATCTTCGGCCTCGTGAAACGCCGCACGGGCTACGTGTCGCTCTGGTGGTGCGTGGCGAAGTGGGACCACTTGCTGGACGGCCGGAGCCAGGCGACGTCGCCGCACCCGGTTCCCTGGGCCGCCTACCCGCGAGCGCTGGGGGAGTTCCTGCGCCTGAACCCTCCGACATTCTGGGCGCGCGGCCTGCGCTCGCCGATCCGCGGATTCCGCAAGCGCCTCGGCGCCCCCGGAGCGGTGCTGCGCTAGCTCTTCGCCGGGGCCTCCGCAGGCGCGCCGGCGGGCTTGTGGACCATCGTCCCGCCGAGATGGCCGGTGAGTCCGATAAGCGCCGCCGCGATGACGGCCGCAACGGCCGCGGCGAGAACGGGCTTCTTCGGGTCGCGCGCGGCCCAGGCGAGCGGGAAGGCGACGAGAACGGCCACGAAGGTCGCTCCGGCTGCGAGGGCGTGCCGGAAGAGGATGCCGTCCTCGGCGTCGGGCTTCGGCAGGAGGCTCCCGGGGGCAACGTCGTCCATGCTGACGGCCCAGGCGCGGCCGCTCCAGATCATGACCGGCATCCCGAGCAGGGTCACGGCGAGGAGCAACGCGCCGGCCCAGCGCCAGGGCCCGCTCTCTTCGGCCTTCCCCTTCGACGTCAGCCAGGCGGCCACGACGAGCGCGAAGGCGCCGAACGCGGCCCCGGCGATCGGGAAGTGGGCGGCGGGCGGGTGGACGGGTACTCCGAAGATCAGCGGCATGGCCCCCCCTTGATCCATACTCCGCCTCCCGCGAGGATATTCCCCCGGGGGGAGGCGGCGCTCATTCCATGGATTCCATTGTCATTCGCGGGGCGCGCGAGCACAACCTCAAGAACGTCTCGCTGACGATCCCCCGCAACGCGCTCGTCGTCCTGACGGGAGTGTCGGGATCGGGCAAGTCCTCACTCGCGTTCGACACCCTCTTCGCAGAGGGCCAGCGCCGGTACGTCGAGTCGCTCTCGGCCTACGCGCGGCAGTTCCTCGAGCAGATGGAGAAGCCCGACGTCGACTCGATCGAGGGGCTCTCGCCGGCCATCTCCATCGAGCAGAAGACGACGTCGAAGAACCCGCGCTCGACCGTCGGCACCGTCACGGAGATCTACGACTACCTTCGGCTCCTCTTCGCCTCGATCGGAAAGCCGCACTGCGTCAGCTGCGGGAAGGAGATCTCGGCCCAGACGATCCAGCAGATGACCGACCGCGTCCTCGCGATGCCCGAGGGAACGCGCTTCCTCGTCCTCGCCCCCTACATTCGCGGGAAGAAGGGCGAGTACAAGCGGCAGATGGCCGAGATGGTCAAGCAGGGCTTCCTTCGGGCGCGGGTCAACGGCGCGATGGTCGACCTCGAGTCGCCACCCGAGCTCGACAAGCAGAAGAAGCAGACGATCGAGGTCGTCGTCGACCGCCTCGTCGTGAAGCGCGACGACGAGACGCGGCGGCGCGTGGCCGACTCCCTCGAAACGGCGACGAAGGTCGCGGGCGGAATCGTGACGATCGCGGTCGTGAAGACGGCCGACGGGAAGACCGACGATGAAACCCTGTCGACCTCGTACGCCTGCCCCGACTGCGGAACGTCCCTCTCCGAGATCACGCCGCGCCTCTTCTCCTTCAACTCGCCCTTCGGCGCCTGCCCGGAGTGCAGCGGCCTCGGGAGCGTCAAGACCGCCGACGCGGAGCGGGTCGTCCCGGATCCGTCCCTCTCGATCCGCGACGGGGCCATCGCCCTCTTCAAGCCGGGCTCCTCGGCGTGGCGCCTCCGGCAGATCGAGCAGCTCTCGAAGGCGGCGAAGTTCTCGCTCGACGTCCCGTGGAAGAAGCTCCCGAAGGAGGTCCGGGAGCTGATCCTGAACGGCTCCGGCGACCGGGAGATCCGCTGGAAGTGGAAGTCCCAGAAGGGCGAGTACCAGTGGTCCTCCTCCTACAAGGGACTCCTCAACCTGATCGAGGAGAAGTACAAGGAGGTGGAGAACGACGAGACCCGCGCCGAGCTCGAGGCCTTCCTCTCCTCGACCCCCTGCGCGGCGTGCGGCGGACGGCGCCTGAAGAAAGAAGCCCTCGCGGTCCTCGTCGCGGGAAAGCCGATCGACGTTCTGACGAACCTGACGCTCGAGGATGCGAAGGAGTTCTTCGCGAAGCTTTCGCCGACGAAGCGTGAGAGCGAGATCGCCAGCAAGATCCTGAAGGAGATCGGGGACCGCCTCGGCTTCCTTTACGACGTCGGGATCGGCTACCTCTCCCTCGCCCGGGCCTCGGCGACCCTGTCCGGAGGCGAGGCGCAGCGGATCCGCCTCGCCACGCAGATCGGCTCGAAGCTGATGGGGGTCCTTTACGTCCTCGACGAGCCCTCGATCGGCCTTCACCCGAAGGACAACCGGAAGCTCATCGACACGCTCCTCGCGATGCGCGACCTCGGGAACACCGTCATCGTCGTCGAGCACGACGAGGAGACGATCCGCTCGGCCGACCGCGTCGTCGACCTCGGCCCCGGCGCGGGGATCCACGGCGGCGAGATCGTCGGAGAAGGGACCGCGGACGAGCTCGCGGGCTTCCCGAAGTCGCTCACGGGCCGGTACCTCTCCGGCGCGCTCTCGATCGCCGTCCCGAAGGCGCGGCGGACGGGGAGCGGCAAGACGCTGGCGGTCGTCGGCGCGAAGGAGAACAACCTCCGGGACATCACCGCCCGCTTCCCGCTCGGCGTCTTCACGGCGGTGACGGGCGTTTCGGGCTCGGGAAAGTCGACGCTCGTGAACGACATCCTCTTCCGCGCCGCCGCGCGGGCGTTTCACGACTCGACCGAGAAGCCGGGGGCGCACCGGCGGATCGACGGGCTCGAGCACCTCGACAAGGTCGTCGACATCGACCAGTCCCCGATCGGCCGGACGCCGCGCTCGAACCCGGCCACCTACACGAACCTCATGAGCCCGATCCGCGATCTGATGGCGCAGGTGCCGGACGCGCGGATGCGCGGGTACGGCCCGGGGCGCTTCTCCTTCAACGTGAAGGGGGGGCGCTGCGAGAACTGCGGCGGCGGCGGGCAGATCGCGATCGAGATGCACTTCCTGCCGGACATCTACGTCACCTGCGACGTCTGCGGCGGGAAGCGCTACAACCGGGAGACGCTGGAGGTCCGCTACAAGGGCCTGAACATCGCCGACATCCTGGCGCTGACGTCCGAGCAGGCGGCCGACGCCTTCGCGAACGTGCCGGCGATCCGGAACGTCGTCGAGACCCTGAATCACGTCGGCCTCGGGTACATCCACCTCGGCCAGCCGGCGACGACGCTCTCGGGGGGGGAGGCGCAGCGGGTGAAGCTGGCCCGCGAGCTGGCGCGGCGGGCCACGGGACGGACGCTCTACATCCTCGACGAGCCGACGACCGGCCTCCACTTCGACGACGTGAAGAAGCTCCTGAAGGTGCTCCACGCGCTCGTCGAGCGCGGGAACACCGTCATCGTCATCGAGCACAACCTCGACGTCGTGAAGACCGCAGACTGGGTGATCGACCTCGGGCCCGAGGGGGGCTTTCGCGGGGGCGAGGTCGTGGCGGAGGGGACGCCCGAGGAGATCGCGGCGAACCGCCGGTCGGCGACGGGCCGGTTCCTCGCGCCGCTGCTCCGCCGCGGCACCTGAATTAGGCACGTCGTCTAAAATTCAGGGTTTAGCGTGCTGACCGGCTTCAACACCGACATCAAGTTCGCCGAGCGCGTCTACCACGTGCAGACCGAGGACCGTGGACTGGGCAACCCCGTCGTCGAGTCGCTCGTCTACGTGGGGGGCGAGATCCTGCTCTCGAAGAGGAGCCCGTACACGCAGCACGTCCAGGGCGACCACGTCGACGAGAAGGCCGTCCGAGAGCTGATGGACCACCAGCACCGCAAGGTCATCGAGGCGATCCGGCGGGGCCGCCTCGACTCGAAGAAACAGGTCCCCGAATCCGCTCTCGAGTGGGGCGACGACATCTACACGTCCGACCCCGGCGTCTCGCCCGCGGCGATCGCGGCGGTCGCCGCGATGCTGGCGGTGCCCAGCGAGCCCCTTCCTGGCGACCGGCCGCGCGGCGCACCGCCCCGCACCGAGGGATCGCCCCCGCCGAAGAAGGCCGGCGGCCCTCCGCCGGCGGCGAAAGCCCCCCCGCCGACCCCGGAGGCAAAGCCGGCGCCGCCGCCCCCGGTCACGCCGGCTCCGGCTCGCCCCTCCTCGACGGCCGCGTCCCGCCGTCCGTCCGTCCCCTCCCACACGCCCCTTCCGTTCCCGTCGGCGATCGCCCCGTCGGTCAAGCTGCCGCCCCCCGCGGCCGAGCGCGCGCCCCGGAAGACGCCGGCGGTCACCTCCGGGTCGCGGACGCTCGACCAGGTCATCGTGGATTACCTCGCCTCCGAGGCCGCCTCCGAACGGCTGGAGCTGGCGGTGACGCTCGGAGGGGAATTCACGTCGGGCGAGAGCGTGGCCGTGTCGGCCGCCACGACGACCTCCATCACCCGAAAGCCGGTCGCGAACGCGCAGATCACGATCCGGATCATCGCGACCTCGCGGCCCCCTCAGGTCCTCTTCCGGGGCATGACCGGAAGCGACGGGCTCGTGAAGGTGACGGTCGCCGTCCCCGACGTCGGAAACGGAAATGCCGCCGTGGTGGTCTCGGCCTCGTCGCCGGCCGGCTCGAGCGAGATCAAGCACCTCGTCCGCCGGAAGGCGCGTAAGTCGTAGCGGCAGGGCGGAACCCTTCTCGCAGCCTCGGATTCGTGTATATTCCGCGTCCGCCTGACCGGAACCCCGGGACGGGAATCGGGCCGCTAGCTCAATTGGTAGAGCAAGAGACTCTTAATCTCTGGGTTGGGGGTTCAAGTCCCTCGCGGCTCACCATCACAGGTTCGAGGCCGGCTTTCGGGCCGGCCTTTTTCCTCTTCTGAACGTCAGGAGCTTCGCATGCGCCACCGCGCCGCCGCCCTCCTCACCCTCGCCCTCGCCGCCTCTCCGGCCTTTGCCGGGCGGCCGATGACGCTGGACGACCTCCTCACGGCCGTCCGCGTCAGCGACCCGCAGCTCTCGGCCGACGGGAGGCTCGTGGCTTTCGTGAAGACCGTGACCGACCCGGCCACGCTCAAGCGAAACGCCGACATCTGGGTCGTCCCGTCGGACGGCTCGGGTCCGCCGCGACCGCTGACCCGGGGCGAAAAGAGCGACACGGCACCACGCTTCTCGCCCGACGGGAAGACGCTCGCCTTTCTTTCGACGCGGAGCGGGAGCGCGCAGATCCACCTCCTCGACCTCGCCGGCGGCGAGGCCCGTAAGGTGACCGACGTGCCGGGCGGCGTCCAGCCGCCGCTCGTCTTCTCGCCCGACGGCAGGAGCATCGCCTTCGTCGCCGACGTCGATCCTTCCTGCGCCGACGAGGCCTGCAACCGGAAGAAGGCCGAGGAAGCCGCGAAGAACCCGGTGAAGGCCTATGGCGCCACGCGAATTCCCTTCCGGCACTGGAACGAGTGGCGCCCATCCGTCCGCCACCACGTCCTCGTCGCCGACCTCGCGACCGGGAAGACGACCGACGTGACGCCGGGCGACTTCGACTCCCCGCCGCACTTCTACGAGGAGGGGGGGATCGCCTTCTCGCCCGACGGGAAGACGATCGCGTTCGTCTCGAACCGCGACGGCGCAGACAGAGAGGCCTGGTCGACCAACAAGGACGTCTTCCTCGTCTCCGTCGCGGGCGGGAAGGCGGAGAAGCTGACGGAGAACCCCGCCGCCGACGACCAGCCGGTCTTCACGCCGGACGGAAAGTCGGTCGTCACCCGGTCGCAGCGGCGCCCCGGCTTCGAGGCGGACCGCTTCTGGCTCGAGGTCTGGGACCTCGCGTCGAAGACCAAGCGGACCGTCTTCGAGAGCCCGGATCTCTCCGTTGACCAATTCCAGCTGAGCCACGACGGCAAGACGGCCTTCTTCACGGCAGAAAGCGAGGCCAGAAGAAATCTTTTCGAAGTGTCCCTCGCCGGCGGCACGCCCCGGCTGTTGAAAAGGGGCGGCGCGATCGGAGACCTCCGGGCCGGACCCGGCTTCCTCGTCTATGCAGAATCGACGATGACGTCGCCAGCGGATGTTTTCCGTCTTTCACTCGAAGAGAAACCGGCGCTTCCCGGCGGGAAAGCCCCGCTCGTCGCGCGCCTGACCAACGAGAACACGTCTTGGCTCAAGGCCGCGACGCTGAATACGCCGGAGAGCTTCGTCGTCAAGGGGGCCGGCGGGACGCCCGTCCAGTCCTGGATGATCAAACCCCCTGGCTTCGACCCCGCGAGGAAATACCCCGTTGTCTTTCTGATCCACGGCGGCCCGCAGGGCGCCTGGGAGGACAGCTGGCATTTCCGCTGGTGCCCGTCGCTCTGGGCCGCACAGGGGTGGGTCGTCGTCCTCCCGAACCCGCGCGGGTCGTCGGGCTTCGGCCAGACGTTCGTCGACGAAGTCTCCGGGGACTGGTGCGGAAAAGTGATGACCGACCTTTTCGCGGTCTTTGACGACGTGGCGAAGAAGCCCTTCGTCGACCCGAAGAAGCAGGGGATCGCGGGGGCGAGCTACGGCGGCTACGCGGTCAATTTCCTCCTGACGCAAACGGACCGTTTCGCCGCGGCCTTCACGCACGACGGCAACTTCAACCTCGACACGATGGCCTACGCGACCGAGGAACTCTGGTTCACCGACTGGGACCTCGGCGGTCTCCCGTGGACGGCCGGGTTCAAGGCGCACTCGGCCCGCTGCTCGCCCCACATGTTCGCCGAGAAGATCGTGACGCCGACGTTCGTCGTCTCGAACGAGCTCGACTACCGGGTGCCGGTGGACCAGGGGCTGCAGCTCTTCACGCTGCTCCGCCGCCGCGGAGTCCCGTCCGAGATGCTCGTTTTTCCGGACGAGGGGCACTTCGTCCTGATGCCCTGGAACTCGAAGCTCTGGCACGAAAAGGCGTTCGGCTGGATGAAGAGGTACCTCGGGCCGTAGACTCCCCTCAAATGCTCGGAGGGTACGGTCGGGGGAGCGCGTGGGGCCTCGCGTGGCGCTGCGCGATCCTCTTTCCGGTCGCCGTATGCGCCGCGTCCGCTGACGCGGTCGGCCTGTCCGGCCCTCGGGCGTCGGAACGCATTCCCGCCGGACACGTGGAGGTCGTCGCGCTCGCGCCCGCGAAGGCGGGCGTCGAGGAGCGCGAGCTGGTCCTCTCCCTCGACGGCGGGAGAACCTTCCCGGTCCGCCTGACCGGCGAGATCGAGCCGGACGACTGCGCAGCCTCGTGGCGCGTCCCAGCGCTTCCGACGGAGCACGCCGTCCTCGCCCTCCGCGAGGGGGGCGGCGGATTCGAAGAGGAGATCGTCGCCGTCAGCGCCGAGTTCGTCATCGTCGCGGGTTCGGACGTTTCCGCAGAAGAGCTCTGGTTCGAGGACGGAGAGTGGAAGACGCGGGAGGCGGATACCGGTCACCGCGGCCTTCCTCCGCCCCACTTCGGAAGCGCGGGGCCGGAGCGCTGGGCGCCTCTCGACGACACCCGCGCCTTTCTCGAGATGCCGGTTCGCGCGCGTCTGGCCGGCAAGCAGGACATCGCCGCTCCGGGGCGCGGTGCGATGCTCGAGGCTCGTCCGGGCGGGTCGCCGCCCGTCCTCCGTCTTTCCTCGTTCCTCCCCCTCCGCGAGTAGAGCCTCTCCTCGTCCGCCCGTTGTTGCAGATGGGGGGAGGCTCGGCCTCCAGAAAGGGCTTCGTCCGATGGGGAGTCTTCATTCCAGGACGTTTTCCGTCCTTTTCCTGGTCGTCGCCGCTGGGCTGCTCGCGGCGGCCGTCCCCGCAAAGGCTGCCGGCGACGCGTTCCGTCTCGTCGACGCCGGAGGAAAGCCCGTGGCCGGCGCTCACGTCGCCATCGTCGGCCGAGCGGATCGGTCGCGGCGACTCCGGACGGGAGTTCCGCTCGAGGTCGAGCCGACCCCGTTCCGTTCGAACTCGGGGTCACCGATCCGCGCGGCACCTGGCTCGGCTCGTTCGCGTCCTGACCGTGTCGCCGGGAAAGACGGTGGATCTCCGTCTGCCGACGCCCGGACGGCGGAGGTCGAGATCCGGAGCAGCGTCGCCCCCTCGACGCTCGCCCCACCGGCGAGCGCCTCGGTCCTCGTGACGCGGGCGGAGATGACCGAGCGCCTCCCCTCGCGGCTGGCCGACACACTCACGGAGATGCCCGGGACGGGACGGATCGAGGAAGGGCAGTCCGTCGTGCCATCGGTCCGGGGTCTCGCGCGTGGCCGGACGCTGCTCATGCTGGACGACGGCCGCGTGACGGCCGAACGACGGGTCGGACCGTCGGCGAGCTGGCTGAACCCGTTCTCGCTCGAGAACGTGGAGGTCGTCCGCGGTCCGGGCACCGTGGCCTCTACGGCTCCGACGCTTTCGGCGGCGTGGTGCACGGGAGGACTCCGCTCCCGAACGTCGGCAACCTTCGGCGCCGCTACAGCTGACCGCCGGACACCGGCCCCGAGGAGACGGGGATCGGCGTCGAGACCAACGTCCCCGTCGGCCCCGACGCGTTCGCGTGCCCGTTCGTCCAGCGACGACTACCGCGACTACGAGTCGCCATCAGGGGACGGTGCGAACTCGTCCGCGCGGGACCGGGGCGGGCTCGTCGGGCTCTCTGCCCGTCGGCTCCGCGACGCTCTTGGCCGGCGTACCAGCTCGACCAGGTCCGCGAGATGGGGAAGCCCGCTCAGGACTCGACCGTCCACACGCGGACCTGGTACCCGCAGGAGGACTCGACGCGCTTCACCCTCGGCGCGGACGCTGCCGGGGGCCCTCGGGTTCCGACGTCCAGGTCCGCGCGTTCCTCGACCGGTACGTTCTCGTCACGACCGGCGACGTGCTGTCGACGCCGACGACGTCCCGCTTTCTCTCGGAGGCGAACGTCGACGCGAAGGACTGGTCGCTCCGTGCGGTCGGTCAGAAGCCGATCGGAACCGTGCGCCCTCCATGTCGGGGTCGAAGCCATCAGCCGGTTCAACCTTCACGCGACGAACATCATCGACGACCTACAGCCTGTCGGGGCTTCCGGTCTCGACGATCTCCGAGGTGGCAGTGAGGGACGCAAAGCGGACGACACGGCCGCCTTCGCCGAGTTCGAGCGCCCCTGCTCTCCAACGTGCTGTCGGTCTCGGCCGGCCTGCGCGGCGACGCCGTCTGGTCGCAGAACTCCGGCGGGTACTTCGGCGACCGGTCGACGTCGGGCGGGGCTTCTCCGGCATGCTCGCTCTCACGTGGACGCCGGCCACGCATTCGGGGTCACCGCGCAGTACGCCCACGGCTTTCGCGAGCCCGACTCTGTCGGACCGGTACTTCCGGGGCGTCTCGGGACGCGGCTTCGTCGTCGGGAACCCCGACCTCGAGCCGGAGACATCGAATCAGTGGGATCTCACCGTACGCGGGCGCGTCGGTCCCGGTGCGTCTCGGCCTACGGCTACGTACTACCGGATTTACGATCTCGTCGAGCGCTACCGGAGCGGGTACGGACTTCTTCTTCCGGAACGATGGCGAGGCGAGATCACGGGCGCCGAACTCCAGGCCGACGTCAGGTTCGAGGCGGCTCGTCGTTCGGTCTTGCGTCGGTTCGCTCTCGCAGGGAGACGAAGCCGATGACGGGCGCCTACTCGACCGACATCCTCCCGCCCACGGGCCATCTCATCGCTCGAGCCGACGAGCCGATCGACGGGCTCGACCTCCGGGCCCGATCCTCGCGATGGCGAGGGACGACCGGCCTGGTCTGACCGAGGTCGTGATCGCGGGCTACGCGCGGCTCGACCTGTCGGCCGGCTACCGCTTTCCGACCTGTTGTGGATCAACCTGTCGGTCCGAAACGTCTTCGACACGAGGTATGCGGACTCGGCGGACGAAAACAACATCCTCGCGCCGGGCCGCGGAGCGATCCTGAGCCTCAGTGGGGTCTTCTAGGAAGCCGCTCGAGGTCCGCCTTCTCGTCGGCAACCTGTTCGACAAGTTGTACCCGGGAACCCCCGACGAGCTGGCCGTTCCGGCCCCGGGCCGGAACGTGACGTTCGTCCTCGCCGGGAGGTTTTGAGAGCAGGCCGTGGCGGAGCCTGCGTGCTAGGATCGCGGGCTCCGCTCGTCTGGCGGGAGTGGCGGAATGGCAGACGCGCCGGACTTAGGATCCGGTGGGGAATCCCATGAGGGTTCGACTCCCTCCTCCCGCACCATTCCGGATGACACCGACGCGAGGAAACCATCCCCATGATCACGTCTTTTGTCGACCAGTCCCCGACGAAGAAGTCGATGACGGTCGAAGTGCCTGCCGACGAGGTGAAGCGCGAGACGGACCGCACCGTCCGCGGCCTCGCGAAGCAGATCCGCCTGCCCGGCTTCCGCCCCGGCAAGGTGCCGCCGGAGATCATCAAGAAGCGCTTTGCCGACGCCGTCCGTGACGAGGTCATCGAGCATCTCGTGAACGAGACGGTGCTGGCGGCGCTGAAGGAGCGGGGCCTCGTGCCGCTCGGGCGGCCGAAGATCGACGACCTGAAGTTCGAGTTCGAGGCGCCGCTCTCGTTCAAGGTGGACCTCGAAGTGCGGCCCCCCGTCGCCCCGAAGGACTACCGCGGGCTGAAGGTCCCGGCCGGCTCGGCCGTCCCCTCGGCCGAGGAGATCGACGGCGTCCTCGAGCGGATCCGCGAGGGGCGCGCGACGTACGAACCGATCGAGGGGCGCCCGGCCGCCGACGGCGACTTCGCGCTCGTCGACCTGAAGGGGACGTTCCCGGCGGGGGACGGCAAGGACTTCGAGGCGCAGAAGACCCTGGTCGAGCTCGGCGGAGGGCGGACGCTGCCGGAGCTCTCGGCGCACCTTCGGAACGCACTGCCCGGGACGACGGTCAGCTTCCAGAAGGACTTCCCGGCCGACACGCCGGACACCGAGTTCGCGGGAAAGACGGTCCTCTACAGCGTCACGCTCGTCGCGCTCAAGAAGCGCATCCTGCCGGCTCTCGACGACGACCTGGCGAAGGGGGCCCTCACGCCGAGGGACGGGGAGCCGCCGGAGGGGGCGGATCTCGCGATGCTGCGCGGGAAGGTCACCGAATCGGTCACGCGCGAGAAGGAGGCGGCCCTGAAGGAGACGCGCCGACGTGCGGCCCTCGACGCCCTCCTCGCCCTGAACGAGGTCGAGGCGCCGGAGTCGATGGTCGAGGCCGAGATCGACGCGGCCCTTCGCGAGTACGCGCGCCACCTGGCCCGGCAGGGCGTCGACCTGAAGCAGGCCGGCATCGACTGGAATGTCGCCCGGACCGATGCGAAGCCCGGCGCCGTCCGGCGCGTGAAGGAGTACCTTCTGCTCGACGCCATCGGCGAGGCCGAGAACGTCACCGTCTCCGACACCGAGCTCGACGCCGAGTTGAAGCGCCGCGCGCTGGCGATGGAAACCACGCTCGCCGAGCTGAAGGCCGCGCTCGTGAAGAACGAGCGGCTGGAGGGGATCCGCGAGGAGCTGCGGATCGACCGCGTGGTGGAGCTCGTCCTCGCCGAGGCCTCGCCGGCCGTCTGACGCGTAAGATCGGCCCCTGACGGACGAGAGGAACAGAAGCCATGTCGATGCTGATCCCGATGGTCATCGAGCAGACGAACAGGGGCGAGCGCGCCTACGACATCTACTCGCGTCTGCTGAAGGACAACGTCATCTTCCTGGGCTCGTCGATCAATGACGACGTCGCGAACCTCGTCATCGCGCAGATGCTCTTCCTGGAGGCCGAGAACCCCGAGAAGGACATCACCCTCTACATCAACTCTCCGGGCGGCTCGGTGTCGGCCGGGTTCGCCATCTACGACACGATGCAGTACGTCAAGCCGGACGTGGCGACCTACTGCATCGGACAGGCCGCGTCGATGGGCGCGGTCCTTCTCGCGGGCGGCGCCAAGGGGAAGCGGGCCGCCCTCCCGAACGCCCGGATCCTGATCCACCAGCCACACGGCGGCGCCGAGGGACAGGTGTCGGACATCGAGATCCAGGCGAAAGAGATGCTCAGGACGAAGAAACGGCTGAACGAGATCCTGGCCTTCCATACAGGTCAGCCATTCGAGCAGGTCGAGAAGGACACGGACCGCGACAACATTTTCGAGGCGGACGCCGCGAAAGAGTACGGTCTGATCGACCTCGTCATCCGGCGCCGGGACGACAAGACGGCGGCCTGAGGCGGGGGATTTCCGCGGTTCATGGGAGAGGGTAAGATTCGGGCCGGGGATAGCAGGGGACGCCAATGAACAAGAAGACGGGTCCGGGCGACGTCCTTCGCTGCAGCTTCTGCAACAAGTCGCAGCGGGACGTGAAGAAACTGATCGCGGGGCCCACGGTCTACATCTGCGACGAGTGCGTCGACATCTGCCTCGACATCATCGCGGAGGACCGCGTCCTCGACACGGCCAAGCCCGAGACGAAGCTTCCGAAGCCGCGGGAGATCAAGGAATTCCTCGACGAGTACGTGGTCGGCCAGGAGCAGGCGAAGAGGAAACTCGCCGTCGCGGTCTACAACCACTACAAGCGGATCGACTACTTCGAGAAGAACCGCAAGCTGGACGTCGAGATCCAGAAGTCGAACATCCTTCTGATCGGGCCGACGGGGACGGGGAAGACGCTCCTCGCCCAGACGCTCGCGAAGATGCTCTCGGTGCCGTTCACGATCGCCGACGCGACGACGCTGACCGAGGCGGGCTACGTCGGCGAGGACGTCGAGAACATCATTCTGAAGCTCTACCAGGCCGCCGGCCAGGACAAGGAGAAGACCGAGCGCGGCATCGTCTACATCGACGAGGTCGACAAGATCGCCCGCAAGGGTGAGAACCCCTCGATTACGAGGGACGTCTCGGGCGAGGGGGTCCAGCAGGCCCTCCTGAAGATCCTGGAGGGGACCGTGACGAACGTGCCGCCCCAGGGCGGGCGCAAGCACCCCCACCAGGAGTTCATCCAGATCGACACGACGAACATCCTCTTCATCTGCGGTGGCGCCTTCGTGGGCCTCGAGGACATCATCGGCCGGCGACTGACCGAAAAATCGATGGGCTTCGGCGCGAAGATCGTGACCCGGAAGGAGAAGCGGGCCGGCGAGCTCCTCGAGAAGGTCCACCCCGAGGACCTGATCAAATTCGGGATGATTCCGGAGTTCATCGGCCGCGTGCCGGTCGTGGCCTCGCTGCACGATCTCGACCGCCCGTCGCTCGTCGCCATCCTGAAGGAGCCGAAGAACTCGCTCATCAAGCAGTACCAGACGCTGCTCGATTTCGAGAACGTCACCCTGCGCTTCACGGACGACGCCCTCGAGCAGATCGCGGACGAGGCGTTTACCCGGAACGTCGGCGCCCGGGGCCTGAAGATCATTCTCGAAGAGCTGATGCTCGACGTCATGTACCGGGTTCCATCCGAGGAGGAGATCGAGGAGTGCGTCATCACGAAGGACGTCGTCCTCCGGCGCGCCGCGCCGATCCTCTCGCTCCGGAAGGCGGGTTGACGGGCGCCGCGGCCGGCTCCGTCCCCCCGTCGCCCCCTGAATCGAGCTCTGCTCCCGCGATTTCCGCGCCGCCCGCGCCCGAGGTGACCCCATGACAGGACTCACTCCCTTCGATCCCGCCGCCGCCACTCGCGTCCCGCTGCCCCTCGTGCCGCTCCGGGACATGGTCGTCTTCCCGCGCATGATGGCGCCCTTCGTCGTGGGGCGCGCCTCGTCCATCGCGGCGCTCGAAGAGGCGCTCGCCTCGCCAGCGAAGACGATCTTCCTCGCGGCCCAGAAGGATCCCCGGGTCGACGAGCCGGTGGCCGGCGACATCCACGAGATCGGAGTCGTCGCGGTGGTCGTCCAGTCGCTGAAGCTCCCGAACGGGCACATCAAGGTGATGGTCGAAGGGGTCTCGCGCGCGCGGATCGACTCCTACCTCCCGTCCTCGGGCCACTTGACCGTCTCCGCGGAGAAGATCGAGGCGAAGCCCGCGCCGGGAGGCGACGTCGCGCCCTACCTGCAGAAGGTCCTCGCGGTCTTCGAGCAGTATGCGAAGCTCTCGCACCACCTCGCATTCGAAGGGCTCCTCTCGTCCCTGAAGATGGACGACCCCGATGCGTTCGCCGACACGCTCGCGGGCCACCTGCCCGCCTCCATCCCGACGGCCGACAAGCAGACCCTCCTGGAGACCGCGGCGCCGCTCGAGCGGCTCCAGAAGCTGCAGGACATGCTGGAGATCGAGATCGAGAAGATCAACATCGACAGGCGGATCAACAGCAAGGTCAAGAAGCAGATGGAGCGGGCCCAGAAGGAGTACTACCTCAACGAGAAGATCAAGGCGATCCACCAGGAGCTCGGCAAGAAAGACGACAAGTCCGACGAGGTCGAGGAGCTCCGCGCCAAGATCGAGAAGGCGGGGATGCCGAAGGAGACGAAGGAGAAGGCGCTCGCCGAGCTGAAGCGACTCGAGGCGATGCCGAACGTCTCCGCCGAGGCTACCGTCTCGCGCAACTACATCGACTGGCTCGTCTCCGTTCCCTGGAAGAAGGCCTCGCGCGAGGCCAAGGACCTGAATCGGGCCGAGAAGATCCTGAACGACGACCACTTCGGCCTCGAGAAGGTCAAGGAGCGGATCCTGGAGTTTCTCGCGGTCCGCCAGCTCGTGACCGAGACGAAGGGCTCGATCCTCTGTTTCGCCGGTCCCCCGGGAGTGGGGAAGACGTCGCTCGCGAAGAGCATCGCCCGGTCGCTGAACCGGAAGTTCGTCCGGCTGTCGCTCGGCGGCGTCCGCGACGAGGCCGAGGTCCGGGGCCACCGGCGCACGTATATCGGCGCCTTCCCGGGCCAGATCATCCAGATGATGAAGAAGGCGGGGACCGTGAACCCGGTCTTCCTCCTCGACGAGGTCGACAAGATGTCGATGGACTTCCGGGGCGACCCCTCCGCGGCGCTCCTCGAGGTCCTCGACCCCGAGCAGAACCACGCGTTCGTGGACCACTACCTGGACGTCGAGTACGACCTCTCGAAAGTGATGTTCATCGCGACGGCCAACGTCGTCCACCCCATTCCGCCGGCCCTGAAGGACCGGATGGAGATCATCCCGCTCTCCGGCTACACGCCGAACGAGAAGCTCGCCATCGCGAAACAGTTCCTCGTCCGGAAGCAGGTCAAGGACAACGGCCTGACTGCGGACCAGGCGGTCTTCGAGGACGGCGCCATCTACGGCCTCGTCGAGAAGTACACGCGCGAGGCGGGCGTCCGGAACCTGGAGCGCGAGATCGCCTCGGTCTGCCGGAAGATCGCGCGCCGGATCCTGACGAAGAACCCGGAGCTGCCGGTCCGCGTGACCGCGGAGAACCTGCCGGACTTCCTCGGCAAGGCGAAGTTCCGTCTCGGCAAGAGGGGGGAGAAGGCCGAGATCGGCCTCGCGACGGGCCTCGCCTGGACCGAGTCGGGCGGCGACGTCCTTCACATCGAGACGACGCTGATGCGCGGGAAGGGGAACGTCGTCCTGACGGGCCAGCTCGGCGAGGTCATGCAGGAGTCGGCCCGTGCGGCGCTCTCGTACGTCAGGACGCGCGCCGAGCTCTACGGCGCCGAGCCCGACTTCTACGAGAAGAAGGACATCCACGTCCACATCCCCGAGGGGGCGATCCCGAAGGACGGCCCCTCGGCCGGCATTACGATGGCGACCTCGATCCTCTCGGCCGTCACGAAGATTCCGGTCCGGAAGAACATCGCGATGACGGGCGAGATCACGCTGCGCGGGAAAGTGCTCCCTGTCGGCGGCATCAAGGAGAAGCTCCTCGCCGCCTACCGGGCGGGGGTGACGACGATCATCCTGCCGAAGGAAAACGACAAGGACCTCGACGACCTCCCGGAGGAGATCCGGTCGGTCATGGAGTTCCACCTCGTGGAGGACGTGGACGAGGTGGTCCGCCTGACGCTCGAAGGGTCTCCGTCGCCGATGCTCCCGAAGGAACTGACCGCCGAGACCGGGACCACCCCCCCCACGGCGCATTGATGTACCGGGCGGAACCGGCAACGTGCCGGTTTCCCCGGAACCCCCTTCCGGACCGGACACAGCCCCAATCGCAACCTGCCCGGGAGTTTTGACGTAGAATCCAGCGCGTCGGGGGTTCCTGCCCGGATCCCCGGCGACGACTTCCGACACACCCTCCGAAGAGACTTGCTCCCGAAACTCTGATTTCCAGCGGCCGCGGTTTCGCGCAGCCGCCCTTGACCTTCGATGAACCCCGCTCTCTCGTCCGCACCTTTTCCCAACGGCCGCCGCGCCGGCCGGCCGGGCCCTGCCTCGAAGGCGCGGCTCGGCGCGGAGGTTCTGCTCGCCCTCGCCGGCCACCGGCCCGGCGAGCGACCGGGCGGCGACGCGTTGCCGTCGGTCGCCGTCCTCGGCCGTTCGAACGTCGGGAAGTCCAGCCTCCTGAACGCCCTCCTCGGCGTCCCCGTCGCCCGCGTCTCGGCCACCCCCGGAAGGACGCAGGCGCTCTACTGGTACCGGGTCGACGGCCGCTTCCACCTCGTCGACTGCCCCGGCTACGGCTACGCGAAGGCGTCGCGCGAGGTCCGCGCGACGCTCGAGAAGCTGATCGAGTCGCTCCTCACGGAGGAGCCCCGCCCCGACCTCGCGCTCCTTCTCGTCGACGGCCGGCTCGCCCCGCAGGAGTCCGACCGCTCGATGGCGCTCTTTCTTTCCAGCGCCGGCGTCCCGACCCTCGTCGTCGCGACGAAGTGGGATGCCGTGAAACCCTCGGCCCGGCCGCGCCAGCTCCGTGCGCTGACGGCGGAATTCGAGGAAGAGAACGTCCGCCCCCTCCTGCCCGTCTCGTCCGAGACGGGCGAAAACCTCTCCGGCCTCGTCCGCCTCGTGCGGACCCGGCTGGAAGCCCCCCGTTCCACCTGAAGGAGTCCCGTATGCCCCGTCGCAAAGTCCCCGGCGCCGATTACGCCACCCCGACGATCGACCCCCGCGAGCTTCCGACCGATCTCGAAGAGTCCGCCGTAGCCCCCGCAGAGCCCGGCTCGATTCTCGACATCCGGACGCTCCACAACCACACGATGCCCCAGCTCCTCAAGATCGCGGGCGAGCTGGAGGTGGAAGGGGCGCCGGCGCTCCGCAAGCAGGAGCTGATCTTCAAGATCCTGCAGGCGCAGACGGAGCGGATGGGGCTGATCTTCTCCGAGGGCGTGCTCGAGGTGCTCCCGGACGGCTTCGGCTTCCTCCGCGCCCCCGAGTACAACTACCTCGCGGGGCCGGACGACATCTACGTCTCGCCGTCGCAAATCCGGAAGTTCGGCCTGAGGACGGGCGACACGATCTCGGGCCAGATCCGCCCCCCAAAGGAAGGCGAGCGCTATTTCGCCCTCATCAAGGTCGAGGCCGTCAATTTCGAGCACCCGGACATCGCCCGCGAGAAGATCCTCTTCGACAACCTGACGCCGCTCTACCCCGAGGAGCGGATCCGCCTCGAGACCGCAAACCTGTCGTCCCGCGTTCTCGACCTGATCGCGCCGATCGGCAAGGGGCAGCGCGGCCTCATCGTCGCCCCGCCGCGGACCGGCAAGACGATGCTCCTGCAGGCGCTCGCAAACTCGGTCACGACGAACCACCCGGAGATCACGCTCATCGTCCTTCTCATCGACGAGCGGCCCGAGGAGGTCACCGACATGCAGCGGTCGGTGAAGGGCGAGGTCATCAGCTCGACCTTCGACGAGCCCGCGACGCGGCATGTCCAGGTGGCCGAGATGGTCATCGAGAAGGCGAAGCGCCTCGTCGAGCACAAGCGCGACGTCGTCATCCTCCTCGACTCGATCACGCGCCTCGCCCGGGCCTACAACACGACCTGCCCGCCGTCGGGCAAGGTCCTCTCGGGCGGCGTCGACGCGAACGCCCTCCAGAAGCCGAAGCGGTTCTTCGGCGCGGCCCGGAACATCGAGGAGGGGGGGTCGCTGACCATCATGGCGACGGCCCTCATCGACACCGGCTCGCGGATGGACGACATCATCTTCGAGGAGTTCAAGGGGACCGGCAACATGGAGGTCCACCTCGACCGGAAGCTCGTCGACAGGCGCGTCTTCCCGGCCATCGACCTCAACCGCTCCGGCACGCGGAAGGAAGAGCTGCTCCTCGAGAAACAGGAGCTCAACCGCGTCTGGATCCTCCGGAAGGTGCTCAACCCGCTCTCGACCGTCGAGGCGATGGAGCTCCTCATCGAGCGGCTCGAGAAGACGAAGAACAACGCGGAGTTCCTCGGGTCGATGTCGGCCGGCTGAGCCTCCGCGGTCAGGCGTGCAGCTCCACGACGTCCTTGTCGGCGAGGACGTGGTGGCGGTCCACCTGCTGGCCGTCGAACTTGGCGTGGCCCCAGATCCGCGCGTACTTGAGCCGCTCGGCGATCTCCTTGTGGACGTGCGCGGCGAAGTCGTGGATCGTGGCTCCCTCCGGAAGGACGAACGGCCGTTCCATGTCCGGCTTGTGCCCCGGCTCCTTGCCGTAGACGCGGATCCGCCGGAGCTCGCGGAAGAGGACCTCGCGGAGCGGGTCGAGGCCGGCGCCCGTGAACGCCGAGACCGGGAAGAAGGGGAGCTCCTCTCCAACCGCCTCGCGCGCGAGCGCGGCGAAGGTGCCGTCGTCCTCGTCGCTCTTGTTGCCAACGGCGAGGACCGGCTTCGGGAGGAGGAAGGGCGGGGCGTCCTTCGGGATCGGGCGCGCCCGCGGCCAGACGCGGGCCTTCGCGAGGAGGTCGTGGAGGAGGCGGGACGCGGCCTCGGTGTCGTCGGCCGCGACGTCGAGGACGAGGAGGACGCCGTCGGCGCCGTGCGCGAGGTTGGCGAGGTACGGCTCGGTGTGCCCCTCGGCCACGGCGGGCGTGTCGACGAGCTGCACCTGCACGTCCTCGAACTCCATCATCCCGGGAACGGGCGCACGCGTCGTGAACGGATAGGTGCCGATCTCGGGGTGCGCATGGGTGAGGGCGGCGAGAAGCGACGACTTCCCGGCGTTCGGCGGCCCCAGGAGGACCCACTGGCCCGCCCCCTCGCGCCGGACATGGCCGATCTCCGTGCGATGGCCGCCGTGCGGCGCGTGCTCGACCTCCTTTTCCAGCTTCGAGAGGCGCTGCCTCAGGTCGGCCAGCATCTTCTCCGTTCCCTTGTGCTTGGGAAGAAGCGCGATCATCTCGCGCAGCGCCGCGAGTTTCTCCGCGTGGTCCTTCGACGCCTTGAAGCGCTCCTCGGCGTCGTGGTACTGCGGGGTCAGGTTGGCGGTCACGGGTCGATTATCGGGGGAAGCCCGGCGGCAGGGGGCGGGCCCGCCGGAATCGGTTGTCAAAAACGGGCGCACGTTCTATCTTCTCGTCCTTCCCGGCTCCAATTCGATGAGAAAGGAATCATCATGGGTAAGAAGACCGCGGCCGAGTTCCTCGGCACCTTCTGGCTGGTCCTCGGGGGGTGCGGCAGCGCCGTCCTCGCGGCCGCCTTTCCGAACGTCGGGATCGGGCTTCTCGGCGTCTCGTTCGCGTTCGGCCTGACAGTCCTGACGATGGCCTACGCCATCGGTCACATCTCGGGCTGCCACCTGAACCCGGCGGTCTCGGTCGGCCTCTGGGCCGGCGGCCGCTTTCCGGCGTCCGGACTCGTCCCGTACATCGTCGCGCAGGTGGCCGGCGGGATCGCGGGCGCGGGCGTCCTCTACCTCATCGCGAGCGGGAAAGCGGGGTTCGACCTCGCGGGGGGCTTCGCGTCGAACGGCTACGGCGCCCACTCGCCGGGAGGCTACGCCCTCGGCGCGTGCCTCGTCGCCGAGATCGTCATGACCTTCTTCTTCCTCATGGTGATCCTCGGCTCCACCCACGGTAAGGCGCCTGCGGGCTTCGCCGGAATCGCCATCGGCCTCGCGCTGACGCTCATCCATCTGATCAGCATCCCCGTGACGAACACCTCGGTGAACCCGGCTCGCAGCACCGGGCCGGCCCTTTTCGTCGGGGGGTGGGCGATCGAGCAGCTCTGGCTCTTCTGGGTCGCTCCGATCGTCGGCGCCGCGCTCGCGGGTTTCGCGTACCGCTGGCTGGCGGACGAGGCCTGACCTCCGCACGCTGCCTGGTCTGGCGACGGCCCGTCGATGACCGATCTCCGAGAGACCCTGGAACGTCCCCGCCTGCGAAGGCTCCTCGCCGTCTGCGCGGGGATGATCGTCCTCTGGGCCGTCGCCGGCTTTCTCGTCCTCCCTCATTTCTTTCGGCCGGTCGTCGAGCGGAAGCTCGCGGAGAGACTCCACCGCCCCGTGGCGCTCCGCGGGCTCTCCCTGAACCCGTTCACGCTCTCGGCCACGCTCGAGGGCCTCGAGGTGAAGGAGAAGGGAGGAGCCGGCCCGTTCTTCTCCTTCGAGCGCCTCTACGTCAACGCCGAGGTGTCGTCGGTCTTCCGGGGCGGGCCGGTCCTCCGGGCGATCACGCTGACGAAGCCCTCCGTCACGCTCGCCCGGTACGAGAACGGGACGTATAACTTCCAGGACCTCCTCGACGAGGCGCTGAAGTCGGAGCCCGAGCTGGCGCCGGGGAAAAAAGAGGCTCCGCTCCGCTTTTCCCTGAACAACATCCGCGTCGAGGGGGGAAGCGTCGACTTCGACGACCGTCCGAAGAAGACGAAGCACACCGTCCGCGGCGTCCGGATCGGGATTCCGTTCCTGTCGAACATCCCCTCCAAGGTCGAGATCACGACGCAGCCGGTTCTCGAGGCCAAGGTGAACGGCGCCCCGTTCGTGCTCAACGGGACGACGAAGCCTTTCAGCGAGACGCGCGAGACGACTCTCGACCTGAATTTCGACGACGTCGACCTCCCCTTCTACCTCGCCTACGTCCCGCGCGACGTGCCGTCGAAGCTGACCTCCGGCCGTCTCGACACGAAGCTGACGATCGCCTTCCGGCAGCCGCTGAACGCTCCGCCGGCCCTCGTCCTTTCGGGCTCGTCGGCTCTGAGGAAGATCGCCGTGGAGTACGGCGGCCGGCCGATGCTGGCGTGGGAGAGGTTCGAGGCGGTGTTCGACTCCGTCGACGTCTTCGGGAAGAGGGCGCGGATCCGGAGCCTGAAGCTCGTCGCCCCGGAGTTCTGGATCCGGCGCGAGACGATGGGCGAGCACAACATCGTGGCGGCGCTCGTCGCGCCGGCCATGAAGAAGAAGGTCGGAGCGGAACCTTCGGGCACTCCGGCGCCCCCCGGCCCGCCGCCGCTCGTCGAGGTCGCCGAGATGAGGATTGAAGCGGGGAAGGTCCACTACGACAACTTCGCGTTCCATCCGCCGTTCCGGACCGTCTTCTCCGACCTCGCGGTCGCTGTGAAGGGCTTCTCCACGGCCCCGGGGAAGCCGGCGTCGCTCGAAGCCTCGGCGAAGACCGAGGCCGGCGAGGCGTTCCGGAACACGGGAACGGTCTCGATGGATCCGGTGGCCGTCGAGGGGACGTTCTCGGTCGAGGGCGTCGCCCTGAAGCGCTACACGACCTTCGTCGACGAATTCCTGCCGGTCGAGATCGAGAGCGGCCTCCTCGACCTGAAGACGCAGTACCGGTACTCCATGGGGAAGGACGCCAACACGACGCTCTCGGGCCTCGCGGTCAACGTGAAGTCACCGAGCGTCCGGAAGAGGGGCGAAAAGGAGCCGTTCTTCAAGGCGGCGTCGGTTTCGGTGGCCGACACCAGCCTCGACCTCGCGAAACACGAGCTCGTCCTGGGCGACGTGAAAAGCGCCGCGGGATTCCTCGCCGTCGTGCGCGAAAAGGACGGCAGCGCCGACCTCGTGGCGCTCATGCCAAAGCCGCCGCCGGACGCCCCCCCTCCGCCTCCGTCGGCGCCGTGGAACGTCACGCTGAAGAAGGCCGCTCTGGACGGATACACCGTGAAGATCGAGGACCGGGGCTATGACCGCCTCGCCCGGTACGCGCTCACAAGAGTGGGCCTCGTCCTTGAGAACTTCTCGACCGCCGAGGGATCGAAAGGGACGCTGACGACCCGGTTCGGCCTCGACGGGAGGGGAACGGCGACGGCGAAGGGGCCGGTCGGATTCCGTCCTCTGTTCGCAGAGCTCCGGATCGACGTGAAGGGCGTCGACCTCGTCCCGCTCGAGCCGTACGTCCTCCAGAACCTGAAGCTCTCGCTCGCGAAGGGCGAGGTTTCGGCGGCCGCGAAGTTGTCGATCCAGGAGGACGCCAGCGGCAAGGCGAGCGTCGTCGTGGCAGGGGACGTTCTCGTCGCGAGCCTTCTGGCCGTCGACCAGACGACGAAGCAGGACTTCCTGAAGTGGGAGACCTTCGCGGCCGAGAAGATGAAGGCGGGCTACAACCCGATGTTCTTCGAGGCCGAAAAGCTGGCGGTCTCGGGCGTCGCCTGCGACGTCACGGTCGAAGCGGACGGAACGGTGAATCTCCGGAAAGTCGTCGGCGCGCCGGCGCCGCCCGACGAGGACGACGAGGAGCCGGCGGCCCCGGCGGAAGCGACGGTCCCGCCGCCGCCGGTGCCGGCGAATGCGAAGTCCGCCGTCCTGCCGGTCCGGATCGACGCCCTGACGCTTCAGGGAGGGACGATCCGCCTGACGGACCGGTTCATCAGGCCGAACTATGCCGCCACGCTCGGAAACCTCGGGGGGCGCGTGACCGGCCTGTCGTCGCAGGAGGGATCCGTCGCGGAGATGGATCTCCGCGGGAACCTCGCCAACCGCTCGCCGCTCCAGATCACGGGCTCGCTCAATCCCCTCGCCGCGACGACCTTCGCCGACATCAAGGCCAGCTTCCGCGACATCGACCTCCCCGCGTTCACGCCCTACTCGGGCAAGTACGCCGGCTACGGGATCGCGAGCGGCACGCTGACGATCGAGGTGGCGTACAAGCTCGAGAACCGGAAGCTCAACGCGCAGAACCGGATCGTCGCGGACCAGTTTTCCTTCGGCGAGAAGGTGGAGAGCCAGGACGCGACGAAGCTGCCGGTGAAGCTGGCAGTCTCGCTCCTGAAGGACAAGGACGGCGTCATCGACCTCGACCTTCCGATCGAGGGTTCGATCGACGACCCGAAGTTCCGGATCGGAAAGGTGATCTGGAAGATCCTGACGAATCTCATCGCGAAGGCCGCGACGGCGCCGTTCGCACTCCTCGGCCGGCTCCTTGGCGGAAAGGGCGAGGAGTTCTCGTCGGTCGACTTCGCCGACGGCCGCGACACGCTGGACGAGGCCGCGAAGAAGAAGCTCGACGCCCTCGGCAAGGCTCTGCGCGACCGCCCGGGGCTGAAGCTGGAGGCGACGGGGCGGTTCTCGGGAGACGCGGACCTCGAAGGGCTTGGCCGCGTGCTCTTCGAGAGGAAGGTGAAGGCCCAGAAGCTGGCCGAACTCGCCAAGAAGGGGGAGGCGCCGGGCAGCGTCGACGACGTCGTCGTCACCGAGGCCGAGTGGCCGGAATACCTGAGGAGGGCCTACAAGAAGGAGAAGTTCCCGAAGCCCCGGACGGCCCTCGGCTTCGCGAAGGACCTTCCGGCGCCCGAGATGGAGAAGCTGATGTTGGCGAACGTTCCCGTGACGGACGGAGACCTCCGCCAGCTCGCCCTCGGGCGGGCGAGCGCCGTGAAGGGCTACCTCACCGGGCCGGCGCAGGTCGACGCGGCGCGCGTCTTCGTCCTCGAGCCGGGCGACAAGCCTGCCGCGCCGAAAGACAAGGCGCGGGCGAGCCGCGTCGACTTCTCGTTGAAGTAGGCGTCTTCATCTCCGCTCGAGGCGCGCGGCGAAGTGGAGGCCTCGTCCGAAGACGACGGAAAAGGGGAAGGGGTAGAGGCCGGGGACGTCGCCCCGCTCGGTCTCTTTCAGGCCCGCCCGTCCGACGGTGTCCGGCCACGACACCGGCGAAAAGTAACGGTACGGCAGGACGACGCCGTGGGGGGCGTTCCCGACCCAGTCCATGAAGGCGAGGATCCGCCCGTCGAGCCACGACCTGCGTGAGGTGGTCCTTGACGACGACGACGGGAGCGACGCGCGCGCACTCCCGGAACAACGCGACGGCGTCGTCCGCGTGGTGGAGGACGTCCACGAGGAGGACAGCGGCCGCAGAGCCGTCGGGGACGGGGAGACGGCGGCCGTCGTACCGCGTGACGGGGATCTCGGCGCGCGGCCTTTCGAGAACGTCGTAGCCCTCGATCGCGAGCGTCGGGGCGGAGGGCGAGGAGGGCCTTCGCAGACGTTGCCGTCGCCGCAGCCGACGTCGAGGACGCGCCCCGCGGGGAGGAGCGGCGCGAGGCGCTCCGCGAGGACGCGGATCCTTCGCGAGAAGACCGCCCGGCCGTGGAGGGCGCCGACGGCGGCGAGAGGCGCGGAGGCCCGGCCCCCGCTCATCGGCGCTTGAGCCCGAGGATCGACAGGAAGAACGCCGACAGGATCGCCTGCGCCCCGAGGACCAGGAACAGCACGCCGGGGATCATCCAGCGCATCGTCCGGGAGTAGTCGAGCGTGACGTAGTCCTCGCCGGCCCAGGCGCCGATCACGCGAAGGACCAGCGCGGCGCCGCCGAGAAGGAGCAGGCCGCCGGCCGCGAGGCCCGTCTCGAGCGTGACGATCCTGAAGCCCTTCTCGAGCCGCGGGTCCATCGGGAGGAGCCCTTCCGTGATGGCGAAGACCTTCGCGAAGACCGCGAACGTGACCGACTGCGTCCCGACGAGGACCATCCCCGCCGCGCCGAGCATCGCGTGGACGTCCAGCCTGGCGCCGACGAGCGTCCGCGGGCCGGGAAAGAGCCAGAGAAGCAGAAGCGCGCCGAACCCGGTCAGGAAGAGCCCCGGGACGAGGTAGAGCCAGCGCGGCGAGTAGATGAGGAGAAATCGCAGATGCCGCCATCCGTCGCGCCAGGTCCTGAGGTGCGGGGGGCGCGAGCGGCCGTCCTTCCGGAGCGTCACCGGGATCTCGTCGATCCGGAGGCCGAAGAGGGCCGCCTTGACGACCATCTCGCTCGCGAACTCCATCCCCGTCGTTCGCAGGCCCATCCGCTCGATAGCCTCCTTTCGGAAAGCCCGGATTCCGCAGTGGAAGTCCGAGACCGGGACGCGGAAGAAGAGCCGGCCGAGGAAGCTGAGGACGGGATTGCCGAGGAAGCGGTGGAGAGGCGGCATCGCGCCCGGCGCGATCCGCCCGAGGAACCGCGACCCCATCACGAAGTCTGCGCCGGCGTCGAGCTTCGCCGCGAAGGCGGGAATGGCGCCGAAGTCGTAGCTGTCGTCGGCGTCTCCCATCACGACGTACGCCCCGCGGGCCGCCGCGAATCCGCCGCGGAGCGCGGCGCCGTAGCCGCGCTCCGCGACGGCGACGACGCGCGCTCCGGCCTTCTCCGCGAGCTCGCGCGACCCGTCGGTCGACCCGTTGTCCGCCACGATCACCTCGCCGTCGATCCCCGCGGCACGCATCGTGGAGAGCGCGGCCTCGACGCAGCGGACGATCGTCTCCGCCTCGTTCAGGCACGGCATGACGACGGAAACCCGCGGCACGGAAGCCATACCGGTATTCTGAACGAGTCCGTCCGGAGGAGCCCGCGGGCGCGCCGGGCGGCGTATATTCCGACGAAGGGAGAAGAGTTGAGCTCGTCTCACGTGATCCGCGTTTCGGTTGTCGACTACGTGAACGCGTGGCCGCTCACCTGGGGCTTCCTGAAGGGAGCCGTCGGCGGGGTCGAGGTCTTCACCGACGTCCCGGCCGCCTGCGCGGCCCGGCTTGCGCGCGGCGAGGTGGACGCCGGCCTCGTCCCGTCCGTCGAGGCGGCGCGCCTCCCCGGCGTCCGGATCGTCCGCGGTGTCGGCATCGCGTCGAAAGAGCGCGTCCGAAGCGTCCTCCTCGCGTCGCGTCGCCCGCTCGACGGAGAGCCGATCCGGTCGGTGGCGCTCGACCTGTCGTCGCGGTCGTCCGCGGCGATGGTCCGGATTCTCTTCCGCGATCTCCTCGGGCAGGACCCGGAGTTCCACGAGGCCGTGCCTGATCTCGCCGAGATGCTCCGTCACCACGATGCGGCGCTCCTCATCGGCGACCCCGCGCTGAAAGCTGACCTTTCGGGGCTGCACGTCCTCGACCTCGCGGAGGGGTGGCGGCGGCTGACGGGCCTGCCGTTCGTCTTCGCGGTCTGGGCGGTCCGCCCGCCGGTCGCCCCCGAGCCGTTCCTCTGGTCACGCGACTGGGCCCAGCGGCACATCGACAGCGTGGTCGACGCGGCGGCCCTCCGGACGGGCCTCTCCCGCGAGGCGCTCGCCGAGTACCTCGACGGGGATCTTCACCACGATCTCGACGAGGACGACGAGAAGGGTCTCGCCGAGTTCTACCGTCGCGCCCATCGCCACGGCCTCATCCCGTCGCCCGACGTGCCGCCCTTCGCCGGCGTGCCGCTCGTTCCGCGGCGGGAGTCGTGAGGACGGCGCTGGAGTCGGTGGAGGCCGTCCTCCCGAACCCGCGGGCGCCGGGCGTCGGCGGCTCGCGCCGGGTCCGCGCGATCCTGCAGAGCAACCTGGCGGGGAACCGCCTCGGATTCGACGACGCTCTCGTCCTCTTCCGCGAGGCGACGCTCCTCGAGCTCGGCGAAGCGGCCGACGCGGTCCGCCGCCGGAAGAACCCCCCGGGGCGAGTCACCTACCAGGTCGACCGGAACATCAACTACACGAACGTCTGCATCTACCGCTGTACGTTTTGCGCGTTCTACCGTCCGGCGGGGGACGCAGAGGCCTACGTCCTCCCGCTCCCCGAGATCGGGAAGAAGGTCGAGGAGACGCTCGCGCTCGGCGGGACGGGCGTCCTCTTGCAGGGGGGCGTCCATGCCGAGCTGCCACTCTCGTTCTACGAGGAGCTGCTCGGCTTCCTCCGGTCGAGCTACCCGAAAATCCACAGGCACGCCTTCTCGGCGCCCGAGATCTACTTCATCGCGAAGAAGGAGAAGTTGTCGATCGCCGAGGCCCTGCTGAGGCTGAAATCGGCCGGCCTGATGTCGGTCCCGGGGGGCGGGGCCGAGATCCTGGACGACGAGGTCCGGAAGCGGATCTGGGCGCTGACGAAGTCCCCGACCGGAAGGTGGGCCGAGGTGCACCGCGAGGCGCACCGCCTCGGGATGCCGACGACGGCGACGATGATGTTCGGCGTTGGCGAGTCGTACGAGCAGCGGCTCCGCCACTTCGACGTCGTCCGGAGCGTCCAGGACGAGTCCCTCCGCGAAGGGGCCGAGTCGTTCACCGCTTTCATCCCGTGGACTTTCCAGGAGGAGAACACCGCCCTCGACGGGAAGGTCGAGACGGCGGGGGGAGTCGACTACCTCCGGACGCTCGCCCTGTCGCGCCTCTACCTCGACAATGTCCCGCACGTCCAGGGGTCGTGGGTCACGCAGGGGAAGAAGATCGGCCAGGTCTCGATCGCCTTCGGGGCGGACGACCTCGGCTCGATCATGATCGAGGAAAACGTGGTGGCGGCCGCGGGCGCGCACAACCGGATGACGCGAGACGACATGACGTCCCTGATCCGAGATGCGGACTACACGCCCGTGCAGCGGGGCTCGGTGTACGAGCGCTGCCGGGAGGGGTGCTGCGCGGGCCTCCCGGCCCTTTGACCTACCGGCTCGCGAGCTTCTCCGAGATCGACTTCGCCTGGAGGAAGAGCCCGAGGTAGTCGCGCCCGCCCGCCTTGCTGTCGGTCCCCGACATGTTGAAGCCGCCGAACGGGTGGACTCCGACGAGGGCGCCGGTGCACTTCCGGTTGATGTAGAGGTTGCCGGTGAAGAGCTTCTTTTTCGCTTCGGCGATCCGGGCGCGGTTCTTTCCGAAGTACGAGCCCGTAAGGCCGAACTCGGAGTCGTTCGCGAGCGCGAGCGCGTGCTCGAAGTCCTTCGCCTCCGTGAGGCCGAGGACGGGGCCGAAAATCTCCTCCTGGAAGATCCGGTGGTGCGCCTTGACGTCGTAGAAGACGGTCGGCTGGACGAAGTGGCCGGTCCGGCCGTTCGAGGTGCCCCCCGTCCCGAGCTTCGCCTCGCGCTTCCCGATCCGGATGTAGTCGGACACTGTCTTGAGCTGCCTCTCTGACGCGACGGGGCCGACGTTCGTCTTCCAGTCGCGCGTCGGGCCGACGACGAGCTTCTCGGTCTTCGCGATCACCGCGTCGACGAACCGCTTGTAGAGGCGCCGGTGGATGATCGCGCGCGAGCAGGCGGAGCACTTCTGGCCCTGGAAACCGAAGGCCGAGGCGACGACCTGCGACGCGGCGAATTCGAAGTCGGCATCCTCGTCGACGACGATGAAGTCCTTGCCTCCCATCTCGAGAACCGCCCGCTTGACCCAGCGCTGGCCCGGGCTCACGACGGCAGCCTTCTGGTTGATCCGGAGGCCCACTTCCTTGGAGCCCGTGAAGGCGATGAACCGGATCTGCGGGTGCTCGACGATGAAGTCGCCGATCTCGGCGCCCGAGCCGGGAAGGTAGTTCAGGACGCCGGGGGGCACGCCGGCCTCCTCGAGGAGCTCGAAGACCTTCCACCCGATGAGCGGCGTGTCGGAGGCGGGCTTCAGGAGAACCGAATTGCCCGCGACGACGGCCGCGGTCGTCATCCCCGTCAGGATGGCATTGGGAAAGTTCCAGGGCGGGATCACGGCGCCGACGCCGAGCGGCAGGTAGAGGGTCTCGGGAAACTCCCCGCGGTACGGCGTGACCGGAATCTCGCCGCCCCAGCGGAGGATCTCCCGGGCGTAAAACTCCAGAAAGTCGATCGCTTCCGCCGTTTCGACGTCGGCCTCGGGCCAGGACTTGCCGATCTCGAGGACCATCGTGGCGGAGAACTCGTGCTTCCGTTCGCGCATCCGGGCCGCGGCGCGAAGGAGCACGCTGGCCCTCTCGCGCGGCGGGAGATCGGCCCACGCGCCCTGCGCCTTCAGGCCGGCCTCGATCGCCTTCTTCGCGAGGGCGCGGTCCGCGAGGTGGTGGCGCGAAAGGACCTCGGCCTTCTGCGCGGGATTGGTGTTGTCCATCAGCGAGCGAGTCCGGACACGGCGTCCGCTCACGACGAGGGGGATCTCCGCGCCACGCGCTCGCTCGATCCGTGCGAGAGCGGCCTCGAAGGCGGAACGGGTCTCGGCGTTGGTGAAGTCGGAGAAGGGCTCGTTGCGGAAGTCTTCCAACATGATTTCATCTTAATCCCGTTTACACTCCCCGGGCGACGGAACGCCGGCGAAGGAGGGGATGCAAACACATGAGGGCGGACGAGCTGAAAGAGCTTCTGGACCGGGGCGAGAAGCCGGTCGTCCTGGACGTGAGAGAGCCCGTGGAGCTCGCGTCCGAGCCGTATCCCTTCGAGGTTCTGCACATCCCGATGGGCGAGCTGGCGCGCCGGGTGTCGGAGCTCCCCCGGGGCGTGCCGATCGTCTGTGCCTGCCGGAGCGGAGCGCGGAGCGCCCAAGTGACGCAATGGCTGCGGCGCCAGGGCCTCGACGCGGTGAACCTGGAGGGCGGCATTCTCGCCTGGTCGCGCCGTTTTCCGGGGTAGAGTCCGCTCTGGCCCGGAATTGCCCAATTGGGTACAATGCACGCCCGATTGCGTTCCGGAGGGAACGCGCGGAAAAGGAGAGCTTCATGGCATTCGAAACCGGAAAGGTCCGCACGTTCGTGACGGACCTGCTCAAGAGGAACAAGGCCCTGACGGAGAAGGAGGTCAAGGCGGCGATCGGCAAGGCCTTCAAGTTGAACCCGCGCGAGGTCGGCGCCGGGATCATCCGCGAGGTGCGCGAGGGGCTCGGGATCGACCGGCCCGGCGCCCTCGCCTTCGCGAAGAGGATGCTGACGCAGGACCCGACCCTCGAGGCGAAGAAGGTCATCGGCGCGATCGGCGCGAAGTTCGGCATCCGGCTCGGCGCTCCGGACGTGTCGCGCCTCCGCCCGAAGAAGAAAGGGAAGGGCGGGCCGCGGCGCCGCGCCAAGAGGGCCGTGGCGGCCGCGCCGAGGAAGCGCGGGCCGGGGCGCCCGCGGAAGGCGGTGGCTGTGGCGTCCGTGGCGGCGGTGACGTCGGCCGCGAAGCGGGCCAAGGGCCGGCCGGGCCGTCCCGCTACGGGCAGCCGGATCTCCGTGTCGTATCAGGGGACCGGGAGCCCCGAGGCTCTGGCGGCGTTCTTCCGTTCGCTCGCCGGCTAGGGAGGGAATGGCTGGGGGGCAGGGATTCGAACCCCGATAGCCAGATCCAGAGTCTGGAGTCCTACCGTTGGACGACCCCCCAGGACGGGGAGCCGCGGATTATCTGCGGGAGGGCCGCCGGGGTCAATCCTGGCGGCCCTCAGCGTCTGACGCGATCGAGACCCGTGGCGCGAAGGAGCCCGTCCCCGGCGAGCGCGGCGACGAGCGCTCCTGCGGTGTCGGCCGCGACGTCGAGCGTCTCGAGGGCGCGCCCCGGGACGAACGACTGGTGAAACTCGTCGAGGATCCCGAGGAGGAGCCCGCCGAGAACGACGGCAAGAAAGGCCGTGATGCGGCTCCAACCCTCGCCGTGGCGGCCCGCGCGCCAGGCGAGGAGGCCCATCAGGAAGAAGTACGCCGCGTGCTCGACCTTGTCCATGTTCGGGAACGTGAAGCCCGGCGAGGGGAGCGTCGACTGCGACGAGAGCCAGAACTGGTACGCGACGAGGAGTGCGACGGGCCCCCAGAGGCGGAGTCGCGCCTGGGCCGTCACGTTCCCCCGCGGGCCTTCTTTTCGATCTTCCCCCACGTGTCGCGCAGGGAGACGGAGCGGTTGAAGACGAGGCGGCCGGGCGCCGCGTCGGGGTCGACGACGAAGTAGCCCAGCCGCTCGAACTGGAAGACGTCGCCGTTCTTCAGAGACGCGACTCCCGCCTCGACGCGGGCGTCGCTCTTCACGACGAGGGAGTCGGGATTCAGGTTCGAGAGAAAGTCCTTTCCCTCGGGGGCGTCGTCCGGGTCGGCCGCATTGAAGAGCCGGTCGTAGAGTCGGACCTCGGCCGGGAGAGCGTGCGCCGCCGAGAGCCAGTGGATCGTCCCCTTCACCTTCCGACCGTCGGGTGCGTCGCCGCCGCGCGTCGCCGGGTCGTAGGTGCAATGAAGCTCGATGACCCGTCCGGACGGGTCCTTCACCGCGCGGTCGCACCGGACGATGTAGCCCCACCGGAGGCGCACCTCCCGCCCGGGCGAAAGGCGGTGGTATTTCGGCGGCGGGACCTCGCGGAAGTCCTCGCGCTCGATCAAGAGCTCCCGCGTGAACGGGACCTTGCGGGTGCCCGCCGACGGATCCTCGGGGTTGTTCACGGCGTCCAGCTCCTCGACCGTCCCGTCCGGGAGGTTCGTGACGACGACGCGGAGCGGGTCGAGGACCCCCATGTATCGCGGCGCGAGCCGGTTCAGGTTTTCGCGCAGGCAGTGCTCGAGGAGCGCCACGTCGACGACGCTGTCCCTTTTCGCGAGCCCGATCCGGTCGCAGAAGTCCCGGATCACCTCGGGGGTGTAGCCGCGGCGGCGGAGCCCGGCGATCGTCGGCATCCGGGGGTCGTCCCAGCCGCGCACGTGGCCTCCCGTGACGAGGTGGAGGAGCTTCCGCTTCGAGAGCAGCGTGTAGGTGATGTTGAGGCGCGCGAACTCGATCTGCCGCGGCCGGTTCGGAAGTTCGAGCGCCTCGAGGCACCAGTCGTAGAGCGGCCGGTGGTCTTCGAACTCCAGCGTGCAGAGCGAGTGGGTGATCCCCTCGATCCAGTCGGAGATCGCGTGGGCGTAGTCGTACATCGGGTAGAGGCACCACGCGTCCCCGGTCCGGTGATGGATCGCCTTGCGGATCCGGAAGAGCGCCGGGTCCCTGAGGTTGATGTTGGGCGACGCCATGTCGATCTTCGCCCGGAGCGTCCGCGAGCCGTCGGGGAACTCGCCGGCGCGCATCCGCCGGAAGAGGTCGAGGTTTTCTTCGACCGGGCGGCCGCGGTACGGGCTGTCCTTCCCCGCCTCGGTCAGCGTGCCGCGGGTCTTCCGGACCTCCTCGGCCGAGAGGTCGCAGACGAAGGCCTTCCCGGTCCGGACGAGCGTCTCGCCGAAGTCGTAAAGCCGCTGGAAGTAATCGGACGCGAAATAGAGGCCGTTCCAGTCGAATCCGAGCCAGCGGACGTCCTCCTCGATCGAGTCGACGTACTCGACGTCCTCCTTCAGCGGGTTCGTGTCGTCGAAGCGGAGGTTGCAGGTGCCGCCGTACTCCTTCGCCACGCCGAAGTTCAGGCAAATCGACTTGGCGTGCCCGATATGGAGGTAGCCGTTCGGCTCCGGCGGGAAGCGCGTCGCCACCTTGCCGCCGTGCTTCCCGGTGCGACGGTCCTCGTCGAGGATCTCGCGGATGAAATCCCGGGCGGGAAGGGCGGAGGCGGGGCTCGGGGCGGCTTTGTCGTCCATGGGTCTCCTCAGGGGACGGCTGGAGAGGGGGCGATCCGGTCCGCGAAGGCCCGGATCCGCCGGAGGGACGTCTCCTTGCCGAGAACCTCGATGAGCTCGAAGAGAGGCGGTGACGCGAGAGAGCCGGTGAGGGAGAGCCGCACCGGCTGGGCGAGGGCGCTGAGGGAAAGGCCGCTCTCGGCCGCGAGGCGGCGGGCCTCCTCCTCGAGGGCGGGGTGCGCAAACGGGATCACGGCGGAGAAACGCTGCGCAAGCGTCCGGAGGACCGGCGCGTTCTCGGGCTTGCCGAACTTCTTCAGGCCGGCGGCGTCGAAGGAGGCGGGGTCGTCGCCGTAGATCGCGAGCGCCGTGGCGAGCTCCTTCAGCGTCCGGCACCGCGACAGGTGGAGCGCGATCGCGCGGGAAAGGAGCGCCGCGTCGCGGTCGGGAATCCCGAACGGACGAAGCCGGCCGACGAGCGCCGCGGGCTCCGTCCCGGCCAAGTACTGGCCATTCAGCCAGAGGAGCTTCTCGTGGTCGAAGCGCGACGGCGAGGGACCGATCCGCTCGAGCGAGAAGAGGCGGATCATCTCCTCCATCGTCATCTTCTCCCGGTCCTCCCCGGGAGACCAGCCGAGGAGAGCGAGGAAGTTCACGAGCGCCTCGGGGAGAAAGCCCTGCTCGCGGAACTCCTCGACGCCCGCCGCGCCGTGGCGCTTGGAGAGCTTCTTGCCGTCGGCGCCGAGGATCATCCCGAGATGTGCAAAGACCGGGGCGTCGGCGCCGAGAGCGTGGAACAGGGCGACGTGCTTCGGCGTGTTGGGCAGGTGGTCGACGCCGCGGACGACGTGCGTGATCTCCATCGCGACGTCGTCGACGCAGACCGTGAAGTGATAGAGCGGGTGGCCGTCCGAGCGGACGAGAACGAAGTCGTCGAGCGCTCCCGCAGGAAACTCGGCGCGCCCCTGGACGACGTCGTCGACGATGATCGCCTCGTCGGGCACCTTCAGGCGGAGGACGAACTTCTCGCCCTTGGCGGCGCGGCGGTCCGATTCCTCCCGCGGGATCGCGCGGCCCGCGCCGTCGTACCGGAAGGCTTGTCCCGCGGCCTCGGCGGCCTTCTTCTGCGTCTCCAGCTCCCCGGGCGTCTCGAACGCGCGGTAGGCCTTCCCCTCGGCGAGGAGGCGCGCGGCGGCGTCCCGGTAGAGCTCCTGCCGCTCGCTCTGGAAGAACGGCCCCTGGTCCCACGAGAGGCCGAGCCACGACATCGCATCGAGGATCTGCTGCGTCAGCTCCTTGCGGCTCCGCTCGACGTCGGTATCCTCGATGCGCAGGATGAACGTGCCGCCATGCCGGCGGGCGAAGAGCCAGTTGTAGAGGGCCGTCCGCGCGCCTCCCACGTGCAGCGAGCCCGTGGGGGAAGGGGCGAAGCGGACGCGCGGAGCTCCCATGGATGGGCGAAGATACCGCATCACGCGAGACGGCTCGCTCCAGACGGGAGAGCTCCTATGCGAACCAGGCGTACACATTCGGTCCTTTCGGTGGGCGTCGCCGTGCTCGGCACCCTGATCGTCGTCTCCTGCTCGACCTCGCGGCCGCCGTCCGAGCTCCATGCGAGGGTGAACGAGGTCACGGCGTCTCCGGCGGAGGTCCGCATCAGGATCCGGAGCCTCGCGCCACCGTTCGCAGGCGTCGTCGAGGACGCGGCCGACCGGATGGGCGCTCTCGCCGCCACTCCCGAGGAGAGGCTCTTCGCCGTCCGCTTCAAGGTCGAGACGGTCCCCGCCCTCTTCGCGGCCCTGTTCCGTCCGGATCCCATCGAGGCGCTCGCGGACGCGTGGGTCCTGACCGTCCAGATGCGCGCCTTCTTCGAGACGGGCCGGGGCAAGCTGTTTTCGCCCGAGGCGCGCGCCATCGCGCTCGAGGCGTGCGACCGGCTCTACGCCGACCTCCTCGCGCAGACCCAGGCGATCGCCCCCGGAGCCGATACCGCCAAGTTCGAGACCCTGGTGAAGGAATGGGCGGCCGCCCACCCGATCGAGAGCCTCGCGGCGCGGCCGTCGACGGCGAGCTTCTTCGCGCGCCTGGTCGCCGAGCCCTCCCTCGGCGTCGCCCAGACGACCGGCAAGATCGCGGAGGATCTCGCCGACATGGGCCTGCGGATGGACTTCATGACGGCGACGCTTCCGAAACAGGCGCGCTGGCAGGCCGAGTGGCTCCTCTTCGAGGCGGCAACCGCGCCGGACGGGCGCGGCCTCCTCGAGGCGGCCCGGCACGCCGGCACGGACGCGGCGCGCGCCGTCGAGCTCCTCGACCGGGCGATCCGGCTCCTCGATACGCTGCCCGGCAGCGTGGACGCGCAACGCAAGGCGGTTCTCGCGGACCTCCGAGGGGAACGGGAAGCGATTCTCGCCTCCGCGCGCACCGAGCGCGAGGCGCTGCAGGCGTTCGCGAGCGAGGAGCGGAAGGCCGCCTTCGCGGCGATCCGGGCGGAGCGGGAGGCGCTCCTCGCCGACGTCGAGCGGCAGCGCGTCGCGACACTCGCCGAGGCGGGCCGGGTCCTGGACCGGACGATCGACCGGCTGACGCTCCGCCTCGGGAGTCGCGGCGCTGCTCGGCGGGGCCGTCGCCGCCGCGATCGCATTCGCGCTCGGGCGGCGGAGCAGCCGGTCCTGAATCCGACCGTCCCCGTCCCGCGGCGCGAAGCGCTGCTCGCGGACGCCGTCCTCGTCGGCGTGACGGCGATCTGGGGCTCGACCTTCGTCGTCAACCGCCTCGTCCTCGACGCGAGCGTCCCGCCGCTCCTCTTCCTCGTCTTCCGCTTCGGCCTTGGGGCGGTGATCCTGCTCGCGATCGCCAAGGGCCGGCCGCGGACGCCCGGCCTCCTCCGGGACAGCGCGGCGATCGGGACTCTCCTCGCGCTCGGCATCGGGTGTCAGCTCGTGGGCCAGCTGACGACGACCGCCTCGAAGGCGGCGTTCATCACGGGGCTCTCGGTGCCCCTGACGCCCGTCGTCGGCTTCCTCGTGACCAGGAAGAAGCCGGGGGCGGAGAATCTCATCGGCCTCGTCGTCGCCACGACGGGTTTCGCCGTCCTCGCGTGGCCAAAGGAGGCTTTGACTCTCAACGTCGGCGACTTTCTGATCCTCCTGACGGCGGTCTCCTACGCCTGGATCATCGTGCGCGTCGCCGAGGTGAGCGGCCGGCACGACGTCCGGTGGTTCGCCGCGGGGCAGATCGGGTTCGCGGCGCTCGGGGTTGCGGCCGCACGCCTCGCCGTCACGCCGTTCCTCGGCCGCGGCGCCGGTTTCCTCGCGGCGGAGGCCGGTCCCCTCGTCCCCGACGGGCGGCTGATCGCGGCGATCCTCTGGATGGCCCTCGCGGCGACGGTCGTGACGTTCCTGCTCCAGACCTGGGCGCAGGCGCGGATGTCGGCGACACACGCCGCGATCGTCTTCGCGCTCGAGCCGGTCTTCACCGCGCTCTTCGCCGAGATGATTCTCGGCGAGCGCCTCACCGGCCGCGACCTCGCCGGAGCTGCGCTCGTCCTCCTCGGGATCGTCGTCTCCGAGCTGCCTCTGTCGCGGCGCTAGTCGAGGCTGAACGTGAGGGTGTAGCCGTACCCGCCACGAGCGACGACCAACACCAGGTCCCCCCGGCTGTAGTTCGTCTCGACCGCACGCGAAAGGTCGTCGAGGCCCGCCACGCTCTGGTTGTTGACGCTGACGATCCGGTCGCCCCGCTCGAGGCCCCTCCGGTCGGCGGGCGACCGCGGCGCCACCGACGTGACGACCGTGCCGCTTCGGTCCTCCCGGAGGGAGAGGCCGATCTCGCGCCGGAGGACAGTCAGGCCGAGGTCCTTCGGCGCGCGCGCCGTCGTCAGGCGCACCGTCCGCTCATGGCCGTCGCGGCGGATGTCGACCTCGACGCTCTTCCCGGGGCCGAGGGCCGTCATCGCCGTGTCGAAGGCTTCCCGAGAGTCGACCGGCCTCCCGCCGACCGCGAGGACGACGTCGCCCTTTTTCAGCCCGACCTCCTCGGCGGGGGAGCCCGGCCAGACGGACTTCACGCGAAGCCCCTTGCCGCGCGCCGACGGGCGGTCGTCATCGAGAATGGTCACTCCGCGGAGGCCCGTCCAGACCGGAGCGACCTCGCCGAAGCTCAGCAGCTCGCCGACGATCCGCCGGACGCGCTCGACCGGGATCGCGAAGCCGATCGTGTTCGCGCCTCCGACGATAGCGGTGTTGATGCCGATCAGCTCGCCGAGGATGTTTGCGAGGGCGCCGCCAGAATTCCCGGGATTGATGGCCGCGTCCGTTTGGATGAAGTCGGTGTAGGTCCTCCCCGTCTCGCCCTGCACGGTCCGCTGCACGGCGGAGACGATGCCCGACGTCACCGTGTTCGAGAGGCCGAAAGGGTTCCCGACGGCCAGGACCGTTTCCCCGATCAGAAGGTCCGACGTCTTCCCGAGCTTCGCCGCACGGAGGTTTTTCGCCTTGACGGTCAGGACCGCGATGTCGTTGTCGGCATCGGCGCCCTTGACCTCGGCTTCCAGCTCGCGCCCGTCGGAGGTCGTGACGACGATGCGCGAGGCCCCCTGGACGACGTGCTCGTTCGTGATGACGACACCCGCCGGGTCGATGACGACGCCCGAGCCGAGGGACTCCGTTCGCGTGCCGCGCTCGCGGCGCTGAGGGTTCCCGAACCAGAGGAAGCTCTCGAGCGGGTCGCCGCGCCGCCGGACAATCCGTTCCGCCGAGATGTTCACGACCGAGGGCCCGATCCTCTCGACGGCAGCCACGAGCGGCGTCCGCCGGCTTTCCGCAGGCGGCTTCTCCTCCGGACGCTGCGTCTGGGCCGAGGCGACGAGAGCCGAGAGGGCAAGAAAGCCGGCCGCTCCGACGGGGGTTCTTGACATGCGCATACTCGCCCAACAGAATATATCTGAATTACTCGAAAGGATATTTCAACAATTCTTAACCGACGCCAGAGAAAAGCCCTCGAAGCTCTGGTCGAACTGGAGTACCGGGGCGCGGGCGACGTGAAATCGGGTGATCTGGCGCGAGCCTTGTCGCTTTCGCGCGACTCGGTCCACCAGCTGCTTCTTCCGCTCGTCCGAAAGGGATGGGTGACGGCTGGACGCGGACGCCTCGGCGGTTACCGCGTGTCGCCCGCCGCCCGGACCGCGACCGCGTATGACGTCATCAAGGTCTTTGCGCGCCACGGGGAGGAGACCGACGCTCATCGAGGCGTCCCGCGATGGGCGGACCACCTCGAGGAGCAGGCCGTGGTGGCGTACCGACGGGTCTTCAAGTCGGTCACGGTCGGAGATCTCGCCGCCGAGGTCCGGGCGCATCGCGACGCCCTGACCTGGTCCATCTAGGGATCCAGCAAACGAAGGGCCGCTTCAAGGGAGTCACGATGAAGATCGCCTCGGACATCACCAAGCTGATCGGAAACACGCCGCTCGTCCGGCTCAACCGCGTCGTCGAGGGAGCCGCTCCCGGCGCCGTCGTGGCCGCGAAGCTGGAGTTCTTCAACCCCGCCCACTCGGTCAAGGACCGGATCGGCGTCGCCATGATCGAAGCGCTCGAGAAGGAGGGGCGGATTCAGCCCGGACGGACCGTCCTCGTGGAGCCGACGTCCGGGAACACGGGGATCGCGCTCGCCTTCGTGGCGGCCGCGAAGGGCTACCGCCTGATCCTGACGATGCCGGAGACGATGTCGATCGAACGCCGGAAGGTCCTGAAGCTCCTCGGCGCCGAGGTCGTCCTGACGCCGGGCCCGCTCGGGATGAAGGGCGCGATCGCCCGCGCGAACGAGATCCTCTCCGAGTACGGCACGAACGCCGTCATGCCACAGCAGTTCGATAACCCCGCGAATCCCGCGGCCCACGAGGCGACGACCGCGGTCGAGCTCTGGAATGACACCGGCGGGAAGATGGACGTCTTCGTCGCCGGCATTGGTACGGGCGGGACGATGACGGGCGTGGGCCGGTACTGGAAGCCGAGGAAGCCCGAGGTGAAGCTGGTCGCGGTCGAGCCGGTTCATTCGCCCGTTATCTCCGGCGGGGCCCCCGGCCCGCACAAGATCCAGGGGATCGGTGCCGGCTTCATCCCGAAGAACCTCGACATGAAGTTCGTCGACGAGGTCGTGCAGGTCACGAACGACCAGTCGTTCGCCATGGCGCGACGCCTCGCGCGAGAGGAGGGGATTCTCGCCGGAATCTCCTCGGGCTCCGCAGCGTACGCGGCCGTCGAGGTGGCAAAGCGCCCCGCCAGCACCGGGAAGCTCATCGTCTTCGTCGTTCCGTCGACGTCGGAGCGCTACATCTCGACGGATCTCTTCAGGGAGGAAGAGGTCGCGGTCGCGGCGATCTGAGCGTGCGCGATGCCTCAGGCCCGGTCGCCGAGCTCGGTGACCCGGTCCTTCGGCTCGAGCGCCGCGATGTAACGATCCGGCGCGTGCTCCCGGGCCGAGGAGGGCCCGCGGGGCGCCCTTCCCGCCGCGAGGGCGAGTAGAGCGCGCGGCAGGCTCTTCAGCTGCGCGACCGGCGCGGGAGCCTCCGTCCAGCCACCGTCCGCGAAGCGCCATTCCCGGCCGAAGTGGGCGAGGCGGCACCACGAGGCGGGGGGGAGCGCGGGCACGGGATCGCCCGGGAGGACGTGGCGGTGGAGGCGCCGGCCGAGCTCCTTCGCGGCGGCCGGGAGCGGCGCGCCCGTCGTCAGCGGCTGGCCGAACGTGTAGACGGCGCGGAGCCGCTCCGCGATCGCGCGGCACTCCGGGGTCTCCGCGATCGAGAGCGCGAAAAGGACCGCCATCGCCCCGCCGAGGCTGTGCCCGGTGACGTAGAGCGCCTCCATCGGGAAGTCCACGCGCGCGCCGGGATCGAAGAGGGAGCGGCCCTCGAGCGCCGCGCCGAGCTCCTGGAGGACGGCCCAGCGCGTCGCGCGCACGTTGCGATGGAACCCCGCCGGGACGCGGAGCCGCTCGCCGCCGACCGCCATCGAGGCGGCGCCGACGTCCGCGTCGCCGAGCCAGTTTCCCAGGTTCGCCGGCTCCGTGCCGCGGTAGCAGAGGATCACGACGCGCCCGCACCGGCTCTGGAGGAGATACGCGGTCGAGAAGACGAGCATCGCGTCGACGACCTGCGTCAGCCGCACGCCCGCGCACTCTTCGAGCCCCACCCGGCTCGCAATCGTCACGACCGTGTCGAGGTCCGCGTACGCGTACCCCGCGCAGCAGCCGAAGGCGTGGGCGAGGACCTCGTCGCGCGGCGCGTCCGGCAACGCGTGGACGCCGAGGAGCCGCTCGACGAGGCCTTCGTGGACGGGGAACGGCGCCAGACGCGACGGCCCGCGGGTTCTCTGGATTCTCATGTCCCCCTCCTCAGACCGACAGCATGCCCGGCCAGCGGAGCATCCAGGTCCGCCGCCGCGCCGTCTCGCTCCATTCCGGATCATCCGGTTCGATCCGCTCGGCGCCCCCGCTGATCTCCTCGAGGCGGGCCTCGAGAGCGCCCGCGACGGTCTCGTCTTCGACGACGAGCAGGAGCTCGTCCTCCCAGTAGGCGGCCGTGACGTCGAGGTTGGCGCTCCCGACGGAGCAGACGCGGCCGTCCACGCTCACGACCTTGGCGTGCACGTGCGGGTGCACGGTGCCGAGCCCCGCCTCCCAGCCCGGCCGCTCGCGGACCGCGAGCCGGTACACCTCGGCCCCGGCCGCGACGAGGGCGTCGAGGCGCGAGTCCACGAGTTCGCTCGCCGCCTGCCGCGCCGTGCTCCAGGGCCCGTGGAACGGGGTCTCCTCGTGCGTCGGCGTCGTGTGGCCGACGATCGCGCGAACCGTGACGCCCCGGGCGATCGCGCGGAGGAGCGCGTGCCGGATCTCGAGGATGAGCGGGAAGCCGTTCACGACCCAGACGTGCGTGCGCGCGGCGTCGATGAGCGCGAGGTAGGTTTCGAGCGTCGTCGCGTCGCGGAGGCCGTGGTGGACGACGACCCGCGCCGCCGCGCCGCCCGCCGGTTCCTGCGGCGCCACGCCGAACGGCGCGCCCCCGGCGGCCGTCCACGCGTCGAGGAACGAGCGCTCGAGCGCTTCGACCGCCGGTCCTTCGACGCGCGCCCCGGCGTCGAGCCACGGCACCTCGCGCCAGAGCGAGGCGGGCCCGAGCGCCACCTCGTCGAATCCCGCGTAGTACTCGTGCGAGAGGTTCCGCCCGCCGACGAGCGCGAGGCGGCCGTCCACGACGACGACCTTCCGGTGGTCGCGCTGCTTCAGGTCCTCGATCGACGGCGCGCCGGCGACGGGGCGCGTCACACGGAGCTCCACGTTCGGGCGGGCGCCGAGGCGCGCCAGGAGCGGGTTCGTCAGGCCGAAGGAGCCGTGGAGGCCGTGCAGCGAGTCGACGACGACGCGCACCGTGACGCCGCGCGCCGCCGCCGCCGCGAGCGCGGACTCCACCTGGGCGCCGACGTCGTCGTCCATCGCCATGTAGACCTGGAAGTGGATGCGCCGCTCGGCGCGCGCGAGGGCGTCGAGGAGCCAGCCCCGCGCCGTCGGGTTGTCGAGCTCGATCTCGATGCGGTTGCCCGGGATCGTCAGGGCGCCCGTCGCGGCATCGAGCCGCGACGCGAGCGCCTGCGTCCGGGCGGGAGGGTCGAAGGAGAGCGGCAATCGCCGCGGCCGCCTCGTCGGCCCGGAGGGCGGCGAATCCGGTCGTGCGGGGCGTGTGAAGGCCCCCGTGAACCACGGCGGCGACCGGGAATCCGGCGCCGCGCATCCGGGCCGCGACGCGCGCCAGCCGCACCGGATCCGCCTCCGCCGGCACGTCCAGCGCCGCGCCCTCGGCGAGCACGGCGCTCGCGTCGACGACGGCGCTGGAACGCCGAACGACGCGAGCCTCGCGCGGATCGACGCGCAGCTCCGGACCGGGCGCAGGCGCACGGCGAGGAGATCGAGGCCGACGAGGCCGCCGATCCGCGCGAGACGCGCGAGATCGTCGTCCGGCAGCTCCGCGTCGAAGAGTCCGAGCGGCCGCGGGCCGCGGCCGGATCACCGCGATCCGCTGCTCGACGGCGGCGACGGGATCGGCGCCTGCGGCTTCCGCGGTACGGAACAGGCCGAACGACTCCGCGTCATCGGCGGGGAGCTCCGCGAATCCGTCCCGGCTGCCGGCCCTCGCGACCGTCCGTCCGCGGGCCACGAACGCGACCTCCTGATCCGGGATCGGCTCGAGGCGTCCCACGCCGGCGTCGTACGTGATCCGGACGCGGAGCGGCCCGCCGAGATCCACGGCGTCGGCGGCGTCGATCGTCCGCCGCAGCGCCCGCGGCGCGGCGAGAGGAGGGAGCACGAGGACGGGCGCCCGCCGCGACGAGACGGCGAGGAGCGCGCCCGGAAAGCGCAGCACCACGAGGAGGTCGGGCGCCGCGAGGCGGGCCGCGCCGGGCGACGCGAACTCGACGCGGGCCGCGATCCCGGCCACCGAAAGCGCCTCGGAGAGTCGTGCGTCGGGGACCTTCGGGCCGAGGATCGTGCATCGGACGTCGGCGCTCCCGTGATCGCGGAGGAAGGCGGCGACCGCTCCTCGGAGCCCGCGCGCCGAACGCGGCGCACGCGATCTCGCGCATCGGTCCCTCGGCCGCGGGCGCGTCGCCGATCCAGAGAAGCGGGAGCGTCAGGCGCCTGCGCAGCCCCGCGAGGAGCGGAATCGCGCTCGCGGGGAGCCGCGCGGCGGCGACGAGATCGATCCCGGCGTCGGCCGCGAGCACGGCGAGCGCGTCGGCGCCGAGCTCCTCGGCGAGCATCAACTCCGCGCTGCGAGCCAGGCCCGCCGTCGACCGCGCGCAGCGCCTCGAGCGAGGACGCCGCCGCGTCCCGGTCGCCGGGCGCGTCGTGCGACAGCAACGCGATGTCGCGGCCGGGGGCGTGCGCCACCACGACGAGCCGCTCGGCTTCGGGCGCGAGCCGGCGGATCGCCGCGGCGGCGGGCGCCGCGTCGCCTCCGAGCTCGACGATCAGGAGGACCCGCCGGTAGCTCACGACACGATCCTCTCAGGCATCGGCACGCGCGAGAAGCCCGTCCCCGACGCGTCGAGGGCGTACGACTCGACGCGCGCCACCGCGCCGTCGCCCGCGATCTCGTACAGGTTGAAGCCCGCCCGGACCCGCGGGTCGGGGTGGTCGAGCGCGGCGCCGCTCGCGGAGACGACGTCGAGCGTCCCCGTCGAGGTTCCGAGCGCGACGCGCGACCTCGCGTGAACGTGGCCGAAGAGAAGCAGCCCGCGTGGGAGGCGATCGACGAGCGCGCCGGAGCCGATCCGCGTCGAGCAAGCCGTCGCGCAGGCGGGCGAGGCGGCTCCGCGCGTCCACCGGGGGATGATGGACGAGGAGCACCGGCGTGCGCGACGCGACCTCGGGGAGCGCGAGGAGCCTCTCGAGCGCGGCGAGCTGCTCGCGGCCGAGGACGCCGCCCGACACGAACGGCGGGCGCGGGACGGCGCTCGAAAGGCCGATGATCGCCGCGGGCCCGCGGAGCTTCACGAGCGGGTAGTCGCCGGCCGGCAGCGTGACCGCGAGCGCGGCACGCTCGCTGGCTACGAACGGGGCGAAATGGTGCGGGAACCGGCGCTCGCGTCCGACCGCCGGCAGGTAGATGTCGTGGTTTCCCGGCACGACCGTCACCTCGACCCGGCGCGCGACCTCGTCGAGCAGGCGGCGCGCCTCGCGGTACTCGCTCTCGTGCGCCATGTTCGTGATGTCACCCGTCACGACGACGTGGTCGGAACACGCGGCGGCTTCCTCGAGCACGGCCCTCAGGTACTCGCGCCGGTGGACGCGCCCGCGCCGGAGGACGACGTTCGCCCATCCCGTGATCCGCTTGTTGAAAAGCATGCGGCGCCACTCGGCGCCGAGGCGGGACAGGACATGGACGTCAGAGACGTGGGCGATCCGAAACGCGCCGCTCGAGCGTCCATGGCCCTATTCCATCAGGTTCGTGCCGCGCCCTGGCGAGACCATCATGCTCCGAAACGAAACCGGCCCGCCGCGACCGCGACGCAGACGAGCGCGAGAACGAGGGCCGGGGCGAAGCTCTCGTGAAGACGCCGGTGCGTCTGGACGGCGCCGAGCATCAGCACGGCCAGGCACACCGCTGCGATCGGCGTGAGCACGGGCGCGATGTGCAGCGCCGTCGGGAGCACGAGCCCGATCGCGCCCGCCACCTCGGCGAAACCGAGGAGCTTGATGCGGCCGGGCGGCCACGTCGCGGCCCAGTGCATCTTCCCGGCGAGCTTCTCTTTCGGCGTCACCAGTTTGAGCGTGCCCGTGAGGAGGAAGACGAGGGCGGCGAATCCCTGTGCGAGCCAGAGCGCGGTGGTCATGACGAAATCTCCTTTTCTTCGAGATGCAAAAGCCCGGGCTTCACCGTCGCAGCAATGCGAGGTGCGTCCGCGAGAGCACGGAGAGGCTCTCGCGGACGCCCAGGCAAGACCGTCACGCGGTCGCGGTGGACCGCTGGAACTCGCGCGCTTCGCTGCGCACCCAGCTCGAGGTCACGATGCGCGTGATTCCGCTGAACAGGACGCCTGCGCCGACCATCGTCCCGATCGCCCAGATCGAGCTGACCGGCCACTGCGCGATGATCAGCACCCCGAGGAGCAGGCTGAAGAGGCCGTTCAGGAAGAACCAGCCTCGGCCGGCCCCCGCGGGAACCGAGAAGCCGAGGGCCGTCTCGACGACGGCGTCGGCGATCAGCATCGCCCCGAGCACCGCGGTGAGCGTCACGACGCCCATGCCCGGCAGCGCGATCAGGCAGAGCCCGGCGATGCCATAGAGGATGCCGAGCAGGAGCTTGAGAAAGAACTGCCCGGCGGTGGGCGAGGTGAACGCGAAGACCAGCTGCGCGACCGCGGCGACGAGGAGCGCCGCCCCGAAAAAGACGGTGGACGCGGCGGCGGTCGCGAGCGGGTAGATGATCATGACGGCGCCGACGGCGGCCGTCAGGATGCCCATGAAGATGCTCCAGCCGGCGTGCCTGGAGACTTCCTTGGAAAGCGTTTCCGTGGTCATGACGAATTCTCCTTTTTGAATTTCCGGGTTTCAGACGGGGGTGTGCGCGAGATTCTTGAGGGCCTGGCCGGCGGCGGCGGCGTTCTTCTTGAGAATGGCCTTCTTCGCCTTCTGGCGCGCCTCGAAGGCTTCACGCCGCTCGATCGTCTTCTTCTGCTGCGCCTCGATCTTCGCCTCGAGCTGGTCGATCTTCTTTTGAAGCTTTGCCTTACGGTCGGCATGAGCCTTCGAGATTTCGCTCTTGAGCTGCGCGAGATCCGCTTTCATCGCGGCGATCTCCTCGTTGCGGATCTTCTCCCGCACTTCCCACAGAGCGCGGCGGAACACGACTCCTCCGAGCGCCTCCATCCGGGTGTCGACCGGCGTCGTCCACTCCTCGTCGATTTCCGCGATGATCGCGACCTTATTTGGCGTCAGCGATTTCGAGACGTCGTCAACGAAATCCGAGCCGACGCGAATGTCGTCAGCGTCGTAGAGCGCACCGAGCGCGAGGCCCGATGCGGCACCGATGGCCAGCCCCACCGGTCCACCCAGCACCCCGATCAGACTGCCCACGGCCGTCCCCGTGAGCGTGCCGATCGGCCCGGAGTCGTCGAGCTGCTTGACGCTGACGGTGCCGTCCGCATGCTTGACGACCACCGCCCCCGCGTAAATACTGAAGCTGCCTTCGCGCTCCAGCTGCTTGAGGGCCGACTCGCCCTCGAAGGCCTTCTTCTCGTTGTCGAACACCACCACCAACATCCGTTCCATTTCCGTTTCTCCTTTTGGGTCCGTCGGTAGAGAGCGCGTCACTCGGAGTCGCCGAGCCTCTCCCTCTCCAGAAGGACCCACGCGCGGACGTACGGCGGAAGGTTGCGGAGCTCGAGGCCTCCCCGCTCGACCGCCGCCAGGTAGCGGACCGCGTCGAGATCGACGAGTTCCACCTCCTGGAGGTCGAGGGCGACGGGGTTCGGCGATCTCCGCGATCAGGGCCTTCAGCTGCTGGACGTCCGGCGAGGCGATCCTCCCGACGAGCTTGAGAAGCGTCGGCGATTCGTTCGGGGCGGGCTCAATCCTCAGAACCATCGATTGCCTCTAGGGCAACCGGGGTGCCAACGCGAAGCCGTTGAAGTGCAGCGACTTGGGCGGGAGCTGCCGTGGCGACTCTCGGCAATTGGCGGGTTTCGACACCGCCATTCACGCGAGCCGCCGACCTATCCGGTCTTGAATCGATGCTTGTCGATGTGCAGCGAACGGATCTTCGATTCGAGCGTGGACCGGGGGATGCCGAGCGCGGCCGCCGCGCCGTCCGGGCCGGAGACGCGGCCGCGCGACCGCGCGAGGGCGCTCTCGATCCACTCCTTCTCTTCGCGGCTGCTCAGCCGGCCGAGGCGGCGTGCGCCGCCCGCAGCCCGGGCCGCCGGCCGGGCGAACCACGTCTCGTCGACCGCCAGCGTGCCCTCGCTCAGGATCACCGCGCGCTGGATGACGTTCTGCAACTCGCGGACGTTTCCCGGCCAGTCGTAGGACCGGAGCAGATCCATGGTCCTGCGGCTCACCTCCGTGATCCTCTTCCCCGCCTTCGCGGCGTAACGCTGCGTGAGGTACTCGACGAGCAGCGGGATGTCCTCGGCGCGGTCCCTCAGCGGCGGCACGTGGATCGGAAAGACGCTGAGCCGGTAGTAGAGATCGCTCCGGAACGCGCCGTCCGCGATGGCCTTGTCGAGGTCGCGGTTCGTCGCCGCGATGACGCGGACGTCCACCGGGATGGACTGGCTGCCGCCGACGCGCTCGAAGGCGCGCTCCTGCAGGACGCGGAGCAGGGCGATCTGCGTCTCCTGCGGGAGCTCCCCGACCTCGTCGAGGAAGATGGTCCCCCCGTCGGCCAGCTCGAAGCGGCCGAGGTGGCGCTGCGCCGCGCCCGTGAAGGCTCCTTTCTCGTAGCCGAACAGCTCCGAGGTGATCAGGGTCGGCGGAACCGCGCCGAAGTTGACGGACACGAACGGCCGCGAGGCCCGGGGCGACCGCCGGTGAATGGCGCGGGCGATCAGCTCCTTCCCGGTGCCGGTCTCGCCGGTGATGAGGACGGTCGAATCGGTGCTCGCCACCTTGCTCACGAGCACGAGCACCCGCCGCAGCGGCGCCGAAGAGCCGACGATCTCCTCGAACATCGAGGTCTGGCTGACCTCGTCCCGGAGGGCGATGTTCTCCTTCTGGAGCTGGTCTTTGAGCTTCTGCAGCTCCTGTTCCGCGCGCTTGCGGGCGTCGATGTCCGTGAACGTGCCGTACCAGCGGAGGATCGCCCCCTTGTCGTCCCGAAGCGCAACGGCGCGGGCCAGGAACCATCGATAGGTCCCGTCCGCGCCGCGGACCCGGATTTCCTGATCGGGGGCACGCCCCGCGGCGATGGCGTCCCGCCAGTCCTGCACGACGCGTTCGCGGTCCTCCGGATGGAGCACGTTCGCCCACTCCCACATGAGGGTCTCGTCCTCGCGAAGGCCCGTCTGCGCGAACAAGCGGCCGGTGATGAAGTCGATGGCGCCATCCGGCCGGGCGGTCCAGACGAAGGCCGGGATCGTCTCGAGGATCGTCCGAAGCTCGCGCTCCGTCTTCGGGGGGAGCTCTTGGTCCGGAGGCTTCATCTCCTTCACGAAGATCCTCGTTGGACGGAAAGTCTACGTCCGGCCGACCTTCAGAGGGGCACGGAGGGAGAATTCGCTCTCCCCCCGTGAACCCCCTCCGCGCGGGCTTACCTTTTCTTGACTTCGATGGCGGGCTTGGCGGCGCCGGCCTCGATCCGGATCTGCTTGGGCTTCGTCTCCTCGCGCTTCGGGAGCTCGACAGTGAGGACGCCGTTTCCGAACGAGGCGGCGATCTTCTCGCTGTCGGCGGTCGCGGGAATCGAGAACGAGCGGATGAACTTCCCGTAGCTCCGCTCGACGCGGTGGTAGTTCTCGTCGCCGCTCTCCTTCTCGAACTTGCGCTCGCCCTCGAGCGTGAGGATCCCGTCCTCGAAGCGGAGCTGGATCTGCTTCTCGTCGAAGCCGGGGAGCTCGGCCTTCAGGACGATCCGGTCCTTCGTCTCGAAGATGTCGACAGGCGGGGCCCACGTTCCGGTGAAGAGCTCCTCCTCGTTGCGGGTGCGGCCGAGCGTGCTCTCGAAGATCCGGTTCATGCGGTCCTGGAGCGTGGCGAGGTCGCGAACGGGGTCGTTCCAGCGGATGACGGCCATGGCATGTACCTCCTTGGTCAATTCCGGCCGCGCGTCGTCGCGGCGGCCGGGGATTCACGGGTTTCGAAGGCGATCGACTCGGCGCCGGGCGCGAGGTCCAGCGTCACGGCGGAGCCGTCCCTGACGTCGCCCGCGAGGAGCTTCAGCGCGAGCGGGTCCTGGACGAGACGCTGGATGTTCCGCTTCAACGGGCGGGCGCCGAAGACCGGGTCGAACGCCTCGCGGGCGAGCCACGTCCGCATCCGGTCGGTCCAGTCCAGCTTGATGCCGCGTGGCGCCACGAGGGCGGCGACACGCGCCAGCTGAAGGTCGACGATCTTCTCGATGTCCTCGAGCTCGAGCCGGTGGAAGACGACGATGTCGTCGATCCGGTTCAGGAACTCGGGACGGAAGCGGGCGCGCAGCTCCTCGTCGATCCGCTTGCGGAGCTCCTTCTCGTCGGCGCCGGCCATCTCCTGGATCAGGGGCGAGCCGGCGTTCGACGTCATGATGACGACGACGTTCTTGAAGTCGACGGAGCGCCCCTTCCCGTCCGTGAGGCGGCCGTCGTCGAGCACCTGCAGGAGCGTCGACCAGACGTCGGGGTGGGCCTTTTCGATCTCGTCGAAGAGGACGACGGAGTAGGGGCGGCGCCGGACGGCCTCGGTCAGCTGGCCGCCCTCGTCGTGCCCGATGTAGCCGGGAGGCGCGCCGATCATGCGGGAGATCGAGTGCTTCTCCTGGTACTCCGACATGTCGAGTCGGATGAGGGCGTTCTCGTCGTCGAACAGGAACTCGGCGAGCGCCCTCGCGAGCTCGGTCTTGCCGACGCCGGTCGGCCCGAGGAAGAGGAACGAGCCAACGGGGCGCCGCGGGTCCTTGAGCCCCGTACGGGCGCGGCGGACGGCGTTCGCGACGGCGTGAACGGCCTCGTCCTGCCCGACGACGCGCCGCTTCAAGCGGTCGTCCATCCGGAGGAGCTTCTGCGTCTCCCCCTCGACCATCCGGGCGACGGGGACGCCCGTCCACTTCGACACGACGGCCGCGATGTCCTCTTCGTCCACCTTCTCGCGAAGGACTGCGCCGTTCTTCTGCATCTCCTCGAGCTTCGCCGAGGCGCCGTCGAGTTCCTTCTGGAGCTTCGGGAGCGTCCCGTAGCGAAGCTCGGCGGCCCGGTTCAGATCCCCCGTCCGCTCGGCCTTTTCGGCCTCGACCTTCGTCTCGTCGAGCTTCTTCTTCAGGCCGCGGATCGCGCTGATGGCAGCCTTCTCGGTCTGCCAGCGGGTCTTCATCGCCTGCGAGCGCTCCTTCAGCTCCGCGAGGCTCTTCTCGAGGGCCTTGAGCCGCTCTTTCGCGGAGCGGGCGTCGTCCTTCTGAAGCGCTTTCCGCTCGATCTCGGCCTGGAGGATCTTCCGCTCGACCTCGTCGATCTCCGTCGGCATCGAGTCGATCTCCATCCTCAACTTCGCGGAGGCCTCGTCGATCAGGTCGATCGCTTTGTCCGGAAGGAAGCGGTCGGCGATGTAGCGGGCGGAAAGCGTGGCGGCCGCGACGAGCGCCGCGTCGGTGATCTTGACTCCGTGGTGGACCTCGTACCGCTCCTGAAGGCCGCGGAGGATGGCGACCGTGTCCTCGACGGACGGCTCGCCGACGAAAACGGGCTGGAAGCGACGCTCGAGGGCCGGGTCCTTCTCGACGTGCTTGCGGTACTCGCTGATCGTCGTGGCGCCGATCGCGCGCAGGTCGCCGCGCGCAAGGGCGGGCTTCAGCATGTTGCCGGCGTCCATGGCGCCTTCGGCGGCGCCGGCGCCGACGAGCGTGTGGAGCTCGTCGATGAAGAGGATGACCTTGCCGTCGGACTCCTCGACCTCCTTCAGGACGGCCTTGAGCCGCTCCTCGAACTCGCCGCGGAACTTCGCGCCGGCGATCATGGCGCCGAGGTCGAGCGCGACGACACGCTTGTCCTTCAGCGACTCGGGGACGTCGCCGGCCACGATCCGCCGCGCGAGCCCCTCCACGATCGCGGTCTTGCCGACGCCGGGGTCGCCGATCAGGACGGGGTTGTTCTTCGTCCGGCGCGTCAGCACCTGCATGATGCGGCGGATCTCCTCGTCGCGGCCGATGACGGGGTCGAGCTTCCCGCGGCGGGCGAGCTCGGTCAGGTCTTTGGCGTAGCGCTTCAGCGCCTGGTACGTCTCCTCGGCGCCGGGATCGGTGACGCGGGCCGAGCCGCGGACCTCCTTCAGCGCCGCGAGGACCGGGGTTTCCGAAAGGCCCCGCGCGGCGAGGAGCTTCGCGGCCCTGGACTTCCCGTCCCTCACGAGCGCCAGGAAGAGGTGCTCGGCGGCGACGTAGTCGTCCTTGAAGTCCCGGGCGATCTTCTCCGCGAGGTCGAGGATCTTCGCGAGCGGCGGCGAGAGGCGCGGCTCATGGCCGTCGCCCTGCACGTGCGGGAGCTTTCCGAGCTCGCCCTCGAGTGCCTCGGCCAGCGCGGCCGGCGGCACGCCGATCTTTTCGAGAAGCGCAGGAACGGTTCCGCCCTCCTGCGTCGCGAGCGCGAGCGCGAGGTGCTCGGGCGTGATCTCGGGATGCCCTTCGGCCCGCGCGCCCTGGGCAGCGACCTGAAGACGCTTCCTGAGCCTTGAGGGTGAAACGATCCGCATTCATACAGCGGAAAATCTATTATCTTAGTCTATAGTGTCAAGTAATATCTTACAGTATTGATGTAGATTGTTTAAACATTGAAATTACGCCGTTTATTATTCGGGAGACATGCTTACGCTGAGAAGGAGTGCGTCTGCGGTCGGGGGCGCCGGCCTCGGCGAACCCCCTCGCCCGCAGGAGACAGGCGTCGCAGCTGCCGCACGGGCGCCCTCGCGGCGACGGGTCGTAGCAGGAAGTGGTCTGAGGCCGGTGTCGAGGCCGAGGGCGAGGGCGAGCGCGGACGATCCGGGCCTTCGTCATCCGAAGGAGCGGCGCGCGGATCGCGGGCCCGCGGCCCTCCACGCCCGCCTTCGTTCCGAGTTGGCCGACCTTCTGGAAGGCACGGAGGAACGGCGGGCGGCAGTCGGGATAGCCGGAGGTGTCGAGGGCGTTCGCGCCGATGACGATCTCTCTGGCGCCCGTCGATTCCGCGACGGCGAGGGCGAACGAGAGAAAGAGCGTGTTGCGGGCGGGCACATACGTCACGGGGATCGCGGACTTTCCGAGCGCCCGTTTCGGGACGGCGAGCCGGTGGTCTGTCAACGCCGAGCCTCCGAGCGCTCCGAAGCCGGGAATCCGGAAGACGCGGTGCGAGGCCACGCGGTATCGCCGGGCGAGCCGCCGCGCCGCCGTGAGCTCCACCCGGTGCCGCTGCCCGTAGTCGAACGAGATCGCGTGGACCCTCCAGCCCCAGTGCGTGAGAAGCGCGAGGCAGGTTCCGCTGTCGAGCCCCCCCGAGAGGAGCAGAACGGCCGTCTGCCGTCCCGGCGCCGGCGGCCGCGGGATCCGGACGGCACGGGGCCTGCCGCTCACCGGCCCGCCACGTCGCCCCAGAGGAGCTTGTGGATCTGGAGGTTGAGCCGGAGCCTCCGGCCGGAGTCCCGAACCCATTCGGCCACGTCGGCGGCGATCGCCGAGCGGTCGCCGTGGAAGACGGGGGAGATCAGGACCGACCCCTTCGCCTCGAGGTCGTAGCGACGGACGACGTCGAGCGCCCAGTCGAAGTCTCGCCGGTCTGCGACCACGAACTTCACCTCGTCGCGCGGCCCGAGCTCCCGGAGATTCTCCCAGCGGTTGAAAGCCTCCATCCCCGAGCCGGGGCACTTCACGTCGACGACCTTCACCGCGCGCGGGTCGACCCGGTCGAGCGGCACGTGTCCGCCCGTCTCGACGAGGACCGTGTAGCCGGCGTCGCAGAGGTCCTCGACGAGGCGATAAGAACCCTCCTGCTCGAGCGGCTCACCGCCGGTCAGCTCGACGAGCGGGGCCCCGAGTCGGCGGACTTCGGCGAGGACCTCGGCGACCGCGAGTCTTTTTCCTCCCGAGAATGCGTGGGCCGAGTCGCACCAGACGCAGCGGAGCGCGCAGCCCGTGAGCCGGACAAACGTACAGGGGAAGCCGGCGAAGGAAGACTCGCCCTGCAGGCTTCGGAAGATCTCGGTGACGACGAGCGTCGCGGCGTCGACCATCTCTCCAACGATAGCGCGCGCACCCGATAATCGCCCCGTGAGACTGAGGCTGGAGCTGGCCTATCTGGGGACGTTCTTCCAAGGGTGGCAGCTTCAGGCCGACCGCCCGGGCGGGGCACCGGTTCGCACGGTCCAGGGCGAATTGGAATCAGCCTTGAAGGAGGTCTACCGGGCGGAGATCCGGGCGCACGGCGCGGGACGCACGGATTCCGGCGTCCACGCCGAGGGCCAGGTCGCGCACGTCGACCTTCCGTCGGGTGCACCTTCGATTCCATTCGAAGGACTGCGGCGTGCCCTGAACACGAAGCTGCCTCCGGACGTGAGGGTCCTCCGCGTGTCCGAAGCCGGCCCTGACTTCCATGCCCGCCGCTCGGCAACAGGCAAGGTCTACGTCTACCGCCTGCGTCGCGGCGAGTTCCTTCACCCGCACCGCGGCCTGGTGGAGGCCCTCGCCTCCGAACCGCTCGACCTCGGGGCGATGCGCGAGGCGGCGGCACGGCTCGTCGGGACGCGCGATTTCGCCCCCTTCTCCGTCACGGGATCCGATCCCGGTTCGACCGTCCGCACCCTCGTCCGGCTCGACGTCGCCGAGGAGGGGAGCCTCGTGGTCGTCACGGCCGTCGGTGACGGATTCCTCCGTGGAATGGTCCGACGCCTCGTCGGCACGCTGCGGGACGTCGGGCGAGGCCGGACCCCGCCCGGCGAAGTTCTGGAGCGGCCCGGGCCGACGGCCGAGGCACGTGGCCTGACGCTCGAGCGCGTCCTCTACTCCCGCCGATTCGCCGCCGCGGGCCGGCGAGGTCGCGCGATAGAATCGTGCCGGGGCCGGTGGCTCCGGGCCGCGGGCCTGACACGCAGATGATCGACAAGGACGTCCTCGCCGCCGCCGGCACGCCGGAGCGCGCTCTTCTCGACGCGCTCGACCTCGCGCGCCTTCCCCGCCACGTGGCCGTCATCATGGACGGCAACGGCCGGTGGGCGCAGAAGAGGCGGCTGCCGCGGGTCGAGGGGCACCGAGCGGGGATCGACGCCGTCCGCGCGACCGTCGAGACCGCGGCACGCCTCCACCTACAGGCCCTCACGCTCTACGCGTTCTCGACCGAGAACTGGAAGCGCCCGCGGCTCGAGGTCGCGACGCTGATGACGCTCCTCAAGGAGTGGCTGCGGCGGGAGCTCGACACGCTGATCCGGAACGACATCCGCTTCCGCGTCGTGGGCCGGATGGACGAGCTCGACCCCTCGGTCGTCCGCGCGCTCCAGGAGGGGCTCGAGGCCACCGCGGGCGGTGCCGGCATGGTCTTCAACATCGCGCTCAACTACTCGGGGCGCGCCGAGCTCGTCGACGCGATGCGCTTGCTCGCCGCCGACGTCGCCGCCGGCCGACTGAGGCCCGCGGAGATCGACGAGACGGCCGTCGCCTCGCGGCTCTACACGGCCGGCCTCCCCGACCCGGACCTCCTGATCCGGACGAGCGGCGAGATGCGGGTCTCCAACTACCTGCTTTGGCAGATCGCGTACGCGGAGATTCACGTGACGCCCGTCCTCTGGCCCGACTTCCGGGCCCTTCACTTCCTCGAGGCGATTGTCGACTTCCAGAAGCGCGAGCGGCGTTACGGCGGCGTCCTTGAGCCGGAGCCGGAAGATCGTCCCGCTCTGGTCCGCCCCGCGGCGGCCTCGCGGTGACGCGCCGCGCTTCCGGGGCCCCCGATTGAAGTACGCACGCGAACTGACGGCCGCCGTCCTGATCCCGGCCGTTCTCGCGATCCTCCTCTTCGCCCCGCTCTGGGCCTGGGCGATCCTCGTCGCCCTCGCCGGCGCGCTCGCCCTCGTCGAGTTCTACCGGCTCCTCGAGGCGGCGGGCGGGACGGTCCCGAAGGCAGCGGGCCTCGCGCTCTTCGCCGCGCTCGTCGTCTTCGCGTACCTCCGCTCTCCGGCCGGGCTCCTCGCCGCGGCCGCGGCGACCCTTCTCGTCCTCCCGACACTCGTCATGTTCTCGTCTCCGCCGGTGCCGGCCCTCCTGCCGTCCTCGGCGGGCTCCGTGTTCGCCACGCTCTACGTCGGCCTCGGCGCCTCGGCGATGGTGGGCCTTCGCTCCCTCGGCTGGAAGCCGGTGGTGTTCCTGCTCGCCGTCGTCTGGATGAGCGACTCCGCCGCGTACTACGTGGGGCGCCGCTTCGGGAAGCGGAAGCTCGCGCCGGTGGTGAGCCCGAAGAAGACGTGGGAGGGGCTCGGGGGCCAGCTCGGCGGCGGCCTCGTCGCCGGCCTCGTCGCCGCGCTCGTCCTCGGCGGCGCGAGCCTGCCGCTCGCCGCGGCGTTCGGCGTCGTCGTGGCGGGAGTCGCGGTCGTGGGGGACCTCGTCGAGTCGACGTTCAAGCGCAGCTGCGCCGTCAAGGACTCGGGGGGCCTCCTCCCCGGGCACGGCGGCCTCCTGGACCGCCTCGACTCCCTTCTCTACGCGTCGCCCGTCGTCCTCCTCGCAGGGACCTGGGCGCCGGAGGTCATGCCCCGATGAACGTCGCAAAGGCCGCCCCGGGGAAGCGCATCGCCCTCATGGGCGCCACCGGCTCGATCGGGGACTCGGCTCTTTCGGTCGTCGCGCACTTCCCGGGCCGCTTCGAGATCGTGACGATGGCGGCCGGCTCGAAACTCGAGAAGCTGCTTCCCGCGATCGCCGCCCACCGCCCGAAGATCGTGTCGGTGAGGAGCGCGGAGGACGCCGCGCGCGTCCGTTCCGAGTTCCCGGGAATCGCCGTCGGCTGGGGGCCGCAGGGGCTCGTCGACGTGGCGACCCACCCCGACGTGGACGTCGTCCTCGGCGCCCTCGTCGGTTCGCTCGGCCTCCCGTCATCCTATGCCGCTGCGAAGCTCGGCAAGACGCTCGCGCTCGCCAACAAGGAGACGCTCGTCGTGGCGGGCGAGCCGCTCATGGCCGCCGCGCGGGCCTCGGGCGCCGCCGTCATCCCGGTCGACTCGGAGCATTGCGCGCTTCACCAGGCCCTCCGGTGCGGTGCCCCCTCCGAGGTTCGGCGGCTGATGCTGACGGCCTCGGGCGGGCCGTTCCGGACGCGGCCGGTCGAGACGTTCGGGAGCATCACGCTCGCGGACGCGCTCGCCCATCCGACCTGGAAAATGGGGCCGAAGATCACGATCGACTCGGCCACGATGATGAACAAGGGGCTGGAGGTCATCGAGGCACGCTGGCTCTTCGACGTCCCGGCCGACCGGATCGACGTCGTCATCCATCCGCAGTCGATCGTCCATTCGATGGTCGAGTGGGTGGACGGCTCGGTGATCGCGCAGATGTCGCCGAACGACATGCGCTTTCCGATCCTCTACGCGCTGACCTACCCGGACCGGATCGAGACGCCGCTCCCGAGGCTCGATCTCCTGGCGCTCGGCCGGCTCGATTTCGCCCCTCCGGAGGCCGCGCGCTATCCCGCGCTCCCCCTCGCATACGCGGCGCTCCGGACCGGCGGAACGGCGCCCGCCGTCCTGAACGCGGCGAACGAGGTGGCGGTGGAGGCGTTCCTCCTGGGGCGGATCCCGTACGGGGCGATCGTGGAGACGACGGCGCGGGTCCTCTCGCGCCACAACGTGGTCCCGGCGACGTCTGTCGAGGAGGCGCTCGAGGCGGACGCCTGGGCCCGTCGCGTCGCCTGTGAGATCCTACCCGGCCTCGGCGGAGTGGCGGCGGGCGCCGTGCCGGCAACCGGAGCCTCCTCCCGGACGTAGAGACAGGAAGAAACAGGGGCCGGAGCTCCCCAGGACCGCATGAACATTCCGACCAACATCCTCGCGCTGATCTTCGTCCTCTCGGTGCTCATCGTCGTGCACGAGTTCGGGCACTACGCGGTGGCGAAGCTCTTCAAATTCCCCGTCGAAGTCTTCTCGTTGGGCTTCGGCAAGCGCCTCTTTGGCTGGAAGCGGAAGGAGACCGACTACCGCGTCTCCCTGATCCCGCTCGGCGGCTACGTGAAGGTCGTCGGGCTCGGTCCCGACGAGAGCGACGTCGTGACGCCGGACCACCCGGAGCCAGCCGTCACCGGGGCGCGGTGGCAGCGGCTCCTGATCCTCGTCGCCGGCCCCGTCATGAACCTCGGCCTGGCCGTCCTCCTGACGGCCGGGGCCTTCATGGTGGGGATGGAGGTCCTGAAGTACCAGGAGGAGTCCCCCGCCGTGAAGCACGTCGAGGCGGGGAGCCCGGCGGACAAGGCCGGCGTGAAGGTGGACGACGTCGTCATCCGGATTGGCGGCAAGCCCATCTCGACCTGGCGCGAGGTTGAAATGGACCTCGGCCTCGCGCCGCGCGAGAACATTCCGGTCGACCTGAAGCGGGGCGACGAGACGGTGAGTGTCACGCTCCGCCCCGAACCGCAGACGAAGTACGACATCGGGTACACCGGCCTGAATCCGTTCCTCCCGCCCGTCATCGGAGCGCTCGTCTCCGGCTACCCTGGCGAGAAGGCCGGCCTCAAGCCGGGGGATCGGATCCTCTCCGTCGGCGGCCGCGAGGTGAAGGGCTACTACGAGGTGGTCCGGAAGGTCCGGGAGGCCGCGGCCGGGTTCGACGGCCCGGAAGGCCCGAAGCCGATCGCGTTCGTCGTGGAGCGCGGCGGCGAGACGCTTTCCTTCGCCGTGACGCCGCGGAAGGAAGCCAGCTCCTGGCGGATCGGCTTCTCTCCGAAGTACGAGACGGTCTTGAAACGGCTCCCGTTCGATGCTGCCATCCCGGCGGCCTGGACGGAGCTGGGCCGGCAGACCACGATGACCTTCGCCACGGTCGGCCGCCTCTTCCGGGGGACGGGCTCGATGCGCCAGCTCTCCGGCCCGATCGACATCGCGAAGTTCTCGGGCGAGGCGGTCCGGAGCGGCCCGGCGGCGCTGCTCGTGCTGATGGGGATGCTCTCCCTGCAGCTCGGCATCCTGAACCTGCTGCCGATCCCGCTCCTCGACGGCGGCCAGATCTTCGTGACGCTCCTCGAGTCGGCCGCGCGGCGGGACTTTCCGCTGAAGGTGAAGGAGCGCCTCCTGCAGGCGGGCTTCGTCTTCCTGGTCCTCGTGATGGTCACCGTCCTCTACTTCGACGTCCTGAAGAACGTCAGCTTCTGACGATGACGACCGTGCCGGTGAAGGTCGGGGGGGTCACGGTGGGGGGCGGTGCCCCCGTCGTGGTCCAGTCGATGACGATGACCGACACCGCCGACGCCGAAGGGACGGCGCGGCAGTGTCTCGAGCTCGCCCAGGCGGGCTCGGAGCTCGTCCGCGTGACGGTGAACGTCCCCGAGGCGGCCCGGGCCGTGCCCGAGATCCGGCAGCGCCTTCTCGACGCCGGGTGCGAGGTTCCGCTCATCGGGGACTTCCACTACAACGGCCACACCCTCCTGACGACGTTCGACGCCTGCGCGAAGGCCCTCGACAAGTACCGGATCAACCCCGGCAACGTCGGGACCGGCCGGCTCCGCGACGAGCAGTTCTCGACGATCTGCAAGGTGGCCGTGGACCACGGCAAGCCGGTCCGGATCGGCGTCAACGGCGGCTCCCTGAACCAGGAGCTCGTCATGCGGAAGATGCAGGAGAACACCGACAGGGACCTCGGGAAGAGCTCCGAGAAGATCGTCGGCGAGTGCATGGTGATCTCGGCTCTCGAGTCGACGGAGCTCGCACTCGAGTGCGGCCTGACCAAGAGCCAGATCATCATTTCCTGCAAGCTCTCGCGCCCGCGCGAGCTCGTCTCGGTCTACCGCGCGCTCGCGGCGCAGACCGACCAGCCGCTCCACCTCGGCCTGACGGAGGCCGGGATGGGGACGAAGGGACTCGTCTGGTCGTCGGCCGCGATGGGGATCCTCCTCGCCGAGGGGATCGGCGACACGATCCGGGTCTCGCTCACGCCCCGGCCCGGCGGCGACCGGCGCGAGGAGGTCTACGCGGCGTGCGAGCTCCTGCAGTCGCTCGGGCTTCGCTCCTTCGCGCCGTCGGTGACGGCTTGTCCCGGCTGCGGGCGGACGACCTCCACGACGTTCCAGGAGCTGGCCGAGAGGATCCAGGACTACGTCCGCGACCGGATGCCGGAGTGGAAGACGCGGTACGAGGGCGTCGAGACGATGACGCTCGCGGTCATGGGATGCATCGTCAACGGGCCCGGGGAGTCGAAGGCGGCGAACATCGGGATCAGCCTCCCGGGCACCGGCGAGGCGCCGAGCTGCCCCGTCTACGTCGACGGCCAGAAGTTCACCACGCTGAAGGGGAACTACGACGAGCTCTCCGCGGCGTTCCGGGCGCTCGTGGACGACTACGTCGAGACGAAGTACCCGAAGAAGGGCCCCGCGCCGGCCTGACCGGTCAGGCCGCGGCGCCCGCGAGGCGCCGCAGGGCGGCGAGGCCCTGGCGGTCCCAGTCGCCGCTCTCGTCCTTGGGCGTCTCGAGGATTTTCGGGACGTCTGCGAACGCCGCCTCGGTCATGAGGTTCGCGAAGCCGGCCTCGCCGATCGCCCCGAGGCCAATCCGTTCGTGGCGATCGACCCGGCAGCCGCGCCCCTTCTTCGAGTCGTTCGCGTGGATGACCCGGATGCGCCGAGAGCCCGACGGTCCGCTTCGGCCTCGTCGAGCATCGCGCGCCAGCCGTCCCGGGAGACGACGTCGTAGCCTGCCGCATGGACGTGGCAGGTGTCGAGGCAGTAGCCGATCCGCGCCTTCGCGGAGGCGCGTTTCCGCATCGCCGCAAGCTGCCCGAACGTGTGCCCGAGGCAGGCGCCCTGTCCCGCCGCCGTCTCGAGGAGAATCGTCGTCCTCGAGCCCGGCGTCCGCTTTGCCGCCTCGTCGAGGCCTCGCGCGATCCGGTCGAGGCCCGTTTCCTCGCCGTCGCCGCCGTGCGAGCCCGGGTGGAGAACGAGGTAGGGGATGCCGGCGGCGTCGCACCGGCAGATCTCGTCGACGAGGGCGGTCAGCGAGCGGCCGCGCGTCGCCGCGTCGGGCGAGGCCAGGTTGATGAGATAGGCCGCGTGCGAGACGAGCGGCGCGATCTCCGCCTTCCGCGCGGCCTTCCGGAACGCGGCCGAGTCGGTGAGGTCGAGCGCTTTTCCGGCCCACTGGTTCGAGTTCTTCGTGAAGACCTGGAGCGCCCGGCAGCCGACCGAGACCGCGCGCTCGACCGCCCGCACAAGGCCCCCGGCGGCGCTCATATGGGCCCCGACGAGGGGGCCGCCGCCCTCCGCGCCGCGCGTCACGGCTCTGAGAGTCCCTTCCTGGCGAAGCGGGACTTGAGGCGCCGCGTCAGGGCCAGCTGCTTGGCGTAGTTGAGGGAGTAGATCGCCGCGGGGACCCCGGCGACGTTGAAGGGGAGGGAGGCCGCCGCGATGACGAAGTGGCGCGCCTTCTCGCCCGCCGTGAAGTCGGGGTTCCGGAACTTCGTGACGGAGCGGTAGTACTTCCCCAGGTTCTCGTAGACGTCGCCGAGGACGCGGGCGAAGCCCATCTCCGTCCCCCACGCGAGACACCGGCCCTCGCGGATCGAGGCGAGGAACTTCTTCCAGCTCTTGCCCGGCGCCAGCGTGAAGACGGACGCGATCGGCGGGTAGGTGTGCGCGTCCGAGCCGCCCACGAGCGCCAGCGAGCCGCGCTTCTGCTTCGCGACGTTCAGGAGGTCTGCGACAAGCGCGTTGTGCTGGTAGGCCATCGAGCCGTTCTTCACCTCGAAGACGTCGAAGAGCGCCAGCATCGTCGTGAAGAAGGTCTCGGGCGCCTGCCGCGCCCGGTACGACTGGAAGAGGTGGTTGGCGGAAAAGAGGAGCTTCTCGGCCCGGAGGTACTCGACGAGGTCGAAGATGTTCCGCCGCTTCCTCGTGATGACCTGGTGCTGCGCGAGCGTCAGGTCGAAGACGTTGACGTGGATCCGGTGGCCGGTCTTCGGAAAGAACGTCTCCACCTCCTCGGAAACGAAGAAGTCGGTCAGGTCCGGGTGCCGGTCGAGGAAGGCGAGGCAGCCGTCGACCGTGTCGTGGTCGCTGAAGGTGACGAAATCCATGCCGCGCGACTTCGCGAGGCGATACGTCTCCTCCGGGTCGTTGTAGGAGTCCCGCGTGTTTCCGGCCCTGAAGTACTTGAAGATCGACGCATCGGTGTGGAGATGGAGGTCGGCTCGCGAGAGAGGGAGCTCGAGCGCCGGCGCGCTCGCGGGACGGCGGGGGGCCGGTGTCTCCGCCATGGGAGGGGGAGTCTGGAGGGGGCTCCGGTCCGAGTCAAATGCTAGAGTCCGCGCCGCCGCATGCAGGCTGATAAAGTCGTCCCGGGATGGGCGGAGTTCTCTCCCGCGTGATCTACGCAATCGTCCTCGCGGGCGTCCTCGCGACCGCGACGTGGATCTCGTTCTCGCGCTTCGTGGCGGGAAAATCGACGCGGGTGCCGAACCTCGCGAACCTGACGGTAGAGGAGGCCACGGCGCGTGCCGCCGAGCTCGGGCTCACGGCGGCCGTCGACCCGGCGCAGGACGCCTTCGACGACGTGATTCCCGCGCACCGCGTCCGAGCGCACCGGCCGGGGCCCGACACGGCGGTGAAGGAAGGCCAGACCGTGAGGCTCTTCGTCTCGCTCGGGCCGAAAACGGTCCGGATGCCGGACCTGACGGGCCAGTCGAAGCGGACGGCCACGGTCGCACTCGTGAGGCAGGGGCTCCCCGAGCCGCTGATCGCCGACGTCCGGCTCCCAGGGCCGCCGGGCGTCGTGGCCCAGGGGATCGCGCCCGGGGCGGTGGCTTCTCCGCTTGCGGCCGTCGGGCTTCTCTTGAACCGCGGCCTCGCAGACCCCGCGTGGGTGATGCCGGACGTCATCGGCCGTGACTTCGAGCGCGTCCGGACGGCGTTCGAAGCGCGGGGATTCCGGATCGGCGGCGTCAAGAGCCAGTCCTACGAGGGGGCGGCGGCGGGGACGATCCTTCGGCAATTCCCGCAGGCGGGCTTCCCCGTCACCCGGAAGGAAGCCGTCTCGTTCGTCGTCGCGTCCCCGGAGAGCGCGCCGTGACCGACGCGGTCCGGATCGCGCCCTCCCTCCTGTCGGCCGACTTCGGGCGGTTGGACGAGGCCGTCGCGGCGTGCGAGAAGGCCGGTGCCGACTTCATCCACTTCGACGTGATGGACGGGCACTTCGTCCCGAATCTGACGGTCGGGCCCGTGGTCCTCCGCGCGCTCCGGGGGAGCGCGAAGATCCCGTTCGACGTCCACCTGATGATCGAGGAGCCGCTCCGGACGCTCGAGCAGTACCTCGACGCCGGCGCGGCGCGCGTCGCGGTCCACGTGGAGGCGGAGCCGCATCTCCACCGGTTTGCGCAGCTCGTCCGGGCGCGGGGCGCCTCGCCGGGGGTCGCGATCAACCCGGGGACGTCGCTCGCCACGCTCGACGAGGCGATCCGCTTCTCCGACTTCATCCTGGTCATGACGGTGAACCCCGGCTGGGGCGGCCAGTCGTTCCTCCCGGGCTCGCGGGAGCGCGTGAGGCGCCTCTCGGAGGCCATCCGCGCGCAGGGCTCTTCCTGCGGGATCGCGGTGGACGGGGGCGTCGGTCCCGAGAACGCCGGGGCGCTCGTCGCCGCCGGGGCAGGGCACCTGGTCGCGGGCTCGGCGATCTTCGGCGCGAAGGACGTGGCGGGGGCCGTCGCGGGCCTCCGCCGCGCCGGCGCAGCCGGGCGCGAATCCGTGTAGTCTCGGGCGGTTGGCCATGCGGTTCCCTCCCCGTCCCTCCCTCCGGCTCCCCCTCGTTCTCCTCTCCGCCGCCCTGGGGCTCGTGGTCGGGTGCTCTTCCTCGAGCAGCAACTCGGCGAAGATGACACGTGAGCTCCTGACGCTTCCGAAGGAGGAGGCGTACGCGCGGGGCGAACAGCTGGTCAAGAAGAAGAACTACGAGCTCGGCCGGCAGTACCTCCGCTTCGTCGCGGAGAACTACGCGAACGACCCGATCGGGAAGCAGGCGGCACTCCGCCTCGCGGACTCGTACTTCGACGAAGGGACGACGCTCGGGTACCTCGAGGCGCAGCAGCGCTACAAGGACTTCCGCAACCGGTACCCGTCGAGCCCGAAAGCGGACTACGCGCTCTTCCGCCTCGCGCAGACCGCCGACAAGGAAGCCGAGAAGCCGGACCGCGAACAGACGAACACCCGCCTCGCGGCGGCCAGCTACCGGGAGCTGATTCTCGGCTACCCAGACTCGCCCTACATCGCCGAGGCCCGGGTCCGCCTCGCGCGGATCCGGAACCTCCTCGCCGAGCACGAGTACATCGTCGGCCGCTTCTACAACCGGCGGAAGTCGTTCACCGCGGCGAAGGGGCGGTTCGAGGTGATCGTTTCCGCCTATCCGGATTACACAAAGTTCGACCGCGTCCTCTTCGATCTGGGCGGGGTGCAGAGGAAGCTCGGGAACTACAAGGAGGCGGAGGCCTCCTGGGCGCGACTCCAGAAGGAGTTCCCGAACAGCCAGTACGTCCGGAAGATCCCGACGTCGGCCGCCCCGAAAGCGGTCGCCACTTCGGCCGCTTTGACCAAATAGTTCGAATCGGGTAACTTAAGGCGTTCATCTGTCGCGGCCGAACGGCCCCGTAGGGGTCCGGAGGCCCATTTTCGCGAGGAGGTCGCCGATGCGCCAGCCTCTTCCGGTTCTCGTCCTCGGCTGCGTGCTGGCAGCGGGCGGAAGCCTGTCAGCCGCCGAGCAAGCCCAGCAGGCCACGTCGAAGCTCGAGAGGCCCGCCCCCCTGCCTGCCGCCGTCAGCCCGCCGATGCCGATCGGCGTCGAGGCCGACGTCTACTGCACCGGCTGGCTGCAGGACGAGCCCGACCAGTTTCCGGCGACCATCGTCAGCGCCGAGCTCGTCGACTCGAAAGACTCCTACTTCCAGGGGGATATCGTCTACCTGGGTGCGGGTGCGGCATCGGGCCTGGCGGCGGGACAGGAGTACTGGATCGTCAGGCCGACCCGGACGGTCTACCACTGGGGCTCCATCACGGAGACGATCGGCCACATCGACGAGACGCCGGGACGCCTCCGGATCCTCTGCGCGCAGGAGGAGACCGCGATCGGTGAGATCGTCCTCTCCTGCTCCGATATCCGGATCGGCGACGCGGTCCTTCCGTTCGAGCCCATTCCCATCCCGCTGGTGAGGCGGACGGCCCCCCTGACCTCCTGCGATCCGGTCACCGGCAAGGTGACCGGCCACATCGTGGACACCTACGACCACGGAACGCCGATCGCCGCGACGACGGTCGTCTTCCTTGACATCGGGGAGATGGACGGCGTGATGCCGGGCGACTTCTTTGCGGTTTTCCGCTACCCGACGAACGTCACGACGCAGGTCACTCTGGGCGAGGTGAGTGCGGCCCCGAGGACGTCGGCCTACGACTCGATTCGGACGATGCTCGGCGAGGCGGCAATCCTCACGACGCGGAAGACGACGTCGGTCGCGATCATCACGTCGATGCGCGACACGATGTACGCCGGCGACCGGGTCGAGCTGAAGTAGGCCTCCCCTTCGCACAAGGCGTGCCGGGCCGCGCCACGGCCCGGCCGCCGGGACCGCGCACGCGGTCTCCCCTTTGCGCCGCCCGAACCCCGTGATAGCGTCGTCGGCCGCAGGCGAAACAGGCTCAGCATCGGCTTCGTGGAGGGGATGTCTCCGTGACGATCGACGGACAATTGCAGCGGATCATCGACGAACTCGTTTCCAAGGGAATCCCTCTCGAGGCGGCGAAGAAGGAATTCGAGAAGAAGTACGTCGCCGCCGCCGTCTCGAGAGCGGACGGCAACATGGGCCGGGCGGCACGCTCGCTCGGCATCCACCGCAACACGCTCCGCGCGAAGATCTCTCTTCTCAACGTCCGGACGTCGCGGCGGCACCAAGATAACTCGTAGCTGGAAACGGGGAAACCTGGCTTCGGGTTTCCCCTCGCTACGCGACCCCTTCCGCAGCGGAAATTAAAAAGAGGAACCCGTTTTCGGGTTCCTCTGTGACGTGCCGGAAGCGGAGGCGGACCCTGCTACTGGGGCTTCTTGGTGTCGTCCTTCTTATCGTCGCCGTCATGTCCGTGGCGCATCGCGTCCTTGAAGTTCTTGATCCCCTCCCCGAGGCCCTTTCCCAGCTGGGGCAGCTTGCCCGCCCCGAAGACGAGGACCACGATCACGAGAATGACGAGGAGTTCGGGGAGTCCGATGTTGGGCACGAGCGCCTCCTGAGACCGAAGATCATACCCCCCGCGCGGACGGGGGAAGAAAGCGCAGAAGCGGTGCCCACGGGCCATCAGGTCTCGTTCGGGACCGGAGGACGCGGCGCGCGGTGTCGCGGTGAGGCCGGTAGATCGCCCGTCCCCAGGTGAGCATCTTCTCGAAGGTGCCGAGGACCTTCCAGGCCCGCTGGAGGAGGACCGCCTCCGAGTAGGCGGCCGGGTCGGAGCGCACCGCCTCCCCCGCCCGCTCGAACCGGAGCGAGACCGGGTCGTAGTCGGGCGGGCCAAGACGGAGGTCCTGAAAGTCGATGAGGGCGAGCCTCCCGTCGGCGGCGCGCATCAGGTTGTTGGCGTGGTAATCGCGGTGGGTCGGAACAGGGTCGCCGGAGGCCGACGGGTCCGCGGCGGCCCGCGCGAGCGCGCCGGCAAGGTCATCCCATTCGGTCGCGTCCGTACCGGAAAGCGGCGACGCCCCGCCCTTCTCGAGCGCCCAGCGCCGCGTGTGGAGAAGCTCCCGGAAGAAGAATTCGGTGTCGAAGGGTGGGTTGTGGCGGGCCGCGGCGGGAGAGAGAGTCCGAACGGCGGCGAGCAGCTCTTCGGCCTCGTCGACGAGTCGCGCCCGGTCCTCGCGGGGTGCGGCCTCGAGATCAGCGGCGAGATCGCGGTCGCCGAGGTCCTCGATGAGGGCGGCGCCGAGGTCGCCGGCGTCGTCCAGAAGGGCAGGGACGCGGAGCCCCGCGCCCGCGAGGGCCGTGCCGATAGCCGCCCAGTTCGCCTGATTGACGGATCCCGCCTCCGGGTAAAGGACGACGAGGACGCTCGCTCGCCCCGGCGCCGTCCGCCGAAAATAGCGGCGCGAGCCGGCGTCGCCCGCAAGGGGCGTCTCGGTCCCGGCGGGCAGGCGGAAGCGCGCCACGGCTTCCGCGAGGCGCGCGGCTTCTTCGGGCGCCGGCGGGGGCGCGGCCGGAGGCGGCGTCACGAACGGGTCAGTTCTTGGCGGGGGCCGCCGCCGCGGGCGGCTCGTCGATCAACTCGACCTTGACGATCTTCTGGTAGCTTCGGGGGACGCCGCGGCCGCCGCTCGCCGGATCGGTGTTCGACTCCGCCACGATCTTGTCCGCCACCTCGAGGCCCTTCACGATCTCGCCGAAGGCCGTGTACTGGTGGTCGAGGAACGGCGAGTCCTTCACGACGAGGAAGAACTGCGACGAGGCCGAGTTGATGTCGCTTGCGCGGGCCATCGAGAGGACGCCACGGCGGTGCGAGACGTCGTTGAACTCGGCCTTCAGGTTGACCGGGTTCCCCTGTGCGTCCTTGTTCCCGCCGGTGCCGTAGACGGCGGCGTTTGCCGGGTCCTTCGTGAGCGGGTCGCCCCCCTGGACCATGAAGCCGGGGATGACGCGGTGGAAGAGCGTTCCGTCGTAGAAGCCCTTCGCCGAAAGGTCGATGAAGTTCTTCACGTGGCCCGGGGCCTTGTCGTAGTAGAACTTCACCGTGATGTCGCCCTGCGACGTCTTCAGGACCGCGAGGGTGTGGGCGTAGTCGCGCGGCTTCGTCACCTTCGTCTCCTTCTTCTTCGGGGCGGGCTTCTTGGTCTGGGCGGCGGCGGGAACCGCCAGGGCGGCGCCGAGCACGAGCGCGCCCGCGGCCGCCAGGAGCCGGCTGGCGTCTCTCGAAAAATTCATCACCGGAAACCTCCTCGTGGGGATCGTCGCGCCGGCTCCTTGCCGGGGGCGCGGCGCCGACGGATGATAGATCGGAACGAAGCGGAAAAGGGGCGCGGATGCTGGCTCAGACCTTCCTCCAACTCGTCGAACGGGCGGCAAAGGACCTGGACCTCGAAGCCATAAAGGCCGAGGTTCACGCGTTCTCGCGGAAGAACTCGGACCTTCCGACAAGGAAAAAGGCCGAGCGGATGATCGACCGGTCGGCGCGCCGCGCCGCCGCGGTCGGCGCCCTCGCGAGCCTGCCGCCCGGATGGGCCGCCCTCGCGGCGACGGCCCCCGAGCTGGCGGTGCTCATCGTGTTGCAGAGCCGGCTGATCGTCGGCCTTCACGTCCTGTACGGCGGGACCCCCGAGCCCGAGGAACGGGCCCTGGAGGTCCTCGCGGGCCTGGCGGCCGGAGCGGGGATCAATATCGGCCGCCGGGTGACGACGCGGGCGGTCGAGGAGATCGGGGCCAGGCTGGCCGTCCGGATCGCGGGCCGCGAGGCGACCCATGTCGTGCCGGTCCTGGGGGCCGTCGCCGGGGCCGCACTCAACTATGCTGCCGTGCGGGCGGTCGGGCGCGCGGCGCTCGCGAGAGTCGAGCGGCTCTACGGTCCCCCCGAGGTACCGGGGACGGGGCCCGTCCTCGAGGTGAAGGGGGGCGTGGCCTGAGCGACCTCCCGCCGGCGCTGGCCCTGCCCGACCGCGCGGACGTCGCCATCGTCGGGGGAGGCGTGCTCGGGCTCGCGCTCGCCCTCGAGCTCGCGAGGCGGGGCGCCGAGACCGTCGTCCTTTCGAGGAGCTCCCCGAGCGAACATGGAGAGCCGGCCGGGCTGGTGAATCTACAGGCAAGGGCGGAGGTCGCGCCGGAGCCGGCGCGAGACCTTGCAATCCTGTCGCGCCACCTTTTTCCGGCGTGGATCGAGGCGATCGAGGAAGAGGGCGGCCTCTCCTGCGAGTACGACGTGCGCGGCGGGCTCTCGGTCGCGCTCTCGGACGCGGAAGAGGTCGAGCTGGACCGCGCCCTCGACTGGCAGCGGGCCCGGGCCCTTCCGTTCGACGTCCTCTCTGCCGAGGAGGCGCGGGCGCGCGAGCCGGCACTCGGCGCCGCCGTCCAGGCCGCCTTCGCGTTTCCCGAGGACGGCCAGGTTTCGCCCTCGCGCCTCCGCCGCGGCCTCGCCTTCGCGGCCGTCCGGGCCGGGGCGCTCGTCGTGACCGGGGCGCCGGCGCTCGCGGTCCGTGTCGAGGCCGGCCGCGCGGTGGGCCTCGACACGGCGGCCGGCTTCCTCCGCGCGGACGCCGTCGTGAACGCGGCGGGGCCCTGGGCGGCGCACCTTCCGGGCACCGCCGCGCCTCCCGTGATGCCGCTCCGCCTGCCGGTCGTCCTCCTCGACGCCTCGGCCGATCCCGACCGTCTCTCCCGTTTCGTCGCGTCGCCGGCCGGGGCCCTCGTACCGAGGCGGGACGGGAGCCTGGCCGTCGCGGGGCTCCCGTTCACGGGCGGATTCGAGACGCGGCTTTTCTCGGCGGAGGCGACACGCCTGCTCTCCCTGGCGATCTCGATTCTGCCCGGCGCGGCGCGGTATCCGCTCCTCGCGGCCTGGGCGTCGGTCGCTGCCGCGTCGCCTGACGGCGTTCCGCTCCTCGGCGAGACGGCGGTGCCGGGCTGCTTCCTTTCGACCGGGGCCGGTGCCGACGCCGTCCTCCTCGCGCCCGCCGCGGCCGTCCTCGTCGCCGATCTCCTGACCGGAAGCGCGCCGCCGCTGTCGCCCGCGCCCTTTTCCCCCGCGCGGTTCGACCGCTGATGTCCCTGTCCGTGCAGGAGGGGCGGACGCGCCGCGGCCGCATGCTAATGTTCGGTTTCTCGGCGACAACCGACTCCCCGGGGGTCCCGTCGGGAGACGGGTATCCGCCGGGCGCGAAGACGGGATGAGGGACGGACGATGATGCGAACGGCTTTCTACCGGGGAGTCCAGGCGGCCGCGAACGCCGCGTGGACGGGTTTCCAGTGGGTGAACCGCCGGATTCCGGCGCGCGCGTTCCACCCGTCGTGGGCCCCGGAGCCGCTCCCGAAGAGCTGGGAAAGAACGAAGCCTCCCCTCGGCTTTCCCCGCCGGACCGACTCGCTCTGCCCGACCTGCACGAAGGAGGTCCGGGACGCCATCGTGGGCGGCACGCGTGAGCTCCGGGAGCTCACGGACGGGCGCCCGGGCGAGATTCCGGCCGACATCGTCCTCAGGGGAAACGAAATCTGGATGGTCAAGACGTGCCCGAAGCACGGCACGTTCGAGGACCTGATGTCGAACGACGCGGCCTTCTTCGGCCGTCTCGAGAAGAACTTCTTCGGCCGGGACGTGAAGATGGGGAAGGACGCCCTTCACGGGCACGGCTCCGCGTCGATCCGGTACGGGCGGGGCGCCGTCCTGACCGTGGACCTCACGAACCGCTGCAACATGATGTGCAACCCTTGCTTCATGGACGCGAACCAGGTGGGTTACGTCCACGAGCTGACCTGGGACGACATCAAGGAGATTCTCGACAACGCGGCTTCCGTCAAGCCGCGGCGGCAGATGTCGGTGCAGTACTCGGGGGTGAGCCGACGCTTTCGCCCCACTTCCTTCCGGCCATCCGCTACGCGAGGGAGATCGGGTATTTCTCGGTCCAGTGCGCCTCGAACGGCGTCCTCTTCGCGCAAGACCCGGAGTTCGCGAAAGCCGCGGCCGAGGCGGGGCTCCGCCTCGTCTATCTCCAGTTCGACGGGATCGGCAACGAGTCGAACGAGCACCGCGGCGTCTCGAACCTCTACGACGTCAAGGGGCGCGCGCTCGAGAACCTGAAGGCGGCCGGGATCGACGCCACGCTCGTCATCACGGTCGTCAACGGCGTCAACAACGACCAGATCGGCGGCATCGTCCGGTTCGCCATCGAGAACATCGACAAGATCAACGCCCTCTCGTTCCAGCCCGTCTCCTTTACCGGGCGTGACGAGGAGATCGACGACGAGACGCGGAAGAAGCAGAGATACACGCTCTCGCACCTCGCCCGGGACGTGAAGGAGCAGGCGGGTATCGGCGAGCCGATGCGCGACTGGTTCCCGCTCTCCGCGTCGGGCCCGTTCTCGGACCTGCGCGACCTCCTCGGCGGGCTCGAGACGGAGTGGGGAGCCCTCAAGTGCGGCTGCCACCCGAACTGCGGCATCGCCACGATGCTGCTCGTGAGGCCCGACACCGGGCAGGCGGTGCCGGTGACGCAGATCCTCGATGCCGACCGCCTCCTCCGGGACCTGACGGCGATCACCGACGCCGCGCGCGGGAAGTTCTGGACGATCCTGCAGACGGCTCTCTCGGTCGCCCGCAACCTCCGGCCGGAGGGCGTGCCGGCGAACCTCGGGATTCTCGAAACACTGAAAGTTCTCGACGGTCACACGGGCCGGGGCATGGGGATCGCGGAGCACGGGCGGTATCCGTGGCGGGTACTCCTCGTCGCCGGGATGTGGTTCCAGGACCTCTTCAACTACGACTTCCGGCGGACGGAGATGTGCATCATCCCCTACGGCACGCAGCTCGGCGAGATCTCCTTCTGCGCCTACAACACGGGCGCGGGGTGGCGGAAGATCGTCGAGGAGATGCACCAGTCGGCCACGCTCGCGGAGTGGTACAAGGAAAAAGGGCGTCATCCCGTCTACGCCCACGGCCGGCGCATTCCGCTGCCGGCCTTCACGCCCGCGGCGACGCCGTCGACGCTGCCGGTCCTCGAGCCCGCCGCGGCGCGCGTCGCCGCCGTGCCGCTCACCCCGATGCTGCCGAGCTTCAGCGCGGCGTCGGGGAAATAGGCCGCTCAGCCGCCTCCGCGAGCGCGGCGAGTCCGGCAGCCGCTTCGCCCGGCTGCTCGAGCGGGACGAGGTGCCCGGCGCGGGGCACCGTGAGGAGCTTCACCCACGGCGCGCGCGTGGCGACGGCCGTCATCGCTTCCGCGTCGGACGGAGGCGCGATCGCGTCCTCCTCGCCGACAGCGACGAGGAGGGGCCGGTCCCAGGCGGCGAGGACCCCGAAACCCTCGTCGCGGACGGCGAGGCCGGCGAGGTCCGCCATCGCGGTCGCCGGGGGCGTCGACAGGATCATCCGGCGGGCGACCTCCTCGGCGGGGGAGCCGGCCGAGCCCGGCGCGAGGAGCTTCGGCAGCATCGCCGCGAGCGCCGCCTCGATGCCGTCCTTCCGGATCGCCTCGATCGCCTCCTTCCGCTTCGCGCGGCCGATGTCGTCGTCGGACGTCGCCTTCGTGTCGAAGAGCGCGAGGCCCCGGAGGCTCCCCCGGAAGCGCGCCCCGTGCCGCTTCAGAAGCTCGAAGCAGACGTAGCCGCCCATCGAGAGGCCCGCAAGGAGGAACGGCGCGTCCTTCGGGAGCGCGGTCTCGATCTCCTGCGCCACGTCGTCGGCGAGGAGCGACATCGCGTGCGTGGCAGCCGCGGGGCGGGACGAGCGCCCGCGCCCGCGGAGATCGGGAGCGAAGACGGAGGTGATCGCGCCCAGCTCTCCGCGTTCCGCGAGCGCGGCGAGGGGATCCCAGAGCCGGTGGTCGAGCGGGTAGCCGTGGAGGGCGACGAGGATCATGCGGGGATCTTACCGGGGGGAGCCGCGCGTGACGCGCCAGCACGTCCGGTCGTCCACCCGCGCGAGGACGTCCGTCTCCCCGGTCAGAAAACGATAGAGTTCCGTCTTCCGGGCCGGCGCAGCCAACTCTCCTTGCGGCTCCGCAAAGAGGATCAGCGAGCCAGGCCGTCGTGCGAGGGCCTGAACGACCCGGCGGTCGAGGTCGTCCTTGTTCAGGAAGAACCAGAGGGGGGTGTTCACGTAGAGCCCGCCGGGCGCGAGGGTGCCCGTCGCCGGATAGATCGTGTCCCAGGTCGCGAAGTAGTTGAGAAACTCGCCGCCCGGCGGCACACGGCGGCTCACCTCCCTCGACAGTGCCGTCAGCCGGGGGTCGTCCCAATAGCGGACGCCCCTTCCCCACGCGTCGACAAGGAGCGGGCCGGCCCCGAACGCGGCGACACCCAAATGGACCAGCAGGAGACCGGCGCCGCCAGCGGCGAGGGCGAGCGATTCTCGTGTCGCGCGCAGAAACCGGCCTGAGAGAACGGCCCGGAACGCTCGGAGCCCGTCGAGCGACAGGACGACGACGAGGCCGACCGCGCCCGAGAGGTGGAGAAGGCCCCAGCGCGGGATGGTCATCAGGGCCGCTCCTGCCGCGAGCCACGCGAGCGGGCTCGTGCCGGAGTGTCCGCGTGCGAGTCCTCGCGCGAGAAGCCACGCGGCGGGAATCGCGAGCGCCGGCGCGATCGCCTCGGCGAGCAAGGGAAGGTCTGCACCCTGACCGATCTCGGAGGCGCGGCCGCGAAGGGGGATGAGGAGCGTCCATCGCAGAGGGGCCGTCGTGCCGGCCGCGAGGCCCCAGAGCAGGACGAAGGCGGCGTAGGGGAAGCTGCCCACGATCAGGAGCCTCGCCGCCCGGCGCCCGGACCGGTGCCGGGACGAAAGGAGACACCAGAACACGCCCGCGAGGAGGGCCCAGGCGGACGTCTGTTTGACGAGGATCGCGGCCCCGAGCAGGAGTCCTGCAAGGTCGAGCCCGCGTTCGTGTCCGGTCCTCTCGAACCGCCGCAGCGAGAGTCCCGCGGCAAGAAGAAGCGGCGCCAGGAAGGAATCGGGCGCCAGGGCGGGCCCCTCGAGGTAGACGCTCCAGAGGATCAGAAGGGGCGGGCCGAGGAGAGCCCGCGTCCACCGTTCCCGCCGCCCTCGCGCCGACAGGACGGCGAGCAGGGCGCAGATGCGCGAGAGGGATTCCGGCGAGGGCGCGGAACAGGACCGGCCCGAATCCTGCGAGGCGGCCAAGACCCGCCGTCACGAGAATGAGCGCGGGGGTGTAAAACGAGATCACGCAGTCGTAGAGCCTGAAGCCTTGCGCGACGTGCCAGGCCGGAGCGACGACGTCCGGCCAGGCGACGACCTCCGAGGACGAAGGCCGCTGAAAAGGTGGCGACAGCCGCGACGAAGCCGGGCACCGGGGATTCGCCCCCGGAGATCCTACGGCCGGTATCGGACCGAATTGCGGATCCCCTCCCAGATCGTGACCTCTTCCAGCCGAACGCCATCCTTCAGGAGCCCCGCCTCCCGGATCTCGGCGGCCACCCACAGGGCCACGTTCTCCGCGCTGGCGTTCTTCCGGTCGAAGGGCGGAACCGTGTTGAGGTCGCGGTTGTGAAGGCGGGAGGCGAGCTCCCTCACGAAAGCCTCGGTCGGGACGAAGTCGACCGAGAGGTCGTATGCGCCGAGCCGGTCGACGCCGAGCGCCACCTCGATCTTCCAGGAGTGGCCGTGGACCGGCTCGGGCCCGCCCGCGTAGTCGACGAGGTGGTGCGCGGCCTCGAACGTCGCGTGGCAGCGGACGGTCCAGCTCATGCCGGAAGTCTAAGCGCTGAAGCCCCCTAGACGGACTCGAGGTAGGTGTGCACCACGCCGACCGTGCCGGAGCCCTCGCCGACCGCCGCCGCCACGCGCTTGCTGGAGCCGGCGCGAGCATCCCCGGCGGCGAAGATCCCGGGGACGCTGGTCTCGAAGGGGAAGGGATCGCGATCCAGCGTCCAGCCTCGGGGCCGGCGGCCCGCCGCGGACAGGTCGCGGCCGGTCAGCACGTAACCCTTCTCGTCGAGCTCGAGGAGGCCGGAGAGCCATTCGGTCCGGGGCCTCGCGCCGATGAAGATGAACATCGCCGCCACCTCCAGCTCGCGCTCCTCCCCCCCGGGGGCGTGGCGGACGACGACCTTCTCCAGCCTCCCGGTGCCGCAGACCGCGGCCACCTCGACGCGCGTGACGACCTCGATGTTCGGCGTGGCCGCGATCCGGTCGATCAGGTACCGTGACATCGACTCGGCGAGGGACGTCCCGCGGACGAGCATCGTGACGCGGCGTGCGTATCGCGAGAAGAAGAGCGCGCCCTGGCCGGCCGAGTTCCCAGCGCCGACGATGCAGACGTCCTGGGCGCGGTAGGTCGCCGCCTCGGTCATGGCCGCGCCGTAATAGACGCCGATGCCGAGGAGAGCCTCGACGCCGGGCACCTCCAGCATCCGCACGGAGACGCCGGTGGCGAGGACGACCGCCTTGCAGCTCAGGTCGGTCCCGTCGGAGAGCCGGACCACGCGGTAGGGGTCCTCGCGGCGCAGGGCGACCGCCTCCTGGGCGATCACCTCCGCGCCGAAGCGGCGCGCCTGCGTGGCGGCGCGGCGGGCGAGATCGGCTCCGGAGACCCCCGACGGGAACCCGAGGTAGTTCTCGATCCTCGAGCTCGTGCCCGCCTGGCCGCCGGGCGCGCTCTGCTCGACGAGCACCGTGCGCAGCCCCTCCGAGGCCCCGTAGACCGCCGCGGCCAGCCCTGCCGGGCCGCCGCCGACGATCGCGAGGTCGTAGAAGGGAAGGAGCGCCCGCGTCTGCATCCCGACCTTCTCCGCCAGCTGCTGGTTGGTCGGGGCCACGAGGCGGTTGCCGTCCGGGAAGAAGACGACCGGCAGCCGCGTCGCGTCGCCGGACGAGCGGATCAGCTCCCGCGTCGGCTCGTCCAGGTCGACGTCGATCCACTGGTAGGGGACGTGATTGCTCGACAGGAACTCCTTGACCGCGAAGCTGCGGGGCGACGACCGCGCGCCGGCGACCCGGATCCCCTCGTAGGGCAGCCGCACGTGCGCCGACCAGTCCGACAGGAGATCGTCGAGGACCGGGTAGAGCCGCTCCGTGGGAGGGTCCCAGGGCTTCAACAGGTAGTGATCCAGCCCGACGTCGTTGATGCCCGAGATCGCCGCCTGGGTGTCGGCGTACGCGGTGAGGAGGACCCGGCGTGACTCCGGGTGGAGCTTGATCACCTCGCGCAGCAGCTCCGTGCCCGACATCCCGGGCATCCGCTCGTCGACGAGGAAGAGCGCGACGGGAGTGCCGCGCTCCTTGAGCTGGCGGGCGGCCTCGAGCGCTTCGGCGCCGGAGCCGGCCTTCAGGATGCGATAGTCGCTCCGATAATGCTGCTTGAGGTCGCGCTCGACGGCGCCGAGGACCTCGGGGTCGTCGTCGACGGCCAGGATCACCGGTTTGGCCACGTCAGTCCTTTCCTGCGTCGAGAGGCAGCGTCACCCGGAACTCGGTCCGCCCGGGGCGGGAGTCGACCTCGATCTCTCCCTGGTGTTTGCGGACGATGCGCCGCGCGATGTCGAGGCCGAGGCCGGTGCCCTGGCCGACCGGCTTCGTCGTGAAGAAGGGATCGAAGATCCGCTCGCGGAGCTCCGGGGGCAGGCCCGCTCCGTCGTCGACGACGCGCACGACCACGGAATCACCCTCGCGGCCCGCGACGACGTCGACGCGGCCCTTGGCCGCGTCCAGCGCGTTGTCGACCAGGTTCGCCCAGACCTGGTTGAGCTCGCCTCCGAACCCGGGGACGCGCGGAAGGTCGGCCGGGACGTCGAGGTTCACGCTCACGGACTTCCCGCGGGCCTTCGCGTTCAGGACCGCGAGCGTGTCGGCCAGCCCTTTGCCGACGTCCACCGGCTTCGGCATGGTCGCCTGGTCCATGTACGTGAAGCCCTTCACCGCCGCGACGAGGTTGTGGATCTTGGACGCGGACGCCTCGATCTCCGACGCCAGCCGGTATGTCGCGCAGCCGGAGATGAGCCACGGGAGGGTCGCCCGCAGCGTCTCGGGGTCGAGCGCCCGCGCGAGCTCGTCGAGGGATTCGAGCGTGATCGCGGACTCCGCGAGCGCCTCGGCGGCGTTGACGTCGGCGCCGTGTCGGCCGAGCCAGTCGGCGAGGGTGTCTTCCCGGTCCGCCTGTTCGATGGGCGAGCGCCCGAACGTCGCGCCGGCCGCGGCGAGGCAGAGCCCGCGCGCGCGGTCGACGGCGGCCTGCTGGGCCTCGGACAGGCGCGCCGCGCCGAGCGCGCGGGACGCCGCTTCGAGCTCCGACAGCCCGAGCCGGAGGTTCTTGGCGCTCCGGGCAACCGCCGAGGCGGGGTTGTTCAGCTCGTGCGCGAGCCCCGCCGCCAGCTTGCCGAGGGAGGACATCTTCTCGACCTGGAGGTCACTCGACGTGAACTGGCGAGCGCGGTCGACCATGACGTGCACGAAGATCGAGGTGAGGTCGTAGCAGTCGCGGATCAGCGCCGGGATCTCCTCGCGGGGGATCACGAAGATCTCCGTCGGCGCCTCGGCCCTCACCTCACCCGGCGACCCGACGAGGCGCGAGTACGGCAGGAAACCGCTCACGTCGCCGCCGCGCCACTCCATGACCTTGTGGGGCCCGGCGCCCCGGTCGACGTGGATCGACAGGTGGCCCGAAAGGATGATGTAGAGACCCAGCACGACGTTGCCTTTCGCCGCGAGGACGCCCCCGGCCTCCAGCTTCACGAGGTGACCGCGGGCCACGAGCCAGGCGATCTGGTCGGGAGGCGCGCCGGCGAGCAGCCGGTGCGCGGACAATCGGGCTTGAACGGAGTTTTCCATGCGGCGAGCCTAGGCGCTCAGGACGGTTTCTTCCCGGACGACCCGGATGTTGTGCTGGTCCTCGGGTGCGAGGCCGAAAGCCGACTCGAGGAAGCGCTTGGGCGTCGTCGCGCCGTCGCCCGCGATCCTGAGCCGCTCGACCCGCGTCTCGCCGTCCGGGAGGACGAACCGGTAGACGGCCTCGGTCGCCGCCTTCCCGAGCGACCGCGCTCCCTTCGGGAGCTCGTCCCAGCCCGTGATCCTCACGCCGGCCGGGAGGCGATCGTTGACGGCGGCGAGGTGTTCGTGTCCGAGGGCGTCGGTCACGTCAACGTCGAAAAGCTCGTGCCGCGACTCCTGTCCGAGGGGAAGTGCGGGTCCCATCGACATCCGGATGTGTGGGTTGTACCCCTCGGTGTAACGGATCGGCGCCCGTGAGGCGCGGAACGCACGCTCGAGCGCGTCCATGACGTTTCGGTGCGAGAGGTAACGCGCGTCGCCCAGCTTCTCGAACCGGACGCGATAGGTCCGCGCGGTCTCCGGGACCGGGGCGGCGGTGCCGTCCCCCACCTTCCGGCGCTCGCGGAGCGGCTGGAGGTCCGGCGTCACCTTCATGCGATACGCGGCGCCCTTGGCCTTCTCTGTGTAGGCGGAGGGAAGAGAGAGTTTCTGTTTCTCATATGGAGCCGCTGCGCCCGCTGATGCAGCCTGCGCGCCAGTTCGGAAGCTCCGCCGCCGCTGAAGCCGTCTTTACTTTCGAGAGTCCGAATCAAGAAAACTCCTTCGGCAGGGGGTTCGCGAGGACGGTGTCCTCGCCATTCCCCGGCACGCCGCAGGCGGTGCAGTGCCCCCACTTGCAGTCGTCGGTCTCCATCTCCTTCAGCGCCTTTTTCCACTCGACGACGAGGAAGGGCTTCCGGATGAAGGCGTCGACGATGTCCCACGGAAGCCGCTCCTTGAGGTCCCTGGCGCGGAGGTGCCGCTCCTTCGGGATGCCGGCCGCGGCGAGCGCCTCGTTCCAGCGCTCCCACGAGAAGTGCTCCGACCAGCCGTCGAAGCGGCCGCCCCGCTTCCAGACTTCCAGGAGCGCCGCCGACATCCGGCGGTCGCCGAGCGAGAGGAGCGCCTCGATCTCGGCCTCCTTCGGCTCGTGCCACTTCAGCTTCGCCCCCTTCACCGGGCGGAACTTCTCCTTCAGGAGCGCGAGCTTCCGCTGCAGGGTCTCGACGCCGTCGAACGCCGACCACTGGAACGGCGTGAAGCTCTTCGGGACGAACGAGCCGATCGAGACGTGGACCGTCGGCTTCACGCCGTGCTTCTTCCCCTGCGCGAGGATGTCGCGCACGAGCGTCACGAGCTCGTCGAGGTCGGCCTCCGTCTCGGACGGGAGGCCGATCATCGTGTAGACCTTGATGAGGTCCCAGCCGCGGGCGAAGGCGACGTCGGCTGCCTTGACCATGTCGGCGTTCGTGAAGGTCTTGTTGATGACGCGCCGCAGGCGGTCGGAGCCGGTCTCGGGCGCGAACGTGAAGCCCGATTTGCGGACCTCTGAGACGGCGTCGGCCAGCGCGACGGAGAACGCCTCGGCGCGGAGCGAGGGGAGCGAGATGGAGACCTTCGTCTTCGCGAGCTCGGGCGCGAGACAGGCGACGAGCGGCTCGATCTGAGAGTAGTCGGCAGACGAGAGCGAGAGGAGCCCCACCTCGCTCCACCCGGCCTCGTCGATGAAGGCCTTGGTCGCGCGGGCGACGTCCCCGGGGTCGAGCTCGCGGACGGGGCGGTACCAGTAGCCCGCCTGGCAGAACCGGCAGCCCTGGGTGCAGCCGCGCATGATCTCGAGCCCGAGCCGGTCCTGGACGATCTCGACCGAGGGGACCATCGGCTTTTTCGCGTAGACGTCGGCCGAGAGCTTCTCGACCCAGACGCGCGAGGCGCGTTCGGGGACGCCGGGCGCGTTCGGGGCGCAGGAGACGAACAGGTCCCCGTCGTAGACGACGTCGTAGAGCGACGGAACGTAGATCCCCGGGAGGGCCGCGAAGCGGAGGAGCCGCGCGGTCCGGGGAAGCCCCTTGGTCCCCTCGACCTCCTCGAGGAAGCGGGGGAACGCCTCCTCGCCGTCGCCGATCAGGAAGGCGTCGAAGAAGTCGGCCACGGGCTCGGGGTTCGCCACGCACGGCCCGCCGCCGACGACGAGGGGGTCCGCGTCCGTCCGCTCGGCCGCGAGGACCGGGATCCCGGCGAGGTCGAGCATGTTCGGCACGTTCGTGTAGTTCAGCTCGCTCTGGAGGGAGAGGCCGAAGACATCGAAATCGCGGACGGGAGCGAACGACTCGACCGAGAAGAGCGAAATCCGCTCGCGCCGCAGCACGGCCTCGAAGTCGACCCACGGGGCGTAGGTCCTCTCGCAGGCCCAGGGGACCCTTCGGTTCACGATCTCGTAGAGGATTTTCGTTCCCGTGTGGCTCATCCCGATCTCGTAGGCGTCGGGGAAGCCGAGGCAGACCGTGACGGCGCTCGCGGCGAGGTCTTTCCGCGTGACGTTCCGCTCGAGGCCCAGGTAACGCCCGGGACGCTCCACGGAGAGGAGGAACGGCTCGAAGCGCGGACGAAGCGACGCGTATCGGGGCGAGGCCATGGCGACCGCCGAGTCTAGACCCGTTCTCAACAATCGGCGAGAGGCGAGCCGAGGGCCGGGGCGCGGCACGGTGTGACCCGCCGCACGCCGATTGACTCCCCGGATTCCTTTCGCTAGCGTTCTTGTCACATGGCGCTGGACGACAAGCTGCGTGCGCACCTGCGTGAGCTCGGAGCGGCCCTGAACGAGGCGGTCTCGGCCGCTCCGAAGGTGCACGAGATCCTCGCGAGGGTGAAGGCCGAGGGGTACGACGCCTACCTCGTCCTCGACGCGACGGTGGCGCTCGACAAGCGGGGCCGCCGCTCATCGGCGTCGCTCCCGTCCATCCGGCGGGGGGCGCCGGGCGCGGGGCGGGCCGAAGGCGAAGCGGCGCCGTTCCAGATCAACGTCAAGGACCTCGGGTTCCTCATGTCCGTGGGGATCGACCCGACGCGCCCCATCCGCGCGCGGCGCCGTCCCGCCGCGTCGGTGACACTCCGCTCGACGGTCGCCCGGAAGGGCTGAGCCGCGGGGCGCCCGGCCGGGGCGCCCTGCCGGCGCTCGCTCCGCCCATAATCGTCCGTTTGCAGGACCTCCTGGGCCTCCCGCCGCTCGACCTTGCGCGCGCGATCCGCGACGTCGCCCCGCAGCCGTGGCGTGGCGAGCAGATCGCCCGCTGGATCTGGGAGCACCGTGCCGCGTCGTTCGCCGAGATGACGGATCTCCCACGGGGGATGCGCGAGGCGCTCGCGGAGCGGTTCGTCCTCGGACTCCCGCAGGTCGTCTCACGGGCACCGGCAGCGGACGGCGCCGAGAAGTTCCTGCTAGAGCTCTCTGACGGCGTCCGGATCGAGGCGGTCACGATGGTCGACTCGAAGCGCCGTCCGGCCGCCGAGGCGAGCGACAGCGCGCCGGGAACGCGGATCACCGTCTGCCTCTCGTCGCAGGCGGGGTGCGCCGTCGACTGCGCCTTCTGCGTCACGGGGCGGATGGGAGCGGGACGGAACCTGACTGCCGGAGAGATCGCCGGCCAGTACCTCGTCCTCGCCCGGGAAAAGGGGTTCGGGCCCCGCGAGGCGAACGTCGTCTTCATGGGAATGGGCGAGCCTCTCCTGAACGTCCCGAACGTCACCGTGGCGCTCGACCTCCTTGCCCGCGAGGTCTCGCCGAAGCGGACGACGCTCTCGACGGCCGGCATCGTCCCGGGAATCGAGGCGCTGGCGCTCCGGCCCCTCCGGCCGAACCTCGCCGTCTCGCTCTCCGCCGCGGACGACGGGACGCGGAACCGCCTGATGCCGGTCAACCGGACGTGGCCCCTCGCGGCGCTCTTTTCGGCGCTGAAGAAGTGGCCGCTCGAGCGCGGCCGCCGGATCACGTTCGAGTGGGTTCTGATCGACGGCGTGAACGACGACGCGGTCACCGCGCGGCGGCTCGTCTCGCTCGCGAAGCAGCTCCCGTCGAAGGTGAACCTGATCCCGCTGAACGAATCGGCGAAGTGGCTCCCTGGCCTGAAACGCCCGCCGGCCGCGCGGATCGACACGTTCGCCCGCGTCCTCGCCGAGGCGGGCGTCGACGTGACGGTCCGATGGTCGAAGGGCCTTCAGGCCGAGGCGGCCTGCGGCCAGCTCAAGGGGCGGGAGGAACCGAAGGAGCGAGTCCGGCAGGACCCCCGCGGCGGAAGGCCGTGAGAATCGCGCCGGAGGCCGCCGTCCCTGGCCCCGCTGACCGGTAGCCGAGGGGCGAGAGCCGGCTCTCCCAGAACTCCGTCGTCACCTCTGGCCAGCGCCTCTCCCCGCCCGAGACGGCCACGACGATGTCGACTGGCCGGTCCGCCAGTACGGCGCCGAGCCGAGGGGAGACGTTCGCCTCCGTCCACTGCCGGGCCTCGTCGCCCCGGGGAAGGCCCAGAAAGACCGTGAACGCCGACGGACCCGGCCAGCGCCGCCGCTCCTCCAGAAAACGGCCGATCGCGCGCGGGAGCCGGGCCGCCAGGAGCGCGCGCGCTCTCTCCTCGCTCGGAAGGTGAAGGGAGGCCGCGCCGTCGACCGGGAGGAGGCCGCGGCCCGCGAGAAAGAAGTCGATCGTCGGGGGCGCTACCGGGCCGTCGGTCGTGCCGACGACCGCGAAGGACGGCCGGTCCGGCAGGCTTTTCGCGAGCGCGGCGAGAAACGCGTTCCCCCCCCGGGCGGGCGTCGCCGGCCGGAGGGCGTTCAGGAAGACCGGGAGCTGGACCGCGAGGGTGGCCGTGCCGGCGAGAGCGATCGCCGCCCGGCTCCGTTTCGAGGCGGTCCGGAAGGCGTCGGCGAGCCCGACGCCGCCGAGGAGCGCGAGGGCCGGGACGAGCGGCAGGAGGTGCCGGTTGCGTTTCGTCGCCGAGAGCTCGGCGAAGAGAAGCTGAAACACGGCGAGCAGCGCGACACAGAGGACGGCCGGCTCGCGACGGCGCCGGACGAGCGCCACGGCGGCGCCCGCCGCGAGAAGAACGAGGAGCGGGGCGCCGAGGAGGTGAGGCGTCAACCGCGGGAAGAAGAGGAGCCCGTCGAGACTGAAGCGGGGCGGCCCGACGGGAAAGTTCGCGAGCGCGTCGAGCGTGCTCCGGATCTTCGGCGTGTAGGCGAACCAGATCGCCAGCGGCAGCGCGAGGCCCAAGGCGGCGAGGAGCCAGGAGCGCCGGCGGGGGCCGGGGTCGCCGCCCCGGGTGGCGAGAAAAGTCGCAGTGAGGGCAAGCGCCAGAAGGACCCCGTAGTTCGCCTTCGTCAGAAAGGTCGCGAAGACCAGGAGCCCGGGGAGCGCGGCGGCCGTCCGGGTCGGGACCCGCGACGGGTCGAGGAAGACCGCCGAGGCGAAGAGCCCGGCCGTGAGGAAGGCGAGCGCCGGAACCTCGAGCATCGCGCGCCCCGAGAGGACGGCAACGCCCGGCGCGGCGAGGAGCGCGAGGGCGGCCATGGCGCCGGCGGCCGGTCCTCCGATTCTCCGTCCGGCGAGAAAGGTGAAGATGGCCGCCGCGGCGAGGGCGACGAGGCTCGCCGCCCGTGCCGACGCCGCCGAGGCTCCAGCCATCGAGAAGACGCCCGCGAGCAGCCACGAATCGAGAGGCGGCCAGTAGACCGAGCGGTACGAGTCGTAGAGGAACGTGAGGAGGTCGAAACGGCGCAGCGCCTCGAGCGCCCGAAGGCCGAACAGGGCGTGGGACCCCTCGTCCCAGTCGAGCGGCCCCGCCGGCGCGATGACGTTGAGCGCGACGGCGGCCGCGACCCCTGCGAACGCCCCGGCGAGAAGGAGCGGAATCGCCGCGCGGCGGAGCCCGCCGCTCACCGCTTGACGATCCCGGTGAAGATCCGGCCACACCCGGCGCCGTCGCGGCGATAGCTGGGGAAGAGGTCGTCGCGCTCGAACGTGCAGAGGCCGGTTTCGACGATGTTCTCCTTCGGGACGCCGCGGGCGAGGAGGAGGGAGCGGTTGTAGGCCGCGACCTCGACGAGCGTCCGGTCGCCGAGGCCCTGCGCCCGCGCGCCGGCCGGGAGGGGAATGCCGTGAAAGGCCTTGTCGAGCGCGGCGGCCACCTCGGGACCGACCGGGTAGTTGTCCCTCGCGATCGAGGGGCCGAAAGCCACGACGAGGTCGCCCGCCGTCGCGCCGCGCTCGGCGAAGACGTCCAGCACGGCGTCGAGGAGCCTCGCCTCGGTCCCGCGCCAGCCGGAGTGGACGGCGGCGATCCACGTTCCCGTCCTGTCGGCGAGGAGGATCGGAACGCAGTCCGCGGACGCGATGGTGAGCAGGCGGCCTCTCCGGTCGGTGACGAGGGCGTCGGCCTCTCCCGTCTGCGTGTCGGAGCCCCAGGCGGCGGGCTCGGCCAAGACGACGACGCCGCGCCCGTGAACCTGCTTCGCGCGGACGGTCTCGGCGTTTGGAGAGGAGAGAGCCTCGGCCAGCGCCCGGACGCCGTCGCGTGGCGGGAGAGGGTCGGGAACGAGGGCCCGCGTCGTGAACCCGGCGGCGACCCCGGGGGCGAAGTCCTCGAAAACGGCCCCGCCCTCATCCCGAATGCGAAACGCCGCCTCCATGGCGCGATTGTAGGGAAGCCGCTCGCGGGGTCCCGTAGAATTCGCGCACTCCGGAAGCCTGAGAAATGAAAGAGCGAAGACGCCTCGGGAAGAGCGCCGCGGGGAGCGGCTACACGGCGGCTGAACGGGCCGTCCTCAAGCGGCTCTCGTCGCCCGAGAAGATCCAGCGCTTCCTCGACGAGGGCCTCGCGTACAACCACGAGCGAGACGGCGAGACCTGCCGGTCGCCGCGCGCCGTCCTCCGCGACCGGACCGCTCACTGCGGCGAAGGCTCGATCTTCGCTGCCGCCGCGCTTCGTTTCCACGGGCGGCCGCCTCTCGTGATCCAGCTGCGGGCGGTCCGGGACACGGACCACGTCGTCGCCCTCTTCACCGCGGCCGACGGCCGGGGGGGACGATCGTGGGGCGCCGTCGCGAAGTCGAACTACGCCGGACTGCGATTCCGGTCTCCCGTCTACCGGACCGTTCGCGACCTCGTCATGAGCTACTTCGAGGACTACTACAGTCCGGCCGGCGAGCGGACCCTCCGCACCTTCACCCGTCCGGTGAACCTCTCGCGCTTCGACGGGCAGGGGTGGGAGACGGCGGACGGGAACATCTGCGACGTCAGCGACTGGATCGCCACGCGGCGCTTCCACCCGCTCCTGACCCGCGCGCAGGCGCTCTCTCTGTCCCGCGTCGACGCCCGCCTCTACCATTCGGGCCTCGTCGGCGCGTCGGATCTGGAGCCCGAGGGCCCCTACCGGAAGACACTGGCCGCGTGCAGATCAGGACCACGAGAAGCCGGAAGAAGGGGCCCGTCTCGCCGTGAGCGTCGCTGAGGTCCGGCCGCCGCGAGGTCTCGGCATCGCCTATGCGCTGTCCGGTTCCTGCGCCCTCGTCTACCAGGTCGTCTGGACTCACCTCTTTGCCGAGGAGCTTGGCGCCTCGGGAACGACGTTTCTCGTCGTCCTCGGCGCCTTCATCGGTGGCCTCGGCCTTGGCGCCGTTTCCTCCGACCGCGTCTACCGTGCCGTCGAGGCCCGTTTCGGCGGGCGCGGCCTTCGGAATTACGGGAGGACGGAACTGCTCGTGGGCTTCGTGTCGGCGGCGCTGGTCCTCCTGACGCGTCTCCCGCTCAAACCGTTTCTGGGCTCGTTTCCGTACCGGCGTCGCCTTGTCGACGGGCTTCTGCTGCACGTGCCGTCGCTCTCCTACGACGCTCTGAAGCTGGGCCTCGCCGTCGTCGTGGTCGGCCTCCCCTGTTTCCTGATGGGGCTGACCTTTCCGTACCTCTGCTCGCTCTTTCCTTCGGACGCGCGGCTGCCGAGCCGTCTTTACGCCGCCAACACGCTCGGCGCGAGCCTTGCGGTCCTCGTGACGGAATTCTGGGGTCTCGGCGCCATCGGGTATTTCGGCTGCCTGGCGGTCGCTACGGCCGGGACGGTCGGCCTCGGCCTCTGGTTCACGCGAGTGGCGCCGGCGGCGGGCACCCCACGCGCGGCGGGTGGGGCCAATGCACGCGCGACGGGACCCCCGCTCTCCGTCTACCCCGTGGTTCTGAGCGGGTTCCTCTGCGGAGGTGCCCAGTCCCTGGCCTTCGTTCTCGTGAAGCTGACGCTGGGTCCGACGCGGGGCACGTTCGCTCTCCTCGCGTTCTTCTCGATTCTTGGTATCTGGATCGCCTCCACGTGCGTCCACCGCTCGGCGCCAGCGCGCGGCCCGCTCGTCGTGGCCGGCTGGCTCGGGCTGGCGGCGTGCGTGGCCGTCTGGCTTCGCCAGCCACGGCTCTCCGAGGCGCTCGTCTTGTGGGGAATCGAGGAGATGCCCTTCGCTTCTCCGTATGCAGCGGCCGTCGCCGTGTCCGTGCTGGGGACGGGCCTCATCCTCTTCCTTCCTTACGCCCTCTGGTCCACGTTTCTGCCGGATCTTTGCGACCGGAAGCAGGCGCGCGGCGAGGACCTCTCCTTCACTTACGGCGCGAATACACTGAGCTTCTTGGGCGGTGTTCTCCTTTTCGGATGGGCCTTGCCGTACGTCAACTTCTTCTACGCCGCGCGGGTTTTTGCGGTGGCGGCCGGCCTGGGGCTCGGGCTCCTGACTCTCTCCCCGCGCGACGGCGGGCCGCCCCGTGGAAGCCGGTACGTCGTCGCCGCTCTCGCCCTCGGGCTCGCGATGGCCATCCTGTCGCGCGCTCCCGACATGACGAAGATCGGCGGGCAGCAAGGCGTCGGGGCGATTCCGGGCGCGTACCGGAGCACGCCACAGCATCTCTTCTGGGTGCGGGAGAAAGGCGCGCCGAAAAGCCGATCGCTGATGTTCGACGGACACTCGATGTCAGGCACGAGCGCCTCCAGCCAGGTCTACATGCGGATGATGGCGCACTTGCCGATGCTCCTGCACCCGGGCCCGAACCGGGCCCTGCTCATCTGTTTCGGCATTGGCGCGACGGCGGACGCGATCCGGACACATCCGGACATCACGTCCGTCGACGTCGTCGACCTGAACACGAGCGTCTTCCTGATGAATCGCTGGTTCGCGGAATCGAACGGGAACGTCCTCGCCGATCCGCGTCTCCGGCTGATCTGTGACGACGGGCGGCAGTTCCTGAAGTTCGCGGAGGGGCCTTACGACTTCGTCACGATGGAGCCGCCGCCGCCGCTCCAGCCGGGAATCTCGCGTCTCTACTCGCTCGATTACTACGAGTCCATCAGGCGGCGGCTTTCGGCGGGCGGCATCGTGAGCCAGTGGCTCCCCGAGATCCAGATGGGGCCCGACGGGGTGAATCTGATCGTGGCCACTTTCGTCCACTCCTTCCGGCACGTGCTGCTCTTTTCCGGCTGGGGCCGCGACCTCGTCCTGGTCGGCAGCGATGCCCCATTCGATTTCAGGGGCGCGGCGGATCGGATCGGGAGACAGGAAGCGGTGCGGAAGGCTCTCGCGCGCCTCGGCGTGGACAGCGCCGGGCGTCTTTTCGCGACGATCCTTCGGACGGACGCGGGCCTCCGGCGGACGTGGGGCAGCGGCCCGCTTGTACGCGACGGATTCCGGAGCCTCGAGGCGCTGCAGGTCAACAGCGCGGTCCAACGCCTCCATCCGGAAAGCAGCTGGATCCCGCCGAAGGAAAGCCTCACCATCGACGAGGCGGAGGTCCTCGAGAACCTCCGCGCGAGCGCTCCGGACGTGGCGGCCGCTGTGGAGCGGCTCTGGATCGATCCGCGCTCGCTGGCCGACACCGTCCCGCCCTGGTATTTCCCTGTCTCAAAGCGCCGGTAGGAAGTGCGCGATGGAGTTGGCGTAGTAGGTGAGCAACGGAAGGTCGGCCGGATTCGCGCGAAGGAGGCCGTCGTTCTCGACGACGAGGTGCCGCTGGGCGAGGGATTTCAGGCCGAAGTCGATCGCGTAGTCGCGGTCGCGGCGCGGGACGTAGACGGGGGAGCCGGCGGCCTCGAAGCGCGAAAGGAGCGCCAGCGCCTCGGCCTTCAGCTCGAGCGGGGTGTAGCGGCGCTCGGGCTCGCGGGCCAGGACGCTCGCGAGGAGCGGCACCGGGAGAATGGGGATCACGCGCCCGACGGCTCCCATCAGATCGCCCGCGAGCTCCTTCGCGCGGGCGAGGCGGGCCTGCTTGTCAAGGCGCGGAAGGTCGACCGCCCGGTCGGCGAGCCAGGCCTTGAGCGAGAGCGGCGCCCCGAAGTTCACGCAGGCGTAGCCGAACCGGTGCCAGCGGTTGGAGGCGAGGAGGAGCGCGTTGTGCCCGAGGAAGCGGAGCGTCGTTGCCGCGGTCGCGGCGAGCCCCGCCTTCGGCGTCTCGGGCTCGAGGTCGCGGAGGAGCGTCCGGTCCTCGAGCGTCCGGTCGAGGTTCAGGCCGACCGGGATGAAGACGAGGTCTCGCGGGCCCTCGGGGTCGAACGCCCGGAGCATGTAGTCGAGGAGGCCGATCTTCGGAGGCCGGAGCGCTCCGTCCCGGGAGAGGCCCCCCTCGGGGAAGAAGGCCTGAGTCACGCCGCCGTCCACCGCCATCGCCACGTACCGCTCGAGGACCTTCCGGTAGAGGGCGTTCCCCGAGTCGCGCCGGACGAAGTAGGCCCCCATCGAGCGGAAGAGCGTCTCCAGGGGCCAGACGCGCGCCCACTCCCCGACGGCGTACGAGAGGGCCGTCTTCTCGGCGGCGACGTAGGCGACGAGGACGTAGTCCATGTTCGACCGGTGGTTCATGACGAAGACGACCGTCGACTCCTTCGGGATCGCCGCCAGCGCGGCGGCGTCGGTCGTGCCGAGCCGGACGCGGTAGAGGGCGCGCGCGAGGCCGCGGGCCAGCGCGTAGCCAACCCGGAAGTAGGCGTAAGCGCTGAACGCGGGGACGATCTCCTGCACGTAGGTCGCGACCCGGGCGGCCACGACCTCGCGCGGCGCTCCCTCGGCCTTCGCGGCCGCGTCCGCGGCGGCGAGGACCTGCGGGTCGAAGCGGAGTCGGTCGACGAGGACCTCGCGCTTCGTCAGCTTGAAGGGCTCGATCCGGATCTGGAACTGCGTCTCGAGGCGGTCGAGGAGGCGGTTCGCCCGCTGCCGGAGAACGAAGCGGACGCCCGGGACGAGCAGGCGGTCGATGAGCGCCCACGCCGCGAGGGCGAGGACGAGGAGGGCGAGCCAGAGCGGCACCGCGACCGTCTGTGACATCGGGCTCTTGGGAGCGGACGATTATGAGCGAACGGCGGCCGGGTCAGCGCGGGAGGGCGCTCCGGAGCCGGGCGACGCCTGCGGCGAAGAGGTTCGGACGCGCGAGGAGGCTCAGGACGAGGAAGCCCTCGCGCGGGAAATCGTAGAAGTAGCCGGGGTGGACGAGGAGGTCGTGGTCGGCGAGAAGCCGGAGGACGAGCTCCTCCTCCGGCTCGACGGCGGGGACGCGGAGGACCGCCGACCAGCCCCCCGTGAGCGGCTCGGCTGACACCGGAACACCGGGCGGAAACGCGGCCGCCAGCGTCCGCGTGGTTCTCCACGCACGCGCCTCCTGACGGCCGGCGGCGGCGCGGTGACCATGCTCGAAGAGAGCCGGCAACGCGAGCTGGACGGGCGTCCCGACGGAGAGGTAGGCGTCGGCGATCCACTCGAGGCGCGAGAGGGCGTCCGCGAGGAGGTCTTGCGGCCCGTTCGCGAGGATCCAGCCGAGCTTGAGCTGGGGGAGGGCCGCCGACTTCGAGAGGCCGCCGAGGGAGAAGACGAGGGCGCCGGCCTCAGCCGCCGCGACGCGGACGTCGCCGGGGCGGTCCGCGAACCGGTAGTCGAGGAAGACCTCGTCCGAGATCACGGCGAAGCCGTGCGACGCGGGCGAGGGAGAGGAGCGCGAGCGAGCTCTTCCGCGGGCAACGCCGGTTCCCGTCGGGTTGTTCGGGCTGACGAGGACGACCGCGCCGACTCGCGTCCCGGCGGCTGCCAGGCGATCGACCTCGTGCGCGACCGCCGCCGCGTGAAACGCCCAGCCCCCGGCCGCGACGAGCGGATAGCGGTGGATCGCCACGCTCTCCAGCTCCGCGAGCGCGTCGAGGAGCGGGTAGCTCGGCGCCGGGACGAGGACCGCGTCGCCCGGATCGCAGAGGAGCTTCAGAAGGAATCCGTACGCCTCGCTCGAGGAGGCGGTCAGGACGATCCGCTCCGGGATCGGCGCTGCCGCCCCGCGCCGCGTAGTACGACGCCACGGCCTCCCGGGCCGACAGGAGCCCCTTCGGGTCGGGCTCGTACCGGAGGCCGCTGGCGTCGGCAAGCGCGGCGAGCGAATCTTCCGGCAGGTCGAGCCCGACGGCCGTCGGGTTCGTGACGGTCAGGTCGAGCGGCGGTGCCGCCCTTGCCGAAAGCGCGCGGGCCAGGCGGTTGAGAGCTTGGACCTTCGGCGTCCGGCGCGAGAACACCTCGTCACTTCGTCGCGGGCGGCGCCGCGTCCCAGACTTTTCCCGCGGCCATCGCCTTCGGGTCCCACGGCGATGGCGCGCCGCCGAGGTACCGGGCGAACCAGTCGAGGTGGGCGGCGTAGTAGAGAGCCATCTCCTGCCAGCCGGGCCAGTGCCCCGCCTTCTCCCAGACGACGAGGCGAGACGGCACCCTCATCTTCTGGAGATCGGTGAAGAACATCAGCGACTGCGCGTACGGGACGCGGAAGTCCTTCTGGCCGGTCAGGACGAGCGTCGGCGTCTTGTAGCCTTTTACGTACTCCGACGGAGACTGCTTCCGGTACCCCTCGGGATTCGCCCACGGCGGGCCCTTCAGATCCCACTCGGGGAACCAGAGCTCCTCGGTCGCGCTGTACATCGACCGGAGGTCGTAGACCCCCATCATCGAGGCCAGCGCCTTGTAACGCGTCGTGTGGCCGGCGAGCCACATCATCGCGTAGCCGCCCCACGACCAGCCCATTGCGCCGATCCGGTCCTTGTCGACGTACGGGAGCTTCTCGAGAGCGTCGGTGACCTTCGCGACGTCCTCCATCACCTTGCCGTCCCAGTCGCCGGAGATCGCCGAGGTGTAGGCCTGCCCGAAGCCGGTCGAGCCGTGCGGATTCGGGAAGGCGACGACGTAGCCGGCGCCCGGGTAGACCTGCCAGTCGCCCCGGAACGAGTCGGCCCACTGCGACTGCGGCCCGCCGTGGACGTTCAGGATCAGCGGGTACTTCTTCGACGCGTCGAAGCCGTGCGGCTTGACGATCCACGTCTGGACCGGCTCTCCGCCGGCGCCGGGGATGATCATCTCCTCCGCGGGGCGGATGTCGACCTCGGCCTCGAGGGCGGCGTTGTGCGTCGTCAGGCGGATTCCCTCAGCGTTCGGCTTCGGGGCGATGTCGATCCGCCAGATCTCCGTCGGCTGGTGGATCCGCCGCCGCTCGACGACGGCGAAGGAGCCGTCCTTCGCGATCTCGAAAGCGTCGAGGAAGCCGACGGAGGTCACCGCGCGGATCTTCCCGGTGGCGGCCGCGACCTCGAAAAGCGGTGTCCGCCCTTTCACGTCGGCGGTGAACCAGAGCTTCGCCGAGTCGGCGGACCACTCGATGGCTCCGACCGTGTCGTCGAAACCCGCCGTCAGGTCCTTCTCCTTCCGGGTTGCCCGGTCGAGGACGACGATCCGGAAACGGTCCGCCTCGAAGCCCGGGAATGAGCTGACGCCGGAAGGCGAGCGACTTCCCGTCGGGCGACCAGCGCGGCGTGCCGTCCCATCCCGGATTCAGCGCGGTGAGGTTCTTCGGCGAAGCGAGCGCCTCGGGGCCGCCGTCGAGCCTGACGACCCAGACGTCGGCGTTCGTGCTCGTGGCGGGGTCGCCTGTCCGGTCCGAGGCGAAGGCCAGCTCCTTTCCATCCGGGGAGAGGTCGAAGCCGCGCGGGCCGCCGACCGAGTGGACGGGGGAGTCGAAGTCGCCGGGGGTCGCATCGACCGTCTTTCCTGTCGCGAGGTCGAGGACGAAGACGTGCGTCCGCCGCCCCTCCTTCCACGAATCCCAGTGGCGGTAGAGGAGCCCGTCCTCGACCCACGCCTTCAGCTTGTTCTTCTCCCGCGCCTCGATGGAGGCCCGGTTGCAGGGGGCGTCCGCGCCGCACGCGGGGTCCACCTCGGCGGCGAAGAGGAGCTTGGTCCCGTCGGTGGAGAAGACCGGGTTGGAGACGCCGCCGGGGACGTCGGTCTTTTTCTCGGCCTCGCCGCCGGCCGTCGGCAGGAAGAAGACCTGCGGGTCGCCGGCGCGCGTCGAGACGAACGCCAGCGTCTTCCCGTCGGGTGAGAAGAAGGGATGGCTGTCCTTCGCACCGGAAAAGGTGATCTGACGCGCCGGGCCGCCGGCGGCGTCGACGCGCCAGAGGGCCTGCGTCCGCGTCCCGGACTTCACGTCGTTCGTCGTGACGGCGTAGACGACGCTCTTCGAGTCGGGGGAGAGGACGGGGTCGGCGACGCCGGCCACACGGTAGAAGTCGGCGAGCGTGAAGGGGCGCTTCGCGGCCGCGTCGTCCGCGGCGAGCGGGGCGGAGAGCGCGAGGGTGAGGACGGCGGGAAGGAGGGACAGGCTGGGGGCACGGCGCTTCTGGACCATGCCCCCAGTTTACGGGCGTCAGCTCGTCAGGCCGTCCTTCTTCCTCAGGATCTCCGCGAGGAACCAGCGGTTCTTCTGGTGGACCTGGACGAGGCGCGTGTAGAGGTCGGCGGTGCCGATGTCGTCGGCCTTCGTGGCGGTCTCGGCGTCCTCGTGCATCTCCTCGACGATCGTGTCGAGCGTGGCGGTGGTCTCCTCGAGCATCTTCCGGAGCGAGAGCGTTCCCTTCGAGGGCTTCACCGTCGCGGCGGGGAGGTAGTCGGCGGGGTCGGCGACCGGCGCGCCGCCGATCATGAGGGCCCGCTCGGCGAGCTCGTCGATCATCGCGTACGTCGCGGCCGCCTGTTCGTCGAGCATGAGATGGATGTCTCGGAAGAGCGGCCCGTAGGTGAGCCAGTGGTACTTCTTGTAGTTGAGGTAGGCGACGAGGGCGTTCGCCTGCTGCCGGTTGAGCGTCCGGACGACGGCGCCGGAGTCTTTCTTCCTGGTGGTCTTCTTCGCCATGAGGTGCCTCCGGAGTTACTTTAGATCAAGTCTAATCTGATTTCAAGCGGACCCTGTTAGATTCCGCGTCCCATGGCTCAACAGTACATCTTCACGATGCAGAACCTCCGGAAGGTCGTCCCGCCGAAGCGGGAGATTCTCCGGGGCATTTACCTCTCCTTCTTCCCCGGCGCGAAGATCGGCATCCTCGGCCTGAACGGGGCGGGAAAATCGACCGTTCTCCGGATCATGGCCGGCGTCGAGAAGGAATTCACCGGCGAGGCGTACCCGGCCGAGGGGACGCGGATCGGGCTCCTCTCTCAGGATCCGCAGCTCGACCCGAAGAAGACCGTCCTCGGAAACGTCGAGGAGGGGGTCGCCCCTTTGAAGGCGTTCCTCGCGCGCTTCGACGAGCTCTCCGAGAAGATGGGCGAGGCGCTTCCCGACGCCGAGATGGAGAAGGTGATGGCCGAGTACGGCCGGGTTCAGGACGCCATCGAGGCCGCGAACGGGTGGGAGCTGGACCGGACGCTCGAGACCGCGATGGACGCCCTCCGCTGCCCGCCGCCAGACGCCGACGTCACGAAGATCTCGGGCGGCGAGAAGCGGCGTGTGGCGCTCTGCAGGCTCCTCCTTCAACGTCCGGATCTCCTCCTCCTCGACGAGCCGACGAACCACCTCGACGCCGAGTCCGTCGCGTGGCTCGAGCAGTTCCTGAAGGAGTATCCCGGTACGGTCGTCGCCGTGACGCACGACCGGTACTTCCTCGACAACGTCGCGGGCTGGATCCTCGAGCTCGACCGCGGGGCGGGAATTCCCTGGAAGGGGAACTACTCCTCGTGGCTGGAGCAGAAGGAGGCCCGCCTCGAGATCGAGGAGAAGACCGAGAGCGCGCGCCAGCGATCGCTCAAGCGCGAGCTGGAATGGGTGCGCATGGCCCCGCGCGCGCGGCAGGCGAAGAGCAAGGCGCGCCTGCAGGCGTACGAGCAGCTCGTGTCGGAGAGCGGGATCGAGGCCCGGGGAGAGACGAACGAGATCTACATCCCGCCGGGCCCGCGGCTCGGAGACGTCGTCGTGAGGGCCGAGGGCGTGAAGAAGGCCTACGGCGACAAGCTGCTCTTCGACGATCTCAACTTCGACCTGCCCAGGGGCGGCATCGTCGGCGTCATCGGCCCGAACGGCGCCGGAAAGACGACCCTCTTCCGGATGATCATGGGGCTCGAATTGCCCGACGGCGGCAAGCTTCAGATCGGCGAAACCGTCGTCCCGAGCTACGTGGACCAGAACCGCGAGAAGCCCGACGCGAAGAAGACGGTCCACGACGAGCTTTCCGGCGGCCAGGACCTCGTCATGCTCGGCAAGCGCGAGATGCCGAGCCGTGCCTTCTGCGCGATGTACAACTTCAAAGGCGCGGACCAGCAGAAGCTCGTGGCGAACCTCTCGGGCGGCGAGATGAACCGCCTACACCTCGCCCGGACGCTCAAGAGGGGCGGCAACCTCCTGCTCCTCGACGAGCCGACGAACGACCTCGACGTCGACACGCTTCGCGCCCTGGAAGAGGCGCTGCTCGCCTTCGGCGGCTGTGCCGTCGTCATCAGTCACGACCGCTGGTTCCTCGACCGCGTCGCCACGCACATGCTGGCCTTCGAAGGCGACAGCAAGACCGTCTGGTACGAGGGCAACTACCAGGACTACGAGGCCGACCGGCACAGCCGCCTCGGCGCCGAGGCCGACCAGCCCCACCGGATCAGGTACCGGAAGCTGACCCGCTGAGCGGTGAGGTTGCGTACACTTTGTGCATGACCGGAGATCGAGGATCGTGGGCCCTGACGGCCGCTCTCGGGGCTCTATTCCTGGGAATCGGGCTTCGCGCTCCGGCGCAAGCTGCGCCGGCGCCGAAGCCGGCGCGGCCCGTGGTCCCCTTCGAAGGGCGTTACGTCTTCTCCCTCTATGGGCGTGAAGACGGCCTTGCCGATCTGAACGTCGAGTCGCTGCTTCAGGACCGGACCGGATTCCTCTGGGTCGGGACGGACGATGGCCTCTTTCGGTTCGACGGGCGGCAGTTCGTGAAGATGGGCGCCGAGCTCGCGGCGCTCGACGCCCGCATCAACGTCCTCCACGAGACGAAGGACGGGACGCTCTGGGCCGGGACCCGGACCGGGCTCGCCCGCCGCGAAGGCGGTCAATTCGTGGCCGTCGGCTCCGAGTCCGGCCTGGCGGCGACGGACATTCTCGACGGGCAGCTCGCGTCGGACGACGCGGGGAGGCTCTGGGTCGGCACCGGGAACGGCCTCTTCCTTTACGAAGGCGGGCGCTTCCGGTTCGTCCCGCGCTCCGGCGGGCGGCCCGAGACGAAGATCACCGGGCTCCATCGGGCGCCGGACGGAACGCTCTGGGTCGCGCGCGGGACTTCCCTCGAGATGGACCGATGTCCGCGGCACGCGCGAGGTCGGCACGGCGATCCCGCTCCCCCCGGGCGAGACGATCGACCGGATCGAGACCGACCGGGACGGCCGCCTCTGGGTCCGCACGCTCCGGACGCTCTGGCGGCGCGACCGCGACGCGGCGACCTTCGTCCGCGACGACACGGGGCTCCCGGCTTCCAGTGAGAGCGGGCGCCTCGCGCTCGGCGACGGAGGCGAGATCGTCGTGCCGACGATCCGGGGCCTCGCGCGGAAGGACGGAGGCGTCTGGAAGCTGCTCGGACCCCACGACGGCCTCCCGGGCTCGACGGTCAACGTGGCGCTCGTCGACCGCGAGGGGTCCCTCTTCCTCGGGATCGCCGGCGAGGGGCTCGCGCGCCGGCTCGGGCAGGGCGCGTTCCGCGGAGGAGGGGAGTCCGAGGGGCTGGCGCACAACCTCGTCTGGGCGGTTGTTCGCGAGGAGGGCGCCCGGCGCCCTGGCGCGCTCTGGGTCGGAACCGAGGGCGGTCTGAACCGGATCGATCCGGCCGACGGCACGATCACGACATATCGCGACGCCGACGGGCTGGGCGGCGATACGGTGCAGGCGCTGGCCGCGGGGACCGACGGCCGGATCTTCGTGGGGCTCTGGCCGGGGGGCGTCACGCGGGTCGGCCCGGCCCCCGGAGCCTTCAAGCGCTGCGACCTCGCGGGTTTCGACCCGGCGGGGGTCCGCGTCGTCTCGCTCTTTCGCGGCCGGAAAGGGGACCTCTGGGCCGGAACGAACCGCGGGCTCTTTCACCTTCCGGCTCCCGGGACCGGGGACCGGTTCGAAAAGGCGGCGAATCCCGGCGGGCGCGACGACGCGCGGATCTACGCCTTCGCGGAGGACGGGTCCGGCGTCGTCTGGGCGGTGGGAGAGGGGGGGCTCTACCGGCTGACGGGATCCGACCCGCGGCGCTTCGGGGTCGAGGCCGGCCTCCGCTCGCCCGACCTCTCGTCGCTCGTCCTCCTTCCCGACGGCGGCTTCGTGGTGGGCCACCGCGAGGCGCCCGGGCTGGACCGCATCGTCGTTCTCCCGGGGGACCGCCTCTTCGTCACGCCGCTTGCCCCGGCGCCGGGAGCGCCCCGCGCCAAGACGGTCTTCCTCGGACTCGACGCCGCGGGCTCGCTCTGGGCCGGCACGACGGCGGGTGTCGACGTCTATCCGGTCTCGGGCCCGCCGGTCCACTACGGACGTTCCAGTGGACTCCTGTCGGACGACCTGAACCAGCTCGCGTTCTTCGCCGAGCGCGACGGGACCGTCTGGTTCGGGACGAGCCGCGGGCTCGTCCGTTTCCGGCCTGGCCCTCGCGAGGCGCCGCGCCCGAAGCCGCCGGTCGTCCTCCTCGAGGCGTGGGCGGGCGGGCGGCGCCTCGACCTCTCGTCCCCCGCGCGCCTCTCCCGGAGGGAACGCGACCTTCGAATCTCGTGGGCGGCCTTGACCTTCGTCGCGCCGCGCCAGGTGCGGTACCGCTACCGGCTTCTCGGGCTCGACGCGCCGTGGGTGGAGACGTCGCTCGGCGAGGTCAGCTACTCGGCGGTTCCGTCGGGCGACTACCGGTTCGAGGTGACGGCGACGCTTTCGGACGGGAGCGAGGCGTCGGCGCCAGCCGCATGGTCGTTCTCGGTGGAGCCCGCGTGGTGGCAGGAGTGGTGGGCGTGGATCTCCGCCGCGCTCGTCCTCTTCGGGGCGGTCGGGGGCGTCACCCGCTGGCGGACGAGCGCCCTCGAGGAGGACCGCCGTCGCCTCGAGGCCGCGGTCGCCGAGAGGAGTGCCGCCCTGGCCGCCGCGAATCGGGAGCTCGAGGAAGCGTCGCTGACCGACCCGCTCACGGGCCTCCGGAACCGCCGCTTCTTTCCCGCCTCGATCGAGAAAGGGGTCGCGCAGGTCCTGCGCGCATTTCGCAACGCGAAGGGAGGGCCCGCCCCCGACAGCCGCGACCTGATCTTCTACCTCGTGGACCTCGACCACTTCAAGGAGGTCAACGACCAGTTCGGGCACGACGCCGGAGACCGAGTCCTCGTCGAGGTCGCGCGGCGCCTCGCGAGTGTCGTCCGGAAATCGGACGACCTGATCCGTTGGGGCGGCGAGGAGTTTCTCATCGTCTCGCACGAGGCGGACCGGGATCAGGCAGGCCTCCTCGCCGAGCGGATCGTCTCGGTCGTCTCCCGCGAGCCGTCCGACCTCGGCAAGGGGCGGCAGGTCTTCCGTACCTGCTCGGTCGGCTGGGCCCCGTTCCCGTGGCTGCCGTGGGCGCCGGAGGCCGTCGGCTACGACGAGGTGCTACGGCTCGCCGACCGGGCGCTTCTCCTCGCGAAACGCTCCGGCCGGCACCAGGCGATCGGGCTCCTGCCGCTCGGCGCCGAACGCGAGTCGATCGAGGACGCGCAGGCCGCGGTTCGCCAGCCGGTGATCGACGGGAACGAGCAGTCGCTTCGCGTCCTCCGCTCGCTCGGCCCGGTCACACCGGAGTAGCGCTCAGCGCCGGACGGCGTCCGCGAGCGCTTCGGGCAGGCGGGGAAACCGGAAGGCGTAGCCGAGGGCGAGCGCCTTCGTGGGGACGGCGCGCTGACCCTCGAGGACGACGGTCGCCATCTCGCCGAAGAGGAGCTTCACGGCGGCGGCCGGCACGGGCGCGATCGCCGGACGGTGGACCGCCTTTCCGAGCGCCGCGGCAAACTCCCGGTTTCGCACGGGTTCAGGTGCGGTCGCGTTGAGGGCGCCTTCGAGGCGGCCATCCTCGAGCGCGAGGACGAGGAGGTCGACCAGATCGTCCCGGTGGATCCACGACATCCACTGGGCACCGCCGCCGACCGGGCCACCGGCGAACAACTGAAACGCCGGGAGCATCTTCGCGAGGGCGCCCCCCTCGGCGGAGAGCACGGTCCCGATCCGGACGCGGACGACGCGGAGACCCGGCGCCGCGAGGCGGGCCGCGGCCGCCTCCCACGCGACGCAGGTGCGGGCGAGGAAGTCGTCGCCCGGAGGCGCCGACTCGCCGAGCTCCTCGTCGCCCCGAGAGCCGTAGTAGCCGACGGCGGAGGCGTTCACGACGACGGCGGGCTTCTTGCCCGCCGTCGCGATCGCGCCCGCGAGCGCGGCTACCGCTTCGAGGCGGCTCGACACGATCCGCGCCTTCGCTCCCGCGGTCCAGCGCTGGGCGACGCTCTCGCCCGCGAGGTTTACGATCCCGTCGGCGCCGTCGACGGCAGCCTCCCAGCCGGACACTCCGCTCTGCCAGGGGACGATCTGGATCTCCTTCGGCAGGGTCTGCCGGGCGGCGCCGCGGGAGAGAACGACGACGTCGCGCCCCTTCGCGAGAAGGCGCGCGCAGAGCCGGCGCCCGATGAAGCCCGTTCCGCCCGTGACGACGACCTTCATGCGCGACCTCCCCGGTGGAATCGTATCCGCCGCGGCCGCCGTATAGTGAAAGCGATGTGGGACCTCCGCCGGATCGTCGGGGCGCTCTTCGGCGTGCTCGCCCTGCTCCCCGCGACGGGGCGCGGAACGGAGCCCGTGCCGCCGTTCGATCCCGAGCGGCTCGCCCGGCTCGTCGCGCAGAACCAGCGCCTGCTGGAGAAGCGCTGGAGCGGAGCCACGTACGACCTCCTCGAGGTCCGGACGACGTATGAGAAGGATGGCCGTCCGAAGGAGGTTCATCGGCGGCTCTACTACGTTCTGGCGGGCGAGGCCGGCACCGAGGGAAGCCGGGATCTCATCCAGGTGGACGGGCGTCCCGCCACGCCCGAGGAGGTCCGGGAGGCGGCGGAGGAGGACGGCAAGCGGAGACGCCGCGTCGAGGAGCGCGCCGCCCGGCGGGCCTCGGCGCCGCCCGACGTCTCCGGGAGCGAGGACGATCCGATCGTGGACGACCGGCGGCTCTCGGAGCTGCTCTCCCGGTTCGAGCTGAGGTTCGTCGCGGAGGAGGTCCGCGACGGGCGGCCGGTGTACGTTCTCGATTTTGCCCCGCGGCCCGGAGTCCCGCTCCGCTCGGTCTCCGACCGGGCGCTCGCGTCGATGGGGGGGCGCGCCGTGATCGACGCGACGGACCTGCAAATCACTTCTCTCGAGGCGCATCTGACGAAGAACCTGAAGGTGGGCGGCGGCCTCCTCGCAAACGTGAAGGACGCCGGCATGACCTACCAGAGCGAGCGCCTCGACGGCGGCCTCTGGTTCCCGTGCACCGTCGACCTGCATGTGATCGGGAAGAAGGCCCTCTTCTTCCGCCTCGACACGGGCTTCCGGTTCGAATTCGCCAACCTGAGGAGCTTTCGGGTCGAGACGGACGCCGTGATCGAGGGTTCCCCACTAGAATCCCCGCGATGACACCCTCCCGACGACGACTCGCCCTTGGCGGCGCCCTCCTTGCAGCCGCCTTTCTCTTCGCCTACGCCTTCTGGGTCTCGATGGTCCCGGCCTCGCACCCCGACCACGACCACGGCATTCTCAGCCTCGACGCGGGGGGCCGCCTCATCGCCGAGCGACGCGACGGCAGCTCGCGAAACCTCGTCGGCCGCCCGGAAAAGGTGCTGATTCTCCACTTCTTCTCGCCGGGGGCGCCGGGAGCGGCGGCCGAGCTGACCGGCCTCTTCGCCACGGAAACACGGCTGAAGGGGGACTCCGGCGTCGAGTTCGTCCTCCTCGCCGAGGCGCCGGACTTCGCGTCGCTCGACAAGTGGCTCGCGTCGAACGGGCTCGTCCCGCCCGACCCGGGCGCGCTCTACCTCGACCCGAAAGGCGAGACGACGAAGAAGCTCAACAGCAAGCGGCCGCTCGAGACGATGTTCTACAACCCGGCCGGCAAGCTCGCCTCGCAGACCCGCGGCCCCGCGGACTGGAGCGGCGACGCGTTCGCCCGGATCCAGGAGGCGCGGGGCGGCGGGACGATCGAGTAGCGGCTACTTCTTCGCGGGCGGCGCTGGATCTGCCGCGGCGTTGTCGGAGACGTACTTCCAGACGCCGTTCTTCTCGACGGCGACCCCGCAGTAGGTTCCCGTCTCGGTCGTCGGCGCGCCTCCCGCCTTCGGGACCGTCGTCATCTTGTAGCGGCCCCATCCCGCGGAGAGGTGTCCCCCCGTCTGGTAGTGGCTGTCCATCAGGACGAACTCGGTGACCTTCGCGTCCTTCAGCCAGGCCGCGAACGACTCCGCGATGGCCTTGCCGCCCCGGGCGGCGGGCAACCCGGGCATGACGAGGACGGCATCGTCGGCGTAGAGCGCCGCGAGAGCCGCGGCGTCGCCCGCGAGGACCGCCTTGACCCAGGCAGCATCGAGGCTCTTGACGCCGGCGGCTTTCGGCGCGTCGGCGGCGAACGCGGAACCCGCGGCGAGGGCCAGGCAGAGAAAGAACGCAATTCGAGTGACTTGTTTCATGATTTCTCCTCTTTCCGGATGATACAGAGAATCGTCGTCATCGGGATCTCTGGCGCCGCCCGTCACGGCGCGACCATCGCCTCCCATACAGCGCGGGACATCTTCCGCGACGCCTCCTTGACTCGCTTCCGTCCTTCGTCGCTGGCCCCGAAGTCGTTCGCGAGGATCACCAGAACGTACTCCCGCCCGTCGGGAAGGCGGACGACGGCCGCATCGTGCTGGACGGAAGAGGTGTTCCCGGTCTTGTGGCCGACGACCGCGCCCGACTGCGGGTGGAGCCCCGCCGGGATCTGGTCGTTGAAGGTCTGGCCGATCAGGATCTCCCAGGCCTTCGCCTTCGCGGTCGCCGAGAGCTTCGGCGTCCGGACGGCGGCCTCCATGACCGCCCCCATCCCGACCGCGTCCGTCTCGTTGTTGAGACCCTTGTCGTAGGCTTTCGAGTCCTCGACGCAGCGGCGCACCTTCACGGTGGGCGCGCCGAGGGCGTCCGTGAAGGCCTGGACCTGCCGCGGGCCCAACCCGGGAGAGGAGGATGTTCGTGGCGAGGTTGGACGAGCGGACGATCATCTCGTTCGCAAGAAACTCCACACTCGCCGTCTTCCCGAGGCGCGCGACCGTGGACCCATCTGATTCCTCGAGGCCGATCGAAAAAGTCGAGCCGTCGACGAAGCTCCGGAACTCGTTCTTCACCGGCAGCTCGTCCGTGAGCATCAGCGTCCCCGCGTCCACGCGCCGGAGCACCTCGAGGAGGACGGCCGTCTTCATCGTGGAGGCGGCGTGCATGGAAAGCGAAGGGTTCCTGGAAAGGGTTCTCCCGCTGGCGAGATCCTTGAACCAGATGCCGAAGCGCGCCCCGCTGCCGTCCGCAATTCGGTCGAGGGTGCCCTGCAGGTCGCGCACCCTTGCCTCCGGGAGCCCTGGTCCGCCTTTCTCATTCGAAGAAGTCTTCAGCCTTCGGGCGTAGCGGAAGGCGGGCTTGAGGAAAGGGCTGTCGAACGGCGTGATCTGGACGCCCGGGACGTTGTGGCGCGTCGACTGAAGGACGGTCCCGTCGCCGACCCACATCGCCTCGTGGTCGATCTTCTCCTCCGTGCCGAAGAAGAGGAGGTCACCGGGGAGAAGAGCTTCGAAAGGCACGGGGACGAGGCGTGGATCCTGAAAAGCCTGCTCGTAGCTGTTCCTTTTCAGGATGACGCCGTGCTCCGTGAAGATCCTCTGCACCAGCCCCGAGCAGTCGAAGCCCAGCGGCGTCGTCCCGCCCCAGGTGTACGGTGCGCCGAGGAAGCGCTTCCCGAAAGCAATCCAATCAGAAGGGGAACGAAGAGGGGGATTCTTCTTCGAAGGGCAAGACGGCAACGTCCGGACGCGCGACGAAGCCGATGCGCCCGTCCGGCAGAGCGACACGCACCCAGGAAAAGCCGGACTTCTCTTCATCTTCCAGGAAGATCGTCCTGGCCCCGACCGGGGCGCTGAGGAGAGGCTTGGCGGCCGTGAAGGACGGGGAGCCGTAGACGTGTGCGAAATTCGACGTCACGCGCGCGACTTTCGTCCCCTCGGCAGGTGGGGCGTCGCCGCGGCGCAGCGAGCGCTCGGGGATCCAGGCGGCATTGCCGTCGGGCGTCCGGACCTTCGCGAAGCCGACCGCGCTCTCGAGAACGACGACCCGCTCGCCGAGGATCGCCTGGGAGTCGACCGGGCCCGTTTCGTCGGGACGGGCGTAGAGGTTCTCCGTGGCGGCGACGACGACGGCCTTCGTTTCGGCGGCGGCGCGCCACGAAACGAGGGCCATGAGCAGGACGGGGAGGAGCGCGAGGCACCGGGAACCGAAAGGCGGCTTCATGCCACGATTCTGCCCCGCCGGCCCGGAGTGCGCGTCAGGCGGGCTTCCGGCGGGAGAACAGGCCCGACGGCGGGCCGGAGCTCTTGACGGCGATCATCTGGCGGTCGGCCCGAAGGATCGTCCGCTCGAGAGGCTCGGCCGACTCGCGGGCCGCCCATCCCATCGAGAACGGGACGAGCTGGTCCTTCAACGCCGCCTCCCGGAGGCGATCCGCGGCGCGGCTGGTCCCCGGCTCGTCGGTACCGGGGAGGAGGACGACGAATTCGTCACCGCCCGTCCGGACGACGAACTCCTCCGCTCGGAGCTGGCGCATCAGGAACCGCGAGAAGCGGGTCAGGACGGCGTCGCCCGCCGCGTGCCCGTGCCGGTCGTTGTAGGCCTTGAAGTGGTCGACGTCGGCCACGAGACAGCCCCAGGAGCCCGGCCCCGGGTCGTTCGCCTCCGCGAACTGGGCGAGGAACCGCCGGTTGAAACAGCCGGTCAGCGGGTCGCGCAGGCTCTGCTCGCGGAGCTGCTCCTCGAGCCGCTTCCGGTCGGTGATGTCGATGAGGATTCCGTGGTAGACGGTCTCGCCCGTCTCCGGGTCGGCAGCTGCATAGGCCGTGTCGATGACGGTCCGGACTTCGCCGTCCCGGCGCCGGATCCGGATTTCGAAATCCCGGACGGCACCGTCACGGGCCAGGAGCGTCACCTCGCGCCGGCGGTCGCCGGGATCGACGAGGAGGTCGGGGACGCGCCCCAGCTCCTCGAGGGAAGAGACCCCCATCATCTGGAAGAAAGCGGGGTTTCCGTCCAGGACGCGGCCGTCGGGCGTCGAGATGTAGACCCCCTCGCGGAGGGACTGCACGAAGCGCCGAAGGCTCTCCGCGTCGTCCAGCCTGCGCACTCGCGAAGTCATTTTTTTCGAATGCTACTCCGCCGGCCGGTCCGCGGATCCGGAGCCATAATCGCGACATGACAGAGAGCCTCACCCGCCGGCATCTCCTCAGGAGCTCCGCCCTCCTCGCCTCGGGCGCGTTTCTCCCGGAGGCCGCCCTCTCCTCGCAGGCCGCCGCGACCGCTCCCGGCGGAAAGGCGAGCCTCGACCTCACGCCACTGTCCCTGAAACTGACCCACCCCTGGACGATCTCCCGCAACTCGTCGACCGAGAAAAAGAACGGGCTCCTGACCCTCGTGGCGGATGGCGTCACGGGCTACGGCGAGGCGGCCGCGAACGTCCGCTATGGCCAGAGCTGGGAATCCGGCGAGGCGGCCTTTGCCCGCGTGAAGAAGGCCGTCGAAGGTCTCTCCCCATGGGAGCACCTTGTCTTTCTCGAGCGGGCCGAGAAGGAGGCCGGGGGCGACTCGCAGGTCGTCGCGGCGCTCGACATGGCGCTCTGGGACTGGAAAGGGAAGAAGCTCGGGGCGCCGGTCCACCGGCTGCTCGGCATGCCGTCCGGGAAGATGGCCGTGACGACGTTCACGATCGGCATCGACACCGCCGAGGTGATGCAGCAGAAGGTCAGGGAAGGGGCGAAGTACCCGTCGCTGAAGGTGAAGGTGGGCCTTCCGAACGACCGGGAGAACGTCGAGGCGATTCGCGCGGTGACCACGAAGCCGATCCGCGTCGACGCGAACGAAGGGTGGGTCTCGGCCGAGGAGGCCATCGCGAAGATCAAGTGGCTCGCGTCGATGGGAATCGAGTTCGTCGAGCAGCCGCTCCCGGCGTCGAAGAACGACCAGATGAAGGCCGTCAAGGCCACCTCGCCGCTGCCGCTCGTCGGCGACGAGTCCGTGCTGCATCCCAAGGACATCCCGTCGCTGGTCGGCCTCTTCGACGGCATCAACGTGAAGCTCGCCAAGTGCGGCGGCATCACCCGCGCTTACGAGATGGCGGCGATCGGGCAGGCCCTCGGCTTCAAGCTGATGCTCGGCTGCATGATCGAGTCGTCGCTCGGCATCGCCGCGGGCGTCGCCGTCGCGCCTCTCTACGACTGGCTCGACCTGGACGGCAATCTCCTCATCTCGAACGACCCCTTCACGGGGCTGACGATCGTGGACGGGAGGTGGCAGGAGCCGATGGGGGCGGGGCTCGGGGTCGTCAGGACCTGACGAGCCCGCGCCCCGGGACGAGCGCGAGGAGAGCACAGGCGGCGTAGCAGGCGACCGCGGCCAGGAAGAGGGCGCGGATGCCGAAATGAAGCGCCGCGACGGCCGCGAACGCGCCTCCCGCCACGGACGCGATTCCGTCCGCCGCATAGACGGCCGCCGCCGCCCGCTGCCTCAGGCCCGCCCAGCGCTCGATCACCGCCGGGAAACAGGCGCCGGCGGCGATCATCGGCGGCGCGAAGAGGCCGGCGACGGCGAGCAGGAGGGCGGCATCCCCTTTTCCTGCGGAGGCGGCGGAGACGCGCCCCCAGAGTGCCGTCGATCCGGCGACGGCGATCGCCGTTACCGCTGCGAACAGGGCGAGCCGCAAGGGCGCCGCGCCGCCGGGGAACCGCACGGCGAGGAGGGAGCCGAGACTTCCGAAGACGAACAGCCCGCCGACGCCCAGCGCCACCGCGATCGTCGGGTTGCCGAAGAGGAACTGGGCGCGGTGGATCAATCCGGCCTGAATGAAGATGTAGCCGAGCCCGAGGGTGGCGCCCGCCCCCCAGCCGGGAAGAGGGAGGCGGCCCGCCTCCTTCCGCCGGAGGAGTGTGTCGGCCGCCGCGAGGAGGACGACAAGGGCGAGACAGGCTCCGCCGAGCCGGACCCACGCCACGCCGGCGTTCCTGCCGAGATTGAAGAAGAAGGGCGATTCGTCCGTCGCGGGGTTCAGGTCCAGAACGCTGCGGCCGATCCAGGACGCGAGCGTCGTTGCTCCGCTTGCAAGGCTTTGGTAGGGCTCCTCCGCCGGCCCTCCGGGAGCGAAGCGCACCCGAACCTTCACGGCTCCCGCGAGAAGCTGCGAGAGGCGCTCGGGCGAGACAGGCGCGTCGAAGGTGAGGACGAGGTGGGAGAAGGGGATCGAGGCGTCCGACGCCAGGATCACGAGCCGGCTCATGGCCTCCGGCTCCGCGAGGCCAAGGCGCCGAAAAGCCTCGAGCGCCGTCGCGACGGTCTTGTCGGCCAGCTCGACTTCATTCTGGACGACGGCGATCGCCCCACCCGGCGCAAGGTGCGCGAGGTAAGTCTCCATCGCCTCGACCGTGAAGACCCAGTTCTGGCGGGCGACGATGCTCCGTCCCTGTGACGGGTCGTTCTGCAGGAGCGAGAGCTGGATCAGGTCATATCGCTCGGACGAGTCCCGGAGGAAGCGGCGCGCGTCCGCCCGGACCACCCGCACCTCGCTCCGGTCGTAGACGTGTCCGGAGAACTCCGCGAGAGTGCGCGTGAAGCGGATCGTCGCGCGGTTGATCTCGACGGCCGTCACGTCCGTCGCGCCCCCCTGGAGAGCGAGCGCCACGTCGAAGCCTCCGCCGGCGCCGAGGATCAGGACTTTCTTCGGCCGCCCGTTCCGGAACGGGAGACCCTTCAGGGCGGCGCGCCCCTCCAGTTCCGGGTGGTCGAAGCGGGGAGCGCGTCCGTCCCAGCGGACCACGCCGGCGGCGTACATCCGGTCGGTGTAGATGTTCTTTCCCCACGGCCTGTCCATCTCCACGAGGTCGGTGCGGGCGAAGTCGTCGTACGCGGTGGCCACGACGCGGCCGTGCTGCGACTGGGTTTCCCAGACGAGTTGCGGTTCGAACGTCAGGACTGCGTAAGGGTCGACGACGAGGACGCCGCCGGGGACGGCCAGATTCACGAGCAGCAGGGCCGCCGGCGCCGCCGCGACGAGGCCGGGCGCGATGCGGGAGGTGGCGGCGGAGAGCGGGAGCGACGCGAGGCCGGCGAGGCTCGCGGCGACGAGTCCCGTGTTGACGTCGCCGATCCGCGGGAGAAGTACCAGAGCCACGGCCACGCCGGCCGCCCCCCCGGCCAGCTCGAAGGCGTAGGTCACGGAGGCGCGCGCGCCGATCCAGACGTAGGCGGTCGCGAGGCACGCGCCGGCGAAGAGGAAGGGGAGAGCGAAGATGCCGGCTTCGAAGGCGAGCTTCACCCGGATCAGGAGCACCCAGGCCACGCCGGCCGAGAGGCCGGTGAGGAGGGCGAGGCGCCGGATCTGGACGGGCGTGATCTCCCGTCCCCGGCGCGCCCGCCACCAGTGGACTGCGGCGGCGCCGACCCCGATTGCGGCGATGCAGACGGAGAGGACGAGGAAGGTCGCCTGCGTGTAGACGAGGACAGACGAGACCCGCGTCAGGGCGATCTGGTAGGCGGCGAGCGCGAGGGAGACGAGCCCAAGGCTCAGGCGAACCGCGAAGACCGGCCGGCCGCCGGGCGCGCCCCACCCGCCTCCCGACGGCGGTTCGTCGTCGGGGTTGTGGACTCGGGAGGGCACGGACGCTGGCGCCCTATTTCGGCAGCGGGTAGATGCCCGACGGCTTGCGCGTCGGCGAAGAGCCGGCCGTCGGGATCTCGACCTTTTCCTCCCGCGCGCGACTCAGCGTCTCCGGCAACCCTTCGCCGGGGGACCGGGAGGCCTTGCCGAGGCGGAACGGCGCGAGGAGCTCGCGGGCGGCGGCGAAGGTGAGCCGCTCGGCGGCAGCCTCGACGGCCTTGTCGTCCGCGTCGCGCAGGAGGAGGAGGAACTCGCTCGAGTGCGTCCTCACGACGGCCGTCTCGGCGCGCGACTGGCGGACGAGGAAGCGGCTCATCCGGTTCACGACGGGGTCCGGCGTCCCGTCCTCGGGGATCCCGTCGACGGGCTTCGACCGGTCGATCTCGAGGACGATGCAGCCCCACGACGCGGGACGGGGCTCCCACTCACGCGAGGCGAGGGCGAGGAAGCGCCTGTTGAAGCAGCCGGTCTGCGGGTCGCGGAGCGCCTGCTCCTCGAGAGCCGTTTCCAGCTCCCGCCGCTCGGTCACGTCGACCACGGTGCCGTGGTAGTAGAGGTCGCCCGACTCGGGGTCGACGCGGGTCCAGGCGCTGTCGAGAAGGACGCGGATCTCGCCGTCCTTCCGGCGCACCGAGATCGGAAAGTCGGTGACGGAGCCGTGGCGGTCGAGCGCCGCCTTCCAGCGGTCGCGCTCGAGCGGGTCGGCGAACGTGTCGCCGGCGTTGAGGCCCCGGAGATCCTCCAGCGAGGAGACCCCGAGGATGGAGAGGAACGCCGGGTTGGCGTCGAGGATCTCGCCCGCGGGCGTCGAGATGTAGACCCCTTCGCGCAGCCTCTCGAGGAAGAGGCGCGCCGTTCCTTCATCGGTCAGCTTCCGGAGGCCGTCCAGCATCAGATTGGATCGTAACGCAGGGAGGCCGGGGAGAGCCTCATCCGGGCGAGGGAGCGGGGGCCGCCAGCCTCAGGCGGCCGGCCAGCTCGAGCGACCGGAGGAGGACATCGTTCCACGGAAAGAAGCGTCCCGGGTCGTCCTTCCGGTCGGGCGCGATGTGCTGGTGTCCGGCGATCCAGGGCGCTTTCACGTCGAACTCGGCGATCAGGACGCCGACGAGGCGGACGAGGGTTTCAATCTGCGCCGGCGAGAAAGGAAACCTGTTCCCGTCCCCCGTGATCTCGATGCCGATCGAGGTTCGGTTCAGGGCGGTCCTGCCGTGGAGGAGCGAGGGCCCGGCGTGCCAGGCCCGGTGGTCGAGCGAGACGAACTGCCAGAGCCTCCCGTCCTTCCCGACGAGGAAGTGGGAGCTGACGAGGCTCTCGGGCTTCGCGAAGAGCTTCAGGCACTCCTCGTCCGTCTCCATCGACGTGTGGTGCAGGATCAGGGCCGAGACCGGCTCCACCTTGTAGGCGTCGTTTCCGTCCCACCACGAGTTCGGGGCGGGGACGAGGCAGGCGTCGTCGAGCGACCCGCCGGCCCTCTGCCAGAGATCCCAGAAGCGGACGTCCGACTCGCGAAGGACCCGGTCGTGCCCAGGGGCCAGGGGCCAGGCGAGGACCTGCCGCGGGGTCAGCTCGAGAGGCGGGACTGCGGGGAGGAGCCGCGGCGAGGGCTTCACGTCGGGTGGGAGCGTCACGTCGGGAAGCGTGGCCGACCAGGCGTCGACGACCGCCTTCGCGAGCTCACCCATGACCCGCGACACGGCCGGGCCGTCGCGCTCGTCGTCGGGGATCCGGTCGGCGAGAACGACGAGGACGAAGCGCCCCTTCGGGGTCGTCAGGACGCCGGCGTCGTTCCGGACGCCGTGCATCGTGCCGGTCTTTCCGGCCCAGACGTTCTTCTTCCCCGAAAGGAGGAGGCGCGGGTTCCGGCTCGTCGTCCGCTGTGCGCGGAAGAATTCCCGCATGGCGAAATCGGAGGCCGGGTCGAGGAGGCCGCCCGCCCAGAGCCGTCGGAAGTAGGCAGCCGTGTCGCGCGGCGTCATTGAGCCGAGCGGCGACCATCGGTCGGGCTCGTTCTTCGCGTCGGGAATCCGCCCTACGAGCCGGATCCCGGGCAGGCCGAGCGCCGCCATCCGGGCGTTGATCGCCCCGGCGCCGAACCGGTCGATGAAGGAGTTCGTCGCCGTGTTGTCGGAGAGCGAGATCATGATCCGGAGGAGATCCCGGTTCGTCGGCATGAGGCCGGGCTCGAATTCGTCGAGCACTCCCGACCCCGCGGCGAGGGCCTTCACGGAAAGCTGCCAGCGGTCCGTCAGGTCGAACATCCCCTCCGAGGAGAGGGCTAGCGCCTCGGCGAGGATCGCGATCTTGATGACGCTCGCGGACTCGAACACGCCGTCCTCGTTCAGGACGAGGCGCCGGCCGCTCTCGACGTGCTCGAAAACGACCCCGAGGCGCGCCGGCGCCTTTGCCGCAATGACTGCGACGCGCCGTGCAAGGGCTTCGTCCGCGGGCTCAACGTGCAGCTCCTTCGGAACGCTGACGCAGCCGGCGAGGGCGGCGGCGAGGACGAGGGCGAACGGGAGCGCGGCGGAGCTCCGTGAGAAGCGTGCGCGACGCCGGCTCATCGCCGCGATCTTGCCACGGCGCGCTGATACGATCGCGGCATCGCCGATCCCCGCGCCGCCGCCGCTCCGTCCGGGCGATTCGCGTCGCTCGACTTCTTTCGCGGCCTCACCGTTGCCGCGATGATCTTCGTGAACAACCCGGGCGACTGGGGGCATCTCTACCGGCCCTTCGACCACGCCGAATGGCATGGCTGGACCCCGACCGACCTGATCTTTCCGTTCTTCCTCTTCATCGTCGGGACGGCCGGCGTCTTCTCGATGGAGAAGCGGATGGAGCGCGGGGCGTCGCGGACCGCGCTGGCCCGCCACGCCTTCACCCGCGGCATGACGATCGTCCTCGTCGGTTGGGCGATGGCGTGGTTTCCGTTCGGGCTGGAGCGCCTCTCGCGCCTCCGGATCCCGGGCGTCCTGCCGCGGATCGGCGTCGTCTACGTCCTCGGAACGCTCCTCGTCCTTACGGTCTGGAGGCGACGCGTGGCGGGGGTCGCCCTCGCGGCGGCTGCTCTCCTCGCGATACACACGTTCCTCCTGCTCGGCCTCGGTTGGGACCTGACGCGCGAGGGGAATCTCCAGCGCGCCCTCGACCTCGCGGTCCTGAAGGGGCACCTCTGGAAGAAGGACTGGGACCCGGAGGGGATCCTCTCGACGCTGACCGCGGTCGCCACGATGCTGACGGGAACGCTCACGGGGTTCCTTCTCACCGCGAAGCGGGAAAGGGAGGACGGGCCCGACCTCGTCCGGATCGTGGCGAAACTGGTCGCGTGGGGCGTCGCGGGGATAGCGGCGGGAGAGGTCGGACACCTCGTCCTCCCGCTCAACAAGAACCTCTGGACCGGGTCGTACGTCGTCTTCACTTCGGGCTGGGCCTCGCTCGGCCTCGCGGTCTCGATCGTCGCCGTCGACCTGAAACGATGGCTCGGGCCGAGCGGCTTCTTCTTCACGTTCGGCCGGAATCCCCTCTTCGCGTTCGTCCTTTCGGGGATGCTCGCGAAGACGATGGGGCTGATCCGGTGGACGGGGGCGGACGGAAAGGCCGTCAGCCTGCAGCGGTCTCTTTACGAGGGAGGCTTTTCGTGGATACCGGATCCGACACTCCGCTCCCACGCGTTTGCGGCCGTCACGGTCCTCTTCTGGTACGCCGTCCTTCTCGTCTTCGAGAGGAAGGGGTGGTACTGGAAGGTCTGAGGCCGGGAGAGCGGCTGCCCTGTATCATGCCGGTCCAAGCACGATTTCTGGAGGGCATCATGGCGACGCGCTTCTTGGCGTGCCTCGCGGTCCTCGCCCTCTCCACCGGGGCGGGATGGGCGGCAGGGACGCCTCCGGAGACCCGGCCACAGGCGCCGGTAGCGCCGTTCGTCTCGGCGTCGAACCTGATGGTCGAGCAGGAGGTGACGGTGACGACGCGCGTCAGCGGGGTCGTCGACTCGATCCAGGCCGACCGGGGAGAAGTGGTCCAGAAGGGACAGGCCCTCGCGACACTCGACCAGCGGGAGTTCAAGCTCGACCTCCGGGCGGCGGAAGAGACGCTCAAGGTCAACGAGGCCGACCTCCGGCGGGCCGAGGAGCTCTTCAAGCTGAGCCTCACGAGCCAGGCCGAGCTGGAGCAGAAACGGACGCGCTACGAGCTGGCGAAGGTGGAGCTCGAGCGGGCGAAGCTCGTCATTGACCGCTCCGTCGCCCGGGCGCCCTTCGACGGCGTTGTCGCCGACCGTTTTGCCCGGATCGGCGAGAAGGTCCTTCTGGACGAGAACAAGCCGCTCTTCAAGATCATGGCCCTCGAGCCGCTCCTCGCCCGCGCGTACCTCCCCGGCAAGGCCCTGCAGACCCTGAAGGCCGGCCAGGAAGTCTGGGTTGCGGCGCGCGATTTCCCGGACGTCCGCTCGACCGGCCGCGTCAGCTTCGTCAGCCCGGTGCTCGACCCCGGGAGCGGCACCGTGCAGGTCCTCGTCAAGGTCCGCCGGGACCCGAAGGGGATCCTGAGACCCGGGATGGCCGTGGACCTCGGGTTCGGCGGCGCGCCGCCGAAGCCATGAGCCCGCGCCGCGCCGGGGCGCGCGGCCTCCGATCGGCCGCGGACTCCGTCCTCCTCCACGACATGAAGAACGTCGGCCAGCGGCTGAACCTCCTCCTCGGAAATCTCGACGAGCACTACGGCGACCCGGATTTCAAGCGGAGCGTCTCCGACCTCCTCCAGTCGACGGTCCAGAAGATCGACGCCGTCCTGACCCACTGGGCCGCGAGCCGAGACGCGGTCCTGATCAAGATCCCGATCGACCCGGCGGACGTGCTCCGGGAGGTCGTCGCGACGCCGCGCCAGCGCGCGGCCGGCCCGGCCGTCCGGGTCGTCTCCGAGCTGGGCGATGTCCCGCGCGTCTGGGGAGACCCGTTCTTTCTCGGCGAGGCCTTCCAGAACGTCTTTCAGAACGCCCTTGAGGCGGCCGCGTCCGTCGTGACGGTCCGCGCCTACACCGGCCGGGCGCCGAAGCGCCCCGCCGTCGTCGAGATCGAGGACGACGGCCCCGGGATGTCGGCGGAGTTCCTCGCCTCGGACCTCTTCCGGCCTTTCCGGACGACGAAGCCGGACGGCATCGGCCTCGGCCTCTACACGGCCCGGCAGATCTTCGGGCTGCACGGCGGCCGGATCGACGTCAAGAGCGCCCCCGGGGCAGGGACCCGGGTGAAGGTGACGCTCCCCGGCGCAGAGCCCGGGCCGGGTGCGGCAGGACGGAGGCGTTGAGCGATGGAGTCCGGGCGCGTCGCCGTCGTCGAGGACGACCCGGTTCTCCTCGAGCAGCTCGGGTGGGCGCTAAAGGGCAAATTCGACGTCCTCTCCGCCCGCGACGCCGAGCAGGGGCTCGCGCTCGCCGACCTCGACCCGGACGTCTTCCTCGTCGACCTGCGCCTCCCGCCGTCCGGGGAACCTGAGGAAGGGCTGCGGCTTGTCGCGTCGCTCCGGAAGAAATGCGCGGACGTGACGGTCATCGTCATGACGGCCGAGACCGAGCGGCGCCACGCCCTGAAAGCGCTGGAAGCGGGCGCGTTCGACTTCTTCCGGAAGCCGTTCGACACCGGCGGAGCTCCTCGTCGTCCTCTCGCGGGCTCTCGAGAGGCGGCGCCTGCTGCGCGAGAACCGGCACCTCCGGGACGAGGCCCTCGCAGAAGCGCTCGCTCGGCCGGCTCGTGGGGGAGAGCGCGCCGATGCGCGCAACTCTTCGCCGCGATCGGGAGGGTCGCCCCCTCCGACGCGACGGTCCTCGTCTCGGGCGAGAGCGGGACGGGGAAGGAGCTCGTCGCCGAGGCGATCCACGCGGGCAGCGCGCGGCGAGACGCTCCCTTCGTCGCGGTCAACAGCTCGGCCCTCCCCGAGGGCCTCGCCGAGTCGGAGCTCTTCGGGCACGAGCGGGGCGCGTTCACCGGGGCGGTCGCGTCCCGCCCGGGGAAGTTCGAGTTGGCCCACAAGGGGACGCTCTTTCTCGACGAGGTCGCCACGCTCTCGCCGGCGGTCCAGGCCAAGCTCCTCCGGGCGCTCGAGTCGCGGGAGATCGAACGGGTGGGCGGGCGGAAGCCGATTCCGGTCGACATTCGCCTCGTCGCCGCGACGAACGAAGACCTCGCCGCGCGGGTGCGGGCCGGGACGTTCCGGGAGGACCTCTTCTACCGGCTGAACACGGTGCCGCTCCGGATTCCCCCGCTCCGCGAGCGGCGCGAGGATATTCCGCTCCTCGTGGGGCTTTTCGCCGACCGGGCGGCGGCGCGGGCAGGTCGGCCACCGAAGGTCTTTCCGCCCGAGACGCTGCAGGCGCTCGCGGCGCATCCCTTCCGGGGCAACGTCCGCGAGCTCGAGCACCTCGTCGAGATGATGACCCTGATGGTGGATGGCGAGACGATCGGTCCGGAGCATCTCCCGGGCACGTTAGGCCGGGCCGAGGTGGCTCCCGAGCCGGCCGGCCGGAGGGCCGACGACGACCTGCCTCTTTCCGAGGCCGTGGCCCGATTCGAGCGGGAGAGACTCGTCCGGGCCATCGCGCGTGCGGGCGGGGTGAAGGCCCGAGCCGCCGAATCCCTGGGCCTCGACCCGAACCAGATGAAGTACCTCTGCCGGAAGTACCGCCTCTGAGAGGTTGAAAGAGTCAACTGGGGTTGAAAAAGTCACGTGACGGCTCGTACCGGCGCCGGGCTATCGAGACGAATTCTCAACGGATTGCGAGGGCGGGCGGGCGGGATCGCGTTGGCCCCCTGATTGCATTGACGATGACAACGCCAGAAGGCGGGAGAAGAGGAAAGAGGAGGCAGCACATGGCAAACGAAGTCCGCATCAAGCTGACCGAGGAGCAGAAGGCGAAGATCAAGGAAGGGACTGGTCAGAATCTTCCGGAGATTCGCGTCACCAACGTCGGCAGCAACCCGGCGATCGCGACGAAGGCCGCTCCGAAGCTGAACGCCAAGCTGAACGCGAGAAACGCTGCGAGGCTGAACGCAAAGCTGAACGCGAAGATGAACGCGAAGCTGAATGCGAAGATGAACGCGAAGCTGAACGCCAAGATGAACGCGAAGCTGAACGCGAGGAACGCTTCGAGGCTGAACGCGAGGAACGCTTCGAGGCTGAACGCGAGGAACGCTTCGAGGCTGAACGCGAAGCTGAACGCAAAGTCGACCACCATCTAGAGCGCTCCAGGAGTTGCCGGGAAGACCCGGCGTGTCCCCGAGCAATTCGCTCGAATCCGAGGCGCCCCGGCAAACCGGGGCGCCTGTTTGTTGGCGCCCTTACCAGAAGACGGAGCGGAGCCAGCGGTAAAGGACACGCCAGGCCTCGGCGGCGAGGGAGACGCGTGGTCCGCGCATCTTGGCCAGGCCCGACATCCCCGGGCGGAGAGTCCCGCCCGGGTTCTCGAAGACGACGTGCGCGAAAATCCGGCCGGGCGTCTCGGGCGGTCGGAGGCTCTTCGCCGTGTCCGTCCCCGCGGCCGGCCAGGAGGCCGAGCCGATCGAGACGATCCGCCCGTTCACGGCGCCCAGCGGCAGTGCCTTGAGGTAGAGCGAGACTGTTCCGCCCACAGCCAGGTCGCGGAGGAGACGCTCGGAGACGGGAAACGACGCGGAGAGGCGCTTCGTCTCACCCACGGTGACGAGCGGGGTTCCGGCGGGGACCCAGCGCCCCACGAGGTCGTCCGTGCGCGCCGTCAGGAGCCGGCCCTCGAACGGGCTGGCTACTTCGAGCGAGGCCGTCCGGGCCTCGTCGCTCGAGAGACCCGCCGCGGCGGCTGCCTCGTGCCTCTCCGCGAGGAAAGCCTCGGCCGCGGCCCCGGCGCTTCGGCTTCCCCCGGCAGCACCGGCCGCGCCGGCGAGCCGAGCCTCGTCCGCCCGCCGCGCCCTCTCTACCGCCGGACTCCCGAGCCGGAGGATTGGCTGCCCCGGGCGCAGCAGGTCGCCCTCCCTCGCGAGAACCTCGCGGACGACGCCGTCCTCGGGGGCCTCGAGGTGCGCCGTCGTGGCGGGCTCGAGGACTGCCTCCATCCGGATCGTCCGGGGATACCACGGCACGAGGAGGAAGAGAAGGATGGCCCCTCCGGCGGCGAGAAGGGGAACGCGGGCTCGCGGCGACATCAGGAACTCCTTCTTGTCGAGGTAGAAGAGACGGGAGACTCGGGCGACGAGCCGGACCCGGCTGCGGAAGAGGAAGTAGAGCGTCAGGAGAAGGAGGGCGATCGCGAAGTCCGGAGCGAAGCGCGAGTAGAAGCCGTCGAGGAGCTTCGCGATGAAGAGCATGATGAAACCGAGGTAGAGAAGGGCGAGCGGCGCGTAGACGAGAAAGATCCGCTTCTTCCGGCGCGACACGACCGGCACCTCCACGTTCAGCCGGAGAACGTGCCGCTGGAAGAGCGCCCCGATGTACCGGAACGACTCCTCGCGCAGCTCGGAGATCTCGAGAAAGCTCGAGAGGGCGTAATAGCCGTCGATCTTGATGAGGGGGTTGATGTTGAAGAAGACCGTCGAGACCCCCGTGAAGAGCATCGCCTTGTAGGCCAGCTCGTGTGCGAGCGTGTCCGGGTACGTCATGGCCCAGAGGGCCGTGGCGAGAGTGCAGATGATCGCCTCGATGTAGATCCCGGCGGTCGTGACCCAGAGCTGCTGCCACTTGCTCGGGAAGAGGATCGAGTCGGTCGTGTCGCAGTAGAAGGCGGGCATGAAGTACAGGAGCGCGATCCCCATGTTGTGGACCTCTCCCCCGTACATCTTGGTCGTGTAGCCGTGCGCGAACTCGTGGATGAAACCGATCGAGGTCAGGATGACCCAGAACTGCACGAAGTCCCAGAACGGCTTCTTCAGGAATGCATAGAGCTGCAGCGTCTCCGGCCAGATGGTGTCGAAGCGAGTGGCGAAAACGCCGATCGTGAAGAGAAAGCAGACGCAGGCGACGGCGACCGTCGTCGGCCGCCAGAGCCACCGGACGTACCGGACGGTCCGGGTCAGCACCCGGTCCGGGTCGAAGACCTTGAAGAGCATCATCAGGGGGTTGAATCCCTCGGACCGCTCCTGAGCCGTCCGGTGCCGAAGCGATGCGAACTTCGAGAGGAGCTGGAGGTTCTTCTCGGCGGCCGTCTGTTCGAGGGCGTCCATTCCGCGGAGCATGTCGTCGTAGTCGAGGATCAGTGCGAGGCCGATCCCCGGGTCGTTCGCGCGGCTTCGGTACTCCTCGAGGATCTCCGTCTGCGTCCGCGTCCCGTCAAAGAGTTCGATGAGGCCCCACGAGGCCTCGTCGAAACTGTAGAACGAGTTCGTCTCGGGGATCTTGACGACGTACGTCACTTCGCCGAGCTGGACCTGTCTCCGGATGATCAGGCTCTTCTTCAGGGCCGGTCGCTCAAGCCGTGTCCCGTGGCGGGCGGCGAGTGCCTCGGCGCCCTTCCCGACGCGCGCCGCCGAGACGAGGCCGCCGGGAGTGACGGCGGCGCCACTCACGGCAGGAGTGGCCAGAGCTTCGAGGCGGCCCAGCGCGCCGGGCGGCGAAGGAGCGCCAGGATGGTGGGTCGTCGCCCCGTGGAGACCTTCGCCGTCCCGAGCATGCCGGGCTTCAGGAATCCGCCGAGGTTCTCGACCCGCGTCTCCGCGATGACGAACCGCTCCTCGCCTTCCTCGCGGACTACCGCCCCGAGGCGCGACACACTCCCGCGGAAGGTCCGGGTCGGATAGGCGTTCATCTTCACGGCGACGTTTTGTCCTTCGGCGAGGAGGGTCGCGTCGCGCTCCGGGATCGCCACCTCAACGAGAAGGGACGACGTGTCGGCGAGAACGGCCAGCTCGGCGCCGGCCGCGAGGAGCTGGCCGACGCGCTCGTCGAGGCGGGGCGTGACGACGATCGCCGGCCTCGGGCGCGCGAAGGCGTGTGACGGCGAGGCGCTCCTCGGCCCACGCCGCGCGGGCGCGCATCTCGTCGCGCCGGGAGAGAGCCTGCCCCATCGCGGCGGCGTTTCCCTCGGCGCGATGCCGCGACAGATCGGCCTCGGCGATCTGCTCGGCGGCCCGGGCCTCGGCGAAGGCGGCCCGGTAGACGTCGTCCTTCAAGGTCGCGATGACGTCGCCTGCGGCCACGGCGTCGCCCTCCCGATGCTCGACGCTCGCCACGATCCCTTCCACGAAGGCCGTCACGGGAATCCGCCGGCCGGGGACGGCGCGGGCAGGGCCGACGACCCGGACGTTCCACGGGACGAGAACGAGGAGAATCAGGGTCGCGGCGGCGCCAATGGCCCAACTCCGCCGCCGACCCGCCGGAACGGCTGACAGCTTTCGCGTCCGCTCGGCCAGCGGCTTCAGGAAGCCCGGGAGCGGCACCTGCTGGTAGAGCTGAGCGTTCCGAACGGCGACGGTGGCCTGGTTGACGAGGATCTGGAGGAGATCGCGCGTTTCGGCGTCGAATTCGAGCGGCTCGTCGCTCTCGAAGGAGAGAATTCCGAGCTTTCCCTCGTCGTCCTCGAGGAGGACGCCGTAGAAAGCGCTTCGGCCGGACGCCTCGAAGAAGCCGCGGAACTTCTCCTGAGTCTCCGGGCGATCGGTCTCGATCGTCCCGTCTTCTTGCCGCGTGACGGCCACGTTCTGTCCACTCAAGAAAACCCACTCCAGAAGCTCCTCCGTCCGGCGAACGGCCGGATCCTTCCGGTCCACCTCCGCCACCCCGGAAATGGCTCCGATCCGGAGCCGCCCGCGCGAGAGGATCGCGATCGCGGCCTGGTCGTACGTCACGAGCGCGGAGCTGGCATTCACGATGGCCCGCATCACCTTGTCGAGGTCGAGGGTCGAGGTGATCTCGCGGCTGACGGCAAGGAGCGCGTCCAGCTCGGCGACCCTCTTCTCGGCCTCGTACTGCCGCACGTGGTGGAGCGCACGCACGGCCTGCCTCTCGAGGTCGACGAGGAGCTCCTCGTCGGCGGCCGTGAACTCGGGGTGCCGTCCGCGCTTGTTGGCGACGACGAGGACGCCGACCGGCACCTCGTCCTCGATGAGCGGGACGGCGAGGATCGAACGGACAGGGAAGCTCCCGTCCCCCGACAGGGGGTCGTCCGGAGGGACGTCGTTTCGCCGGACGATCTCCCGGTTTGCGAGGAGGTCGCCGACGAGAGACGCTCCCACCCCGGCCTCCGGCACCGCGACGTCGTAGGTCTCGTTGACGGCCGTGCCGGCGAGCGCGACCTCGTCGGCGGAGGCATCGAGCGTCCAGAGGGACGCGACCTCCGCGCTCGTAAAGTCGGCGGCCTTGTGGGCAATGATCGTGGAGAGCTCGCCGATGTCAATCGTCGAGCTGAAGGCCTTGGTCACGTCGTAAAGGCTCGTCAGCCGCTCGATGGCATGGAGCATGCCGGCCGTCTTCCGCTCCGCGCGGAGCGCCCGCGCGAGGGCCGGCGTGGCATGCCGGAGAAACCCCTGGAGATTCTCGACGACGCTCCGATCCGGCATCCGGTCGAAGGCGAGCGCGAGGAGGCCCGTGACGAGCCTCTCGGCCTGGAGCGGCACGAGAAGGCAGACCGCCGTCCGCGACGGGAGCACCGTAAGAAACGGGTCCTCGGTCCAGGTGGTCGGCCCCCCCTCGAGAAAAAGCGGCTTGCGGTCGCGGACGAGATCGTGGACGACGCCAATCTCCCGCGAGACCGAGCGCCTCAGGGCCCGCTCGGTCCCGACGCCGTGGGTGGCGATGCAGAGGAACGCCGGTTGGAGCGCGTCCGGCGCCCAGAGGAGGGCCGCGTCCGCGCCGGCCAGCTCCGCGCTCCACCGGGCAGCCCAGCCCGAGGTCTGCGCAAGGCTCTCGCAGAGGGCCAGCTCGGCCAGCGCCCTGATCTCGGTGCCCTCGGGCGGCGTTCCTCCCCGACCTGGATCCTGCGGCATGCGGGACCTTTTGCTCCCCGGCCGTCAGAAACTGGAGACGGCCTGCTCCCTGTCGTCGAAAATCTCGAAGACCGAGTCGAGCTTCGTCAGCGCGAGGAGCTTCTTCAGGTTGCTGCCGACGCCGAGAAGCTTCGTCCGGCCCCCTTCGTTCTGCGCCGTCGTCAGGGCGCGCACGAGAGCGCCGAGCCCGGTCGAGTCGACGAAGCGGAGACCGGTGCAGTCGACCAGCAACTCGACCTTTCCCTCTTCGAGGAGGCGGCTGATCGTCTTCTTGAACGCCAGCTCCGAGTCGCCGGCCACGAGGTCGCCCAGGACCGTGACGACGGTGACACGTCCGTCGTCCTTGACCGAAAGTTCCATCTTCATTCTGGTTGCGGGAGAATCGCAGAACCCGCGGCCGAAATCCAGCCCGTCACGTCAGGCCAGACCCAGAATCCGCCGGGGGACGTCCGCCGCCGACCGTCGGACGGCGGCCAGGCGAGATGCCGACGGAAGCCAGCCAGGCGGCGCACTCGTCGAGGAGGGCGCCGCTGCCGGCGAGATTCCCCGCCGCGTTCCGGACGCTGCCACCCTTGAGCGTCAGCGTCTCGCCCCAGACCGGGTAGTCGCCGTCGGGGCCACCGGCCGCCGGGACGGCGTCGCTGATGAGCGCGACCCGCTCGGCCCCCTTCGCCCGGTAGACGAGCCGCAGCATCTCGGGCGAGAGGTGATGCCCGTCGGCGATGACGTCGACCGTGACGGCGTCGGCGACGAGCCCCCAACCGACCGGGCCGGCCTCCCGGTGGTGGAGCGGCTTCATGGCGTTTCCGAAGTGGGTCATGTGCCGCGCGCCGAGGGCGGCGGCTTTTTCCAGCGCCGTCACGTTGGCTTCGGTGTGGCCGATCGCGACGACGAAGCCGCGCCGCACGAACTCGCGGACGAGGTCGAGCCCGCCGGGGATCTCGGGAGCGAGCGTCACCATCGGCCGGCCCGGAGGAGTCCCAACGGCCGCGAAGAAGGTCGCGACCTTCCGGTCGTCCGTCCCGTCGAGGAGGCAGTCGCGATGGAGCGCGCCGGCGCGGGCGGGGGAGACGAACGGCCCCTCGAAGTGGAGGCCGAGCGGCCGCGCCCCCCGGCCATCTCCCTCTTTCCGGGACGCCATCCAGGCCGAGAGGCGGGCCACCGTCTCGCGGAGCGCGGGAAGCGGCAGCGGGACGAGCGTCGGCAGGAACGCGTCGACGCCCCGGGCCTCGAGGCCGAGAGCGAGCCGGTCCAGCTCCCCGGCTGCCGCCGTCAGGATGTCGATCCCGAAGGCGCCGTGGATGTGGAGGTCGAGAAACCCGGCGGCTCCCTCGCTCATGCGCCGCCACTCTCGGGCGGCGAACTCAACGCGAGGGCGACGTTGTTCTTCTTCTGAGACAGGTAAGAACGCGCGCTCTCGCAGTCGAGTCCCCACTTTGCGGCGACGAGGGCCGTGGGGAGATTCCAGTTGCCCTTTCTAAGCAAACCCTCGGCGGTCTCTTCGGTCGTGCCGGCGATGTCCCGTACGATGCGGATCGCCCGTTTCTTCAGCTTCTCGTTGGTCGGCTTCATGGCCACCATCTCGTCGCGGAAGACGAGACCCCGCTTCGCCATGACGGCGGTCGAGAGCATGTTGAGCACCAGCTTCTGGGCCGTTCCCGCGCGCATCCGGGACGACTCGCGGAGGACCTCGGGGCCGACGTCGACGAGGATCGGGATCTCGGCCTCGGCGAGGAGCGGGGTGCCGGGGCGGCAGACGACGGCGACGGTCAAGGCCCCCTGCCCGCGCGCGAAGCGGAGCGCGCCGCGGACGTACGTCGTCGTCCCGCTCGCCGCGATGCCGACGACCGCGTCCTTTCCGGTCATTCCGGCCGCCGCGAGGTCGCTCCCGCCGGCGGCCTCGTCGTCCTCCACCCCCTCGACGGCCTCGTAGAAGGCGTTGCGCCCTCCGGCCATCAGGGCGACGACGAGCGAGGGGTCGGTGCCGAAGGTGGGGGGAATCTCGGCGGCGTCGAGCGCTCCGAGGCGGCCGCTCGTCCCGGCGCCGGCGTAGAGCCACCGCCCACCCGCCTCGAGGCGCGCGGCGATCGCGACGGCCGCGCGGGCGATCGCGGGAAGCGCCTCGGCGACGCGCGCGGGGACGTCCCGGTCCGCGTCGGAGAGCCGCCGGAGAAGCGCGAGCGTGTCGTTCACGGGCCTGCCGCCGCGGTCGCGGCCGCCGCGACCGCCAGGCGGATCGCGCCGAGCTCGGGCGGCCTTGCGGGGGGCGCGAGGCGGGCTCCGGTCGCAACGGCCAGGAGCCGCTCTCGCAGCTTCCCGAGGACCAGCTCCCCCGCGGAGAAGACGCCCCCGACAGTGGCGACGGTGAAGCTCTCCCTCTCGAGGCCGAGCTTCCGGATGACCGAAACGGCCGCGAGAGCGAGCTCGGCGCCTGCCTCTGCGAGGAGGGTCCGCGCCACGTCGTCCCCATCCCGTGCCGCGGCGAGGACGAGCGGGAAATACGACGCGACGTCCGCCGGCCCTCCGTCGGCCCGGTAGATCTGCGAGAGAAGCTCCTCCGTCGTCCGCACCCCCTCCGATGCGAAGAGGAGATCGCGCATCCTCGTCTTCGGCCCGCGGCCGTCGAGATCCCGGACGACCGCCGCGAGGCCGCGCCGCGCCACGGCGTAGCCCGACCCCTCGTCGCCGATCACCGGTCCCCAGCCTCCCGCTCGGGCGTCCTCGCCCCGCCGGTTCCTCCCGAAGGCGATGGCCCCGGTGCCCGCGATCAGAACGACGCCCGGCGCGTCGAGCGGGCCGTCGATCGCGCCCGCGAGTGCGATCCGCGCGTCGTTCGTGACGAGGACCTTCCCCGCGCCGTAGACCTCCCCGAGGGCACCCTGAACCCGATCCGCGATCCCCGCGGTGTCGATTCCGGCGAGGCCGCAGGCGATCCCGACCGCCGCCGAGGGCTGGACGCCCGCGGCATTTGCGGCGTCGTCCACGGCCTCGGTCACGGCGGCGAGCACTCGCGGCAGAGGCCGCGTCGCGGCGTTGGCGGGGCCGGCCGAGCCGCGTCCTTTCGGAACGAGGTCGGCGCCGGCGACGACCGCTCGGGTGTGGGTCCCACCCCCGTCGACGCCGATGAAAAAATCGGCCATGTGAAGAGCTTAGCAGCGGAGCGCGGGAACGATTAACCTCGCGGGGCGTGGCGAAGCGGAAGAAAGAGCGGGCGGCGGAAGAGAAGCCGGCGGCCGTGTCGCGCCACTTGTCGCGTCCTCTCCTCGCCGTGCTCGCCGCGGCGTTCGCCGTCAAGCTGGCGGTCTTCCTCGCTTTTCAGGACCACCCGCTGCTGCAGGCGGACACCGGGCTCGACGCCGCGACGTACGCCCAGCTCGCGTCGCGCGTTGCGGCCGGAGACGTCCTCCTCGGGAAGGAGCCGTACTTCGTCTCGCCGCTCTACGTCTATTTCCTCGCGCCGATCTTCGCCCTGACCGGGGGCTCGCTCGCGGCCGCACGGTTCGTCCAGGCTCTTCTCGGCGCCGCCGCGGCGGGGCTTCTCTTCGGCGCGGCGAGGAGGTTCTTCGGCGAACGAGCCGCCCTGATCGGTGCCGGCCTTTACGTCCTGACGGGCGTCGTGACGTTCCACGAGGTGCTGATCCTGCAGGCGGCGCTCGACCCGTTCCTGACGGCCCTCGCGCTCTTCCTGCTGGCCGATGCGCTGACGTTTCGCCGCGTTTCTTCGAAGTTGAATGGGACTGTGGCCCGGGGGAGCGGATCGCCTCGCTGGGTGGCGGTGGGCGCGGCGTTCGGTCTCCTGACGCTGAACCGCCCGAATGTGCTCGTCTGCGCGGCGGCGATCGCGCTCTGTTTGCTCGTCGCGCCGCTCCTTCTTCGTCAGAGGCCTTCTCTTTCACTCGAAGAAGAACCTCTTCGAACGTGGTGGCCCGCTCTGGCGTTCGCCGCGGGGGTCGCCCTGGCGATCGCCCCCGCGACACTCCGGAACCTCGCCGTTTCGGGCGAGCCGGTTCTGATCTCTTCGCACGGCGGGCTGAATCTCCTCATCGGAAACAGCCCGTCGGCCGACGGCACGTACAGTCCGGTCCCCGGCATCACGCCGTCGATCGACGGGCAGGCGAGGGACGCGAAGAAGGTGGCCGAGGCGGCGGAGGGACGTCCCCTCTCGACGCGCGAGGTCTCGGCGCATTTCACGCGCCTCGCCGTCTCGTGGGTCCGCGCGAATCCGGGCGCCGCGGCGCGCCTTTTCGTGAAGAAGCTCGGCCTTCTCGCGAACCGGATCGAGGTGCCGCTCAACCTCAGCTACGCCTGGTACGCGGGCGGCCCCCTCTCGCCGCTGTCGTTCCTCGTCGTCGGCCCGTGGCTCCTCGTGCCTCTCGGGGTTCTGGGCCTCGCCTGGCGGCTCTTCGAGGCGCCGCGAAGCGCGTACGCGGTCTGGGCGTCGTTCGTCCCGGTCTACGCCCTCTCGGTGGCGATCTTCTTCGTCTCGTCCCGGTATCGGCTGCCGCTTCTCTTGCCGCTCGCCATCGGCGCCGGCTTCGCGGTCGACGCCCTCGTCCGCGCGGCCCGCGCCCGCGACGGGAAACGCCTCGGCCTCGCGGCGGCCGTGCTCCTGCCGCTCGCGTTCCTGGCGTTTCGGGAGACGGGGATCGATGACGGCAGGGCGAACGAGGAGACGGAGTACATCGTCTGGGAGATTCTCGCGGGGCAGGACGCCGACGCGAAGGAGCGGCTTGCGCGCCTGACGCCGCGGCACCCGCTCCCGGGCGTCCTCTGGTTCCGCTCCGGCCGCGCGTGGATGGAGGCAGGCCGGCCCGAGCCGGCGATCGCGGCCTTCCGGAAGGCGCTCGACATCGACCGGGACCAGCCCGAGACGCTCCTCGCCTTGTCGCAAGCCTGCTTCGCGGTGGGGGATCTGCCGGGGGCTCTTGCCGCTCTGAGATCCGTTCCGTCCGGAGCAGGAGGAGGAGACGCCGGCTCGATTCCCGAAGCGGAGGGGCTCGCTCTCATCGACGCCGGCCGGGAGGCCGACGCCCTGCCGTTCCTTCTCGAGGCGTGCCGGATCTCGCCGGGACGCGCCAGCGCGCACCAGAATGCTGCGGCGCTCCTGGGTCGGGCGGGACGGATCGCCGAGGCCCGCGCCCACGCGGAAGAGGCCCTTCGCCTGAATCCCGGCCACGAAAAGGCCCGGGCCCTCCTCGACGCCCTCGGACCGGCGCGACCCCCGCAAATGAAACGGCCCGGCGTTTCCGCCGGGCCGATCAGGTCAAGTCGGTTTCCTTCCGCTGCGGAAGGGGTTCGGGGGAACCCGAAGCCGGGTTCCCCCGAGGCAAATCAGCGGCAGGGCTCCCCCGATGAGGCTAGAAGTCCAGGCGAGCCGAAAGGACGAGCCGCCGCGGCGAGGCCCACGACGTCGCCACGCCGTAATTCGGGTCCGGCTTTGAGGTCCCCTGGGGTCCGGGAACCGAATACGGGGTGCCATTCACGTAATCATCGAGGTACTTGCGCGCGTTGACGCCGAGCACGGTCTGCGTGTCGAAGAGATTCGAGACGCGCGCTTCCAGGCGGATGCCGAGGGCGCTCGACGGCTTGAACGTATAGGCCGCGAGGAGGTCGAAGGTCGTCCAGGTCGGAAGTCTCTGGCTTCCGGCCGGTTCCAGATAGCGCTGATAACCGCTCGAAGACTGGTTGTCGGCGCCCAGTGCCTGGTAGACGTTTCCGCTCTGGACCCGGAGGAAGGCGCCCATCGTGAGGCCGAAGTTGAAGTCGTAGCTCCCCATCAGCTTCGCGATGACCGGGCGGTCCTGGTTGAGGCGTCCGTACCGATACGCCTCGGAGGTGTACCAGGTGGGGCCGTCCTCGAGAAGGCTCGAGGTGCTGAACCCGCCTGTCTGGTAGTCCGCATCGAAGTTACCGTAGAGCTTGCTGAACGTGATGTTCGCATCGGCGTACCAGCCGTTCGCGTACCGCTTCGAAACATCGATCGTCACGGCCCGGTAGACGCGCCGCGCGTCGAAGAAGTTCGCCGCCTTGAAGGAGCTGCCGGAATTGTTCGGGTCGATTGGCGTGTCTTCGAACGGGTCCTTCAGATTCCGGTACTGGTAGTAGACGTCGAAGCTGATGTCCTTCGTAAGCGCCGCGGAGTAGCCGATCACCCATTCCTGGTAGTAGGGCGGCTTGAGATCGGGCGGGATGACCTTTCCGGTCGAGGAGGCGCGGATCTGCGGTCCCCTGATAGACGCCGGTGACCGGGTCGAAGAAGGCGTAGCTCTGGCGAGATCCGGTACGGGGCGAAGGAGCGTGCCGTGTTCTTCTGGTCCAGGCTGGTGTACTCGCCGTAGGACGAATAGAACTTGTCACCCTTGAGAAGGTTGGCGTTCCAGACGATGCCGAGGCGCGGCTGGATCTCCTGGCTCCACTTGAACGACATGAAGTTGTAGCGTGTCTCGTTCTGGGTGACCGTCGTGCCGCAGATGACGCCCGGCATGCAGACCTGGGCGAAGTCGTCCTTGTTGGCGAGGACGCCGAGGTAGAGCGTGACGGTTCTTCCAGGTGATCGTGTCCTGGAGGAAGGCCGCGTATGTCCGCGCCTTGGAGTTCTGCTGAGGCTGCGTCGGGTAGTAGCGGGCGCGGATGTAACCGGTCTTGCTGGTGCCGCAGACGATGGCCGGACAGGTCGAGCCGTAGTTGAAGAGGGCCCAGCCGTTCGACACCCGGTAGGTATCGTACGTGTCGTCTTCATACCCGCCGCCCAGCTTGAACTGGTTCTGCGTCGGTCCGAGGTCGAGGTACTGGCTGATCGTCGCCTTGATCTCGTTCCGTTTGTACTTGTCGCCGTAGTTGACGAACTGGTTGACGCCGATGTTGCCGAGGTTGCGGGCCGGGTCGTCATACTCGCCGTACAGGGGGAGGTTATTCGGGTCGATCGTCGTCGGCAGGCTGGTGAGGACGTTCTGGGCCTGCGAAAGGTCGCTCTCCTTGTAGTAGATGTACTTGGCCTCGACGACCGTGTCCTTCGACGCGAACCAGTCGGCCGTGGAGTTGAAGATGTAGTTCGTGTTGTCGGAACTGGATCCGGAGGTTGACGCGTCGTAGGGTGAGCCGAACTGGTTGGTCGCCTTGCTCGGCAGTGCCCGGAAGCTGGCGTTGACGAGGACGCTCTGGCCGACAAAGGCGGTCAGCTTTCCGAAGTAGTCTCCATTGTGCGCCTTCGTGTCGGGCTGGGTCGTCGTGACGCTGCCGAACGTGGCCGACTGGCCGGAGGTCGTGTTGTCGTAGTAGGCGCCGGAGACGTATCCGAAGAGGACGTCCTTGACGATCGGGAACCCGAGGTTCGCCTGACCGCTGTAGTTGCTGACGTCCTGCGTCACTCCGAAGTTGTTGCTCGACTGAAAGGAGCTGGGGGAGGCGTTGAAGAGGAGGGCTACCGAAGAGCTGGTTCGACCCGGACTTCGTGACGGCGTTGAACATCGCGCCCGACGTCCGGCCGAACTCGGCCGTGATGCCGGCCTTCTTGACGTTGAAGTCGACGATGTCGAGCTGGTTCGTGTCGATCCGAGCCAGCCGTAGCCCGGGTTCGTGACGTTGACGCCGTCGAGGAGGTACTTGTTGTCCTGCCGCGTTCCGCCGGAGACCGAGACGTAGCCGATACCGCTCGGCGGTGGGGGCGCCCGGGACCAGCTTCAGGAGCCCCTCGTACGTCCGACCGACCGGGAGGTCCTTGATGACCGTGCCGGTGTAGTTGAAGTTGACCTCGGACGCCTTCTTGTCGATCTCCGACGCCACGCCCGTCACGACGACCTCGACCGTGGCGGTCGCCACGAGCGTCAGCGTCAGCTGCGCGTCGTTGTCGACGAGGACGAGGATCTTCTGGCTCGACCGTGCCGAGTCCCTTCAGCTCCGCCGTGACGGTGTAGTTGCCGGGCAGAAGCACCGGGAAGTTGAACCCGCCGTTCGCGCCGGTGACGGTCGTGCGCGGCGCCTGCGCGCCGGTGATCTTGACCGTCGCGCCGGGGACGGGCTGGCCGGTGCCGTCCTTGACGACGCCCGAAATGGAACCGGTTTCACCGGCGTAAACCGTGGCCGCGGACACGGCCAGCAGAAGCGCGAGCAGAACTCGCAACGCAATTTTCATATGTAGTCCTCCTCCAAAAGGTGACCGAATAAGGGTTTCCCCCGTAATGCGGCGAGTTTTGTCCAGAGCGTAAGCCCTGTCAATGGGAACTGCGGGCACGGAAGGCCGCCGTCATCCGTCCGGCCTTTCCCGCCGCGGCGCGGGCGAAGGCTCGAGCGGGACCGGCCGTTCTCAGCACGAGCGCCTTCCACCGTTCCGACTGCGCGATGTCCTCGAAGATCGTGTAGAAGACCGGCGTCGCGATCGAGGGTCAGGAGCAGCGACAGCATCTGTCCGCCGATCACGACGATGGCGATCGACCGGCGCTCCTCGGCGCCCGGGCCCGTGCCGAGCGCGAGCGGGATCATCCCGGCGACCAGGGCGAACGTCGTCATCAGAATAGGCCGGAGCCGGTCCCGGTTCGCCTGGATCACGGCCGGGGCGCGGTCCATCCCTTCCCGGCGGCGGAGGCTGTTCATGTGGTCGATCTGCAGGATCGCGTTCTTCTTCACGACCCCGAAGAGGACGAGGATGCCGAGGGCCGAGTAGAGGTTGATCGTGTTGCCCATCGCCCAGAGGGAGAAGAGGGCGAAGGGAACCGAGAGCGGCAGCGAGACGAGGATCGTGACGGGGTGGATCAGGCTCTCGAACTGGGACGCCAGGATCATGTACATGAAGGCGATCGAGAGGAGGAAGGCGAAGAAGAACTCCTTGAAAGTCCGCTCGAACTCGCGCCCCCGCCCGAGGACCGTCACCGAATAAGAGGCGGGGAGGTTCAGTTCGTCGATCGCCTTCTTGAGCGCGTCGATCCGGTCCGCGAGGGCGTAGCCCGGCGCGACGCCGGCGAAAAGGCGGACTGTCCGCTGCCGGTCGAGCCGCTCGATGCGCGACGGGGCGTAGCCCGGGATGAGGTCGACGACGTTGTCCAGGCGGACGAGGCTGCTGAATCCGCTCACCCGGTCCGCCGTTCCGTGCAGGGACGGGACCCAAAGCCGCGAAATCGTGTCGGCATCGCTCCGGTCCTCCTTCTCGAGGCGGAGCTGGACGTCGTAGTCCTGTCCGACGGAGTCATCCCGGAAGCGGCTCACCTTGTCGTCGCCCCCGACCATGATCCGGAGGCTCTCCGAGACGTCCGTGACGTCCACGCCGAGATCGGCGGCCCGGTCCCGATTAACGCGGATCCGGAACTCGGGCTTGTCGAGGCGGACGCCGGTATTGGCGTCGACGACGCCGGGGATCTCGCCCGAGAGCGTCTTGTTGCGGATCGTCTCGAGCGAGGAGAGGAGCGTCACGACGTCGGGTCCGCGTAGCGCGAGGACGATGTCGCCCGGTCCGCCGCCGAAGTTGAAGGACGTCGCGTTCCGGATCGAGGACCGGAGGTGGGAGAACTTCCGGAGGCGGCGCCTCGCATCGAGCATGACGTCGCGCTGGCTGTAGTTGCCCGTGAACGCCCGCCACGGGGTCAGGTTCTTCGTCTCGTGCCAGAGCCGGCCGAAACCGAAGACGCGCTCGGCGTGCGGCTTGATCCGGACGTAGGCGTTGCCGCTGTTCACCTGCCCGAGGAACGACCCACCGACCGACGTAAGGACCGTCGTGACGCCCCGCGTCTCGCGGAGGCTCGCGCTCCACCTCCCGCATCGCCTCGTCCATGGCGGCGAGGCTCATCCCCTCGGGGGCGTCCACGCTCACGTCGAACTCGGCCTCGTCGACGTCACCCGGGACGAGCTCCTGCCGGACGGCGCGGTAGATCGGAAATGTCGAGAGGACGACGACGCCGGCGCCGATGACGACGGCCCTCCGGTGGCCCATCGCCCACGCCAGAACCTGCGTGTACCGCTGGTCCAGAACGTGGAAGAAGCCCCGCTTCGACGCCGGCTCGGACGGACTCGTCTCTGCGGGCGGAGGGGGTTCGGGGGAACCCGGCGCCCGGGTTCCCCCGGGACCTTTCAGCAGCCGCGCCGACATCATCGGCGTCAGGGTGAAGGAGACGAGGAGGCTGACCAGGATGGCGGCCGAGGCCGTGATGCCGAACTGGTAGAGGAATCGTCCCGAGATCGACGACATGAACGACACGGGGAGGAAGATGACGACGAGCGAGAAGGTCGTCGCCATGACGGCGAGCCCGATGTCGGCCGTCGCCGCCCTCGCCGCCTCGAAGGAGTCCATCTTCTTCTCCTCGATGAAGCGGAAGATGTTCTCGAGAACGACGATGGCGTCGTCGATGACGACGCCGACCATCAGGACGAGCGCCAGCATCGTGACGCTGTTGAGCGTGAAGTTCAGCGCCCGCATCACGGCGAACGTCGCGATGACCGAGGTCGGGATCGCGACCGCCGCGATCAGCGTCGACCGCCAGTTCCGCATGAAGACGAGGACGACGAGGGAGGCGAAGAGGCTGCCGAGGATCAGGTGGGTGTTGATCTCGTGGAGCGCCGCGCGGATGAAGCGGGACTGGTCCCGGATGGGGAGGAGTGTGACGTCGGCCGGGACGAGCGCCTTCGCCCGCTCCATCGCCTTCTTCACGGCGTCGATGACGGCGATCGTGTTGGCACCCGACTGCCGGCGGACCTCGAGGACGACCGTCGGCGCGCCGTTCAGCCGCGCAAGCGACCGCTGCTCCTTCGTGCCGTCCGCGACGCGGCCGATGTCCGAGAGGCGGACCGGCGCGGCGCCCGCCGTCGCCACGACCATCTCGTTGAACTGGCGCGCGTCCGGGAAACGGCCCAGCGTCCGGAGCGAGATCTCGCGGCGCCCGGAGTCGACGTTTCCCCCCGGGATGTCGGAGTTCTGCCGGACGAGGGCGTCCCGCACCGCCGTGATCGGGATCTTGTAGGCGGCCAGACGGTCGACGTCGACACGGACGTCGATGGCGCGGGAAAGCCCACCGACGATCGAGATCTCGCCGACGCCGTCCGACCGCTCGAGCACGGGCTTCACGATCTTGTCCGCGATCTCGGTCAGCTCGCGGACGGAGCGGTCGGCCGAGAGGGCGATCGTCATGACCGGAGTCGCGTCGTTGTCGAACTTCTGGACCGTCGGCGGGTCGAGGTCGCGGGGGAGGCGGCGCAGCGAAGCGTTGACGCGGTCGCGGACGTCCTGCGCCGCGACGTCGATGTCGCGGTTCAGCGCGAACGTGACGACGACGATCGCGGTGCCGATTCCGTTGACGGTCCGGAGCTCCTCGATCCCCTGCACGGTGTTGATCGCTTCCTCGAGGGGCATCGCGACGGAGGACTCCATCTCCTCCGGCGAGGCGCCGGGGAGCGAGGCGCGGACGATGACGGTCGGGAGGTCGACCGACGGGAACCGGTCGACGCCGAGCTTCGGGTAGCTCGCGGCGCCGATGACGACGAGCGAGAGGACCAGCATCGACGCGAAGACGGGGCGGCGGATGCAGATCTCGGCGAGCTTCTGCACGGCCGGGTCCTACGGCCTGCCGGCCGCGGGCGGCGGGGACGGCGGGCGGGGCGCCTCGTTGGCGAGACCGGCCTCGGGGACGACGGGCATTCCGGTGGCGAGGTTTCCGGGCGCGGCGACGACCAGGTCCTTCTCCGCGAGGCCGGAGACGATCTCGACGACGTCGCCGGCGCGGCGGCCCGTCACGACCGGGCGCTCGACCGCCTTCCCGTCCTTCACGCCGACGACCTTCTCGATCCCGGCGAAGACGACGACGGAGGAGGCCGGGACGACGAGGACGGGCCCCCCGGCGTCGCTCTCGATCTCGGCCTTCACGAACGCGCCGGGCCGGAGCGCGCCGTCGGGGTTCGGGATCTCGGCCTCGACGACGAGCGAGCGGCTCGATTCCTCGAGAGCCGGGGAGATCCGCGCGACCTTGCCGGTCCAGACGGCCGTCTCGCCCTCGCTCCGGACGCGGACGAGCTGGCCCGGCCGGACGAGGCGCGCGTCCCGCTCCGGGATCTCGAGGCGGAGGCGGATCGGGCTGATCTTGACGAGCGTCAGGACCGGCGCTCCGGCGGCGAGGTATTCACCGGCGTTCGCGCGGCGAGCCTGGATGCCGCCGGAGAACGGGGCGACGAGCGAGGTGTCGCGGAGCTGCTGCTCGGCGAGCGCGAGGTCGGAGCGCCGCTGGAGGAGGATGGCGCGGCGGTTGTTGACCTCTTCGAGCGAATCCCGGTACTGGCTGTCGGCGACCTTGTAGTTGGCCTCGGCGACGTCGAAGGAAGATCGCGAGAGGACGCCCTGGTCGAGGAGCGATTTCGAGCGGGCGAGCTCGGCCTCTGCCTGTTCCATCCGGGCCCGGTTCTGCCGGACCACCGCAGTGGCCTCGGCCTCGACCTCGTCGGCGGTGCCGTCCGGCGGAAGCCCGAGCCGCGCGCGGGCCTGAAGTAGCAGTGCTCGCGCCCCTTCGAGCCGGATGATGAAGTCCGCTTTCTCGAGTTCCGCGAGGATCGCAGCCCGCGCCGACGCGGCTTCCGATGTCGACGTTCAGGCGGGCGAGCCTCCCCGGCACCTTGAAGCTCAGGTCGGCCCGGTCCTCCGCCGCAAGCGTACCGACGGCCGACACCGTCCGCGGAAGGGACTGCTTCGCGGCCGGGACGAGGCGAACGCTCCTCGGCCTGGGGGCTTCCGGCTTTTTCCCGCCGCAGGCGGGGGCGAGAACGGAGGCCAGGAGAAGCGTCGGAAGGAGTCGGCTCTTCACGGCGTCGGCGATGCCCCGGAAACGCGACGGCCGGAAGGCGAGCGCCGCGAACGGGGGAAAGAGATGATAGAGGAAACGGAGATGAAGAGATCGGCCGTCCTCCTCGTCGCGCTCGTGCCGGTGGCCCTGCGGCTGCTGCTTCTGCCGGTCCTCCCTGTCCCGGCGCCGGGGACGCACGACGACTTCGCGTACCTCCTCGCGGCCGACACCTTCGCCCAAGGCCGCCTCGCGAACCCGCCGCACCCGCTCGGCGAGTTCTTCGAGAGCTTCCACATCCTGATCCACCCGACGTACGCGTCGATGTATGCGCCCGGGCAGGGCCTCGTCCTCGCGCTCGGCCAGGTCGGATTCGGTCTCCCGTGGGCCGGGGTCCTTCTTTCCATCGCCCTGATGTGCGGCGCCGTCACGTGGCTGTTTCAGGCGTTCTTGCCGCCGCGGTGGTCGCTTGCGGGGGGGCTCGCCTTCGCGCTCCTCTACGGCGTCGAGCACTACTTCGCGAATTCGTACTGGGGCGGAGCCCTTCCCGCGGCAGGGGGCGCACTCCTGTTTGGCGCCGTTGCCAGAATCGTTCGCGGCCGGCCGGGGCCCCGAAGGCCCGTCCTCTGGAGCCTCCTCGCCGGGCTCGGCGCCGCCGTCCTGATGCTGACGCGGCCGTGGGAGGGCTTCTGCGCCGGTCTGCCGGCCGCTCTCGCGCTCGTTTTCGGGCTCGTCCGTGGGAAGGACGGGACTCTGAGCAGACGCCTCGTGCGCGGTCTCCTTCCCGCGGCCGGGGTCGTCCTCGCGGCCGGCGGCTGGCTCCTCTTCTACGACTTTCGCGTGACGGGCGACCCGTTGACGCCGCCGTATCTCCTGAACCTCCGCCGGTATTACGTCGCGCCGCTCTTCGTCTGGCAGAGCGAGCGCCCCGCGCCCGACTACCCGAGCGAGACGATGCGCCGCTTCTACACCGGCTGGCGGGAGAGCGAACGTTCGCTCCGGCAGGTCGACACGAAGAGCCCGTTCGTCTCGCTCGCGATCTGGCTCCGCGACTTCAAGGTCGTCTCGGGGGCGGTGGCCGCGGGGGTGCTTCTCCTCGCCCTCCGGCGCAAGGCGGCGCTGCCGCTTCTCTTCGCGGGGACGTTTCTCGCCCTCGTCTCGCTCCAGACGGTCCGGCTCTTCCACTATCTCGCCCCGGCGCTCGGGCTCCTCGCGCTCCTGATCCTGATGGGCCTGCGTGCGCTCGGCGGAGTCCGGGTCCGCGGGCGGAGGCTCGCGCGTCTCCTGCCGGCCGTCGTCCTCGCGGCGGCGGCGATCGGCCTCGTCCGGAATATGGCGCTGACCCTCCACGAGATGGCCACGGCGCCGCGGGTCGGCTTCCGCGAGCGGCGGGCGGACCTCGCCGCGGCTCTCGCCGCGATGCCGGGCCGGCAGCTCGTCTTCGTCCGTTACGGTCCGGCGCACGACGTCCACGCCGAGTGGGTCTACAACGGCGCCGACCTCGAGGGGGCGAAGGTCCTCTTCGTCCACGACCTCTCGCCGGAGAAGAACGAGCAGCTGCTCGCACACGACCCGACGCGGACCGCGTGGCTCCTTCTCCCCGACGAGGGCGACGTGCTCGTCCCGTATCCTCGCCGCTGACGTGATACGCCGCACTCTCCTCTACCTCCACGGCCTCGCCTCGTCTCCAAAGGGGCGAAAAAGAGCGGTCCTGGAGGCCCGCTTCTCTCCGAAGGGGTACGTCGTCGTCGCGCCGGACCTGAATGTCCCGTCGTTCCGGGAGCTCTCGTTCGACGAGATGCACGCCGAGGCCGTCGTCGCGTATGCCGAGACGAAGCCGCGGATCGTCGTCGGGAGCTCGCTCGGCGCTCTCGTGGCGCTCTCCCTCGCCGACACGCTCGGGCGGGAGGGCGTCCCGCTCGTCCTGATTGCTCCGGCGCTCGGGTTCGGGGGGCGGTGGGCGTCGAAGCTGTCCGAGGGGGAGAGCGTCGAGATGTTCCACCACGGAGAGGGGCGGAACCTCCCGATTCGGCGTGCGTTCTTCGAGGAGATGGCAGGGGTGACCATCGACGCGGCGCCGCCGCCCGTCCCGGTGTCGATCGTGATGGGGACCCTCGACGAGACGGTCCCGTTCGGACAGGTCGCGGAGCGCTGGAAGGAATGGGAGGCCTCAGGGCGGCTCGTCCCTCTCTCTCGTTTCCACGCGGTCGAAGGGGGCGACCACGGCCTCGTCGACTTCGGCGACGCGATCGAGGCCGCGATCCTGGAGAGGTTGGGTTAGACCTTCTCCCGTCCCACAGTGAGGTAATAGACGGGGATCCCCGCGGCCACGACGCCAAGGACGGCCAGCGTGCTCCACCGGCTTCCCGGGTCCGCGATCGCGTTTCCGAGAAGAAGCAGGACGGAGGCGAGGAAGAGGAGCGGCACCCACGGATAGAGCGGGACGCGAAACGACGGCGCATACCCGGGTTTCTTCCGGAGCCGGAAGATCGACGCCACGGAGAGCGCGTAGAAGGGGAGGAACGCCGTCACGAAGGCGTCGGCCAGCTGTTCGAAGCTCCGGAGGAGGACGAAGACGATCCCGAGCGCCGCCGTCATGGAGATCGAGATCCACGGCGTCCCGAAGCGCGGGTGGATCCGGGCGATCGGCGCGAAAAAGAGGCGGTCGTCCGCCATCGCGAAAAAGACGCGCGGGCTCGTGAAGAGGACGGTGTTGAGGGTCCCGAAGGTCGAGATCATGACGGTGATCGAGACGAAGAGGACGCCCGCCGGTCCGATGACCGCCTGGGCGACGTCGGCGGCGACCAGCTTCGAGACCCGGATCTGGTCGACCGGGAGGACGGCGAGATACGCCAGGTTTGCCGCGAGGTAGATGGCCACGACGAGGAGCGTTCCGCCGATCAGCGCGCGCGGCAGGTTCCGCGCCGGGTCCTTCACCTCGCCGGCGTTGTAGGCGAGGTCGGCCCACCCGTCGAACGCCCAGAGCGTCGAGACGAGCGCCAGCCCGAACGCCGCGAGCGTGAAACTCCCCGCGGGGACGGCCGGAGTGAAGTGCCCGCCGGTCTTCGGGAGGCCGAGCGCGAACGCCGCCATCACGATGAAGACGAGGCCGCCGTACTTCGCGAGGACGGTGACGTTGCTGATCGCCGCCGAGAAGGAGACGCCGACGATGTTGAAGAGAGCCGTGAGCGCGATGGCGAACGCGGCGAGCCACCGGACGTCGCCCGCGTGCTCGGGAGCCTGCGGGTTCCGGCCGAGGACCCGGAAGAAGTACTCGGCGAAGGTGATGGAGATCGCGCCGAGCGAGGCCGCCCGGATCATCGAAAACTGGCCCCACCCGAAGAGGAAGCCCGCGAGCCGTCCCCAGCCGTCCCTGCAGAAGACGTACATCCCGCCGGTCTTCGGAAGGGCGCTCGCCACCTCGGCCAGCGTCAGGGCGCCGCAAAGGGCGAAGACGCCCCCCGCAGCCCAGACAGCGAGCATCGGAAGCGGCCCGGGGAGCTTGTCGGCGATGCCGGCCGGCGACCGGAAGATGCCGGAGCCGATCGTCGAGCCGATGACGACGGCGACGGCGCTCCAGAGGCCGAGCCGTCGCGCGAGCTCCGCGTGGGGCGCCGCAGAGGGTGTCCCGGACATCTCCGCCGGAGGATACAGGGGGCCTCGCCCGGCTCAGGACGGCTTGATGTTCTGGTTGACGTGGAAGAGGTTGCCCGGGTCGTACTTTCTCTTGATCGAGGCGAGCCGGTCGTAATTGCCCTTGTAGTTGTCCCGAATCCTGCCCTGGTCGTCCTCGGCCATGAAGTTGACGTAGCCACCCGCGGTCGAGTGGGGCGCCAGGGCGGCGTAGTAGTCCTTGACCCACTTGGTGTTCTTGGCGTTGTCGGCCGGATCCGGCCACATCCCGGCGATGACCGTCGCGAAGTGCGCGTCGCGGTAGGCGAACGCGGTGGCGTCGGGGGCGACGCGGTTGCAGGCGCCGTTGATCGGATAGATGTGCATCGTCGAGTTCACGACGGGCACCTTCGGCCCGTTCTGCACGTGAGCCGCGACGGCTCCGTCGGTGATCTCGGCCGCGAAGCTGGCCTTCCAGTAATGCTGGAGACCGGGCGGCAAGAGCGCATCGAAGGCGCTGTTGAGGGCCGGGAAGGGCATCGGCGTCACCAGCTCCGCCGCGACAGGGCCCGCCTTGCGGATCGGCTGAAGCGCCTGCTCTCCCCGCTCGAGCGGCCCGGACCAGCACGCCACGATCATGCAGAAGGTCTGGCCGTGCCGCTTCTCGGGGATGAACGGCAGCGGCGGTGCGATCTGGAATGCGAAGAAAGCCCCCATCTCTTCCGGCGCCGTCGCGATGTACTGGCGGTAGAACTCGAGGATCTGCTTGGCGGCCGACAGCTCGAAGAAGACCAGGCCCACGTAGACGTCCTTCACGGGGTGCAGCCGGTACTCGAAGGACGTCACGACGCCGAAGTTGCCGCCGCCGCCCCGGAGCGCCCAGAAGAGATCCGGGTTCTCCTTCTCGCTCGCGACGAGGAAGCGCCCGTCGGCCGTGACGACGTCGGCCGACAGCAGGTTGTCGATGGAGAGCCCGTGCCCGCGAGACAGGTGGCCGATACCGCCTCCCAGGGTGAGGCCGCCGATTCCGGTCGTCGAGATGATGCCGCCGGTCGTGGTCGTCCCGAATCCGTAGGTGGCGTGAAAGAGATCGCCCCAGGTGCAGCCTCCCTCGGCTCGCACGGTCCGGGCCGCCGGATCCACGCGGATCCCCTTCATCTTCGCGAGGTCGATCACGACCCCGTCGTCGTTCGTGCCGAATCCGGGGACGCTGTGAGAGCCGCCCCGGATCGACAGGTCCCGTCCGTTCTCGCGGGCGAAGTGGACGGCCGCCATGACGTCGGCGGCGTCGACGGCTCGCACGACGACCTGCGGGCGCCGGTCGATCATGGCGTTGTAGACCTTGCGGGCCGCCTCGTAGTCGGGGTCGTCGCGGGTGATGACCTGACCCCGGGCCGCTCCGCGGAGCTCTTCGATCGTCGGCTTGGCCATGGAATCCCCCCTTCTGCGAACGAGACCAAGTCTAGATCAGAGACGCCGCCGGCGCCAAAGGGACCGCGCTTGACGTCCTCCGCGCCGGCCGCTACCTTGCAATGTCCACCTCATGGCCACCCGATACACCGCCGCCGACATCACCGTCCTCGAGGGGCTCGAGCCGGTCCGCAAGCGCCCCGGCATGTACATCGGGGGCGTCGACTCGCGGGGTCTCCATCACCTTTTCAACGAGATCGTCGACAACGCGGTCGACGAGGTCATCAACGGCTACGCGACGCGCCTCGAGGTGCGGCTCTTTCCGGACGGGAGGGAGATCGAGGTCTCCGACAACGGGCGCGGCATCCCGGTGGACGTCCATCCCAAATACAAGAAGCCCGCTCTCGAGCTGATCCTGACGACGCTCCACGCCGGCGGGAAGTTCGAGCAGGGAAACTACGTCCACGCGGGCGGCCTCCACGGCGTCGGGGCGTCGGTCGTCTGTGCCCTCTCGTCGGAGATGACGGCGACCGTCCGCCGCGACGGAGCGGAGTGGGAGCAGACGTACTCGAAGGGGAAGCCGACCTCGAAGCTGAAGAAGCTCTCCGGCGGCGACAAGCTGCGGGGCTCGGGAACGACGATCCGCTTCCGCCCCGACCCCGAGATCTTCGGAAAGCTGGCCTTCTCGGCCGTGGAGATCCGGGAGCGGCTGGAAGCGAAGACCTATCTGCACCGCGGCCTGAAGGTCGTCCTCACCGACGAGACCCAGAAGCCTCCCGTCCGCGAGGAGTTCCAGCACGAGGGAGGCCTCCACGACTTCCTGAAGAAGGTCATCGTCGAGCGCGGGAAGCCGCCGACGACCCTTTCGGAGTTCGTCCTCGTCCGCCAGGCCGACCCGCGGCTCGAGATCGCGCTCGTCTGGACCGAGGCAACCGAAGAATACGTCCGGTCGTTCGTGAACGGCATCCCGACGCCGTCGGGCGGGACGCACGAGAACGGCCTCAAGGCCGGGATCGTCAAGGCGGTCCGCAACTACCTCGAGACGCACCAGCTCCTCCCGAAGGGGGTCAACGTCACGGCGGAGGACGTCCGCGAAGGGGTAACGGCGCTCCTCTCGGCGTACGTCCTCGAGCCGCAGTTCCAGGGGCAGACGAAGGACCGTCTGAACAATCCGGAGATGGCGGCGCAAGTGGACGGCGCCGTCCGCCCGGCGCTCGAGAAGTGGCTGAACGAGAACCCGACGCTCGCCGAGCCGATCGTGGGGCGGATCGTTCTCGCATCCCGGGCCCGCGAGGCGAGCCGGGCTGCCGCACAACAGGTGACGCGGAAGACGGCCGTCTCCCACCGGCTCAACCTGCCGGGAAAGCTGGCCGACTGCGCGTCCACCGACCCGTCCGTCTCCGAGCTCTTCATCGTGGAGGGGGACTCGGCGGGCGGCTCGGCCAAGCAGGGGCGGGACCGCGAGACCCAGGCGATCCTGCCGCTCCGCGGCAAGGTCCTGAACGCCGAGCAGGCGAACTCAGCGAAAGTGACGGGAAACAAGGAGCTGAACGACATCGTCTCCGCCCTCGGCTGCGGCGTCGGGGGAGAGTTCGACATCAGCCGGCTCCGGTACGGGAAGGTCTTCCTCCTGATGGACGCCGACGCCGACGGCCACCACATCTCGACGCTCCTCCTGACCTTCTTCTGGCGGCACCTCCCGAAACTGATCCAGGGGGGGCACGTCTACCTCGCCCAGCCGCCGCTCTACCGGATCGACGCCGCGAAGGAGACCCACTGGGCGCTCGACGACGCCGAGCGCGACGCGATCTTCGCGAGGCTCCCGGGGAACGTGAAGCCCGAGATCATGCGCTTCAAGGGGCTCGGCGAGATGATGCCCGAGCAGCTGAAGCAGACGACGCTCGACCCGCGGCGGCGGCGCGCCGTGAAGGTGACCGTGCCCGACGTCCTCGAGGCCGAGCGGACGCTCTCCGAGCTGATGGGGAAGGACCCCTCCGCCCGCTACCGCTTCATCACGGAGCGGGCGAAGGAGGCGGACGGGCTCGACGTCTGACCGGGGCCCGGGGTTGACGTCCGGGCGAGAATCGGTCTCATGAAGGACCCCGTCCAGCGCCATACGGAAGGCGACCTGACCGTCACGTTCGACCCGCGCATCTGCACCCACTCCGGAAACTGCGTCCGCGGGCTCTTCACGGTCTTCGACGTGTCGAAGCGCCCCTGGGTGAACCTGAAGGGAGCCGACGCCGAGCGAATCGTGGCGCAGGTCAAGGCCTGCCCCTCCGGCGCGCTTCAGGCCCGCCGCGAATCCTCCGCTTCGAAAGGCTGACGACAGGCTCGCGACTAGAATCCCCTCGAGGCGGCGAAACAAGGCCGCCGGAGGGCTTCATGGGCGATAGACCGGCCGACGACGCCGCGGATCCGTCAGGCGCAGAGGTCTTCGACCCGCACCCCGGCGTCGACCGCCCGTCGGCCGAGACGGCCGAAGCCCTCGGACTCACGGATCTCAGGTGGAAGCCCCTCACCGAGATCCCGTTCCTCAACGACTACTACAACGAGACCTACCTCTACCTCGTTCCGTCCAGCCCGCGGCAGCTCTACGTTCTCTGGGAGGTGGGGCAGGGCGCGCGAGAGGACCTCGCGCGCCGCTTCGGGCCCGGCTTCTTCGAGCGGAACCATCTGCTCCTCCGCGTCTACGACGTCACCGGCGTCGACTTCGACGGCTTCAACGCGAACTCCTTCTTCGAGGTCGACGACTTCCTGAACGACAAGGTGTCGTACTGGGTCGGGGTCGAGCCGGGGCGGAACTGGGTCGCCGAGCTCGGCTTCCGTGCGGCCGGGACCACGTTCTTCGAGAAGGTCGCGCGGTCGAACACGGTCTTCTCCCCGCGCGACCGGGCCGAGACGTCCGAACGGTACGTGTCGTGGGGATCCGCGGGCCTGCCGGAGCGCGACGTCGAGATCCCGGTCGCCGCGAACGAGTGGCGATACAACCAGTACCTCTACTGGAAGCGGAGGACCCACCACGCGCCCGAGGAGAAGGGGTACTGGGCGCTGATCCTCCACCAGCACCTCCCGTTCGTCCGCCACCCGGAGTACGACGTCTCGCTCGAGGAGCAGTGGTTCTTCGAGGCGGTCACGTCCGTCTACACGCAGCTCCTGAACCTGATGTGGCGGCTGTCGCGCGACAAGGTCGACTTCCGCCTCACCGTCAGCCTGACCCCGCCGCTCCTCTCGATGATGCAGGACCCGCTCCTCAAGACGCGGGCGGCGCGTCACATCGACGAGTGCCTCTGCCCTCGCGCGCACGCGAGTGCGAGAGCGCCGGCGGAAAGCCCTGGCACGACACGGCCTGGCAGACGTACCACCGGTTCCGCGTCGCCAAGGAGGTCTTCGACACCTACGAGGGGGACCTGACGCGCGGCTACCGCGCCTTTCAGGAGGCGGGGAAGCTGGAGGTCATCACCTGCCCCGCGACCCACATGATCCTCCCCCTCTTCCGCCACTTCCCGGAGACGGTCCGCGCACAGGTGCGGATCGCGTGCCGCCAGTACGAGCGGGTCTTCGGCCGGCGGCCGCGGGGTTTCTGGCTCGCCGAGAACGCCTACACGCCGGGCCTCGACGAGGTCCTCGCCGCCGAGGGGATCCGCTGGTTCGTCCTGAACGACAAGGCCATAAAGGAGGCCGACACGCGCCCGTTCTTCGGGACGTCGGAGCCGGTCATCACCCCGTCGGGCGTCGCGGCCTTCGGCCTCGACCCGAACACGCGCGAGAAGATCTGGTCGCGCGAGGGGGGCTACCCGGGACACCCGAACTACAAGGAGTGGTACCGCGACCTCGGCCACGAGGCTGACTGGGACTACCTCCCCGAGTACTTCCGGACGGCGAACGTCCGCCGGAACACGAGCATCAAGTACTACCGGATCACGGGGAAGGACGTCGGCCTCGGCGACAAGGCGTACTACGTGCCCGCGTGGGCGGAGGAGGTCGTCCACGAGCAGGCGGGGCAGTTCGTCTTCGAGCGGGGAGCGCAGGCCAACTACGAGCTGAGGAAGAGCGGCGGCCGGAAAGCCCTGCATCGTCTCGGCGTACGACGCGGAGCTCTACGGCCACTGGTGGGAGGAAGGCCCGGCGTTCCTCGAGTCGGTCTTCCGGAAGATGCTCTTCGACCAGACCGAGGTCCGGCCGGTCACCCCCTCGGAGTACCTCGCGGAGCAGCCGCACCATCAGAAGCTCGTCCCGAACGCCGGCTCCTGGGGAAAGAACGACTACTTCCAGACCTGGGTCGAGGAGCGCGCGTACCAGCCCAACGTCTGGATCTTCCGGCACCTCTACCGCGCCTGCGGGCGGATGGCCGACCTCGCGCTCCGCCACCGCGACGAGCCCGATCCCCGGATCCGGCGCGCGCTGAACCAGGCGGCCCGCGAGCTCTTCCTCGGCGGGGCCTCGGACTGGGGCTTCCTGATCTCGACGGGGCAGGCGACGCGCTACTCGGAGCTGCAGATCATCCGGCACGTCGACCGGGCGCGGGAGCTGATGCGCCAGGCCGAGTCGGGGCAGGTGGACGAGGGGTATCTCACCCTCCTCGAGGACGCCGACACGATCTTCCCGCTCGGCGACATGGACTACCGCGTCTTCTGCCCCTGATCAGCGGCTCTTCCGTCCGAGGGCCGCGAGCGCTCCCAGGAGAAGCGTGACTTCGCGGGCCGTCGGCTTGCCGCGCTTCACGAACGAGTCGATTTCCGCGACGACCTGCGGGTTCCGGCCGCGCCCGGGATAGCCGGCGGAAGAGAGAGTTGCTTTGAGAGCTTCCAGGAGGCGGCGGACGTCTCTTGCGGTCGCCGGCGGTTCTTCGGGCTCCGGGGATCCGCGCCTTCGGCGCGGTGCTTCGAAGGAAGAAAGCAAAGCAAGCGAAATCGCAACCGATTGCGCAAGATTCAGCGTCGGGAAGTCCCGCTGCGTTTCGATGCGCAGCCGCGCGTCGCACTGTTGCATTTCTTCCGTCGTGAGGCCGCCGCGTTCCGGCCCGAACACGAGTGCGATTCGACGGCCCTGGCGGAGAGAACGCGAAATCTCCGCGTAGGTCGTTCGCGGCGGCAGCCCGCGCGAGACGCGGCCGCGCAGCGACGAGAGGGCGATCACGTCGTCGGCTCGCGCGAGCAGATCGTCGAACGCGCCGAGGGTCTTCACCCTTTTGAGCAGATTCTCCGCGCCGGAAGCAAAGGCCACGGCATCGGGATGATCGAGAGGGGCGCGTGGGTCGAGCAGCAGGAGCTCCGCGCCGAAGTTCTTCGCGGCGCGGGCGGCGGCGCCGAGGTTGCCGGGGTTGTGCGTCCGGACGAGGACGGCGAGGAGCGGCATCGCGCCCGATCTTGGGTCAGAATGCGGGCCATGTCGAAGGAGCGCTCCGACAACGAGCAGAAGGCGGTCGAGACGATTCTCTGGGCGCTGGGGCACCGGCTCGCGAGACTCCGGGACGAAGCCTCCATGAAGACCCTGCGCGGCGAGGAGCCCGAGGGGGTCGAGAAGGGGCTCGCGCTGGCCCTCCGGGAGCTGAACGACCTCCTCCCGCGCCGCAAGCGCCTGAAGAACTGACGGGACCCCTCCGTCAGCGGGGCTTCGCCGGGGCGACCTGCTGGCCGCGCACGGGCTGGCCGCTCCCGACCGGCTTTCCGTCCGCAACGTAGTCGCGGAAGAGCGCGGGGAGGCCCGCTCCCTTCGCGAGGTCGGGCGTGTCCTGGAGGTGGACGTGCAGAACGGGCTCTGGCGTCCGCCCGCTGCTTCCCGTCTTCGCGAGCGGCTCGCCCGCCTTGACCTTCGTGCCCGGCTTCACGGCGACGCTGCCGTTCTGGAGGTGGAGGAGGCACGAGTACTCGCCGTTTCCGTGGTCGAGGACGACGTAGTTGCCGGGCGGCTCAGCGGCCGCGTCGACGAAGCCCGGCCGCCCGTCGGGACGGCCGTCCTGGGCGGCGACGACGGTCCCCGCCGCCGGCGCGAGGACGGGACGGCCCCAGGCGAGGTAGTCCTCGTTCTTCGTGCCGTCGCCGACGTTGGTCTTCCCGTCCTTCACGACGAAGAAGTCGATGGCGAAGCGCTGCTCGGCGGACGTCGCGTGGACGTTCTGCCAGACCGTCGCCCCGCCCCACCAGACCGTCCACGCCCCGTCGAAGGGAAGGCGAAGCGGCGTCTTCGTCCTGTAGTCCCGCTTGTCCGTCGCGGCCGCGACCTGCTGCGCGCGCATGCTGACGGCAGTCACCTCACCCTTGGCGTTGAAGGCCCACGCCACCTCCACGGGCCCCTTCTCCTTCTCGAAGGCCGCCGTCCGGAGGTAGCGGCGCGTCCCGGCGAGGGCGTCGGTCTTCTCGGAAAGGACCTTCACTTCCTTGCCGTACTGCTGGCGCCACGAGCCGATCAGGCTGACGACCTGGCCGCCGGTCATCGCGCGCTCGCGCAGGCCGGGTGAGAACCGCTTGAGGATCTCGGTGGCCTCTCCCCTGAGGAGCAGCGAGGTCAGCGTCCGCCCTTCCTCAAACGTCGGATCGGCTTTCGCCGGGCTCGTGGCCGTGGTCTTCGCCGACGGCACGACCGCCGGCGCGGATAGAGCGACGGAGAGAAGGGCGGATGCGATCAGGACTCGGCTGTTCAAACGGTGCCTCCGGCCCGCCTATGGTAGTCGGGATCGGCGGGAGCGTCCGCGAGCCGGCGCTTCAGATGCCGAGCAGGCCGACGACGACGCCCGTCGCCGCGATGACGCCGCCGGCCATCGCGTCGCCCCAGCGGTCGAGGAACGGGAGGCGGAGGCGCGCGGCGCCGGCCCGCGCCGGCAGGACGAGCGCCACCATCGTGGCGATCGTCGCGGCCTCGTAAAGGAGGACGATGCCGGCCGTCTGTCCGGCCCCGAGTGGCGCGGCCGAGAAGAGAAGCGGGATGACGGCCACGCACGGGTCGGCCGAGAAGAGAAGGAAGAGCCCCCACGCCGTCGTCCGCGAAGGGTCGTGGACGTGGTCGTAGTGGGCGTGCGGGTGGCCGTGGACGCGTCCGCCGACCGTCCGCCGGAGGCCCCACGCCGCGTAGGCGAGGCCGAAGCCGATCAGGAGGAGCCCCGCGACGGCCTCCATCCGCTGCCCGAGCGTCTCGAAGACCTTGCGCCCGAAGAAGAGCCCGAGGACGCCCAGAAGGGCCGAGACCGTCACGTGGCCGAAGCCGCAGAAGAAAGTGACGCGGGCGGTCTTCCCGGCCGTCCAGCCCTGCGCGCGGGCGAGCGCCGCGAACGGGACCCAGTGGTCGGGCGCCAGCGAATGGAGCGAGCCGATGGAGACCGCAGCTCCCGCGAGCGCGAGGAAAAGCCCGCCGCCGCGTGCCGTCCATAGGGTCTGGCTCCTTCCGATATCAGACGCCGGGGGGCGCCCAGGCGACATGATTCAAACGCACCAGTCCGGGCGGCGCCCGGAAACCGCGACCCCGGTCACTTGCTTTCGGCCTTTTCCCGTCCTAGATTGGGATTCAATCTCAAACAAGGAGGGGTCATGCGGAAACTCGTCCGGTTGTTCCTCGTCTTCGCCCTCGCCGCTCTCGCCCTGCCGGGGGCCGTGTCGGCGCAGGAATCCGATTCCGACCGTGATCGGGGGCGGTTCCGCCCGACGGACACGGACGGTCTCCCGTTCGTCTTCCAGGGGATCGAGTGGCAGAGCCAGCGGGCCTTCGTCGAGAGCGGGGCGCGCTGCAGCACGCGGAACGTCGACGAGGAGGAGCAGCTCGCCATCGAGGCCGAGGTCGCGCGGCTGCTCGCCGACAAGGGGGGCGAAACCTGCTGGCGACGGGAGGCGTGATCAGCGTTCACTTCCACGTCATCAATAACGGAACCGGAATCGCAAACGGAGACATTCCGGATTCGATGATTACCGCTCAAGTAAACGTGCTAAACGCCGCCTACGGACCGTGGGGCTGGAGCTTCAATCTCGTCTCGACCGACCGGACGACGAATGCGACCTGGTACACGATGACGCCCGGCTCGACGGCGGAGACCCAGGCCAAGAACGCGCTCCGAGTGGGAACCGCGGACGACCTCAACATCTATACGGCGAACATCGGGCAGGGCCTCCTCGGGTGGGCGACGTTCCCGTCGGATTACAGCGGGAACCCGAAGGACGACGGCGTCGTGATCCTCTACTCCTCCCTGCCCGGCGGCTCCGCCGCGCCGTACAACGAAGGGGACACGGCGACGCACGAGGTCGGGCACTGGATGGGCCTCTACCACACGTTCCAGGGGGGGTGTAACGGGAGGGGGGACTTCGTGAGCGACACCCCGGCCGAGCGGTCGCCCGCTTACGGCTGCCCGGTCGGACGCGATTCGTGCAAAGGGAAGAAGAGCGGCGGCCTCGACCCGATCGAGAACTTCATGGACTACACGGACGACGCCTGCATGGACCGGTTCAGCGCGGGGCAGGACACCCGGATGGACGACCAGTTCACGGCGTACCGGCTCGGAAAGTAATCCGGCTCAGAGCCCGTACTTCTCGATCCGCGAATAGAGCTGCGCTCGCGTCAGGCCGAGGAGGCGCGCGGCGCGGCTCTTGTTTCCGGCGGTCTGCTTCAGCGCGGCGGCGACGTACGACCGCTCGATCGCCTCGAGGTCGATGCCGCCCGGGGGGAGCGCGTCCGGCACGGCGGCGGACGCCGCGGACGTCTCGCCTCGAGAGACGGAAATCGGGAGGTGGGCGGCCGTGATGAGGCCTCCTTCGCAGAGGATCGCGGCGCGCTCGAGGGCGTTCCGGAGCTCGCGCGCGTTGCCCGGCCACGGGTAGGCGAGGAGCAGCTCCCGGGCCTCACGCGAGATGCCGGGGACGGGGCGGCCCGTCGCGGGGCCGATCTCGGCGAGAAAGACCTCGGTCAGCGGCAGGATGTCCTCGGACCTCTCGCGGAGCGGAGGGAGGCGGATCTCGAAGACGTGGAGGCGGTAGTAGAGGTCCTCGCGGAACTCCCCGCGCTGGATCGCCTGCTTCAGGTCCCGGTTCGTGGCGGCGACGATCCGGACGTCGGCCTTCAGCGCCTTCGTCCCGCCGAGGCGCTGGAACTCCCGCTCCTGGAGGACCCGGAGGAGCTTGGCCTGGACGGAGGGACTCGTCTCGCCCACCTCGTCGAGGAAGAGAACACCGCCGGCGGCCTGCTCGAGGCGGCCGGGCTTGGCGCTCGTGGCGCCGGTGAAAGCGCCCTTCTCGTATCCGAACAGCTCCGACTCGAGGAGCTGGTCCGGCAGCGCGGCGCAGTTGATTGCCGCGAACGGCCCGGCTGCCCGCGGCGAGCCGCGGTGGATGGCGCGGGCGACGACCTCCTTGCCGGTTCCCGACTCGCCGAGAAGGAGAACGGTCGTCTCGGTCGGGGCGACCTTCGCCACCTGGACGAGGACGCTTTTCCACGCCTTCGACTCCGCGACGATCTTTCCCCGACCGGGCCGCGACTCCAGCTCCTCGGTCAGCCGCTCGACGCGCGCCTGCAGGCGGTCCGCCTCTTCGCGCGCCGCGGCGAGCCGCCGCTCGTCCTCCGCGAGGCGCTGGTGCGCGAGGAGCAGGGCCACCTGGTCCGCCACGAAGCGCGCGGCGGGCACGTCTTCCTCTCGGTAGAGGCGCGGCGTCCTCGACAGGAAGACGAGGCCGCCCCTCACCTGCCACTTTCCCTCGAAATAGATCGGCACGCGGAGAAGCGAGTGGATGCCGTCCGCGAGGAGGAGCTGGCTGCGGTGAGACCCCGTCGGCGCCTCCGCCGAAAGGTCGCCGACGATCTCGAAGTCCCACTCCCGTTTCTGCAGCTCGTCGGGTGAGAGGCGGACCTGCTCAGGGAGATCGGGGATCGGCGGCCCGGTGACGGCGTGGATCCGGATGCCGGTCCCCCCCTCGACGAGAAGGCCGAGGGCGAGCCGGTCGTGCGGCAGGACGGGGCGGACGATGTCGGAGACCTTCTCGAAGATCTCCCGGACCTCGAGCGTGCCGGCGGCGGCGCGGGCGATGCCGGCGAGGGCTACGAGAAGGGCGTCGGTGGCGCGGGGCGCCGCACCGGTGCCGGGCGCATTCACGGGGGCATTCTCTCGCACGCTACACTTCGCGCCGATGGCGGCGGATCCCGTGCTCGTTGCGCTCGCGGAGGGCGTCCTCGCGGGCCGGACGCCTTCGGTCGCCCGCGCGATCTCGTGGGCCGAGGGAAAAGACCCCCGGTTTCCGGAGCTGCTCTTCCGGCTCTATCCGTCGACGGGCCGGGCGCGCGTCACGGGGCTCACGGGCTCGCCGGGGGCGGGAAAGTCGACGTTGACGGCGGCGCTCGCGCGTCTCTTCCGGCAGGCGGGGAAGAAGGTCGGCATCGTGGCGGTCGACCCGTCGTCGCCGTTCTCGGGGGGCGCGATTCTCGGCGACCGGATCCGGATGCAGGACCTCTACACCGATCCCGGCGTCCTGATCCGCTCGATGGCGACGCGCGGCCAGCTCGGCGGCCTCGCGCGCGCCACGGCCGACGCGGTCGACGTGCTGGACGCGGCCGGCTTCGAGGAGGTCCTCGTCGAGACCGTCGGCGTCGGGCAGGACGAGGTGGAGGTCTTCCGCCTCGCCGAGACGTGCGTCGTCGTCCTGACGCCGGGCATGGGGGACGACATCCAGGCCCTCAAGGCGGGGCTCATGGAGGTCGCCGACCTCTTCGTCGTCAACAAGGCCGACCGTGACGGCGCGGACCGCGTCGTCGCGGAAGTGATGCAGATGATCGAGCTCGGCGAACACGGCGCCTGGATCCCTCCGATCGTGAAGACGGTCGCCACGTCGGCGCAGGGGCTCGCTGAGCTGGCGGAGTGGATCGGCCGCCACCGTGTCTTTCTCGACGGCGCGGACGGCGCCGCGCGCCGGCGCGCGCGGACGAGGATGCGGATCGAAGGTCTGGTCAAAGATGATTTTCTTGGAAAGGTAGAGAGCCTGAGGGGTGACAACGGAGCGCTCGAAGAGGCGGCGAAGCGCGTGGAAGAACGAAAAGAAGATCCGCTCTCCGCTGCCCGCGACCTGGTCGGCCGTCTGGAAGAGAGCGCTGGTGGCGCCTCGCCGTCTTCACCTTCCAGGAAAATCCCCGGTTTCGTCTCGCGAATCTCGCACCTCGGCATCGCCGTCGAGTCGATCGGGAAGGGCGGGGCCTTCTGGGACCTCCTCGGACTCCGTGAGGAGCACAGCGAGGTCGTGGAGTCTCAGAAGGTGATGACCTCGTTCCGCCCCGTCGGGGAGTCGAGCCTCGAGCTTCTCGAGCCGACCTCCCCCGAGAGCCCCATCGCGAAGTTCCTCGAGAAACGCGGCCCGGGCCTCCACCACGTCTGCCTCGACGTCGAGGACGTCGACGCCGCGCTCGCAAAGCTGAAGGCGGCGGGCGTTCGGCTCGTGAACGAGACCCCCTTCGACGGCGCCGGCGGCTGCCGCGTCGCCTTCGTCCACCCCTCCGCGACGGGCGGCATCCTCCTCGAGCTGTCGGAGAAGAAGAAGGGCTGAGACGGGAGTCGGCCCGACCACGTCGGGCCCGCCGGCGTCAGACGTCTCTGGATCAACGACGTCCAGTCCGCAGGGAACCTGACTTAACTCATGGATATTTTCTTATCGGCGGTTCGAGACTGGGTGCTGGGGCAACCTTCAAACGTCCGGCGGGAAGACCTATCGAGATGACCCCGCTCCCAACAGTACCGGCGAATAGCCTCGAGCTGGCGGCGTCCAAGGCCAATGAGAAGACCTCTGTACCGGGAAACCCAGACGCCATCGCGGACCAGGTGACTCCGCGATCCGAACTGACGAGAACTGGGTCCTTTATTCCGTTGTATTGCTGAAATATAGGCGAAGCATAAAACGTCCCGGGTCGGAGAGGGTCGGTGAGGAGAGCCGTAATTGGAGGGACGCCATAATCGCGCAATGTTTCGTGAAAGGTGAGGCCGGAATCGTCGCTCCGGCAAATGACGCGTCCATGGGATCCCGCGGCGTAGATTGCGTGCTCGCCCCAGGGATTCAACACCACGGCGTTAAATCCCCGGCATCCTTCATCCCAAGACTCGAAGGGGAGAAAGTCCCACGTCGCTCCGTGATCGATCGACCTTAGAAGGACTTCAGCATCCGCCCTTGCGAAAAGCATCGAATCATCGAACGAATCGAATCCGATCCAAAGCACCGACATCACCGACGAACTGATCTTGACGGCGACCCATGTCGCCCCGTAGTCGTTGCTTCTGAGAATGGTCGCGGGCTCTTGCGGCAACGGCGCCGTCCCGGCAATTATTTGCCTTGGTCTGTTGGGATTGAAGGCAACATGTGTGACTCGGGAAAATTGTCCGTCTTCCACGACGATGTCCCACGATAGGCCGGCATCCCCGCTTCGAAGCAGGCCGCCGTATCCTGAAGCCGCGAACAGAAGCCGGTCATTGATGGGGTGGGCCCATATACCCAAGTAAACCGTGCCCGAGCCCGGGCTCTCGGCGGCCGTCCAGGAAGCGCCGCCATCGCTACTCCGCGAGATTCCCCCGCCGCTCGCCGCGAAGAGATGCGACGACGGAGTCACGGCCATACCATAAATAATTGAGGCCTTCAGCCCCGCGTTCGACGGCGACGCAGTGCGCCCGTCGATCGCGTAGACGCCGGCATCCCCGGTACCGACGAGTGTCGATTGAGGAAGAAGAGCGAAACTCAGAACTCTGGCATCGGGTGGAACGCCTACCGGTCCAGGCGTCCAGCTGTCACCGCTGTTCGACGACGTGTAGACGCCGCGCCCATAGAGGCCGGCGAAGATGTGGGCGGGATCGGCGGGATCGGTCGCCAACGCCGTGACAGGTAGGACACAACGTGCGCATAAACCGATCGGCTCGGCGGGCAGGCCCTGGATTGAGGAGTTCCAGGTCTTGCCTCGGTCAGTGCTCTTCAGAATTCCAGATCCGCCAGCGTTGCCGATCAAGATCGTCTCGGGCGTCGTGGGAAGGACTGTCAGGCTGTAGCAGCTGACTCCGAGAGGGAGTTCGGTCCAGGTCTTCCCGCCGTCGTCGCTCCGAAAGGCAAGATTTGCGCAGGCGTAAATCGACCCAGAAGTCCGGCTGACCTCGATCGCAGTGACGTCGACGCCGCCAAGGTGAACGGCTGTCCAAGCGTCGCCGCCGTCGTCGCTTCTGAGAAAGAGCCCACCGAAATTGCCTGCGTAGACCTTCCTTCCGTCCCGATAATCGATTGTGACCGTCGTTGGCATTCCGCCATATCCATAACCGTCGATTTCGGACGGCGTCACGACGACGCTCCAAGTCGCACCGCCGTCCGTAGAGAGATAGATGCCCCCAAATGATGAATCGCCGGTTGAGTCGCCGACGGCCGCGAAGACTCTCTCGGCGTTCGAGGGATCTACCGCGAGTCCCGACACCGTTGTCAGAGGAAGCCCCGATCCGGGGCCGACCCATGAATGCCCCCCATCAACGGACTTGTAGACGCCTGCCGAAGTGCCCGCGAAGACGATCAAGGGATTGGTCGGAGCCGTGGCGAGCGAAGCAATGAACCCGCCATCTGGACCGTTGCCTGACCACGATGATCCCGTCGCAAAGCCTAATTCGAAAGGAGAAACGACCGCGAGAACGGCGAGTCCAGCAGCCATCCAATGGTTCATCGCATCTCCGAGTACAGGCGCAAGACCTGACCGTCAACACACGCTGAAGTGCGCCGGGGGCGCACTGGGTGGGCCGTCGGCAGGTCGGACGGCAGCCCGTTTAGTTCAGCTTGTTGCGGCCGATGGGCCGAGGAGGGCCAGTCGCCTCTGGAGTGCCGAATAGTCGTCCCTCCCTGTCATACAGGTTGCGATATCGAGCGATCTCGCTCGTAAGCCACTGGTCGAGCGTTCCGAAAACCACAATAGGATCCGTGCCCCTTCTTGGGAAAACGAACACTTCAGAAGTCATCCGGTCCATACAAGCCCTGGAGCCGTCCTCTTGGTATCCCCCGATCACCAGGAACCGATCAGGGTCGTGGGACCAGCTGGCATTCTCAGGCTCAATGTTGAATGGTAGTCGCGCATATGGGTCTGTGCGGTTTATGAGCTGTCCTGAGGGGACCACACCATACACAGCGATGCTCCCCGAAAACAGAATCATGCCGTTGTGTTCGCGAAGCAGGTCCGTGAACTCGGTCGGGAACCGCCAGCGCTCGGCGACTTCTCTGAGAGGAGCTTTCGGCGCAGGCCTGAAGACGACGTGGAGATACGCCGCAGGCCCGACCCAGGGCGTCGCCGTCAGGAAACAAGCGTGCGCGCCTTCACGGCGTGCACCCTCGGCATCGGCTACGAGTGAGTCCAGCTCGAGAAGCATCTACATCCTCAATACAATCGAATGGTTCTGAATGTCTGCCCCTCTAAGGTGTTAGGATCGGCTTTGCAGTCAGCACCTTGGCCCTCGCACCCAGCACGATAGAATGCCCCATCTTGTGCGTAGTATGTGGTCCCAGAGACATCTATGTATTGGCCATCTAGTGTTTTCGCTGCGGCCCCGACGTCAAAGATCGACGTTGTTCCGAAGAGCAGCGAGGTCGATACGCCGGTGGCCTTGGCATCGTTGTACTGACTCCAAGCATCGACGGCAATGAACGCTAGTTGGAGACCAAAGGGGTATGGGGTCAGGTCTTGCATCTCTACTTTAGTGAGTCGCGTCGTTTGCGAGGTGCTTCAGCCGTCGCCTCAGTTCGGCCTTCTTCGACAGAACATTCTCCCCCTCGGCGGCCAGGCGCGAGGCCTGGCCGTCTCCCACGCCCAGCAGGCGCCCGATGTCCGACAGCTTCATCAGAGCCTGTCTCCGCAGCAGGTGCGCCACCGCTCGTCGCTCGTCGGCCATAAGGCGCGTCCTTCGGACGAGGCTGTCGTGTTCGCATCCGAGGGCCTCAAGGCACAGTCGGAAGAGCTTGTCACTCGGCATCGGCGCCGGCCGGCGCTGCGATTTCGGCACCTCGCGGCTTTCTTGTCCGCGTGCGGCGCGGCGAAGAACGGCTGAGCAAAGTCGTTCGAACAGAGATAGATCTGCCCCTGGACCTCTTTCCAGGGGTCGTAACCGCTTCGCCTGCCTTCCGCCACGAACCGCTTGAACGCCTCCTCCGCTTTCCCCGCTAGAAACTGGCGTAATTCCGATCTCGAGCATTCCGGTCTTTCGAAAGGAACCGGCTCCCGTCGGCATTGGCTGTGCCGGACACCCGCGTCGTTCGTCGCGGAGGTCACAGACGGCCCCGAGGACTCGAAACGGAGACGGCGAGCTCACGGCCTTACTATACTACAGATACAAGACCTGACCCCTTCCCTGTGACCCCCTTCCCTGGCACGCGCGCTGTCGCCACGTCCGGCGCCTCTTCCCCGCGCGGCCGAAGCGCGCCGGGGGAGCGCGCCAGGTCACGCCAAATCCTTCAGGTCGTACTCGCGCGAGGCGCGGATGCTCGCCGTGAGCCGCAGGCCAGCCCGCAAGTGTTTCACCGCTTCAGGTCCCACGTAGAACGACCTGATCTTCTTGAACGCTTTGCGAAGCCGCTTAGCGACGAAGTCGTAGAGCTCGCGGGATTCTCCGCACCGTCCAGATGGTCCCAACTGAGCCAGCAATGATCGCTTCACCTCGAAACAGACCGCCGGGCGCCACGGTAATGCTCACCGGGTTCTCCTTTTGATCGATCGAAAACCGTGGCGTCCCGTCACGGAGCCGGAATGGCCGCACGATGACCGGTACATGTGACGGCAGTACAAGATAGTTCGGTTCCTTAACCTGGTCACCATCGCGCGCGATGCCAAAACCGTCGATGGCGGTTGCCATTCCGAAGGTCTTCGTCTCGTCCGAGTCACTGTGCGTCATCTCAACGTACCTAAGCTTTCTACTGGCCTCGACATCTCGAAGGACACAGAGAAGATCTTCGCGCGTTGAAAAAAAGGGTGTCTGAACGCTCTTCATCTTCGTCGTCTCAATCCGGCTTTGGGATGAGCCGCAGGTCGTCTTCGGGTCTAAGCTTTTGAATCTTCTCGGCGTTGTTCTGTTCGCGTGTCGTCGGGGTCACGCCGTCGGCGCGCGTGTCCACCGTGTTGACGCGCACGACCTCGCCATTCGGGCCTACCGCCGTAATGTCGGGGTACGCTGAGCCCTTCCGGCCTCCGTCGGCCGGCGGAATGTACTCCTCTTTCGTTACTCCGCCTCCTCCTACGACCTTGTAGCCGTCCGCTTCTAACTGACCCGCTACTTGCCCGACGTGCTCACGCGTTGATTCCTTCCCGAGTCTCCCACCGCTTCTATCGAGGTTCAGGAAGTCTGGTACCGTTTGCACCGGGATCAGACTCGGTGAGTGTGCGAAGTATTCACCGATTGCTCGCCCTACCCCGAAGCCGCCAAGAACCGCCACTGCCCCGACCGCCACGAGAGGCGGGGGGCTTGCCACGCCAAGCGTCGGGAGCAAGGTCAGCAGTCTGCCTGCTGTCGCGGCCTCGGCAGACTGCTTCCCATTCGGATCTACGTACCTGAGTGGGTTATTTCTCGCATACGTGTACCGATTCCAGCTCTGCGGGTCCCCGATCTTGCCTCCGAGCATGTCCGGGCTGAGGAAGCGTCCGTTGCCGGTCTCGAGGTTGCGGGCGTGGTCGTAGTACCGGGGGCGCGAGGCTTCGAGATCCAGCTCCATTCCGGCGAAGGCCAGTCGCCCCGGGCCCGGCGGGGAGACTTCCTCTCCCCACGGCCAGTACTTCCGGCTCTCGATCACCGCGCCGGCGGCGTTCGTCGTGAGCCGGGTGCTGCCGAGATGGTCCGTGGCGTGGAACTGCCACCCGCCGGTGCTCTGGTTCGTCCCGACGAGCCGCGTGCCGAGATAGACGTAGTCCTTCGACACCTTCGAGTCCTGGTACTCGGTCAGCAGCGTGCCCGCCGGCCCGCGGAAGGTGTACGTCGCCCCCGGCGGGACGTACTGGAAGCCGTTCCACGCCTGTGAGACGAAGACTTCCATCTGCCAGTGCGGCGTCGTGGCGCTGGGGCAGTAGTTGCGCGGGCTCACGCTGCAGCCGGCCGTCACGTTGTTGGCGAAGATGTAGTGGATGAACTGGCAGGTCCCGTCCGTGGGCGACACGTCGGCGAACAGGGACGTCCCGCCCGTCGTGCAGTTGTAGCTCCCGACGCCGGGAACCGTGCCGCTGGCCGGCACCGTGCCGGGCAGGACCATCGCCGTGGCGAGGAATACCGCCATCTGCGCGCGCGTTGCCGTCGACTCGGCGCAGAAGTCGGTCGGCGTGGCCGAGCAGCCCGCCGTGATCCCCAGCTCGTAGAACTTCTCGATCCAACCCCGGTCCGGGTCCGTGCACGGCACGTCCTGGGAAGTACCCGGCGCAAGCTAGCCCGGGGCGACTCACCTCGGGCCTGCAAGGATGATCCGGGCCATCTCCCGCCGGAGCACGAAGCCGCTACCGGCCGGAATCGCCTTGACGATCCGCTCGTTGGCGCCGTCCAGCAGGTAGCTCCAGTGGGACGATCCCGCATCGTGCTTCGTCTGGCGGTTCAAGGCGTCGTAAGAATACGCTCTCCCCGGCCAGCGAGGTCACGTTCCCGCGCGAGTCGTACTCCGGGCTGTCGATCGGTCAGACGGTTCGTCGCCGGGTCGACGAGAATGGGCACCCCCGCCTTCTTGGTGAGGTTGCCGTACACGTCGTACTCGTAGGTCTGAGTGACGGACGTACGCGGGTACGTTCGCGCTCAACAGCCGGGAGTTGGCGTCGTACGTGAAGGTGTCCGGCCCCATTCCCAGGATGTTGCCCGCGCCGTCGTACGAGTAGAGCCCGGTGTCGAAGTTCCCGTCCGACGTGTAGATCCGCCGGGGCCGGGGCATCAGGTTGGGGTCCGGCGCGATCGTCGTCGTGACGCCGTTGCCGGTCGTGTAGGAGGCGAGGCCCCCCGCCGGGTCGTACGTGGCCGACGTCACGACGGCTTGACCGTTCGCCGACACGGCGGTGGGTAGGCCCGCCATGTAGCTCGTCGTGACCACGAGACGTCCCGGTCGACGGAGTCGATCCTCGGGTAGCTTTCCGTAGGCGACGAGGCCGAGGCTGTTGTAGGTCCAGCTCTCGATGGTCGAGGCCGCTCCGTTCGAGATCGTCGTCGTCTTCTGGGACAGGCGGCCCCCGAGGCCGGCGTACGTCAGGTCCTCCGCGACGTTGATCAGGCTGCTGGAATAGACACCGGGGTTTCGGCCGATGCGCCGCGTGAGCCGCCCCTTTGGAGAGCCGCCCGCTGGCCCGGCGACGCCGTCCCAGAAGTTCTGGAGATAGAGCGTCGACGGTACACCGGAGGCATCCGCGGCGGTCAGCAGGCGGCCGAGCACGTCGTACGTGTAGACGTAGGAAAGTCCGCCCTCGGCTTTCGATGTAACTCTACCGAGCGCGTTGTAGACCGTGTAGCTCGTGGTCCCCTTTTCCGGGTGCGATTCGCTCCGGAGCTGGCCGTTGAGGTCGTACGTGAACGTCCGCGGCTGGACTCCGCTAGCGCCGACGTCGACTTTCGAGACCTTGTCGAGGACGTTGTACCTGTACGTCGTCCAGGGGCCCACATACCCGAACCACCAGGGAGCCGGAGTTCCGAGTGGCGTCACGCCCGGATCAGTCACGAGCAACTTCCGCCCGAGGACGTCGCTTCGAATCGCGCTCAAGTGCGCTGACCGCCGAGATTCTCGATCGCAGTCGCCTCGTCGAAACCGCCGCCGGAGGGCGTCGGGTCGAAGTAACGCTTGTTCGTCACCTGTCCGTCGGCCGTCACGATGCTCTGCGGCCGTCCCTGGTAGTCGAACTGTGAGAACGTCGTGCCGTACGAGGTGCCCGCCGAAAGACAGGCCGTGTAGTCGGTCGGCGAGGGGGACGTGCCACAGGGTGCCCACTCGGATTGGAACGAAAGCTGCCCGCCCGGGGAGTAAGTGCTCTGCCGGACGGCGAAGTAGCTTCCCCCGTTCGGGTTCGGAAGGGACTTGATCTGGCGGCTGATCCGCCCGAACCCGTCGTAAAGATAGGCCTCGACCGCAGCCGATCCGAGGGCGGGCACCCCGTCGTCATTCGCACATTCATTCGCGGCCCCCCGCTTGGAAAGGACCGTCGCTCCCCGCGACGGCGTGCCGGGGTCCCATTTGAAGTAGCAGTAGCTCGTGGCGGCTTCCGTTCCCGGGGGCATGACTCGTCTCAGACGGCCCAGCGCATCGTAGGCATAGCCAGTCTGGAGATTGTTGGGGTCACGGGAAGCGGTAATCAGCCCTGTCGAAGTATCCCGATCGACGTCGAACGATCGCCACGCGACCCCGGTCCGGATGTTCGAAAGAACGAGCCCGCCCCGGAAGGTTCGCGTGTTCGTGAAGCTCCCCGTCAGGCTGGTCGTCTCTCCGCGGAACTCTTCACTCCAAGGATTTCCCAAGGTATCCGGAGTCAGAAAATGATGAAGCGGCCCGGCCCCCGGGTCCCAGGTGTACGTCTGCGTGACGAACGCCGGTCTTGCGGCGTCATACGTTCTGTACGCGGAGACAATGCAGGGCGCGAGGTCCGTCGTGCAGCTTCCGCTTCTCGAGGTGTCGCTGACGGTCCTCTGCGTGAAGCGCTTGAGAAGCCAGGTATCAGACGTTATGAGGGGCGCCCATGTCGTCACAGTCGAGCGGGCTGAGGTGTCGTAAAGGAGGAAGCCCGATTGCGCGGAAACGGTCGCCGTCCCGTATTCGCGCGCTTGAGAGTTGTAGTCCGTCCACGTCCTCTCCCAGCACGAGTTTGTGCTGCCCGTCAGAGCGGGGCAGCTCCCGTCGGCGTTTCCCGACGGGTCCATCCCGTAATACGTCGTCGTCTTCTGGAGGCGGACGTTCCCCGACAGACCGTAGCCGTTGACGCTGCCGCCGCTCATGTAGCCGCACGTCTTCACTCCCGCGTCAGCCTCGTAACAGCTCACCTCCGTCTTCGCCGCCGTTCCGGTCGAAGTCGTCGTCAGGTAGCTTCGTTTCTCCAGCTCGAGACCTCCCTCGAAATACGGAGCCGTGACGGAAACGTGAAAAAGGTATCGGTCCGCGATCGTCGTCGGCTGTGAAGAGCCGTCCCTGTTGCCGTCCGGCTTCTGAACGACGACGCGGCGCGTGATCGTCCACTTGTCGATCTGCCCTGTCCCCGGGGGATTCCGGATGAAGAAGTCCATTCGAGAGTACGTCGTGACCGAGTTGAGCTGGCGGTTCTGGCTCAAGTCGTCGCATCGCGGGTTGACAGTGGGGTCGCATTCAACCCGCGAAATGACGGCGGCCGTCGTGTCGGTGGCGTAGTAGTAGTAGCCCGGACGACCCCCGGGGGGCAGGTTCGGAAGCAGGCCGCTTGGCGTCGGACTCGTGAGCGGATTCCCTTGATCGGTGCTGTCGATCAGCCAGTAGCCATAGGTGATCTTCCCGCCAGTCGGCAGCGTGATCTCACGCAGGGCACCATCGTCAATCGAGAACCCGTTCGGCACGGTCGCACTCCAGTAGGTAAGGCCGTACTTGTATCCCGCGACCGGTATGTCCGAACCCGAAAAGTCGATTCCGCTGAGAAGCGGGACTTGAACTGTCGAAGGATAGTAGGTGTCCGCGGGGCACGTGGAGGGAATGCCAGAGGCAGTTGTAGTTGTTCCGGCTGAAGTTCGAGGCAATCTTCTGGAATGTCGCGGTCAACGGGGTCCCTTGACCCGCGATCGCGGGAAATGTGACCGAGGTCAGGGTGGGCCAGCCCACCGCACCCGTCCAGGTCTGACCCCATGAGAACGAAATCGTCGCGTTCGCTCCACCGGTCGGCTTCAAGGTGATGGTGGTGAACTTCCAGGACGTGGAATTCTCGTAGTCGACCGTCAGCACCTCGTTGCCGAAACGGTCGACGATCCTCCGGAGCCCATACCGGGTATCGGGGGCGTAGGTGTACGGATAGTCGGTGAAATCGGGGGAGGATCCGCTGACAGGGGTCGGTCGCAGGTAAGGCTGATCGAAGTACTGGACCGTCCCGTCGGAAAACTCCACTTTGTAGGAAGTGGCGGCGGTCCTCGTGATTCGTAAGCAAGCTGCCGTCTGTCGTCAGGTAAGGGAGGCCGATCGTCGGGTCCGGACCTCCGGTCCCCGTGGAGATGGCATGGGTGCCCCCGTCCGGGGAGCGATATGCCCAGGCCCAGGGGTCCATGCCATACCGGACCCTGGCGATGTAGCCGACGTCGAGTGACCATCCGGCGCCGAGGGTGGGATAGCCGTTGATCAGGGCATGGCCCGGGGTCTGACTCTGCCCCCCCGCGGAACAATACTTGTCGAACGACCAGATTTTCGATGTGTAGTACGCCTTGAGTTGCCAGCGAAACCCGGCTGACAGAGGGAAATCCGGTCCTATCGGGATGATGACGCCGGGGTCGCCGTTGTGCAGGTTGACGTTGTCGACGGGGTTTGCGTCGTAAACCTGCTTCGGCTTGAACCCAGGGAGCGTTTCTTCGGGCTGGGATTCGGTGGCCTGAGCGGCGGCCGGGGCCGCCGCGGAGACGGCGAGGAGCAGGACGACTGCAAGAGGAAATCCGGTTCGGCTTCTCTTCATTTCAACTCTTCTCCCCAGTTGAACGAATCCCGGGAACTGGTTCCACGACGCCTGTTGTCTTATTAGTGCCGCTGCGATAGGTTTTTTCTCCCATGTTCACGAAAAGAACAGGGACGGCACTTGAGTCTTCTCAAGCCGGGGCCGAACCCGGGGATGGCGGGGACCGGAAGTTCTCGAGCCGCCGTGTCGCGATGACGGAGTCCCTCTGGGAGCAGCTGAGCGAGGCCGCCCGCCGCGCCGCGATCCCGGTCGTGGGGGGCGACAAAGCTCGGGACGTCGCTCAGGAGGCCCTCGTCCTGCTCCTGAAAACCCGGCTCGACATCCGGGATCCCATCGCGTTCGTTCGGCAGACTGCCCGCCTCGTCGCGCTCTCCTTCGTGCGCTCCGACCAGCGGCGCATCTCGCGCGAGCGGGCCTTCTGCGATTCGTGCGCTGCCCGGTCTTCTCCTCTGTCAGAACCGATCTGCGGCGAGCTGGTCTATCTCAGTCTCGCGGCGGGCGACAGACTTCTGGTCCGGCTCCTCGAAGCCGGACACTCCGTCCGGGAGATCGCCGAGAGGATGGGGCGGTCGACGTCTGCCGTTCGACGCCGGATCGAGGCGCTGCGCGCTCAGTTCGGCCGCGTCCCCTCGGCGGGGAGCGGGTCGGGGCGGAGGACCTCACGGACGTCGCGGCCGACCATCTGGAAGAAGCGCTCGGCGTAGCTCGCGACGCTGCCGACCCGCGAGTCCTCGAAGATCTTCTCGACGCGGTGGAGCGGGACGAAGAGCTTCGCGACGCCCAGCTCGGCCTCGCCGCCCGTCCGGTGCTGCCGGGCCCAGTCGTCGAAGAGGGTCACGTCGATGCCGCGGAGCGTGACGCCCGCCGGCGTGAGCGACACGAGGAGACCCCAGTACTTTTCCTTTGGCTCGACGAGGTGGAGAAGAACGAGGCTTCCAGCGTCCATGGGCGGACGGCCTAGAAGATGACCGCCGCCACGAAGTACTTGGCCGGCGTGATCTTGCCGTTCAGGATCGCGTCCGCGTCGTCCGGGGACATGTCGAACTTGCCGGCATTCTCGCCTCCCGACGTCACGAAGTAGATCTCGAGCCTCTCGATCGGGCGGCCGAGCGCGCGGGACTCCTTCAGGCCGCGCGCGGCGGCGGCGATGGCGCCGAAGACCTGCTGCTCGGTGTCGGTGATGACCTGCAGACGGACCCCGCGGGGGAGGCTGCTGAGCCGGACACCCCGGAGCCCGACTCCCTCGAAGGCCTGCAAGAAGGTTCCCGTGGCCTGGAGGTCGAGCGGTGACCCGCCGGCCTCGGACCCTTTATTGAGGAGCGACGCGACCCCCGGCGCCGCGCCCGGAGCGGCGGCCGGTGCCGCGGACTCGGCCGGCGTCCCCTGTCCGGTCTCGCCCGGCGCCTTCATGATCTTCTTGTTCTGCCTGATGTACTCGGACAGGGACGGCTTCTTCTCGCCTGGCGACTCGATCAACTTTCTCTCGGACGTTTCGCTCAGGAGGTAGGCGCCGCCGTAACCTTCCTTGTTGGCCTTGTCGGTCCGTTCCTCGTCGACGTCCGCCGTGGTGATCGACTGGGGCGCGCCGAGCGGCGTCCGGAAGATGAGGCGATTCCCCTGCACCGTCGGTTTCTCGCGCGCCACGATTCTCGCGCCGTCCTTGGTGTAGATGACGTAGTCGGCGGCGGCCGTTCCGGCCACGAGGAGCGCGGCGACGACGGCCGTGAGCAGGACGATGGAGCGGCGGGCGGAGAACATCGGGAACCTCCCCTCGGGCCGTCAGCGGTCCGGACGGCGATGAAGTATAAACGTCGGCTCGGAGGACCCGTGCTCATCGTCATGGACAGGACCGCGACCGAGGAGGACGTCGGACGCGTCGTCTCGGCCGCCGAGCGGCTCGGGCTGAGGGCTCACCCGATCCCGGGCGCGCAGCGGACCGCCATCGGCCTGACCGGAAACAAGGGGACGATCGGGCCCGCCGCCTTCGAGAACCTGCCGGGGGTTTTCGAGGTCATCCGGGTCTCGCACCCCTACAAGCTCGTCTCGCGGGAGTTCCATCCCGAGGATTCGGTCGTCGCGGTCGGGGGGGTCCCTGTGGGCGGGACGGCGCTCACCGTCATCGCAGGGCCGTGCGCCGTCGAGTCGCGAGAGCAGATGCTCACGGTCGCGCGCGAGGTCCGGCGCCTCGGGGCGCACCTCCTGCGGGGCGGCGCCTTCAAGCCGCGGACGTCCCCCTACTCGTTTCAGGGGCTGGGCGCGGCGGGGCTGAAGCTCCTTGGCGAGGCGCGCGAGGCGACCGGCCTTCCCGTCGTCACCGAGGTGCTCGACACCGAGAACGTCGACCTCGTGGCCGAATGGGCGGACTGCCTCCAGATCGGCGCCCGGAACATGCAGAACTTCGAGCTCCTGAAGAAGGTGGGAAAGACCGGCAAGCCGGTTCTTCTGAAGCGCGGCATGTCGGCGACGCTCGAGGAGTTCCTGCTGGCCGCCGAGTACGTCATGGCCGAGGGGAACCCGAACGTCATCCTCTGCGAACGAGGCGTCCGGACCTTCTCGGACTTCACGCGCAACACGCTCGACCTGTCGATCGTCCCCGCCGTCGAGCGCCTCTCGCACCTTCCGATCCTCGTCGACCCGTCCCACGGGACCGGCCGGCGCGACAAGGTGATTCCGATGTCGTGCGCCTCGGTGGCGTCGGGGGCGGACGGGATCGTCGTCGAGGTCCACCACAAGCCCGAAGAGGCGCTCTCCGACGGGCCGCAGGCGCTCACGCCCGCGCTCTTCGGCGACCTGATGGAGAAGATCCGGCCGATCGCGGCGGCCGTGGGGCGGACGGCGTGACAGCAGGGCCGACGGCGGTCCTCGTCCTCGAGGACGGACGGCGCTTCCCGGGGCGCGCCGTCGGGGCGAAAGGGACGACGTTCGGCGAGGTCGTCTTCAACACGGGCATGTCCGGCTATCAGGAGACGCTCACCGACCCTTCCTATCGCGGCCAGATCGTCGTCATGACGGCGTCTCACATCGGGAACTACGGGCTCAACGACACCGACGTCGAGTCCGAGAAGATCCAGGTCTCGGGTTTCGCGGCACGGCACTTCCCCGACCGGTTCTCCTCGGCCCGGGGCCTCCGGACGATCGCCGAAGGACTGTCGGCGTCGGGGATCGTCGGCCTCGACGGGCTCGACACGCGCGCTCTCGTCCGGCACCTCAGGTCGCGGGGGGTCATGCGGGGCGCCATCTCGACCGGTCCCCTCGACGACGCGTCCGCCGGGAAGCTCGTGGAGGAGGTCCGGACCCAGCCGACGATGGCGGGCGCGGCCCTCGCCCTCACCGTCGGGACGCGGCGGGCCTACGCGTGGACCGAGGGTCTGCCGTCAGGTGTCCCGAAGAAACGGATCGCCGCGATCGACTACGGCATCAAGCGGAACATCCTCCGGATGCTCGCGGCGCGCGGCCTCGCGCCGACGGTCTTCCCGGCCACGGCGACGCCGGCGGAGCTCCTCGCAGGCGGGTTCGACGGCTTCTTCCTCTCGAACGGTCCCGGCGATCCCGACGCGCTCCCGAGCTGCGTGGCGACGGTGAAGACGCTCGTCGACTCCGGGAAGCCGGTCTTCGGGATCTGCCTCGGGCACCAGCTCCTCGGCCTCGCCTTCGGCGGAACGACGTACAAGCTGAAGTTCGGCCACCGCGGAGCGAACCACCCGGTGAAGGACCTCGTTTCCGGGCAGGTCGCGATCACGTCGCAGAACCACGGGTTCGCCGTGTCGGCGGACTCGCTTCCCGCGAACGTCCAGCTGACGCACGTCAACCTGAACGACGGAACGTGCGAGGGCTTCCGAGCCAAGGACCGGCCCGTCTTCGCGGTCCAGTACCACCCGGAGTCCGCGCCGGGCCCTCACGATTCGGGCGCGCTCTTCGACGAGTTCGCGGGTCTCCTCTAGGTCGGAGGTCGAGTGGACGCGCCCCTCTCGGCACCTCCGCGGCGCCCGTTCTCGCTCTGGAAGGTCTGGGCCGTGATCCTGATCCTCCTCGCCATCGCCTTCGCCGTTGCCTGGATTCTCGTGAAGGGGAGCGTCCGGCGCGCGGAGGACAGGATGCGGGTCGGCGTCTCCTTGCCGCCCGCGGCCGGCGGGGCCGAGCGGGCCCGTAAGATCGTGGCGTGAACGTTCCCGCCTTTCTCGCCCGGCGGTTCCTTTCCGGCCGCAAGGGGGGCCTCCTCGGCACCGTCTCGACGCTGGCGCTCTTCGGCGTGGCCCTCGGCGCGGCGGCGCTCGTCGTGGCGATGGGCTTGATGTCGGGCTACCGGCACGATCTCGCGCAGAAGCTCGCCGGCACGAACGCCGAGGTCCTGCTCATGGTCGATCCGGCGCGCGACGTGGAGCCGCTTCGGGCGCAGCTTTCCGCGCTCCCGGGCGTCACGGGCGTCGCCCGGACCGCGTTCGCGCCGGCCCTCGTCCTCTCCGCGGCGGCGCCGCGCGGCACCGACGCCCTCGTCAAGGCGCTCGACCTTCCGGACGGAGCGGGGACGACGCCGCTCCTCTCTCGCGTGCCGGACCTCGTCCGGCGCCTCGGGACCCGGGGTCCGGACGGACGGCCCGCGGTCCTGCTCGGAGCGGGGCTCGCGAAGCGGCTCGGCGTCGCCGAGGGCTCGGCCGCCGTCCTCGAGACCTCGTCGCTCAGCCTCTCCCGTGGCCTCTCGCCTCCGCGGCGGACTCCGGTGACGGTGGCGGCCGTCGTCGAGACCGGCTTCTCCGAGGTGGACGACAACTGGGCGGTCCTCTCGCTCGCAGAGTTCGAGCGGCTCGCGCCGCCGGACGCGCGGGGCGGGATCTGGGAGCTGAAGCTCGCGGTGCCGACCGAGTCGGACCGGACCGTGAAGTCCTCGCGCGACCTCCTCGGCTCCTCGGCCACGGTCCTCGACTGGAAGGCGATGAACCGGGACCTCTTCGAGGCGCTCGCGATCCAGCAGACGCTCCTCTTCGTCGTCCTGACGCTGATCGTGGCGGTGGCGGCGGGGACCGTCGTCTCGTCGCTCGTCGTCCTCCTCGCGGAAAAGACCCGCGACGTCGGCGTCCTCGCGGCTCTCGGCGCGGCGCCCCGGGTCGTCCACCGGACTTTCCGGCTTGCGGGCCTCCTCCTCGGAGGCGCGGGGCTCCTCCTTGGCATCGGCTTCGGCGTCGCCGTCTGCGCCGTCCTCACGGCATTCCGGCTCGTCCGCTTCCCGCCGGAGATCGCGAAGATCTACTACCTCTCGTGGATGCCGTTCCGGCCCGAGCCGCTGCACATCCTCGCGGTCTTCGTGGTCGGGATGCTCCTCGTCCTCCTCGCCTCGCACCTCCCGGCGCGCCGCGCGGCAAAGCTCGACGCCGCCGAAGCGCTGCGCTACGAATAGGCATGGCGCCGCGCGCCGGGGCGTAGACTTTCGCCCGATGAGCGCGGCTCCCTCCGGCGTCGTGTCGCCAGTCTTTCCCGACTTCCTTCGCTCGCCGACCGTCGACAAGGTCGCGCTCGAGGAGCGGGCAGCGACGCTCGGGAAGCGGTCGATCAAGAAGGCGACGAAAGTGGAGGGGATCAGGCTCGCAATCTCGATGTGCGACCTGACGACGCTCGAGGGGAAGGACTCGCCGGGCAAGGTCCGCCAGATGTGCGCCAAGGCGGTCCGTCCGGACCCGGAGGACCCGTCGGTCCCCGCCGTGGCGGCCGTCTGCGTCTATCCGGACCTCGTCGAGGACGGCGAAGAGCGCGCTCGCGGGGTCGGGGGTCAAGGTCGCAAGCGTCTCGACGGCGTTCCCGTCCGGGCGCTCCCCGCTCGCGGTGAAGCTCTCCGACGTCCGTCGCGCCGTGGCGGCGGGGGCAGACGAAATCGACATGGTCATCGACCGCGGGGCGTTCCTCGCGGGGGACTTCCGGAAGGTGTTCGACGAGATCGTGGCGACGAAAGACGCCTGCCTCCGCCCGGACGGGAGCGCCGCGCGCCTCAAAGTCATCCTCGAGACGGGCGAGCTCGAGACGTACGACAACGTACGACGCGCCTCCGACCTCGCCATCGCGGCGGGCGCCGACTTCATCAAGACGTCGACAGGCAAGGTGCAGCCCGCGGCGACGCCGGCCGTGACGCTCTGCATGCTGGAAGCGATCCGCGACCACTGGCTCGCGACGGGCGTGAAGATCGGGATGAAGCCGGCCGGCGGCATTAGGACGTCGAAGCAGGCGCTTCACTACCTCGTCCTCGTCAAGGAGACGCTCGGCGCCGGGTGGCTGACGCCCGACCTCTTCCGCTTCGGGGCTTCGAGCCTCGTCAACGACCTCCTCATGCAGCTGAAGAAGGAAGAGACGGGGCGGTATCGCTCGGAAGAAGAGTTCACGAAGGATTGAAATGGCCGAAGAGAGGATTGCTTCGAATGGTTAAGAGGCTGGGAAACGGGTGGCGCGTTTCGGGCAACGCCCTCGCGCGCAGAGCCGGCCGGGCGGTCGCGTCTCGGGAGCCCGACTTCGAGGGAACGTGGGAGTACGCCCCCGCCCCGGAATCGACCTCACATTTGACGATCCGGCCTTCGTACGACCTCTTCATCGGAGGCAAGTGGACTCCGGCAAGGTCGCGGAAGCGGTTCGAGACGATCAATCCCGCGACCGAGCAGAAGCTCGCCGACGTGGCCGAGGCGGGCGAGGCCGACGTCGACGCCGCGGTCCGCGCGGCCTCGCGGGCGTACGAGAATGTCTGGCGGAGGATGCCGGGCAAGGAGCGCGGCAAGTACGTCTACCGGCTCGCGCGGATGCTGCAGGAGAAGGCGCGCGAGTTCGCCGTCCTCGAGACGATGGACGGCGGGAAGCCGATCCGGGAGTCGCGCGACGTCGACGTCCCGCTCGCCTCGGCGCACTTCTTCTACTACGCCGGGTGGGCCGACAAGCTCGACTACGTCTTTCCGGCGCGGAAAGCCCGGCCGCTCGGCGTCTGCGGGCAGGTGATCCCGTGGAACTTCCCGCTTCTGATGGCGGCGTGGAAGCTCGCCCCGGCGCTCGCCGCAGGAAACACCTGCGTCCTGAAACCCGCCGAGACGACGCCGCTCACGGCGCTCCATCTCGCGCGCCTCGTCGAGGAAGCGGACTTTCCTCCCGGCGTCGTGAACGTCCTCACCGGAGCGGGCGCGACGGGGGCGGCGCTCGTCGCGCACCCGGGCATCGCCAAGGTCGCCTTCACCGGCTCGACCGATGTCGGCAAGAGGATTCAGCGAGCGCTCGCCGGGACGGGGAAGCGGCTGACGCTCGAGCTGGGCGGCAAGGCCGCGAACATCGTCTTCGCCGACGCGCCGATCGACCAGGCCGTCGAGGGGATCGTCAACGGCATCTACTTCAACCAGGGGCATGTCTGCTGCGCCGGGTCGCGTCTCCTCGTCGAGGAGTCGGTCCACGACCTCGTCGTGAAGAAGCTCGCGCACCGGATCCGGACGCTCCGCCTCGGCGACCCCCTCGACAAGAACACCGACGTCGGCGCCATCAACTCGAAAGTGCAGCTCGAGAAGATCCGCGAGCTCGTCGACTCCGGCGTCAAGGACGGCGCGATCCTGACGCAGTCGGCCTGCCGGATCCCGGCGAAGGGTTTCTGGTTCCCGCCGTCGTTCTTCACGAACGTGGCGCAGAGCTTCCGGATCGCGAGTGAGGAGATCTTCGGGCCCGTCCTCGCCATCCAGACGTTCCGGACGCCCGAGGAGGCGGTGGAGAAGGCGAACAACACGATGTACGGCCTCTCGGCCGGCGTCTGGACCGACAAGGGGTCGAAGATCTTCCGGATCTCGCAGCAGCTTCGGGCCGGCGTCGTCTGGGCGAACACGTACAACAAGTTCGACCCGGCGTCGCCGTTCGGCGGCTACAAGGAGTCGGGTTTCGGCCGCGAGGGCGGCCGCCACGGCCTGCAGGCGTACCTCGAGGCGGTATAGCGCCCGCTCTATTCGGCGGGAAGACGACCCTTCGCTCAGAAGCGCGCGCCGACCGCGAGGACGAACGTACGCGGCTGCTGGTAGGAGGTCGCGCCGGTAGGCTTTCCGAAATTCGTCCCCAGGACGTAATTGACGCCCGGCTTCGGCGTCTCCGTGAAGGGATTGAAGGGCGCGAGCGTCGGTGACGGTCGTGTCGACGCTCACGACAGCCTGCTGGTTGGCGACATTGAAGACCTGTGCGTGAAGGAAGAGCTCGACCGTCCGGTAGACCGGCACGGCCCAGTCGAGCGCCAGATCCGTGCGCCAGACATCCTCGGTGCGATACGCCCCGGGTTTCGTGAAGTAGTAGTCCACGGCTTTCGCCGGGCCGCCTCCAACGGTGGCAGCGCCCAGCGGATTCGCGTAGCCCGGGTTCGTCACGTAGGAGATGGGATTGATGGTGGCGAAGGCTTCGTATCCGAGGCCCGAGTCGAACGCCTCGAGAGCGCTCAGGGAAGCCGTTCCCGGCCCGAGGGGCGCCTGGTAGACGATCCAGGCCCGAGCCCGGTGGCGCTCGTCGGGCGAGAAGACGCTGATGCCTCGCTTCGTGATGTCGCCGACGGGAGCGTTCCACGGGCTCTGCTTGTACTCGGGGTACTCGTCGACGATGCCCCAGATCGCGGAGCAGCAGTTGTACTCGCCGATGGAGTTGCCCGTCAGGTGCGACCAGGTGTAGGTGGCCGCTGCAGAGAGCTTCGAGCCGAACCGGTACTGCGCCTGGAGCTGCACGGCGACGTACTGGCGCTTGAGCTGGTTCGAGTTCCCGACCACCTCCATGTCGTAAACCGTCCCTCTCGGATCGGGCTGCGTCTGACCGGTCGTCAAGTCGATTCTCCCGCCGTAGAGATCGCGGTAGTCCCGGTAGAGGAAATCCGCCCGGACGGAGCCCCGTGAGCCCAGCGCAGCCTCGGCGCCGGCGGATCCCTCCAGGACGTACGGCGAGCGCAGGCCGCCCGGCGCGATCTGGGTCGAGAAACCCGGGATCGACAAACCGACCGTGGGAACGCTCCGGATTCCTCCGATCGAGTCGAACCACGCGAAGAGCTGCGCCAGCGCCTGATCCTTCGGGACGAGCGCAGACGTCGGCGCCGAGAGATTGCAGTTGATGCAGGGCCCGAGGTACGCCCACTGGTAGGTTGCGGCGTTGCCGGCCGGCGAGGCCGCGTTCGCGATCTTTTCGTGGATTTTGGTGACGTACTTCGCATAGCCGGCGTCGAAGACGAGTCGCCCGTCTCCCCGCGGATCGAATCGGACGCCCAGACGCGGGCTGAAGGAGCCGGAATCGGAGACGAGGGCGCCGTTGCTCGCCCTGTCGTGGTTCTTGTCCCAGCGCAGGCCCAGGTTCAGGCTCCAGTGCCGGCCGAGGCTCACGCGGTCGTTGACGAAGAGCGACTGGGTGAGGAGGTTCGCCTCCGCCGCCGGTGCGTACACCGGGTACCACTGGACCAACGTATTGGCGTTGAAAACCGGGAAGACCTGCGTTCCCCGGACGATCGTTCTGGCCCGTCCGATGACGAACCCGCTGCTGCTGAAATTGTTCTGTTCCAGGCTCACCTCCTGGAAACCCTCGTAACCGCCTCGCAGGTCGTGCTCGCCGAGCGATGGCGTCGAGAGCAGGTAGGAGCCCTTCAAGGACCAGCTGTCGTTGTCGTAAAGATTCGGGGGCTCGCCGCTGAACTGCGGCGCTCCGTACCGGAAACCGCTGGTGTCGTTGATGGTTGTCCCCTGGATCCGCTCCTGAGGGTTCGGTCCTGTCTGCTCGATCTGGAAGCGCCGGCGCGAGTACTGAGCTTCGAGAAAAACCGATCGCGAAAGGACGCCGCTGCCGTTCACGGCGAGGAGCGAGCTCGGCAGCGTTCTCGGCATCAGGGTCTCGGTTTCGAGGATGTTCCGGTTGAAGGCGTAGTTGGTCTCCTCGAGGTGGTTCTCGATGTACGAGGCGACCAGGCTCGCCCCGGGCACCGGTGCGGCGGTGAGCTTGACCTCGAAGCGCCTCTCGTCGCGCCCGTAGACGTAGGGAACGGACGTGGGATCGACGGTGCCAGCCTGTGGCTGCGGCTGCGTCGCGAACGACTGGCCCGTGTTCGCGAAACGGCCGGCTGCGAAAGCCCAGAGGCGGTCCCTCCAGAGCGGGAAGCCGAGGGTCGCTTCGTAGGCCTCGTTCATGAATTGGGCGCGGTTGTCCGCCCCGAGGGCCTTGTCGTAGGCGTTGTTAGCAATCCACTGGTCGCTCGACAAGGTCGCGCGGAATGAGCCCGACAGGCGGTTGCCACCCGAGCGCGTGACCACGTTCACAACGCCCCCCATAAACCGGCCGTACTCGGCGGAGACGCGTCCGGTCTGGACGGTCGTCTCCTGAATGGCGTCCTCGATGAAGAGGTCCTGCGGCTGCTCCCGCAGGTTCTCGTTGACGACGGCGCCGTTGACGAGAAAGAGGTTCTCGTAGGAGACGGCTCCGGAGATCATGATCGCCGGCCGCTGGCTCGCGCTGCCGAGGCTCGAGCTCGGGCCGTTTTCGTTGACGCCGGGAGCGAGCAGGACCGCATCCCGCAGCGCACGCCCGGAAGGCAGCCTGTTCAGGAGCCCTTCTGGGATATTGGCCCCGACTTCGAGGCCTCGCCCGGCCGCCGCCTCGCTCGAGACCGTGACGGTCGCCGCGACCGAGGCTGGCAGAAGCACCTGATCCAGCCGCATGGTCGTGGCCGCAGGCAGCGTCACCGTTCGGGAAGCACCCGGCATCCCATTCGCCGTGAAGTTGACTCGATAATCGCCCGGCGGCAATGCCGCCAGCAGGTACCGCCCTCCCGACGAGGTCGTCGTCTCGCGGAACCCCTGCAGGGCGGCAGATTCAACCCGGACGGCCACGCCGGGAATCGGCATTCCGTCTTCCGCGGTGACGACGCCCCCGAGCGTCGCCATCGGAATGCCCTGGCCCGAAGCCCGAGCCGCCGCAAGGGCCAGGCCGATGACCCCGAGCAACCTCTTCACTTCAGGCCGGTAACGAGATAGAGGTCTGAGGGCGCGTTGAAAGAGGAGTATGCGTACGATTTGCCGTCGGGCGTCATCGCGAGGTTCAAGGGGAATGGCATCGCCGCCCGGTCCGCCGGCGTGAACTCGTGCCACAGCTCCCTCCTGCCCGTTGTCAGATCGAGACGGAAGACTTTCGCGGAAGCGTCTTTGGGCATGGAAAGGCGCCCTCCCGGTCGGACGAACAGGGAGCGCCCGTCGGAACTCCACATCAGAGGGTCCTCCTCCCCCGTCTTGAAGCCTGGAATGGGACGGGACGCTCCGCCTTCGACGGAGTACGTGACCCCTTCACCTTGTGGTCCCACACAGGCGGTCTCTTTCCCGTCCGGCGAGACGACCTGACAGGAGATCCCCTCCGGCGCGATCGCGCGGAGTTTGCCGCCCGGAAGGTCCCGCACGTAACTTCGGTCGCCGTGTCCCGGGTCTTTGGCCAGGAGGAGGATCCGTCTTCCGTCCGAAAAGAACGCGGCCTCCTCGAAGCGATGCCCTTCGTCGTCGAGGAGCTGCGGCTCCCCGGCCCCGGTCGGCAGAAGTACGGTCTGCGATCCTCTCCCCGCGGTGTTCGCCGCTACCCATCGCCCATCCGGAGAGATCGCCATCGCCCTCCCTTCGCCGATGCGCTTGGCCGGGGAGCCGTCCATCGGACGGACATACAGCGCGTGGAAATTGCCTTCGTTCCCTTCGTAGAAGAGCAGCGTCTTCCCGTCGGGAGTCAAGTCCTTGACCTGGGACCCATCGTGCCAGGACAGGTCCCTTTCCTGTCTCTCCCCGGAAGCCACTCCCAGGATGTTTGCGCGCATCGCGGCCAGCGAAACCAGAGCCTGCCCATCGCGAGAAACGTCCTGGAGATGGATCCAGGTGGGCAGCCGCATCAGGAGGCGCTGCTTACCCGTCAGCGTGACAGCGTAAAGAGACGCTCGCCATCCACGCTCGTTGGCGCCGAACCAGACCTCGCTGCCGTCCGCCGACCACGCCAGGCCGCTCCCTCGCTTCCACTTGCTCGAAAGAACGCTGTGCTGGCCGGAAAGGTCCACCGTCTCGACCGAAACGTCGGAGACTCCGGACGAGGAAGGCGATGCGATCCCCTCCCGGGGACAATCGAAGGGTCTCGATATATTCCTTTGTCTCGTAGAGGATCTTGCCGATCGGAAACTCGAGACGATGCGTCTTTCCGACCCGCCGAACGATGGCCAGGCTCTTGCCGTCCGGAGACCAGTCGGCGCAGGCCACGGCCTCGGTCAATTCCCGGGGCGCGCCACCGGCCAGAGGAGCGCGAGCAAGGGTGCCAACCCAGGGTGAAATCGGGGCCCACGGGCGGCCGAGCAACATCGCGATCTCTCCCGCAGACGACACGGCAACGACGTCCGCGTCGGCAAGCTCCAGGCGGGTCGATTCGCGGCCGTCCGTCCGCGTCGAGAAAAGGCGGATCGGAGCCCCGTCCCACGCGGCACCAAAGACGATCGTCCGGCCGTCGGGCGCGAACCGGGCGGAGACGACCGTCCCGTGACGATACGTGAGGCGCTGGAACTCGGGAAAGGGCCGGTCGCCGGCACGCTTTCCGAGGAAGTAGACGGCTGCGAAGCCGGCCAGCACGGTCACCGCCATGAGCAAACTCACAAGGCGAAGGCGGGGTGGCGCAATGGCCAAGACTGCGGCCGATGTGCCGGACAACTCGGTCAGATGGTCGCGAACGGTTTTCAGCTCCTGCGCCAGGTCCTGAGTAGAGGCGTACCGGGCTGCCGGCTCCTTGGCCAGGCACCGCTCCACGATCCAGCGCAGAGGCGCCGGGACCCGCGGGTTGAGTCTCTCGATCGGCTCGGGCTCTTCGTTGATGATCGCTGCCAGCGTCTCGACGGGGCTCTTTCCCTTGAAGGCCCGGTTCCCGGACGCCATTTCGTAGAGGATCGAACCGAACGAGAACTGGTCCGAGCGAAAGTCCACGGGCTGGCCCTGCGCCTGCTCCGGGGACATGTAGCCGACTGTCCCGACGACGGAGCCTTCCATCGTCAGAGTCGTCTTGCCGGAGCCGGCGTCCCCCTCGAAGGGCATGCGCTTGGCGAGTCCGAAGTCGAGGATCTTCACCAGCCCGTCCGTCCCGACCATCACGTTCTCGGGCTTCAGATCCCGGTGAACGATGCCCACCTCGTGAGCCCGCGCGAGCCCGCTTGCGATCTGCCCGGAGACATCGAAGACCCTCTTGAGCGGAAACGGCCCCGCGAAGAGTGCCTCACGCAGAGTCTTGCCTTCGACCAGCTCCATTGCGATGTAAGAAAGCGATTCGGCTGAGCCCACGTCGTAAACGACCACGATGTTCGGGTGGTTCAAGGCTGAAGCGGCGCGGGCCTCCCCCTCGAAGCGCCGCACCCTTTCGGGATCCAGGGCAAAGGCGTCGGGCAGGATCTTCAAGGCGACGTCCCGGTCGAGACGCGTGTCCCGCGCCCGAAACACCTCGCCCATGCCGCCGGCGCCGAGGCGCTCTCGAATCTCGTAAGGGCCGAGTCGGGAGCCCGTCAAATCGCCGCGCGCGGTCGGGACGTTCGACTCGCTCATTGGCTCCGCACCGACTGCGTGGAGATGCCCCCGACGTAGCGCCGGATCGTCATTTCCACCGATCCGATGCGCAACCGGTCGCCGTCGGAGAGAGCGATCGGCTTTGTCACCGCCACACCCTTCAAGAACGTCCCGTTCTTGCTTCCGAGGTCCTCCAGGGTCGCGTGATCCAGAGATATCACGATCCGTGCGTGGCGGCGCGACACGCTATGCACGTCAATCCAGGCCACGGCGTCGGGCTCCCGGCCCAGAATGTTCTCGCCTTCCTGAAGCGCGATCTCGCGGTCGGCCCAGAGTAGCTTGAACACGACGTTAGAAGGGGTAGGCGCCCCCTTTCCGGGCTCCGGCCCGGCGGCTCCCGAAAATGAGTAGCCGAACCCGTGGATCGTCCGGATGAAACCTGCCTCGGAGGCGCTCTCGCCGAGCCCCTTTCGCAGCTCGGCGACGAGGTTCGGCAGGTTCGCGTCGGTCACGAACGTCTTCGGCCAGAGAAGCTCGTGCAGCTGCTCCTTCGAGACGGCATTCGGGCGCCTTTCGATCAGGATCTCCAGGAGCTGAAAGGCCTTCGGAGAGATCGCCACAGGCCGGCCGTCCCGGGAAACCTCCCGGGTTCCCGAATCGAAGCGGCAGCGACCGAATGTGAGCCGCATCCACGATCCTTAGCGAAAAGGTAGCCCGAGCTTAGCGCACCCCTGAGACGTTCCGAAGATACGAACCCATCTTAGCCGCGATGGGAACGCGACACAGTCTCAGGAACGTCACGGAAGGAGGACCGTATGCGGTTTTCCAGACGACTTCTGCTCTTCGCCTTCCTCGCGGCCATGGCCGCGGCGACCCTGCTCCTGGCTGGCTGCAAGGAAGGGGCCTCCCCCACGGAACCGAAGCTAGCCGGCAACGCGGCCGGCAACCCGGCCGGCAACCCGGCCGGCAACATCGCCGGGCCGTGGACGGGAACTTACTCTTCGACAGACTCCATCGAATGTGACACCAACATCGTGTATTCCGCGCAGGCGACCCTCTGGCAGAACGGATCAGATGTGGGAGGCACCGTGACGGCAACCGGCGATCCCAAGGGATGCCCATGTGGAAACCTCACCTTCGCCGGCACTCTTAAGGGAAATGCGTTGGAAGGCACGATCAATTTTTCTACGTTTTCCTGGGATGTGCGCGGGACTCTTTCCGGCTCGACGTTGGATGTTGCACTGGTGAATACCTTCGGGACCATCTTTGGCCAGATGCACCTCCATCGGTAGGCGTCTGCGCACCCCCTACTTGAACGGAGATAGCGATCCCAAACGGTTTTGCTGTGGCGGATGGATTCACACCGAATAGAGCCCAAAGACCGAGGTAGCAGAATGCGAAACAGAGTTGTTCGGCTGCGTTCCACGGGAGCGTGGCTTCTCCTGGCGATCGGCACATCGTTCTCCACGGTCGCTCACGCCGGAGCGGGCGTCTGGACGAGCGGCGGGCCCAACGGCGGAACTGTCAACGCGCTGGCCATCAATCCCTCGACCCCCTCTACGGTCTACGCCGGGACGGGGAACGGCGGGGTCTTCAAGTCCACCGACTCCGGCAACACATGGGCCGCCGCCAACGCAGGCCTGACGGGCCCGGGCGTCAACGCCCTGGCCATCAATCCCTCGACCCCCTCCACGCTCTACGCCGCGGGAAGCGACGCGGTCTTCAAGTCCACCGACTCCGGCGGCACCTGGGCTGCCGCCTTGGAACTGGGCACTTACTACTACTACTATTCCGCCAAGACCCTGGCCATCAATCCCTCGACCCCCTCCACGCTCTACGTCGGGACGGATGAACGGGGTCTTCAAGTCCACCAACTCCGGCGGCACCTGGGCCGCCGCCAACACGGGACTGACGAACCAGGACGTCCGCGCTCTGGCCATCAATCCCTTGACCCCCGCCACGCTCTACGCCGGGACGGATAGACGGGGTCTTCAAGTCCACCGACTCCGGCGGCACATGGGCCGCCGCCAACACGGGCCTGCCGAACCACTGGCGTCCCCGCCCTGGCCATCAATCCCTCGACCCCCGCCACGCTCTACGCCGGGACAGGCGACGGCGGGGTCTTCAAGTCCACCGACTCCGGCGGCACCTGGGCCGCTGCACGGGCCTGGCGAACCAGACCGTCCTCACCCTGGCCATCGATCCCGCGACCCCCACCACGCTCTACGCCGGGACATACGGCGGCGGGGTCTTCAAGTCCACCGACTCCGGCGGCACATGGGCCGCCGCCAACACGGGTCTGACCAACGCGTCCGTCCACGCCCTGGCCATCAATCCCGCGACCCCCGCCACGCTCTACGCCGGGACGGATGACGGGGTCTTCAAGTCCACCGACTCCGGCGGCACCTGGGCCGCCGCCAACACGGGACTCACCAGCCTGTACGTCCTCGCCCTGGCCATCGATCCCTCGACCCCCTCTACGCTCTACGCTGGGACAAGCGACCGAGGGGTCTTCAAGTCCACCGACTCCGGCGGCACCTGGGCCGCCGCCAACACGGGCCTGACGAACCTGGACGTCTCCGCCCTGGCCATCAATCCCGCGACCCCCGCCACGCTCTACGCCGGGACGCTGCGGCGGGGTCTTCAAGTCCACCGACTCCGGCGGCACCTGGGCCGCCGCCAACACGGGCCTGCACGAACCAGTACGTCTGCGCCCTGGCCATCGATCCCGCGACCCCCTCCACGCTCTACGCCGGGACAAGCGGCGACGGGGTCTTCAAGTCCACCGACTCCGGCGGCACCTGGGCCGCCGCCAACACGGGACTCACGAACCTGTACGTCCTCGCCCTGGCCATCAATCCCTCGACCCCCTCCACGCTCTACGCCGGGACGGCGACGGCGGGGTCTTCAAGTCCACCGACTCCGGCGGCACCTGGGCCGCCGCCAACACGGGACTGACGAACCTGTACGTCAGCGCCCTGGCCATCGATCCCTCGACCCCCGCCACGCTCTACGCCGGGACGCGGCGGCGGGGTCTTCAAGTCCACCGACTCCGGCGGCACCTGGGCCGCCGCCAACACGGGCCTGACGAACCTGTACGTCAGCGCCCTGGCCATCAATCCCACGACCCCCTCCACGCTCTACGCCGGGACATACGGCGGCGGGGTCTTCAAGTCCACCGACTCCGGCGGCACCTGGGCCGCCGTCAACACGGGCCTGCCAGGCCCTCCATACCTGCGTCAGTGCCCTGGCCCTGGACCCCACCGGGGCGACGACACTTTACGCGGGGCTTCGGGGCGGCAGCGTTTGGCAATCGACAGCTCCAACGGGCGAGACCACCACCGCGCTCCTCCCCGCGAGCGCCCATTCCCCGGGTGCAAACGGCGCTTTCTACACGACCAACGTCTCGATCGCCGACACGGGCTCATCGGCCGCTTTCTTCAAGCTGAAATTTCTCGGCAACAACCAGGACGGATCGGACGGGCCCGAGCGGGCTTTCAGCCTCGATCCCGGCAAGTCCAGGACATTCCTGGATGTCCTTGGCTCGGAATTCAACGAGACGAGTAACTTCGGTGCCATCCGCATCATCTCGAACTCTTCGACGCTCAACGTCGTCTCCGTGACTTCCACGCCCGGCTTCGGCGGAACTCTCGGCCAGACCATCCCGGCCATTTCGTCATCGGACCTGATTCCCGCCGGCTCCGCACGTTCCATCCTCTACATCCGCGAAGGCGACGGCTTCCGCTCCAACCTGATCCTGGCGAACGGTTCTTCTGTCAACACCGACATCGACGTCGCACTCGTCTCGCCGGAGGGCACGACCCTCGCGACGAAGTTCTATTCAGTTCGCCGGAACGGCATGACGCAGATCAACCGCGTCGTGAGGGACATGGGCGTCTCGGGAGCCATCACCGGCGCCCGGCTCGTCCTTTCGTCATCGACGTCCGGTGCCGCATTCACAGGCTTCGCTTCCGTCATCGACGAGACCACGAAGGATCCCACGACGCTCCTGGTCCAGCCGGCCTCCGTCTCCGGCTCGGCTCCCTGGGTATCTGGCTTCTGCCCGCCAGTGTTCACTCGCGCAGCTTCAGCGGCGCCTTCTACACGACGAACGTCTCCGTCTCGAACACCGGCGCCGCACCGCTGTCGTTCACGATGAAGTTCCTCGGCCACGACCAGGATGGCTCGGCCGGCCCCGAACGGACCTTCAATCTCGAATCCGGCAAGTCGGTCACCTACTTCGATGTCCTCGAGAGGGTCTTCAGCCTGACCTCCAACTTCGGGGCCATCCGGATCACGTCGGACAGCCCGGCTCTCAACATCGTCTCCGTGACCTCCACGCCCGGCTTCGGCGGAACCTTGAGCCAGACCGTTCCGGCTGTCTTCTCGTCGGACCTGATTCCCGCCGGCTCCTCACGCTCGATCCTCTACATCCGCGAGGGCGACGGCTTCCGCTCCAACCTCATCCTCGCGAGTAACGCCAACGTTTCCACGACGGTCGACGCGGCTCTCGTATCTGCCGAAGGGGCGACGCTGGCCGCGAAGAGCTACTCCGTTCCGCCGAACGGCATGACCCAGATCAACCGCGTCGTCCGCGACATGGGCATCTCGGGAGCCGTCACCGGCGCCCGGCTCGTCCTCTCCAGCTCCACGCTCGGCGCGGCCTTCACCGGCTTCGTCTCCGTCATCGACGAGGTCACCAACGACCCGACGACGGTCGAGGCGGTGCCCTCGCAGCGAGCCACAGCCGCTGGCCAACATCACCGGAGCGTGGACGGGCACGTACAACGGCATTTCAAACCGCTGTAACACCGAGCGTCCAGGCAAGCTTCGAGCAGACCGGCTCTGCCGTTTCTGGGGGATTGAGGGCAATCGGATCGTGTGGGTTGGTCGTCGACTTCAGCGGCACACTTCAGGGAAACACACTCGCAGGCGGCGTCACGGACGGGGAGATCTTCTCGGGCGAGGCGCACGGGATGCTCTCGGGCTCAAACCTCGAGATCACGATTCTTGACGCGTCTGGAGTGAACTTCGCTCAGCTGCACCTTCATCGGTAGGGACGGAGGCGTGCTGGGCGAACACGTACAACAAGTTCGACCCGACGTCGCCGTTCGGCGGCTACAAGGAGTCGGGTTTCGGCCGCGAGGGCGGCCGCCACGGGCTGCAGGCGTATCTCGAGGCGGTCTGATTCCCGTGCCATGATTGTTCCGGAATGGACGCCGCGAGGATTCTCCGCCTCGTCCGGGGACATCTGGACCGCCTCGAAGGGGAGTGGGCGCTCGCCGGCGGCTTCGCCCTTCAGGCACTCGGGTTCTCCCGTTTCACCAGGGATCTCGACGTCGTCGTCGAGGAGCGGATTCGGGATCCACTCCTTGCGGGATTGGCCGCGGACGGGTTCGAGACGCTTTTCACTTCGGCCGGGTTTTCCAATCTCCTCCACCCCGATCCCGACCTCGGCCGGCTCGACCTTGTCTGGCTCGAAGGAGAAACGAGCAGACGTTTCTTCTTGGGCTGCCGGGACGTCGCCGGTCCTGGTGGGGAGATTCTCCGCGTCCCGCGGCCCGAGCACCTGATCGCGATGAAAGTCGCGGCGATCCGGGACGATCCGGATCGCGGTCTGCGGGATCTCGCCGACCTCCAGTTCCTCCTCGCCCTGCCGGGACTCGACGATAATGAGGTACGTGGTTACTTCGAAAAGCGAGATCTCTCCGACCTCCTCGAGCGGCTCAAGCCCCGCCGCTGACGGTTTGACGCTCGATCTCGACGTGGCGTTTCGCGCGACGGAAGAGGAGCGCGCGGCTCTCCGTCGTCACCGTCCGGCGCCCGCGACCTTCGACGAGTATTTCCGTTTTCTCGCGTCGTTCCGGTTCTCTCGCGAGGAGCTGGAGGCGATTCCGCTCTCGAAAGGGCGCCGCTTCAGCCTCGACTGACGCAGTGCCACGGTGACGTCGGCCGGCATGGAGCATCGGCACCATGGGCGGCGCCGCCCGCGGGAGCCAGATTGACGGCATGGCTGAAAGTCTGCCGCCCGAACGCCTTCGGAACCGCTGCGACCCGTCCCGATTCGAGTTCGAAACCACGGCGGACCTCCCCGGCGCGGAGGTCATCCCCGGTCAGGAGCGGGTCGAGGAGGCGCTCCGATTCGCCCTCGGGATGCCGGGCGAAGGATTCAACGTCTACGCCATGGGGCCGGCCGGGCTCGGGAAGCACGAAGTCGTCCGCCGGATTCTCGACGAGCGCGCCGCCCAGGGTGAGACGCCTCCGGACTGGTGCTACGTCCACGACTTCGAGAGCGGACAGAAGCCGAAGGCGCTGAAGCTCCCGCCGGGACGTGCGGCGGGGTTTGCGCGCGCCATGGACGCCTTCGTCGAGGAGCTCCGGAACGCCATTCCCGCCTCCTTCGAGACCGACGAGTACCGCACGAGACGGCGGGAGATCGAGACCGAGCTCCAGGAAAAGCAGGAGCGGGCCTTCGACGAGCTGCGTGCGAAGGCGCGCGAGCGCGGCCTCGACCTCGTCCGGCTGCCGATGGGGATGGCGCTCGCGCCGCTGAAGGACGGCGAGGTGATGGAGCCGGCGGTCTTCGGGAAGCTCCCCGAGGAAGAGCAGAAGCGGATCGGCTCGGTGATGACCGAGATGCAGGGATCGCTCGAAAAGGTCATCCGGCAGATCCCGTCCTGGCGCCGCGAGACGGGGGAGAAGGTCCGGGAGCTGAACCGCACCGCGATCCGCGCGGCCGTTCACGACCTCGTCCTCGAGGTGCAGAAGGGGGTCGAGGACCTGCCGGACGTCCTCACGCACCTCGCGGCCGTTGCGGAGGACGTCCTCGCGCACGCGGAGGAGTTTCTTCCGGGAAAGGAGGGCGAGCCGCCGACCGTGCGTGGCGTTCCGCTGTCGCAGCCCGACGGCGTCGAAGCCGCCTTCCGCCGCTACCGCATCAACGTCCTGGTGAGCCACGGGGCGACGAAGGGCGCGCCCGTGCTCGCCCTCGACCACGCCACGTTCCCGAACCTGGTCGGCCGGATCGAGCACCTTTCCCAGATGGGGAACCTCGTCACCGACTTCACGCTCATCCGGCCCGGCGCCCTCCACGAGGCCAACGGCGGCTACCTCCTCCTCGACGCGCTCGACGTCCTGTCGCAGCCGCTCTCGTGGGGCGTCCTGAAGCGGGCGCTGCGCGCCCGGTCGGTCCGCGTGGAGCTGCCGGGCCAGTCGCTGGGCCTGGTGACGACCGCTTCCCTCGAGCCGGAGCCGATCCCGCTCGACCTCAAGGTCGTCCTCCTCGGCGACCGGACGATCTACTACCTCCTCCACGATCTGGACCCTCAGTTCGCCGGGCTCTTCAAGATCGCGGCCGACTTCGAGGAGGACGTCCCTCGGGACGCGGACGGGGTCGGGGCCTACGCCCGGCTCATCGGCTCGGTGGCGCGGCAGGAGAAGCTCCTTCCGTTCGGGCGCGAGGCGGTGGCGCGGCTCGTGGAGCACGGCTCCCGAAAGGCCGAGGACAGCGAGAAGCTCTCGCTCAGGCTGCGGGATCTCGACGATCTCCTCCGGGAGTCGGACGCGATCGCGAGGAGGGGCGGCCGGACCGTGACGGGCGTCGCCGACGTCGACCAGGCTCTCGAGGGACGCGAGCGCCGTGCCGACCGAATACGGAAACGGCTTCTGGACGAAACGGCACGGGGAACGCTGCTCATCGACACGTCGGGCGGAAAGACGGGACAGGTGAACGGCCTGGCCGTCATGTCGCTCGGCGGATCCGCCTTCGGGCACCCCACCCGCGTGACCGCGCGGGTGAGGCAAGGAAGTGGCAAAGTCGTCGACATCCTGCGCGAGGTCGAGATGGGGGGCCCGCTTCATTCGAAGGGGGTTCTCACCCTCACGGGCTTTCTCGCAGGGCGATACCTCCCCGAACACCCGTTGTCGCTCTACGCGAGCCTCGTCCTCGAGCAGAACTACGGAAACGTCGAGGGAGACAGCGCGTCGTCCGCGGAGCTCTATGCCCTCCTCTCCGCCCTCGCGGACGTTCCGATCCGGCAGTCCCTCGCCGTGACCGGCTCCGTCAACCAGCAGGGCGAGGTGCAGGCGATCGGCGGGGTCAACGAGAAGATCGAGGGCTTCTTCGACCTCTGCGCCCGGCGCTCACTGACGGGCGAGCAGGGGGTGCTGATTCCGGTCGTCCAACGTCCCCCACCTGATGCTCCGGAAGGACGTCGTGGCGGCGGCGGCGGCGGGGAAGTTCCGGGTCCATCCGGTCCGGACCATCGACGAGGGGATCGAGCTTCTGACCGGCCTCCCGGCGGGCGAGCGCGATGCCGAGGGGCGCTTTCCGGAAGGGAGCGTCAACGCCCGCGTGGAGGCGCGGCTCCTCGTCTTCGCGAAGGCGGCGAAGGCGGCCGGCAAGCCCGAGGAGAACGCAAAGGAGGGGACGTGAGAACCCGCCGCATCCTCGTCGCGGTGGACGGCTCGTCGGAAAGCCGCGTGGTCCTGGGGTCGGCGGGGCGGCTCGCCGCCTGCATGGGGGCCGATCTGGCGGGGCTCTTCGTCGAGGACGTCGAGCTTCTCCGCCTCGCCGGGCTCCCCTTCGCCCGCGAAGCGAGCGTTTCGTCCGGGGTTTTCCGCCGGCTCGAGACGCCCGACGTCGAGCGGCAGTTCCGCGTGGCCGCCGAGCAGGCGCGCGAGGCGCTCCGGGAGACAGCCGCCACGTCGGGGCTCCGGTTCTCGTTTCGCGTGGCGCGGGGACGGGTGGTCCCCGAGATTCTGGCCGCGGCCCTCGGGGCCGATGTCGCTGCGGCGGGAAAGAGGAGCGGGCACGGGCCCCCGGGCCGGCGCCTCGGCACCACGGCCCGCAGCCTGATCGCTCACGTCGAGACCCCGATCCTCGTGGGAGGGCGGAGAAGCGTCGTCCGGGGACCCACCGTCGTCCTTTCAGCGGCATCCGAGGTGCCGGAGGACGCGCTCCGCTTCGGGGCGCTTCTCGCCCGGGCCTTCGAAGCCGCCGAGATCGTCCTGATCGCGGGGGGCGCCGCGCCGACCCGTTCGGAAACGCTCGGGATCCCGGTGCGCCGCCGCGGCTTCCCTTCAGTCTCGTCCGGGGGGGTGCAGGCGCTTCCGGAGGTCGCCAATGCCAGCGCCGTGGTTCTCATCCGCCCGCAGGGTGCGCCGGGAGACGAGCTCCTCGTGGCCCTGGCCGAGGCCGTTGCCGGACCCGTCTTCGTCATCGGCCCTAGCGGCCTCGCCGAGCTACTCTCGGCATGAGGAGTTCTGCCATGGGAACTGAATCCGACCTCTACCGCAAGCTCCGGAAACAGATCGACGTCATGCCGGTCGGCTTCCCCGAGACGGAAAGCGGAGTCGAGCTGCGCATCCTCCGGCGGCTCTTCACCCCCGAGGAGGCCGAGGCGGGGCTCCTTCTCTCCGCCCTCCCGGAGCCGCTCTCGCGGATCTTTCGCCGCGCGCCGAAAGGGCGCTGGACCGCCGCCGAGCTGGAAGTCCTCCTCGACCGGCTCGCCGACAAGGGGGCGATCCTGGGCGGGCGCGCCGTCGTCGCCCGCGACGGGACGAAGCGGTGGAGCAAGGCGATGCTGGCGCTCGGCATGTACGAGTTCCAGGTCGACCGGATGACCTCCGAGCTGCAGCGCGACATGGAGCAGTACATCGCCGAGGGCTTCGCGGGCGCGTTCCTCGGCCCCAAGACGAAGCAGATGCGGACGATTCCGGTGAACGCCTCGATCGTCGTGGAGCGCCGGGTCGGCCGGTACGACGACGCGCGGGAACTGATCGCCGGTAGCGCAGGGCCATGGGCCGTCATGAACTGCGTCTGCCGGCAGGGACGGGACCTCACTGGCGAGCCGTGCCGGCAGACCGACGTCCGCCGGACCTGTCTCGCGCTGAAGGGCATCGCGCGCCAGGTGCTCGAGTCGGGCGTCGGCGAGGCCATGACGCGCGAGGAGGCCCTTGGGCTCCTCGACCGGGCCGAGCGGGAGGGGATGGTCCTCCAGCCCGAGAACGCGCAGGACCCGCTCTTCCTCTGCTTCTGCTGCGGCTGCTGCTGCGGCGTCCTCCGGATGGCGAAGCAGTTCCCGCGTCCGGCGGACTTCATCCACTCGAACCACCGGGCCGAGGTGAACGCCGACGTCTGCACCGACTGCGAGTCGTGCCGCTCGCGCTGCCCGATGGACGCGCTCGGGACCGTGGACGGGAAGACGGCCGTCGACCACGGCCGCTGCATCGGCTGCGGCGCCTGCGTGGGAGCCTGCCCCTCGGAGGCCCTCCACCTCGTCGAAAAGGGGCCGCCGACGGTGCCACCGGAGAGCCACGACGCCCTGTACAAGAAGATCCTCGTCGAGCGCTTCGGCGTCCTCGGGACCGCCCGGATGATCGGCTCGGCGTTTCTCGGCCGGAGGGTCTGAACCAGGGGCGGCGGTGCCCCGGGCCTGGACGGGCTCTCGCAGCGAGGGTCACGGGGCACTTTTCGTGGCGGGTCCGGCCTTCAGCGTCTGGCTCCAGTTGAGCGCCACGGCCACCTGGCGGGCGCTCGTGCCGCTGCTCCGAAACTCAACGAACGCGAACCGCTTGCCGTCCCGGGAGACGTCCCAGTTGACTGTCGGGCTCGTCCTCCACGAATATCCCTCGAGTCCCCCGAAGAGCATCTGCACCGGGCCAGCGCGAAACGACGGGCGCGTCTCCACGTCCACCTTCATCATGCGCGAGTTCTGGATGAAGAGGAGCTCGCGTCCCCCGGAGGCCCACCTCGGAAACCCGCCGACCTCCGGTGTGACCTGCCATTTCGCGTCGCCCTCGACGGGCCGGACGAAGACGTGAGGCTCGCCGGATGCGTTGATCACGTGAAACGCGATGTAGCGCCCGTCGGGCGAGAAGGCGGGCGCGGCGGCGCCCGATTCGAAATGTCGGCTCTTGCCGGTCGCGACGTCGAGGAGTCGGATCTCGAAGTCGCCGATGTACGTGGCCGCGAAGAGCTTGCCGTCCGGGCTCCAGGAGCCGGGAATGATGGTCGTCGTCGTGGGCTCGCCGAGGGGGGCGGCTGCCCCGCTCCCGTCGACTGGCTTCCGGCGCATCCCCTGCGCCTTTCCCGACGTGACGGCGTAGGCGATCTCCCGGCCGTCCGGAGACCAGACGGGTCCCGCGTTGTACTCGTCGAACGTGAGCCGGCTCGGCGCAAGGCTTGAGAGCGAGAGGGTCCAGACATCGCCGACCGGACCCGAGACGCCCTTTCCGACGTTGTACGCGAGGTGAAGCCCGTCCGGCGAGAAGACGGGCGTGTTGTAGTCCTGCGGCGGCAGCGGGAGGCGCGTGGCCTTTCCGCTCCGGTCCGTCAAGGTGATCCACGACCGGCCTGCGAGCGCGTTGCCCGGAACCCAGGCGGCGGTGCCGTTCCCGGCGACGGAGAGATACGTGACGCCGCTCGTCGGATCGCCTCCGAGCTCCTGGAGGGCCGGAACGGGCGCGCCCCGGACGGTCAGGGTGGAGAGGTCGAGCTCGACGGCGTAGAGGTTCCCCTGGCGGACGAAGACCAGATGGTCGGGCGGGAGGAAGCGCGCCATGTTCGCGCCCTTGACGAGCGTTCGGACCATGCCTCCGGCGAGGACCGCGATATCTGCGCCTTCGTAGTTCTGCGGGCTGTCCAACCAGCCAATCGTGAACAGGGTCCCGGCGCCGTTCGGGAGCGGCGTCCGGCCACCGGAAGGTCCTCTCCTTCTTCTTCGGATCGGGCTTCGCGAGCTCCGTTGGAGCGCCGCCGGTGGCCGGGACGGCGAGGAGTCCCGAGGCGTACTCCGGCGAATAGACGATCCGGTCGTCCGCGCTCCAGCAGCCTCCGCGGTGCGTGGGTGCGTCGGCGAGGACGACCGGGGACCCCCCGGCGAGGAGCATTTTCTTCAGCTTCCCATCGGCGAAGAAGGCGATCGACTCTCCGTCCGGCGAGAAGAAGGGGCCGCTCGCGCCCTCGGAGTTCGCGAGCGTCGTGCTCTGGAGGTCCTCGAGGCGCCGCAGCTCGAGATGGGACGTGCCCGTCTTTTCGTCGAGGGCCGAGACGACGAATTTTCGGCCGTCGCGCGAGATCGCCATCGTGGGCGTGTCGTCCAGAAGCAACCGCATCCCGTCCGGCAGCGAAACGGTGAAACGGGTGACGGCTTCCCGCGTCGCCTGCGGGGCACGTGCGCGCAGCGAAAGCACGACGGCGAGGCCGGCGAAGGCGGCGGCAAGGGCCCAGGAGAGATAGAGAGAGCTTCTGCTCCCTCGCGCGGACGCCGCCGGTCCGGTTCGACCCACAGTGTGGCCTGGCGACGCCTGCTTTTCTTCGAAGGGTGAAGAATCGGGAGCATTCAGCTCCAGCCTCGCGTCGCCGATGTCGCGCAGCCTGAGCTTTGCGTCTCGCTGCAAACACCTTCTCAGAAGCTCTTGAATCCTCGCCGGTGTCTGCTCCGGCAGCTTCGACCAGTCGGGGTCTTCCTTGAGGACGGCGGCGAGCGTGTCGCTGACGGTCTCGCCCTCGAAGGCCCGCTTTGCCGTCAGCATCTCGTAGAGGACGGCCCCGAAGGCCCAGACGTCGGCCCGCTTGTCGACCGGCTTGCCCCGAGCCTGCTCGGGGCTCATGTAGGCCGCAGTGCCGAGGATCATCCCCGCTGCGGTGGCCCGGGCCGTCAGCGTCGGAGACTGGGTCATCTGGGGCGCGCTGCTCGTCCCCGGGTCCCCCTGGAGTGCCTTGGCGAGGCCGAAGTCGAGGAGCTTGACCTTCCCGTCTTCGGTGACCTTGACGTTGGCGGGCTTGAGATCCCGATGGACGATCCCCTTCTCGTGGGCGGCCTCGAGCGCCTCGGCGATCTGCCTCGCGATCGCGAGGGACTCGTCGAGCGGAATGGGACCCTGTGCGATCCGGGCGTCGAGCCCTTCACCTTCGGCCAGCTCCATGACGAGGAGGTGGCGGCCGGAGACCTCTTCGAAGGAGTGGATCGCCGCGATGCCGGGGTGGTTCAGGGCGGCGAGGGCGCGGGCCTCGCGCTCGAAACGGGCGACCCGGTCCTTGTCCTCGAAGAACTCCTCGGGGAGGACCTTGACCGCCACGTCCCGCTGGAGCTTCGTGTCGCGGGCCCGGTAAACCTCCCCCATTCCCCCCGCGCCGAGCGGGGTGAGGATCTCCCAGGGACCGAGACGGGTGCCGGCGGAGAGCGTCACTGAGACGGAGTCTAGTTGAGGCCGCCGGCACCCCGTGCTCGCCCCGTCAGCGCAGCTTGGCCAGCTCCTTTCGATCCGCTTCTTCTGCGCCTCGTCCTTCGTCATCGAGAGGGCCTTCGTGTAGTTCTCGATGGCGGCCTTCTTGTCGCCCTTCGCTGCGTATCCCTCGGCAAGGCTGTCCCAGGCGTTCCACGAATTCGGGAACGCCTTCGTGTTCTTCTGGAACGTCGCGATCGCGAGATCCACCTGCCCGGCGCCCAGGTACTGGTACCCGAGGTTGTTCCGCTGCCCCTCGGTGGCGATCTCGTCGGCCTTTTTCCGCAGCTCGGCCGCCGCCTTCGCGTCCCCCTTCTTGTCGAGGATCGCGGCCTTCGTCATGAGGTTGGCCCCGTTCTCCTGGAGCCCGATCGACTTGTCGACCCAGGTCGTCGCAAGATCGAGATCCCCGCCGTTCGCGACGAGCCACTGTGCGGCGCCGTTCCACCCCTGCCAGCTGAAGCGGGGGAGGCCCCGGAGCTGCTCGGCGAGATCCGCGGAGACGGTGGCGACGCGGTCCACCTCGATCTTCACCGGGAGGCGGAGCTTCTCCCACCGGAGCGTGAGCGCCGCCGATGAGTCGGTCACGTCGTCGAACGTGTAGAGGAGCCGCTCGACGTTCTCGCCGGCCTGCGGGGTGACCGTGACGCGGAGGGCGTCTTCCTTCTGGTCGTAGCTGTAGCTCCCCCACGCGCGGGATTCCTTGCTGAAGATGATCGTCCACGAGGTCTCCGTCGGGATCGCGTGGAGGCCGTATTTCCCGGCCAGCAGGGACTGACCTTCCACCTTCACCGGGGTCGAGAAGCTGACGACGGTGTTCTCGTTCGCCCCGGCCCTCCAGACCTGGCCGTACGGGACGAGCCCGCCCCAGATCTTGCGGTCCTTGACCGCGGGCCGGGAGTAGGTGACCGTCATCTCCGTGACCGCGACGGTCTGCATCACCGACGCGTGGGGGCTCGGCCCGGGCGTGGTGACGGGGAGCTGGGCGAAAGCCGGCAGGGCCACGAGAGCCAGGCCGGCCGCAAACGGGATTCGACGCATGGTGCACCTCCACATCGAGTTGATTTCTCGTCTCTCATACGCAGCGGGCGGTGCCAGGTTTGGGGGCCGGCTCCCCGGCAGCCTAGAATCCGGGCCGTGCCTCGCCTCGACGTCCGAAAGACCTACAAGCTCCTGATCGGCGGAGCGTTCGTCCGCACGGAGTCTGGCCGCGCCACCCCCGCGACGTCGCCGGCCGGGGAGTTTCTGGCCCACGTGCCGCTCGGCTCGCGCAAGGACGTCCGGGACGCCGTGAAGGCGGCCCGCGGCGCGTTCGCCGGTTGGTCGGGACGAACGGCCTACAACCGGGGACAGATCCTCTACCGCGCCGCCGAGATGCTGGAGGAGAGGCGCGCCGAGTTCGCGGCGGCGCTCGTCCGCTCGACCGGAGCGTCGCGCGCGGCCGCGACGCGCGAAGTGTCGGTCGCCGTCGACCGCCTCGTCCATTTCGCCGGGTGGGCCGACAAGATCGCCGCCGTTCTCGGGACCGTGAACCCCGTGGCGGCCCCGTATTTCGACTTTTCGATGCCGGAGCCGACGGGCGTGGTCGGGATCGTGGTGCCCGAGAGCCCGGCGCTCCTCCCTCTCGTCTCGCGCCTCGCAGCCGTCACCGTCTCGGGGAACACGGCGGTTGCGATCGCGCCGGAGCGGACGCCGATTCCGGCGCTCCTCCTCGGCGAGGTCATCGGCACGAGCGATTTCCCGGCGGGCGTCGTCAACGTCGTCTCGGGAAAGAAGGGCGAGCTCGTACCCGCTCTCGCGACGCACCGGGACGTCGACGCGATCGACGACGGCTCTCTCGACCCGGCCCTCTCGAGGCTGATCGAGGAGGAGGCGGCCGACCGCGTCCGGCGCATCGCGCGGCCGAAGGTCGCGGTCCCCGCGGACTGGTTCGACGCGAAGAAGACCGAAGGGATCTTCGCGCTCGAGCCGTTCCTCGAGATCAAGACGACCTGGCACCCGGTGGGAGTCTGAACAGGCCTCTCTACTTCTTCGATCTCGACGACACGCTCGTCGACCACCGGGCCGCGGAGGAAGCCGCGCACCGGGCCACGCACGCGGAGCACGAGGGCGTCTTCGGCGGCATCTCCTTCGACGACTGGCTGGCTCAGTACCGCGTCCGGAACCTCGCCCTCTGGAAGGCGTACGGCCGCGGCGAGATCGACCGGGACGAGCTGTCACACCGGCGCTTCGTCGAGCCGCTCGCCGACTTCGAGCGCGACTCCGTGCACGGCGAGGCGATCCGGGCGACGTACCTCCGGCACTACCGGCGAAACTGGGTGCTCGTGGAGGGGGCCGAGGAGATCCTGGAATTCGCCGCGCGGGACGGCGTCGTCGGAATCCTCTCGAACGGCCTCCGCGAGCAGCAGTGGGGAAAGATCCGGACCTTTCGCCTCGACCGCTGGGTGACGCACGTCGTCCTGTCGGAGGAGGTCGGGGCGATGAAGCCGGACCGCGCGATCTTCGACGCCGCCTGGAAAGCCGCCGGCAGCCCCGCCGTCCGGAAGGTCTACGTCGGCGACTCCTGGGAGACCGACGTCCTCGGCGCGAAGGCCGCCGGCTGGTTCCCGGTCTTCTTCGACCGCCGGGGAGAAGGACCGCCGAAGCCGGCGATCTACGTCCGCCGGCTCGTCGACCTGAAGCCGCTCCTTTCCTGACTACTTCTTCTGGGGGATCGAGGGGGGCGTCAGCGTCACGGCGTCGAGGAGGGTCTTCTTCATCGCCGCGATGATCGACTGGTTCTCGGCCGGAGGAACGAAGCCGTGGTGCTCGAGGATGTGCCAGAGCCGGCCGACGAGCATCTCGGTCTTGACGGGCTTCAACAGGAAGTCCGTCGCCCCGGACTGGATCGCGAACGCGAAGTGGCCGCGGTCGAGGCGCGAGGAGAGGAGGACGACGGGGAGGTCCGTCGTCGCCGGCTGCGACTTGAGGACGCGCGTGACGTCGAAGCCGTCCATTCCGGGGAGGACGGCGCTCATCAGGACGAGGTCGACGTCCTCGCGGAGAAGGAGGTCGAGCGCCTTCTCGCCGCTCGGCGCCTCGAAGATCTCGCAGCCGTATTTCGAGACGGCGTCGGCGAGCTGCTTGCGCTCCCTCGCGGCTTCGTCGACGACGAGCACGACCGGGGGCCTCGTCTTCTTCGGGGGCGCCGGCGCGGCACGGGCGGCGGTCGGCGTGGCGGAGACGGCCGGGATGGACGCCGACGAGATGCTGAAAGGCCTCGCGGGCGGCGCTTCCGCCGGCGCGCCCGGGACCGGGACGGCGGCGGGCGGCGACGCCGGCATCGGCTCCCACGGCGTCGGAATCGGCGGGGCGGCAGGTCCCGGGAGGGGAATCGGCACGCCGGACGGTGCCGCGAAAGGCCGCAGCATCGCGAGCTCGGCCTCGAACTCGGCCGCCGAGGGGAAGCGGGAGGCGGGGTCCTTCGCCAGCGCGCGGAGGAGGATCGCCTGGAAGTCCGGCGAGACGTCCGGGAAGCGCGGCAGCTCGTCCGGGATCGGCTCCGAGACGTGTTTCATCGCGATGACGAGAGGCGACTCACCGTCGAAGGGCACCTTTCCCGTCAGCATCTCGTAGCCCATGACGCCGATCGAATAGACGTCGCTGCGCGCGTCGGTCGGGCGGCCGAGCGCCTGCTCGGGCGACATGTAGTGCGGCGTCCCTACCATGACACTGTCGAGCGTCAGCGTGATGCTCTGCTTGCCCCGCGCGAGGCCGAAGTCGAGGATGGCGACGGCGCCCGACTCCTCGACCATGACGTTCTGGGATTTCAGGTCGCGGTGGATGATCCCGAGCTTGTGCGCCGCCTCGCTCCCGAGGGCGATCTGGCGGAGGATCGAGATGGCGGTGGCGGGGGGGATACGGCCGTCGGTCTGGATCAGTGTCCGGAGGTCGACTCCCGGGACGTACTCCATCGTGATGAAGGGAAAGTCCCCGCTCATCCCGAAGTCGTGGATCCGGGCGACGTTCGGGTGCTTGATCTTGCGGTTGAGGTTGATCTCCCGCTTGAACCGGGTCAGGAGCTGCTGGTCGTCGCTCTCCCAGTCGGGCGACAAAACCTTGATCGCGACGACCTCGTCGAGGTCCAGATCGTGGGCCTTGAAGACGATCCCCATTCCGCCCCGGCCAATGGTCTCGATCCACCTGTAGCGGGGAGCCCCCTCGAAGAAGCGGTCGCGAAGTCGGTCGAGATTCATGCTTGGGGTCGGGCCGTCCGGTCCGGCGACTCCAAGCCTAGCAGGACGCGAGCCGGCTTCCTACGGCGTGATCGTGATCGTGCCGCCGCTCACGCCGCCCGGCTGCATGCTGGTGTGACCCGAGCCGCACTGGGACTGCGCGCAGCCATAGATATAGACACCGCCGTTGAAGCTCGCCTGGGCCGCGGTCGGCGTGATGTTCCAGACGCAGCTCGGGGCGAGGAAGGTGCAGGTCCCGGGGACGCCGAGGACCTCGAGCCCCGCGACGCCGTGGTGGACGGTGGGCACCGCCGGATCGATCTGAAACGTGATCTGGTAGGGCTGTCCGACCTTCAGCGTCGTCGTCGCGGGCGACCAGTTGAAGGACGCGGCCTGGATCGTGAGGTTGATGACCGACGGCGCCGCGCCCTTCACGACGACGTCCTGCGACGCCCCGGACGCCCCGGCCACGTTCGAAGCGAAGTGGACGGCCGCGTACGTCTTGTCCGTCGTCGAGGAGGCGAAGGTGTGCGTCGTCGTGGACGTCGTGGCCGTCTCGGGCGCGCTCCCGTCGCCGAAGGACCACATGAAGCTCGTCGGGCTGTTCGTCGCGGTCGACGTGAACGTGACCGGCTGGCCGGCCGTCGGGTTGGCCGAGACGGTGAAGGAGGCGACGGGGGCTGCGGACGGGGCACCCGGATCGGAAACCGCCGTGAGCGCGTACGGGTCGCCCGAGACGTTGTTGATGACCGACGCGAAAGCGAGGACAGGCTGGTCGCTCGTGAACTCGAGGAAGAGGTTCGTGTCGACGAGCGAGACGGGCGGGGCGAAGTCGGTCGAGAAGCGGTTGATCTGCTTGAAGCCGGCCGGGCCGTTGCCGAGGGAGAACGACGCGCCGGAGACGAGCGTCCCGTCCCCCTGGCGGAGATTTGCGCTGACGGTCGGCGTTGCCGAGTCGCTCGGGTTGAAGAAGACGATGTTCGTCCGGTAGCCGGAGACGAGGTCCGTCGAGGCGGCGAGCTGCAAGAGAATCCCTTGCGTGACCGCGTCGGCCACGTCGATCCCCGGGATCCATTGTCCCTGCACGGCCCCCGTGTGGTTGCACCCGTTCACGTTGTTCGTGGCCGACGAGACGAGGAGCGGCGCATTCGTCTGGAAGCGGATGGGGCCGAAGGCGCCGGCGGGCTGGCCGAAGAGCGAGGCGAGGATGTTGTTGAAGGCGATCTGGCCGCGGGCGGGGATCGTCACCGGGCCCGTCGTGATCGTGTCCGCCGAGATCCCCGCGGCGTTGCTCGTCTGGCGATAGAAGACGGGTGTCGCGGTGACGGCGCCGTTCGTGGGGTTGAAGACGCGGACGTCCGTCCGGAAGTCGTCGCCAAGCGAGTTCGTCAGGAAGGCCGACGACGGGATGACGACGTCGGCCCGCGCGGCGGCGGAAAGAACCGCGATCGCGAACGCTGTGACCACACGTCTCACAGGAACCGGAATCATGGATGCCCTCCCTCGTCGCGAAGATGACCTCATCGAGCCCTCACCCCTCGGGTCGGGAGTGGAGCCACCGGGAGGATTCCCACGCTCGGATGGGCTGCAGCGGCGCCCGCCTGAATCCCGCGTGAGAGGCGTCACGGCCTCCGGTAGACTGCGCCGCCGTGAGCGCCACGCCGTTCTGGGAATCCCGTCGCGTGCTCGTCACGGGCGGAGGCGGCTTCCTGGGCCGCGTCGTCGTCCGGGCGCTCCGGGAGCGCGGGGCGGCCTTCGTTGCCGCGCCGCGATCCGCCGAAGTGGACCTCCGGGAACGGGCGGCGATTCGCCGCTGCCTCGCCGAAACGAGGCCGGACGTCGTCATCCACGCCGCCGCCGTCGTCGGCGGTATCGGCGCGAACCGCCTCCATCCCGGCCGGTTCTTCTTCGAGAACGCCGTCATGGGGATCGAGCTGATCGAGGAATCCCGGCGGGCGGGGATTCCGAAGCTCGTCTGCCTCGGCACGGTTTGCGCCTACCCGAAGTTCACCCCGGTGCCGTTCCACGAGGAGGACCTCTGGAACGGCTACCCGGAAGAGACGAACGCGCCTTACGGCGTGGCGAAGAAGGCGCTGCTCGTCCAGCTGCAGGGGTACCGGGAGGAGTACGGCTTCGACGGCATCTACCTGCTGCCGGTCAATCTCTACGGGCCCGGAGACAACTTCGACCTCGAGTCGAGCCACGTCATCCCGGCGCTGATCCGGAGGTTCGTCGAGGCAAAGGCCATCGGTGCGTCCGAGGTCGTCCTCTGGGGAGACGGCACGCCGACCCGCGAGTTCCTTTACGTCGACGACGCGGCCGACGGCATCCTCGCCGCCGCGGAGAAGTACGACGGCGGCGCGCCCGTGAATCTCGGCTCGGGCGAGGAGATCTCGATCCGCGACCTCGCCGCGCTCGTGGCGAAGGAGACGAGCTGGGAGGGATCGGTTCTCTGGGACCCGTCCAAGCCGAACGGCCAGCCCCGGCGAAAGCTCGACGTCTCCCGCGCCGAGCGGCTCTTCGGGTGGCGGGCCAGAACGCCTCTGGCCGAAGGGCTGAGGAAATCGGTCGCCTGGTACCGCGATCGCGCCGCCCGCTGACGGCGCTTTCGCACGACTGAGCTATTCTTGTCTCCATGCCCGACGGCCGCTGGGACCGGGATCTGATGCTCGGCGTTCCGGAGATGGACGTCGAGCACGGGCTGCAGATCGAGCTCGTCAACGCGCTGGAGGGTGCCGTGGCGGCCGGGCGGGAGCGGGAGGTGGGCGACCGGATCCTCGAGCGCCTGCTCGAATACACGCGCGTTCACTTCCTCGCGGAAGAGCTGATGATGCGGCTCGAAGGCTTCCCGGCGTTCGAGGCGCATATCGAGGAGCACGACGACCTCGTGCGGCAGCTCGACTCGATCCGGGCCCTCTACGCCGCCGGCGACCGCCCCGTCACGCTCGAAGCGGTCCACACGATGCGGACCTGGCTGGCCGGGCACATTCAGACGCACGACCGGGTCTTCGCCCGCTTCCTCGCAACTCGGGGCCCGACCGCTCACGTCCCGGCGTAGGAGCGACGTCTCAGTAGCGGCTGCGGCCGCCGCCGCCGCCGCCGCCATAACCGCCACGGCCGCCGCCGCCCCGGTTCTCCTGCGGGCGGGCTTCGTTCACGCGGAGCGCACGGCCGTCGATCTCGCGCCCGTTGAGGGCGCCCATCGCCTTCTGGGCGTCGGCGTCAGCCATTTCGACGAATCCGAAGCCCTTCGAGCTTCCGGTGTCGCGGTCGGAGATGACGCGCGCGGATTCGACGTTGCCGAAGGGTTCGAAGAGCGAGCGGAGCGTGGTGTCGTTGACGGAGTAGGCCAGATTGCCGACGTAGAGCTTCATCTCAGGTCCTGGTGCTGGGTTCCCGCCGGAGCGGGAAGGGGTGGGGAGGAAGGTGGGGAGAGGACGGGTTTCTTCTCTTTCGGGGTGTCCGGGGGGATCGAGACCCCCCCGGGATCATTGTAGATGGTGGAGCTGAACGGGATCGAACCGTCGACCTCCTGAGTGCGATTCAGGCGCTCTCCCAAACTGAGCTACAGCCCCACCCGCGGGCGGAGAACGGCGGAGAGTAGCGGGAACGCGCGGGGGCGTCAAACCGCGGGAAGCCGGACGGACACGACCTCGGAGCCGGCCGGGCGCCCGAGGAGGTCGCGGAGGCTCGTTCCCTGAAGGACGCCCCGTTCGACGCGGTTGGCGCGAAGGAAGACCTCCCGGAGCGTCTCCGCGACGCGGTCGTCCCCTTCTGGAACGGCCCGCAGCTCCGATTCCCCGATGGCGCGCGCCACCGCGTAGAGGGAGATTTCGTCCGGCGCCCGACAAAGGGCGTAGCCACGCTCCTCGTCGCGCGCCACCAGCCCGTCCGCCGAAAGCCGCGCGAGAACCAGCTCGACGCTTTCCCGGGGACGCTTCACCTCGTCCGCCAGCGCGACGAGAGTCCGCTTCGCTCGATCGTTCTGCCAGGCCTCGGCGAGGGAAAGGAGGATGCGCACGGCCTCGTAGAGGGGCCCGCCGCGCGTCGTCCGCGGCGGCGCGTCGTGGCCGAGCAGCTCCTCGCGGTACTGAACGGCGTGTGCGAGCGAGACCCCGAGGAGGAGGAGAGCGAAGGCGAAGCCGACGGCGAGGATGAAGACGACGACGGCCGAGATCGAGCCGTAGACGTGGGAAAGGTCCGTGTCGAGCGAGGTCAGCATCCTCGCGCCCTTCGCGAAGACGATCCGGAGAAGCGTCAGGCCGAGCGCGGCGACGAGGGCGGCGAGCGCGGCCGGGCCCCATCGGACGTACGCCCCCGGCAGGAAGCGATAGAGCACCGCGAGGAGCCCCATCGTCGAAAGGAAGCCGAGGAAGCGGAACTCGGTGAACGACGCCCCGGTCTCGAGGAGGAACGACGTGAAGACGCCGACGGCGATCGGGCCGAGGACCATGACCGAGAGGGCGAGGCCGAAACGCTGGAGGAAGGGGCGCGGGTGAACGGTCGTTCCCCAGAGCGTCTTCGCGGCCCCCTCGATCAGGAAAAACGTCCGGATCGACGTCAGGAGGAAGAAGATCGTCGCCGTCCCCGTCAGGGCCGCCGCATGGAGGCTCCAGGTCCGGAGGATGACCAGAAGGTCCCGCCTCGCGCCCGGCACGACCCAGCGGAGCACCCGATAGAGCCCTTCGCCCGTCGTCCCGAAGAGCGTCGACGTCAGAACCGTGACGGACGCCATCAGGGGTACGATCGTCAGGAGCGCGGCGTAGGCGAGCGACGAGGCGAGGTCGAAGCCCCGGGCGTCGAGGAACCGCCGGATCGTCCCCTTCAAGACGATTGGAATGAGGTACGTCGTCGCGCGCAGGGATGCCATCCGCCCCAAGATGGTAGATCAGCCCCGTTCCCCGCCCCGTCCCCATGTGAGAACATCCGCCTTCATTCTTCAGGAGGTCAGCGCCATGGGTCTGAACGACAACCTCGAGAACGCCGCCAAGGTCGTAGAGGAGAAGATCGAGGCTTCGCGCGACTCGCTCGGTGAGAAGGCCGGCAAGGTGCGGTCCAAGATGGGCGACGTTGCGGACGACATGAAGCAGCGCGCGCAGGCGCTGCGCGAGAAGCTCCGCGAGACGTCGTGGGAGGACGTGACCGCCAACGCGTCGAACTTCGTCCGGGACAACCCGGGGAAGGCGGTCGGGATCGCACTTGCGGCCGGCTTCCTTCTCGGGCTTCTCTTCCGGAGGAGAGACGACTGATGGCCCCCCCCGAGATCCGGCCGCCCGCGCCTCACGGCGCTTCTCCGGACGGTCCGATCGGCGGTGCCGCCGGCGCCTTCGAGTTCATCCCCGCCGGTTTCGACTGGAAGGCAAGCGCGCTGGCGACGGTGCAGAAGTACCCGATCCCGTGCCTCCTCGGCGCGGCAGCGGTCGGGTTCTTCATCGGCCGGACGAAGGGGCGGGCCATCGCGGGCGCCGCGGCGGGCCTCCTCGCGAACGTCGTCATCCGGCAGATTTCGCAGGCCGTCGAGACCCGCGACTTCTGACGCCGCGGCCGGCCGCGCCGTATCCCCAAGTCGTAGACTCGCGGGATGGAACACGTCGCGCGCACGCACCCCTCGATCCTCGTCTTCGCGTCGTCGGCGGGGTGAGCGTGCAAGCTGGGTCAGGCTGACCTTTCGAGGCTCCTATCGGGATTGCCGCGGGTTGCCGACCCGCGCGCTCTCGTCGGCTACGACTCGTCCGACGACGCGGCCGTCTTCCGCCTCGGGGCGGAGGACGACCCCGACGCCGAGACGATCGTCTCGACGATGGACTTCTTCACGCCCATCGTCGACTCGCCTTTCGACTTCGGGCGGATCGCCGCGGCGAATGCTCTCTCCGACATCTGGGCGATGGGAGCCGAGCCGCTCTTCGCGCTGAACATCGTCGGCTTCCCGTCGAAGGCGCTCCCGATGGAGGTCCTGGGCGAGATCCTCCGCGGCGGCGCCGCCGTCGCCGCGGAGGCCGGCATGCCGGTGCTCGGCGGCCACTCGACCGACTTCGACGTCCCGGTCTACGGCATGGCCGTGACGGGGCGGGCGAAGGCGTCCGAGATCCGGCGAAACGTCGGGGCGAAGGAGGGCGACGCCCTCGTCCTGACGAAAGCGATCGGCACCGGGATCCTGACGGCGGCCCTCCGCGCGACGGTCCTCGCCGGGCCGGTGAAGAGGCTTCTCACGAAACCGGACGCGCCGGAACCCGGGGAGGAAGCCGCGGCCGTCGCCTCGATGACGCGCCTGAACCGCGACGCCTCGCACGCGGCGGCTCGCTTCGCCGTCTCCGCCGGCACCGACGTGACGGGCTACGGGCTGCTCGGACACCTCTGCGAGATGCTCGAGGGATCGGGGGTCGGCGCCGAGGTCGAGGTCCGGGCGGTGCCCCTCTTGCCCGGCGCGCGGCGTCTCGCCGCGGCGGGCGCCGCGCCCAAGGGCTCGCGCACGAATCTCGAGACGAGCCGGCCCCGGGTCGACGCGGCGGAGGGCGTGTCGGAGACGGACCTGCTGCTGCTCGCGGACGCACAGACGTCGGGCGGGCTTCTCCTTTCCGTGAGAGAGTCGGAGGCGGCGGCGCTCGTCGCGGCCCTGAAGAGTGCGGGAGACGCGGCTGCTGCCCGGATCGGCAGAATCCTGCCGGGGCGGGACGGCGGGTCCGGCCGGATCCGGGTCTTGCCGTGAAGGAGGACGCGATGGCCGAGAAAGACGAAAAGGTCGACAAGCACCAACCGGACGAGAACTGGGTTGCGCTCGAAGGCGTCCCGAACGAGACGGAAGCCGCCATTCTCGCCGGCTTCCTGGAGAGCGAGGGGATCCCCGCCCGCGTCGTGGACCGGAGCTTCCACCTGACCCCGATGCCGGAGGACGAAGACCTGTCGCCCATCGCCGTCGCGGTGCCGAAGGACCGCTTCGCCGAGGCCGAGCAGCTCCTCGCGTCCCGCGAGGCGGCAGGCGCCGGGCCGGAGCCCGGGGACGACGACGGCCCCGGCGGCCCCGAGAGCGTTGGTTAGAATCGCGACGAGGGCCCGCGCGACGCATGACACCGGAACGAATCGGACGCTATGAGATTCTGCGTCCCCTGGGGAAGGGAGCGATGGGCGTCGTCTATCTCGCGCGCGATCCCCAGATCGAGCGCGAGCTCGCCCTGAAGACGATCCGGTTCGAGGAGGGCGACCGGAGCTTCAATCCCGACGAGGCGAAAGCGCGGTTTCTGAAAGAAGCCCGCATCTCGGGGCGCCTCCAGCACCCGCACATCGTCACCGTCTTCGACGTCGGCGAGGACGGCGGAATGCTCTTCCTCGCCATGGAGCTGGTCCAGGGCGGGAGCCTCTCGCAGCGGCTCGCCGAGCCCGATTCCCTCTCCATCTTCGACCGCGTCCGGATCGTGGCCGAGGTGGCCGAGGCGCTCGGCCACGCGCACGAGCGCGGCGTCCTGCATCGCGACGTCAAGCCCGCGAACATCCTCCTGTCGCCGGAGGGTTCGGCGAAGGTGACCGACTTCGGCATCGGCAAGCTCCTGACCGGCGACACCGAGCTGACCTCCACCGGGCAGATGGTCGGGTCGCCTGCCTACATGTCGCCCGAGCAGATCAAGGGCGAGAAGCTCGACGCGCGGACCGACATCTTCTCCCTCGGCGTCGTCCTCTATCAGGCGCTCACCCTCCGGAAGCCGTTTCCGGCCGACACGCTGACGACGCTGGTCTACCAGATCCTCCACGAAGAGCCCGCCGACCCGTCGCTCTCTCGGGCGGACCTGCCGGCCGAGCTCTCGCCCATCGTCCGGAAGTGCCTCGAGAAGAACCGCGACCGCCGGTACGCCACGGCCTCCGAGCTCGCGGCCGCGCTTCGCACCGTCCTCGGCGAGAGCCCTCTGCTGTCGACGGCCGGCATCACGGCGAGCCGGATGCGCACCGTGAAGTCGGGAGCGGCCGTTCCCGAGGTCGAACCCTCCGCGCCGACCGTCGCCACGGCGAGTCCCTCCATCCCGCCGCCCGCACCGACGGAATCCGAGTCCCCGACGATCACGACGGGTCGCCGGATGGGCGAGATCGCGAAAAAGGCGGAGGCGCAGGCGGGCCGGAAGAGATCGCCGGCGCCTCTCGCCATCGGAGCCGTTCTGCTGGCCGTTCTCGCGTTCGGGACCGTTCTCGTCAAGAGGAAAGGTTCCTCGTCCTCGGCCGGGGAGAAGCCTGCGGAGCCGACCGCCGCCGCTCCCGCGTCCGTGCCGCCGCCGCCCGCAGTTTCGATCCCGACCGCCGTCCTCCCCGTTTCCGCGACCGGGGCTCCGACGGCCCCCCCGATCGCTGCTGCGCCGGCGACTGTCGCAGCGCCGGTGAAGAAGACGCCGAAGGCGAAGCCGCTGCCGACGTCCGCCTCGGCCGCCGCGATGGCGGCCGCCCGGCCCGTCTCCTCCGCGGCGGTGATGCCCGCGACGCCGACGCCGCGCGCGGACCTCGTCCTGACCTCGCGGCGCCTCGTGAAGGTGAACGTCTCCCCGAGCCAGGCCCGTGTCTTCCTCGACGGGAGGTACATCGGCATCTCCGACGACTGGGACGACGCGGGGGGCGGAACGCTTCTCAGCTTTCCGTTCGAGGGGAACCACCGGCTCCGGATGGTCTATCCCGGCTTCCGGGACCTGAACGTGGACGTCCAGATCCTCCGGAACGCCACCGAGGACAAGGTGGAGATCGAGCGCGACCTGGAGAAGGGGGCTCCCGAGGGGCCGCTCGGGCCTCCGGGGAAGTTTCGCCGGCCGAACTACCGGACGGTGCGCGGCGCCATTTTCGTGGTAGACCCTCCGGACGCCGTCGTCAGCGTGGACGGCAAGGACCTCGGTCCCGCGTCGAACTGGGTCGCCGAGGAGCTCGTCCTTGACGCCCCGGCGGTCCACGAGGTGACGCTCTCGGCTCCGGGCCGCGAGCCGCTGACGATCCGCCTCCTCGTCGCGAACACCGCTGGCGAGTTTCAGGCCAAGATCAAAGAGAAGCTCAAGAAGCTGAACTGACCCTTGGTGCTGCGTGAGGCCGGGGGTCCGGGGGCGTGCGCAGCCAAGCCCCCGGCGAGCGAGAAGCTGAAGAAACTGAACTGATCAAATCGGGCCGGAGAGGATGCGGAAACCGGCCGTTTTCCGCAGCGCCTGCTCGAGCCGCCGGGCGAGGACGACGGCGATGCCGGCGAGGAGCGGCGCCCCCTGCGGGTCGCCCGTCTCCATCAGGCGGCGGAAGACGTCGCGCGAAAGGACGTAGACGGTGGCGGGGCCGTTGTGCGCGTGGAGGTCGGCCGACCGCGGCGCGTCGTCGACGAGCGACATCTCGCCCGCAATCTCGCCGGGTCGGAGGATCGCGAGCGCTTCCTCTCCCGCGCCCGGGATCTCGACCGAGACCCGCAGCCGTCCCTCCGCCACGAGGAAGGCCTCCTCGCCGCGCGTCCCGGCCGCCGTGAGCGTCGCGCCGGGAAGGAGCGTCCGCGCGACGAGGCCGAGCGCCGGGAGGATCACCGGATCGAGGCCGGCCGCGTCGAAAAGCGCCCCCGCGTGCTCCGGGTCGACCGGGTGCTCCTCGGTGGGCGCCGCGGCGTTCCGGCCCGCCCGGAGCCCGCCACCCGCCGGGGGAGCCTCGAAGAAGCGCGAAAGGGAGGCGATCGCCTCGCGGAGAGAGGCGGTGAGGCTCGCGAGAGCGACCCGCCGGAACGCGCACCCCGCCCCTCCCGTGTCGAAGAGCAGCTCTCGGGCCTCGCCGGACGGGAGGGCGAACCCGGCGGCGCCTGCGGCCGGGACGGCGCGGCAGACCCCCTCGCCGCCGCCGACGGCGTGCCGGAGGTCGAAGACGAAGGGACTGGGAATGTCGCCGACCAGGTGGGGGCCGAACGGGGTTTCGGCGAATAGGCGGGCCAGGCCGCCCGTGAGGAGATGGACCTCCCGCCGCGCGACGCCCGAATCGAGAAGCGCTTCGCGGCCGTCGAAGGTCCGGGACCTGCGTCCCGCGGCCAGGGTGGCGATGTCGTCCTGCGGAGGACTCATGGTCGGCGGCGATTATCGCCGGCGCGGTTGACGAATGAGGGGCGGGCGTCCTATCGTCCCCTCGCTTTCAGAATGGGTGCAACCGGCTCCTCCTCGCCGCTCAAGCGGACGCCGCTTTACGAAGCCCACAAGGCTCTCGGCGGGAAGATCGTCGAGTTCGGCGGGTGGGAGATGCCGGTCGAGTACTCCGGACTCGCCGACGAGCACCGCGCGGTGCGCGAGCGGGCCGGCCTCTTCGACGTCTCGCACATGGGCGAGATCCGCGTGAAGGGCCCGGCGGCGCTCGCGACGGTCCAGAAGCTCACGTGCAACGACGCCTCGACGCTCGTGGACGGACAAGCGCACTACACGGCCTTCCTGACGGAGCGCGGGACGTTCGTGGACGACCTCCTGACGTACCGCCTCGCCGCGGACGACTATCTCCTCGTCGTCAATGCCGCCAACACCCCGAAGGACGTGGCCTGGGCCCAGCGGGCCCGGGGGCCCGGCGTCTCGATCGAGGACGAGTCGCCGATCTGGGCGCAGCTCTCGCTGCAGGGTCCCCGCGCCATTGAGATTCTCCGGCCGCTGACCGAAGTTGCCCTCGCGACCATGGGGTACTACCGCTTCTCGACGGGAAAGGTCTGCGGCGCGCCGGCGATCGTCTCGCGGACCGGCTACACGGGCGAGGACGGCTTCGAGGTCTACGTCCACCCGGAGGCGGCGCGGCGGATCTGGGACGCGATCCTCGAGTCCGGACGCCCGTTCGGGATCCTGCCGACCGGCCTCGGCGCGCGCGACACGCTCCGCCTCGAGGCGAAGATGGCGCTCTACGGCAACGACATCGACGACGCGACGACGCCCTGGGAAGCCGACCTGGGCTGGATCGTGAAAATGAAGAAGGGCGACTTCAACGGCCGCGCGGCCCTCGAAGCCCAGAAGGCGGCCGGCGTCCCGCGGAAGCTCGTCGGCTTCGAGGTGACGGGCCGCGGCATCGCGCGCCACGGCCACCCGCTCACGGTCGACGCCACCGGCAAGCCGGGGATCGTCACGTCGGGAACGCAGACGCCGACGCTCGGCAAGGCGATCGGCCTCGGCTACCTGCCGGCGGAGTCGGCGGAGCCGGGCACGGCGCTCACGATCGACGTCAGGGGCCGCGCCGTTCCGGCCGTCGTCGTGCCGACGCCGTTCTACAAGAGGAAGAAAGCGTAGGGATTCAGGAGAAGCCCATGACCCAGTATCCGGACGACCGCCGCTATTCCAGGAGCCACGAGTGGGTGAAGCTCGACGGGGACGTCGCGACCGTCGGCATCACCGACCACGCGCAGAAGGAGCTCGGCGAGGTCGTCTTCGTGGACCTGCCGGAGGTGGGCGAACTCTTCGACGCGGGGCAGGAGATCGGCACGATCGAGTCGGTCAAGGCCGTCTCGGAGCTCTTCGTGCCGGTGGCGGGCGAAGTCGTGGAGATCAACAAGGTCCTCGCGGACGAGCCCGGCGCCGTGAACGAGGACCCGCACGGGGACGGCTGGATCGTGAAGGTGAAAGTCTCCTCCGACCTCGACAAGAGCCTCCTGAACGCCCTCGACTACGAGAAGTTCATCGAGGAAGAGTCCAAGAAGGCCTGACGCTCTTTCGGGGAGCTCCCGCCCCGTACCCAGCCGACCGCCATCCCGACGGGCGCGACGCCCCTCCGGCCGAGGGCGCCTGCGCCCGCCCGAAAGGTTGCCGCCCATGCGCTACATCCCGCACAGCCCCGACGAGCAGGCGGCTCTTCTGGCCGCGGTCGGCGTCCGCTCGGTCGACGAGCTCTTCGCCACGGTGCCGCGCGACGTTCTCCAGACGTTTCCGCTCGACCTGCCGCCCCCGGCCTCGGAGATCGAGGTGCGGCGCGCGATGGGTCAGATGGCGGCGAAGAACGCGAACCTCTCCGAGTGGACGTCGCTCCTCGGGGGCGGCCTCTACGCGCACCACTCGCCGGCCTTCGTTTCGCAGCTCCTGACACGGGGCGAGTTCCTGACCGCCTACACACCCTACCAGCCCGAGGTCTCGCAGGGGACGCTGACGGCCATCTGGGAGTTCCAGTCCCACGTCGCGCTCCTGACCGGCATGGACATCGCGAACGCCTCCATGTACGAGGGCGCCTCGGCCTTCGTCGAGGCCGTCCTGATGGCCGAGCGCCTGACGAAGAAGCGGACGAAGGTGGTCGTGTCGAAGGGGATCCACCCCGAGTACCTGACCTGCCTTCGGACGTACCTCGCGAACTTCCCCTTCACGATCGTCGAGGTCCCGGTCGGCGCGGACGGCGCGACGGACGCGGCGGCGCTCAACGCCGCGGTCGACGAGACGACGGTCGCCGCCGCCGTGCAGTCCCCGAACGTCTTCGGCGTGGTGGAGAGCTGGAGGGCGGTGGCCGACGCGGCGCACGCGAAGGGGGCGCTCGCGGTCGGCGTCGTCAACGAGATGTTCTCCCTCGGTGTCCTCAAGGGGCCGGGCGCCGAGGGGATCGACATCGCGGCCGGCGAAGCGGCCTCGTTCGGCGTTCCGCCGTCGTTCGGCGGACCGCTCGTCGGTTTCCTCGCCTGCCGCGACGCGTTCAAGCGGCAGATTCCGGGGCGTCTCGTGGGGCGGACGACCGACGCGAACGGCCGGACCGCCTTCTCCCTGACGCTCACCACGCGCGAGCAGCACATCCGGCGCGAGAAGGCGACCTCGAACATCTGCACGAATCAGGGCCTCTTCGCCCTCGCGGCGACGATGACCCTCTCGGTGCTCGGCAAGCAGGGCCTCCGCGAGACGGCGCTCCAGTGCCTGTCGAAGGCGGAGTATCTGAAGGCCGGCGTGAGGGCGATCCCGGGGCCGTTCGCCGTGGCGTTCGGCGGCAAGACGTTCAACGAGTTCGCGATTCGCTGCGGGCCGCCCGTCGAGGAGGTGCTCGTGCGCGCCGCGGAGCGGAAGATCCTGGCCGGCGTCCCGATGGCGCGGCTCGCCCCGCGGGAGCCGAAGTGGCACGACCTGATGCTCGTCGCGGCGACCGAGCGGACGCCGCGCGCCGGCCTCGACGCCTTCCTCGACGTCCTGAGGAGCTTTTGATGTTGCCGGGGGTTTCTCGATCCCCCCGGACCCCCCGGACGGGAGCAAGAACATGACCGATCACGGAACCCTGACCTCCAAGCCGATCACGCGTGCCGGCGCCGGCGCCGACCTGGACCGGCGCCGCGCCTTCGCATCGCTCTTCGACGCTCCCACGCCGGGGCGCCGGGGCGTCCTCCTGCCGCCGCTCGACGTGCCGGCCGCCGACGCCGCCGCCCTCTTCGGCGCGTCCCACCGGCCCGAAGTCGAAGGGGAGGTCGAGGCCTCCGAGGTGGACGTCGTCCGGCACTTCACGCGGCTCTCCCAGAAGAACTTCGCCATCGACACGGCCCTCTACTCGCTCGGCTCGTGCACGATGAAGCACAACCCCCGCCTCAACGAGGAGCTCGCACGGCTCCCGGGCTTCAACGACTCCCATCCCTACGCGCCGGAGCGGCTCTCGCAGGGGAACCTCGAGCTGATGTGGCGGCTCGAGGAGGCGCTGAAGACGCTCACCGGCTTCGCGCGCGTGACGCTCCAGCCGTCGGCCGGCGCCAACGGCGAGCTGGCCGGGGCGCTGATGATCCGCGCCGCGCACGTCGCGCGCGGGAACCCGAGGAAGAACGTCCTCGTCCCCGACTCGGCCCACGGCACGAACCCGGCGTCCGCCCACTTCGCGGGCTACCAGGTCGTGGAGACCCACTCCTCGCCGCGCGGCACCGTGGACCTTGCCGAGCTGGCCGCGAAGCTGGACGAGGACGTCGCCGCGCTGATGATCACCGTGCCGAACACGCTCGGCGTCTTCGAGGAGCAGATCCTCGAGGTGTCGCGGATGGTCCACGCGAAGGGGGCCCTCCTCTACCTCGACGGCGCGAACTTCAACGCCTTCGTCGGCAAGGTGCGGCCGGCGGACATGGGCGTCGACGTCATGCACATGAACCTCCACAAGACCTTCTCGACGCCGCACGGCGGGGGCGGGCCCGGTGCGGGGCCCGTCGGCGTGGCCGCGGCTCTCGTGCCGTTCCTCCCGTCCCCCACGGTCGAGAAGGGAAGCGCCGGCTTCTTTCTCGACCACGACCGGCCGCAGTCGATCGGCCGGATGCGGGCCTTCTACGGGAACTTCGGCGTCCTCGTCCGCGCGTTCACCTACATCCTCTCCTACGGCCGGTCGATTCAGGAGGTGGCCGAGAACGCCGTCCTGAACGCGAACTACCTCCGGAAGCGGCTCGCGCCCTTCTACCACCTCAAGTACGACGCGCCGAGCTACCACGAGGTCGTCTTCGACGACAAGCGGCAGGCCGCGCGCGGCGTCCACAACATCGACATCGCGAAGCGGCTGATGGACTACGGCTTTCACCCGCCGACGATGTCGTTCCCGCTCATCGTGCCCGGCGCCCTGATGATCGAGCCGACCGAGACGGAGCCGAAGGAGGAGCTCGACGCCTTCGCCGACGCGATGATCGCGATCGCGAAGGAGTGCGAGGAGCGGCCCGACCTCGTGACGTCGGCGCCGCACACGACGCCGGTCGCCCGGCTCGACGAGGCGACGCTGGCGCGGGAAGCCTCGAAGGTCGGCGTCTACGCGCCGGTCCTCCGCGCCCCGGTGCGTTGACGCGCCCGCTCCCGTCATAGACTGATCCGGTGTCTCCGCCCCGGATCGGCTATCTCGACGGCCGGCGGCTTGCACGCGCGCTCCTCGCGGGGGCGCGCGCCGTCCTGGCCGAGCGGGAGCCGCTGAACCGGATCAACGTCTTCCCGGTCGCGGACAACGACACCGGCTCGAATCTCGCGGCGACGCTGGACCGCGTGGCGGCGGGCGTCGGCGGAGCGCCCTCCGCGAACGCGGAAGACGTGGCGCGCCGCGCGGCGGACGAGGCGCTCCTCGGCGCCCGCGGGAACTCCGGGGCCATCTTCGCCCAATTCCTGGAAGGGCTCGCCGAGGCGCTGAAGGGAGCACGCCGCGTCGGACCCGAGCGGTTCGGGCGGGCCGTCCGGGCGGCGGCCGAGGCGGCCCGCGGCGCGATGGCTCAGCCGCGCGAGGGGACGATTCTCTCCGTCATCCGGGACTGGGCGGGAGAGGTCGAGCGACGGTCCCGGGAGACGCGCGATTTCGCCGAGCTTCTCCCGCCCTCTCTCCCCGCTGCGCGCGAGGCGCTGGCGAGGACGCCGGAACAGCTGCCGGTCCTGAAGGCCGCAGGCGTCGTCGACGCGGGCGCCCAGGGCTTCGTCCACTTTCTCGAGGGAGCCTTCCGGTCGCTCGGACGGCAGCCCCGCCTCGAGCCCGCTCCCGCGATTTCGGGCGAGGTCGTGGAGGCGCGGATCCGCGAGGCGCGGGCGTCGATCCTCTTCCGTTTCTGCACCGAGGTGCTCGTCTCGGGAGACCGGATCGACCGGGAGGCCCTCCGCCGCGCGGCGGCGCCGCTCGGGGACTCCCTCGCCGTCGTCGGCGGCCGGAGCCGCGTCCGCCTGCACCTCCACGTCAACCGCCCCGAGGACGTCTTCGAGGTGGCCCGGCGGTTCGGGCGCGTCGAGGAGACGAAGGTCGAGGACATGCGCGAGCAGCACCTGGGCCGCTTCGTCGCGCGTGGCCGGGTCGCGGTCGTGACCGACTCGGCCTGCGACCTGCCCGCCTCCGAGATCGAGGCGCTTTCGATCACGGTCGTCCCCCTCCGGCTGATCCTCGGCGAGGAGACGTACCTCGACGGCGTCACGATCACGCCGGCGGAGTTCCACGCCCGCCTCGCCGTCTCCCGCGCGGTTCCGCGGACCTCCCAGCCGCCGCCCGGCGACTTCCGGGAGGTCTACCGCGCCCTCGCGTCCCACGGCGCGCCGGTCCTCGGCGTCCACCTTTCGGGCGGCCTCTCGGGGACCTACGGGCGCGGCGCAGACGGCGGCCCGTCTCCTCGCCGGAGAGAAGGACCTCGCGCCGGTCCGGACGTTCGACTCGCGAAACGTCTCGGTCGCCCAGGGGCTGGTCGTCCGCGAGGCGGCCCGGGCGGCGGCGGCCGGGGCGTCTCTCTCCGACGTGGTCGAGGCGGCCGAGCGGGCCGCCCGCCGCGCCCATATTTTCGCGGCGATTCCAACGCTGGATTTCCTGATCCGGGGCGGCCGGGTCGGCCACCTCCCGGGGCTCCTGGCCCGCGCGGTCGGGTACTCGCCTGTCCTGACGATCGGGCCGGACGGGAGGGCGGCGAAGGGCGGGGGAGGCCGTGGATTCGCCCGGGCTTGCAGGAAAGTGGTCGAGACAGCCCTCGCCATGACGGCGGCGGAGCCCGCTCCGTTCTTCGGCGTCGCCCATTTCGGCGCCCGGGACCTCGCTCACGAGATCGCGGCCGAGCTCCTCGCCCGCCATCCCGGCTCGGCTCACTACATCACCGAGGTCGCTCCGGTCCTCGCGGCGCACGCGGGTCCGGGGGCGGTGGCGGTCGGTTTCCTCGCCGCAGAAGCGGGAATTCGAGACGTTTCGGCTTGACTCGCCCCTGATCGGGGGAAAAGAATGCCGCTAGCGCAAAGAATTAGGTGTCGACCGTTGCGTAATTGTCCTCAGTCAGAGAAGGAGGTATCGGTGGCAAGAGAAAAGTGTATGCGCGCTCTCGGCGGGGGGCTCCTCGCCCTGGCGCTTGCGGCGTCCGGCCGGCTGGACGCGTCGGGCTTCGCTCTCTTCGAGCAGGGGGCAAAGGCCACGACGCTCGGCGGCGCGTTCGTCGCCCAGGCGGACGACCCGTCGGCGATGTTCTACAACCCCGCAGGTAACGCGTTCAACGAGAAGGTCACGCTGTCCGGCGGCGCCGTTCTTGATCCTTCGTCCGTCGGCCCATTTCGACGGCGGGAATCCCGTACCCGGGGCCCGGCTATTCGGCGAACATGGAGAAGGACCTCTACTACTTGGGGAGCGGCTACATGGTCGTTCCGATTAAGCCGGGGGTCTTCAACGTGTCGGCAGGCTTCTGGACTCCGGCCGGCCTCGGCGTCCCCTGGGCCTACCCCGACCAGTGGGCCGGGCGGTTCATCTCCCAGCGCGTCGACCTCCGCCAGGTCGCCGGCTCCGTGCAGCTGTCCTTCAAGCTCGCCGACTGGATCGCGATCGGCGCGGGCCCGGAGATCCGCTTCAGCGACGTCAAGCTGAGCCAGAACCAGGGCCTCTTCAACCCGTTCAACGACCGGTTCGTCGACGTGGCGCACATCTCGCTCCAGAGCAAGGGGACTCCCGTCGAGTGGACCTGGAACGCCGGCATCATGATCAAGCCGTGCGACCGTCTCCGCTTCGGCGCGGCGTACCACGGAGGGGTGACGTTCAACTACGAGGGCCTCGCCGAGATCGGCCAGATCTCGACCGGCAACGCCCAGCTCGACGCCCTCGTCAAGTCGCGCGCCCCGGTCGGCCAGACGGTCCCGGGCGGGACGTCGCTCGAATTTCCGGACCTCCTGATCTTCGGCGCGTCGTACGACCTGACTCCGAAGCTGACCCTCAACGTCGACGCCAACTACACCTGGTGGGACGTCTTCAAACAGACGGTCCTGACGGTCCAGGGCCTGGGGACGAAGGTGATCCCCCACGGCTGGGAGAACACCTGGACGATTCGCGCCGGCCTCGGCTACCAGGCGACCGAGACGCTCTGGGTGGGGGGCGGGTACCTGTACGACCAGACGCCGCAGCCCGACTTCGACGTCGGGACCGCTCCTGCCGGACGCGAATCGGACCGGGCGCCTCGATCGGCGTCGGTTTCAAGCTCGGGAAGCACACGCGGATCGACATTTCGAGCCTCTTCCTCTGGTTCCACCAGCGGACGACCACGTCGAACGAAGCCGGCTTCAACGGCACGTACAAGCTCTTCGCCATCCTGCCGGGCGTCAGCGCCACGATGTCGTTCTAAGGAGGAGCACGAAACATGAGAACCAAGAGCACGCTCTTCCGCATCGCCGCCCTGGCCTTTGTTGCCGCGCTCAGCCTTCCGGCGGCCGCCCAGCAGGCCGACTTCACGATGTTCGCCCAGATCGGCGACTCTCTGTCGTCAGGCTTCTCGAACGGCTGCCTCGTCGATTACACCCAGAACGACTCGTTCGGCGCGATCATCGCCCGGCACGCCGGCGTCTCGGGCTTCCAGCAGCCGCTGATCGGCTCGCCGGGCCTCGGCCCCTGCATGTACCTGACCAGCCTCGCGCCGACCTTCGGCTACTGGCCGAACACCGGCGTCCCGACGAATCTGGCGCTCGCCCGCCCCTACAACAACCTGGGCGTTCCGGGCTTCACGGTTTCGAACGTCGTCGACACGAACCCGACGACGGCGGCCGGCGGCCTCACCTACATCATTCTTCGCGGCCTCGGGACGTCGCTCCAGCAGGCGGCAGCGCTGAAGCCGACCTTCCTCACGATCTTCATCGGCAACAACGACGTTCTCAACGCCGCCGGCCTCGCCACCGTCATCGACGGGGTGACGCTGACGCCGATCTCCGTCTTCGACTCGAAGTTCCAGACGATCGTCGACACGATGAAGGCCGCGCAGGGCGGCACCGGCAAGGGGCTGGTCCTGAACATCGGCGACGTCTCGGCGCTCCCGTTCTTTTCGACGGTCTCGCCGATCCTCGGGACGAACCCGGCGACAGGCGCGCCGATCTACGCCCTCTCGGATTACGCCTGCCCGACGGGCGTTCCCGGCCTGCCCGGTCCCGGCCGGCTCGCTCCTGACCCTGAAAGCGGCGCGAGCTCCTCCAGACGGGCATACGGCATTCCGTGCGCCATTCTCAGCGCCGAACGATCCAAAGCAGGCGAACTGCAACAAGCCGCTTCCGAACAACTGCGACCTGTCGGGCGGCGGCGCGACCTGCCAGGCCAAGCCGGGCGTCGTCCTGACGCCGGACGAGATCACCCAGCTCCGCGCGCGGACGGCGGCGTTCAACGCCTCGATCGCGGCGAAGGGGACCGGCGGCGGGCTACAAGCTGTACGACGTGGCGGCGCTTCTTCCAGGACATCCGCGCTCACGGCCGGACGTACGGCGGCCTGACGGTCACGACGGCCTACCTCCAGGGGGGCTTCTTCGGGTACGACGGCGTCCACCCGACGTCGCTCGGCTACGCGATCTTCGCCGCACGAGCTGATCGACTTCATCAACGCGAACTACGGGAACAGCCTCGGCAGCGTCGACATGACCGTCTATCTCGCCAACGGGAACACCTCGGCGGGCGGATTCCCGTCCGCGCCCACCCCGACGCCGCATCTCGGCGCGTTCACGAACGACGAGCTGATCGAATGGGCCGCAGCCGTCTACAGCCCCGAAAACTGGGAAAGTTCGCTAAAGTACATCTTCACGCAGCCCGCCCGCCACGCCGTCGCGCCGGGTGACCCCGAGGATCAGCCGGTCCGCGGGGCACGCGGCATAACGGATCGCCCGGTCGGACCGCAACAGTAGAGCAGCAAAGAGGCGCTTCCAAGGAGGACAGCATGGCTTCGAAACGGTTCCGGGCCAGTTCTTTAGGGCTCCTGATGATGGGAGTCGTGGCCCTTTCCCTGACGGCGTGCACGAGCACGATGAAAGACTGCGCGACCGGCTTCACGGTGATCTCGCCGAAGGACGGGTCGACGCTGCAGCCGGGCGACGTGAAGGTCGAGTGGACGGCGATTCCGTCGACGTTCTGCACGTTCGCTCCCCATACCTACGAGGCGTCGCTGAACGGCGCTCCGCCGGTCGTCGTCCCGGGCGACGCGGCCCCGACGACGACGTTCAAGAACCTCGGCCCCGGCGAGTACACGGTCGTCGTGACTGCGCGCGACGCGGCCAGCAAGTCTGTCGCGCAGTGCGCGGCCAAGTTCCGGATCCCCGCGCCGCCGCCGCCCGCGGCGCCGGCCGTCGTGGCGCCGCCACCCGCGCCCCCGGCGCCGGGCGTCGACCTCGTCCAGGAGGCGATGAAGTACCTGAAGGACGCCTTCTTCGACTACGACAAGTCGGAGATCCGGGCCGACCAGAAGGACGCCGTCGCGGCGGATGCCCAGTGGCTGCGTGGCCACACGACCGTCGGCGTGACGATCGAGGGACACTGCGACGAGCGGGGCACGCGCGAGTACAACCTCGCCCTCGGCGAGAGGCGTGCCAACGCGGTTCGCGACGCCCTCGTGGCCCTCGGGGTCGACCCGGCCCAGATCAAGACGATCTCCTACGGCAAGGAACGTCCCTTCTGCACCGAGCACCCGAAGGAGAAGGACGCGCAGGAGGCCTGCTGGCAGTCCAACCGGCGCGGGCACTTCGTTCCGGCTCTCCGGTAACAGACCTCAAGTCGTTGGCAGCGGGGCTCTTGACGGGCCCCGCTTGCCTTTCTCGAGAGGCCTCGGTTAGGCTTCCCGCGAGCGCAATACGGGTCCGGTTGGGTGTCTGGTGGCTTTTCGTCGCCGGCCGCCGGGAAACCGGAAAATCAGGTGTAAGGAATGATCTCCGCCACTGAACTGCGTCCGGGAATGATCGTCGTCCACAACGGGGAGCTTCACCGCGCCCACAGCGTCGTCCACAAGACGCCGGGGAACCTCCGCGGCTTCGTGCAGGCCAAGCTCCGGAGCCTCCGGACGGGCTCGATGAACGAGCACCGGTTCCGGTCGGAAGACCGGATCGAGAGGGCCTCGCTCGACACCCATGAAATGCAGTACATCTACTCCGACTCTTCGGGCCACCACTTCATGAATCAGGAGAGCTACGACCAGGTCCGGCTCGACGACGACGTCGTCGGCGAGGCGATGAAGTACCTCCTGCCCGAGACGGTCATCACCGTCGACTTTTACGAGGGAAATCCGGTCTCCGTCGAGCTGCCGACGACCGTCAACCTCCGGATCGTCGAGACCGAGCCGGGGATGAAAGGGGCGACCGCCTCGGCCTCGTACAAGCCGGCGAAGCTGGAGACGGGCCTGCTCGTTCAGGTGCCCCAGTTCGTCGAGGCGGGAACGGTCATCAAGATCGACACCCGCGACGACTCCTACCTGGAGCGGGTGAGCTGAAGCTCCGCGCCGCCGGGTCCGCCGTGATGCTGGTGCTTTTCGCGGCTCCCGGTGTCGCTGTCGCCGGGACGATGCCCGTGACCTCGCCGGAGATGGCGGCCTCCGAGGCGGCGACGGCTGATTCGAGCGCTGCGCCGATCGACTCGGGCTCTGCGTCAGCCGACGCTTCTCCGGACCCGGCGCCTCCGGCGGCCGAAAAGCCGTGCCTCGCGCGGGACCCCGAGGATGGCGCCTGCTACGCCTCCGCCGACGCGGCCGACCGGGCCTGGCTCGCCCGTCCTCTCTCCGACGACGAGGAGGACGAAAGCGAGGAGGCGGCGGTCCCCGAGTCGCTCTGGAAGAGCCTCGCCGACCGGCTGACGGGGCTCGTCGTCCGGCGGTCGGACAGCCGGCCGGTCTCGCTCCCGGAGAGCGAGATCCGGAAGCTCTTCGGCGTGGAGTTTCCGATTCCGTTCGAGTCGTTCGACCAGGCGAAGCTCCACGACACGTTCCTGTCCCGGCGCGGAAAGTACAAGAAGCACCACGCCATCGACCTCGGCGCGCCGCGGGGGACGCCGGTCCTCGCGGTCACCGACGGCTTCATCGAGCGGCTCGGGCGCGACCGGCGCGGCGGGAAGGTGGTCTACCTCCGCGATCTTTCCGGCCACTACACGTTCTTCTACGCCCACCTGAGCAGCCAGGAGAAAGGGCTGAAGGCCGGGGACCGGGTGACGAAGGGCCAGCGGCTCGGGGCCGTCGGCGCAACGGGCCGCGTCATCGGCGGTCCGCACCTTCACTTCGCCATCTTCCGGCACGAGCCGGCGACCGACTCCCGCCTCTTCGCGGTCAACCCTTACCTGATCTTCAGCGTCATCGTCCCGCGCTGACGGCGCCTTCTCAGACGGTCCGGAGGTCCCGGGCCTGAAGCCCCCGCTCCAGCCAGAGGTTCGCGATCCGTTCCGGCAGCGCGTTCTGCGCCAGCCGGGCGCGCAGATGCTGCCAGTCCATGTCGTCGAGGCACTGGTCCTGGTTCATGCACGAGAAGACGAAGCTCTCCTTCTTCGTGACGGGGTCGACGTGCCGCTGAAGGCACTGCGCGCAGACCTCCTTCATCATGCACTGCATCGGCGAGTTGATCGAACCGATGCCGACGTGCTCTTCGTGGAGGTACGGCTTCAGGACACCGTGCCGCGCGGCGGTCACGGCGGCCATCATCCGGTCCGAGCCGATCGCGATCAGGCGCGTCGCGTCCGGAAGGGGGATCGACGCCTTTCCGAGCGCCCCGGTCGCGTAGGCCGCCATCGCCTCGACGATGTTCCCGACGAAGGAGAAGTCGGACGGCCGAAGGGCAGGGATCGCGGGAGGGGCGTCCACCGTGTAGACGACGACGTCGGCGCTCGCCTCGATCTCCTCGCGCTTGTAGAAATCCTCGGCCTTTTTGTACCCGGCGAAGTAGAGGACCCGGTTCCCCCGGGCGCGCGCCTCGCGGCCGATGGAGAAGAGGACGGCATTCCCGAGCCCGCCGCCGCAGAGGACGACGGTGGAGCGCTCCGGGAGCTCCGTCGGGGCGCCGGTCGGGCCCATCAGGATCACGGACTCTCCGGGCTTCAGGATTCCGACGAGCCGCGTCGAGACGCCGATCTCGAGCGCGATCATCGATAGGAGCCCTTTCTCCCGGTCGACCGAGGCGCCGGTCAGGGCGCACGGCTCGATGAGCGCGGGCGACTCGGGCAGACCCGGGGCGTTCGGCAGCTTCGGCGCGAAGCTCTCGTAGTTCTGGAGCCGGTAGAACTGGCCCGGCCGGAAGTTGCGCGCGGCCTGCGGCGCCTTCACGACGACCTCGACGATCGTCGGCGTGAGCCGCGTGACCTGCACGACCTCGGCGCGGAGGAGCTCGTCCGCCGTGTCGGCGATCGCCGTCCACGCGCGGTCCCGGAGCCTCTGCGCCGCGGCGTCTCCGGGGTCGATCGCGTCGAGCTCGGCGGCGAAGAGCTCGCGGATCCTCGGCGCGCCGTCCCGGGCGGAGGCCATGGCCTTGACGACCGAGCCCGCGTAGACGGGGTGATTGTCGCCAAAATAGGAGATGAACTTTCCCCGGTAGGACGCCCCGGTGAAAAAGGCGCCGACGCCGTCCTCCTTCGGGACGAGCGTCCAGGCGCCTCCCGCATTCACGGCCTGGTGCGGCAGGAAGAACTTCTCTTTCTTGTCCATCGGCAGGACGCCCGGAAATTCCTTGCCGTAGGTCACGTTGGGAGAGGTGCCGGCGGCGATGAGGAGGGTCCGGCACGGGAAGGTCACGGTGCTTCCGTCTTTCCTCTTGAGGACGACCGCTTCGATCGCACCGAACTCGTCGGCGAGGCACTCGACCGGGTCGAGGTTTTCGGCGAAGACGATCCCTTCCTCGAGGGCCTTGACGATCTCCTCGTGGTTCAGGCGGTAGGCGGGGGACTCTTCCATCGAACGCCGGTAGGCGATCGTGGAGCCGCCCCAGGCGTTCAGGAGCCTGAGGAGGTCGGGCGTCCGCCTTTCGGCGGCGGCTTTCCGGCGCTCCTCGCGGATCGCGGCGGCGTGGTCGAGCTGCCGCCGGAGGATGGACCGCTCCTCGGGGGTGAATGAGGCGAGCACCGCCTCCTCGCCCCGCTCCTTCGCGAGCGTCTCGAAGCGGGTCCGGATCTTCTCGACGTGGCCGGGGTAGTACGCGAGCGACTCCGTCGCCGTGTCGATCGCCGTGAGGCCGCCACCCACGACGACGACCGGCAGCTCGAGGTGGAGGTTCGCGAGCGCCTCCTCCTTGAAGGCGCCGGTCAGCTGCAGCGCCATGAGGAAGTCGGAGGCCTGGCGGACTCCCTTGGTCAGGTTGTTCTTCATCTCGACGAGCGTCGGCCGGCCGGCGCCTGCCGCGATGGCGATGTGGTCGAAACCGAGGTCGAAGGCCTGCTCGTGGGTCAGCGTGCCGCCGAAGCGGACGCCGCCGTAGATCTTCAGGCCCCGCCGGCGCGCGAGGTTGAGGTAGAGGATGTCGAGGAAGTTCTTGTCCCACCGGACGGTGATGCCGTACTCGGAGACGCCGCCGAACCCCGTCAGCGGGCGCTCGTCGAGCTTCCGGAAGAGGGGCTTCGCGTCCCGGACCGGCTCGGGGGGTGCGCCGTCGGCCCCGGTCAGCCGTGCCGGGAGCGGCTCGATCTTGAGGCCGTCGATCGCCACGACGCCGAAACCCTCGTTCAGGAGATGGTGCGCCAGCGTGTAGCCGGCCGGCCCGAGGCCGACCACGAGGACGTTCTTCCCGTTGAAGGGAAGCGCGGTCGGCCGCTTCGCGTTCAGCGGGTTCCAGCGGGTCAGGAGCGACCAGATCTCGAAGCCCCACGGCATCGCGAGAACGTCCGTCAGGACGCCCGTCTCGGCCTGCGGGATGTCGACCGGGTCCTGCGCCTGAAAGATGCAACCCTTCATGCAGTCGTTGCAGATCCGGTGGCCCGTGCCCGGGACCATCGGGTTGTCGAGGGCGATGAGGGCGAGCGCGCCCAGCGAGTCCCCCTCGCGCCTGAGGACGTGCATCTCGCTGATCTTCTCGTCGAGCGGGCAGCCAGCCAGCGGGACGCCGAGCGGATTCGTCTTGACCGCGCCTTCCTTCGTGATGAAACCCTTCGCGCAGGAGTCCTTCTCGCGGTCGTGGCAGAGGAGGCAGTAGTGCGTCTCGCCGGTCACCTCGCGCGCGGACTTCCGCCGGTCCGTCAGGTCGAAGCCGTCGCGGTGGCGGGCGTGGACCGGGAGGCCGGCCCGCCGCTCGGGGAGCCCCGGGTCGGGCCGGACCGTCGGCACGAGGGCGTCGAACCGGAACGGCTTCGGGAGGGCGAACGAGGCCCAGCCCTTCGTCCGGGCGCGCCCCTCCTCGTCGAAGCGGAGGAAGGCCACCCACGCGTCGAAGGCTTCCGTCCACGCCGTGAGGAGCGCGAGGTCGTCGGCCGGAAGCGGAAGGGGCGATCCGGCGGCCCGGGTCCGCAACTCGGCAAGGCGCTGCCGGGAGGCCTCGGGCGTCAGCGAGGCGTCCTTGCCGCGCGGCGTCGCGAGGGATGCCGTCAGGTCGTAGAGCTCCCAGCCGGTCCGTGCGACGCGCTTCTCCTCGTCGTCCGGGTTCCGCGATCCCGCGACGGCGCGGACGAGGGCCTCGCCCGCGGCTCGAACGGCGCCGCGGTCGAGAGAGGAAAGCGATGCCGCGTCGGGAAATCTCTTCGCCGAGCGCTTCTGGAGGACGCTGAACCGGAAGCGGAAGAGGACGGCGTCGTCGGCGACGCGCGCCCGGGCGGCCTCGCGCTCGGGCACGACGCCGAAGAGCTCGGCCACGAAGAGCGAGAGCGGCCTGGCGGCGTCGATGAGGACCGTGGAAAGCTCGAGAGGCGTCAGTGGCGCGCCCTCGCGGTAGCGCTCGAACCGGGCCGAAAGGCCGGGGTCGGAGGCCCTCAGCCGTTCCCGGAAGGTACGGTCGAGGTCGGCGAGCCGCGCCGGATCGTGGAGGTCCGCATAGGAAGTACCGAAGTTCATTCCCTCACCTGTTGGAGTCGGAGTGCGGGGCGCGCGAGGGCGGCACCCCGGGGGCCCCGCCCCGGGCGCCCTCTCTGGAAGCATAATCCGGTTTTCGCCGTGTCTGACATGAGTCCTCCCTCCGCGGTGGCTGTCTTCCCGGCCGGGGACCCGGCGGCCGGGGACCGGTTCCTGTCCGAGTTCGCCCTCGCCCTCGTGGGCGGCGGGGACCTCGGAGCGCTGCTGGAGTGGTCCGTCGGCCGGATCGGCGAGATCGTGAGGGCGGATCGCGTGACGCTCTTCCTCTTCGACGGCTCGTCGGAGGAGTCGCCGATCACCGTCCGGGCCGGCTGGTGCGCGCCGGGAGTTCCCCCGCTTCCGGCGTCGGCAGCCCCGACGCGCTTCGCCGACATCGGCCCCGCGCTCCGGGGGCTTCTGCCGATCGTCGCGCCCGACGCGCTCGCCCACCCGGCTCTCGCGCCGGAGCGGGAGCGCTTCGCATCGGCCGGGACGAAGTCGGTGCTCACGGTGCCGATCCAGATCGACGGAGTCCTCCGCGGCGTCGCCGTCGCCGCCACGTTGCGGGAGCGCCGGGAGTGGTCGGAGGGCGACGTGGCGTTCCTGCTGTCGGCCGCCCGGCACCTCGCGGCCGGGCAGAAGCAGGCGGAGCTGATCGTTCAGCTCGGGCGTGAGCGGGAGAGGCTCTCGGTGCTCCTCGACCTCGCGTCGGAGGTCCAGCGCGGGACGACCGCCGAGGACGTCATCCGGACGGCGCTCGCCGGCCTGAAAGAAACGCTCGGATTCCGCGCGGGCTTCGTCGCTCTTCTCTCGGCCGACGGCAACGAGGCCGCAGCGGTCCACGCCTTTGCGAAGAGCTGGGACGGAAAGGGGCCCGGGCCGTTCGGGTGGCGGCGGCGGTTCGACACGCCCGAGCCCGGCCCGAAGGGGCTCGCGGCCCGCGTTCTGGAGTCCGGGCAGGCCCTCGTCGTCTTCGACGTCGCGACGGACCCGCGGGCCGAGGCTTCACGCTCCTCCCTTTTGGAGCTTGGCATCACGGCCACGGCCGTCCTGCCGATGCGGGCGGCCGGGCGGCTCGTCGGAATCCTCTCCGCGGGGGGCCCGGGAGGTGAGACGAGCCTGGAGCCGGACGACGTCGCGATGCTGCAGTCCCTGGCCGACTTCGTCGGCGTCGCCCTCGAACAGCGCCGGGTGGCCGAAGAGCTCGAGCGCTCGGCCCGCGAAGCTCGCGCCCTCTCTGAGGCGTCGCGCGCGCTCCTCACGCGGACGGCACACCGCGACGTCCTTCTGAATCAGATTCTCGACGCGGTCGTCCTCCACTTCGGACAGAAGAACTGCAGCCTGAGGCTCGTCGAGCGCGACGGCGCAAACCTGACTCTCTTCGCGCGGCGCGGCGAATGGCAGGAGAGCCACGAGTACGCGACCATGCCGATCGACGGGCCGGGACTCGTCGCCACCGCCGCCAGGACAGGACAGACGCTCAACATCGCCGATGTCTCGACCGATCCGCGTTACCTCGCGGGCTGGCGCGAAGCGCGCTCGGAGCTCGTCGTGCCGCTGAAGCTGGACGGGGAGGTCGTCGGCGTCCTCGACATGGAGTCGACCGTCCCCGGGGCCTTCACGCCGCAGGACGAAAGGACGCTCTCGGCGTTCGCCGAGCGCGCGGCGCTCGCGCTGCGGCTGGCCGACGTCGTCGCGCAACTCGAGGAGCGGACCCGCGTCCTGGAGGCGGTGACCCGCGCCACGCAGCTCCTGAATTTCCGTCTCCACGCCCCCGACGTTCTCGCGTCGGTCCTGGAGGAGACGAGCCGCGCGTTCCCCGACTCGGAAGGCGGCATCGCCTACGTGGCGAATCCGGAGGGGACTTCCCTGACGATCGCCGCCGGGTACGGCGCCGGGCGGATGACGGAGCGGGCCTGGGAGGGCGTGGCCATCCCGCTCCACCGCCTCCGCTGCGCCGGCCGGGCCTTCGCGGAGAACCGCCCGGTTCTCCTCGAGGTCGCGAGCCTGGACGAGCTCGCGTCGGACGATCCGCCCGAGGTCCGGGCCCGCGCCCGGGCGGCCTTCGAAAACGCCGAGGTGCGGAGCCTGATGGCGGTTCCGATCCGCGTGGCGGATCACCGGCTCGGCATCCTCGAGATCCTCTCCAGTCGGCCGAGAGCCTTCTCGTCGCGGGACGCGGAGACTCTCGGCCTGCTCGCCGTACAGACCGCGATCGCCCTGCGAAACGCCCGGCTCGTCGAGGAGCTGCAGCGGTCGAACCGGCTCAAGGACGACTTTCTCGCCAACCTCTCCCACGAGGTCCGGACCCCGCTGACCGGCATCGTCGGGTGGGCCGAGGTCCTCCTGGACAGCCGGGGTGACGACCCGGCGTCCCGCCGCGCCCTCGAGGCGATCCTCGGACAAGCGAACACCCTGAGCCGGATGCTGGCCGACCTGATCGACCTTTCCCGCATCGACAACTTCGGCCTCGAGATCCGCCGGACAAAGGTGAAGCTCGCGGAGATCATCAGCGCCGCGCTGGACGCGGTCGCCCCGTCGGCAGCGAAGAAAGGGGTCGAGCTCTTCTGCGACATCCTGCCCGACCTGCCGGCGCTGGAGGGGGACCCGGCCCGCCTGCAGCAAGTCGTCTGGAACCTCGTCTCCAACGCCATCAAGTTCTCGCCGCCGGAAAAGACGGTCCGGATCATCGCCCAGGGCGAGAGCAGCGGCGGGATCGAGCTCTCCGTGTCGGACGAGGGATCGGGCATCGACCCGGCGTTCCTCCCTCACCTCTTCGAGCGTTTTCGGCAGGAGGACACTTCCTCGAACCGGCGGTTTGGCGGCCTCGGGGTCGGCCTGTCGATCGTGAAGGCCATCGTCGAGGCGCACGGCGGGACGATCGCCGCCGAAAGCGCGGGGAGAGGGCGCGGCAGTCTCTTCCGGGTCACGTTCCCGCCCGAGCGCGTCCTCCGCTCGGGAGCCTTCCGCCGCTCCCGGCTCCTCCCGCGCGAGGACGAGACGCCGGCGGCGGGGGGAGGCGGCGAACGGTGAGCGCGGCCGACCCGCGCGAGGAGCTCCGCCGGGAGCGTGAGCGGGCGGCGGCTCTGGAGGCGCGCCTTCACGAGGTGGAGGAGCGGCTTGCGGCGCTGAACCGGATCGGGATCGCGCTCTCCGCGGAGCGGGACGTCGACGCCCTGCTCGAGAAGATCCTCGCGGAGTCTCGCGCCTTCTCGGACTCGGAAGCCGGAAGCCTCTACCTTCGGGAGGACGGCCCGGAAGGCCGGCGTCTCCGCTTCAAGCTCGCGCAGAACGACGCGGTCGCCGTCTCCTTCGCCGAGCGGACCGTCGCCGTGGACGAATCGAGCCTCGCCGGCTTCGTGGCCGTCCGGGGAGAGCCGCTCGTCCTCGAGGACGCCTACGTCCGGCCTCCCGGCGCCCCGTACAGGCACAACGAATCGTTCGACCTGGCCACCGGGTACCGGACGCGCGCCGTCCTTGTCGTCCCGATGAACGACCACCGCGGCGAGCTGGTCGGCGTCCTGCAGCTCATGAACCGGAAACGGCGCCGGGACGGGACCTACGAGGCCTATCCCGCCGACCTCGTCCCGCTCGTCCTCTCGCTCGCGACGCAGGCGGCGGTGTCGCTGAAAGCGAACCGGCTGACGGCCTCGATCCGCCGCCTCTTCGAGGACTTCGCAAAGGCGGCCATCTTCGCCGTCGAGCAGCGGGACCCGACGACGGCCGGGCACAGCAACCGCGTGGCCGACTTTACCGAGACGCTCGCGCGCCTCGTTGACCACGCGGGGGACGGCCCCTACGCCTCCGTCTCTTACTCGAAGGAGGACCTCCACGAGATCAGGACGGCGGCGCTTCTCCACGACTTCGGGAAGATCGCCATTCCGGAGCGGGTGCTCGTCAAGGCGAAGAAGCTGTCGGACGACGAGCTTCTCCGGATCCGCGACCGCTTCGACTTCGCCCTCGAGGCGGCCGAGGCCGACGAGTACCGGCGCCTCCTGGAGGAGCTGGCGCGGACCGGCGGACGCCTGACGCCCGAGGCGCTCGTCGCGCTCGAGCAGGGGGCGAGAGCGCGCGCAGCGGAGCTCGAGGAGCTGTTCGAAGAGGTCCGCCGCGCCAACGAACCGACCGTCCTGCCGGACGACCGGGCGGAACGGCTGCGCGGGCTCCTGTCGAGGACCTGGTACGACCGTCGCGGCCGCGGGGCGCCGCTCCTTCAGCCGGAGGAGTTCCGCTTCCTCGCGATCCGGCAGGGAAGCCTCTCGCCCGAGGAGCGGACGACAATCGAGACGCACGTCTCGCAGACCTGGCGGTTTCTCTCGTCGATCCCGTGGACGGCGGACCTGGCCCGCGTCCCCGACATCGCGTACGGCCACCACGAGAAGCTGGACGGGACCGGCTACCCGCAGAAGCTCGGCGAGGCTGAGATCCCGGTCGCGACGCGCGCCCTGACCGTCTGCGACGTCTACGACGCGCTGACGGCGTCCGACCGCCCCTACAAGAAGGCCGTGCCGCGCGACGCCGCCCTCTCGATTCTGGAGGCCGAGGCACGGCAGGGGAAGCTCGACCGCTGGCTCGTCGAGACCTTCATCGGCGGGAAGGTCTGGGGGGATCCTGGCGGGAGCTGACCCCGCGCGCCTTGCGTCGGTCCCGGCGCTCCTGGCGGCGGCGTGCCTCCTGCTGTCACCCTCCGTGGCCTCGGCGGCGCCCGCGAGGTGGCACTTCTCGTTCGGAGAATGGCGCGTTTCGATTCTCTTCGAAAGGACAGAGGGGAGAGGGGATACGACGCGGCTGCTCCTGGAGGCCGCGGCGGGGCGATTCGTCTTCGTCTCCTCGCAGGATCTCTCCGGCCGGGACTCGGCGGAAAGCATCCGCCGTCTCCCGGACGGCGAGACTCTCACCCGGCGCCTCGTTCTGTCGACCTTCGAAGAAATGCCCGCGTGCTCGTCGGTCCGGCCGCCGGACGCGTGCGTCGTGCTGACGGGCGCGAACGGGACGCTCTCGGCTCCTATCTCCGGCTTCGCAGGCGAGACGGGAGCCTCCCTCCGGGCGCGGGCGGCCGGCCTCGTCTCGCCCCGGATGCGCGACGCGCTCTTCGCCCTCGGGCCGCTTCTGCCGGCCGTCGCGGAGTTCGGATCCTTCTCAAAGGACTTCCTCGGCCTCATCTGGCCCGAGCGGTTCGCAAGCGATCAGAAGCTCCTTCGGGGGGAGCGAAAGAGAGGCTGCGACTTCGACGCGGGCTTCGGCTTCCCTTGTTCGCCGGAAGAGCGGGCGCGCGAGGAGAAGCGCTTCGCGCCGCGCGGGCCCTAGACGGGCGGCGGCGGGTTCTTCCGGACCACGAGGTAGACGACGACACCGGCCGCGAGGATGACGAGCCCCTTCGCGGCGTCGCGCGGCGCGTCGACGGCGATCGCGGCCGTGAAGGCGGCCGACGAGGCGACGTAGAGAGCCGGCACCCACGGGTAACCGGGCATCGGCCAGGGAGCGGCCGGCTCGCGCCGGCGGTAGACGAAGATCGACGCCCCGCCGAGCGCGTAGAAAGCGGTCGCCGCGAAGGAGACCGTCGCGACGAGCTCGTCGAACGTCCCCGACAGCGTCAGCCCCGCCGCGAAGAGCGCCTGAAACATCAGGCCGAACGCGGGCGTCGCGAAGCGGGGGTGAAGGCGGGCAAAAGGACGCGGCAGACGGCCGTCGAGCGCAGCGGCGTAGGCGATGCGCGAGGCCGGGATGATGTTCGCGGCGAGCGATCCGAGGACGGAGACGAGGACGGCCAGCGAGAGCCAGCGGGCCGCCCCGTCGCCGAAGAGGATCCGGACGGCCGTCTCGGCGGCGCGCGGCGACTCGCCGAGCGTCGCGACGGGGGCTGCGCCGAGGTAGACGGCGTTGGCGCCCAGGTAGAGCGCCACGACGACGAGAACGCCGATGACGAGGCCCCCGGGGATGTCGCGCTTCGGGTTCTTCACCTCGGCCCCGAGCGCCGACATGTTGATCCAGCCGTCGTACGCCCAGAGGACGCCGGCGAGGGCGCCGCCGAGGGGAAGAAAGAGCGCCGCCGACGGCGCCGGAAGAGTGAACGAAGGCCTCACGGCCTTCGCCGCCGAGAGTCCGAAGACGACGAGCGCCACGATGGAGCCGATCTTCACCACGGTCAGGACGTCGTTGAGCCGCCCCCCCTCTTTGATGCCAAAGACGTTCCAGATGGTGAAGGCGAACGAGATTGCGACGGCGACGAGCTGGCCTTCGGAGACGCGGAGGCCGAGGAGAGTGAACGCGGGCGCCGCGGTCCCGAGCGAAGGAAAGAAGGCGCCGAGGAACTCCGCGAACCCCGTCGAGAGCGCCGCCACCGTCCCCGGCATGACGACGAAGACGAGCGCCCACATGTAGAGGAAGCCCCAGAGCGGCCCGAACGTCTCGGAGAGGAAGACGTACGGCCCGCCGGCCGTGGGGCGCCGCGCCCCCAGCTCGGCGTAGGTCAGGCCGGCCGCGATGGCGTGGAGCGCCCCGAGGATCCAGATGACGACGATCCACGACGGGTGGGGCACCTTCCGGAAGACGTTTCCGGCCGAGAGGAAGATGCCGGTCCCGATCATCGAGCCCGCGACGTAGAGGATGCAGTCGCCGAAGCCGAGAGCCCGCAGGAGGTGCGGCCCGCCGCCGTCCGTCTTGTCCCGGGTCACGTGGCGGGAAGGGTAGCAGGGACCTCCGGCGGGAGGTTTAATCTCCTTCTCGTGGCCGAAAGCCCTCCCGCTCCGCGCCGCTACGTCCTGCGTCGGACGGGGCCGGCGAAGAGCTACCGCGTCGACTACGCGCGGGAGCTGAACGAGGAGCAGCGCGCCGTCGTCTTCGCGCCGGACGGACCGACGCTCGTCGTGGCGGGGGCGGGCTCGGGCAAGACGCGGACGCTCGTCTACCGCGTCTCCCGCCTCATCGAGGACGGCGTCGATCCGGCCTCCCTCATGCTCGTCACCTTCACGAACCGCGCGGCGCGCGAGATGAAGCGGCGGGTCGAGGCCCTCATCGGAGCGGACCTCGCCCGGGCGACGGCGGGCACGTTCCACGCGGTCGCCGCGCGGCTCCTCAGGCCGCACGCCGAGCTGATCGGGTACCGGCCGAACTTCTCGATTCTCGACACCGAGGACGCGCGCGACCTGCTCGAGTCGGCCACGTCGGACCTCGGCATCCCCGTCATCGAGCGCCGTTTTCCCAAGGGCGACCTCCTCCACGCCGTCGTCTCGTTCTGCGTCAACACGGAGAAGAAGCTGGACGACGTCGTCGCGGCCGACTACCCGCACTTCCTCTCGCAGCTCGAGCCGATCCGGGCCGTCGTCCGGCGTTACCTCGAGCGCAAGGTCGCCGCGAACGGCATGGACTACGACGACCTCCTCCTGAACTGGAAGCGGCTGATGACGGAACGCCCCGAGATCCGCCGCGCCTTTGGTGCGCGGTTCCGGCACGTCCTCGTGGACGAGTACCAGGACGTGAACCGGCTGCAGGCCGATCTCGTCGACCTTCTCGCCGCGGACGCCGCGTCGAAGAACGTCATGGTCGTGGGGGACGACGCGCAGTCGATCTACTCGTTCCGCGGGGCGGACTTCGAGTCGCTCCTGACTTTTCCCGACCGGTATCCCGGGGCGGCCGTCTTCAAGCTGGAGACGAACTACCGTTCGACGCCCGAGATCCTGCGTCTCGCCGACGCTTCGATCGCCCACAACACGCGCCGCTTCGAGAAGACGCTCCACCCCGTCCGGGGCCCCGGCGTCCCCGTGGCCGTCGTCGGGACGTCGGACGTCTCCCAGCAGGCCGAGTTCGTCGCGCAACGCGTTCTCGAGCTGCGCGACGAGGGGACGCCGCTGACGGAGATCGCGGTCCTCTACCGGGCCCACCACCAGGCGCTCGAGCTGCAGCTCGAGCTGACGCGGCGCGGCATCCCGTACGAGGTTCGCTCAGGCGTCCGCTTCTTCGAGCAGCAGCACGTGAAGGACGTCCTCGCCCACCTCCGGCTCCTCGTGAATCCGAAGGACGAGACGTCGTTCAAGCGGGCGCTGAAACTTCTGCCGAAGGTGGGGGAACGGACGGCGGCGACGCTCTGGATGGCGGTGGCCGACGCGCCCGACCCCGTCGCGGCGTTCCTGCGCCTCGACCTCGGAAAGGCGCCGCCCGGTGCACGGGGCGGCCTCGGGCGCTTCGTGGAGACGCTCAAGACGCTCCGGAAGGCGTCCTACCTCTCCTCGCCGGCCGAGGCGATCCGCCACGTCGTCGAGGAGGGGGGCTACGCGGAACTGGCCCGCTCCAAGTTCACGAACCACCAGGCGCGGCTCGACGATCTCGAGGCGCTGGCCCAGTTCGCCATGCCGTACGACGGCATCGAGACGTTCCTGCAGGAAGTGACTCTCTTCGGCGAGCCGACGGGAGAGGAGACCGTGGCGGGCGAGGCGGACGACGAGCGTCTCGTCCTCTCGTCGGTCCACCAGGCCAAGGGACTCGAGTGGCGGGCCGTCTTCGTCATCGGTCTCATCGAGGACCGCTTCCCGAACGTCCGTGCCTCGAAGACCGCCGAGGGACTCGAGGAGGAAAGACGCCTCTTCTACGTGGCCGCTACGCGCGCCAAGGACGAGCTGGCGCTCGTTCACCCGCTCGCGTCGTTCGACCGGTACGGCGTCATCGTCGTCACCGAGCCGTCGCGCTTCCTCCGCGAGCTGCCCGACAGCCTCTACGAGCGCTGGGTGCTGGAGTCGGGACCGCCCGCGCTCGGCGCCGCGCGTCCCCCCCGAACGCTCGCCTCGGGAGGCGACCCGACGATCGACGGACCAGACCCGGACGAGCCGGTGAACTGAAGTGCACGAGGGGAACCCGGGCCGGGTTTCCCAGAACCCTCCGGCTTCGGACTCCGGGGCTCCGCGTTCAGCGGACGGACATCGCCTGCCGCGGTGTGGCCGGCCGGCGGTGCGGGCTCAGGGCGTGCGGAGGGTGGCAGCTGAAGCAGGTCCGGCCGGCGACGGGAAGGTCCGGCGACAGCCCGGCCGCCTGATCCGCATGGCAGGTGGCGCAGATCGAGGCGCCGGGCCGCGGCTTGAAATCGGCGCTCGGAGCGCCATGGCAGGCGACGCAGCCGATGCCCGCGCCGGCATGGCGGCTGGCGGCCCAGGAGGAGTGGACCGCGGGCGTCACCCGCGCGTGGCACCCCTCGCAGCTCTCCGCGGGGTTGACCGCAGGGTGGCCGGGTCGGGCCGGGGACCCGGGCTGCGGGGCGCCGGCGCCCGGAGAGCTCATTGAGAGAAGCAGCCCGAAGAGAACCGTTCCGAAGGACCGCATCGCTTTCCTCCGTTCGCGCCGCTCCGTCCGTCCGGCGCTGTCCTGGATTATCGGCCCCGCGCCGCGGAGGAGGATCCGTCGGCCGCTGGCGTCCTTGGGAGGCGGGGGCCAGAATGCGCCGAGACAGACAGGAGGCTTGGAGATGCGCCGCACCACCCCTATTTCCGCGCTTCTCTCGCTCGCACTTGCTGCCGCTCCCGTCCTCGCCGACGAGAAGCCCCGAGCGGAAGCCGCGCCGCCGGCCGTGACGAGCGCGCCCGACGCCAGCGGGATGACGACCTACGTCGTCGGTTTCCTCGTCCGCGGCTCGAAGTGGACCCTGAGCTGGACGCCCGAGCTCAGGGAGGCGCATGCCGCGCATCATCGGATGATGGCCGAGGTGGGAAAGGTGATCGTCGCCGGCTCGTGCACCGACGGCGGCCGCGTCCTTTCGATGTCGATCTTCCGGGCGACCTCGGTGGACGAAGTGAAGGTCCTCGCCGAGGCGGACCCCGCCGTCGTGTCGGGTCGCCTCAAGTACGAGTGGCACCTCTGGTCCGCGATGAAGGGGATCGGCGTCTGCCCGATGCCGGCGCCCGACAAGGAGTGAGAGGACGGCATCCCCTCACCGCCTGCCCGAGGGGGTGGCGCCTCATGAACGACCTTTCTTGAGTGGTTGAATCTGCACGACTTGAGGCGGGCGCCCTGGCGCGTTCCCGAGGGAACCTTTCAGGGCGACCCGCGTATCTCTGATTAACGCAGCCGGGCGGACTCTGTTTCGGGAAGAGGCCGCCGGGAAAGGTCGACATGGGCAAGCTCTTTAGGGTCCTCCTCCTTCTTCTCGGCCTGGTCGTCGCCGCGTCGGTCCTCTACGCCTTCACCCGGTCTCAGAAGAAGGAAAACGGCCTGAAGCTCGTCGAGGCGCAGGTCGGCTCGATCACGGAGAAGGCCGTCGCCGTCGGCCAGATCCAGCCCCGGCAGAAGTTCAGCGTGAAATCCAAGATCTCCGGGATCGTGAAGACCTGCCGCGTGCAAGTCGGCGATTTCGCGAAGTCGGGCGACCCGCTCTTCGAGATCGCCCCGGACCCGACGCCTCTCGAGCAGACCGAGGTGGACCGGCAGGTCGACTCGGCGCAGGCCTCGTTTACGCGCGCGAAGGTCGACTTCGACCGCGCCGTCGAGCTGCAGCGTCAGGGGATCGTCCCGAAGTCGGACGTCGACAGCCGCCGCGAGACGTACGAGCTCGCGAAGATCGCGCTCGACAAGGCCCAGCAGAACCGGGCCCTGACGCGGAGCGGCCGCGTCGTGACGGCGAGCGCCGACATCGACTCCGTCATCCGGGCGCCGTCCGCGGGGACGATCCTGACCCGGACCGTAAACCCGGGCGATCCGGTCGTCCCGCTGACGTCCTACCAGCCCGGAACCGAGCTCGCGACGATCGCCGACATGAAGGACCTGATCTTCAAGGGGACGGTCGACGAGATCGACGTCGGCAAACTGCGGGTCGGGATGCTCGCCCGGATCAAGGTGGGCGCCCTCCCGACCGACGTCGTCACCGGCAAGGTCTCGCGGATCGCGCCGCAGGCGCAGCAGAAGGAAGGGGCCACGCTCTTCGACGTCGAGATCGAGCTCGACCCGGCGTCGCACGTGACGCTCCGCGCCGGCTACTCGGCAAACGCCGACCTCATCATTCGCGAGAAGAAGGAGATCCTCACGATCCCCGAGCGCCTCGTGACGTTCGAGGACGCCGGGAAGAAGGCGTTCGTCGAGCTTCCGGGCGCCACGCCGAAGGCCGAGCCGAAGAAGACGCCGGTGAAGCTCGGCATCTCGGACGGCCTCAGCGTCGAGGTGCTCGAGGGGCTCAAAGCGGGCGACAAGATCGTCCAGCGGCCCCCGAAAGAGATCTCGTGACGGGATGGAAGCGGTCGTCGAGGTCTTCCGCCAGCTCCTCCGGGACGTCCGGAACCAGAAGCTCCGGACGTTCCTGACCGTCTTCGGCCTCGTCTGGGGGACGGTGGCCGTGACGCTTCTCCTCGCCTTCGGAGTCGGGTTGAAGAAGCAGCTCGTCAAGAGCACGGCCGGGCTCGGGGACCGGATCTGCATCGCCTGGCCGGGGCTCACGTCGGTTCCGTACCAGGGGCTCGGAAAGGGGAGGCGGATCCGGCTGACCGAGGAGGACGTCGAATTCGTCCGGTCGCGGGCGGAAGGGCTCCTCGCCATCTCGAGCGAGTACGAGGAGACGACGAAGCTCCACTACGGGACGAAGACCTGGCCCGTCGACGTCTCGGGCGTCTCGCCCGAGTTCGGCCGGATGCGGAACCTGATCCCGCAGGCCGGGGGCCGCTTCCTGAACGAGACGGACATGGAGCAGCGCCGCCGGGTCGTCTTCCTCGGCGACAAGCTGGCCGAGAACCTCTTCGGGAAGGAGCCCGCCGTCGGGAAGACCGTGATGATGTGGGGCTCGCCCTTTCTCGTCGTCGGCGTCCTCGTGCCGAAGACGCAGGACTCGAGCTACAGCGGGCGGGACAACGACAAAGCCTCGATCCCCGGGACGACGCTCCGGGCGCTGACCGGGGAGAAGTACCTCTCCCCGCTGATCTACCAGGCCGACCCGTCGGTCGGCGCGAAGAAGGTGACGGCGAACGTTCTCGCGGCGCTCGGCCAGCGGAAGAAGTTCGACCCGAAGGACAAGGAGGCGCTCTCGGTCTGGGACACGACCCAGCAGTTCGAGTTTTTCGACACGTTCATGCTCGCCTTCAACCTCTTCCTCGGCGTCGTCGGGTCGCTGACCCTCGTCGTCGGGGGGATCGGGGTCTCGAACATCATGAACGTCGTCGTCGAGGAGCGGACGAAGGAGATCGGCATCAAGATGGCCCTCGGGGCGAAGCAGGGCTTCATCCTCCGGCAGTTTCTCCTCGAGACGCTCGCCTTGACGGCCGTCGGAGGCGGGATCGGCTTCGCGGTCTCACTGGCGATCTGCTCCGCGGCCGAGAAGCTCCCTTCGAAGGAGTACGTCGGCGTCCCGGAAGTCTCCCTCCTCGTCGCCGCCGTGACGACGACGGTCCTCGGGACGATCGGCCTCCTCGCAGGCTGGTTCCCGGCGCGCGAGGCCTCCCGCCTCGACCCGGTCGTCGCGATGAAGACATGAGTGATCCCGGAGGTTTCTCGATCCCCCCGGACCCCCCGAGGACGCGGGGCCTCGGACCGGCGGTGGCGTCGTGAGCGTGGTCTTCCACCTCTTCCGCCAGTCGTCGCGGCTTTCGAAGAAGAGGGCCGTCCTGACGATCGCCTCGATTGCGTGGGGAACGGTCTCGATCCTGCTGCTCCTCTCGTTCGGCGAGGGGATGAAGCGGCAGTTCCACAAGAACCGCAACTCGACGGGCGGGAACATCGCCGTCATGTGGCCCTCCGAGACGACGAAGCCGTGGAAGGGGATGCCCCCGGGCCGCCCGGTCCGCGTGATGCTCGACGACGTCGACTACATTCGCGAGCGGATGCCGGAGCTGAAGAACGTCTGGGGCGAGCTGCGCTCGGGACGGACGAACATCGCTTACGGCCCGAAGACGGTGAACGCCCAGGTCTCCGGCACGAGCTGGGTCTACGGCGAGGCCCGCCGCCACTATCCCCGGTCGGGCGGGCGCTTCTTCGGTCCGGTCGACGACGCGGAGAAGCGGCGCGTCGTCTTCCTCGGCGACGAGCTGGCGCGCAACGTCTTCGGAGCGGAGGAGCCCGTCGGGAAGACGATCCTGATCAACAACTCGCCGTTCACCGTCATCGGCATCATGGTCCACAAGCGGCAGATGGGCGTCTACGGCGGCCCCGACGAACGGCACGCCGTCATGCCGGCCGCCACCTTCAGGGCCCTCTTCGGACGGGACCGGCTCTGGGTCCTCGTCATCGAGACGCACGAGCCCGAGGAGATGGCCGCGGCGCTGAAGCACCTGAACGAAGTTCTGGGCGCCAAGCTCGGGTACGACCCGACGGACGACCGGGCCCTCGCGACGTGGAACATCGTGAAGACGAGCCAGGTCAACAGGAACATCGCCCTCGGCCTCCAGCTCTTCCTCGGGGTCATCGGCGTCCTGACCCTGATCGTCGGGGGCGTCGGCGTCGCGAACATCATGTACGCCGTCGTCAGGGAGCGGACGCGCGAGATCGGCGTGAAAATGGCGCTCGGCGCGCGAACGGCGTGGATCACGGGCCCGTTCGTCCTCGAGGGGCTCGTCTACACGCTTGTCGGGGGCGCGGCGGGGATGCTGCTCGCGATCCTCATCGTGACGCCGCTCTCCTTCATCGACATCGAGAAGAACGCCGTCCTCGAGTTCCTTGGCCGGCCCACGCTCTCCCCGGTCATCGGCGCGGTGACGGCGGGGGTCCTCGGACTCATCGGCCTTCTGGCCGGCTATTTTCCGGCGCGGCGCGCGGCGGCGATCGACCCCGCTGAAACGCTGAGATACGAATAGGAGACGACAGGTGGCGAAAGACGTTCGGCCTTCGGAACCGCCGTCTGACGGCGCGATCATCCGGATGGAGGGGATCCGGAAGGTCTACGACGCCGGCAAGGTGCGCGTCGAGGCACTGAAGGGGATCGACCTCGTCGTGAAGAGAGGCGAGTTCGTCGCCATCGTCGGGCCGTCGGGCTCCGGGAAATCGACGCTCATGAACCTGGTCGGCTGCCTCGACACCCCCTCCTCGGGCGACTACTTCCTCTCCGGCGAGAAGGTGGCCGGGCTCTCGCGGGACCAGCTGGCCGACGTCCGGAACCGGCGCGTCGGCTTCGTCTTCCAGGCGTTCAACCTCCTCCCGCAGATCACCGCCCTCGAGAACGTCGAAATGCCGCTCCTCTTCGGGGGCGTTCCGCCGAAGAAGCGCCGCGAGCGCGCACGAGAGCTCCTCGAGCGGGTCGGGCTCGGCAACCGGACGGACCACCGGCCGACGGAGCTTTCGGGAGGGGAGATGCAGCGCGTCGCAATCGCGCGGGCCATGGCGATGGAGCCCGACATTCTCCTCGCCGACGAGCCGACGGGGAACCTCGACACGAGCTCGGGGGGCGACATCATGGGAGTCTTCGGCGACCTCTGGAACCAGGGGCGGACGCTCATCGTCATCACGCACGACCTGAGCCTCGCGCGCCGCGCCTCCCGGGTCGTCGAGATCCGGGACGGCCGGATCCTGAAGAACGGCGCCGCCGAGGTGGCCTGAGGGGATTTCTTCTAGAATGAGCCTCTGTCGCGTCAAGGAGGTATTTCGATGAAGAAGTCGCTCGTGATCCTGGCGGGATTCCTGCTCCTCGCCCCCCTCACAGTCCGGGCGGAGGACAGCCCGAAGGAGGACCTGAAGTTCCTCGGCATCGAAAAGTGCAAGAAGGACGAGATGGACTGCGCGTGGGTCGACCCGTCCTTCAGCTTCAAGGGGAAGACGATCCACGTCCAGAAATTCGAGAACAGGACCGAGGCGCCCAAGGGCGAGGACTACGGCGACCTGAAGTGGGAGAACTGCGGCGAGTTCCTCCAGAACGTCTTCGAGAAGAAGACGAACGAGCGGGTCAAGAAGTACGGCGTCACGTTCGTCTCGGGCGGAACCGGCGAGTGGGTCATGAAGGGACAGATCACCGAGTTCCGCTATCCCAAGAAGGCGGCCGCGTGGGGCGGCTGGATCGGCCAGGCGGCGGGCTCGGGAGCGGTCGTCATGGACTGGAAGATCGTCGACAAGGACGGAAAGACGGCCGTGGCCGTCTACCAGAAGGTCCTCGCGGGCGCGTCCGACACGCTCGACCACCGGATCAACAACGTCTACACCGACGAGTTCGTCGACTTCATCAAGAAGCACAGTCAGTAAGGATCCCGTTGACGGGCGCCCCGCGGGGTCGGTATCCTAGCCAAGCAGGAGGCGCGCAAGATCCGACCCGATTCCATCCCGCTCACGCTCCCGGAAGCCGGGCTCGGCGCGCTCTTCGGTGTTCACGACGAAAACCTGAGACTTCTCGAAGACGCCTTCGGCGTCGAGATCGCCGCTCGCGGCCGCGAGGTGGCGATCTCCGGAAACCCCGAAGGGACGGCCCTCGCGGCGCGGCTCCTCTCCGAGTTCGCGAAGCTGATGGAGCGGGGGTTCGTCCCGAAGAAGCACGACCTCGCGACGGCGGTCCGCATCGTGAAAGAGGACCCCGCGACGTCGCTCGTCGATTTCTTCGAGAACCGCTCGCTCGGTCCGGCGCTCCGGCAGGTCGTCGCGCCGAGGAACGTCCGCCAGCAGGAGTACCTGCAGGCCATCGTCGAGCACGACATCGTCTTCGCGATCGGCCCTGCGGGCACCGGCAAGACCTACCTCGCGGTCGCGATGGCTGCAGCAGCGCTCCTCGAGAAGCGCGTCAAGCGGATCGTCCTCTGCCGCCCCGCGGTCGAGGCGGGAGAGAAGCTCGGATTCCTGCCAGGCGACCTCGCCGAGAAGGTGAACCCGTACCTGCGGCCGCTCTACGATGCCCTTTACGACATCCTCGGCTACGACAAGATCGGCCGGATGCTCGAGCGGAACATCATCGAGGTGGCGCCGCTCGCCTTCATGAGGGGCCGCACCCTGAACGACGCCTTCATCATCCTCGACGAGGCCCAGAACACGACTTCCGAGCAGATGAAGATGTTCCTGACCCGGATGGGCTTCGGCTCGAAGGCCGTCGTCACCGGCGACGTCACGCAGATCGACCTCCCTTCGGGAAAGGTCTCCGGCCTCAAGGAGGCCGCGCTCGTGTTGAACGGCGTCGAGGGGATGCGCTTCGTCCGCTTCGACCAGCGCGACGTCGTCCGGCATCGGCTCGTCCAGTCGGTCGTGAGCGCCTACGAGGCGTGGGAACAGAACCGTCCGGAGCCTGAAGCGAACGGCAACGGCCACGGGAATGGCAACGGCCACGGGAACGGAAACGGGAAAAAGAACGGTTCCGGCGAGTAGCGCGGTCGAGGTCGTCGTCGCCATCCGCGGCGCGCCGCCGCCAGCGATCCTCCGCCGCTGGCTTTCGATTCTGCTCCGCCACGCCCGCGCGAACGGCCGCCTCTCGGTCCTGCTCTGCGGCGACGCGCGGATCCGGACGGTGAACCGGACCTGGCGCGGCCAGGACCGCCCTACCGACGTCCTCTCCTTCTCCCCCGAGCCCGACCCGCCGCGGCCGCCGCGGCGCGTCGCAGCGGAAGACGTCCTCGGCGACCTCGTCGTCTCGGTCCCGACGGCCGTCCGGCAGGCGCGCCAGCGCGGCCACCCGGCCGCACGGGAGCTTCAGATCCTCTTCGCACACGGACTCCTCCACCTTCTCGGGTACGATCATGAGCGGGACGACGGCACGATGTTCCGGCTCCAGGCGCGGCTCGTACGGGACGCGTTCGGAGCCGGCCCGAACGGCGTCCCGGAGACGAGCGGGGAAAGCGAGGAGCGCCTGCGATGACCGGGTTCCAGATCGGCGGTGGGCTGGCGTCGTTCCTCGCCCTCTCCCTCGCGGTCCTCTACCTCGTCCTCTCGGGCTTCGCGCAGGCGCTCGAGGGGCTTTCCTCCATCCGCCGAAAGGCACTGGTCGACGAGAACCCCCAGCGCTTCGGCGCCCTCCTCGCGGCGGACCGCTTCTTCGTCTCGCGCCTTGCCGTCCGGCTGGCGGCGCAAGGCGCGATCCTCTTCGGGCTCCTGCTGACCGGAACCGCCCTCGCGGCTTTCTCGGTGCCCGAGCCGTGGCTCGTCGCCGCCGGCGGGATCCTCGTCGGCTGGATTTTCATCGAGGCCGCCGTCATCCGCTGGGTCGCGCGCCGCGGGCCGGACGGCGTCCTCGAATCCTCCGCATGGCTCGTCCCCGTCGTCCTCTTCGTGGCGGCGCCGCTGCAACCGGTCCTCTCGCGCCTCGTCGCGGACGGCGGAGAGGCCGGCGACGACGCGGCCGCGCTCGAGCCTGAAAAAGAAGAGGCGACGAAGGACGCCGAGATGCGCGCGCTCCTCGACGTGGCACGGGAGGAGGGGATCCTCGAGGAGCACGAGGAGGAGCTCGTTTCCCGGGCCGTCGGCTTCGGGGACCGGACGGTCCGCGAGGTGATGACGCCTCGCCCCGACATCGTGAGCGCCCCGGCGGACGCCCCGCTTTCCGAGGTCGCCGACCTCTTCGCGCGGACGAAGTACACGCGGATCCCGCTCGTGGACGGAAACGTCGACCGCCCGGTCGGCGTCGTCCACGTCAAGGACGTCTTCACGGTCCTTCGCGCGCCCGACCCGCCCGCCACGGCGCGGCCGCTCGCCCGCGAGGTCTTCTTCGCGCCGGAGACGCAGACCGTCGCCACGCTTCTCTCGGACTTCCAGCGCCGGCGCCAGCCGCTCGCCATCGTCGTGGACGAGTACGGCGCCGTGACGGGCCTCGTGACGCTGGAAGACCTCGTCGAGGAGCTCGTCGGGGAGATCGCCGACGAGCACGAGGACGAGATGCCCCCGGTCGTGAAGCTCCCGGACGGCGCCTTCTCTGTGGCCGGGCGCGTCCGGATCGAGGACCTCGCGGCGGTTCTCGCGGCCGACTTTCCCCCGGCCGAGTACGACACGGTCGCGGGGCTCGTTTCCGCGAAGCTCGGCCGGATCCCGAAGGCGGGCGAGACCGCCTCGGAGGCGGGGCTCCTCTTCACGGTCGAGGAGGCGGACCGCCGCCGGATCTACCGGGTGCGGGTCGCGCGCGAGGCAGCGGTTTCCGCGGAGGCGCGGACGTGAGGGGGAGCCGGCGCTCGGGCACGGTCGCCGTCGTCGGCCGGCCCAACGCGGGGAAGTCGACGCTCGTCAACGCCCTCGTCGGTCAGAAGGTCGCCATCGTCTCCGACAAGCCGCAGACGACGCGGCGCCGGATCCTCGGGATCCGGAACGGCCGCGACGGACAGATCGTCTTCGTCGACACGCCCGGGCTCCACAAGCCGCTCCACCGGCTGAACAAGGTCATGATGGACGAGGCGCTCGAGGCGATCCGCGAGGTGGACCTGCGCCTGCTCGTCGTGGACGTGGCCGAGCCCACCGGCGCGGGGGACCGCTTCGTGCTGAACCTCCTGGCCGGCGCTCCGGGGCCGCGGATCGCGGTCCTGAACAAGATCGACTGCGTTCCGAAGCCGTCTCTCCTGCCCCGGTTGGCCGCGCTTTGGGAGACCGGCCTTTTCGAGGAGATCGTCCCGGTCTCGGCGCTGACGGGAGACGGGGTCGGCGAGCTTCCCGCGCTGATTCTCGCGCAGCTGCCGGAGGGAGACGAGCTCTATCCGGCCGAGACGGTCACGACGACCGACCTCAAGACGCGCTACGCCGAGGTCATCCGCGAGAAGTTCCTCGAGAGGACGCGAGAGGAGATCCCGTACGGGCTCGGCGTCGTCGTCGAGGACCTCGGGCGCGACGAAGCGAAGAACATGACGATCGTCATGGCCACGGTCGTCGTCGACAGGGAGAGCCACCGGCGGATCGTCGTCGGAACGGGGGGTCGGCTTCTCCGCGACTCGGGCACGGCGGCCCGCCTCGACCTCGAGCGGACTTTCGGCGGCCGCTTCTTCCTGGAGCTGACCGTCGCCGCGCGGCCCGGGTGGCGCGAGGACCCGCGCTTCATCGCCGCGTTGACGAGCTGAGGGGCCGTGACACCGCGGGAGGCCGGGAGTTGACGGGGGGCTGGCGGCGGACTAAGTTGAGCGATGCTCCAACGGGGAGCACATGGAATTGGCACCGATGAATGAAGCTCGCCCGGAAAGGCGCCGGTCTCCCCGGATGCTCGTCAACCGGGAGGGGAAGGGGCATCTCAAGGCCACGATCCCCGTGACCGTGGTCAACCTGTCGGCCGACGGACTCCTCTTCGAGCTGAAGGCCCCTCTCCGCCCCGGGATGACGTACGAGTTGTCGGCCTTCGTGCCGGAGCAGACCCTGCACGCGGTCGTCCGCGTGACGCGCTGCCGGGCCGGCGGCTACGCGGAAGACGGCCGAGGAGGGCGCTGCCTTCTTTTCCGGGCCGGAGCGGAGTTCGCGTCGCTGACGCCTCCGCAGCGCGACGCCATAAGGAGCGCCGTGGACCGGAGCCTCGGCGTGGGCGCTCCGGGAATCCTCGAGAAGAGCTGAACCCCGGCGCTCAGGATGGCTCGTCCTCCAGGAGGAGGCGGCGCAGCGAGTCCCACTTCCTCGTCAGCGCCTCGGCCAGCTCCTTGAGCGCCTCCTCGCGGCCACGCGTCTCCGAAAGCTCCGAGCTCAGGCGCCCGATCTCGGCCTCCAGCGCCCCGATCCGGTCGGTCATCGCCGTCTCGGCCTCCCGCCGCCGGCCGCTTTCTTCGTCGATCGAGCGGATGGCCCGCGTCAGCGACTCCTCCAGCCGGCGGACCTCGGCCTCGTCGGGCCGGATCGCCCCGATCTGCTGCGTCTCGCCCGCGCTCTCGCTGGATGGGACCGGGGGCGGCTCGGGGGGCTTCGGCGGGGCGAAGAGCCCCGCGAGGCGTTCCTTCGGGATCTCGCTCGAAGCGATGGCGCGCGTCTCCATCTGCATCCGGAGCCGGCGCTCCTCGACCTCCCGCCGGATCCGCTCGATGGCCGTCAGGGCGTCGGCGTTTTCAGGAAGCGGCGACCCCGGGCTCGACGTGCGGAGCGGCTCGTGGGGGACGCCGGAACTCTCCGGAGCGGGCGCCGGCTCCGGCGCCGGGGGCTCGGGGGCCGGAGGTTCGGGCGGTGACACCTCCGCCTCGGGGATGGCCGTCGCCAGCGCACTGTCGTTCGGGATCTCGTCGTCGAGGTCTGCGAAGGCGTCTTCCCCGCTCGTGGCTGGCCAGGAGGGCTCGTCGTCGAACGAGAGGTCGGGAATCGGCGCCGCGCCGGAACCGCCTTCCCCCGGCGCGGCCTCGGCCAGTCCGACCGCGATTCCGGATCCGCCCGGCTGAAGCTCCCCGGCTGCCTGCAGGGGAGGCGGCTCGGGCTCCTGCGCCGCGAAGACGGGCTCGGCGCCCTCGGCGATGGGCGTCGCGAGCGCCGGGACCGCGGCCGCCGCCGCCTCGAGGGCCGCCGCCGCCGTCTCGCCGGAGGACGAAGCCCCCTTCTGGAGGCGGCGGAGGAGGTCGACGAAGGTCAGCTTCGAGGCGAGGCGGAACGTCTCGACGACGCCCTTCCCGTCGGAGGCGACCGCCTCGACGAACGGGAAGGCCGCGAATCCGAGCGCGTCCTGCAGCGCCTCGAGCGACATCGAGCCCGGCAGGTCCCTCTTGTTGTACTGGATGACGACCGGGATCGACTCGAGGGCGACCCTCTCCTCGGCGAGGTTCTCCTTCATGTTCTGGAAAGACTCGAGGTTGTGCGACAGCATCGACCACTGCGAGTCGACGACGAAGACGATGCCGTCCACGCCGCGGAGGACGATCTTCCGCGTCTCGTTGTAGAAGACCTGCCCGGGCACGGTGCAGAGCTGGAAGCGAACGGTGTAGCCCTTGATGTTCCCCAGCTCGATCGGCAGAAGGTCGAAGTAGATCGTCCGGTCCTGCGCCGTCGCGAGCGACAGCAGGCGCCCCTTCGTGGCGCGCTCGAGCTGGCCATGGAGGACGCGCAGGTTCGTCGTCTTCCCGCAGAGGCCGGGGCCGTAGTAGACGATCTTCGCCGTGAGTTCCTTGGTGGTGTGGTTGAAGAGCGCCATCTCCCCCCGTCCCCCTGTTCGGTCGGCCTGAACCAGTATAGGACGGTCTATCCTCCGGCCGGATGGGAGAGGAGTTCCGCGAGCGCCGAATCTCGACCTCGTTCGCCGGCATCCCGCTGACCGGGGTGTCGTCGGCGGGGCGCGAAACGTGGTTCCATTTCCCGACGCTGAGGCTCGCCTTCGACGTCGGCCGCGCTCCGACCGAGCTCGTCTCGGTCCCGAGCCTCTTCCTTTCGCACGCCCACCTCGACCACGCCGCGGGGCTCGCCTACTGGTGCTCGCAGCGCCGCCTCTTCCGGCTGCCGGGCGGGGTCGTTCGCACCCACTCCGCCGCCGTCCCGGCCTGGCGCGAAATCCTCTCGCTCCACGAGCGGCTCGAGGACGTCCGCTATGACGCCCGCGTCGAGGCGATGGCGCCGGGGGAGACCGTCTCTCTCCGCCGCGACCTCTCCGTGACGGCTTTCCAGGTCGACCACCGGATCCCGACGCTCGGGTTTCTCGCGAGCGAAGTCCGAAGGCGCCTCCGGCCCGAGTGGAAGGGGAGAGGGGAGGACGCCGTCCGCGAGGCGGCGGCCGGAGGGGCCGACGTGGCGCTGCCGGTCTCGCTGCCGCTCGTCGCGTACTCGGGCGACACGGCGGCGGGCTTCTTCGACCTCGCGCCGCAGGAGGTCTTCGAGGCGAAGGTCCTCCTCCTCGAGTGCTCCTTCGTCGAGCCGCGAGACGAAGGGCGCTCCGCCGAGTGGAAGCACCTTCACCTCGCCGAGATCGCCGAGCGCGCTGATCTCATCCACAACGAGGTCCTCGTCCTGACCCATCTCACGCTCCGGACCAGCCCGGACGAGATCCGGAAGCAGATCTCGAACCGCCTCCCCGCCTCCCTCGCGAAGCGGACGGTGCCGTTCCTGCCCGGAGGGGGGTCTCCTTCTCCCTGATCAGAGATCGAAAACCGAATCCTGGACGCCTCTCACCGCCGCCAAAGAGTCGAGATCAACCAGAGGACGGCGCTGAGGACGAGGCTGACAAGGAGGCTGGTCGCCAGGGGAAAGTGAATCTCGAAGTTCTCCCGCTTGACGTGGATGTCTCCCGGCAGCCGGCCGAGAAAGGGGATCTTCTCGGCGAAGAGCAGGACGCCTCCGACGACGAGGAAGATGACGCCGAGGAAGATCAGGAGCCTTCCGATGCCGGCCATCATTTGCCTCGTTTCACGGTCGGTGCCATTCAGTCCTCCCACCAAGACTGGTGAGACTAGGCGGGGAGCAAGACTATTGCGGTCAAGAGACTACCGGGGTCAAGACTACCGGGGTCAAGTCTGCATTTTCTATTATGGCCTCTTGAGGCGCCGCCCCGGGCACGCGCTATGGGCCGTGTGGACCGGACGCTCGAACGGCAATGGCGTAGATTGACGCCATGAATCGGGGGACCGCGTTCGCCGCAATCGTGGCCTGCCTTGCCCTGCCCCTTGCTGCCCAGCTGCCGACGCCGGCGGAGCCCACGCGTCACGACAGTCCGCCCACAGCCCCGAACCCGGTTCTGCCGTTTCGGGAGATCGGACTCTCAGGGAAGTCGACCCCTGCCGCGGGCGTTTTCCTGGAACTAGGAAAGGGACGCTATGAGATGGCGTCGGGCCGGGTATGGGAGCTCGTCGACGGAGAGGGGCAGTGGATCGGGGTGTTCCTCGATGGGCCGGGGCGACTGACTTGGAAGACCGGAGACGCCGTCGCCGCCCGTGTCTACGCCCGGAATGCACGTCGGGTCGGCGGTGTCGAGGTCGGCAAGGATGACGCGCTGTTGGCGTCCTTCGAAAAGGGAACGCTCCTCTTTTCCGAGGCACTGCGTCCCGGCTGGCGCTTCGTGCCGACGCCGGAACCTGCACCGAAAGAGACATTCCGTACGCATCGCGAGCGGTTCGCCGGAGACCGGATGCCCCCTGCGGACGCAGGTCTGGCTGCGGCCGAAAGATCACGAGGCAGGTTCTTCGAGGCTTTCCTCGAGTCACGAATGGACGTCTGCCAGATTCTCGACGACGTTCGCGGCGACCGTGAGACGCTCTGGGTCGTCGACCGGCCCGCCGGCCTGCCTCTGAACATCGCCGGCGGGCGCATATCCCGCGTCATCGCGAGTGAGCCGTTGGGTCGGAGCCGCCGGGCGGCGCCACGGGTCGACCTTCGACTCCTCCGTCTCGAAACCGACGTTCGCGAGACTCAGGATGGCTGGGGAGTCATCCGCGTCGACGAGACCCTTCGCGCCGAACGGCCGGTCTCGGTGGCCACGTTTCGGCTCGCCTCCTACCGGCGAACTTCGCGCACGCACCGGATTCAGCCCACGAAGCTCACGTTCGTGCGCGATGTGAACGGTCGGACGCTGCCCTTCTCGTTTTCTCAGGATTCGCTCAGCATCTTCCTTCCCGGCCCGGTCCCGCCAGGCGAAACGGTGAAGCTGAACTTCGAGTACGAAGCGTACTTCTTTGAGCGTGTGGCGGGCGATCAATACTGGGAGCTGGGCCTTGGGGACGGGTGGTATCCGATACCGAGCGAGGAGAATGCGAGCGCCCACACGTTCCGGGCCACCGTGCGGGCAAAGAAGCCCCTGCAACCGTTCACCGCAGGCGAGACGGTACGCCGCGCGGAGGACGGAGAGTGGAACCTGGTCGAGTCGAGGCTCGAACGGCCCGTGCCGTTCGTCGCGGTCGTCGCCGGCGCGTACACCCTGCAGGAGGCCACGCAGGACGGCGTGACGTGCCGGGTGGCGAGCTATGGACTGTCGAAGGAGACATCCGGCGCGAAGCTGCTCAATCTCTTCCACGGCATTCGGAAGTTTTATGAAGCGCTCTTGGGCCCCTTCCCATGGAAGGAATTCACGATTCTCGAGATCAACACGTACGGCTTCGGGCAGGCACCGCCGGGAATGATGTTCATCACTCAAGAGGCGTTTCAGAGCAACGTCCGCCTCGACTTCGACGCGGCGCTCTTCTCGTCCGGTGTCAATGAACGCCTGGCTCACGAGATCGCCCACTCGTATTTCGGCTATGTCGTGACCGGCGCCTCCCAGGCGGACGAGTGGATCGACGAGGCGTTCTCCGAGATCCTGGCGGCAGTCGCTTTGGAAGTTCTCAAGAGCAAGGACGAAGGGCGGCTGCTGCCGAATGTCTGGAGAAGGCATGCGAAGGATGCGACGAAGGCCGCACCGGTCGCCTTCGGAAACGAGTTGGCCGGAAGGATCGCGACCGGTTTCGACGAGGACAATTGGCGGGAGAGGGTCTCTCTCGTCTACTTCAAGGGTGCGACTCTCCTGAACAGCCTGCGGATGGAACTCGGGGACGACATCTTCTTCACGGTCCTCCGGTCCTTCCTAAGATCATTCGAGAAACGGATCTTCGTCACGACGGACGATTTCATCGGCCTTCTCAACTACGTGACGAAGAAGGACTGGAAGCCCTGGTTCGAGAAGTACTACTACGGCTTCGAGATGCCCTGAACCTCAGCGGAAGAGCTTGCGGCGGTTCCGGATGTAGTCGCGGAAGATGAAGGTGCCGAGGTCCGTGGGGGAGGCGTAGTAGGCGCGGCCGCGGGCGACCTTCGTCAGCGTGTCGACGAAATCGACGAGGGCGGGGTCGGTGGCGATCATGAAGGTCGTCAGCTGGATCCCGTCGCGGCGGCACCGCTCGGCCTCCTCCAGAGTCCGGTTCACGATCTTCATGTCGAGGCCGAACGGGTTCTTGTAGAGGCGCCCCCCCTCGCGGATGCACGACGGCTTGCCGTCGGTGATCAGGAAGATCTGCCGGTTCCGCGAGCGGCGGCGCATCAGGAGGCCGCGCGCGAGGGCGAGGCCCGCCTTCGTGTTCGTGTGGAACGGGCCGACCTGCGCGCGGGAGAGGTGCGCGATCGGCACCTCGCGCGCCTCGTCCCCGAAGAGGACGACGTCGATCGTGTCCTTCGGGTACTTGTCGAGGATCAGCTCGGTCAGGGCGAGGGCGACCTTCTTCGCGGGGGTGAAGCGGTCCTCGCCGTAGAGGATCATCGAGTGCGAGATGTCGATGGCGATCGCGGTCGCGCAGGCCGACTGGTGCTCCGTCTCGAAGACCTCGAAGTCCTCGGGCTGGAGCGCCAGCTCGTCCGGGTCGCGGCGGGCGGCGTTCGCGACCGTCCTCAGGCCGTCCAGGCGCGACAGCTCGTCGCCGAACTCCCACGGCCGCGTCTCGGGAAGCGTCTCGGTCCCCGTCCCCGAGGCTGGCATCGAGTGGAGCCCCGGCCCCGACTTGGCGAGCGACGAGAAGATCTCCTCCAGCGCCGAACGGCGGAGGCGGCGCTCGCCCGACCCCGAGAGGACGAGGTTTCCTTCGCCGTCCTTCCCGACGATCCCCTGCTTCTCCAGCTCCGCACGGAACGCCTCGAGGTCGATCTCCGGCGAGATCAGCCCGCGCCGCTGCAGCTCCTTGAGCCACCGGAGCGCCTCCTCGACGTCGCCGCCAGCGCGCGTCACGAGGTCGAGGAAGAGCCGCAACAGCTCCTCGTAGGAGAGGAGCGCCTGAAGCAGGTCGAGCGGCAGCTCGCCGTACCGGTAGTCCATCTCCGCGTCATGTTACGTCGGGGGTGCCGGCGGGAGATGCTAAGGTCCCGCGCCATCGGAGGGGGTTGATGGAATCGGCGAGGCACGCGCGACTCGCGGTGGTGCTGGGAGCGGCGCTGACCGTGCTGCCGCTCCTGCCGTCGTTCGTTGCGATTCTTCGGAGCCCCTGGGTGGCGTCGGCGACGGACGACGACCTCGCGATCCTCGAGATCGGCGTGATGGAGGCGGCGAGAGGCGCCCAGCTCGTCGGTCCGTACTCGCGCTTCGGCTGGAGTCACCCCGGCCCGGCCGCGTTCTACGCTCTCGTGCCGGCGTACGTATTCGGGGGTCGAAGGACGGCGGCGCTGAACGTCGGGGCGGTCGTTCTCAACGGCGCGGCCGCGGCGGCGCTCGTCGCCGTGGCGTTCCATCTCGGTGGCGCGCGCCTCGGCGTCCTTTCGCTCCCGTTCGTCGCGGTCTTTCTCTCGTTCCTGGGCCCCTGGGCTTCCAGCTTCTGGAATCCGCACCTGACGCTCGTTCCGTTCGCCCTCTACCTTCTGCTCGCCGCCGGCCTTGCCGCCCGAGGGGCGTCGTTTCTCCCCGGCCTCGTCCTCGTCGGGACGTTTCTCGTCCAGACGCACCTCGGCTTCATTCCCGCGGTTGCCGCGTGCGGGGCCGTGGCCGCGTTCTCGCACCTTCGTCGGCGATCGCGGGAGACGCTTTCGGCCCCGTCCGTTCGGCGGCCGGCGCTCCTTGCGGCCGGCATCGGAGCGCTCCTCTGGGCGCCCGTCGTCGTCGAGGAGATCCGCTTCTCGCCCGGGAATCTCACGCTCATCGGGCGGTTCTTCCTATCGGGCGGCGGTACGCACGCGTTCGGGGAGGTCTTTCTCCCGGTGGCGCGACAGCTTTCAGCCGTTCCGCTCCACGCGGCGACCCTGCTCGTCCCCTCGACGAGCGACGAGCGCGCGCTCGGCGCGGGAATCCTGACGCTCCTCCTGGTGGCGCTCCTTCCGGTCGGGCGTTCGTCCGCCGTCCGGCGCGGTGACACCGTCGGAGTCGCCCTCTCCGATGTCGCTCTTGCCGCGCTCGCCGTCTCGTTTCTCGCCGCGCTGAAGATCCGGGGGCCGGTTCACGATTACCTTCTTCTCTGGGTCGCCGCCACAGGGCTCCTCGGCTGGATGGCGCTCGCGCACGCGGGTCTCCCGACCTGGAGCGAGAGAGGACAAGGCTCGGCGATGAGGCGAGGCGCGGGAGTCGCAGGCGCCCTCCTCTTCGTCGGCGTCGCCACGGCACGGAGCGCCCGTGTTGCGAGCCACGGGCCGCTCGTCCGCCAGGAGCCGATGGCGAGCGTCCGGACCCTCTCGGACGCCGTCGGGCGGCGCCTCCGCGAGACGCCCGGCGAGCGGGCGCTCGTCGTTCTCGGATCGCACGACGTCTGGGTGCCCCTCGGCGGCGTTCTGAGGGACGTCCGGCGGGAGGGTCTCGCGGTCAGCGTCGAGAAGGACTGGCTCGACATGTACGGCCGGTCCTTCGCACCGACGGGCACCGAGAAGCGGACGCTCATCTTCGTCCTCGGCCCCGAGGCGACTGCGCTTCGCGAGCGGCCCGACCACCGGCTCCTCGCCGAGGCGGAGGGGACTTCGGTCTTCGAAGGTCCGCCGCCCCGGAGCTAGCAGGCGGACGGGGAAGCGATGGACAGGGATCGCGGAAGAGGCGAGGATGGAGATCGCATGACGCCGTCTGCGAATGTCGGCGACCGGATGCGGGAGGAGTGGGACCGCCGCGCCGGCGAGAATGCCCGTTTCTACATTGCTTCGGGCTCGGCGGAGAGCGAAGAAGCGTTCCGGGCGTCAGGCGAGCGGGAGCTGACCGACGTGGTGCTGGACGGCATCGCGCTCGACCCGGGTGCCGAGATCCTGGAGATCGGCTGCGGCGTGGGCCGGCTCCTCGTGCCGCTCGCGCGCCGAGTCGCGGTTGCCCACGGCGTCGACATCTCGCCGGTGATGATCGAGAAGTCGAAAGCGTTCTGCCGCGAGACCCCGAACGTCCGGACGGCGGTCACCGACGGAACGCTGCAGGACCTTCCGGACTCGACCCTGGATTTCGTCTTCTCGTTCATCGTCTTTCAGCACATCCCCGGCCGAGAGCCGATCCGGCGGTACATCGAGGAGGCGGCCCGCGTCCTCGCGCCGGGCGGGCTCCTCCGGTTCCAGGTGGACGGCCGGTGGCGGGACCGCGAGGAGCGCGAGGCGACGACCTACGACGGCGTGAAGTTCTCGCCCGCCGAGGTCCGGGAGCTTCTCGCCGGGACGCCGTTCGAGGTCGTCGACGAGTGGGGGGCCGAGACGCACTACCACTGGGTCACCGCGCGGAAGGTTGCGAGAAGCGGGGAAGCGTGCGCGCGCGTCTCCCTCGCGACGAGGGAATGGGACCGGGCCGCGGTGGCAGCGATGCTCGAACGCTGCGGCGCCTTCTGGCCGTCGTCGAAAGTCGCGAGGGTCGTCTCGGGCTCGCTCTCGCTTCGCCGGGCGATCGAGAAGGCCACGAGAGGGCTCGAGCACTCTTCCGACGCGGAGTTCGTCGCCGCTCTCTGTCGGCGCGTCTTCGGGTACGACGCGGCGGACGCCTTCGTCTCGCGACAGGCGGAAATGTTGTCGGCGCGCATCGAGTTCCGGGAGGACCTGCTCGACATCCTCCTTCTCTCGGCGGAGCTGCGGGAGCTGGTCCGCCCGTCGCGGCTCGGCCCGCTCCCGTGGTACCGGGTCGAAGGGCTGCGTGCGGCGGGGGCGAAGGTCGCTTCCGGCGAGAGCCGGCCGGAGGTCGTCGTCGCGGCGGCCTGCGAACGCCTCGCGGCGGTCCCTCCCGAGGAAGTCGTGGCCTTGGCGTTCCGGTGGATCCTCGGCCACCGGCCCGGCGGCGAGGACGTCGTGCGGCGGCTCGGGACGACCGAGGCCGTGCGGGCCCGCGTCCGGAGGCTCCTCTCCGTTCCGCCACCCCGCGCCGTTCCGCCGGCGCCGGCGGAAGAGACGCTTCGCGCTCTCTTTGTCCGCACTGGTGTCTCGCCTGCTTCCGTTCGCGGCCCGGGCGAGTCGTTCGCCGGCGAGGGCGAGGTCGCCCGGCGACTTCTCGAATCGGCGCCCCCCGACGACGGGGCCTTCGTCGACTCCATCTACCGGACGGTGCTCGGACGTGAGGCGGACGAAGGCGGAGCCGCCTGGTACCGCGGCCGCCTCGCGGCCGGAGACCTCGGCCGCCCGGGCCTCCTCCTCGAGTTTCTCTGGAGCGACGAGCTCCGGGGCGTGTGAGGCCGGTCAGCCTTTCCAGGTGAAGCGCCGCGCCGGGAAGTGGCGGACACGCCCGTCTTTGGCGCGGAAGACGACGGTCAGCTCGTGCGAGCCGGCGTCGGCGGGGGAGACGGCGAGCCGGGCTTCATAGCCGGCGCCCCGGCAGTCCGCCATCTCCGGGAAGACCTGGCAGACGTCCGGGCGGTCCATCCGGACGAGCGAGGTCGGCTCGCGGACGAGGCCGTCGACGAGAAAGGAAACGGCAAGGTCCTCGCCCGGGATTCGCGCCCACCCGCGCACGAGGAGATCGCCGACGGCTGTCGATCGCGGCGCGGGGCCGTCGACCGAGCCGAGGAGCGCCTCGTCCTCGCGGGACTCCGGGGGAAGCGGTGCATCCGCGGGCGGAGGAATCCACGGCAGGGGCACGCCCGCCGCGTCCGGCTCGGTCTTCACGACCGCCCAGAGATCGGCGCCGGTCTTTGCGTCGAACCGGCCGACGAAACGAATCCGCCCGGCCCCGGATGCTCGCGCGAGAAACGAGCGGAGCCCCTCGCGCTCCTCCGGAAGCAGCCACGCCTCCCGGACGGTCAGGTACGACACCGGGATCGACTCCAGGAGATCGAGGAAGCTGTCCGGAACGGGCCTCTTTCGCGAAAGCGTCCGAATGCGGAACGCTTCCTTCGTCGTGAAGCCCGACGTCGCGTCGACGAGCGGCTTCCCATGGTCGGCGGCCCGAAGGACGTACTGGTGTTCCGGCCGGGCATTCCCGACGTCGGGGGACGTGGCCGGCAGCTCCACGAGGCCGCCGCGCATCGGCGTCGCCCCGAGCTTCAGCGTGAGCGGATCGGGATCGGCCTCGCCCCGGTGCAGCTCGAGCGGCGCCACGCGAAGATCCACGAGTAACGCCACCGAGAGCAGCGCGAAGAGCGGCGCCCGGAAGCGTGACGCGACGATGCGTGAAAGGCCGAGCGCGCCGAGCCCCGAGAGAACCGCGAGGCCGAGGTTCGCCACCATCGCCCACCTCGCCGGAACCCGGATCGCCTGGAACCCGGCGACGTGCTCGAAGAGAAAGCGGTGGAAGGGCGCGTTCAGCCCGAGCGAGCCGAGGAAGCCGATGCCTGCCCAGAGGAATCCGATCGCGCGGGCGTCGGCCGTCTCGTGCATCGTCAGGTTGAGAAGCGCTGCGCCAGAGAGAAGGAGGACGAGCGCCCCGGGAAAGAGCGACCGCTCGGCGGGGGGATCGGTCTTTTGCGTGCTTCCCCACGTCCGGCTCCGGCCGTCTGGAACGAGCCAGTCACCGGGGTGGGCCGAGTAGACGCGCGTCTCGGCCTCGTTCCGGACGAAGCCGTGGCGCTCGGCGACGCGCCGGTACGGGAGGAGAAACGGCAGAAGCGCGAGCCCCGAAAGAACGAGCGCAGCGGCGCCGCGGAATGCGATTTCGCGTCGCGGCCCGCTCCCCCTGCGCGAGAAGAGCCAGACCCCCGCCCCCGCGAGCGGGATCGCCGTCAGGATCAGCCAGTGAATGGCGGTGAGGCCGTTCATCAGAAACGTGAATCCGAGCCACGCCGCGCGCTTTCGGGATGGCACACGCGCGAAGAGGACAAGCGCCTCGAGAACGAGCGGCATCCAGGGAGTGAACAGGTACGGCAGGTGAGGAAGCTGCCCGAACCGGTAAAGGGCGAACGCGAAGGCGATTCCCGAAACCCATCCCGCGCCCGTCGAACCGGTCAAGGTCCGTGCGAGGCGGAACGCCCCGAAGCCCGAGAGGGCGATGCCGAGGAGCGTGGCGATGCCATGGACCGTCAGCGGCGCGACGCCGAGCGCGAGGAGCGGGAAGAGCGGCAGCGCGATTCCGAAGACGTGCTCGCTGAAGGCGAGCGTGTCGCGGTACGGGTAGAAGAGGTTCGCGTCGAAGAGATGGAGCGGCTGCGTGAATGCGCCGTGGAAGTCCCACCAGAGCGCCCACGACATCAGGTAGGGATCGCCCGGGCCGGGGGAGTGGCGCCGGAGATCGGCCGCCCAGGGCCACGTCATCGCCACCGTCAGCGCGCAGAACGCCGCGGCGACGAGCGCCTCGCGGAGGAAGCGGCGCCCGGTCGTCAACGGGGCGCCGTCCACCGGAAGTCCCGCGGCGGGTAGTGCCGCTGTCGGCCGTCCTTCGCGCGGAAGAGGACGGTCAGCTCGTGCCAGCCGCCGTCTCCCCACTGGAACGGAAGGACAGCCTCGTAGCCGGCCGATTCGCAATTGCTCATCTCCGAAAGGACCTGACAGACGTCGGGCCGCGGCGTCCTCCGGAACGAGGACGGTTTGCGGATCTCCCGGTCGACGAGGACGGTGACCGCGAGGTCCTCTCCCGGGATCCGCGCCCAGCCGCGAAGGCGGAGTTCGCCGACGATGTCGGCATCGGGCTCCGGGTCGTCGATCGACCCAATGAGGGTCTCGTCGTCGGGTGGATCCTTCGGAATGTCGAGCGATCCCGGCCACCAGATCGCCCGCAGCTGGCTCTCGCGGAACGTCCAGAGCGCTTTTCGATTTGTGTCGACCCGGGCCTCGCCGTTCCAGAGCCACGGCTCTTCCCGGTAGAGGCCGAGCACCTGCGTGGCGACGGCGAAGGCGACCGCCGCGACGGCGAGAGCCCGAGCCCACCGCCTGCCGCCGGCAGCGCTCCAGAGCGGAACCGTGAGCAGCGCGAGAAATGGCGATGCCTCGGCCATCAGCCGAGGGCCGAGGCCGTGCCCACCCCACCATTTCCAGTAGCTCGACGCGAGGAGATAGACGCCGGCGAGCGCGCCGAGCGACGCCCAGAACCAGCGGGCCAGCTCGCGGTCGCGCGAGAGGGCGGGCCTTGCAAGCGGGAGCGCGAGGAGGTACGGAAAGAAGACGAGGAGGCCACGGCTCGGGCTGATCAGGTTTCCCAGGAACCCGGCGGCGGGCCGCCTTGCCCACGCGGTCGACGCCGGGTTCAGGCTCGCGTAACCGCCGAGCGGGTGGCCATAGAGCCGGAAGAGAAAGAGCGCCGCGGCGCCGCCGCCCGCCGCGGCGGACGAGGCGTAGACGAGCGCCTGACGCCGGCGCGTGAGGAGAAGGGCGAGGCCGACGCAGGCGGCGGGGACGAGCGCGGTCGGCCGGCAGAGGAACGCGGCCGCCATGGCGAGGCCGCCAGCCGCAGCGCGAGCATCCGATTCCTCTCCGGGGAGGACGAAGAAGAGCGCGAGGCAAAGGAAGAAGATCTCGCCCGTCGACGACCAGAGTGACTGACTCGCCGTCGTGAGAGCGGGCGTTGCGAGGGCGAAGACCGCAGTCGCGCCGAGAGCCGGGCCTTCGCCGAATCTCCGCCGGATGCCAAGGAAAAGGAAGACGACCGAAGCCGCCGTCAGGAGCGCCGCGAAGTGCTTTTCGGACCGGTCGAGGAGCTGCGGCGTCTCGCGGCCCGCGATGACAAGAGACGTTGCGGCATAAGGGACGGAGAGCAGCCCGGTCCCGATCGGAAAAGCCGGAAGCTTCCGGCCTCCGACGCGGACCGCCGAGTAATGGAGCGGGCTCTGGCGGTACGCTGGAACACTCGAGAGGTCGAGCGAGCCCGTCCTGACGATGAGCGGGCCGAGATGCCGCGTCGCGCGGTTGTCTCCGGAGGTCAGGAGCCGGCCGTTCGCGGTCGACAGCGCGTAGAACGGCAGCGCGAGGAGCAGGACGGCGTCGAGCGTGCTCAGCCGGAAACCGCCGCGCCCGGGCCGAAGCAAGACTCCGGTCCGCGAAAGAAGAAGGTAGACGATGACCGTAACGACGGCGAGAAGCGCACCACCGGCGGGCAGGCCCGTCCGGAGCCAGTCCTTCGCCGGGTCGAGGAAGAGGGGAGCGGCGGCGACGGCGACGGCGGCCGCGAGAAGCGCGCCGCGCAGGATGCTCGCCACCCGGGAGGAGGTCACCCCCGGATTCTAGGGACGTCCGGGGGCGCAGGGATTGCACAATGGGGCGTGACCCGGATCGAGTCCTCCACTCCGGACGGTCCATCCCGACGGCTCCTCGCCCTCGGCGCCGCCGCGCTCGTCGTCGTCGCGGCGCTTCGCTTCGCGACGCTCGCTCCCGATCCGTGGGAGTGGGACGAGATCCTCTTCAAGAACGGCGTCGCGCACGGGATCGACACGCGCGTCAACCAACCGCACGCGCCGGGCTATCCGGCCTTCATCCTCCTCGGGCGCGGGATCGCCGCCCTCGGTGTCGAGCCCTTTCGCGCGACCGTCCTCGCCGGCGCGATCGGCGGCCTCGCTTCGGTGACCGGGCTCATCTTCCTTCTCCGCGTTGCCGGGCTCTCGCTCTCGTGGTCGCTCTTCGGCGGGATCGCCTACGCCCTCGTACCGGCGGTCTGGCTCCACGGCGTCCGTCCGCTCTCCGACGGGCCGGGAACGGCGGCCTTTCTCTTCGCGTCGGCGTTCCTGGTCCGGTGCGGGCGGAAGGGGGCCGGGCGGGACCTCGTCCTGGGCGCCTTGTTCACCGCGCTCGCCGCGGGGGTGAGGCCACAGGTGGGTCTCGCCCTCCTGCCGCCCGCGGCCTGGGGGACGTGGAGGGTTGCGCAGCTGAAGAAGCTTCGGCCGCTCGTCGTTGCGGTTGCCGTCGGGTTGGGTGTTTCGGCCCTCGTCTGGATCCCGGCGATCCTGGGGTCGGGGGGGTGGACGTCATGGCTCGAGCGGTTCCGGGGGCAGATGGAGTACGTCCGGTCGGTCGACAGCCCGTCGTCTCGCGACCTCGTGTCCTTCGGCTTCTGGACGCGGTGGCTGGCCGACCCGTTCGGCGACCCGAAGCTGGCGCTCGTCGTCTGGCTCCTCGCGGCCGCGGCTTTCGTCGTCCGCCCGCGCCGGGCGTTCCTGTTCCTCGCCGTCTTCCTGCCCCTCACGGTCCTTTCGACGACGGTCCTCGCGGTGCACACCGCACCGCGCTACGCGCTGGCCCTGCTGCCGCTCCCGTGTGCGCTCCTTGCCACGGTCCTCGAGGCGGCGGCGGAGAGATCGGACGCCCTTCGCCGCGTCGCGGCAGCGGCGGGCGTGGCGGGTCTCGGCTGGATGGCCTTCCGCGCGGTACCGCCCGTCGTCGAGGTCGCCACGCACGCCAGCCCGTCGGTCGCGCTGATGAAAGCGCTGCGCGACGACCCGGCCCTCGCCGGCCGCCCGGTCCTCTTCGACCCGTCACTGGAGGTCCACGTCGGCGAGTACCTCGCCGATCGGAAGACGAGCGCGATCCTCGACGGCGTGCCGGCGAATCCCCCACGCGAGGGCGTCATCGCGGCGGCGGACGTCGACTACGTGGGGCAGACGCCGGTCGTGACGTTCGGCTACACGTCGCCGCGCCTCCCGCTGGTCTCTCGCGCGCGGTACCTCCGGACGAAGTGGTACGACGGCCGGGACGGCGCGGCGGTCCATGTCCCGCGTGTGAGCGGCGACGGCTGGTGGGACGTCGAGCAGAACGTGGCCGTGCTGAGGGCCGGCGCGGTCCTCCAGGTGTTCTCCGGGACCGGCGTCTACGGCGTGAAGGCAGTCGTCCGGGTCAGCGCGGCGCCGGCGGCGATTCGTGTCGAGGGATCGGAGGGCGCCGTCGTCCTCTCGTTCCCTCCGGGCGAGCACCGGCTCTCCTTCGAGGGGCGGGCCGTCCGCGCGTCGCAGGTCTCGTTCCGGATCCGCGGCGTCGCTGGAGAGATCGAGATCGGCGACTGGCAGATCCGCGCGAGGGGCGAAGATCGCATCTCCGACGACTCGCTGCTGGGGTCGATCGACTCTCCCGCGATGGGAGCTGAGATCCGTGGCGATCTCCTCGTCCGGGGCTGGTGCCAGGACTGGGACGGAAAGCGGGTCGACCCGGTGGACGTCCGCGTGGACGGCGTCCTGATCCCGGGGCTCGCGGTTGCTCGCGTTCCGCGCCCGGACGTTGCGACGGTCTACCCGCGGATGGGGGACACGAGCCGCGCGGGCTACGAGATGGTGATCCCCGCGGGGGACCTGCCGCCGGGCCGTCACGTCCTCTCGGTCACCTTCGTCGCTCAGGGCGGCCGCCGGCGCCTCTTTCCGGCGCGGGAGTTCACCGTCGTTCCCTGAGGCTCAGCGGGAGGGCGGGCGCCAGACGAAAGAGCGCGGCGGAAAGAACCGGAACCGCCCGTCGGTCGAGCGGAAGAGGACGGTCAGCTCGTGCTTGCCCGCGTCGCCCGGCGTGAACGGGATCCGCGCCTCGAAACCCGCGGCCCCGCAAGGCTTCATCTCCGGGAAGACCGAACAGACGTCGGGGCGGTCGATCCTCGTGAGAGTCGACGGCTCCCGGACCTCGCCGTCGATGAGGAACCTGACCGCGAGGTCCTCGCCGGGCCTCCGCGCCCACCCGCGGACGAGGAAATCGCCCGTGACGGCGGCTCCCTCACCGGGTTCGTCGATGCTCCCGAGGAGACTCTCGTCCTCGTGTCCGCGGCCGGCACGGTCGCCGAGGGCATCGAGCTTCCAGAGCGGCGCGCGCGCGGCCATCGGCGCGGGCTCGGTCTTCGAGACGACGAAGACGTCGTCCCGCGCGGGGCCGAACCGGCCGACGAACCGGAGCCGGTCCGATCTCATCGCCTCCGACAGAAATTCCCGGAGATCGTCGAGGTCCCCCTTCGGGTACCACGACGAGTGGACGACGACGTACGAGACGGGGATCGACTCGAGGAGGTCGAGCAGCTCCGGAGGGATCGGCTTCATCCGGAGCAGCTCCTCGAGCTTGGTTACCTGCGGCGCCCCGAAGCCCGAGACGCCGTTCACGAGCGGCTTTTGGTGGTCGGCGGCGCGGAGGACGTACCGGTAGTTCCCGTGCGTCGCGTCGCTGACCGGCAGCTCGACAATCCCGCCTCGCATCGACATCTTCTTAAGAAACAGCGTCGCCTCGTCGGGGTCCGCTTCACCCCGCATGACGACAGCCTCGAGCGGCGCGTAGAGCTCGAAGAGCATCGCCAGCGCCGCGGCTCCGAAGACAGCGGCCGCGACCGGGCGCCCCGGCTTCCGCGCCGCGAGGCGCTCGGCGATCCGGAGGGTCCCGAGGCCGGCAAGGAGGGCGAGGCCGAGGTGCGCGACCATCGCCCAGCGGGCCGGCGCGCGGATGCTCCGGAAGAGAAAGACCGTCTCGTAGAGAACGCGGTGGAACGGGAACCGGAGCCCGAACGAGCCGAAAAAGCCGATCACGGCGAGGAGAAGGCCGACGACGAGCGCGTCGTCGCGTCGCGGTCTTCGCAGGCTGTCGGGAAGGCTCACGCCGGAGAAGCCGAAGGCCTTCGGCCAGGCGAGGCACCACCGGATCGCGAGCGCGACGAAGAGGACGGTGAACGCGCGCGCCGGGTCGGTTGCACGCAGAATCTGCTTCCCGAAAAGGTGAAGGTGGATCGGCCAGAACGAGACGAAGAGTGCGAGCGTCCCGGCCACGACGGTGACCGCATCGAGGAGCGCCAGAAGCCGCCGCGAGGGCGGGTTCGCCGCGCTGCCCGGCGTGGGGGCGGGCAGGGGGTCGACGAGGAAGTACGCCGCGAGGGGCAGCAGCAGCATCAGGAGGCCGGGGAAGAGCGCCAGCTCCCCCTCGGCCGGTGATCCGAGCCAGCCCCAGAGCCGGTTCGCCGGGTTGCTCGTGAGCCAGTGCTTCGGGAGCGCCGAATAGGAGAGGGTCTCGTCGGGGTTCCGGACCATTCCGTAGAGCTTCGACGCCTTCTGGTAGGGGATCAGGAAGGGGAGGAGCGCGACGCCCGCCGCTCCGATCGCGAGAGCGCCCCGCTTCCAGAGATCGGGATCCCGTTCGGCCCGCTGCCGAACCGCGAGGACGATCCCCACGGCCGCGAGCGGAACCAGGGTGAGGACGAGCCAGTGGATCACCGAAAGGCCGTTCATCAGGAAAGCCACGCCGAGCCACGCGGCGCGTTTCGGCGTCCGCTTCCTGACGAAGAGGACCAACGCCTCGAGGACGATCGGGATCCACCCCGAGAAGAGGTAGTTGACGTGGGAAAGCTGGTGGTAGCGGTACGGCGTGAACGCGAAGGCGATCCCCGCCACGACGCCCGCGCCCGTCGAGCCCGTCAGCGTCCGCGTCAGCCGGAAGGCGCCGTACCCGGAGAGGGCGAAGCCGAGGAGCGTCGCGAGACCCTGCACGGTCAGGGGGCGCGCACCAAGGGCGAAGGCGGGAAAGAAAAGGAGAGCGATTCCGTAGTTGTGCTCGCTGAAGGCGAGGCTGTACTTCAGCGGGTAGAAGATGTTCCCGTCGAAGAGCCGGAAGGGCTGGTGGAAGGTGGCCCAGTAGTCCCACCACATGATCCAGGAGTTCAGGTACGGGTCTCCGGTGTCGGTGCACGTGTCGCGGAGGTGCCTTGCCCACGGCCAGGTCACGGCGACCGTCAGAGCGAGGAACCCGAGGAAGAAGAGCGTCTCGCGGACGAAGGCGCGGGAACGGGGGGCTTCGTCGGCCGGCGGCAGTGTCACCGCCGGGATGATAGCGAGGCGATCATCGCCAGTGACCAGGACAATCGCGGGGGGCCCCGAAGAACTTTTCCGGGTCGCAGAAACCCGGGCGAACAACTCCTCAATTTGACGGCACGACGGCGCCATTGGTTTACGTCAGCAGCGGTTCGCCGGCCGGCCGGCTCCGCCGCTACCCGCGGCTCCGCATCAGGTTGAACTTCGCCAGCTCGGCGTAGGTGACGGTCGAGTCGAGGTCCTCGCGGGCGATCCGGAGGTTCTGGACGAGCCCCTCGAGGACGAGCTCCATCAGGAAGGCCCGCTCGAAGTGGTCGCGGGGCTTCGCGTGCTTGAGGACGAAGTCGGAGAGCCCCTCGACCGACTCCAGGGTCTTCAGGTGGTCCGCGAACGGCGTCTCGTCGGAGAGGACGATCTTCCTCTCCTTCCCGAACTCCGAGACGATGGCGTCGTAGGGGCCGGGCGCGGACGGCTTCTCGGCGCTCTTCCGCTCCTGCATCCTCTCGAGTGCGATCGGGCCGGCCTCGTCGTCCTCGAAGTCGTTCCGGCTTCGCCGCGCCTTCTCGGCGCGTCCGCGCGGCCCCTCGACCGGCGGGAAGGTCGCCTCGAAGAGCGCCTTCACGGCGTCGCCGATGAGCTTCTTCGCCACGATCTCCGCCCCCTGCTGCTCCCCTTCGAAGACCATCTCCATCTTCCCGGTGAGGGCCGGCAGCGTGCCGAAGAGGTCGACGAGGCGCGGCGCGACGACCGACTCGCGGGTCCGGAGCGCCCGCCGCTCGAGATTCGAGACGAGGAGCTCGCGCGCCGCGATCGGCATCCGGGCCGAGACGCCGGACGACTGGTCGATCAACTCGCTCCTCCGGGCCACGAACGCAACCTCCTCGATCAGGAGCTTGAACGTGTCCGAGAGGACGACGGTGACGCCCGGGAGCGGGCGCTCGGTCCACGACTCCTGCTCGGTGATCTCGGCGGCCACGGAGACGGTCGTCGGGTAGTGCGTCAGGATCTGCGAGGCGATCCGGTCCTTCAGCGGGGTGATGATGCTGCCGCGGTTCGTGTAGTCCTCCGGGTTCGCCGAGAAGACCATCAGGACGTCGAGCGGGATCCGGACGGGGAAGCCCCGGATCTGCAGGTCGCGCTCCTCGAGGATGTTCAGGAGGCCGACCTGGATTCGGGGCTGCAGGTCCGGCAGCTCGTTGATGGCGAAGATGCCGCGGTTCGTCCTCGGGATGATCCCGTAGTGGAGGACTTCCTCGTCGGCGAACGACTTCTTCAGCGTGGCGGCCTTCACGGGGTCGATGTCGCCGATCAGGTCGGCGATCGTGACGTCGGGCGTCGCGAGCTTCTCCCGGTACCGAGCGTCGCGCGGCAACCACTCCACGGGAAGGTCGTCGCCCGCGCTCGCGGCCATCCGGCGCCCGTACGCCGTGAAGGGCGCGAAGGGGGACTCGTTCAGCTCCGAGCCGGCCACGACCGGCAGCTCCTCGTCGAGGAGGTTCACGAGGGAGCGGAGGATCCGCGTCTTCGCCTGCCCGCGGAGGCCCAGCAGGATCACGTCGTGCCGCGCGAGCAGCGCGTTGACAAGGGCCGGGACGACGGTCCTCTCGTAGCCGAGGATGCCGGGGAAGATCGTCTCCTTCGCCTTGAGCTTCGCGATCAGGTTCTCGCGGATCTCCTCGCGGACGGTCCGCTGGCGGAAGCCGGCCGCCTTCAGTTCTCCCAGTGTGCTCGGGCGTTCGTTCATCGTGCAGACTTTACGTGAGACCGGGCGTGAGTAGTTTCTTTTGGCCGGGGGAAACCGCCCTGCGGTTTCCCCCGGACCCCCTTCCCACTGAACTCAGTGGCGGTTCCGGCCCCCTCACCCCGCCTGGAAGTCCTTGACAGGGTCGGCGGGCGGGACGACGGGCGTCACGGTCAGCCCCTTCGCCGTCGCGATCTCGCGGCCCAGCTCCTCCATCTCGCGCTTCGACCAGCCGGTCTGCACGCGGAGGACCTTTCCGTCGGGCGAGACGAGGACGAGGTGCGGCACCGCCTCGACGCCGAACGCGTTCGATGCGTCGAAGCGCGGCTCGGCGTCGACGAGGAGGTCGAACGTCGCCCCGCCGTACGTCCTCGAGTACGCGACGCCCTCGGCGGCCGTGTTCTGGCAGACGCCGGCGACGCGGACGGCCTTTCCTCCGTAAAGCTCGTGGAGGCGTTGCACGTACGGCCAGGCCAGCTGGCAGGTGGGACAGCTCACCTTGAAGAACGCGAAGAGGGTCGGGAGGCCCTTCGCTTCGCCGAGGACCTTCCGTGTCGTCAGCTTCTTCCCGGCCGTGGCGAAGAACGTCGCTTCCGGCGCCGGGGCGCCGACCTTCGGCGTGGTTTCGGGGATATGCGACATGGCCTCAGTCTAGCGCCGCGTTTTTCGCGGCCGGCTGGCCAGCGGGCCTACTTGGTTGGTGCCGGGGCCGGATTGGCCGGCGCCGCGCCGTCGGAAGCCGGCGTCGGCGTCGCGCGCGGGGTCGCGTCTGCGGCGCGAATCGACTGGGCCACGGCGCCGGAGGGCGTCTCGAGGTACCGCGCCACGACGTAGTCCTTCGGCTTCAGCGTTTCGGCCGTCGAGAGCTCCTTGCCGCGGAAAATCCTCGTCGTCGGGACGATCTGCAGCGTGACGCTCCGGCGCATGGCCGGCTGCCCCTTTTGGGATGCCGAACTGACCGATTCGCGGATGGAGACGGCCGTGCCGGCCCCCTCCACCGAGACGACCTCCCCCACGATGGCCCGGGCCGACGCCTCCGGCACGGACGGAGCAACCGTCGCGGGCTGAGTCGTTTGCCCGTCCCTCGAGCCGGTCACGGCGACGACTGCGGCAGCCACGAGCGCGGGGAGGAATCGCACGTTCACGCCCGATGACACGCATGTGGCGTGCCGGGGGTTTTCGACGCCCTGAGCCCGCTCTTCTAGGAGGACTTCCGGATCCCGAACTTCTCCAGCCGGTACTGCAGCGTCCGGTACGTCAGCCCGAGGAGCCGCGCCGCCCGCGCGATGATCCAGCCCGATTTTTCCATCGCCTGGACGATCAGCTGCCGCTCGAACGCCTCGATGTCGATCCCGTCGGCGGGGATGTCGAAGCCGTAGGGGCGGGCGGAGGGCGCCGTCGAAAGTCGGATCTCGAGCGGGAGGTCGTCGGGCCGGATCGTGTTCCCCTCGCAGAGGAGAACGGCGCGCTCGACAACGCTCTCGAGCTGCCGGATGTTTCCCGGCCAGGGCGAGCGGACGAGGAGGTCGAGAGCGGCGGGCTCGATCGAGCCGACGGCCGTCCCGTGCGAGGCGTTTGCCTTCTCGAGAAAGCTCGCGACCAGAGCCGGGACGTCCGACGGGCGCTGACGGAGCGGCGGAAGGACGACGGGGATGACGTTCAGCCGGTAGAAGAGGTCCTCGCGGAACTGTCCGGCCTTCATCATCGCCTCCAGGTCACGGTTCGTCGCCGAGACGACGCGCACGTCGACCGGAATCGACTCCGTTCCGCCGACGCGCTTGACCTCCTTCTCCTGGAGCGCGCGGAGGATCTTCCCCTGGAGCGGCTGCGAGAGGTCCCCGATCTCGTCGAGGAAGAGGGTCGAGCCCGACGCCGCCTCGAAGAGCCCCGCTTTCCGGGCGTCGGCGCCGGTGAACGATCCCCTTTCGTGGCCGAAGAGCTCGCTCTCGAGGAGGTTTTCCGGGATCGCCGCGCAGTTCACGGCGAAGAAGGTCTTCCCCGCGCGGGCCGAGCGGGCGTGGATGGCGCGGGCCACCAGCTCCTTGCCGGTTCCCGACTCGCCGCGGATCAGAACGGTCGAGTTCGTCGGCGCGATCTTCTCGACGAGGCGGAAGACCTCGCGGAGGGCGGCGCTGTCGCCGACGATCGACTCGAGGCCGTCCCCCTTCAGGCGCCGCTCGAGACGGAGCGCCTTTTCGGCCAGCCGGAACGCCTCGACGGCCCTTTCGACGCGGAAGAGAAGCTCGTCCGCGACGACCGGCTTCGACATGTAATCGAACGCGCCGAGCTTGTGCGCCTCGCGCGCCCGCTCGACCGACCCGTGCGCCGTGATCAGGATGACCTTCGGCGGGAGCGGCCCGTCCTGCAGCGCGCGGATGACGTCGATTCCCGAGAGGCCCGGCATCTTCAGGTCGGTCAGGACGACCTCGGGCTTTGCGTCGGCGGCCTTCTGCAGCGCCTCGCGCCCGTCGGCGGCGACGGTGACGGCGTATCCCTCGTCCGAGAGAATCGCCTGCAGCGACTCGCGCTGATGCTTTTCGTCGTCGACGACGAGGAGGTTGGCGTGGGGCACGCTGCGATGCTAGCGCAGCCGCTCAGGCCGCCGTCGTGACGGGGAAGGTGAGCCGGAAGCGCGCACCGGGCGACCCGTCGGTCCGGTTCTCCGCGGCCACGCGGCCGCCGTGCTCCTCGACGATCCGCTTCACCATCGCGAGGCCGAGGCCCACGCCCCCCTCCTTCTTCGAGTAGTAGGGCTCGAAGAGGCGGGGAAGGTCGGCCGGCTCGAGGCCCGGACCGGTATCCTCGACCGTCACGACCACGCGCGAAGGCCTCCCGCCTTCGGCGGGCGCCTCGGGAGCCTCGGGCGATACGGCTATGCGCAGCGTCCCGCCGGTCCGCTCCATCGCCTGCACGGCGTTCTGGAGGAGATTCCAGAGGGCCGACTTCACGAGCGACGCGTCGAGGTCGAGCGGCGGCAGGCTGGGCGCGACGTCGCTCGTGACCGCCACGCGCGCCTGCTCGGCCGTCTCGGCGAGGTCCGAGAGCGTGGCGGTGACGAGCGCGCCGAGGTCGGTGGGCATGAGGGTCACCTGGAGCGGCCGCCCGAACGCGAGGAAGTTGTTGATGAGCGCCGCGAGGCGGTTGATCTCCTCGCGCAGCGCCTCGATCCGCGTCGCATAGTCGCCGGCGTCATCGCCGGCGGGGCGGTGCCGGCGCCTGAGGACGTCGAGCCCGAGGGAGAGAGCGTTCAAGGGATTCTTGATCTCGTGAGCGAGGCCGGAGGCGAGCTGGCCGATTTCGGCGCGCTTCTCGGCCGCCGCGAGGCGCGCCTCGAGGAGCTGCCTCTCCCGCAGGCGCCCGGTCATGTGGTTGAAAGCGGCCGCGAGCTGGCCGATCTCGTCCTCGCGGTCGACGGCGACGGTCACGTCGAACCTCCCCTCGGCGACCCGCGAGGCCCCTTCCGCGAGCCGTTCCACCGGATGCGTGGCGTTCCGGACGATGACGAGGATGACCGCGAGGCCGAGGGCGAAGACGCCGAGCAGGGCGAAGAGCCTCCGGCGGAAGTTGTCGGCCAGCTGTTCGCGGATGTTCTCCAGGGTGTAGCGGAGCTCGATGTGGCCCTGGAGCTTTCCGTCCACGACCACCGGGATCTCGAGCAGCCGGTTCGTCGGCCCCTCGCCGACGACGCCCGAGATGAAGATCTCCCTCGGCGTCCGGGGCTTCTTCTTGCCGGGCATCAGGGGGAACGGGACGGGGAAGGGCTGCCCCTTCTCGTCGGTCACCTTGATGTCGCGCAGCCCCCGCGCCTCGAGCGCCTTCAGGTAGTCGCCGAGGACCCGTTCGTCCTTCCATCCCTTTTCGCCCATCTGCGTCTGGGCCACCTCGATGGCTTTCGCCAGGGCCTGGTAGGACGCATCCGCCTCCTCGAGCGTCTCGTTCCGCGTCCTGAGGTAGACCGTCGCTTCCGCGAGGGCGGCGAGGGCGAGGATGCCGGCCATGGCGAGGCCGAGGCGGGTCGAGAGGCGCATGCCGCGGACGGGCGTGGGGAGGCTCACGGCGCCCCGAGCCCCGCGAACGCCTTGACCGAGAAGTAGAGGCCGAAGAGGACGAGGAGGATCCCCGCCGCCATCGTCGAGCGCTTCACCCAGCGGCCGGCGCGGTCGCGCAGATGGTCCATCAGCTCGATGATCAGCGCGAACCAGGCGAAGACGCCAATCCCGACGCCGAGCGCGAAGGCGCCGGCCGGGCCGGGCGTGGGGCGGAAGAGGCGGTGCCCCACGAGGAAGCCCATCAGAAGCGTCCAATTCATGACGACCGTCGGATTCGCTGCGCCCTGGAGAATCCCCATGACGAACGGAAAGCGCGACTTTTGGGGGAGCTTCACGACGTCGGAACCGTTGCCGTTCATCGCGGCGAGCTGCTCGGCTTCGTCGTCCTTCCGGAGGTCCCAGAAGAGGAGCTTCAGGCCGTAGGCGACGAGGAAGAGCGCGAGGAAGCCGCGCACCCACCGGTTCGTCGCCACCATCTCGAGCGCCCAGCCCAAGCCGAGGCCGATGACGCCACAGATCAGCGCGTCCACCGCAGCTCCGCCGAACGCCACGCGAAACGCGTCGCGCCGCTGCCCGTGGAGCGTCTTCTTGAGAACCGTCACGTTGATCGGCCCGGGCGGAATCGCCCCGAAGAAGCCGGCGAGAAAGCCGATGAGGAGGGTCAGCGGCAGGCTGTCCACGGGGGCTCAATCCTCTCACGCGTTTGCCGGGGAACGCTCGGCGTCGTATCGTGAAGGCGTGAAGGTCCGAGGGACTGCCCGCCTCGCGTTTCTCGTCGCCGCGGCCGGCATCGCCGGCACGCTGCTCTCGCAGACCGACTCGAAGGTCGACTTCGAGCCGCGCGTCGGGATGTCGGGAACGCGGGTCTCGATCAAGTCGCCGGTGCCGCCCGGGGCGACCCTCCGTTTCAACAACAAGACGATCCCGACCGCGAAGGACTCGAACGGCGTCACCGTCTTCGTCGTCCCGCCGGGTGTCCCGTCTTCCTTCCTCGAAATCGTCCTCGACGGCAAGGTCGTCGCGAAGAGCTCGGTGCCGTTCGTCGTCTCCGGGACGTCGGTCGCCCAGCCGAAGCTGATGGGCCTGAAGGAAGCGATCGACGTCTTCGCCTTCCAGGACGATCCCACGCCCGAAGGCGGCTCCCGGCCGGAGACGCCCGTCAAGCCGATCCTGAAGATCGGCGGCAGCGACATCCTGACGCTCGGCGAGTCGTCCCCGGGGCCGGGCGTCCCCCCTGCGGTGTCGTCGGGCGACCTGAGCTCCGCTTCGACCCGTGGCATGGGGCCGTCCGCATTCATCCTGACGGCCCGGGCGCCGGTCAGGAAGATCGAGATCCCGACCCCGACCCCCACGCCGACCCCCGGTCCGCCGAAGCCGACGCCGACCCCGGGCTGAGCCGGGAACTTTCTCCCCTCGGGACGGGTCCGAGCTGGTGGAGATGGCCCCCGTGCCCGCCCGGATCCTCGCCTTCGATACGAGCCGCCCTGCGGGGCGGCGTGTGAGAATCGCGGCCGTGGCGACGGCCGTCTACCACCGCGAGGACGACTCTGCAGGCGATGACCTCGCCGTCTCCCGCTTCCTTGCGGGGGACGTTACGGGCTTCGAGATCATCGTCCGGCGCTATTCGGGGATGGTCTTCGGCCTCGCGGCCCGCCTCGTCGGGCCGCTCGACGCCGAGGACGTCGTCCAGGAGACGTTCCTCCGCGCGTTCCGATCGCTCGGGAGCTTCCGCGGCGAGTCGTCGCTCAAGACCTGGCTCTACGCCATTGCCTTGAACCGGCTTCGCGTCCGGCGCGGCACGCTCGCGCGGCTCCGCACCCTCTTCGGCGCCGGCGGCTCCGGCCCGACGCCCGACTTCTCGCTCCTCGACACCGCGACCGACCCGGAACGGAGCCCGGAGGAGAACGCCGTCCTCTCCGACCAGCGGCGGCGCCTCAGGAAGGCCGTGCTCGACCTCCCGGAGGAGTTCCGGACGGCCGTCGTCCTGCGCGACCTCGAAGGCCTCTCCTACGAGGAGGTGGCCTCCGTCCTCACGGTGCCGGTCGGCACGGTTCGCAGCCGGCTGGCCCGCGGCCGCGCGCTCCTGAAGGAGGCCCTGTCATGAGCGCCCGTCCCGACGTGCGCCGCCTCTCGAGTGAGGAGCTCGACGTCCTCATCTCCCGCTCCCTCGACGGAGACCTCCCGCCAGAGGACCAGAGGCTCCTGGAGGAGCTTCTGGCGTCCGATCCGCAGGCGGCCGCCCGCCGCGACGAGCTGGCCGGCGTCGTCGCTGCACTGGGCGCGCTCCCCGCGCCGGGCGCGCCGCTCGGCATGTCGGCGCGCATCACGGCGAACGCCTCCGAGCGGTCGACCGGCCTCGCCGGCGTCTGGCAACGCCTCGGCATCTTCCCGCCCCCGGCCATGGTCCGCGGCGCCGCCGCGGTCTTCGCCATCGTCGTCATCGGCATCTCCGTCATGCGGAGCCAGGGCGAGCGGGCGAAGCAGTACGAGCAGATGGAGGCGACCGCCGTGGCCAAGGGCGCCGAGCGGAGCGAAGGCGCGGTGTCCGTCTTCTTCGAGGAAAAGAAGGAGGGCCCGGACGCGAATGCGTCGGGCGCCGCGAGTGTCCCGGCCGACGCCGTTGCCGCGATGGGTGCGGTGAAGGCTCCGGCGGTTCCGGCCGCTCCTCCCGCGAAACTCGCCCGAAAGCCCGAGGAGGTCCAGGCCGACACGAACGCCCCGGCGCGGGTTGCCGACGCGGACCTCCGGGCGAAGGAGCGCGGACAGGTGGCCGGGTTCGCAGAGCCCCGACCCGCGTCGAAGGACGAGAAAATCGCCGCTTCCGAGGCGGACGACGCGCACGGCAAGAGGGACCTTCTCGAAAAGCGGCAGGACGCGGCCTCCACCGTCGCGGCCTCTGTCCACGACGAAGCGCTTGCGAAGAAGGCGAAGGTCAATCGCGAGGCGTCGGCACAGATCGCTGTCACTCAGGCACCCGCCGCCGCTCCGGCACCTGCTGCGCTGGTCCCGCCGCCGCTCGCCTGGTCGGTTTCGGTCCTCGGCTCGCCCGGCTGGATGCTGAAGAAGGCGCCCGACTCGGTTCCCGGACGGCTCTTCGCCACGCGCTGCATCGTGACGATCGACGCCTCGGGCCGCGTCACCGCTGTCCGCCCCGACGGCGCTCCGATTCCGAAGGAGGTCGACGACCTCGTCCGCGGCCTCGTCTTCGTGCCGGTTTTGGCGGGCGGAAAGACGCCGGCGCCGGGCGACGTCGAGATCGAGATCCTGGCCCGCTGACGCTCAGCGGGGGCGGAGCGAGTCGAGCAGCGCCTTCGCCTCGGGTTCCCGCCCGGCCTCGTGCGCCGTCTCGAGGTAAGCCGCGGAGGCGAGCGCCGACTCCGGGTGGCGGCGGACCAGCGCTTCCAGCGTGACGAGCGCGCCGTCGCGGTTCCCTTCGAGGCGCTGCCGCTTCGCCGAGAGGAGGACGACAGGCGGGGAGTCGCCTTGGCCGAGTGCCACCGCACGCTCGACGGCGTCACGAAGCACCGGCAGGTTTCCGGCGTCAGCGGCGGCCGAACCGAGGACCAGCCAGACGTCCAACTCCGACGGCGCGAGCGACGCCGCCACGGCAAGCTCCGCGACGGCCCCCTTCGGGTCACCCGACTTAAGCAGGAGCTTTCCGAGATGGAACCGGGCGGGGAAGAATCGGGGCGAGATCGCGATCGCGCGCCGGTATTCGGCGACGGCAGCCGCGACGTCGCCGAGCGCCTCGTCGGTCTGCGCGAGGAAGAAACACGCCGAGCGCGAGTCGGGCTCGAGGGCCAGCGACGAAAGAAAGAGCTCCCGCGCGTCTCCGGGCTTTCCTTCCTTCTGCTTGACTCGCGCCAGGAGCTCGAGCGGCAGCCCGGAGCGTGGGTCCGCGGCGGCGGCCTTCCGCAGCACGGCCTCCGCCTCCGGCAAACGGTCCTGCTCGAGGAACGAGTTTCCCTCCAGCGCCAGCTCCTCGGCGAAGACGTGTGAGGGCGCGTGCGTCCGGACGTGCGAGAAGACCAAGACTGCAGCAGCGAGCGTCGCGGGCGCCTTGAGCGCTCCCCAGTCGCGCCGCCGTGCACCGTCGAAAAGCAGGATCGCTCCGGCCCCCGCGTAGAGCGCGATGAGAGGTACGACCGGCATCCGATATCGCAGCCCGGCCAGCGCGACGATCGCAGGCAGTACGGCGGCTGCAAGGGAGAGGAGGGGAAGCGCGGCAATCGGTCGCGAGCGGACCGCCCGCAGAAGCCCCGCGGCACCCAGGGCGGCAAGGAGTCCGAAGCCAGGGAGGAGCGACAGGGCGAGCGACCGGTCGCGAAAAAACGCGAAGCTGTGGTTGTCACGCGGCTCCTCGGCCTGCGTCAGCCAGACGATCTTGCTCAGGATGGCGAGCGCGAAGCCGGCGGGTTCGGCGGTGGCGCGCGCGAGCGTCTTCTTCAGGAAGTAGCGCTCTTCCTCGGCGGGCGTCGCACCGCTCCGGTACGGCTCGGCGACCAGCCGGTCCCACGCGGCGTTCGGCCGCGCGTTCTGGACGCCGCCGCCCGCGGGGTCGTTCCCGATGAAGAGGTTGATCGCGCCGTACGTCCGGACGAAGACGAAGTGCCCGGCGGCGCGCGACGACGCGGTGACGGTCGGGCCGAGGACGAGCGCGGCCGCCGCCACCATCGCACCGGCCGCGGCGAAGCGCTTCGGCCACTTCTCGAAGAAGACGATCGCGACGACTGCGGCCACGACGAAGAGAACCGCCGTCGGCCGGGCGGCGGAGGCGACGCCGAGCAGCGCCCCGGACGTCGCGGCGGAGAGAATCGTCTTTCGCGTCACGAGCAGGAACAGCGACGCCGTCATCAGGAAGAGGATCAGCACCTCCTCCCAGAGGGCCACGTCGACGAAGGCGAGCGGGCCCGAAAGAGCGAGGAGGAATCCCGCCGCGAGTCCCTCCCGCCTCCCGAAGATCCGCGCTCCGAGAAGGGTCACGAGAACGGCCGTCGCCCCGCCGAGCGCCGCCTGCGCGAGCCGGACGCCCGGCAGCGCGCCGTTGAAGATCGTGAGAAGCGCAGCGAGGAGGTACGGGTAGGCCGGCCCGTGCGTCGGGGGGGCGGGCCACCGGAAGTTTCCGGCGGCCAGGCTCGTCGCCCACGAGAGGTTCTCCTGCGCGTCGAGCTGCGGGTTCGTCCAGAGTGAAAGAGGCGTCAGCTGGCTCGAAACGAGGAGCCGAACCGCGACGGCCAGCGCGAAGACGACCGCCAGGAAGGGGAGCCCCGGTGCCCCCTGCACGGGCCGGTTCCTCGGCTCACGAGCCATGCGCCAGGAAGCGTAGCCGAACCTGGAAGGGCCGGCTTTTCGGACCGTCGCCGCCTGTGAATAACTCTCGCCGGATCGGTCGAGATCCTTTGGAATGGCAAGGGAAAATCCATTGTTTTCAGATGGTTACGCGGCTGGGACATTCTCCGTTTTTCCACAGCCCCATCGGGCAGAATACGCGCCCCCGAAGTCGGGGACCCATGCGAAAGCGCGAGACGGAGCGGGTCAAGAGGGCCATCGAGTACGTCCGGAGACGGCTCCGGGTCGACATGGAGTTCGTCGTCTCGCCGGCCCCGGACGGCGAGCACGCCGGGCTCCTCGACATCACCCGCTCGTACCGCGGCACCGAGGACCGGAAGGTCTGGCTGGTCACGTTCGACGTCGATCTCGTCTCGAAGGAGACGACGGCAGCCCTGCGTCGGCATGCCTTTCACGAGGTGCTCCACGCGTTGACGTGGCCGCTCTACGACGAGGTCGAGGCCGCCATCCGGCGCGTCCCCGATCCCGGCATCCGCCGCGAGCTGACCGAGCGCTCCATCGACGCCCGCGAGAACGTCGTCTACGAGCTGGAGCGGAAGATCGGCCCGCTGGCCTTCCCGCACCTCCCGTGGACGGACCCGTGAACGTCCGCTATATTCCACGTCCCTTCGCTCGAGCCGAAGTAGCTCAGTTGGTAGAGCAACTGATTCGTAATCAGTAGGTCCCCGGTTCAAGTCCGGGCTTCGGCTCCAGTTCTTCGGTCAACTCGAACAGCCATTCCTTCGGCTACGGCACCGGGTTCGGTGTTCCCGCCCTTCCGAGCGAGAACGTGAGCCCGAGGCCGAACATGAACTGTTGCTTGGGTGTAACCCGGACGTCCACGGTTACGGGGGGACGCGAGTCGAGTGCGTCGTCGAACGTCACCGTCTCCGACGTCTTCGCGACGCGGCCGAGGAACTGCACGAACACGCCGGCTGCGACCTTCACGCGGAGGTGGAGATCCACTCCCGCGCTGGTCGCGTCGGATGACGGCCGGAACCCGTTCTCGAACCACCGCTGCTCCACGCCGAGGACCGCCAGCGAGACCCACGGCAGGTTCGCACGCTCCCAGAAGAGGCCGAGATCGACGACGACATTGCCGAAGCGTCCGGCGCCACGGATGCCGGCGCCGTAGAGCGAAGCCGGGTCGCTGCCGGATTGCTGCGCGAAGTCGGGCCCGTATTGGTCTTGCCGGTCGACGTGGCCCGAAAGCCAGTCACCTCCGGCCGATAGGCGCCAGTTTCCGAGGACGAGCGCCCCGTCGAGGCCGACGCCGGGAATCCCCCCTCTCGAAAGAAGGGCGCCCCCCGGGGTATTGAGCTTTCCCTGAAGGACGCCGTACTCCCCGCGGACGGCGACCTCGGCGTTCGGAAGACGCTGCCGCCAGCCGAGGTAGATATCGCGCCGCTCGGCGATCAGATAGCGCGCCGTGGCGGCGCCGAACGGCCCGTCGAGGGTGACGACGTCGGTCACGACGTGCCGGTGCTGGGCCAGGACCCCCTCGAGTGAGCCGCGCTCCGAGACCGCAACGCGCGCGATGAGCGCGGCGTTTTCGAATCGGCCGTTTCCGGAGGCTTCAATTCGGTCGGGCGTCCCCTCCGGTTCCTTCGCCTGGTCGTGCGAGTTCCCGAAGGCGAGGCGCACGCGCACTTCCGACGCCGGCGTCCCCGCGCCGAGGCCCGGCTTCGGCCCCTTCGACCATCCGATCCCGATGAGCGGGAACTTCCCGGTCACGTCCGAGATGCCCGCCTTCTCGCCGGCGACGAGGATCTGCCGCTGGTACGTGCCGTAGGCGCCGGCCAGCTCCCCCGTGAAGCCGAACAAGGGAGGCGGCTCGGCGCCGAAGAGCAGGGCTCCGCAGAAGACGCACGCGGCGATCAGGTCGTTGCCCAAGTGCCGCGATTATCCCTGCTCCGTCGGTACAATCGACGGCTCGATGACATTTCCCTCCCAGAGGAGCCGCTTCATGAGCCTTCGTCCGTCCGTTCTCGTTCTGGCTCTCGCCGTTGCGCTGCCCCTCGCCGCTGCGCCTCCGCCCTCCGCGGCTCTGAAGCCTTACGAGGCCGACGCCCGCGAGATCCTCCGGCGCGCCGTCGCAACGAAGACGTCGGTCGGCCTCGGACAGGTGCCGGCGCTCGTCGATTACCTCGTCACGAGGTTCAAGGCCGCCGGGTTCCCCGAGTCCGACATCCACGTCATGAGGTACGGCGAGACCGCCTCGCTCGTCGTCCGCTACCGCGGCACGCCGCGCGCCGGCGCCCCGAAGAAGAAACCGATCGCCTTCCTCGGGCACATGGACGTCGTCACGGCGAAGCCCGAGGACTGGCAGCGCGACCCGTTCACCCTCGTCGAGGAGAACGGGTACTTCTACGGGCGCGGCACCTACGACGACAAGAACACCGTCTCCCTCCTCACCGCGACGTTCCTCCGGCTCAAGGCGGAGGGCTTCGTCCCGACGCGCGACCTCGTCCTCGTCTTCACCGGCGACGAGGAGACCCACGGCGGGAACGCGAAGGACCTCGTCGCCAACCACCGCGACCTCGTCGACGCCGAGTACGCCCTGAACGGCGACGCGGGGGGCGGCGCGCTGGCCGAGGACGACGGACACGCCATCACCTACGGCGTGCAGACGGCCGAGAAGACGTACGCCAGCTTCGAGCTGACGGTGAAGAACCCGGGCGGACACAGCTCGCGGCCGCGGAAGGACAACGCCATCTACGAGCTCGCCGACGCGCTGAAGGCCGTTCAGGCCTACCGCTTCCCCGTGATGTGGAACGAGACGACGCTCGCCTGGTTCCGCGTCACCGGCACCCGCACGGCGGGCCCGCTCGGCGAGGCGATGCGCCGCTTCGCCTCGAACCCGCGCGACGCGGCGGCGGCGGAGATCCTGGCGGAGGAACCGGGCGAAGTCGGCGCGACGCGGACGACGTGCATTCCGACGCTCCTCCGGGGCGGCCATGCCGACAACGCGCTCCCGCAGTCCGCGACCGCCACGATCAACTGCCGGATCTTCCCGGGCGTGAAGGTCGACGACGTCAAGGCGCAGCTCCAGAAGCTGGCGGGCCCCGCCGCCACCGTCACCACGATCGGGCGAGCCCGAGGCGAGCGACGAGTCGCCGCTCCGCCCCGACGTCCTCGCCGCGGTGACGAAGGCCGTCCACGTCCGGAACCCCGGCGTTCCCGTCTCCCCGTACCAGGAGTCGGGCGGCACCGACGGCCGCCACTTCCGCGCGGCCGGCATCCCGACTTACGGCGTCGGCGAGACGTTCATCAAGGAGAGCGACGTCTACATCCACGGCCTGAACGAGCGGCTCCCGGTCAAGGCGTTCTACGACGGCCTCGAGCACTGGTACGTCCTCATCCTGGAGGTCGCCGGCCCGCGCTGACTCCGGCGTTTCCCGTTCGGATCAGAATCCCGGGCGTGACCCGCCGCGCGCTGCTCCTCGTCCCTCTTCTCTGGCTCGGCGTAGCAACGGCCGAACCGACGCGCCTCGTCACCGAGATCCAGCCGGGACTCCCGCCGGGCGCAGCGCGGCTCGCGGAGTCCCCCCACGATTGGGTCCCGCGCGTGATGGAGCTCGTCGGCGTCGCCCAGCCCGGCCCGCCCATCCGCGTCCTCCTCGCGCCGGAGTCGTCGCCCCTCGCGAAGAGCGCCCCCTCGTGGGTCGCGGGATATACCGACGGCGTCTCGGACGCGGTCGTCCTGCTTCCGGAAAGGACGCCCTCCTATCCCGACGGAGGGCTCGAAGACGTCCTCGCGCACGAATTCGCCCACGTCCTCATCTACCGGGCCAGTGGTGGCCGGCGGATCCCGCGCTGGTTCAACGAAGGGGTGGCGATGCTGGCCAGCCGCTCGTGGCGGTTCCGCGACGAGACGCACCTGGCGCTGGGGCTTCTGTCGGCCGACAAGGTCCCGCTCTGGAAGCTCGACGACCTCTTCGAGGGCGATCGGTGGCAGGTCGAGCGCGCCTACGCGCTCTCCGGTGCCCTCGTCCAGGACCTTCTCGACAAGTACGGCACCGGCCTCCCCTCCGCGCTCTTCTCCAGGGTCGCACAGGGCCTCCCGTTCGACGAGGCGCTCCGCCGGACGACCGGCGCCACGCTGATCGACGTCGGTGAGTCGTTCTGGGCGCGGCAGAGCGCGCTCAAGCGCTGGCTTCCGATCGTCACCAGCACGGCGGTCATCTGGCTCGGCATCACGCTGCTCGCCATCGTGGCGGCCCTGAAGCGGCGGAGGAAGCAGGCCGCCGAGGCGAAAGCCCTGGCGGAAGCGGAAGCCCTAGCGACCTCTGCGCCGGACGTCGACGAATCGGACGGATAGTCCTTTCTTCAGGGGGAATCCCATCCGTTACCGGACCGCCGCCGGAACCGGCAAAGTGAGGCCGAAAGACCTGCCCCGGGGCCTCGCGCTATCATTTTCTCCGTGAAGTCGGGCATTCCGGTAGGGGAGCCAGCATGAGGCAGGCCGAGCTTCGGGCACGGATCTTCGAGTACCTCGAGCGGCGGGAAGGCGACATGCTGCGCAGCGTGGGCATGGTGGCCAAGGCCGTCGGCGCCGAGTGGACGGTCGTGCACAAGCTCATCCGCGCGATGGTGAAGAAGGGCGAGGTTTTCGAGCCGATTCCCCGGCGGTATCTGCGGCGCGAACGGCGGGCCTACCGCTGGGATGCGCCGCCACACGTCCCCGAGCGGCGGAAAGCCACGCCCGCGTCGTCGCGCAAGCGCTGACGTCGCCCCCTGCGCCCCCCGCCTGGTGTCCGGGCCGTCGAAGCACCCGGAGTTTCCCCTCATGTGGCCGGTGAACGTCCCGATCGTGACGCTATCGTGAAGCTGCCACCGCTCCGGGCGATGTGTCACACCGCCGGCTCCAGCGCGGGTCCCTCCGGCTCCCTTTCCGGCTCCTTCTCCGCTGTCGCGCCGGCGGCATGGGTCCGCGCCACGAGGACGTAGATCGACGGCACGACGAGGAGGGTGAAGGCGGTGCCGACGATCATGCCGGTGACGAGCATGATTCCAATGGAGTTCCGCGCGCCGGCGCCAGGGCCGCGCGCGAAGACGAGCGGCAGGTGCCCCATGACCGTGGCCGCGGTCGTCATCAGGATGGGCCGGAGGCGGGTGCTCGCGGCCTCGACGACGGCCGGCACCTTGGCGACGCCCTTCTCCTGGAGCGTGTTGGCGAACTCCACGATGAGGATGCCGTTCTTGGCAATGAGGCCGACGAGGGTGATGAGCCCGACCTGGCTGTAGATGTTCAGGGACGTGAGGCCGAGGAACGAGAAGAGGAGCGCCCCTGAAAGCGCCAGCGGCACCGAGCCGGCCAGGATGATGAACGGGTCGCGGAAGCTCTCGAACTGGGCCGCGAGAACGAGGTAGATGAGGATGGCCGAGAGGAGAAACGTGCCGAGGAACTTGCCCCCCTCGGTGCGCAGCTGGCGCGACTCGCCCGCGTAGTCGACGTTGAAACCCTTCGGCAGGATCTTCGCGGCTTCGTTCTCCAGGAAGACGAGTGCCTGGTCGAGTGAGACGCCCGGTGGGATGACCCCCTGGACGCGCACGGCATTGAGCTGCTGGAAGCGCTTCAGCTCGCGCGGCTCGGTCGTGGTCTTCAGGGAGGCGAAGGTGGAAAGCGGCACGAGCTTCCCGTCGGCGCCCGTGACGTGGATCTGCTGGAGCTGGTCGGGGTTCAGGCGCTCGGCGCGCTTCACCTGCGGAATGACCTTGTAGGACCTCCCCTGGATGCTGAAGCGGTTGACGTAGTTCCCGCCGAGCATGGTGGAGAGGTCTCGCCCCGCGTCGGAGAGATTCACGCCCTGGGCCCGCACCTTGTCACGGTCGAAGACGACCTCGGCCTGCGGCTGGTCGAACTTGAGGTCGGAGTCGGCGAACATGAAGAGGCCGCTCTGGAACGCCTTCCCCACGAGCTGGCCCGCGAAGCCGGCGAGCTTTTCCGGCTCTGCGGTGGAGGCGATGACGAAGTCCACGGGGAAGCCGCTCCCTCCGGGGAGGGGCGGCGGGGTGAGCGAGATGACGCGGACGGCGGGGATCTTCGAGAGTTGCCCGGCCGCCAGCATCTGAAGCTCCTGGGTGGACCGTTTCCGCGCGCTCCAGGGTTTCGTGACCATGCCGCCGAAGCCGCCACTGGGGGACGTGATCTGGAAGATGCTCTCGCTCTCGGGAAACGACCGGTAGACATCGGCCACCTGCGAGGCGAAGAGCTTCGTCTGGTCGAGGGTGGCGTTCGGGGCTGCCTGGATGACGCCGAAGACGACGCTCTGGTCCTCCTTCGGCGCCAGCTCTTTCCGGGAGAAGAGGTAGAAGGGGACGATGAGCAGCGTGACGAGGACCCAGAGGGTCAGGACGACGGGCCGGTATTTCAGGGTCGCGGCAAGCTGCCGCGCGTAAGTGGCGCGGAAGAAGTCGAAGCGCCGGTTGACCCAGCCGGCGAAGCCCCGCTCGGAGTCCCCGGACCTGAGCAGCTTCGAGCCCATCATCGGCGACAGGGTGAGCGCCACGACGCCCGAGACGATGACAGCGCCCGCGAGCGTGAAGGCGAACTCGCGGAAGAGCGCGCCGGTGAGGCCCCCCTGGATGCCGATGGGGGCGTAGACGGCCGCGAGTGTGAGGGTCATGGCGATGATCGGCCCGACCAGCTCGCGGGCGGCCTGAATGGCGGCTTCGAACGGCTTCTGGCCGAGCTGGAGGTGCCGCTCGACGTTCTCGACCATGACGATGGCGTCGTCCACGACGAGCCCGACGGAGAGGACGATGGCCAGGAGCGTGAGGAGGTTGATCGTGAAGCCGGCGAGGAACATCAGGAAGACGGCGCCGACGAGGGAGACGGGGATGGCGACGACCGGGATCACGACCGAGCGGAACGAGCCCAGGAAGAGGAAGATGACGAGGATGACGATGAGGAGCGTCTCGGACAGGGTCTTGAGCACCTCGTCGATGGCGTCCTGGATGTAGGCCGTGGAGTCGTACGGGATCCCCACCTTCATCCCGGCCGGGAGCTGGGCCCGGATCTCGGGGATGACCTCCCGCACCCGCTTGATGACCTCGAGCGCGTTGGCCGTCGGGAGGACCCAGATGCCCATGAACGTGGCGTCCTGCCCGTTGAACCGCACGTCGGACTCGTAGTCCTCCGCGCCGAGGACCACGTCGGCGATCTCTCCGAGCCGGACGATGGACCCCTTGTCCCGCTTGACGACGAGCTGGCGGAACTCCTCGGCGGTCTGAAGGTTCGTGTTCGCGACGAGGTTCACGGAGACCATCGAGCCCTTGGTGCGGCCCAGGGCGGAGAGGTAGTTGTTGTTCGCCAGCGCGTCGCGAACCTGCGAGGCCGAAAGGCCCAGGGCGGCCATCTTTTCGGGCTTCAGCCAGATCCGCATCGCGAACGTGCGGCTCCCCAGGATGTCGGCACGCTGGACGCCGCTGACGGCCGCGAGCTTCGGCTGGACGGCGCGCGTCAGGTAGTCGGTGATCTGGTTCTGGTCGAGGTCCGCCGCGGAGAAGCCGATGTACATCGACGCGAACTGCGCGTCCGCGGTCTCCAGGTCGATGACGGGGGCCTGCGCTTCCGGAGGGAGGTCGTTGCGCACCTGCGCGACCTTGGCCTGCACCTGCGTCAGCGCCGCGTTCGTGTCGTAGTTGAGCTTGAGGTGGACGGTGATGGTGCTGACGCCCTGCGCGCTCGACGACTCGAGGTAGTCGATGCCGTCGGCGCTGGCGATGACGCGCTCGAGGGGGGTCGTGATGAAGCCGCGCACCAGGTCGGCGTTCGCGCCGACGTAGACCGTCGTGACCTTCACGACGGCGATGTCGCTCCGCGGGAACTGCCGGACGGAGAGGGAGCGGATCGACTGCAGGCCCGCGATGGTGACGACGAGGCTGACGCAGACCGCGAGGACGGGCCGCCGGATGAAGAGGTCGGTGAGCTTCATCAGGAGTCTTGCGGCTTCGGGGCCGGGTCGTTGCCCGGCTGCACCGCGTTGTTCACCTCGACGGCCGCGCCGGGGCGGAGCTTGAAGACGCCCGAGGTGACGACCTCCTGCCCCGTCTTCAGCCCGGACAGGATGGCCACCTGGTCGCCGCGGGAGCGTCCCAGCTTCACGAACTGCTGCTGCGCGCCGCGGTAGGAGACGCCGGCCGGGTTCTTCATCTCGGCCACGACGAAGACGGAATCGCCGTACGGCGCGTAGCTGATGGCCGAGGCCGGCAGCGCGATCACCGGCGTCGCCGTCCCGAGGAGCGCCTCGGCCTCGACGAACATCCCGGGGCGGAGCGTGCCGCGCGGGTTCGGAAGCGTCGCCTGGACCTGGACGTTCCGCGTCGCCTCGTCGACGATCGAATCCAGGGCCGTGACGCTGCCGGTGAGCTCGGCCGGGGGACCCGTCGCGCCCTGGGCGGTGGCCCGGACGGTGGCGCCGATTCTCACGCGGGCGACCTCCTGCTGCGGGACCGAGAAATTGACGTAGATCGGGTCGAGCGACTGGAGCGACACGATCCGGTCTCCCGCCGCCAGGTACTGGCCGAGGTTCGCGTGGCGGATGCCGAGCATCCCCGAGAAGGGGGCCCGGATCGTCTTCCGCTCGATGGTCGCCTTGATCTCGCCGACGCGGGCCTCTCCCTGCGTCTGCTCCGCGAGCGCGCGGTCGAGTTCCGCCTGCGAGAGAACGCCGCTGTCGCGAAGCTCGCGAGCTCGCTTGAGGTTGAGGCGCCAGAGCGTGAGCTGCGCCTCCGCGGCGTCGAGCTGGGCCCGCTCCTGGCGGGAGTCGAGCGTCGCGAGGACCGTCCCCTCCTTCACCAGGCGTCCCGATTCGAAGGCGATCGTGTCGACGACGCCCGGAAGGTCCGCGCTGACCGTGACGCCCTGCACCGCCACGACCGTGCCGATGGCCGTCAGATTGGCAGGCCACTGCACCTCCCGGGCGATGGTCGTCGTGACGGCCTCCGGAGGCGGCTGGAAGGAGGAGTTCTGCGCGATGGAGGCCTTGACCTGCCGGACCTTGAGCGTCCCGACGACCGCGAGGAAGGCGGCCACGAGAGCCAACATCAGCGCCATTCGTTTCTTCATGAAGAACTTCCCTTCGGGTCGTCCCGGCGGCCCCCGGTCCGGGTGGCTCCTGCCGCCCCGCGAGACCTGCGAACGGACGGCCGGGGGGACGGACAGCCAGGTCCGGACTGAAGCGAATACGTCGCCGATTGAGACCCGGTTTCAGTATAAACCGGGGTGCGACCCCGGCGCCGGTCGGACTGCCAGTTGCGGTGGATGGCGAGGGCGTGGCCTCCGTTGACGGAACCAGCGCCAGCCCGCCCCGGCGGAGCTAAGATCCATCCGGGAGTGTCGTCATGAGCGAAATCGCCTGCGACCCCATCAGGACCCTACTCGCCAGCGAAGATCCCAAACAGGTGCGCCAGGGGCTCGCGCTGATTCGCGAGGAGATCGCCCGCGTCGGTTCCCGCGAGGCGCGAGAGCTCTTCGAACTGGTCTCGACGCTCTTCTACATCGACCCGCTCGACCGGCCAGAACTCGTTCCGGTCCTCGACGAGGCGGTGGACCTCGTCGTCGGCTTCGGCGAGTGGGCCATTCCGGCCCTGGTCGAGAAGCTCGACGCCGGAGACCTCAAGGCGCAGATGGCGGCCGGGCACGCCCTCGGCCGGATCGGGGCCGACGCCATCCGCCCGCTGATCGAGGAGTACGCCGTCGCGGCCGACGACTCGCACCGGGCCTTCATCCTCTACGCCCTCGGGAAGATCCGCTCCCCGAAGGTCGTCGCGGCCGCGAAGCTGGCCGTCGAGGCGTCGGCCTCGCCGGACCTCGAGCTGCGCGACACGGCGACCCGGGTGCTCGGGCGGCTCGCGGGAGCGATCCCTCCGTCGGAAATGCCCGCCGGGCTGCGGCTCGAGTTTCTCGCCCGGCTCGAAGCCAACATGGCGGACCGGAACACCGGCGTGAGGGCGAAGGCGATCCGGAGCCTCGGGAAGATGGCTCGGCAGGGGCACCTCACGCCGGCCGAGCGGGACGTCTTCAGAAAAGCGCTTCACAGCCTGGTGGGTGACGACGAGGCCTTCGACTGGGATCGGGCCTTTGTGATCCGGCAGGAGGCCGAGGAGGCGCTCCGCTACGTCTGAGGGCCGTCAGATCTTCTTGTTCAACCTGAGATCCCAGCCCCCGGTCACCGTCCCCGTCAGCTTGCCGTCGGCACCAAACGTCCGGTACTCCCATTGGATCTTTGCGTAATCCACGGTTGCTTCGTCGAGGAAGCCCGCGCTGTCGGCGCCCGTCGTCAGCGTGTCGAAAGAGAGCGGATACTGCACCCCCGTGCCCGCCCGCTGCACGATGCGGGTCACCACCACGTCCTCGAGCCTGACCTTGTAGAAGTCGACGGCAGTTCCCGCTCGTCGGAACGTGAAGAGCGCCTCCTTGACGTGCAGGCCCGACGCGCACGCGAGCAGGAGCGGAACCGAGCCCTTGTCGAGGGGCTTGCGGAACCTCACGCCAGAGAAGACGGTCTTGCCCGCAGCCCCTCCTCCGCCTACGGGCGAGCCGCCGGGGTGCTCGATGGCCTGCTCGTAGGAGAGGACGACCATCTCCTTCTCATGACCCTTGGCCTCGCTCTCACCCTCGATCCCGTCGAGCTTCAGAAAGATGTCGAAAGAACCGTTGGCCATCTCAGACTCCTGGTGTGATAGCGGTGAAATGATCCGTCTGCGCGGATCCTACCGGGACCGCTCCGCGGATCCAACCCACTAATTCTGCGATTCTCGGGCCTGATTTCGGTCCGGGTCGATTGGAAGTCCGGGCGGCCTGCTCAGCCGACGTTTTCGAATGACGACGGCGTAGATGGCGAGATTCGCGGCGATGACCACCGCTCCGAGGATTCGTTGTCGTGCGGAGGTGAGGCTCTCCGGGTAGATGAGCGGAAGGAGATATCGGGCGACGAAATCTCCCTGGTATGGGGCGCCGCCGCGGCCCCGAAGCCAGTTTTCCAGCGGGGTGAGGGGGCACACCCACCCCATCAGCTCGACCACGGCGCCCCATGCCGCGGCTGGAATGTGCAGCCAGGCGACGCGCGGCCAACGAAGAACGAGAAGACCCCCTGCGACCACGAAAGCGATGAAGAGGAGGTGTGCGACAACGACCGCGTCCGCGAGGAACTGGTACAAGCCGACTCCCGAAGGCGAACCATACCGCGTCAGACGGTCCTTGGAACAGGAAGCGAAGGGGGGCGTTTACTCCGTCGTCAGCGGCGGAAGGCCGGCGGCCTGGAGCGACGTGTTCAGTTTCGGGAGGTCGTTCGCGAGGACGTCGCGCCAGTGGGCGAGGCCTTCGGCGAGGAGCTTCTTCCGCGCGGCAAAGCCGGTGACGGCGTCGGGCGTCGGCGCGGCGTCGGCGCTCTGGACGGCGGACTCGAGGCCAGCCAGCGAGGTTGCGACGCGGCGGAGGGTGTTCTGGGGGATCTCGTCGATGTCCCAGTACTCCTCGTGCGGAAGCGGCGGGCCGGCGGCCGCGTCGAGCGCCTTCGTGAATGCGTCGAGGGCGTCCATCGCGGGCCGGACGATTCCCTTCTCCTTCCGAAGGGTGGCGATCTGCGTCCTCAGGGCCTTCGCCTCGCGGAGCGCCAGGGCCACGCGGACGCGCTCGGCCTCGATCTCTCGGGTCAGCTCGAACTGGCGAAGAAGGTCGGCGTCGGTGACCGACGGGCCGAGCCGCGGGTCTTTTGCCACCACGAGCGGCTGGGTGAGGACTTTGCCGGCGGCCGTCAGTCGGACGGTGTACCGGCCGGGAGGGGCCCACGGGCCGGAGGCGCTGCGCCAGGAGCCATGCGGGGGAACCAGCTCCTTCGGAAGGACGTATCGAAGGTCCCAGACGGACCGGTGCATGCCGGGCGCGGCGGAGAGGGGCTCGGCGGTGGCGGCCCAGTCAGGCGTCATGACGATGCGGGAGAGGTCGGGTTGGCGCACCTTGTCGTCGCTGGAGGTGCGGTGGACGAGGTCTCCCCTCGGGTCGAAGATCTCGAGCGTCACGGGGCCTTGCGTGGCCTTGAGGTAATAGTCGACGACGGCCCCGCGAGGCGGGTTCTCGGCCATCGGCTCGTCCTTCGGTTCGGGGGTGCCGAGGAAGGGGGCCGGATGGAGCCGGACGGCCTCACGCGGCGCGAACAGGAACGCATCCTGCGCCGCGATTTGGGCATCGAGTTGGCGAATCGGCGAAAGGTCGTCCAGCACCCAGAACGACCGGCCGTGCGTGCCGACGACGAGGTCGCCGTGCTTCGCGTCGATGTCGCGGATGGAGCAGTTGGGCAGATTGAGCTTGAGCGGCTGCCAATGGTCGCCGTCGTCGAACGAGACGAAAACGCCTGTCTCGGTGCCGGCGTAGAGGAGGCCCTTGCGGGTCGGGTCCTCGCGGACGACGTTGACGTAGCTGCCGGCGGGGATCCCCTTCGCGATGAACGTCCAGCTCTTTCCGCCGTCCCGGGTCCGATAGATGTACGGGTCGATGTCGTCGATCCGGTGCCGGTCGACCGCGGCATACGCCGTCTCCGCGTCGAAGTGCGAGGCCTCGAGGATGGCGACCTTCGACCAGGACGTGAGCGCCTGAGGCGTGACGTTGGTCCAGGTCCGGCCGTCGTCGCGCGAGAGCCAGACGAGTCCGTCGTCGGTGCCGACCCAGACCCGGCCGTCGACGAGGGGTGAGAACGCGATGGCGTAGATGACGCCCCGGCGCGGGCCCTTCGTGTCGCTCGTCTCGGCGGTGATCGGATCGAGATTGGGCGGGACGCCGGGGTTTTCGCGCGTCAGGTCGGGACTGACTTTCTCCCAGTTTCGCCCTCCGTCCAGCGTCCGGAAGAGGAACTGGTTTCCGAACCAGACCCCCTTTGGATTGCGCGGCGAGACGGCGAGGGGAAGTGTCCACTCGTTCCGGTAGTGGCCCGGGGTGGCGAGCGTCGGGTCGATGCTTTGCTCCTGCAGCGTCTTCAGGTCGAAGCGGTCGACCGAGCCGCCATAGAGGAGGCCGGGGTCGGCCGGGTCGGGCGCGATGTAACCGTTCTCGCCGCCGGCCGCGATCTCCTTCCAGTCGCGCCGAGTGATGGAGCGGTAGTCGGTCTGCGACGGCGTGGCCACGGCGCCGCTGTCCTGCTGCGCGCCGTAGATCCAGTAGGGGAACCGGTCGTCGGTCGTGGCGTGGAAGAACTGCGCGGTCGGCTGGTTGTACCAACTGCTCCACGTCTTGCCGCCGTCGACGGTGACGACCGCCCCCTGGTCGCTTGCCACGATCATCCGGCGCGGGTCGGCGGGGTCGATCCAGAGGCGGTGATAGTCGTCGCCCCCCGGCGCTCCCTTGAAGGGAAGGAACGTCTTGCCGCCGTCGGTCGAGCGGAACATCGCCGTGTTCAGGGCGTAGACGACATTTGGGTCCTTCGGGTCGACGTTGACGCCAGCCCAGTACCAGCCGCGCTGCCAGATGCGCCGATCCGAGCTGGTCCGCTTCCAGGTGAGGCCGGAGTCGTCGGAAAGATAGAGGCCCCCCTCCTTCGCGTCGGCGATGGCGTAAACGCGGCGGGGGTCCGACGGGGCAAAGGCAATCCGGATGCGGCCGAGCGTCTCCGAGGGAATGCCGGCCGTGATCTGCTTCCACGTGTCGCCGCCGTCTTCAGAACGATAGAGGCCGCTGCCGGGGCCGTTCGAGGGGGGATAGACGCTCCAGGGGGGACGCCGCGTCTGCCAGAGGGCTGCGAGGATCGTCCTGCTGTTGCTGGGGTCCATCGCGAGATCGACGGCGCCGGTGTTCTCGTCCTTGTAGAGGACGTTTGCCCACGTCTTCCCGCCGTCTTTCGATCGGAAGACGCCGCGCTCCCTGTTCGGGCCGTAAGCGTGCCCGAGAGCGGCGACGTAGACGAGGTCGGGGTTTTTCGGGTCGACGAGGATCTGGCCGATCTGCCGCGTGTCGGCAAGGCCCAGATGCGTCCAGCTCTTCCCGCCGTCGGCCGACTTGTAGACACCGTTCCCGTAGGAGATGTCGTTTCGCATGTCGGCCTCGCCCGAGCCGACGTAGAGGACATCCGGGTCGGAGGGGGCGACGGCCACGGCGCCGATCGAGGCGACGGGCTGCGAGTCGAAGATCGGCTCCCACGTCCGCCCGGCGTTGTCGCTCCGCCAGACCCCGCCGCCTACCGCCCCGAAGTAGAAGCGGTCCGGGTGGCCGGGCACTCCGGTAGCCGTGACGGTTCGACCCGCGCGGAACGGCCCCACGAGGCGCCAGCGCATCCCCGAGAACAGGCTCGGGTCGAACGGCTGGGCGGCGAGGCACCCCGTGGCGAAGACAAGAAGGCTGAGCCCGAAGACCCGGATCATGTTCATCGGGACGAATCTCTCACGAGGGTCGGGGTCAGGTCTATGTTTTCTGTTATAGGACCCGGGCGCCGCTCACTTTCCGGGCGCAGGAGTTCTCGTCGGGGTTTTCGTCGGCGTCGAAACGCCTTTGACCGGGACCGGTGTGACGGCGAGTCTGGCCGCGCCGACTGGCGCGTTCGCCGTACCGTTCCCCGTGGGGCCGCCCGCCACCAGCCCGGCGCTGCCGACGCTGGCCAATCCGGAGGCCATGCCCATCAACATCTCGAGATTCGCGCTCGCCATCGCGTTGTTGAATCGTTCCTCGGCCTCCCGTTTCTGGGCGTCGATCTTCCCTTTCTCCTGAGCGAGCTTCCCTTCCTTTTCGGCGAGGGCCAGCTCGGCCTGCGAGCGCTGGATCTTCGCGTCTCCGCGCGCCTCTTTCAGGACCATCTTGAGATACTCCATCATGACGACGAAGAGAGTCCCCGCCGAATCGCCCGCCGCCATTGTCCTGACGTCCTGAATCGACATCTTCGGGGAGAGCCGGGCCACGAGCGCGCTAACGCGTGCCTGCTCCGCGGACGTGAGCGCGGCCCGCGTCCGGGCCTCCTGGTCGAGATATTTCTGCGGAATCTCCAGGTTGGCGGCGGGCGCGTTCAGCGCGAGGGCCGCGGCGAGCACCAGAACCGTCGCGTTTCGAATCATCGGACCTCCCATCCGTCGTCTCGGGACCGGGCCCGGAGCCTCAACGCGGCGCCACCCGCGAGAGCTGGGCGCCGCGCGTCCTGTCTTGGAGCTCCCGGGCGGCGGTCAGCAGCACGGACGCGCGGTCCGTTGCCGGGGTCGGGGTGGGCGTCGTTCGCTGGATGCTGGTCACTGCGGCCCGCTGTTTCGACTTCTCGGCGTTGGCGGCTTTCACGCCGTCCATGATGGCCTTCAGATCTTCCTGGGCCGATTTCGCGGCCTGCATGAGGACGAGGAAGGCGAGCGCCTCGATATCGCCGTTTCCCATATCGCCGAGAACTGCCCAGTTCGTCGTTCCGGCCGGCGCGGCGTTTCCGACTGAAGCGCTCTGCTTCTTCCCGAACCTCGCCCGGGCCGCCGCCTGAAGTGCGGCAACGTCCACCGGGCCGTGCGAGCGCGCAAGCCCCCGGGCCTGTTCGTCGGCCCACGCGAGAACCTGCGGAGAGGCTTCCTTCCGCAGCTGGTCGGCGCGCGCCGTGAGGTCCGGCGGAATTGTGGTGGCAGCGGCGACGGAACCGACCAATGCGCATGCGATGAGTCTGGCGTGCATGAGCCGTCTCTATTTCAGGTTCTGGACGATGCTCTGAGCGGTGTCCGAGCTCTTCTTGAGGAGGTTCGAGAGCGTGGACATCAACTTGCTGAGGCGGTCCATGGCCATCTGGAGACGCAACGATTCCATTTCGCCCATCTCCGACATCGAATCGAGGTCTCTCTTGATGCCCTCCTGCAGCAGCTTCGCGGCCTCGTAGTTCGCGATGAACGCGAGGGTGTCGGACGCGTCGGCGGCGTGGGCATGCGACCACCGGGAGGAGACGGCCGCCCGGGCGAGGGCCTCGGGCTCGCCGGTTCCCTTCGCGATGCCGTGTGCGTTCTGGTTCGCCCACGACCTGACAGCGGGCGACGCCGTGCGCGAGAGACGGTCGCCGAGGGCTTTGACGTCGGCCGGGAACTGGGGGACTTTCGGGGGCGCCTTGGCGACGGCTGCCCGAGGGGTAATTCGCGGGCTCGCCGTGGTGTCCACCGCGATCGCGACGGGAGCCGCCAGGGCGATTGACACCAGCAGCGCAGGTGGGGCAAGGCAGTGTTGGCGCATGCCGAATTCTCGCACCTGGAGAAGGTCTCGACCGAATCAGCCTGAACCAGCTTGGGGTCAGGTCTACATTTTCCATTATGAAATTCGCGTCGCCGGCTGGCCCGGGTAGTATTAGACGCAAGTCGGCATGACGGAGATCGACAAGCGGAATCTCGTCGCGCAGTGGGCCTTCGATACGAGGCCCGTTCTGCTTCGCTTTCACCTCTGGCTGGAAGAGGTGGAAGTGGACCGGGCCCAGCAGGAGCCGGTCTCGGCGTACTCGTTCACGCCGCGCGGCATCGCCCGGTGTCTCGCGATGACGTCCGCGGCTACGGCGCTCGGCACGCGCCTCTTCGGGGGTTACGGCGAGGGAGCCGGGAAGGACAAGGCCACCTACAACCAGGTCAAGAAGGGGGCGGACGCCATCAGCGCCTACGTGATGAGCGAGGGCCTCTGGCACCTGACGCGCACCCTGCCCGAGAACCACGCGATCATGGTCTCCCTTGGCGAAGGGTTGATGCCGAAGGCGGGGGAGAGCCCCGAGATGGGCGCGAACCCGCTCCTCGGCTTCGGGCGCGTCTACGCCCGCCCCGAGGTTGCTCGAATGGTGGACCGCCGGGTGCGCCGGTTGCTGAACGAGCCGGGACACACGTTCGAGCACTTCCACGGCTGGCTGCAGAAACGGGGGATCACGCTCTGGGGCGCCGCCGTCGACACGCTCGAGAACACGACCCGATTCGCCGAAGGGAAGGCGACCGGCCCGATGGCGGTCTTCCACCTGTTCGACTCGCCGCTCCTCCTGTCGCGCCCGTACGAGTCGTACATGGGCTGCCTCACGGTGCCGCGGCGCGTGGCCGAGGCGGCGGACCGCGCCTCGCTGCTGCTCGACTACCGGACCCCGCGGGCCGACGTGGTCCGGGCGATCGAGGCGGCCTATCCCGGCCTCGAGAGGAAGAACATCCACGTCTGGACGCTGCGGGGGAAGAGCCGCCTGGCGCGGCTGGGGAGGCTGTGGGACGAGTGGCAGGCGCTGGGGGTGCACCTCGTCGAGGACGGCTGGAAGGCGCCCTCGGGTCTCGAGGTCTTCACCGACTCGGGCACGTACGCCCCGACCTTCCTCGTCGGAAGCTGGAAGGACGCCGCGGGCGCGACCCACCTCTTCCTCTGCGACGGCTACGCCGCGACGGCTGAGGCGATGCAGGCGGCCAGCCTCTCCGAGGTGCTGGACGTCGACGCCTCGATGTCTCTCTTCTCGCCCAGCTTCGAGCAGCCGTGCCACGTGGAAGGGAAGCTGATGCAGATGGACCCGGCCGCGCCCGACTTCGCGCGGAAGGTCGCGGAGCTGCTGGGCGGGCGGGAGGTGGAGGCCGCGAAGGTGCAGGCGTACGCGGAGGCGATCCGGGAGGCGGCCGCCTCGAACGTCCCCCTCGGCCGGCCGGCGCTTCGGCCCGACGACTTCCTTCCCGGAAAGAACTGGAAGGTGCTGGCCTCGACCGGCTACATCTGCGACGACCCCTACACGGGGAGCCACGGCGTGACGTCGGTGGGCGACGGCGTCTACAAAGTGACGACGCGGCTCGCCACGCACAACGCCGCGAGCCGCATCACCTTCACGTTCCGGCTGATGGAGCCGCTGGAGACGGCGCGGCACGTCTTCAGCCCGCTCCTCGTCCGCTTCATGTCGGGCGTCGACCACACGACGCGCCCGGTGAAGGTCTCCGACTCGGGGCGAATCCGCAACGAGCTGCAGACGATGCTCTCCCAGGCCCTCGAGCACGACGGGGAGACCGTCCGCGTCCACTTCGACCAGCTCGACGAGAGAGTCGTGCCGATCGATAAGCAGGAGACGATCCGGAAGGTGCTCGAATGGTACCGGGACGAACCACCCGGTCTGGTTCGGCTGGCTCGAGATCGCCTGAGTGGGCTGCCGTCGTCGTCATCCAGACGGGCGAAGATCGTAAGTCTTACGAGGCACCGCGGACCGCGAACCCTGATTTTGCTGAGGAAAACGTGGCACGCCGTCTGCACCCGCCTCCCGTGGAGGTATCCGATGAGCCCTAGAGGAGTACTTTTCCTCCTGGCGGCGGCGATCGCGGGGATGGCGGCTGCCCGGTCGACGCTCCCCCCTTCCCGGGAGGCCGGCGCTCCGGGCGTTTCGCAGCGCCAGGACGCGCCTGTCATGAGTCCGACGCCGGCAACGACTCCGACGCCGGCCCCCCCTTCGACGCCTGGTCCCTCTCCGACGCCGGCTCCGACAGCCAACGCCATGACGCGCACTCCCACGCCGAACGACGACAGTCTCCTCCTGCGGCGGACCCCGCCTTCGGAGAAATGAGAGGGCCCCGGCGGCGGCGGCGCGCACGCCGATCCGCTGCGGGTTTCCCGAAAGCTACTTCGCGGGCGCGGGCTTCGGGGCCTCGGGGCGCGGCTCGCTCGAGGGCGGGACGATCCCCTTGATCCGCATGTAGGTGACCATGTTGCCGTAGTGCTCCCAGTTGTGGCCCACGATCAGGCCGACGACCGCCCAGCGGTTCGTCTCCCGGCCAAAGAGCGTCATCGGTGCGGCGTAGTCCGCGTCGTTCTTTCCGAACACCTTGTCGCACTCGGCGAACGACTCCTTGAGGGCGGCGACGAGGTCGGCCTTCGAGGTCTTCGTCTTCTCGACGTCGCGCGGGATCGGCTTCTCGCCGAGCGGCCATCGCGGCGAACATGAAGTTGGCGTCGGCGGCGTGCCCCACGAGCTGACCGAAGCTCCGGACGTCGGGAGACGGCTTGAAGGAGTAGCTCTCCTCCGGCATCTTCTCGGCGGCCCTCACCGCAATGTCCATCACCCGATTCCACGCGAACTTCAGTCCCGTCAGCGCGCTGTTCGGGGCCGGAGCCGGGGCGGCGCCGCCGGGTGCGCCGGTCTGGGCGGCGGCGGGAAGGGCGAGCAGGGTGGACAGCAGCAGCACCTTGGTTTTCATTCAATCCTCCTGGCGGGACAATATCGCGACTCGATCGCGGTTTCACGCGTGACGGATGTTCTTCAGCGCCTCGCGGATCGAGAGCCCGGAGAGGCGGGTGCGGTTCTCCGTCACGTAGCGGGCCACCTCCTCCGGGTCGGTCCATGCGTATTGCCGGAGCGCCCAGCCGATCGCCTTCCTGAGGAAGAACTCCTTCGAAGAAAGCGACGGCTCCAGGCAGGCGTAGAGGAGCCGCAGGTCGGTCTCCTTCCTGAACGGGATCTGGCAGAGGATGGCGCTTCGCCTCTTCCAGAGGTTCTCGCTGCGGCTCCAGGACCGCATCTCCCGGCGCATCTCCTTCGGGTGCCGGCGGAGGAGCGTCGAGAGCCGGTGAGTGGCGACGTCGTCCACGACGTCCCACCAGGCCCCCGTGACGATCATCTCCTCGTACATCGGGAGCGCGTCCATCGTCTGCCAGTCGTCGGCCCGGCGGTCCCCGGTCAGGGCGACGGCCGCCCACCACTCGTCACGGTAAGTGGCGCGGCGGAAGAGACCGAGGCAGAGGGATCGCCACGCGCGGGCGTTCCGGAACGGCGCGTGGGGGAAGACGGCCCTGTAGACGGGGTTTCGTCTCGGCGTCGTGACGCCGAGGCAGGGCATCGCCGACTTGAGATAGCGCTGCACTTCGGGTGCGCGGCGAGCCTCGGCCACCTCGCGGAGGCCGGCGAGGAGGCGTTTCCGGAAAAGCTCGAGCGCGGACGTCATGGCGGCCCCGAGGTTATCTCGCCTTAGAATCCCGTTCCCATGAGACATCCGAGATTCGCCTTCGCCGCCGTCGCCCTTGCGGTCCTCGCCACGCCCGTCGCCGTCGTCGCCCAGGTGGACGACGGCGCCCGGCCGAACATCCTCGAGAGGGTCGAGAAGAAGTTCCGCAGCGAGCCGGGGCTCAAGGCGCTCGCGGAGACGCCGCCCCCGCCGCTCGCCCTCGCGAAGTTCATGCTCGGGACGTGGGACGTCACGGAGCGGATCTACGCGACGAGGTTCGCTCCCGAGAAGATCCGGAAGGGGACGGCCGACGTGAAGCTCGACCTTGGGAACCGGTGGGTCGTCTCGCGCGTGAAGATGGAGGACGGCGGGGAGAGCGTCGCGTACCTCGGTTTCGACCCGTGGAAGAAACTCTGGTACTGGCAGTACTACACGAGCGAGGGCCGAGGCACGAACAGCCCGCTCGTCTCCGAGCAAAGCTGGGACAGCGGCCGGCTGAACCTCTCGGGCACGTTCTACTTCTGGGGCGAACCGGCCCAGATCACGCTCCGCGTCGTGAACTGGGACGAGACCCTTTGGGGAGAGATCTTCGAAGAGAAGGTGTCGGAGCAGGACATCCGGCCTCTCCTCGAGTTCCGCTACACGCGGAAGAAGGCCGCCGAGGGAAAGGCGCCGGCCCCGGCGTCCGCCCCGAAGCCGGCCCCCCCGCCGAAGTCGAAGTAGGGTCCGCGGAAAAGAAGCCCCCCCGTCATCCGGAGCGGCGGGGGGCGCCAGCTGGGCGGACGACGGGGGGGCGGGGGGACGTCAGGAACGGCCGCGGTTCAGGAGCCGGCCGGCGCAAGGCTCTCCCACTTGAAACCCTGGAGGATTCGCATGTAGTTCGCGCGCTCGAACGAGGCCGGGTCGGGCGACTTCAGGAGGCTCATCGAGCCCTTCATCTGGGCGACCGACTCGTACTCGTGCTTCTCCATCCACTGCGTGAACTCCTGCCGGATCACGGCGAGGTGCTTCGGCCCGCGGCGGAGAAGGGCCGAGACGACCTGGACCGCGTCGGCGCCGGTCATGACCGCCTTGACCGCATCGAGGCCGGTGTGGACGCCACCCGTCACCGCGAGGCTCGCCTTCACGCGGCCCGCGACGATCGCGAGCCACCGGAGCCGGAGGAGCAGCTCCGTGGAGTCGGAGAGGTGAAGGCTGGGGACGACCTCCAGCTCCTCGGGGTCGATGTCGGGCTGGTAGAAGCGGTTGAAGAGGACGAGCCCGTCCACCTTCAGCCGGTCCAGCTCGCTGATGAAGTGTCCCAACGACGAGAAGAACGGGGAGAGCTTGACCGCGACCGGCATCTTGACGCCGGTCTTCACGGCGTGGACCATCTCGAGAATCCGGCGCTCGACGAGGCTGCCGGCCTCCCACGCCTTCGTGGCGAGGTAGTAGACGTTCATCTCCAGCGCGTCGGCGCCTGCCTGCTCGATCTTCTGCGCGTACTCGAGCCAGCCGCCGAGCGTCACGCCGTTGAGCGAGGCGATGACGGGGACCTTCACGGCCGACTTGATCTTCCGGATCTGGTCGAGGTACTGCTCGGGGCCGAGTTTGTAATCCTCCGGCTCCGGAAAATAGGAGAGCGCCTCGGCAAAGGCGCCGGCGTGCATCTCCATCGCCTGGACCGTGCCGAGCTGCTCGCGGGTGATCTGCTCCTCGAAGAGCGAGTGCATGACGATGGCCGAGGCGCCGGCGTCCTCGAGGCGGCGGACGACGTCCAGGTCGTCCACCATCGGCGAGGCACCCGGCATGAACGGGTGAGGGAGCTTGAGGCCGAGGTAGGTGGTCGAGAGGTCCATCGTCATCTCCTCACGCCTTCGGGGCGGCCTCGGGGGCCGGCGGGGCGGGCGCGGCCGCCGGAGGCGGAGCGCCGGCCTTCGTCATGGTCAGCTTGGCGAGGTTCTCGTAGATGGAGAAGCGGTTGCGCACCTCGCGCTCGGCCTTGTGAAGGAGCATCTTGAAGCGCGCCGGATCCTGCTGCTCGACCATCCGGAAGCGCGCCTCGTTCCGCATGAACTGGGCGATGCCCGACTTGATCTGCGCGGTGTCCAAGACGAGCGGCGTCTCGCCCGTCGGGATGCGGCGGGGGTCGAAGCGGTAGAGCGGCCAGTAGCCGGAGTCGACCGCGAGCTTCTGCTGCTCGAGGCTGAACGCCAGGTCGTAGCCGTGCGCGATGCAGGGACTGTAGGCGATGAGGATCGACGGCCCGTGGTAGGAGTCCGCCTCGAGGAAGGCCTTGACGGTCTGGTTGTCCTTCGCGCCGAACGCCATGTGGGAGACGTAGACGTGGCCGTAGGTCATCGCCAGCATGCCGAGGTCCTTCTTCGGGACCCCCTTGCCATTCGCGGCGAACTTGGCCGCCGCTCCCATCGGCGTCGCCTTCGACTGCTGCCCGCCGGTGTTCGAGTAGACCTCCGTGTCGAGGACGAGGATGTTGACGTCCTTGTCCGAGGCGAGGACGTGGTCGAGCCCGCCGTAGCCGATGTCGTAGGCCCACCCGTCGCCGCCGACGATCCAGACCGACTTCTTGACGAGGTAGTCGGCGATCTTCGAGAGGACCTTCGCCGCCTCGGCGTGGTCCCCGTCGAGCCCCTTCAGCTTGGCGCGGAGCGCCTCGACACGGGCACGCTGCGCGGCGATGCCGGCCTCGTTCGTCATGTCGGCCTTCATCAGCTCGTCGACGAGCGTCTCGCCGAGCGGGGCGGAGAGCTGACCGAGGAGGTGCTTCGCGCGGCCGTTCATCGCGTCGATGGCGAGGCGGAATCCGAACCCGAACTCGGCGTTGTCCTCGAAGAGCGAGTTGGACCAGGCCGGGCCGCGCCCGTCGCGGTTCACGGCGTAGGGAGTCGTCGGAAGGTTGCCGCCGTAGATCGAGGAGCAGCCCGTGGCGTTCGCGATGACCGTCCGGTCGCCGAAGAGCTGCGTCAGAAGCTTGACGTAGGGCGTTTCGCCGCAGCCTGAGCAGGCGCCCGAGAACTCGAAGAGGGGCTCCAGGAACTGCGTTCCCTTCACGTCCAGACGCACCGTCTCCCGCGGGGCCTCGGGGAGGTCGAGGAAGAACGAGAAGTTCACGGCCTCCGCCTCGCGGAGCGGGCGCTGCGGCGCCATGTCGAGCGACTTGTGCTTCGGGTTCGACTTGTCCTTGGCCGGGCAGACGACGGCACAGAGCGTGCAGCCCGTGCAGTCCTCGGGAGCGACCTGGACGGTGTACTTCTGCCCCTTGTACTCGGGCCCCTTGAAGTCGACCGACTTGAACGTGGCCGGGGCCTTTCCGAGCGCCGCCGGCTCGTAGACCTTCACGCGGATCGCCGCGTGAGGGCAGACCATCGCACACTTGTTGCACTGGATGCAGAGCGCCTCGTCCCAGACCGGGATGTCGAGGGCAATGTTTCGCTTCTCCCAGCGAGCGGTCGAGAGCGGCCAGGTGCCGTCCGGCGGAAAGGCGCTGACGGGGAGGAGGTCCCCCTTTCCGGCCAGCATGACGGCCGAGACGCGCTTGACGAAGTCCGGTGCGGCGTCCGAGACGATGGGCGGTCGCTTCCGCGTCGACGTGACCTTGCCGGGGACCTTCATCTCGGCAAGGTGCTCGAGCGTCCCGTCGACCGCCGCGAAATTCCGCTTGACGATCTCCGCGCCCTTCTTCCCGTACGTCTTCTCGATCGCCTTCTTGATCTGCGCGATCGCTTCCTCGCGCGGCAGGACGCCGCTGATCGCGAAGAAGCAGGTCTGCATGATCGTGTTGATCCTGACGCCCATCCCGAGGTCGCGGGCGACCTTGTAGGCGTCGATGACGTAGACCTTGAGCTTCCGCTCGAGGATCGTCTCCTGCATCTCCGTCGGAAGATGGTCGAACGCCTCGCCCGGGGGGTAGGGGACGTTCAGGAGGACCGTGGCGCCGGGGGCGGCCGCCTCGAGGACGTCGAACTTGTCGAGGAACGGTTCCTGGTGGCAGGCGACGAACTTCGCCTTCGTCACGAGGTAGGTCGAGCGGATCGGGCGCTTCGAGAAGCGGAGGTGGGAGATCGTGATGGCGCCCGACTTCTTCGAGTCGTAGACGAAGTAGCCCTGGGCGAAGTGGTCGGTCTCCTCCCCGATGATCTTGATCGAGTTCTTGTTCGCGCCGACGGTCCCGTCGGCGCCGAGGCCGTAGAAGACGGCGCGTCTCACGTCCTCGGGCTCGGTGTCGAAGTCGGGGTCCCATCGGAGGGACGTGTGCGTGACGTCGTCGACGATGCCGACGGTGAAATGGTTCTTCGGAGCGGGTTTCGCGAGCTCGTCGAAGACGGCCTTGACCATGGCCGGCGTGAACTCCTTCGACGAAAGGCCGTACCGGCCGCCGACGACGAGAGGTTCGCGGGCGAAGGCGCTGGTCTGGGAGGCCTTCGCCTCGACGAGCGCCGTCACGACGTCGAGGTAGAGCGGGTCGCCGATGGCGCCCGGCTCCTTCGTCCGGTCGAGGACGGCGATCGACTTCACCGTCTTCGGGAGCGATTTCACGAACGCTGGAATGTCGAACGGGCGGAAGACCCGGACCTTGACGATGCCGACCTTCTCTCCCTTGCCGACGAGGTACTCGACCGTCTCGTGGGCCGCCTCGGCGCCCGAGCCCTGGAGGACGATGACCCGCTCGGCCTGAGGATGCCCGACGTAGTCGAATAGGTGGTACGAGCGCCCCATCCGCTTCGCGAAGCGGTCCATCTCCTCCTGCAGGATCCCGGCGCAGGCCGCGTACCAGCGGTTTCCGGCCTCGCGCGCCTGGAAGAAGGCGTCGGGGTTCTGGGCCGAGCCGCGGAGGACCGGACGGTCGGGAGTCAGCGCGCGCTCCCTGTGGGCGGCGATGGCCTTCTCGTCGAGAAGGGCGCGGAGATCGTCGTCCGAGAGCTCCTCGATGCCGGCAACCTCGTGGGACGTCCGGAACCCGTCGAAGTAGTGGAGGACGGGGACGCGCGAGCGGAGCGTCGCCATCTGGCCGATGGCGGCGAAGTCGTGCGCTTCCTGCACCGAGTTCGAGCAGAGCATCGCGAAGCCGGTCTGGCGGCAGGCCATGACGTCCGAGTGGTCCCCGAAGATCGAGAGCGCGTGCGTCGCCACCGTCCGGGCCGCCACGTGCATGCAGTACGAGGTGAGCTCGCCCGCGATCTTGAACATGTTGGGGATCATCAGTAGAAGGCCCTGCGAGGCCGTGAAGGTCGTCGCGAGGGCGCCCGCCTGAAGCGCGCCGTGGACCGCGCCCGCGGCGCCTCCCTCGGACTGCATCTCGACGACCTCTGGCACGACGCCCCAGATGTTCTTCATCCCTTTGGAAGACCACTCGTCGGCCCATTCGCCCATGTTCGAGGAGGGGGTGATCGGGTAGATGGCGATGACCTCGTTCGTCCGGTGTGCGACCGATGCGACAGCTTCATTGCCATCGAGGGTGAGAAGACGACGTTCTGACATGAGTAGACCCCCCGTAACCGGCCGATCATTCGTCGGGGCGGCGGGGAGGACCATGATTTGAATGAATCAGCCCGGAATCAGCGAGTTAGCCGGGCCGAATCCCGGCGCCTCCCGGCCTCGTATAAGCTCGTCGAAGAACCGCGCCCGGAACCCGGCGCGGGGAGGACTCGACATGAACCGGATGAAGACACTGATCCTTCTGGCGGTGCTGACGGCCCTGTTCCTCTGGGTGGGCCAGCTCCTCGGCGGCCGGCAGGGAATGATGATCGCCCTCATCTTCGCCCTCGGCATGAACTTCGTGAGCTACTGGTTCTCGGACAAGATCGTCCTCAAGATGTACCGCGCGCAGCCGGTGACCGAGACCGAGGCGCCCGAGTTCTTCGCGATCGTCCGCGACCTCGCGCAGCGGGCGCAGATCCCGATGCCGAAGGTCTACGTGATCCCGGAGGAAGCGCCGAACGCCTTCGCGACCGGGCGCGACCCGAACCACGCGGCCGTGGCCGCCACTCAGGGGCTCCTGCGGCTGATGAGCCGCGAGGAGGTCACGGGTGTGATCGCCCACGAGCTGGGGCACGTGAAGAACCGCGACACGCTCATCATGACGGTGGCCGCCACGCTCGCGGGCGCGCTGTCGCAGCTCGCGAACTTCGCTCTCTTCTTCGGCGGCGGACGGCGTGAGGACGGCGAGGGGGGGCACCCGCTCGCGGGCCTGATCGGCGTCCTCGTGGCGCCGTTCGCCGCGATGCTGATCCAGATGGCCATCTCGCGCTCGCGGGAGTTCCTCGCCGACGAGGCGAGCGCGCAGATCACCGGGAACCCGATGGCGCTCGCGAACGCGCTCCGGAAGCTCGAGGGGTGGAAGGCCGAGGTACCGATGCAGCACGGCTCGCCCGCCACGGCGCACCTTTTCATCGTGAATCCCTTCACCGCGGGCGGCATTGCCAGTCTCTTCTCGACGCACCCGTCGACGAAGGAGCGGGTCGCGCGCCTCGAGGAGATGGCGAAGGGCGGGGGCCTTCGGCCAGCGTAATTGGCCTCCGACGTCGTTCTCTTTCCGTTCGCCGAGACCTGGTGGGTCTACGGGCTCTTCCTGCTCGGCGTCCTGGCCGTCCTCGCGCTGGACCTCGGCGTCTTTCACCGGAAGGCGCACACGGTTTCCTTCAGGGAGGCGTCGGCGTGGAGCGTCGTCTGGGTCGTCCTGTCCCTCCTCGTCGGCGTCGCGCTCTGGAAGTACGCCGCCTGGCGCTTCCCGCAGGTTCCGGACCTTCGCGGCCCTGCCGGGCTTCGTCCCCGAGGCCGCCGCGTGGCAGGTCTTCCTCGAGTTCCTGACCGGCTACATCGTCGAGAAGGCGCTCTCGGTCGACAACATCTTCATCTTCGTCGTCATCTTCACGTTCTTCCAGATCCCGTCCGAGGTCCAGCACCGCGTCCTCTTCTGGGGGATCCTCGGCGCTCTCGTCTTCCGGGCGATCTTCATCGCGCTCGGCGCCGCGCTCCTCTCGATTCACTGGGTCCTCTGGGTCTTCGGGGGCTTCCTGGTCCTCACGGGCCTGAAGCTCCTCTTCGTCCCGGAGAAACCGATCGACCCGGAGAAAAACGTCGCCATCCGGCTCGTGAAGAAGTTCTTTCCCGGTGACGCACGAGCTGAAGGGGCAGAATTTCTTCGTCCGGGAGGCCGGCCGCTTCGTCGCGACGCCGCTCTTCCTCACCCTCGTCTTCATCGAGTTCACCGACATCGTCTTCGCGATCGACTCGGTCCCGGCCATCTTCGCCATCACGGACGAGCCGCTCATCGTCTTCACGTCGAACATCTGCGCCATCCTCGGCCTGCGCGCGATGTTCTTCCTGCTGGCCGGGGCGGTCGGGAAGTTCTACCTCCTGAAGTACGGCCTCGGCGTCGTCCTGATCTTCGTCGGCCTGAAGATGGCGTGGCTGAACGAGGCCTTCGGCGGGAAGTTCCCGGTCTCCTGGTCGCTCGGGATCATCATCCTCTGCATCGCGGCGTCCGTCGTCGCCTCGCTCGTCTTCCCGAGGAAGGAGATCCTGCCGGTTCAGCGGGGCTGAGGCGCGGCTTCGTTCGCCTCGTCGACAACTGCGGTGATTTTCGCCGGCGGGCCCGCTCGTAGATCTCGCGGCGGTGGCCGACCATCACGACGAGAACGACGACCTCGCGGTCGCGGATCTCGTAGACGATCCGGTAGTCACCGACGCGGAAGGACCACCATGGCGCCAGCTCGCCGTGGAGTGGCTTGCCGGCGCGAGGCTCTTCAGCGAGCCGCTCGAGCGCTCTTCGGGCCCGCCGGGCGACGTCGGCGGAGAGGCTTGCCAGATCCCGTGCGGCGCCGGGAAGGTAGAGCAGCCGGTAAGGCATCGGGTCCCCAGACCTCCTCGTGGTTCAGGAACCGCCCCGCGGCCCGCTCGCGCCGGGCGCGGGCGATCTTCTTCATCGCCGAAGCATCGGAGAGGATGGAGACCGTCTCGAGGAGGCTCTCCCACTCTTCGACGGGGACGAGGACGCCGGCCGGAAGCCCGTTCCGCGTGATCCGTACGGTCTCGCCCCGCTCCTCGACCCCCCGAAGGAGCGTCAGCAGCGTGTTCCGGGCCTGGGAGGCCGTCACGGTGTTCATGGCGGTGGCCATTATAACGGCCATCGGCACCGGTCAGGCACGGAAGCCAAGGCGGCCAGCTCCCGGTCGTGCTCCCGCGAGAAGAGAAGCTGGGAAGCGAGGGCGCCGATCAGGCAGAGGAACATGTCCCACTGCGTGTCCCACGGGTCGCCCTGCGTCCCGAGGAAGGCCGTGGCCGCCTCGCCCTTCACGGCCGCAGCCCACCACTCGGTCAGCTCGTAGAACGCGCTGAAGGCGAGGCAGACCGAGGTCACGAGAAAGAAGAGCCAGCCGCCGGGGCGAAGCGGCGTCTTCCGGAGGAGGATCTCGCGCGCGAGGAGCGCCGGGACGAAGCCCTGCGCGAAGTGGCCGATCCGGTCGTAGTGGTTCCGCGCGAAGCCGAACGCGTCCTTCATCCAGAAGCCGAGCGGCACCTCGGCGTACGTCCAGTGCCCGCCCACCATCAGGATGACGGCGTGAAGCAAGCAGAAGACGATAGATGAGCGGCGTCAGCGGGAAGCGGCGATACGTCGCCGCGAGGATCGGGGCGCCGATCAGGACCGGCGCCACCTCCATCCACCAGGTGAACCGGTCCTTCGGCCCGATCCCCGACCAGACGAGGACGGCAGCGGCGGCGAGGAGCAGGAACAGCGGCTCGCGGCGGGATCCTCCGGGCGTTTCCGCGCTCACTTCGTCATCGGGACGTAGGCCCCGTCGCCGGTCCGCTCGCCGGATCTCGAGCCGTCGTTGACGACGCCGTAGGCGATCCAGGGAGCGGAGCCGGAGAGCCGCGTCACGCGGACCCAGCCGTTCGCGACGCCGGAATTCCGGAAGAAGTTGGCGGGCTGCGCCCACTGGCCGGGGGCGAGCGAGACGGAGAGGGCGTCCCCCCGGGGCGCGCCTCCCGCGTCGCCGTCGTAGGCCTGAAGCTGAAGCACGACCGTCCCGGCCCCGTCGCTCCCCGCGTTCACGACCGCCACGTTCGTCCGGTTCTCGGCGTCGGCCATGAGGCCGTAGAGGGTGGCGTCGGAGGAGGCCTCCTGTCCCGAGAAGACGCCCGGCGCGAAGAGGCCGAACTGCCCGCCGGCCGGGGACGGTGACGCGGTCCGCGCCCCGGCGAAGACGTTTTCGGCCGTCGTCCCGGAAACGGAGACGCGAAGGGAGCCGACGTACGGCGCGGCGTCCATCGGCCCGACGAAGACGCCGTGACTCCGGAGATAGTCGACGGCCTCGGGGATGATCTGCTCCTCGAAGGGCCCCAGCTGGACGGTCGTGGTCCCGCCGGGCCCGAACGCGGGAGAGCTCGACTCGACGTAGGCGAGCGTCAGGGTGGCGGTTACGCCGCTCCGGTTGGCGAGCGTCAGCTCGCTCCGGAAGGCGGGCGTCTCGACGAGAACGGGGACGGTCAGGCCCGTGGCGGCGGACGTGGCAGCGGTCGGCGTCATGAAGGAGCCGTCGTTCGTCACGTTGTCGTTGATGACCGCGTACGCGCTGAACGCGCCGGTTGTCGACGTCCGCTCGACGGTGACCCAGCCCTTCGCGATCCCGGTGCCTTCCAGGATCTCGCGCGAGCCGTACTGCAGCCAGCCGTACGGGGGCAGCGTCTCCGCGGCCCGGAAGACGACGGACACCCCATCGCCGGTCCCCGAGAAGACCGTGATCCGGAGCGTCACCGGGTCGGAGGACGTGTTGAAGACCGCCACGTTCGTCCGGTCGGAGGGCGTCGAGCGGAGACCGAAGATCGTCGCGCTCGTCGTCGCCGACTCGCCCGGAAGAATGCCCGGATAGGCGAGCCCGGCACGGCCCGCGGGCTGTGGGGTGTCCGTCAGGGACGCCGTCCGCGCCGTCGCCGAGAAGAGCTTCGGGTCCGTGGCGCCGGCCCCCTGGAACGTCACGAAGAGGGTCCCTCCCTGCTGCGGCTGTGCCGCTGACGGCGGGATCGCGAGGCCCTTGGCGCGCAGGTACGAGAGGACGTCGACGATCTTCTTCTGCTCGCCCGGCTGGAGAGTGTCGGCCGCGGTGCCCGACCCTTCCTTCGAGCCGAGCGAGGCCGTGTAGAGCATCGAGACCGGAACCGCCGCGGACGAGGTGTTCGTCAGCGCCATCTCGGTGACGTAGTGCGCGGAGCCGCTCACGACGTCGAGGACGACGGGGAGAAGGCGGGTGACGGAGGTCACCTCGAACGGATCGCTCGCGACGGAGCTCGTCCCCGTGCCGACGGCGACGAGCTCCTTGGTGCCGGGCTGGTCGATCGAGAGGTCGTCGAAGGCGGCCCGCCCGAGGAAGTCGGTCCCCCGGGACCGGGTGCCGCTCAGCGTCCCGTTCCCCGAGGAAAGCGAGAGGATGACGGCCACGTCCGGCCGGGCCACGGGCGAGTCGTCTCCGGCCTGAAGCTGCAGCGTGACGGGCGGACGGATCGGCTGTCCGGCGATCGTGTCCGTCGGCTGCTGGAGGAAGGCCAGCTGGCTCGGCGCGGAAGGACTCGGGTTGACGAAGACCCAGGCCGCGCCGACGTCGCTGGCGTCCGGGGGTCCTCCGAGGACGGCCGTGTTGCCGTCGAGGGAAAGCGCGGCGGCGGCGCTCTGGGTGGCGTTCCCGGCGGCGCCGGCGCCGACGAGCTTCGTGCCCAGCTGCTTCCAGACCCCGTGCGACCGGGTGAAGAGCCAGGCGGCGCCGGCATTGCCGTTGTCGCCGGGGCCGCCGACGAGGGCGACGTTCCCGAACGCGGAGAGCGCCACCGACCTGCCTTGAAGGGAATCACCGACGCGGCCCCGTACCCACGAGCCCGAGGCCCTGCTGCGTCCAGACGCCGGCCGAGCGCGTGAAGACCCACGCGGCACCCCGGTTGGTGCCGTCGGTCGGCCCGCCCACGAGCGCCGTGTTCCCGTCGCCGGAGATCGCGACGGACTGCCCCTGACTCGCGTCTCCGGAGCTCCCCGTGCCGACGAGCCTCGGGCCCTGCTGCAGCCAGACTCCGTGGGATCGGGCGAAGACCCAGGCGCCGCCGGTGACGTCCTCGGCGTTGGATCCGCCGACGATGAGCGTGTCGCCGTCGGCCGAGAGCGAGACCGTGATATCCCTGCCGGACCTTTCCCGGCTGCGGGAAGGGGGGCGTGAAGCTCCCGACCAGCTTGGGGCCCTGCTGCGTCCAGGCCGTCCCCGACCGGGTGAAGACCCAGACGGCGCCGTCCAGGGCGTTGTCGAGAGGCCCGCCGATGACGGCGGTGTTGCCGTCGGCCGAGAGGGCGATCGCGGAGCCCTGCCGCGCGGAGCCGACGGCGCCGGTCCCCACCAGCCTGGCGCCCTGGCGCCTCCAGAGCCCGCCGGAGCGCGTCCAGACGAACGCCAGCGCCGACGTAGCCGTTGTCCGCGGGCCCGCCGACGATCGCGGTGTTGCCGTCCGCCGAAAGAGCCACAGACGTTCCCTGCGCGGAGGGACCGATCGCGTCGGCAGCGATCAGCCGGGCCTGCTGCGTCCAGGCGCCGGCCGAGCGTGTGAAGACCCACGCGGCGCCGGCCGAGTCGTTGTCGAGAGGCCCTCCGACGATGAGGGTGTTGCCGTCCGCCGAGACCGCCACGGACGTCCCCTGGCGAGGCGTGCCAACCCCCCCCGAACCGACGAGCTTGCCGCCTTGCGCCACGAACTGCGCTTCCAGCGGCGAAGCCACGAGAAGAGCGAGCGCGATGGCGGAAGCCGCGAGGGCGCCGGGGTCGGCGAGCCGTTTCATGGGGTCACCTCGGACACAATGGTAGTCGCTTCGCAGGCCGGCGCCGCCGTCAGGTTCCTGATGGACCCGGGGCAGGACGGGTCAGCGGCGAGCGCAGCGTTCGCCTCTCGAGTCAGAACTGAAAGCCGACCGTGACGGGAACGGCGAGGAATTCCGAGTTATGCAACTTGAAGTAGACGACGTTGACCTCCCCGAAGGCCGGGCCCAGCGAGACGCCGAAGCCGCCGTTGTACGAGATGTTCGTGTCCGACAGGACCAGCGTCTCGGAGTAGCGGTTTTCCACTTTCTGACGAAGAGTCCGGAAGCCGATTCCCCCGTTGAGGTAGAGGCCTTCGGGACCTTTACCGACCAGCCGGAACGCCAGGTTCAGGTCAGCACCGCCACCGGACAGCGTGCTGTGCGCTACTCCGAAGAGAACGTCACTCGTCACGGGAATCTGGCCGTAGTAGCCAGCCACCCTCACGCCGAAGGGAGAAGTACTAGGGATCCAGAGGCCTCGGCCCGTCACCAACCAGCCCGTCTTGTAATCGGCGGGGACATCGAACCCGAGGAGGCTCCAGACCGGGAACGTCGCCCCGGCCCCGATGCCGAACTTGACGTCACCGGCCGGAGCCGGGCCCGCGAGCGTCAGCGCCAGCAGGAAGACAGACGCGAAGGCGAGGGTCCTGGCAGGCTTACCCACCTTCTTGCCCCCGTTGCGGGTGGTCGCGTGTTTGAGCGGTGTCAGCGCAGAGGTCTTCATGAATCCTCCCGCTTCGACGGTCGCGATCAGGGCGCCTGTTCGAAGTCCAGGTTCCGGGGCTTCTCCGGCAGGCGCGGATTGCTCGTCGGCACGTCCCGCGCGACGGTGTCGAAGGTGAACGAGTCGAACCAGAGCTCTCCGGCGCCGTCCAGCAGCACACCGAACGCGATGGCTTTCGCTTCCTGCGGGACGTCCAGAACGACGGCGTAGCGCGTCCACGGAGTCGTCCCGCGGATCGGACGGCCCTGCATGTTGTCGAACGCCAGGATCTTGAGTCCTCACCGTCGACCCGCATCCAGAGCCCGGCCCACTCGGCGACCGCCTGGCTCTTCACGAACCCCGCCAGCTGGACGCGCTTGCCGCGATACGCCACCGCGTCGATGGTCTGCATCAGCGTGCCGAATCCCTCCGGCTTTTCGGCGGTGGACTTCAGGGTCGCGCTGTTCTTCCCGGAGTGGGTGATGGTGGCATCGAGGCCGACTTTGTAGAGGTCCGGCCGCGAACCGGCCAGGAACCACCCCGCCGGGACGGGGTCCGCGGCCCGGGCGGCTGCCGGGGCGAGGAACATGGCGAGCCCGGCGCAGAGCGCAGAAGCGATCTTCAGATGACGTGTCTTCATGGCCTGTCTCCTCTCGAAGTGGCGCTACTTCACCATCGGCACGTACGCCCCGTCGCCGGTTCGCTCGCCGGGGTTGGCGCCGTCGTTGATGACGCCGTAGGCGATCCAGGGGGCGGTGCCCGACATTCGGGTCACCTTCACCCAGCCGTTCGAGACGCCGGAGTTCCTGAAGAAATTGCGTTGGCTGCGCCCACTGGCCGGGGGAGAGCGGGACGGAGACAGGGTTCCCTGCCGGCACGCCGCCGGCGTCGCCGTCGTAGACCTGGAGCTGGAGGAGGATCGGCCCCGCCGAGTCGTTTCCCGCGTTCACGACGGCCACGTTCGTCCGGTTCTCGGCGTCGGCTCTCAGGCCGTAGAGATACGCCTCGGCAGAGGCCTCCTGGCCCGAGTAGACGCACGGCGTGAAGAGGCCAAACTGTCCACCGGTGGGTGCTGGCGACTGCGAGGCGGTCCGTGCTCCCGCGAAGACGTTGTCGGCCGTCGTCCCGGAGACCGTGACGCGCAGCGCTCCGCCGTAAGACGCCGCGTTCTTCGCTCCGATGTTGACGCCGTTCCGTCGGAGGAAGTCGATCGCCTCCGGGATGATCTGTTCGTCCATCGGGGCCAGCGTGACGGTGATCGTCCCGCCGGCGCCCGACGAAGGAGTGATGGACTCGACGTAGCTCAGGCTCAACGTGACGGTCGAGCCGCTCCTGTTCGCCAGGGTCAGCTCGCTCCGGAAGACCGGCGTCTCGACGAGGACCGGCACGGTCAGCGTGGAGCCCGACGACGGCACTTCCGACGGGCAGGACGAACGACCCGTCGTTGGTGGCGTTGTCGTTGATGACGGCGTAGGCGCTGAAAGAGCCCGTCGTCGAGGATCCGCTCGATGGTCACCCAGCCTTTCGTGACCCCGGCGCCGTCCAGGATCTCGCGCGAGCCGTACTGCAGCCAGCCGTACGGCGGCAGCGTCTCGGCGGTCCGGAAGACAACGCACCGACCGTCGCCCGCGCCGGAGCAGACGGTCACCTTCAGCGTCACGGGGTCGCTCGAGGTGTTGAAGACGGCCACGTTCGTCCGGTCGGTGGGGGTCGAGCGGAGGCCGTAGATGGTTACGGACGACGTCGAGGCTTCCGTCGCAAGAAGCCCGGAATAGGCCAGGCCCGCCCTGCCGATGGCTGCGGGGCAGCCGTCAGCGCCGCCGTCCGGGCGGTCACCGAGACGAGCTTCGGATCGATGGTGTCGGAGCCCTGGAACGAAACGAGGAGCGTTCCTCCTTGCTGCGGCTGCTCGGTCGAGGACGGGATGGCGAGACCCTTGTCCCTCAGATACGACAGGACGTTGGCGATCTTCTTCTGCTCTCCCGGCGCGAGGCTGTCGGTCACGGTGCCCGACCCCTGCTTCGAGCCGAGCGAGGCGGTGTAACGCAACGAGACCGAACCGGCTCGTCAGTCCGTTGTTCGTCAGCGCCATCTCGGTCGTGTAGTGGACCGAGCTGCTCGACACGTCGAGGACGATGGGGAGGAGCCGGGTGAGAGTAGGACCCGCGGGCGGACTCGTGTGCCGTCAGAGAAACCGTCGTGATGCTCTGCGAGCCGGAGTCGTCGGAAGCCGTCAGCCTGGAAGACGTAGAGGTCCGGCACGTCAGGAGTGAACGTCGGATTGCTGAATCGTCAGTCGAGGAGAGCGTCGCCGTTGAGCCGGCGGGGCGCTGGATCATCTGCCAGAGCCACGTCGTGGCCTGCTGCGGCGACGTGTCGAGCAGCCGAATCTGGCCCGTCAGGCCGGTCGAAGCGTCGATGGTGGCGGCGTCGGGAAGCGGACGCGCCGTTGTTCCCTTGCGGATGCAGTTATTGCCCATATCCGCTACGAAGACGTTTCCAGCGTCATCCGCGGCGACGCCCACCGGGTCCGAAGAACCGCGCTTCGTTCCCCGTCCCGTCGGCGCTCCCGGCGAATCGCGCCAGTCCGGCCACGGTCGTCACCGCGCCAGTAGCCAGCGTACGATCTTCCGGATCGTCTGGTTATCCACGTCCGCGACGTAGATGTTGCCGGATCCATCCGCCGCGACGGCCTCAGGGTAGGCAAACCGCGCCGCGCTACCGACCCCGTCGGCGCTGCCGGCTGCTCGGGGCAAGGCCCGCCAGCGTTGACACCTCTCCGGTGGCAACAACGATCTTCCGGATCGTGTTGTTCTCGGTGTCCGCGACGTAGACGTTTCCGGATCGGTCCCAGGCGACGCCCGTCGGCTGGCTGAACCGAGCGGCGCTTCCGATGCCGTCCGTGCTGCCGTAGCTTCGCGCCAGGCCGGCCAGCGTCGTGACCTCGCCGGTTTCAACGACGATCTTCCGGATCGTGTTATTCAAGGCGTCGGCCACGAAGACGTCGCCGGATCCGTCGGCGGCGACGCCGGCAGGGTAGGCGAACCGCGCCATGCTCCCCGTCCCGTCGTTCGTTCCGGGGACGCCGGCCAGACCGGCAAGCGTCGTCACCTCGCGAGTCGCCACGACGATCTTTCGGATCGTGCAGTTCTCGAGGTCGGCCACGAAGACGTTGCCGGAGCCGTCCGCGGCAACAGCGGCGGGGGATGAGAACCGTGCGGCGCTCCCGACCCCGTCGGTGCTCCCTTTGCTGCCCGCCAGGCCCGCCAGCGTCGTCACCTCGGCCGTTGCGAGGACGATCTTCCGGATGGTGTGGTTGTAAAGGTCGGCCACGTAGACGTTTCCCGCGCCGTCGACAGCGACGCCCGCAGGGCCGTTGAACCGCGCGGTGCTTCCCGTCCGTCCGCGCTTCCGTAGCTGCTCAGGAGCCCGACTGGCGTCGGACGCTTCCTGTCGAAACGACGATTCTTCGAATGGAGTGGTTGTTGGAGTCCGCGACATAGACGTTTCCTGCACCGTCCACAACGATGCCTGTCGGCGAGTTGAACCGCGCGGCGCTCCCCGTCCCGTCTGCGCTTCCATCGCTTCCCAGCGAGTCCGGCCAGCGTCGTCACCTCGCGGGTCGACACGACGATCTTCCGGATCGTGCCGTTCCGCGTATCCGCCACGTACACGCTTCCTGCACCGTCCACGGCGATTCGCCGATGGCATGGCCGAACCGCGCCGCGCTTCCCGTTCCATCCGAGCTGCCGCTCGCTTCCCGCCAGCCCGGCCAACGTTGTGACGAGCCCCGCAGGGGATATCCTGCGGATCGTGTAATTGCAGGAATCCGCAACGTAAACGTTCCCGGCGTCGTCCACGGCGACGCCTCTCGGCCAGGCGAAACGTGCCGCGCTTCCAGTCCCGTCGGCGTTGCCCGAGTTTCCCGCGAGCCCTGCGAAGGTTGTCACAGCGCCGGTCTTGACGTCGATCCTCCGGATCGTGTGGTTAGACGTGTCGGCGACGTAGACGCTTCCGGAACGGTCCGCCGCGACGCCGTTCGGCTGGTTGAACCGTGCGGCGTTTCCGGTCCCGTCGACGTTGCCCGAGCTTCCCGCGAGTCCCGCGAGGGTTGTCACCGATGCCGGTCTTGGCGTCGATCCTCCGGATCGTGAGGTTAAGCGTGTCAGCGACATAGACGCTTCCGGAACCATCCGCCGCAACGCCGTACGGCCAATAGAACCGTGCGGCGCTGCCTGACCCGTCCGCGCTGCCGTTGACTTCCCGCCAGCCCGGCCAGCGTTAGACCGTGAGCGGCTGGGCGTTCGGCAGCCGACAGCGAGGAGGTCGCGACGAGGACGACGCAGGACTCCGGGCGTGGTCGGTCGGGCGAAACGGAGAACTTGGGGCCGTTCGGAGAAGATCACAGATCTCTCCCCTCCCGGTTTCCCCCCAGAGAACCGCTGAACTATTGATCTCATCTTACGCGCTCCAATGACGCGGCGTTACGCGCGGGAGCGGCCGTGGTCGACCAGTCGAAGCGTGTCGCCTGGGAGTTGTCGAACATGTGTTTGAAGCTGTTGTCGACCGCGATGATGGCGATGGCGATGCCGACGATGCCGAGGCCGACCCCGACGACCGCCGCCGTCGGGAACTTGCTGAGGACGATCCGGGCCTGGGCCTTCTCGCCCGGGCCGAGCTTGAGCGTGTCCTTGTCCGAGCCCGCGGAGTTTCCCGACGCGTCGCCCGGCTTCGGGCCCCATTCGACGTTCAGCCGGTATCGGCCGGGCGCGAGTCCGTCGACCGACCAGGCGTTGCCGGTTCCTTCGCGCACCGGGACGGTCGCGGATTGCCGGTCGTCGAAGAGCTTCCACGCGAGTGTCCGCTGGGAGAGGACGTCCTTGCGGGAGTCCGAGACGGACTCGAAGACTTTCGCCTCGAGGGTGGCCGTTTCGGTCGTCGTCGTCGTGACGCGGACGACCTCGGTCGAGACACAGGCGTCGAAGGTGAGGGGGGCGAGCGCGACGATCAGGCAGCGGGCGGTCGCGCGTCTCAGGGTCCCGAGCGGAGCGTCCATGGCGACTCCTCCTGCTTCGGAATCGCAACGCGCGGACCAGGGGCGCGCCGAGCCGGCCCGGTTGCCGTCCCCCGAGCTATCCCGAGTGAATGGAGGAGTTGTCGGAAGGCGCCGGCTTCCACGCGCCGGCGGCGGCCGGGCCTTCGCCTATCCGATTGGTGAGACGCCTATCGGGTCGGTGAGCGGGAGCCCGGGTCCGGTGAGCCGGCTAGCGCCGCTTCTTCTTCGGCGTCAGCGCCATCACGGGCTTGCGGGCGTCGGGCGGGAAGAAGACGAGGAACTCGTGCGCGTCGCCCGGCTTCCAGCCGTTCGCCGCGTCGGAGAGGATCTCGAGGTAGGTCTTGAGCTCCTTCTTCGGGAGGCCCGGCAGGTGCTCGTGGACGAGGGCGACCGTCTTCTCCGGAATCCAGGAAAGATCGCGGAGGCACTCTTCCAGCGCGTCCCAGTTGTGCCCGAAGTGCTCTGGGAGTTTCAGGGCCTCGACGAGGGCGGCGAAGAGAGCTGCCTTGCTGCCGGCGCCCCCCTGAACGCGGGCAATGTGCCCTTCGCGGGGGACGGCCCGGGGCTCGAAGATGAAGGCGTCGCGGTCGATGCTCATCGTTTCCTCTCGTTCAAATGGCGGAACGTCTCGTAATGGTCCGGCGTGTAGAAGACCTCGCCGTCTTTCCCGACGACGAGCCGCTGGGGCCCGGGGCCGGGGACGCCGGGCGTCGGGACGACGTACTCGCGATACCAGCCGGACGGCATCTTCGGGAGGCGGCCTTCGCGGTTGCCGAAGACCGAGCCGTCGTGGCGGTAGGGACTCCTCTCGCCGCGCGCGATCCGGTCCAGCGTCGGGCCGAGGTCGACCGTCCCGTGAAGGACGGCCTTCCCTTGCTGGAAAACGGTGACGTTCGGCACCTCTCGCTGGGGGGCGGTGTATGCGTCGCCGCGGGCCGGAAGCGCCGGCCCGGCGAGGAAGGCAAGACCCAGAAGGGCCGCGAGAACGCGCCGCATCCCGCGCAGTGTCTCAGATTCCGGGGCCGGGCGGAGCCGTCCGGGTTTCCCGGCGGATCAGGACGGCGAGCGTTCCGAGAACGGCGGGCGGGACGAGGAGGAACGCGCCGACGAGGGGCCAGACGCTCTTCGCCTTCTCCTCCGCCGCGCCGGCACAGGCCGGACAGGTGGCGAGGGAGACGCCCGCGTGGAGGAGGGCCGCGAGGACGAGAGAACCGCCGACGTGCCGCACGCGCGGATTCTCGCTCATCGGGCCGCCGCGAGCCTCTTGCGGTACGCGGCCGCTTCGGGCGTCCCGCGGAGGTCGACGAGCGAACGGACGTAGTACGCCATCGCCCAGAGATCCTCCTCCGGGAGCGATCCCTTCCACGACGGCATCGCCGTCCCGCCGATCCCCGCCGCGACGGTTCGGTAGAGATCGGGAAGAGAGGTCCCCGCACGGAGGTCGTCGCGCGTGAAATCCGGAGGCATCAGCTTCACGCCGTAGTCGGACTCGGTCAGCTTCGAGACGTAGGGGTTCTCGCGGAGCGCCGCGTCGCGGCCGACGAGCTCGCGGCTCGCCGCGTCGATCGTCCCCTTCGTCTCGTAGGCGGGATGGCACGAGGCGCACTGCGCGAGCCCGTGGTAGACCTTCATGCCTCGCGTCTCGGCCTCGCGCCGCCGCACCTCGCCCCACGGGTCCGGCCCGGGGACGATCTCCCGGCCCGGCTTCCGCGCGGCCCACTTCGGCGAGAAGGTCTTGAGGTACTGGATCGCGTCGAGAAGGTCGCGCTCCGGGACGTCCTTCCACGGGAGCATCGCGGTGCCGTGAAGGCCGCCCCGGACGATCCGGACGAAGTCCGCGTCGCGGGGGAGCTGGCCGCTCGGCACGGCTGCGAACTTGAAGACGCCGAGAGTGAAGTCGCGGGCCGGAGGGCGGAGGCCGATCGCGGCGGGCCCGCGGCCGTCCCCCTTCAGCCCGTGGCAGGAGAAGCAGTAGATCTCGTAGACCTCACGGCCGCGGTTCAGGCTGCGCGCAGAGGCCGTCTCCCCGCCGAGGACCATCGGCTTCGTAAAGGCCGGCCTCCCGCCGCAGCCGGCAAGGAGGAAGGCGAGCGCGAGGGAGAGCGGGACTCGCGTCATGCGACGTAGACCGCGAGGAAGATGAGAAGCCAGACGGCCGCCATGAAGCTCCAGTACATGGCCGTGACACGGCCGCGCCCCTCGAACGCGGGCCGGCCCGCGAGCGGAAGCAGGACCACCAGGGCCACGAGGCCCCCGGCGACGTGGAGCGCGTGGAGCGCCGTCAGCGCGTAGAAGAGGGATCCGGCGACCCCCGACGAGGCGGTGAAGCCCGAGCGCCAGAGCGGAATCCAGACGGCGAGCTGCAGGGCGAGGAAGAGGGCACCGAGCGCGAGCGTGCCGAGGAGACCGCGGACGCGCGCCCCGACCTTTCCGGCCTTCAGGCCGAACCGGAGGACGAAGACGCTGGCGACGAGGACCGCCGCGTTGAACGCCGGCAGCGCGACGGGGAGCCGCGGCGTCCCCTCGGGCGGCCATTCGGGCGCGCGGAGCCGGAGCGCCGCCCAGGCGAAGAAGAAGCTCGCGAAGAGCATTGCCCACGAGCCGAGCGCGATGAGCATCCCGACGGCGGCCGTCTTCCGGGCCTCGGTCCGTGGCGATCGCCGGCCCAGCCGGGACGGCGCTCATCGAACCACCTCGTCTTGGGCCAGCCAGTCCTTCCGCCGTGCGTCCGGGTGGCCCAGCTCGTGCGGCCCGCGGACGACGGACGGGAGCGTCTCGAAGTTCTCTTCGGAAGGCGGCGACGGGACCGTCCACTCGAGCGTCCCGACCTGCCATGGGTTCGCCGCGGCCTTCGTCCCCGCGACGAGGCTCGTCAGGAAGTTCGCCGCGAAGAGGAGCTGCCCGGCGCCCGCCACGAAGGCGGCCCAGGTGATCCAGGCGTTCAGAGGCTGGAAGCGCCGGAGGAATTCGTACGTGTTCGGGTCGAAAAGGCGGCGCGGCATCCCGGCGTAGCCGAGGACGAGCATCCCGCAGAAGACGAGGGTCAGGGGGACGATCGTCAGCCAGAAGTGCCAGCGCCCGAGCGCCGGGTCCAGCTCCTTCCCGAACATCTTCGGGAACCAGAAGTAGAGCGCGGCGAAGGCGCCGAGCAGGACGGAGGCCGCCATCGTCAGGTGGAAGTGGCCGACGACGAAGTACGAATCGTGGAGGTAGACGTCGGACGAAAGGGCGCCGAGGTGAAGCCCCGTCAGGCCGCCGAGGCCGAAGACGAAGACGACGCCGAGGGCGAAGAGCATCGGAACCGTGAATCGGATCGACCCCTTCCAGAGCGTCCCGAGCCAGTTCAGGAAGAAGACCGCCGACGGGATCGAGATCGAGCATCGTCAGCGTCATGAAGGCCTGGGAGAGGAGAGGCGAGAGGCCGACGACGAACATGTGGTGGCCGTAGACGGCGGCCGAGAGGACCGTGATGGCGGTCATCGCGAGGGCCGTCGCCCTGTAGCCGAAGGCGGGCTTCCGGGAGAAGAACGAGAGGAGGTCCGAGACGACACCCCACGCCGGGAGAATCAGGATGTAGACCTCGGGGTGGCCGAAGATCCAGAAGAGGTGCTGGTAGAGGAGCGGGTCCCCGCCCCCTTTCTTCACGGCGGCGCCCGCGAGGAAGAAGTTCGTCCCGAGAACCCGGTCGAGGAGGAGGAGGATCAGGCCGGCCGAGAGGACCGGGACGAAGAGCGCGTTCAGGACGGAGGCGAGGCCGAGGCCCCAGACGGTCAACGGCAGCCGGAACCACCCCATGCCGGGCGCGCGGAGGCGGACGAGCGTCGTCAGGGTGTTGATCGCCCCCATCAGCGTCGAGGTCCCGGTCAGGAGGATCGCCACGACCCAGAGCGTCTGTCCCGGCCCGGGCTGGCCGACGAGCGTCGAGAGCGTCGGGTAAGAAGGCCAGCCGCCCGAGGCCGCGCCGAGCGGGACGAAGAACGAGACGACGAGGACGATTCCCGCGGCGGCGTTCGTCCAGAAGGAGAGGAGGCTGAGCGTCGGGAAGGCCATGTTGCGCGCGCCGATCGCGAGCGGAATCACGAAGTTCCCGAGCGCGCCGATCAGGAGCGGCGTGACGGCGAAGAAGATCATGATCGTGCCGTGCATCGTGAAGAAGACGGCGTAGGCGTGGGGCGGCATGACGCCGCCGCTCGACGGCCAGAGAAGCGGCCCGAGGACGGGGAACGGGACTCCGGGGCGGGCGAGCTGCCAGCGGATCAGCATCGCCATCATCCCGCCCCAGGCGAGGAAGAAGAGGCCGTACCAGAGGAACTGCTTCCCGACGACCTTGTGGTCGCGCGAGAAAAGGCGGCTCACGGCACCCACTCCCAGCCCCAGAGCTGTTCCTTGTCGGCCGGGTCGAACCGGCGGGCCGCGTCGGCCTCGGCCTCGCCGAGCCACGCCTTCCACTCGGCCTCGGGCATCGCGACGAGCGTCCCCTTCATCAGGTAGTGCGCCCAGCCGCAGACCTGCGAGCAGACGATCTCGTACGACCCGGGCTTGGTCACGGTGAACCAGCTCCGCGTCACGAGCCCCGGGTTCGCATCGTGCTTGAAACGGAGGTTGGGGACGTAGAACGAGTGGATGACGTCCTTCGACTTGAGATTCAGCATGACGGGGCGGCCGACCGGCACGCGAAGGACGTTGAGGGAAACGACGTCGTCGCCGTCGTTGAAGGTGCCGTTCGGGCCGGGGTAGCGGACGTTCCACGCCCACTGCTGCGGCATCACTTCGACCCGGACGACGCCGGGCCCGGACGGGAAGTTGAAGAGGTACTCAGCCGCGTCCCGCTTCGACATCCGGACGAGGTTCAGGTCGATGACGACGAAGACGAGTCCGGCGAGGGCGAGCGTCGCGGCGACGGCCCCTTTCCCGGTCCCGGTCTCGTACGCCGCCTTCCGGTTCCTTCCGGCGCGGTAGCGGACGAGGAGGACGACGAGCGCGACGCAGACGAGCGCGAAGGCGACGCCCGTCGCGATCGTCGTGTACCAGAAGACGTCGAGCGCCCGGTGTCCCTCCGCCGAGACGTCGGGCGTGATCACCGGCGACGCGAGGAGGCGGGCGGGGAAGAGCGGCGCAAGCCCCGCAAGGAAGAGGGCGGCGACGTTGGGATCGTGGGCGGACCGGGTGTTCGTCAGAGGCTCGACTATATGGAATCGACCGGGGAGTTCAAGGCGGTACGGAGGCTCCGGGACCGGGAGCCGTCAGCCCCGCCAGCCGTTCGATGATGGGCGGAATCAGGGACGTGGCCAGGTGCCGGTGGGAGCCTCCCCCGAGAACCACCTCCAGCTTCCCGCCGCAGACCTCGTCCGCCAGCCCCGTCATCAGATCGGCGATCTTCCAGTAGCAGGGCCCCGTCAGGCCGATGTCCCCGTAGTCGCCCTGATGGGTGTCGAAGCCGAAGTACCAGAAGAGGAGGTCGGGCCTGAAATCGCGGACCCGGGGCGCGGCGTGCCGCCCGACCAGATCGACGTAGAGGTCGTTCCGGGATCGTCCGTCCCTCCCGCCCTCCCACGGGCCCGGACAGGCCACGTCCACCTTCGTACCGTCCGGGGACTCGTAGTCCGTGCCGCAGAAGCAGACATGGAGGACGTCGTGGTCCCCGCGAAGGAGGTCGCGCGTCCCGTCGCCGTGATGGGCATCCGTGTCCACGATCGCGAACCTTCGGAGGCCATGCCGCTCCCGCAGGTTGACGATGCAGAGAGCAACGTCGTTGAAGCAACAGAAGCCCCCGAAGTCGTCCCGTCCCGAATGATGCCCGCCGGCGCCGATGAAGGCGAAGGCGTTGGTGATCTCCCCGTCGGCGATCTTCTGGCCCGCGGCGACGACGCCCCCCGCCGAATGCCATGCGGTGGAGCAGAGGGGATCCCTTCCCACTCGCTCCAGAAGATCGGGCGTGTGGACTTTCAGCAGCAACTCTTCGAGAACGGGCTCCGGCTCGTACAGCACGGCACGGCCGCTTTCCAGAATTCCGTCCAGGACCCTCGGGAAGTCGGCCAGCCGGGATCCGACCGTCAGGTAGCTCCGCCGGGAGTACGACGGGTGATAGAAAACGCCGGTCCTGCCCTTCGCCATGAGGACGCCTGTCCCGTGCGATCGCCGGTCAGTCGAACCGGACGCTGACGAGCTTCGAGACCCCCGGCTCCTCCTGCGTGACGCCGTAGAGCGCCTGCGCGGTTTCCATCGTCCTCTTGTTGTGCGTGACGAGGACGAACTGCGTCTCTTCGGAGAGCTCGACGAGGAGCGACGTGAAGCGGTCGATGTTCGCTTCGTCGAGCGACGCGTCGACCTCGTCGAGGATGCAGAACGGGGACGGCTTGTACATGAAGATCGAGACGAGAAGCGCGATGGCCGTCAGCGCCTTCTCGCCGCCCGAGAGAAGGCCGATCGTCTGGTTCCGCTTGCCGGGGGGCTGCGCCATGATCTCGAGCCCCGATTCCAGCGGGTCCAGCTCGTCGAGGAGGTGCATCTGCGCCGTGCCGCCGTGGAAGAGCCGCTGAAAGACCTGCGCGAAGTTTGCGTTGATCGCGACGAACGCCTCCTGGAACCGCTCCGACGACGTCGCGTTGGTCGTCTTGATCGTCTCGAGGATCTGGGCGAGCGACGACTCGAGGTCGGACTTCTGCGCCGAGAGCTCGGCGAGCCGCTTCGACTCGACCTCGTACTCCTCGAGCGCCGCATGATTCACGGGTCCGAGCCGTTCGAGGGCGAGCGTCCGTTCGAGGACCTCCTCGGAGAGCGCGGGCTCGTCGATCGGAGCTTCGCCCTCGGCGGTCGCGACGGGAGGCATCTCCTCCGGTGCGCAGGCGAACTCGGTGCGGCACTGTTCGGCGAGGTGGTCTCGGTCGGCCTTCTTCCGTTCGAGGGAGAGCTCGGCCTCGAAGCGGGCGCGACGCGCGGCATCGAGCGTCTCGCGCGTGGCCTGCTCGCCCTTCTCGGCTTCCTCGCGGAGGAGGCGGCGCTCCTCGAACCGGCGGTCGGCCTCGGCGCGCCTCGCCTCGGCCTCGGCGGCGGCGGCGGCCGCCGCCGCCTGCGTGGCGCGGGCGGTCTCGCCGGCGTCGACGGCGGCGAGGCCCCGGGCGCCGACCTCCTCGATTCCCTGCGCGAGGTCGGAGACGCGGCGCGCGGCCTCGGCGGCACGGGCCCGCGCCGACGCGGCGGCCTCGTCGGCCGACCGGCGGCGTTCCTTCAGGACGTCGCGGGCCGTCCGCGCGGAGGCGTCGGCTTCGGCGGCGGCGAGCCGCGAGGCGCGAAGTGCGTCGACGCCCGCCTCCATCTCACCGATCGTCCGCTCCAGCGTCGCGAGCTCGTTCGTCCGGAGCGCGGAGGCCTGCGCGGCCTCGCTGCGCGAGGCCCCGGCGGCCGAGAGGTCGGTCTGGAGCGCGATCGTCTCCTCCGAGAGGACGAAGAGCTCCTTCTCGGCGCGGAGACGCTCTTCCGTGGCGGCGGCAAAGCGCGCCTCGGCCTCGGAGTGCTCCCGCTCGCGGGCCCGGACGGCCGCGAGCGCACCGTCGGCGGACGTCGCGAACGCGCTGGCGGTGCCGATCGTGCCGTCGATCTCCTGGTCGAAGGTGTCGATCCGGTGGACGAGAGAGGCGCGAACGTCGCCGAGCGACTTCAGGTCGCGGCGGACGGTGAAGAGCCCCTCTCCCGGGACATCGGTCCCGGCGGCCTCGACGACCGAGCCGCGGACGACGACGCCGTCACGGCTCACGATCGCGCGCTCGGGATGCGAGGGGGCGAGGGCGAGCGCGTCCTCGACCGTCTCGACGAAGACGGCGTCGGGGAGCGCCGAGGCGAGAGCCTCGTCGCCTGCGCGCGGCGTCAGGAGCTCGCGGGCGACGCCGAGGACACGGCCGTCGTGCGGCTTCAGCGGAAACGGCGTCTCGGGGATGGGGAGGAGGAAGCGCGCCGTTCCGAGCTTTCCGGCCCGGACGGCGGAGAGCACCTTCTCGAGCGCGTCGCGGCCTCTGAGGACCGGCGCCTCGAGTGCGGCGCCGAGCGCGGCGTCGAGCGCCGTCTCGAAGCCCGCGCGCGCCTCGAAGTGGTCGGCGAGAACTCCCTTGGGCGAGACGCCCGCGGCCGAGAGGGCGCGGCGCGCGGCCTCGCCGCCCGCCTCCCGCTCGGCGAGCGTCGTCTCGAGGGCTGCGACGCGCAGGGCGATCTCGTGCTGGCGCGCGAGGAGCTGGTCCCGCTCGGCCCGGAGCGCTGCGAGGCGCTCCTCGGCGGCGCGGCGCCCTTCACCCAGCTTCTCGAGCTCGGCCCGGGCGGCCTCGAGGGCGGACTTCGCGGCTTCTTTCGAGGCGGCGGCCTCCCTTGCCGCGGCCTCGCGGCCGGTGAGGGCTTCCTTCGCCCTCCCGACCCGTTCGTTCAGCTTCGTCAGGGCGAAGGCGAGCCGCTCGGAGAGGAGCACGGCCTCTCGCTCGCGGTTTCCGGCGTCGGCGGCGCGCGCGCCGGAGGCAAGGAGGTCGCGCCGGGAGCCCTCGCGCCGGGACAGGAGCTCCGCCTCGCGCGTCGAGACGTCCTCGAGCGCGGCGGCGGCGGCCGCGAGCCGCTCCTCGGCCGCGGCCAGCTCGGTGTCCACGCTCTCCCGCGCGGCATCGGAACGTCCCGCCTCCTCGACGGATCGGAGGTGGTCGGCCTGCGCCTCCCCCCGCTGGGCCTCCAGCAGCTCCCGCCGCGCGGTGGCCTCCTCGCCCTCCCGGGCGGCCGCTGCGACGGCGGCTTCGGCGGAGAGGAGCGCCTCACGCGCCGCCGCGAGGGCGTCGCCCAGCGACCGCCGCCCGGCCTCGTCCTCGTCGGCCACTCGCCGCGCTTCGGCGAGGGCAGCGCCCCGCCGCCCGGCCTCGGCGAGGGCGTGCGCCTCGGCGTCCGTCGCGGCGGCGACGGCCGTCTCGGCCTCGGCGAGACCTGCCGCCAGCCGGTCGGACCGGAGGCGGAGGAGTTTCTTCTTCAGGGCGGCGAGCGCTTCGGCCTGCTCCTTCCAGCGGGACGCGCGGGACGCCTGCCGCTTCAGCGACGTGCAGTTCCGCTCGATCTCGGAGACGATGTCGGAGAGGCGGAGGAGGTTGCCGCGCGTCTCCTCCAGCTTCACCTCGGCCTGGCGCCGCCGGATCTTGTACTTCGAGACGCCGGCCGCCTCCTCGATGAGCCGCCGCCGGTCCTGCGGCTTCGTGGAGAGGATCAGCTCGATCTTCTGCTGCTCGATGATCGAGTAGGCGCGGACGCCGAGGCCGGTCCCGAGGAGCAGGTCCTGCACGTCCCTGAGGCGGCACTTCCGGCCGTTCAGGACGTAGTCGCTCTCCCCGTCGCGGGTGACGCGCCGCGTGATGACGACCTCGCCGCCGGTCTCGGCCCACTGGCCGCCGTCGCGGGACTCGAGCGTGAGCGAGACCTCGGCCATCCCGAGCGGGCGCCGCCGCGCCGCGCCGTTGAAGATGACGTCCTCCATCGTGTTGCCGCGGAGGTTCCGCGCGGACTGCTCGCCGAGGACCCACTGGACGGCGTCGGCGATGTTCGACTTGCCGGAGCCGTTCGGCCCGACGATCGCGGTGATGCGGCTGGGGAGCGTCAGCTGGGTCCGGTCGACGAACGACTTGAACCCCTGGATGTCGAGTTTCTTGAGTCGGAACATTCAGGTGCGCCGGGCGGCGGCGCGAGACGCTAGCATGGCGCACCCCGCGAGACCAGCGTTTCGTCCTGCAGGCCGCGAAAGGGCGGCAATTGGAGAAGGGTGTCCCCCACGGCGTTTCCGTCGGCCATTCTACCGGTCCCGGCGGAGCGGAGTTGTTTCCTCGCCGGACACAAACGCTGCACCCGCGTGCTACGATCGTGTTGTACAGGAATCGTTCCCCAGTCCACCGGAGGCTCTCGTCCATGCTGAGTTTCGAGGTCCGGAAGGCCGGCGGCGAGTCGGAAGTCCGCAAGGTCCACCGGGATGTCATCCACATAGGCGCTTCGACCGGAAATGACCTGGTGGTGCGCGCCCGCGGTGTCCTCGGACGGCACGCCCGCATTTCGGTGGCCGGCGACGAGCTTCGCCTCGAGGTCCTGGGGACGGCTCCCGGCGCCGACGTCACCCTGAACGGCTCCGTCGTCCGGAGCGCTTCCCTCGCGGCGGGTGACCGGATCGCGATCGGCGAGGCGACGATCACGCTCCTGAACGGCCCGGCGCCGAACCCGAACCGGATCTCCGCCCCGCCGCCCCGCGGGCGCGACGCCCTCTCGGTCGCCGCGGCCGCCCTCGGCGCGAGCGGCGCGCCGGCTCCCCGCCCCGAAGCCGGGCCGAAGGAGGCCCCGGCGCGTTTTCACCCCGAGCCCGAGCCCGTGCACGAGCCGGCGCCCCGCCGGACCGAGGAGCCGCGGGTCTCTGCCGCCGCTGTCGCCGCTCCCCCCTCGGCCGCCTCCCGCGCCGCGGACCTCTGGAACGGCGTCTACGCCCGGCTCCACCGTCCCGTGCCGTTCGAGGAGCTGCTGCAGGATCTGGCTTCTTTCGTGACGACCCAGACGCCGCTCCACAGCGTGGCGTTCGTCTCGCTCGAGGAGCCCGGCGCCGGCGAGGCGATCGCGGCGCTCTGGAAGGGAACGCTGCCGAAGCTCTCGGCTCGGACCGTCGCCGAGATCCGCCAGCAGGGAGCTCCTGTTGACCTTTTCGAGGCCGGCACGCGCATCCGCGTCCTCCCGGCCGGCGCGCCCGGCTCGGAGCCGACCGGGGCGCTCGTCATTCCCGTCGAGGCGGCGGGCGACGCGGTCGTCGCCGACTTCGCGGCGCACCTCGCCGCGGCGGTCGGCTTCGTCCACGCGGAGCGGAGCGAGAGATCGTTCGGCGAGCCGGGCGTCCCGGCGTCGCCCGTCCCGGCCCCGGCCTCGGTCTCGGTGGAAGACCCGCTCTCGCTCCTCGTCGGCGCCTCGCTGCCGATGCAGAACCTGAAAGCGTCTCTCTCTCGCGTCGCGGCGGCGCGGGCTCCGATCCTCCTCGTCGGCGACGTCGGCAGCGGGAAGACGCTCGCGGCCGAGACGCTCCACGCCCTCTCGCCGCGCCGCGGGCGCCCGCTCGTCCGGGTGGCGGCCACGGCGGCGGTTCCGCAGGCCCTCGAGGAGGATCTCCTCGGCGGCGCGGCGACGTCCGAGCGCCGGAAGCGCCCGGGCCGCCTCTTCGAGGCGGACGGCGGCACACTCCTGATCGAGGAGGTCGGCGACCTCCCGGCGCCGACGCAGGCGCTCCTCTTCCGGCTCCTCGAGGCGCGCGAGGTCGCGGCGCCCGGGGGGCGGACGGTGCCGCTCGACGTCCGCGTCATCGGCACGACGTCGCGTCCGCTGACACGAGCCGTGGAGGACGGCCACTTCCGGGACGACCTCTACTTCCGGCTCTCGGCGCTGACGCTCCGGCTCCCGCCGCTCAAGGACCGGAAGGAGGATCTCCCCGCCCTCCTCGACGCCCTCGCGGCGCGGCACGGCGGGCCGTCGGCGGACCGGTTCGACGTGGAAGCGATGAACGCCCTCCTCAACTACGGCTACCCGGGCAACGTGCGCGAACTCGAGAACGAGGTGCGGCGCCTCGCGGCGCAGTCGGGGGGCGGCCCGGTCAAGCTTCCCGACCTCGACCAGAAGTTCTCGGGCGAGCACGTCGAGCTGGCGCTGAAGGAGAGCGACGACCTCAAGGAGATCGTCGAGAAGGTGGAGCGGCAGGTCATCGAGCGCGTCATGCGAAAGGTGCGTGGCAATCAGTCGCTCGGCGCGCGGCTCCTCAACATCTCGCGCGGCAGCCTCATCGCGAAGATGAAGCAGTACGACATCAAGGACTTCCGGTACCTCAAGCGCCAGGACTAGCGCGCACGGCTAAACTGGCCCCCGTGCTGGACCGCGAGGCGCGGACTTTCCGCAACCGTCTGACGATCGTGCTCTCCGTCCTCGGCCTTCTGACGGCGGGATCGGTGGTTCTCTTCGGCTACCTCCTCTTCCGCTCGCTCTCGCGCGACGTCGTGAACGACGCGCTCCTCCTCTCCAAGCTCGATGCCGAGCGGATCGCGCGCGGCGTCGCGGAGAGGTCGGCGGGAGACCCGTTTCTCGTGAAGCTGAAGCAGACGGAGATCGACCGCTACGTCCGGCAGGGCCTCTCCGAGCGCCAGATCCTGACCGAGCTCCAGATCGAGGACGTCCGGACGCACGAGGTCGTCTATTCGTACGGCGGCACGATGACGGTGCCCGAGAGCGCGCCGCTGACGTCGGAGGGGCGCTCGCTCGTCCCCGTCGAGCCGGGCGTTCCGTCGCCGCGGACGATGTCGGTGATCCGTTCGGCTGCGAGCCCGTACGACATCGAGATCCCGATCGGCGAGTTCGCGGTCCTGAAGTTCGGCATCTCGCGCAAGGAGCTGGCCAAGAGGGTCGAGAAGCTCCGGAACGAACTCTACCTCCGGACCTTCGCCGCCGCGGTCGTCTCGCTGCTCGGCATCGGCGCGGCGTCGGCGGCCGTCGGGATCCTCTACACGCGGACGCGACGCGTCGAGGCGGCGAAGGTGGAAGCCGAGCGGCGCGCCGAGCTGGGGGAGGTCGCGGCGGGCCTCGCCCACGAGATCCGGAACCCGCTGAACGCCATGAGCCTGAACCTGGAACTGCTCGAGGAGCAGCTCCAGCGGCAGCCCCCCGGCGCCGCGACCGCGTCCGAGCTGGCGCAGGCGGCCCGGCTGGAGACGGGACGCCTCGCCCGGCTCCTGACCGACTTCCTCTCGTACGCGCGCCCGTCGCCTCTCGTCGTCGTCGCGGCCGACCTGAACGAGCCGGCCGCGGAGGCGGTGGCGTTCCTCCAGCCCGAGGCCGAGAAGAGGAAGATCCTGCTCGACTTCACTCCTCACCCCGGCGGCGCGCCCGCGAAGCTCGATTCCGCGCGGATCAAGCAGGTCGTCCTGAACCTCGTCGGCAACGCGCTCGACGCGGTCGAGGACGAGAAGGCGCAGGGGCGCGAGGTCCACGTGAGGGTCGACGCGGAAGGGTCCCTCTGGCGGCTCACGGTCTCGGACCTCGGGCCCGGCGTTCCCGACGAGAAGAAGGACGCGCTCTTCCGCCTCTTCGAGTCGACCAAGCCGGCGGGAACGGGGCTCGGCCTCCCGATCGCCGACCGGATCGTCCGAGCCCACGGAGGAACGATGACGCTCCACTCCGAAAAGGGCCAGCCGACCCGCGCCGTCGCGACGTTCCCGAAGCTCGGCTAGGTCGCGAGGATCTTCGACGCGTCCAGTTCCGCCTCCCCGCGCTGGTACGCGAGGATTCTCTCGACGAGGGTCTTCACCGGCGCAGGGAGGGTGAGGAGCAGCTCGCCGGCGGGGTTCAGAAGGACCTGCTCGGTCGTCCCCTCGGCGAGGAGCTCCCTCGACGGCAGGCGACGCACCTCGTATTCCATGACGAGCTTCGCGGTCTCCGGCGGGCGGAGAAGGCAGGAGACCTCGAGCCGGTCGTCGAGCCGCGCGGAGCGCTTCACGACGACTTCGAAGCGGGTGATCGGCACCTTGTAGCCGTGCGCCAGCGCCTCGGCGGGCGTCAGTCCGGCGGCCGCGCAGAGGGCGTTCCGGGCCACCTCGAAGTACTCGACGTAGTGCCCGTGCCAGACGACGCCGTAGGCGTCGACCTCGGGGAACCGGACCTCGAAGGAGGCGGCGAAGGGGCGGGTCGTCATGCTCTCCTCAGGACGGCACAGAGGAAGTTGCCGCCGGCGCCGAACGCGTTGATCAGAACCGCCCCCGTCTCAGGGCGCTCGGCGAGCTCGGCCGCCGCGAGCGCCAGCTGGACGGCGCCGGCGAAGGGGTTTTCGCCGATCTTCTCCTTGACGGCGTCCACGCGCGGGCGGCCCGCAAAGACCGACGCGACGGCGGTCTCCTCCGCGCGGTCGGTCTCGAGGACGCCGTTTTGCGAGAGGTGGACGAGCCCCACGTCCGCCGGCGCGACGCCCGCCTCGTCGAGGGCCGCGCGCATCGTGGCGGCGAGAGACGCGGCCTCCGCCCGGCGGACCTGCGGCGAGATCGCCGCCGGACGCATGACGACCGAGGCCACGCGGGCCTTGACGGGGGCACCCCGCTCTCGCGCCCGGGATTCCCCCTCGACGAGGATGCACCCCGCGCCCTCGCCGAGGACGAAGCCGGCCCGCGTCCTCGTGCGCGTGGCGCGGACCCGCTCGTAGGCGAAGTGGTAGTCGAGGTTCCACTCGTCCGCGGCGCCGATGAGGAGCGCGTCGGCGCGTCGGTCCGTGAGAAGCATCCGGCCCCAGAAGAGGGCGTTGAGCGCCGCGGGATCCTTCTGTGTGATCGTGACGTTGGGCCCCTTGATGCCGAGCTCGATCGCCGTCACCGACGCCGGGGCGTTCGAGACGGTGTACGGAAAGAGGAAAGGTGAGGCCGCATCCGGCGACTCGAGGGCCATCTGCCGCTCGAGGTCGACGAGCGGGCCCGCCCCTGCCGACCCGGTGCCGAGCAGGATTCCGGTCCGCTCCTCGCGCCCCGCCATGGAGTAGCCCGCATCGGCGAGCGCCTGCTTCGCCGCGACGACGGCGTACTGGCTCGCGTGGTCGAGGCGCCGGGCCTTCCCCTTCGGCATCTCGGGCTCGGACGAGAACGCGCCGATTCGGGCAGCGGGCGAGCGGTCATTCCGGGCCAGGACGTCCGTCCCGTCGACCTCGGCCACCGCCGACCTTCCTTCAGCGAGAGCGGCGCGCGTCGCCGCGAGGTCGCGGCCGAGCGCCGTGACGGCCGCCGCGCCGGTGATGACGGCGCCTGTCATCCCGGGAACTCCCCGAACGCGACGACCGTCGAGTTCCCGCCGAACGCGAACGAGTTGGAGAGGGCCGCACGGACCTTCGTGTCCCGAGCCTCGTTCGGGACGACGTCGAGGTCGCACTCCGGGTCGGGTTCTCCGTAGTGGATCGTCGGCGGAACGACGCCCCGCGCGATCGTGAGAACGGTGGCGACCGCCTCGATCGCCCCGGCCGAACAGAGACAGTGGCCGAGCATCGACTTGATGGAGGAGACCGGAATCTCCTTCGCCCGCGCGCCGAGCGCCCGCTTGAGCGACGCCGTCTCGGCCGGGTCGTTCTGGGGCGTCGCCGTTCCGTGCGCGTTCACGTAGTCGACGTCGGCGGGCTCGAGGCGGGCGGCCTCGAGGCAGGCGCGGATCGTCCGGGCCCCGGCCTCGCCGCTTGGCTCGGGCTGCGTCATGTGGTGCGCGTCGGAGGTGATGCCGTAGCCGAGGAACCTCGCAAGAACGGGCGCGCCGCGGCGCCGGGCACGTTCCTCCTCCTCGAAGATCAGGATCCCCGCCGCCTCGCCGATCGTCAGCCCCTTCCGCCGCCGGTCGAAGGGGCGGCACGGCTCGGAGTCGACGGCGCGGAGCGCGTTGAAGCCGCCGTGCGTCAGCCGCGCGAAGGTGTCGGCTCCGCCCGTCACGACGACGTCGCAAAGTCCGTGGCGGATCAGGTCGGAGGCGAAGCCGAGCGAGGTCGCCGACGAGGAGCAGGCAGTCGTGACCGTGGAACGGGGCCCGAGGAGGCCCCACCGCTCGGCGATCCGGTCGGTCGTCTGGTCGGGCGGTTGGTTCAGGACGCGGGTGGGCCGCGCCGCGCGCGGCCCGTGGGCGAGGAGCGTCCGGAAGTAATTCTCGGAGTCGAGGAGGCCGGAGACGCCGGCGCCGAGGACGACGCCGATCCGGAACGGATTTTCGCGGGAGAGGTCGAGGCCGGCGGCCACGATCGCCTCCTCCGCCGCCGCGAGGCCAAGGACATCGGTCCGCGAGAGCCGCCGCCGGACCCGCGGTGAGACGCCGGCGTCCGGGAGCCCGCGCACTTCCGCCGCGAGCTTCGTCCGGAAGCCGGAGGCGTCAAAGAGCGTGATCGGCCCGATGCCGCAGCGCCCCTCGACGAGGCCTCTCCACGTCGTCTCGAGGTCGTTCCCGAGTGACGTCACGGCGCCAAGGCCGGTCACGACGACGCGGCGCGATTCCATTCGCAGGATCTTACTGAGTCGGGTGCGGGCCTGGATTTCTCGAAGTCGGCCCTCGGCATTCCGCCGCCCGTACCGACGCCTGCGCGCACCCTTTCGATTAAGATCGGCGACGACTTCCGACGAGAAATCGGCCCATTCCGACGCGTCGGGCGACCGGGTGAAGGTCAACGCGAGGAGAAACGCCATGAAGGTCCCCGTCGCCCTCACCCTCGTTCTCGCGCTCGCACTCCCCGAAGCGCCCGCCACCGCCGGCGCCCCCGACATCCCGGAGGCACGGCGGAGATTCATGGCCGCCGTTCACGCGACCGACCGGGACGTTGCCTCGCTCGAGACGGCGCTCGAAGCCGCCATTTCGCGGAGCGCGAAGCTGCAGGCTCAGGACGGCAAGAAGGACCTCGAAGAGCTCAAGAAGCTTCTCGGCGCGCTCAAGGCCTTCAAGACGGAGAAAGCACGGATCCTCGTCAAGGCCGAACAGGCCCAGCCCCATGGGGCAAGTGCGGCGGAACAGGCAAAGGAAGCGCAGGAACTGGGTTGCCAGGCACAGAAATTCGCGACATCATCAAACAGGTGGTCCTCGTCATCGTCGCCGTGGTGGTCGAGGTTACACCTTTGGAAAGGTCGATCCAGAGGGCGGCACCCTGATCGTGGCGGTCCCCAGCGCGATCGTCTCGCTCACGGCGACTCTCCAGGTCTCGCTTTCCGACATACTACGGGCGCTGCGATTCACGGGCGAAGGCGACACCGCGGCCCGCTGGCTGAAGGACAACCCCTGGTTCGCGACTAACGTCAGGGCCGCCGACCTCGTGACCGGCTTCCTGACGAAAGTCAATTGGCGATGGCGGTGACGCGCCAGGCAAACGCGGCGGCAAAGCAAGCACAGGCCCGGAGCAGGGGCGAAGGCAGGGCTGCAGGCGGCGCCGAAACTGCCCGCGAGACCGCTCCCTGCCGTTTCAACCCCGACGCCGAAGCCGCACTGACGGCCGGCGGGGCGTGACGCGGCGCACGCGCCTCTCGCCTTCGAGGTCGCGATCGTGGCAGGATCCGGAGCGAAACACCCCCTTTCCTCCGGAGGAAGAATGAGACAGGCCCGCTTTGGTGCGACGGTCCTTCTGGCCGGAGGTCTCGTGGTTTTCTCGCCGAGCGCCTCCGCGACGGTCGCGCTCGCGCCCTCGAGCGGGAGCGCCCTCCCGTCGCAGTCCATTTCCGTGACGGCGACGATCACGTTCGGCGGGAACGCCCTTCCGGCGGGCACCTGGGTGCTCGGTTTCAGCGGTCTTCCGGCCGGCGTCACGACGGTCCCGGCTGCACCGAGCTACACGATCCTGCCTGCCATTCTCGGGATCTCGGCCACGGTCACCTTTCAATTCTCCGTGGGGGCCGGGGCGGTCCCGGGCGGTCCGTTCATCATTACGGTTTCGGATCCGGCCACTCTTACGTCGAAAGACTTCGCCCTGACGGTGCTGGCCCCGCCGGATTTCGCCCTTCGGCTCAACCCGATTTCGCTGAGCCTCCCGGCGGGCGGGAGCGGGATCACGCAGGTGACCGTGCAGCCGCTGAGTGGATTCAACGGTGTCGTCCAGGTGACCGCGCCGACGATCCCGGGGATCACCTTCTCGCCGGCGAACTTCAGCGTGGTCGCGGGCGGGACGCAGCCGGTTACGGTCGCGGCGGCTCCGGGGACCCTCCCCAACAGCTACACCGGCAACTTCACGGGAACGGCCGTCGGCATCCCCGGTTCGCGGACCGCCGGCATCTCGGTGACGGTCACTCCGGCGCCCGACTTCAGTCTCTCCGCGGTACCGGCGACGCTCACCCTTTCGCCCGGCGGCTCTGCGTCCGTGACGGTCTCCGCGGCGGCCACGGGGGGCTTCTCGGGGCCGATCTCGGTCGTCACGCAGCTCGCCGGGGGGCTGACGGCCGACGTGCCGTCGTTCACGCTCCAGCCTGGACAGTCCCGCGTCGTGACGCTCTCCGCCCCCGCGGGCGCTGCGGCCGGCACGAACAACGCGACCTTCAGCGGGACGGCGCCGGGGGTCACGGGTGTCCGGACGGCGACCGTCGCGGTCACGGTCGCCTCGCAGCCCGACTTCACCCTCGAGGTCCAGCCCTCGGCGATCAACCTTCCGGCCGGAGGGAGCGCGCCGGCGACCGTCAGGCTCGTTCCGATCAACAACTGGAACTCGCCCGTCGACGTGACGGCCACGGGCTCGGCGGGCATCTCCGTCGTGCCGCCGTCGTTCAACCTCGCGCCCGGAGCGCCAAGGCCGGTCGAGATCCGGGCGGACGTGAGCACGCCCCCCGGCGCGGTGACGCTCACCTTTCAGGCCCGCGGATCGAGCGGAGCGGGCGGCGGGACGGTCACGCGCACCGTGAACGTCCAGGTGTCGGTCGCGCCACTGTCGGACTTCAACGTCCGTGTCACGCCCCCGCAGGCGCGCGTAAACGCCGGCCGGAAGACCGATCTGACGCTCGTCCTCGAGCCGCTCGGCGTCTTCGCTGGAAGCGCGGCCATCACGGTCCTCGACGCGCCGCCGGGCTCGACCTTCTCGCCGCCCACCCTGGTTCTCACCCCGAACGCGCCGCAGACGATGACGCTCTCGGTGCCGCGCTCGACCCCGCCCGGGTCGTACGTCGTGGTGCTGAGGGCGGACGAGGTGGTCACGCCCTCCGCCCGCGCGCGCCGTCCGCTCGCCATCTCGAAGACCATCCGCATTCCCCTCGACGTCCAGCCGCCGGTCGGCGGTTTCACGGTGACCGCGAGCCCGGTGGCCGTCCAGGCGTCTCCGGGGCAGGTCGTGGCGATCACCTACGTCTTCCGGAACCTCGGGAGCGACCCCCTCCGGATCGTCGGCGACACCTTCACACGGTCCGCCGGGACGACGGTGTTCGACAGCGTCGGGGAGACCGTCGACCTCGTCCTGCCTCCCAACGGTTCGCTGACCTACACGAACGCGGTCCAGGCGACGGGCGACATGTTCGCCCATGCCGGCCAGCCGCCGCTCGTCCGGGCCGACCGGGCCTTCCGCGCGGCCCCCGACGCCACGGGATTCGTCGACACGGCTTCGGCCTCCGTCGCGATCACCGCGGTCAACCCGCTCCTCGCGACGGCGTCGGCGACCCGGATCTCGGTCGTCTTCCCGATCGCCGGGTCGCTCGTCGCGCGGGGGGAGAGCCTGCGCGCGCAGGGTCTCATCTTCACGACCGGGAGCGGCCTCTTCCTCGTCGGCTGGTATTGGGACGGGATCCTCGTCGAGACGGCCTCGGTCCCGGTGCAGAACGGCACGCCCGTGGCCGTGTCGAACGCCGTGACGCTCCCGACGCTCATCGCGGGGACGCACGAGATCACCCTCGCCGTCCTCACGCCGAATCCGATCGCCTCGCCGCCGGTTCAGATCTACGTCGACGACGTCGGCAGCTCCCTCAGGACCGTCTCTCCCGCCTCGGGGAGCGCTTTCGTCCCGGCGCTCCAGGCGCCGACCTTCTCGTGGGTCCCCGTTCCGGGGATCACGGCCTACAAGGTCGGCCTCGGCCGGCGCGGCCGGCCCGAGGAGATTCGCTGGTACGACGGCATGGGGACGGAGTGGAGCCCGCCCGCCGCCGTCTGGAACCGGCTGCCGGAGGGCGAGTACGAGTGGACGGTGCGGGGCTACTCCGGTACCGGCCGGGCCGTCCTGGACAAGATGAGCGGCGGCGCTTCGGCGCCGCCGACGAGCGAGGGCAGCTCCGGCGTGGCGGATGGGTGGACGGTGTCGTCGGCTCCCGCGCGGTTCTCGCTCGGCGGCTTCGAATCCCGGCTCGCGCCTCTCAAGGGCGAGACCCGGACCAGCCCGGCCGGCGTGAGCTTCTCCTGGACGCCGGTCGAGCACGCCATCTATGTCCTCTACGCCTTTGAGCGGGCCGGGGCGGAGACGCGCCGCCTCTTCGTCGAGATGACGACAAGCCCCTCTCTCGCCGTCGAGACGAGCCGCGTTTCCCGCGGCGGGCCGGTCGTCTGGAAGGTGATCGCCGTCGACGTCGAGGGGAGGCCCTTGGCGGCTACGCCCCTTCTGGACGTTTCTGCAGGCGGCCTGAGATGAGACGGCTCGCCGCGGCCGTCCTCGCTCTCGGGCCGGCTCTCGCGTCTGGTCAGGAGCCGGCGCCGGCTGCCACTCCGACTCCCGCGGAAGCGCCGGTCGAAGCCGCGACCTTGCAGGTCGACGCCGCGCTGCCGCCCCCGCCCGAGATCCCGGCCGGATTCGCCTCGGCGGCGCCGCTCGGCGACGTGACCGAGGCGAAGCCCGCGATCACGTTCCAGCACACGGCGCCGGATTTCAGCTTCACGGCGCTCCGCGTCGACGGCGTCGCCGTCACCGAACTCGTGGCGAAAGAGGGAGACGCGTACGTCTACCGTCCCCCGCTCCCGTTCGCCGGCGGCGAGCACGCGGTCGAGATCGACTTCGTCGAGGGACAGGCGCCGTCGAGCGCGCGTTGGGCGTTTCGGACGACGCCTCCTCCGCCCCGGCCGGACACGGCGGTCGGCTGGTCGTTCTCGGGTGAAGTGAGTCGCTCCCACGCCGAGCCCGTCGGGAGGGAAGGCCCCACGGCGAACCAGACCCTGCCGACGATCGCGCCGAACTTCCAGGGGACGGTCACCGACACCGAGTCGAAAGTGACGGCCGGGTGGAACGCCACCTATACGCAATCGTACGACCCGAACAACCCGCCGCCGCACGTCTCCCCGCCGGCCGTCGTCCTCTCCGCCCAGAAGTCGATCTTCAAGGCGACGCTCGGCAACGGGCCGCTCGAGACCTTCGCGCCGTCGATGCTGGTTCAGACCCTCTCCACGCGGCGCGGCCTCGAGCTGGGCCTCGACTCGAAGCTCGGCTCGCTCCGCGTCTACGGCAACTTCGGCGACGGGCTTCCGTCGTCCGCGGGTGTCAACGAGTTCCGGCAAAACCTCTATGGCGTCTCGGTGACGCCGATGATCGACTCCACCGGCCGCTTCAAGTTCCGGCTTCTGTGGCAGTACGCCGAGGACGTGAAGGACCCGCTCTACAACGGCCCGCCCCAGATCGTCCCGCCCCTCGGGACATCCGGCGCGATCGGCCCCGGCCTCGGCGTGCCTCAACCACAACCGCCGCTGTTCGGGTCGACGCCGAAGAAAGGTCAGCTGATTTCGGGCTCGGTGGAATACCTCGTGGTTCCGGAGGCCAACTTCCTTCTGAAGGCCGAAGGGGTCCGGAGCTTTTTCACGAACAACTCGACGAGCCAGCCCGAGACCGGAGACTGGGCCTGGGCCGTCACCGCGGCGGCGAGTCCCCTCGGGTTCACGTTCGCGGCAGGAATCCGCGACATCGGAAACTACGTCGGCTCGGCGGCCAACCCGGCCCTCATCGCCGGCCGGCTGATCTGGGACGTGGCGCTCTCCCGCGCCTTCGGGGCGCTCTCGGTCTCGGCCACGTACGCCCGGACGAACGACGGCGGAGCCGCCTACTCGACCGGGTCGTACCAGGCGCCGACCGGGCACGCCGACGCCGTCGCGGGCTCGGTCTCGTACAACTTCGCCTCCTCGCGGACCGGCCTCTCGCTCTCGATCCAGGAGAACCGCGCCCTCTCGGCGGGCAACGAGAACAAGCAGACCAACCTCTCGCTCAACGTCTCGCAGCCCGTCGGCACGTGGCAGGCGTCGCTCGGCCTTCTCGGGGGGCGCCAGGAGTCGGGCGGCGCCTTCTCCTCGCAGTCGGATCTTCGCGGCGCCACGCTCGGTGTCGGGACGCAGGGGACGTTCTTCTCGCTCCAGACCGGCTTCGGCTTCAACGAGATGAAGAACGTCGCCACCGGGGAGAAGACGACGAGCCTGAACGCGATGCTCACCCCCGACCTGAACTTTTTCAACCGCGTCGTGAACCTGACGCCGATCGGGACGTGGACGCACCAGACGGCGTCCGGCGGCCTGTCGAATTCGAGCTCGTTCAGTTACGGCGCGCGCCTGACGCTCCGGACGTGGGGGGCGCTGAAGGGTTTCGGCATCTACGGGCAGTACGTCGAATCGCAGGTCGTCCCGCAGGCCGAAGGGGTGCCGATCACTCGGGACCGCCGGATGTCGGCCGGGCTCGCCATGCTCCTCGGCGGCGGGTCTTTGGGCCCACAGATCGCCCAGCAGATCGTCACGCCGATGGGAGGGCGCTGAGGGGCGGGACGTACGGGCATAATCCCCGGCCATGTCGAACCGCGTCGACTGGCACCGCTACTTCATGAACATCGCACGGGAGGTGGCGCAGCGCGCCACCTGCCCGCGCAAGCACGTCGGCGCGGTCGTCGTCCGCGACAAGCGGATCCTCTCGACCGGCTACAACGGCTCGCTCCGGGGCCTGCCGCACTGCGACGAGGTCGGCTGCCTCATGGAGGACGGCCACTGCACGGCGACGGTCCACGCGGAGGCGAACGCCATCCTGCAGGCGGCGCTGAACGGCGTGAGAATCGAGGGAGGCGAGATCTACACGACCGCGTCCCCGTGCTGGAACTGCTTCAAGCTGATCGCGAACGCGGGACTCATGACGATCTACTTCGGCGAGTTCTACCGCGAGAAGCGGATCCACGACTACGCCGAGAAGGTCGGCATCGAGCTCGTCGACCTCGGCGGCGTCTGACGCGGGACGCAGCTACTTCGTCGCGTCGGGGCGCGAGCCGAGGGTGACCTCGAGCGTCTTCTCGACCGTCTGACCGCCCTCCGTCCGCTTCACGACGACGTTCACCTTTTCCCCCGGCTTCCGACCCTGGAGGGCGTAGGTGTAGTCGTAGAGGTTGCGGAGTTCCTTGTCGCCGAACTTCACGATGAGGTCGCCGGCGAGGAAGCCCGCCTTCTCGGCCGGCGATCCCGCCGTGACTCCCGAGAGCTTCACGCCCGCGCCTTCCTCGGAGAAGTCGGGGATGCCGCCGACCCAGACGCGGAAGCTGCGCGAGCCGCTGCCGGTCGGGGCTGTCCCGCCCTTCACCTCGCTGAAGGCGATCCGCTCCGGCGCGGAGGCCGTGGCCGCGACGACCGGTTCGAGAAACCGGACGACGCGGACGATCCCTTCGGCGTCGATCCGGTCCGCCGTGTCCGACGGCTTGTGGTAGTCGGCGTGCGCGCCCGTGAAGACGAAAAGGACCGGCTTCTTCGCCGCGTAGAACGGGGAGTGGTCCGACGGGCCGAAACCGCCCTCGAGGAGCGAGAGCTTCAGCTTCGCCTCGGCGTTCGACGATTCGATCAGGCCCTTCCACGCGGGAGAGGTCCCGACGCCCTGCACGTCGAGCTTGTCTCCCCGGAGGCGCCCGATCATGTCCATGTTGAACATCGCGACCACCGGTTCCCACGGCGTCGTCGGGTTCTTCGTGAAATGAAGCGAGCCCAGCGTCCCGATCTCCTCCGCTCCAAACGCGATGAAGAGGAGCGAGCGCGGGAGAGAGGGTTTCCTCCCGGCGAGGTCCCGCGCCATCTCGAGGAGGGCGGCCGTGCCGGAGGCGTTGTCGTCGGCGCCGGGGTGGATCTTCGCCTCGCTCCCGCGGTCGAGCGACGTTGCGCCGCCGAGCCCGAGGTGGTCGTAGTGCGCGCCGACGATCACGATCTCGGGGTTCGCCTTCGGGTCGGCGCCGGGAAGCAGGCCGAGGACATTGGCGGTCCTCACGCGCCGGGGAGTCACGTCGGCCACGAGCGCGACCCGCGAAAGAGCGGCCGCGAACGGCGCCGGCTTCTTCGCGTCGTCGATCGTCTTCTGCGCAGCGGCGAGCGTCTTTCCGGACGGCGCGAGGAGCGCCTCGGCCACCGCGCGGCGGATGGAGAGCGCGACGATCCCCGCGTCGGCGAACGCGGCGTCGGTCCGGAGCGCCACGAGGTCGTCCGGGACATCCTTCGTCAGCGGGCCGGCCGCGACGAGGAGGGCCTTCGCCCCCTTGTCCCGGGCGACGCTGGCCTTGAACCGAAGGGCCGCGTACGGGGAAAAAGGCGACTTCTCGTCGTCGCCGTCGGGCCCGTAACGGAGGACGAGGACCACCTTGTCCTTCACGTCGAGCCCGTCGTAGTCGTCGTAGGAGAGATCCTTCGCCACGATGCCGTAGCCGGCGAAGACGACCTCTCCGGCTGCGCTCCCCGCGGCGGAGAAGGCGAGCGGACGGAAGTCGGTCCCGACCCCCCAGGCCTTCTGCGACTCGCCGTCGCCCGTCTCGAGGCTGTTCTTCGGGCCGAGGTCGACTCCGTCGATGAAGTCGAACGGCTGGAGGTAGCTTCCCTTCGGGCCTGCCGGCAGAAGGCCGAGATTCCGGAACCTCTCCGCGATGCCGTCGGCCGCGCGGTCCGCCTCCGGCGTGCCGGCCCGGCGCCCCTTCAGCTCGGGCGACGCGAGCCAGGCGACGTCCGCCTGAACGCGGGCCGCGGCTGGCGACAGGACGGCCGGAGTCGCGGGTGCGGGCGAGGCCGGGGAAACCGTCTGGGGCGCGCCTGAGGCTAGCGAGGCGATCAGGAGCGCGAAGGCTGCGGACGTGCTGCGGGCAATCGTCATGGGGTTCTCTCGCCGGAGTTTAAGCATGTCAGGTCGGAACCCGTTTCGGGGGCGCGCCCCGTCACGCGGGCCCGCGCACCGCGAGCGTGAGGACGAAGCCCTCCTTTTCGCGCCAGAACCCGGTGACGTCGGCAACGCCACCGGCAGTGCCGGGCGCGAGTCGCGCGGCGAATCGCTTCCAACCGTCTCCCTCCGGGCGCGGAAGCGCCACGCCTGCCGGCGCCGGCTCGGAGGAGAGGTCGCAGTCGATGCAGCGTGTATCGACGGTGAGTCCGAGCCTCAGGGCTTTCAGGACCGCTTCCTTCGCGCTCCAGAGGGCGGTCGCGAGCGCGTCGCGCGGGCGGCCCGCGCCCCGCGCCTCCCACGCGGCGATCTCGGCCCCCGTGAAGAAATCCCGGACGAAGGCCTCGCTTCGCGGCTCGATCCGCTCGAGGTCGGCTCCCGCCGCGAGCGCGTCGTCCGGATCGGGCCAGGCGGCGCAGAAGGCGGTCCCTTCGGAATGGCTCACCGAGACGCCGAACGGAAGGCGGCCGCCGTCCGGACCGCGGACGACCGGAGCCCCCTGCGGGCCGGGGACGATCTCGTACGCGTCGAGCGAGGGAGGCACGCCTTCCAAGTCGCCAACGAGGTCGGCGAGGAGCTCCTTCGCGGCCCAGCGCCCGAGAAGAAAATCGGCGCGGCGCTTGGGCACGAGGAGCCGCGCCGCGTGCGCGCGCTCCGACGGGCCGAGCCACGCCGGGAGGGACCCGCCCTTTCCGGCCGGCGCGGGGCCCGCGCGGAGAGTCCAGCGGATCACGCCAGGATCACTTTCCCCTCGAGAGGGACCGTCCGGTAGCCGCGCAGCTCCACGAAGACGCGACCCCGCTCGTCGATGGCGTCAGCGTCGAACGACGCGCCCCCGTCCCGCGCGCGGACGACGGCCCAAAGGCGCGAGGCCGCCGCGTCCTCCTCGGAGCCGAAGACCCGGACCGAGTCGAGGGCCATCGGCAGCGCGAGGCGCTCTTTCGCGGCCGCTTCCTGGATGCCGGCCGTCTGGAAGCAGAGCTCGATGAGGCGCGGCGCCATCAGCGCCGCGGCGTTCGGCGGCACGGCGTTCGGCGGGAGCGCCGCCGCCATGAGGCCCCGGGCCGTGTCGCCGTTGGGCTCGACCCCCGCGAGAACCCGGTACGCGGGTCCATGGAAATAGACGCGATAGATCGCGTCGGGCCCGAAGGGGAGAGCCGTCTTCGTCGACGGCGGCCTCGTCGCCTGCGGGGGCAGCCCGGCCGGCGTCCTCGTCATTCGGACACGGGCCCGGAAATGGAGGCGCTCGACGGGCGGGAGGTCGGGCTTCGGCTGCACTCTTGAGCGGAGCACGGTCTCGACGAGGAGATCGCCCGAGGCGTCGGGTGCCGCCTGCGCCGAGAGGTGGAGCGTGGCCGGCTGTTTCCGGAAGAACTTGAACGGGAGGAGGAACTGCACGTCCTCGACGGCCGCGACGCGGAAGCCGGGACAGAGAGCGCTCGCCATCTGGGCGAACGCCTCGGTCCCCATGACGCCCGGGAGGAGCGGCGTTTCGTCCATCGCGTGGTCGAAGAGGAACGGCTGGACGACCGGATCGAGCGGCGTCTCGGCCGTCAGCCCGCCGTAGAGCGGCGCGCCGGTGACGCGCCCGACCATGACGAGCGGCCGCTCGAGCGTCGCGAGGGCATCGGCCATCCGGCCGGCGTCGAGGCCGCCGCTCGCGTCCCACTCGGCGCCGAGGATGCCGAGCTTTCCGGCGACGACGATCTCGCCGGAGAAGCCGCCGGAGACGAGCTCCCGCCGGACGGTCGGGATCCCGGCCTCGGGCGGGAGCATGTCGATGCCGGCCATCTCCATGATCTTCGGGATGGAGCCCCGCGTCGCCATGCCGATGCCGCCCCAGGCGGTCCAGTCGATGGCGATCGCGCGCGTCGCCGGACGGGCCGCGTGGAGCGCCGACGACATCGCCGCAAGGAGGGCGTTCGCGGCGCTGTAGTCGGTCTGGCCGCTGTTGCCGAACCGCCCGGCGACGGAGCTGAAGACGACCGTCACCCCGAGCGGCATTTCCTTCGCCGCCCGGAGGAGGCCGAAGAAGCCGTCGGCCTTGATGTCGAAGACGAGGTCGAACTCGGAGGGCTCCTTGTCCTCGAGCTTCCGGCTGATCTCGACGCCGCCGGCGTGGACGAGGACGTCGATCCGGCCGTCGCGGGACCGGATCTCGTCGACGGCAGCCGCGACCGCCGGGCCGTCGAGGAGGTTGACGCTCCGCCAGAGCGCGGTGCCGCCCGCGGCTTCGACGGCCTCGATCGAACGGAGGGCCGCGTCGGAGCGCTCGACGGCGAGGAGCGACTTGTCGATGGCAACGGGCGTCGGCTTCTCGCCTCGGGCCTTCGCCTCCTCGATGAGGAGCCGCTTCAGCGCCTCGCGGTCCGAGCGGAAGAGGGCGATCCTGGGGTCGCCCTTCGCGGGCGCCGCCACGAGGTCGAGGAGCCAGAAGATGCCGCCTGACGCGGCTGCGAGGTCGGCCACGATGGCGCTCGTGATTCCGCCGGCCGCGCCGGTGACGACGAAGACCGTCTCCTTCGAGAGGACGAGGCCGGGCGCCCCGTCGGCCGCCGGCCGTTCGGCGAGGCTCACCGTGAAGCGGAGGCCGTCCTTCCGGCCGGACTCGACGATGCCCGGGTCGAGAAGCGTCTCTTCGAGGAGCGCGGCCGCGACCGCGGCGGGAGAAGCGCCGGTCTCGAAGTCGACGGTCTTCACGAGTGCTTCGGGCTTTTCGCGCTTGTACGCCTTCGTGAAGCCCGCGACGGCGCCGCCGAGCGGTGCCGCGGCGCCGGCCGGACCCTGTCCCTGCAACCCCCCCATCCGCGTGGCCGAGACGAGGAACGTCCCCGGCCCGCCGGCCGCCCCGCCGAGCGCGCGCATGGCGCGGTAGAGGTTCTTCGTGCGGACCCGGTTCGCCTCGCGGAAGGCGGCGAGGTCCAGATCGAGGAGCGAGGGGCCGGTGTCGAGAGCGGGGAGCCAGAAGACGCCGGCGATCGGTCCCTCCGCGGCCCAGGTTTTCAGCGCCGCCTCGAGCTCGGACGCGGGGAGAGCCGGGTCGAGCGGCAGGACGCTGACCTCCTTCCCGGTGAGGAGCTCACCGAGCGCCTTTCCGGCGCCGCCGCAGTCGGTCGCCACGACGACACGGCTTCCCGTCGACAGGGAGACGCCGGTGGCCTTCATCAGCCCGATCGGCGGCCGGAGCGACGGGACGGCGACGCGCCGCGGGATGCTGTCGGCGTCGGCAAGAGACGCAGCGGCGCGCGTCGGCTCTTCACCTTCGACGTTTGCCGGCGCCGAAGGCACGGGCGTCAATTCGGGTCTGTTGTCGTAGACGAACTTCACGACGTGGCGGAGCGTCGGGAAGTCGCGGAGCTTCATGTTGTCCTGCCGCGGAATGGACCACTCGGCGCGGACGGCGGCGAACGTCTCGGCCTGCTTGACGGTGTCGACGCCGAGGTCCGCCTCGAGGTCGAGGTCGAGCTCCAGCATCTCCGGCGGGTAGCCCGTCTTCTCGGCGACGATGGCCATCACCTTCGTCACCACGTCGTCTCTCTCCGGCGGCGCCGGCGCGGGGGCCACCAACACCTCTTCTTCGGAAGGAAGGGAACGGGGCGCCGGAGCAGGGCCGGCGGCCGGCGTGGCGGCGACGAGATCGGGCCGGTAGTCGTAGACGAACTTCACGACGTGCCGGAGCGTCGGGAAGTCGCGGAGCTTCATGCTGTCCTGCCGGGGAATGGACCATTCGGCGCGGACGGCGGCGAACGTCTCGGCCTGCTTGACGGTGTCGACGCCGAGATCCGCCTCGAGGTCGAGGTCCAGCTCCAGCATCTCCGGCGGGTAACCCGTCTTCTCGGCGACGATGGCCATCACCTTCGTCACCACGTCGTCTGTCTCTGGCGGCGCCGGCGCGGGGGTCACCACCACCTCTTCTTCGAAGGGGAGCGCGGCAGGCGCCGGAGCGGCGCCGGCGGACGGCGGCGCGGCGGCAGGGTGCTCTTGCCTTTTCACGTTCGAAGAACGGCCGCGCCGAAGGTGCGGCTCCTTGTCTCCCTCACCGGCGCTCGGGCGGGGCGGGGGCGCGGCGAGTCGGACCGGTTCCCCAGACCCACGCGCTCGGGGCCGGCGGGTGGGCCGGAACGCCCTTCGAGACGACGCGGAGGTTCCGTTTGACGACCTCCAGCTCGGGCGCGTCGGTCCCGGTCGTTTCTGCGAGCCAGCGGAGGTAGAGCGCCGGGTCGTCGACCCGGTCGAGCCCGCCGGGGATGCGGCGCGTCAGCGTCAGGGAGATCTGCGACCCGAAGCCGGCAGCGAGGTGGATCGCGTAGGTGACGGGATACCGGCCGCCGCGCGAGAGCCTCAGAGCGCCCAGGTCGGGATCGGGCTCCCGGAAGTTCGGGACCGGCGGGACGATGCCGTGCTCGAGGATCTTGACGGCGATGACGTCCTCGATGCCGACCCCCATCGGGTGGCCGGTGAAACCTTTCGTGTTCGCGACGACGATTTCGTTCGCCGACGGCCCGAACACGTGCCGAAGGGCCACGACCTCGGCCGCCGCGCTCCCGCCGCGCGCGGGAGTGAACGTCTCGTGCGACATGAAGACCATCTCGCTCGCCATCGCATGGCGATCGAGGCCGAAGCGGCGCTCGGCACTCGCGACGAGGCTTTCGACGACGTCGGAGACGTGGGTGACGTCGAGGCGCGTTCCGTGGAAGGCGCTGTTTCGCGTCTCGGTCGAAAGGAGCTCGACGAGGCCTCGCATGCCACGCTCCTCGACGGCGTTCTGGCTCTCGACGACGAGGGCGCAGGCGCCCATCCCGATCAGCGTGCCGTGCCGGCGGCGGTCGAAGGGGAGGGCGGCCTCCTCGACCTTGTCGTCGGTCGCGGCCGCCCCCGAGGCGAGGAAGCCGGCGCCGAACCACTCCACCATCCGGTCCGACGTGACGGCGTCGGCCCCGAGGACGAGGACGCGGCGGCAGCGCCCCGAGCGGATCCAGTCTTCGGCCAGCCCGATCGCCATCGCGGTCGAGGCGCACGCCGAGTTGACCTGCGTGTTCGGGCCGCGGGCGCCGACGTACTCGGCAAACTGGCTGTGCCCCATCGAGAGGACGCGGAGGAGGAAACGGCGGTCGAACGCGTAGGGCTTCCGCACGACCTCGTCGTCGAGGCGGGCGACCTTCCGGTCGATCTCGGCGAGCGTGGCCGGGTCGGACGTGACGCGTCGCAGGTCCTCGAGCGAGGCCCGTTCGCGGCGGAGCGCCTCGTCCTCGAAGTAGCGGGTCATCTCGTCGGCGAAGCGGTCGAAGCCCGGGAAGGCGCTCGCGAAGACGACCCCCGTCTCGTCGCGGAGTGATTCGGGGAGCATCCAGCGGTCGGGGAGGAACTTCCCGGTGGAGGTTCTCCTCCAGGTCTGGACGAGCGGGATCCCCGCCTCGCGGAGGGCGTCGAGGCCCGCGGCCATCGCGAGCTGCGAGGTCAGGTCGAGCGCCTCCACGAGCTTCTCGGGGACGCCGTACTCGGCCGGGAGGTCGAACGGCCCGGGCCGGCCCGCGAGCTTGATCACCTCGCCGGTGTCGGAGATCGTCTCGAAGCGGCCGCTGCCGTCCTCACCCTTGACGACGCGCGTCACCTTCTTTTCGACCATGCGCCTCCGGAAGCGCTCGGGGAGGAAGTCGACGAACTGCTCGCCGCGGAGGATCCGCTCGGCGTTCGCCGGGTCCATGACCGGCTTCTCGGCGCCCGGAAGGCCGAGCCCGGTGCCGCTCACGACGATCGAGCCTCGCGGCGTCTCGTTGCGGTCGAGGGCGCCGCGGGGCGCCGGGGCAGTCTCGGCGGCCGGGAGGGAGACGCCGGCCTGCGCCCCGCGGCCGTACCCCGCGGCCCAGAGGCCGCAGAGGGCGTGGTTCAGCGCGGTTGTGTCGCCGGGCTTCGGCGCGTTCGTGAAGAGGGAGACGAGGCCGGGCCGCCCGTCGAGGACGTCGTCGACGAAACCCTTGAGCGCCCGCTTCGGGCCGACCTCCAGGAACGTCCGCGCTCCCTCGGCCCAGAGGGTCTCGAGCCCCCGGACCCACTGGACGGGCGAGGCGATCTGCTTCTGGAGAGTCTCCTTGATCCCGTCGATCGTCTCGGGGTAGAGGCCGCCCGTGACGTTGGCAACGAGCTTTCGCTTCGGAGGCGAGACCCGGAGGCGGTCGAGGACCTTCCGAAGCGGCGCGCTCGCCGGCGCCACGATCTCCGTGTGGAAGGCGTGGCTCACCGGGAGGCGGATGGCGTGAAAGCCCTTCTTCTGCAGCGCGACGACCGCCGCTTCCACCGCGGGCGAGGCGCCGCCGATGACGCACTGGGCCCGGCTGTTGATGTTCGCCGCGACGACGTAGCCGTCCACGGTCCTGAGGACCGCCTCGACCTCCTCGACCGGCGCCATGATCGCCGCCATCTGGCCGTTGTCGGCGAGGGAGACGTGCGTCATCTCGCGCCCGCGCGCGGCCGCCGCTTCGAGGGCGTCGGCGAACGGCATCACGCCGGCGGCGACGAGGGCGGCGTACTCGCCGAGCGAGTGCCCCATCACGAGGTCGGGCTCGAGGCCGTACGTCCGGAGGACCTCGTAGAGGGCGACGTCGGCGGTCAGCATCGCGGGCTGCGTGATGGCGGTCTGCTTGAGCGCCTCCTCGGCCGCCTTCACGGCCTCGTCGTCCTTCCCGTCGGCGAAGAGGTAGCTCGTCAGCGGCCGGTCGAGGATCGGCGTCATGACGCGATCGGCTTCCTCGAAAACCGCGGCGGCGGCGGGCTCGCACGCCGCGAGCTCCCGCCCCATGTTCACGTACTGGCTCCCCTGGCCGGGGAAGAGGAAGGCAAGCCTTCCGGGGGCGGGCCCCGAGCCGCGGAAGATTCCCTGCGAGGCCAGGGCCTGGAGCGCCTTCGGAGTCCCGGCGGCGATCGCCTTCTTCGCCTTGCCGAGCTTCTCCAGGAGCTCCTCGCGCGTTCCGAAGTCGATCGTCAGCCGCTCGGGCGCGGCGAGGAAGGAGGCGTCCGGCGCGGCGGGAGCGGGGGCGAAGCCGCCTTCGACCCGCGCGAGGAGCGCGTCGAGGTTCGTCACCAGGGCCGTGGCGCTCTCTCCGGAGACCGTTGCCACGCCCCGCGGCGGCGCCTTCGGAGCCGATGTCGCCGCGGACGCGAAGATCGTCGCGGGCTTCGGCGTCGCCGGGACCGCGATTGAAACGGCTTTCTTCGACGTCAGCGCTCCCGGCAGGTGCTCCTCGAGAACGATGTGGAAGTTGGTCCCGCCGAAGCCGTAGGCCGAGACTCCGGCGCGCCGGGGCGCGCCGCCGTTCGCCTTCCACTCCCCGAGGTCGTGGTTCGGGAAGAACGGCGTCGCCGCGAAGTCGATGTTCGGATTCGGCTTCCCGGCGTTGAGCGTGGGAGGAAGCTGCCGGTGGTGGATCGCCTGGACCGCCTTCAGCAGCCCCGCCGCGCCGGCGGCCGCCTTCAGGTGGCCGACGTTGCTCTTCGCCGAGCCGAGGGCGATCGAGCCCTTCGGCGCGCCGCCGAAGATCGCCGCAAGGCTCTCCACCTCGACGACGTCGCCGACCTTCGTGCTCGTACCGTGCGCCTCGACGAGCGTCGCCGTCGCCGGGTCGAGCCCGGCGTCCTTCCACGCCCGCTCGATGGCGAGGCGCTGACCGGCGGGGTTCGGGGCGGTGATTCCCTTTCCCTTCCCGTCGCTCGAGCCGCCGACGCCCCGGATCACGGCGTAGACCCGGTCCCCGTCCCGCTCGGCGTCGGCGAGCCGCTTCAGCAGGAACGCCGCGCAGCCCTCCCCCATGACGAAGCCGTCGGCACCGTCGCCGAACGGGCGCGTGCCGGTGGCCGAGAGCGCCCCGATCTTGCAGAACTTCACGAACGTGGACGGGCCCATGTTCCGGTCGACTCCGCCGGTCAGGACGGCGTCGGCGTGCCCCTCGGCGAGGAGGTCGACGGCCGCGTCGACGGCGGCGAGTGTCGAGGCGCAGGCCGCGTCGGTGATGAAGTTCGGACCGCGGAGGTTGAGGACGTTCGCGACGCGCCCCGAGATGATGTTCGGGAGCTCGCCCGGCATCGAGTCCTCCGTGATCGGCGGCAGCGCCGCGGAGACGCGCTCGTGCCACTTCGAGAGAATCGCCGTCCTCACGTCCGGCGGCAGCGCGCGGAACTCGCCGACGCCGTCGAGCGCCTTCCGGAACTCGGGGAAGAAGACGCGGAAGGCGGTGAGGAAGTGGAGTTCGCCCCCCATCGCCGTCCCGAGGACGACGGCCGTCCGCTCGGTGTCGAGGGGCTTCTTCGGGTAGCCGTAGTCGGCGAGCGCCTCGGCGGCGATCGTGACCGCCCACTGCTGGCCTTCGTCCATTGCCGAGGCGACTTTCGGCGGGATGTGGAAGCGCTTCCAGTCGAACGTGAAGCCGCGGACCCATCCACCGATCCGGCTGTAGGTCTTGTCGGGGACGGAGGGGTCGGGGTCGAAGTAGTCGTCCGGGCTCCAGCGCTCGGGCGGGACGTCGGTGATGCTGTAGCGCTTTCGGGAGACGTTTTCCCAGAATGCCTCCGCGGAGGGAGCCTCCGGCAGGCGGGCGCTCACGCCGACGACGGCGACCGCGCGGTCGGATCTGTCGGTTCTTTCGAATCGTTCGGTTCGGCTCATCGTCTCCCCCTCACTCAAGCCGCCGGGAACGCCGCCGCGAGGTCCCGGGCGAGGGCGTCGAGGTCCTCGATCTGGCCCCGCTGCGCCGCGAAGGCCTCATCGACATGAAGGACCTTCGCGAGGCCGGGATCGGTCTGGCCGGCGGCGTTGGCCCACTTCAGCCCGTCCGCCGCCACCTTCAGGAACGCTTCCCGGGCGAAGGCGCGCGCCATGGTGGCGAGAACGCCCGGCGGGAAGCCGGAGGCCGCGCTCGGCGCCGAGGCCGCGCGCGCGGAGAAGACCGCGGCCGTCTCCGCGAAGGCCGTCAGCTCTCCGAGCCGGAAGAGAGCGTGCTGGTTCCGCGTCAGCCGGTCGAGGCGGCACCGCTCGAAAAGGGCTCCGAGGGACCGGAGAGCCGCGGCCGCGTTCGGCGCGCCCGTCGCCTCCGTCCCGCCGAGGCGCGCCGCCCAGTCGGCGAAGAAGGCTCCCTTCGACTTGAGGTGCTGCTGCCACCGGTCGCGGGCGATCGTCCACTCCATGATCTCGGACGTCCCCTCGTAGATCGTCGTGATCCGGACGTCGCGGCTGATCTTCTCGACCATGTACTCGCGTGTGTAGCCGTAACCGCCGAGGGCCTGGATGGCGTCGTCGGCCGCCTTGCATCCCGCTTCCGTCGCCATGTACTTCGCCACGGCCCCCTCGGTTGCGAGATCGGGCTCGCCACCGTCGATCCGGTCGGCGGTTTCCTCGATATAGGCCCGCGCGGCCTCGAGGCGGACGGCGTTCGGGACGATCAGCTTGTGCGTGTAGCCCTGCTTCTGCGAGAGCGGCGCGCCCCCCTGGATGCGCGTCTGGGAGTAGCGGATCGCGCGGCGGAGCGCCTCCCAGCCGGCTCCGAGCCCGAACGCAGCGACCATGAGCCGCGTGTAGCCGAAGACGGCCTGCGCCTGCGCGAGGCCCTTCCCCTCGATGCCGCCGACGAGGTGGTCGGCCGGGACGACGACGTCCTCGAGGAAGAGCGCCGCCGTGTTGCTCGCGCGGATGCCGTGCTTGTCCTCCGGCTTTCCGGCGGTGAAGCCGGGGAGACCCTTCTCCGCGACGAACCAGGACGGCCCGCCGGGCGCGTTCGCGAGGATCGTGAAGAGGTCGGCGACGCCGCCGTTCGAGATCCACTGCTTCCGGCCATTCAGCCTGTAGGCGACCGTCTTCCCGTCCTCGACGACCGGCGTCGCCGTCGTCTGCAGGGCGGCGAGGTCGCTCCCCGCCTGCGGCTCGGTCGCGCCGTACGCCATCAGAAGCCCCTCGTCGGCGATGCGTTTCATCCAGGCGTTCTTCTGACCGGGCGTCGCACCGACCATGATCGGGTCGGCTCCGAGGCAGGTGGCGAGGACACCCGTCGCGATGCCGAGGTCGATCTCGGCCATGCCGACGCAGACGCGATAGATGTCGTAGGCGCTCCCGCCGAGGCCGCCCGCCTCCTCGGGGACGAAGACGAGGTGGAGCCCGATCTGCTGCGGGTCGTAGAGGTCGCGGAGGACCTTCGCGGGGAAGACGTCCTCGTGGTCGAGCTTCAGGAGGAAGGCGGGCGGCAGCTCGCGCCCAGCGTAGTCCCTGACCGTGGAAAGCAGGAGATCAAGCGATTCCGGGTCGAGGCGCGGCATCGTCCCCCCTGTCGTCGCCGGGTACGAGCCGAACTCTAGAGGTGAACCGGCGCTCGGCCCTTAGTGCAGATGCATGGAGTCCAAGAGGGATGGCATCGCCCCTACGCCCGGGAAGGCTCCCACGGTATGCTTCGCACCTCCCGGGGGGGAGGGACTTGGACACACTCACACACGGACTCGCTGGTGCGCTGATCGCGCGGGCCATCCCCTCGTCGGGCGACGCCGATCTGGACGCGTCGCTCAGGAGGCGGGAGGCCTGGACCGGCTTCCTCGCCGCAATGCTCCCCGACGCCGACGCACTGCCGAACCCGCTCTCGGCCGAGTTCTACATCGAGCACCACCGCGCCGCGACACATTCGTTCGTCCTGCTGCCGCTCTGGGCCGTGGCGATCGGGCTCCTCGCGTCGTGGCGCCTCCGCCTCCCGGCGGGGGAGGACGGTGCCCGGGCCCGGCGGATCGCGCGGGCACGGCTGATGGGCCTCTCCGGCCTCGGCCTCGCGTCCCACATCCTCCTCGACTGGATCACGTCGTGGGGGACGCGCTTCTTCGCGCCGATCTCGGAGATGGCCTTTGCGCTCGACTGGGTTTTCATCCTCGACTTCATCCTGTCGGGCCTCCTCGCCGCCGGAATCGCGGCGGCGTTCCTCGTCTTCCGGAGGCAGGGGCGACTCGCGGCGCGAGCGTCGCTCGCGGCCGCAGGCCTTTACGTCGGCTTCTGCGGCCTGCAGCACGGCAAGGCCCTCGATCTTGCGGCCCGGCTCGCACCATCGGCCGCGAGCCGCGCCGCCGTCCCCCAGCCGCTCTCCCCGGCGCGCTGGCTCCTCCTGTCGGAGGAAGGGGGAAAGGTCCGGCTCGACTTCGTCGACTTCCGGCTTCGACGAAGGGCGCCTGCGCCGCCACCCGACGCGCTCGCCCGCTTTCACGAGGGGACGTTCTCGCTCCGCCGGCTCGTACCGGCGCTCGCGGCGTTCTACCGCGCCCCCGACGATCCCGCGCCGTTCCTCCTGCCCGAAACCGACGGCCCCCGGGCCGGCGAGGCGCTCGCGGAGGCGAAGGAGGGAATCTTCGGCCGCTTCGCCAGGTTTCCGGTCGGCCACGAGATCGACCGGTCCGACGGCTCGTCGGTCGTTCTCCTCCGGGACGCCCGGTTCGCGCACCTGTCGGACCGGCTGGATCCCTTCGCGTACGAGATCCGCTTCGGCCCCGACGGGCGCCTCCGCGACGCGGGCTTCCGCTCGCCGCGCTGGACCCGGCCTCCCGGCACGGACCGCCTCGGCGTCGTGCGGTAAGCGGCGCTCCTAGGCTCGGCCATGGACGGCGACGGGGGAAGCGGCGCCCGACCCGATCGCCTCTCTTCATTTTCTATTATAGAATCGAAACGGGACCCTCCGAGGAACAGGCGTTCAGGATGAATGGGTGGTATCCCGATCTCGATGAACGGTGACGAGACGAGGCTCTCAGTGCACTTCGGAGAAGGGTGATCGCAAGCGCTTCTCTACGCTGCGCCGTGGACCGCCACGGGGGAGAAGGCCGGAGGCGAGCGCGGGCCTCGACGCGGAGCAGCTCGGCGAGCCGCTTCCGGGTTGCGCTCTCGCCCGCGTGGGCGACGGCCAGCTCCAGGAACGCGGGGCCGTGGCGCGCCTCGGCGTCGGCCAGCTCGCGGTAGAGGCGCTTCAGCCGAGCGTCGGGAAGGAACGGAACCAGGACGTCGAACCGCTCGTGGCTCCGCGCTTCGATGAGCGCCGAGACGAGGAGCAGGTCGAGGCCTCGGTCCGGCTCCTTCCCGGACCGGCACGCCGCGCGAAGCGCCGCGGCGTAGGGGTTCCGGCGGCGCGTGGCGAGGGAGGCGCCGAACCGCCGCGCCTCCTTCGTGACGCGCCTGAAGTGGCGCAGCTCCTCGGCCGCGAGGGCGGAGAGCCGGTCGACGAGCGCGGGATTCTCGGGGTACTGGCCGACGAGAGAGAGCGCGGAGACGGCGGCCTGGAGCTCGCAGACGGCGTGGTCCGCGAGGAGCTCGGAAAGGTGCGCGGCCGCGCGGCGCGCCCACTCCGGCGGCGTCGGCGAAAGGAGCTCGATCGACGGGCCTGCGGGCCCGGTCACGCGGCGGCGCTCTCCGGAGTCGCCGCTGCCGCGGGTGCCGGAACGGCGTCGCGCCCGCGGTCGAGCCACGCCGAGGCCGCGCCGAGGTGGGCCGCGCGCGCGGCGATCCGGAGGAAGACGACGAGCTGCTGGCCCGCGAGGATCAGGAGGAAGCGGGACGTGTCCTTGCCGTCCCACGTCGGGCCGAGGAGGCCCCAGAGAACGAGCGGGGCGAGCGCCGCCGCGCCACAGAGAACCTCGAGCCCGAGCGCCTTCGCGGGCCGTCGCAGCACCGTCCCGATCGCCTGCCCGAGGGCGGAGAAGACGTTCGCACTGCCGGCGAGCCCCATCGAGGCCCGGGCGAACGCGGCGAGCGCCCTCGCGAAGCTCGCGACGACGAGAAAGAGGCCGAACCGGAGGAGCATCAGGAGGACCGCCTGCCACTCGTATCGGAAGTCGTCCGGGTCGTAGAGCTGGCCGGTTCCGACATAGAGCCACCGCCACGCCGCGACGATCAGCCCGAACGTGAGTGCGCTGAGGAGGAGCGACGACAGCCCGTACTTTCCGCAGTCGGCGCCGAAGGCCGAAAGGCTCGTCCGCTCCTTCGAGGCGCCGAAGCGCCCCGCGAAGCCTCCCGCGAGGAGCGCCGCGAGCGTGAGATTCAGCATTCCGAAGGCGAGGAGCGACGTCATCGCGCCCCCCTTCGGCAGGAGCTTCGCAACCGTCGCCTCGCCGGCCCGCTTCGAAGGCGAGACGCCGGTCACGAGGTCCTCCGCCTTCGCGACGTCGCCGAGGACGTCGGGATGCTGGCGCGTGAAGTGGGCGAAAAACGTCGCGTCGGCCGACTTCAGGAGGACGTCGGCCCAGGGGCTCCGGTCGAGCGTCTCGTGCAACGCGACGCCGACGGGCCTCGCGACCGCGAATGCGAGAGCGGCATTGAGCGCGAGGGTGAAGACGAGCGCCTTCCATGTGCCGAGGGCGGAAAGGAAACCGCGAACGACAAGGACGACGAGCCCGTCGCGCCTCACTGGCCCGCCCCCGCGAATCCGAGGAGGGCGAAGAATTCGAGGACGTTTTGCGCCCAGAACCTCAGGCGGCTGGCCCAGCGATGCGCCGCACGCTTGTCGGGCTGCGTCTTCAGGCCGTTGTTCAGGAAATTCGCGTCGAGGAGGAGCTTACGGTCGGGGTCGACGCGGGCCGCGAGAAGCTTCGGCCCTTTGCAGCGGTAGCGGATCCAGCGATCCGCTCCGTCCCATTTCTTCCGGACGATGTGCCCGCCCTCGAACGCCAGCTCGACGTCGACGGGCCACACGGCTTCACCCATCCTCCTCACGACGACGGCCGACTCCCAGCTCTTCGGCGTCTTCGGGTCGGGCTTCTCGGGCTCCGCGTACTTCCGCTTCGCGCCGTCGCCGGACCAGCCGACCGGCGGCCGGGCCTCGCGCGTCTCGGCCTTCGAGACCGCATAGTCGAACGTGTCCGACGAGTCCCACGCCGCGCGGAAGAGAGCGTCCCCGCCGTCGCCCGCGATCTCCTTCACGACGGCGCGGAAGTCGGCGGCCGTCGGGCTCCGGAACGCGAAGCGCGTGGCGTACGTCTTCATGATCTTCGCCCACGTCTCGGGGCCGAGCGTCCGCTCGGCGGAGGCGAGCGTGAGCGCCGTCTTCGAGTAGGCGTTGACCCGGATCGCCGCGCCGTCGAGCTGCGACCACGACGGGACGTTCGTCGCGTCCGAGCGGGAGGCGAGCTGCCAAGCCTGGTAGCGGTCGTTGTGAAACTCGGGGCGGGGGAGGACGACCGAGCGGAACGCGACGGGGATCCCGAAGAAGCGCTTCACGAGGACCGGGTCGCCCAACGCCGGCTTCAGCACGACGTCCTGCGCGTAGGTGTCGAATCCCTCGTCCATGTGGGCTTCGTCGAACTCGTTCGAGGCGAGGAGGCCGTAGAAGATCTGGTGCCCGAACTCGTGGACGGCGACGCTTTCGGGGCTCTGCGACCCCTCGGGCGAGAGCCACGACGTCCCGCCGGTGAAGAGGGTCGGGTACTCCATGCCTCCCGACGCCGAGCCCCAGGGCGGGTCGACGACAGTCACGGCGGGATACGGGTACGGCGTGTAGTGCGTCCCGTAGCCCGCGAGACCCGCGCGAGTCGCCGCGAAGTAGCGCTCCTTCGCGCGGCGGTGGTCGGGCTGGAGGAGGAGGATCATCTCGACGTTCGGGAGCCCCTGCTGCGTGAAGGTCTCGCGGTATACCTCGTAGCGGGGCGAGGCGGTCCACGCGAAGTCGTGGACGTCCTCGGCAACGTAGCGGACGCGGACGCGCCCGCCCACCTCCTGCTCTTCCTTCTGGACTCCCGAGGCCCCGACCTTCCCCTTCATCTCCTTCGGCAGGGTGAGCGAAACGTCGTAGTCGCCGAAGTCGGCCCAGAACTCGGTGCCGGCGTGAAACTGCCGGGAGTGCCAGCCGGAGGGCGTCGCCTTGCAGAGCTTGGGGAACCACTGGGCCCCCATGACGAAGTCGTCCTTCCACCCCGTCCGCGCGACGGTGCGCGGGAGCTTCGACGCCCAGTCGACCGAGAAGACGAGCGTCTCTCCGGGCGCGATCGGCTGGGGAAGCGGCATCGAGACGAGCGTCCGGTCCTCTGCGTTCCCGTCGTCCGGGGCGAGGTACGTGAGGCCGGGCGTCAGGTCGGTTCCGTTCTTGAGCACGATCCGGTTGATCTCGCTCCAGCCGAACCACTCGGCATCCTTCCCCTTCGGCCGCCTCCTGCCGACACCTTCCTCGCTCTCCTTCAGCCACGTCGAGCGGTCGTTCCGCCAGGCGTTGAGGTAGAGGTGGAGCCGGAGGTCGGGGAGAGCGCGCCCCGTCCGGTTGACGAAGGTCACGGTCTCGCGCCCCGCCAGCGTGTGGCTCTCGGCGTCGTACGTCGCCTCGATCGCGTACGAGGCGACGGGAGGGACGCGGCTTCCGGCGGAGAGTGGGGAGGCGGCGGTCAGGAGCGCCGCGAGCGCGGCGACGCTGAGCGAGCCGGTCGTCTTCACGGGCGCCGATGCTAACAGGGGCGCTCGGACGCGCCGCCCCCTAGAATCCGGGCGTGGCCCCGAAAGCGAAGGACCCCGCGGCGCGCGCCGGGGAGCTCCGCGCGGAGATCCAGAGGCACGAGCGGCTCTACCACGTCGACGCGCGGCCGGAGATCACGGACGCGGAGTTCGACGCGCTCGTGAGGGAGCTGAAGACGCTCGAGGCGGCGCACCCGGAGCTCGTGACTCCCGACTCGCCGACGCAGCGGGTCGGCGGGGCGCCGGTCTCCGAGCTCCCGAGCGTCCGGCACGAGAGTCCGCTCCTTTCGCTCGACAACGCCTACGACGACGCCGAGCTCGTGGCGTGGCTCGACCGCGTCGCGGACCGCCTCGACGGGCGGACGCCCGAAATCGTCTGCGAGCTGAAGATCGACGGCCTGTCCGTCTCGCTCGTCTACGAGGACGGCGCCCTCGTCCGCGCGGCGACACGGGGCGACGGGACGACGGGGGAGGACGTCACGCCGAACGTCCGGACGCATTCCTGAGATGCTGGAGGGATCCCCCTCCGCCTCGCGGCGCGTGCTCGAGGCGACGCCATCCGGCTCCTCGAGGTGCGGGGGGAGGTCTATTTCCCGAGGGCCTCGTTCCGCGCCCTGAACGAGGCGCGGGCCGAGGAGGGGGAGCCTCTCTTCGCGAACCCGAGGAACGCGGCCGCCGGGTCGCTCCGCCTCCTCGACGCGCGGATCACGGCCGCCCGGACGCCTCTCGAGCCTTTCTCTACGCCGTGGCGCGCTGGGAGGGGCCTGGGGCTCCCGGGACCCAGGACGAGGCGCTCCGCTCGCTCGAGAGTCTCGGCTTTCCAGTGAACCCTCACCGGACGACGGCCGATGGCAGCGGCGAGGAGATCCGGGCTTTCCTCGTGGCAGCTCTGGCAGACGAAGCGGCCATGACCTTGCCGTTCGAGACGGACGGCGTCGTCCTGAAGGTCAACGCCCTCGCCGACCAGAAGCGGCTCGGGGCGACGGCCAAGAGCCCGCGCTGGGCGCTGGCCTACAAGTTTCCACCCGAGGAGGCGACGACCGTCGTCACGGACATCGTCGTCCAGGTCGGGCGGACCGGCGTCCTGACGCCGGTCGCGGAGTTCGATCCGGTCCTCCTCGCCGGGACGATCGTGAAGCGGGCGACGCTTCACAACATGGAGGACCTCTCCCGGAAGGACGTCCGGGTCGGAGACACCGTAGCCGTCGAGAAAGGGGGCGACGTCATCCCGAAGGTGACGCGAGTTCTCCTCGAGAAGCGCCCGAAGAAGGCGAAGGAGTTCGTCCTCCCGCCCCGGTGTCCGTCCTGCGGCGAGAAGGTCGTGAAGGAAGAAGGAGCCGTCGCCGTCCGCTGCGTCAACCCGTCCTGCCCCGCGCAGGCGAAGGAAGCGATCCGCCACTTCGTCTCGCGCCGTGCGATGGACGTCGAGGGACTCGGCGACGAGCGGATCGACCAGCTCCTCGCGGCGAAGCTCGTCTCCGACGTGGCCTCGCTCTACGACCTGAAAGGGGAGGACCTCGCCGCCCTCGAGCGCTGGGGCGAGAAGTCCGCGGCGAACGTTCTCGCCCAGATCGGGAAGTCGAAGGACGCGGGCCTCGCCCGCCTTCTCTTCGGCCTCGGGATCCGGCAGGTCGGAGAGAAGACGGCGAAGCTGCTCGCTCGCCGCTTCGGGTCGCTCTCCGCGCTCGCGGAGGCCGACGAGGAGGCGCTGACGGCGGTCTCCGAGATCGGCCCCGAGACCGCGCGCGGCATCCGGGCCTGGTTCGAAAAGGCGGAGAATCGGGCCCTGATCGGGAAACTCGGAGCCCTCGGCGTCCGTATGACGGAGACCCCGTCGGCACCTGCCGGGGAAGGCCCGCTCCTGGGCGGCGTCTTCGTCCTGACGGGCACCCTCTCCCGGAGAACCCGCGACGAGGCGGCCGCCGCGATCGAGACGGCGGGCGGAAAGGTGACCTCCTCGGTGTCGAAGAAGACGACGGCCGTGATCGCCGGGGACGAGGCCGGCTCGAAGCTCGAGAAGGCCAGGACGCTCGGCGTGCCGGTCTGGACGGAGGAAGATCTGGAAGCGAAACTGGAGAAGCAGCCGTGAGCTCCGCGCCCGCGGCCGAGCAACTCGTTCTCGTCGTGGACGACGACTCCGGAAGCCGCAAGGCGATGGCGCTCGCCCTCCAGACCGACGGCTACCGCGTGGAGGAGTTCGGCGACGCGGCCTCCGCCCTCGCGCTCGCGGCCGAGGATCCGACGGTCGGCCTCGTCGTCACCGACCTGAAGATGCCGGGGATGACGGGCCTCGACCTCGCGACCGAGCTCGCCGTGGCGCGGCCGGACGTCTCCGTCCTGATCGTCACCGCGTTCGGCGACGTCGAGACGCTGCTCGCGGCGCGCGCGCTCGGCACCGCCGACTACGTGGCGAAGCCGGTCGCGAAGGACGATCTCCGGCTCCGCGCTGCGGCCGGGCTCCGGCGTTCGAAGCAGGCGGGCGAGATCCGCGACCTCCGCGAGCGGCTCGACAAGCGCTACGGCTTCGAGGCGATTCTCGGGATCTCGCGGCCGATGGAGCGGCTCTTCGAGAGGTTGCGCGTCGTCGCGCCGACGAGGACGACCGTCCTGATCGTCGGCGAGTCGGGAACGGGCAAGGAGCTCGTCGCGAACGCGATCCACCACAATTCGCCGCGCCGTTCGCGCGCCTTCGTCGCGCTCAACTGCGGCGCGATCCCGAAGGAGATCATCGAGTCGGAGCTCTTCGGTCACGAGCGGGGAGCGTTTACGGGCGCTCTCGTGAAGCGGGTCGGACGGATCGAGCAGGCGCACGGCGGGACGCTCTTCCTCGACGAGGTCTCGGAGATGCCGCCCGACCTGCAGGTGAAGTTTCTGCGGGTCCTCGAGGAGCGGAAGGTGACGCCCGTCGGCGGCAACGAGTCGAAAGACGTCGACTTCCGCCTTCTCGCGGCGACGAACCGCGACCTTTCGAAGGAGATCGAGGTGGGCCGCTTCCGGCAGGACCTCTTCTATCGCCTCTCCGTCGTCTCGCTCGAGATCGCGCCGCTCCGCGACCGAAAGGACGACATCCCGCTTCTCGTCGAGCGCTTCCGCGACCTCTTCGCGCGCGAGCACGAGAAGGCGGTGACGGGCGTGACCGGACCGGCTCTCGCCGCGCTCGTGAACTACGCCTGGCCCGGGAACGTCCGCGAGGTGAAAAACGTGATCGAGAGCGCCGTTCTCTTCGCCGGCGGGCCGAGGATCGACCTCGCCGACCTCCCCCCCGCCGTCCGGGCCGCGGCGCCGGAGCCCGCCGACGCCGGAACGGACGCAGGGTCCGTCGCAGCCGCGACGGGGGCCGGTTCCTACGTCGGCAAGACGATGGCGGAGATCGAGCGGGAGGCCATCCTGACGACGCTCCAGGTCTCGGGCGGCAACCGCAGACGCGCGGCGGAGATGCTCGACATCGGCCTCCGAACCCTTCAGCGGAAGCTGAAGGAGTACCGCGGGGAGACGGGCGACGACGACGACGAGGATCTCGGCGAGGACACGGCCACGTAGGTCGGGATGGCCGCGAAGCTCGGAACGGCTCTTGCGCTTCTCGCTCTCCTCTTCGGGCTCGTGCTCCTGCTGCGCCTTCTCTCCCGCTTCATGGCCTACCCCGGCTCACCCCTCGCCTTTCCGGCCGAAGATCGGCTCGGACCGGAGGCGCGGCTCCTCGACATCCGGACGGAAGACGGGCTTTCGCTCCGGGCGGCCTGGTTCTCGAGCGGCGTCCCGGACGCTCCCGTCGCCCTCTTCTTTCACGGAAACGCGGAGTCGGCGGCGCAGAACGGGCCTCTGGCGGCCGCGCTGGCCGCGGGCGGCGTCGACGCCGTTCTCGCGGAGTACCGCGGCTACGGCGGGATGCCGGGGAGTCCCTCGGAGGCCGGGCTCGTGGCCGACGGCGAGGCGGTCCTCGGGGCCCTCCGGGCGGACGGCGTCACTCCGGCGCGGACGGTGCTCGTTGGGCGCTCGCTCGGGACGGGCGTCGCCGTCGAGCTCGCACGGCGCTCGCCCCCTGCGCTTCTCGTCCTCGTGTCGCCGTACACGTCGTTCGCGGATCTCGGCCGGGGTCTCGTCGGCCCGTTCGCGCCGCTCGTCGTCGCAGACCGGTTCGACAACCTGTCGAAGATCGGGACGCTCACCTGCCCCGTGACGATCCTGCACGGCACGATGGACGAGGTGGTTCCGTACCGGATGGGCGAGCGCCTCGCCCGGGCGGGGAAGGACGTCCGGTTCGTTCCCCTCGAAGGGCGCGGCCACAACGACATCCCCGACCTCCCGGGGCTTCTCCTGGCCGAGATCGCGCGCGTCTTCCCGCTCCCTTCGCGGCGCTAGAATCGGGGCGCGCGAAGGAGAAGCCGATGGACGTTCCGACGAAGGTCTATGTCACCTGTCCGATGGCCGACCTGAAACAGGTGGCCGGGACCCTCATCGCCATCTCGCCCCACGGTTTTTACGAGGTCCACATCGCCTTCGGGTCGAACACCCATTCGGTCCTCCTGCCGGTGACGGGAACCTCGCTGACGGCGACGGAGCCGATCCTGACGCCACCCGCCGGCTTCGAAGTCGAACGGTAGGGCCGGCGGTGACGACCGGGGAGCCGATCACCGAGCCGCTCTCCGCGGTCGACACGGCGTGGCTCCACATGGAGGACCCGACCAACCTGATGATGGTCACGGGGGTCTTCGTCTTCGAGAGACCCCTCGATTTCGGCCGGGTGGCGGAGCTCCTCCGGGACCGGCTGCTCTCGATCCCGCGGTTCACGCAGCGCGTCGTCGAGCCCCGGATGCCGTTCGCGGGGCCGCGGTGGGAGACGGACCCCCACTTCGACCTCCGAAGCCACTTTCACCGAGTCTCTCTTCGTCCGCCCGGCGACGAGGGGGCGCTCCGGGAGCTGGTGAGCGACCTGATGTCGACGCCGCTCGACTATTCGAAGCCGCTCTGGCAGTACCACCTGATCGAAGGTCTCGGAAGCGGCTGCGCGATCCTCTGCCGGATCCACCACTCCATCGGCGACGGCATCGCGCTCGTCCGCGTCGTTCTATCGATGATGGACGGCGGCGCGGGGCACGACCCCGCCGAACCGCACGAGCCGCACGGCTGGGAGCGGCTCGGTCCTCTGCTCCGGCCGGCGGCGAAGGCGATCTCGCGCACCCTCGAGGTAACCGAGGCGCTGATGCACGAGGGGACCGAGATGCTGGCCCATCCGGAGCGGCTCCTCGAGATGGCGTCCCTCGGGGCGAGCGGCGTGGACGCGCTCGCGCGGCTCCTCATGATGGAGCCCGACCCGGCGACGCCGTTCAAGGGACCGCTCGGCTCCTTCAAGCGTGCGGCGTGGTCCCGGCCGCTTCCCCTCGACGAGGTGAAGGCGGTTGGGAAGGCCCTCGGCGCCACCGTGAACGACGTCCTCCTCTCGGCCGTCACGGGGGCGCTCCGCCGCTACCTCGAGACGCACGGCTTCCCACCCGCGGGCGTCGAGTTCCGCGCGGTCGTCCCGGTCAACCTCCGGAGGAAGGACGAGGAACACGAGCTCGGCAACCGGTTCGGCCTCGTCTTCCTGGCGCTGCCCGTCGGGATCGAGAACCCGGTCGAGCGGCTCTTCGAGTTGAAGGAGCGGATGGACGAGATCAAGCGGTCGCCGGAGGCGGTCGTCGCGTTCGGCCTCCTCGGCGCCATCGGCTCGGCCCCGGCCGAGATCGAGCACCTCGTCGTCAACCTCTTCGGACAGCGCGGCACGGCCGTCATGACGAACGTCGCCGGTCCGCGGCAGCCGATCTCGCTGGCCGCGGTGCCGGTGACGAGCCTCATGTTCTGGGTCCCGCAGTCGGGGCGGCTCGGGATCGGCGTCAGCATCCTCAGCTACGCCGGGGGCGTGACGCTCGGCGTGGCCACGGACGCGGGCCTCGTCCCCGACCCGGAGGCGATCCTTGACGGGTTCCAGGACGAGTTCGACGCGCTCGCGGCCCTCGCGCGGCGGGAAGCGGCGGCGCCGCCGCCGGCGAAGGCTGCGAAGCCCGGGAAGGCTGCAAAGCCGGGGAAGACGGCGAAAGCGGCCCGGAAGGCCGGGGCCCCGAAGCCGGGGCGAAAGAGACAGCCCGCGAAGGCGGCGAAGCCGGCGAGGAAGCCCCGGGCTCGCTAGCTGGCGGGCTCGGGCGCGCGCTCGGTCCCGTCGACGTCGGGCAGGTCGGCGCCGCCGCGCTCGAAGAGCTCCGCCGCGCGGAGGAGGCGCTGGCGGGCGTCCTCGAGGAACGCCGATTGCGAGTCGACGGCCGTCTCTCCCGCCGCAGGCTTCCGCCTCTCGTAGGTCCCGTCGCTCCGGAGGTCCCGCGCCCGTACGTTGTCGGAGAGCGTCAGGTCGAGGGCGGCCGTCACGCGCCGCGCGAGCTCGGGGTCCTCTACGGGAAAGGCGATCTCGACCCGGCGGAAGAAGTTCCGCGGCATCCAGTCGGCGGACGACAGGATCACCTGGCGCTCGCCGCCGTTCTCGAAGACGAAGACCCGGCTGTGCTCGAGGAACCGGCCGACGACGGAGTGGACCCGGATCCGCTCCGAGACGCCCGGGACGCCGGGCCTCAGGCAGCAGATCCCGCGGACGCCGAGGTCGATCGCGACGCCCGCCTGCGATGCCTCGTAGAGCGCGGCGATGACCTTCGAGTCGACGAGGGCGTTCATCTTGGCTCGGATTCCCGCGGGGCGTCCGGCGCGCGCATGGGCGGTCTCCCGCGCGATCCAGTCGAGCGTCGTCCGGTGCATGTCTTTCGGCGCCGTCACGAGCCGGCGGTAGGCCACCCTCCCCGCGATGCCCGTCAGCGTGTTGAAGAGCTTCGTCGCGTCCTCGCCGAACTCGGGGCGGCAGGTCAGGAGGCCGAAGTCGGTGTAGATGCGGGCGGTCGTCGGGTTGTAGTTGCCGGTGCCGAGGTGGACGTAGCGGCGGATCTCGTCCTTCTCGCGGCGGACGACGAGGGCGATCTTGCCGTGCGTCTTCAGGCCGACCACGCCGTAGACGACGTGGACGCCGGCCTGCTCGAGCGCCTTCGCCCAGCCGATGTTGTTCTCCTCGTCGAAGCGGGCCTTCAGCTCCACGAGGACGGCGACCTGCTTCCCGTTCTCGGCCGCGCGGATGAGGGCCGGGATGATGGGCGACTCGGCGCCGGCGCGGTAGAGCGTCATCTTGATGGCGAGGGTCTTGGTGTCGTCGGCCGCCCGCTCGATCATCTCGACGACCGGGCCGAAGGAGTCGTAGGGGTGGTGGAGGAGGATGTCGCCCGCGCGGATCGCCGCGAAGATGGAAGCGTCGGCGGAAAGGAGGGTGGGGGGAAGCGCCGGCGTGAAGGGGGGGTCCTTCAGCTCGCGGCGGTCCAGCTTCAGGAGCGACATCAGGTCGCCGGGTCCGAGCGGCCCTTCCACCTCGTAGACGTCGCCTTCGGCGATCTCGAGCTGCTTGACGAGGAGCTTCCGGACGCGCTTCGGCGTCTTCGGGGCGACTTCCAGCCGAACGACGGCGCCGAAGCGGCGGCGCCGGACTTCCTGCTCGATCGTGGCGAGGAGGTCGGAGGCCTCGTCCTCCTGGATCTCGATGTCGGCGTCGCGGGTGACCCGGAAGATGTGCGACGAGACGATCTCGAGGCCGGGGAAGAGCTCGGGGAGGTTCGCCTGGATGAGGGACTCCAGGAGGAGGAACTCGGCCTTCTCCGGCCGGATCTTCTTCTTCCCCTCGACGGCCTCCCGGAGCGGCACGAACCGCGGAAGCGCGGCAGGGGCCTTCACACGGGCGAACTTCACCTCGCCCGTCTCGGAGTTCTTCACCTCGACGGCGAGGTTGATCGAGAGGTTCGACAGGAACGGGAACGGATGGCCGGGGTCGACCGCGAGCGGCGTCAGGACCGGCAGGACGTTCCGCCGGAACCAGCCGTTCGCCGCCTCGCGCTGCTCCTCGGGAAGATCGGACCAGGTGAGGATCGAGATCCCGGCCGCCGCCAGTTTCGGCAGGAGGTCCTGCCTCAGGCAGCGGGACTGCCGGGTCTCCATCTTCAGGACCACCTCCCGGATCTTCGCAAGCAGATCGGCGGGGGAAAGCCGGTCGTCGCCCGGCTCGACCTTTTCGGAGAGGACCTGGTCGAGGACGCCCGCGACGCGGATCATGAAGAACTCGTCGAGGTTCGTCTCGGAGATGCAGAGGAACTTCAGCCGCTCGAGGAGCGGCCACCGCTCGTCGTAGGCCTCGTCGAGGACGCGGTCGTTGAACTCGAGCCACGACAGCTCGCGGTTCAGGAGCGGGGTGCCGGGAGCCCGAGGGCGCCGGAGACGGACGGCGCCGGGGCGGATTCCGACTCGACGAGGGCGAGGTTCCGCTTTTTTCGGGGCCTGTCTTGGTGGTGAATCATCGGTCGCGTCTCGTCCGGCGGGGCCTCCGAGGATACGCGAGTCGCCTCAGGGACGCTGGATTGGCGCTTCAACCAGTTGAAAACAAAAGATTTGTGGATCTCAGCGCGGCTCGACCTTGTGGCCCACCCCGCGGAGGGCGAGAAGCGCCGCCTCGATCGCCTCCTCCTTGACGAGGACGCAGTCGGTGTCGAACGTCGAGATCGCGAAGATTGAAAGCCCGGCCGAGGCGAGCGGAGCGGCGATCGCGGCGAGGACGCCGGTCTCCTCGAACGGGATCGGCCCCTGGACTTTCAACATCCGCCAGCCCCGATTCGACGAAATCCCCTCGGGAACGGCCGCCTCTTCGCAGACGATCGACAGCTCCTCTTTCGTCCGCGTCACGCTGCAAAAGGCTCCCCCTTCGGCCCACGCGGGCACGGCCGTCTCCGGGTGCATCCGGCAGACGGCGTACCGGCCGGGGAGGAGCGTCAGCGTCCGGGAGCCGGACATGGTGCGATTATCGACCCGCGGCGAATCCTGTCATCCTTCTCTCGAGGTTCCGCATGGACGAACAGACGGCTCCGAAAGCTCCCCCCGACCTCCGGACGAAGGCCGAGAGCCTCGGGATCCCGGTGGCCCGGCGGCACATCTTCCTCTGCTGCGACCAGACGAATCCGAAATGCTGCGAGAAGGAGCGCGGGCTCGCGGCCTGGGACTACCTGAAGAACCGCCTCAAGGAGCTGGGGCTCTCGGAGAGCGGCGGCATCCAGCGGACCAAGACGAACTGCCTCCGGATCTGCGCCGGGGGCCCGATCGCCGTCGTCTACCCGGAAGGGACCTGGTACCGGGGGTGCGACCCGCCCGTCCTCGAGCGGATCATCGAGGAGCATCTCGTGGGCGGGAGGCCTGTCTCCGAGTCCCTCATCGTCCAGCGCCCGCTCGGAACGGGATGACCTCCGGCCCCGGCCCCGAGCTCGCGACGCAGCTCTCCTCGGCCCTGATGGTGGACGAGGAGTGGTCCGTCAGGACGCCGCGCGGCTTCGTCTGGTGGCCGCACCGCGCCGCCCAGCGGGTCGACGTGGGCGAACGGTTCGAGGACGGCGGGACCGCCGGATGCCGCGTCGTCGTCGAGACCGACGTTCTCACGCTCGACGGGAGTGTCCGGCCCGATGCGCTCGACGGAGCGCTCGCCGGCCTGATGCGCTTTCCGCCGATGGCGGCCTTCCGGGTCGACCGGGAGGCGCATCGGGTCACGCTCGTCTCGGCGCTCTTCGTTTCCGACGCCCTCGAGCCGTTCTTCGTCCCGCGGCTCGCGGTCGCGGCGATCCTGCAGGCGGCGTACGCGGAGCTCGGGACGGACGCGCTCGCGCGCGGGACCGGCGGCCGGCCGGCGTGGAGCGGGCACCCGTCGGCCGGAGCGCGCCCCGAGCCGGACGGCCTCCTGAGGCTCGTCGCCGAACGGATCGTTCCCGCCGGCGACGCTCTCTCCCGCTGGGACGACCCGGTGGAGCTTCTCGCGGCGGCGGACGACCTCTCCGCACAGGGAGCGCGGGCGCGGGCCCTTCCCGGCGGACTGAACGCCCGCTTTCCGTTTCTTCCCGGCGCGGAGGATCCGCTCGCTCCCGGCACCTCCAGCCTGCTGCAAGTGCGCGCCCGTGAAGCGCATCCCGAGCTGGGGCACGGCGTCTTCCTCCGGCTCTTCCTCCCCGGCGGCGACGCCCTCGTCGGGAGGCGAACCGCGGCGTCCGTCGCGATGGATCTCAACGACGAGGAGTTCGGCGACGACCGGTTCGGCGGCCATGGCCTCGGCTCCTGGACGGCCGAGTCGTCGGAGCCGGAGACGGAGCTCCCCGTCGCCCCCGGGCTGCCGCGTCTCTGCCACGTCACGTTTCTGCCCAACTACGTCCGGGTTCCCGGGGCGCTCCGGAACGCCGTTGCCGACGCAGGGAAGCGCGCGAACTGGGCGGCGCATCTATTCGCCCACCGGCGCGGAGTGTCATAAGCTAACGTCGGGATCGTCCTTCCGGAGGAATGCCATGAGCAAGAGATCGCTCTCTCGCCCTCGCCGTCGCGGCTCTCGTGGTCCCCGCCTGCGGCAAGAAGGGCGACCTGCCCGAGATCAAGGTCGGCGTCATCGCCGAGCTGTCCGGCGACCTCTCAGGCTTCGGCGACTCGTGCAAGAAGGCGGCGGAGCTGAAGGCCGCCGAGATCGACTCGAAAGGGGGGATCGACGTCGGGGGCACGAGGTACCGCCTGCGCCTCATCATCGACGACAGCCAGGGAAAGGCCGAGCAGGCCGTCGCCGCCGCGCAGCGCCTCGTCTCGCAGGACGGGGTCGTCGCCTTCGTGGGCCCGAACATCAGCCTCTGCGCGGTTCCGGTCGCCGACGAGGCCGAGAAGCTGAAGGTGCCGATGATCTCGGCGTCGTCGACGGCCCCGAAGACGACGCTGGACGCGACGACCGGCCAGCCGAAGCAGTGGGTCTTCCGCGCCAGCTTCACCGACGCGTGGCAGGGACAGGTCCTCGCGAAGTTCGCCGACGGCTACATCCGGGCGAAGAAGGCCGCCGTCCTCTACGACCCGACCTCCGAGGCCCCGAAGATCCAGGCCGAGCTCTTCAAGCAGGACTTCGAGAAGAGCGGCGGCCAGGTCGTCGCCTTCGAGACGTTCAAGAGCGGCGAGACGGACTTCAAGGCGGCGTTCGACCGGATCAAGAAGGCCGGCCCCGACGTCGTCTTCCTTCCGGGCTACTACGCTGACGTCGCGCGACAGCTCCCGCAGGCCCGGAAGGCGGGTCTATCGGTCCCCTGTCTGGGGAGCGACAACTGGGGCATCACGGACCTCCTCCTGAAGGCCGCCGGCGCCGACGCCGAGGGCTCGTTCTACTGCGCCCACTACAACCCGGGCGCCCGGAACGAGATCACCGGGACCTTCGTCGCGAGCTACAAGAAGAGGTACGCGGACGCCACGCCCGACGATGTCGGGGCGCTCACCTACGACGCGCTCGGACTTCTCGAGAAGGCGCTCAAGGCGTCGGGCAAGCCGGATCGCCAGGCCGTGCGCGACGCTCTTGCCAAGATCGCCGAGTACGACGGCGTCACCGGGAAGCTCCGGTTCAAGGAAGGCTCCCGCGACCCGGTGAAGAGCGCCGTGATGATGAAGATCGAGAAGGGGAAACCGCTCTTCGTCACCAACATCGACCCGGACGTGAAGTAAGAGCCGCTCGGCCGGTTTCCTTCCGCTGCGGAAGGGGTCTTAGGGGGAACCCGTGGCCGGGTTCCCCCTGAAATCCAACGCCGCCGAGTTCATGCAATAGCGCAACCCGGTCGGCTTTGGCCCGTCGTCGAAGACGTGTCCGAGGTGCGCGTCGCAACGGGCGCAAAGGACCTCGGTCCTCTTCATGAAGAAGGTCCGGTCGGAGACGTTCTTCACGTGGTCCGCCTCGATCGGCGCCCAGAAGCTCGGCCAGCCGGTTCCCGACTCGAACTTCGTCTCGGAGCTGAAGAGGGAGAGTCCGCAGCAGATGCAGACGTACGTCCCCTTCGCGTGGTTGTCCCACCACTTCCCGGTATGGGCCCGCTCGGTCCCCTTCTCCCGCGTGACGTGGTACTGCTCCGGGGTCAGCTGCTTCCGCCACTCCTCGTCGCTCTTCACGACGCGGCCGACCGGCTCGGAGACGGGGCTCTTCGGGCTCGTGCTCATGGGGGTCCCTTTCGTCGGTTCTTTCTGGGCCGAAGACGGCGCGAAGGCAAGGACCAGCCCACCGGTCCCCACGGCGCCGAGGGCGAGAAACGTGCGGCGCGTCATGGCATTCACGTCTACGAAATGCCCCGCGCGGCCGGATTTATTCCCCGGTCTCGCGAACGGCGGCGTCGAGGTCCTCGAGGGCGGCCTGCATCCGGTCGGCATGCGTCCTGAACGAGAGGACGCAGATCCTGAGGACGAAGCGTCCCTTCGCCATCGTGCCGGTCAGGTGGACGCGGCCGCGCGCGTTGACGGCGGCGAGGACGCGGCGGTTCAGGGCGTCGACGGCTTCCGGGCCGAGGGAGGGCTTCACGACCCGGAAGGCCAGGAGCGAGAGCTGGGGCTCGGCGACGATCTCGACCCCGGGGCGGCGCCGCAGCTCGCCGGCGGCCCAGCGCGCGAGGTCGAGCTTCTCGTCGAGGTTCCGGCGGAACGGCCCGAGGCCGTGCATCTTGATCGGCAGCCAGGCCGCGAGGCCCCGGAAGTTCCGCGAGAGCTCGGGCGAGATCTCGCAGAAGTCGACGAGATCCGGGTCGTGCTGCATCCGCGGGAGATAGTCGACGTGCGACGCATGGGCGCGCCGGAGCGTTTCGGGGTCTCGCACGAGAAGGCACCCGGCGCCGTACGGAAGGAAGAGCCCCTTGTGCGGGTCGAGGACGACGGAGTCGGCGCGCTCGAGGCCGGCCATCGCCCGCCGGCCCCTCTCCGTCAGGAGGAAGAAGCCGCCGTAGGCCGCGTCGACGTGGAGCCAGAGCCTCTCCCTCGCGCAGAAGTCCGCGAGGCCCGGGAGATCGTCGACGGCACCGGTGTTCGTCGTTCCGGCATTCCCGACTACGAGGAACGGCGTCAGGCCCCTCTTTCGGTCGTCGGCAACCGACTGTTCGAGGAGATCGAGCCGGAGACGGAAGGTCTCGTCCGAGGGAATCTCCCGAATGCTCCGCGGAGGAAACCCCGCGAGGGCGGCGGCCTTCGCGACGCAGTAGTGCGTCTGGTCGGACGCGTAGAGGACGCCGGAGATGAAGTCCTCCGGGAGCCGGTCCCGCCGCGCCGCGACGAGGGCCGAGAAGTTCGCGAGCGAGCCGCCGCTCGCGAGGTATCCGCCGGCGGTCGGCGGGAAGCCGGCGATGCGGGCGAACCAGCGGACGACGTTCGTCTCGAGCTGAGCGAGAGCCGGGGCGGCCGCGAAGACGCCGACGTACCGGTTCGCTGCCGCGGCGACGAGCTCCGCCACGGCCGAGTGAAAAAGGCCGCCGCCGGGAATGTAGGCGAGATAGCCGGGCGAGGCCGTGTTGAAGCTCTTCGGGATCGCGCGCGTGAAGAGGAGGTCGAGCAGCTCCTCGGCCGGAGCGCCCGTCTCGGGAGGCTCGCGCTCGATCAGCTCGCGCGCGAGGGCTTCGGCCCCGGCCGTGTCGGCCGCCGGCTGCGCCGGGAGGGACGTCACGTGGTCGACGATCCGGTCCGTCGCGAGGCGGACGAGGCGCTCCATCTCCCGTCCGGAGAGCTCGAGCGAGGTGTCGGCGGGGAAGGGGGGCGGGATGCGGCTCGACATGGACCGGTCTTCGGTCACGCCCCGCCGAGCGCCTCGCGAGCGCACGCGGCGAGGTGATCGGCGAGATGCTCCACGAGGGCCGCATCCTCGCCTTCGACCATGATGCGAAGGAGCGGCTCAGTCCCCGAATAGCGGACGAGGAGGCGCCCCTTGCCGGCGAGGCGGCTCTCCGCGAGCCTCATTTCGTCGCCGAAGGGGGGAGCCTGCTCGAGGGGGACGCGCTCCTTCACCCGTACGTTGCGGAGAAGCTGCGGCAGGTGAGCGAACCGGGGCTGGTCGGCGAGCGTCCGTCCCGACGCGGCGACGAGCGCGGCGAGGTGAAGGCCGGTCAGCGTTCCGTCGCCGGTCGTCGTCAGGTCCGACCGGATCAGGTGTCCGGAAGGCTCGCCGCCGAGAAAGGAGCCGCTTCGCTCCATCTCCTCGACGACGTACCGGTCGCCGACGGGCGCGCGGAGCAGCCCGACGCCGAGCGCCGCCAGCGCCCGTTCGAGCCCGTAGTTCGACATGACGGTCCCCACGACGGCAGCCGGCTTCCGCCCCTCGCGGATGAGCTCGTGCGTCCAGAGGTAGAGGACGTCGTCGCCGTCGAGGAGCCGCCCCGTGCCGTCGGCGAGGACGATCCGGTCGGCATCCCCGTCCAGCGCGAGGCCGAGGTCGGCGTGTCTCGCGACGACGGCGCGGGCCATCGCCTCGGGGTGAAGCGCCCCGCACCCCTCGTTGATGTTGCGCCCATCGGGCGCGTCCGCGACCGAATGGACACGCGCGCCGGCGGCACCGAACGCGAGCGGAGCGACCTGAAACGCGGCGCCGTTCGCCGCGTCGATCATCACCGTCAGCCCGTCAAGGCGGTGGGGCAGCGTGCCGGCGAGGTGATCGACGTAGAGGCGTGGAAGCGACGGGTCGGGCGAAGCAGCGCGGGGGGCGGCGGCGCCGCTCGCCTCGATCCGCAACTCGATTCCGGCTTCGACGGCGTCGGAGAGCTTTCGCCCGTCCCTCGAGAAGAGCTTGATGCCGTTGTCGCGCCAGGGATTGTGGGATGCGGAGACGGAGACGCCGGCGTCGGCGCCGAGCGCGCCGACGAGCCAGGCGACGGCGGGCGTCGGGACGACCCCCGCGAAGGCGACTCGGGCCCCCTGCGAGGCGAGCCCGCCGGTCAGAGCGGCGACGATCCCGTCCGTGGACTCGCGGGTGTCCCCGCCGACCACGACGAGGGGCGCCTCCGCCCTCCCTTCCTCCCGGAGCAAGGCGCCGAGGGCGGCGCCGATGCGCGAGACCGTCCGGGGGTCGAGCGGAGGAACGCCCGCTTCGCCGCGGATTCCGTCGGTACCGAAGAGGCGACGCACGGCGCGAGCTTACCTGAGGGCCGGAAGGACGTTGACAGCCCCGGCGAGGGCCATTATCCTAGTAATCCTATAGGAATTATCTATTGAGAATCTCCCGGCGCGGCCTCTATGCCCTGACGGCGCTCTGCCACCTCGCCGGGAGGTCCGGCGAGGTGGTCCGCGTGGGGGAAATCGCCGCAGCCGAGGGAATTCCGGAGAAGTTCCTGGAGGGAATTCTCGTCTTCCTGAGAAATGCGCGGATCGTCTCGAGCCGGCGGGGACGAGACGGAGGCTATACCCTGCGCCGCCCGGCGGAGGCGATCGTCCTCGGCGAGGTGATCCGTGGGATCGACGGGCCCCTCGCGCCGTTCGGGGACGCGGAGGAGCTGGCGCGCCGGGTCCGGACCGACAAGCGGCAACCGGGCCTCTTCGAGGTGTTCCTCGACGTGAGAAACGCCGCGGCGGCGATCCTCGACCACACGACGCTCGCCGACGTGCTGAAGCGGAACCGCCGGCTGGCGGCCGCCGCCCGACGCCGGACGGCCCGATAGATCCGGAGACGTGACATGAGAGGAGTCGAAGGCCAAATACCTATTAAATCAATAGGGATTGTTCTGACCGTCCTGGCCGCGGCGCTCTCCGGCTCCGTCCTGGGGGCGCCGCCCGCTCCGGCGAAGGTGGAACTCCTGAACGTCTCGTACGACCCGACCCGGGAGTTCTACCGGGAGTTCAACGCGTCGTTCGCCGCGGCCTGGAAGGCGAAGACGGGGCAGGCCGTCGAGATCCGCCAGTCGCACGGGGGCTCGGGAAAGCAGGCGCGGGCGGTGATCGACGGGCTTTCCGCGGACGTCGTGACGCTCGCTCTCGCGTACGACGTCGACGCGCTCGTCGCGAACGGGGGCCTCGTGGCGAGGAACTGGAGAAAACGGATCCCCTACGGGAGCGCTCCGTACACGTCCACGGTCGTCTTCCTCGTCCGGAAGGGAAATCCGAAGGGAATCCGCGACTGGCCGGACCTGCTGAAGCCGGGAGTCAGCGTCATCACGCCGAATCCGAAGACCTCGGGCGGCGCGCGCTGGAACTACCTGGCCGCGTGGGGCGCGATGCGGAAGGCGGGGAAGAGCGAGGCCGAGGCGCAGGCGTTCGTCGCCGAGCTGTTCCGGCGCGTGCCTGTCCTCGACACCGGTGCGCGCGGCGCGACGAACACGTTCGTCCAGCGCCGGATGGGGGACGTTCTCCTCGCGTGGGAGAACGAGGGGCTGCTCGCGGCCGAGGAGGTCGGGAAGGGCGAGGTCGAGATCGTCGTCCCTCCACGGAGCATCCTCGCGGAGCCGACGGTCGCCGTCGTCGACAAAGTCGTCGACGCGCGCGGCACGCGGGCCGTCTCCGAGGCGTACCTCGCCCATCTCCTTTCGCCCGAGGGGCAGGAGCTGGCCGCGAAGCACCATTTCCGGCCACGCCTGCCGGAGGCCGCGAAGAAGTGGTCCGGAAAGTTTCCGGCCGTGGAGCTCTTCACGATCGACGAGATGTTCGGGGGCTGGGACGCGGCGCACCGTGCCCACTTCGCCGATGGCGGCGTCTTCGACCGGATTCAGGTGCCGGTGCGATGACCCGGGCCCGGCGCGCGGCCCGGCTGCCGGGCTTTCCCCTGACGCTGGGAGTTTCGCTGTCGGCGCTCTCCCTGATCGTCCTCCTGCCGCTCTCGGCGCTCGCGTTGTCGGCGCTGCGGCTCGACGGGGCCGCCTACCGGCGGACGCTCGCGGATCCCCGCGTCCTCGCGGCGATGCGGCTCAGCCTGACGACGGCGTTCGCGGGAGCGGTCGCCGCGTCGCTCGCGGGCCTTCTCGTCGCATGGGTCCTCGTCCGCTACCGCTTTCCGTTCCGGCGGCTCGCCGACGCGCTCGTCGACCTGCCGTTCGCGCTTCCAACGGCCATTGCCGGCATCGCGCTGACGACGCTCTGGGCGCCGACGGGGTGGCTCGGAAAGCCTCTGGCTGCCCTCGGGGTGAAGGTCGCCTTCACGCCGCTCGGCATCGCCCTCGCCCTTCTCTTCATCGGCCTGCCGTTCACGATCCGGACTCTGCAGCCGGTCCTCGAGTCGCTCGACCCCGAAACGGAGGACGCGGCGTCGAGTCTCGGCGCCAACCGATGGGACGTCTTCCGCCGGGTTCTCCTGCCCGAGCTCGTCCCCGCGTGGCTGACGGGCTTCACGCTGGCCTTCGCGCGCGGGCTCGGGGAGTACGGCTCGGTCGTCTTCATCTCCGGAAACCTCCCGATGCGAACCGAGGTGGCGCCGCTCCTCGTCATGACCAAGCTCGAGCAGTACGACTACGCGGGGGCGACGGCGCTCGCGGCGTTGCTTCTCGTTCTCTCGTTCGCCCTGCTCCTCGCCGCGAACCGCCTGCAAGCGTGGAGCGCGGAGGCGGGCGCGTGACGCCGATGCAGACGGCGCGGACCGAGCCGGCGTGGGTCCGGCGCCTTCTCGTCGCCGCGGCGCTCGCGGTCGTCGGCGTCCTGCTCGTCGTGCCGCTGGTCCTCGTTTTCGGGGAGGCGCTGAAGAACGGCCTTCCGGCCTATCTCGCGGCGCTCGCCGAGCCGGAGGCGGTTGCGGCGCTCCGGCTGACGGCGATCACGGTCGGGATCGTCGTCCCGGTGAACCTCGTGGCCGGCGTTGCGGCGGGCTGGGCGCTCGGCAAGTTCGACTTCCCGGGCCGGAGTCTCGTCGTCTCCCTCCTCGACCTGCCGATCGCCGTCTCGCCCGTCGTCGCGGGAATGCTCTTCGTCCTCCTCTTCGGCCGGACGGGCCTCCTCCGGGGGCTGGTCGACGGCCTCGGCCTCGACATCCTCTTCGCCCCGCCGGCGATCGTCCTCGCGACGCTCTTCGTGACGTTTCCCTTCGTCGCCCGCGAGCTGATCCCGACGATGCAGTCGCTCGGTAAGGAGGAGGAGGAGGCCGCGCACGTCCTCGGCGCGGGCTTCTTCCAGATCCTGCGCCGCGTGTCGCTGCCGAACGCCCTCTGGGGGCTCCTGTACGGCGTCCTCCTCTGCGCGGCGCGGGCGGCGGGAGAGTTCGGCGCCGTGTCGGTCGTCTCGGGACACATTCGCGGACAGACGAACACCCTCCCTCTCGAGGTCGAGATCCTGTACAACGAATACCGGTACTCCGCCGCGTTCGCCGTCGCCTCTCTCCTCACCGGCTTCGCCCTCATGACGCTCCTCCTGAAAGCGGTGCTCGAAGCGCGTGTGCGGAGCGAGAGGAGGGCTCTGTGAGCATCGAAGCCCGCCACGTCACGAAGTCGTTCGGCACGTTCGTCGTGCTGACCGACGTCAGCCTCACGATCCCGGACGGGGAGCTCGTCGCCCTCCTCGGCCCGTCCGGTTCGGGCAAGACGAGCCTCCTCAGGATCATCGCCGGGCTCGAGGCGCCCGACGCCGGCACGATCCTCTTCCACGGCGAGGACACGACCCACCGTGAGGCGCGGGAGCGCGGCGTGGGGTTCGTCTTCCAGCACTACGCCCTCTTTCGCCGGATGACGGTCTTCGAGAACGTCGCCTTCGGCCTCCGGGTCAAGCCGCGGGAGGCGCGGCCGCCGGAGGAGGAGATCCGTCGCCGCGTCATGGCCCTCCTCTCCCTCGTCGGCGTCGACTGGCTCCACGACCGGCGGCCGGCCGAGCTTTCGGGCGGCCAGCGGCAGCGGGTGGCGCTCGCCCGCGCCCTGGCCGTCGAGCCGCGCGTCCTCCTTCTCGACGAGCCGTTCGGCTCCCTCGACGCGAAGGTGCGTCTCGAGCTGCGGCGGTGGCTCCGGCGATTGCACGACGAGATCCGGCTGACGAGCCTCTTCGTCACGCACGACCAGGAGGAGGCCTTCGAGGTGGCTGACAGGGTCGTCCTTCTCAACGCCGGCCGCATCGAGCAGGTCGGGACGCCGAAGGAGCTGCTCGAGAGCCCCGTGAGCGCCTTCGTCCGCGACTTCGTCAGGCCCGGCGCGGCCGGCTGAGGCCCCCGCCCCTATACTTCCCGGACGTCATGAGATTGCGTCCGGGGCTCCCACCGTGACGCCCGTCGGTCCGGGGAAGCGTCTCGGGCCGTACGAGGTCGTCGCGCCGCTCGGCGCGGGCGGCATGGGCGAGGTCTGGCGGGCGCGGGACACGCGCCTCGAGCGTGACGTGGCGCTGAAGGTGATCGGGTCCGAGCTTCTCTCCGACGACGCCGCGCGACGCCGGTTCCGCAAGGAGGCCCTCGCCCTCGCGAAGCTGAAGCACGCGCACATCGCCCACATCTACGACGTCGTCAGTGAGGATAACGTCGACGCGCTCGTCATGGAGCTGGTGGACGGCGAATCGCTGAGCGACCGGATTCAACGAGGCCCGCTCCCGGAAAGCGAAGTCATCCGGCTGGGAATTCAGCTCGCCGAGGGGCTTTCGACGGCTCACTCCGGGGGCGTGATCCACTGCGACCTCAAGCCGTCGAACTTGAAGGTGACCCCGCAGGGGGAGCTGAAGATCCTCGATTTCGGCCTCGCCCATTTCCGCCGGGCCGCGGCGGCCGAGGCGCTGACGGCGGCGGCGACCGAACCCGCGAGCGCATTCGAAGTCGCCGGCACCCTGCCGTACATGGCGCCAGAGCAGCTCCGGGCCGAGCCGCTCGACGCACGGACGGACCTCTGGGCGGCCGGTGCGGTCCTCTGCGAGCTCGTGACCGGGCAGCGGCCGTTCGGCGAGACCGTCGCCGCCCGGCTCACCGATGCGATCCTCCATTCCCAGCCGCCTTCGCTGTCGGCTCCGACCCCGGGGATGTCGGCCGGCCTCACGAAGATTCTTCGAAGGTGCCTGGAAAAGAGCCCGGAGGATCGATATCAGACGGCGGCGGCGCTTCGGGCGGATCTCGAAGGGCTCGTCGCGCGCGCGGCGCCTCTCCCCGCGGCGGCTTCCTCGGGCACCGGGGCGTGGAGCCGCCGCCGGATCGCCGTCACGGGGGGACTTTCTCGTCATCGGCATCGTCGCCCTTGCGGCTCTCTGGCGGGGCGGATGGCTCCGGGGCGGAACTGGCGGGCAGCCGGATCGACTCCCTTGCCGTCCTTCCCCTCTCGAACCTCTCGAAGGACCCGGCACAGGAGTACTTCGCCGACGGGATGACCGAGGCGTTGATCGCGGAGCTGTCGCGGATCCGGGCGCTCAAGGTGATCTCCCGAACATCGGTGATGCAGTACAAGAACGCGATGAAACCGCTCCCGGAGATCGCCCGGGCCCTTGGCGTGAAGGGCGTCGTCGAGGGGTCGGTGATGAGGGAGGGGGACAGCGTCCGGATCACGGTCCAGCTCATCGAAGCCGACTCGGACCGGCACCTCTGGGCGGAAAGCTACACGCGCGACCTGAAGAACGTTCTCGCGCTGCAGAGCGAAGTCGCTTCCGCCATCGCCCGCGAGGTCCGCGTCGCCGTGACGCCCGAGGAGGCGCAGCGACTCGCGGCGGCGCGACCCGTCGACCCGGAGGCTCACCGGCAGGTCCTCATCGGCTCCTACGCCATGTCGCAGGCGCTGACGCAGCGGGCCGGAATCGAGAAGGGGATCGAGCATTTCCGGAAGGCCATCGAGATCGACCCGGGCTTCGCCCTCGCCCATACGCGCCTTGCCGGCGGGTTGAGACTGGCTGGGAGGCGCGGGCTACCGGGCGACGCGCGACGCCTGCGCCGAGGCCCGCGCCGAGACGGAGAAGGCCCTCACGCTGGATCCCCATCAGGCCGAGGCGCTCGCCCTGCTGGCCGAACTCCTCCAGTCGTGCGAATTCGACTGGGCCGGGGCCGAACGGGACTACCGCCGCGCGCTGGAGCTCTCGCCCGGCTCGACCGTTGCCCGCTTCGGTCTGTCGAATCTCCTGAGCATTCTCGGGAGGCACGAGGAGGCGCTCGAACAGATCCTGATGGCCGAGCAGCTCGATCCCCTTTCGCAGCAGATCGGCGTTTACCACGGGCAGCGCCTGGCGTTCGCCCGCCGCGATGACGAGGCCGTCCGACAGTTCCGGAAGGTGCTCTCGGTCTACCCGGATTCCGTCTTCTCGAAGTGGGCGCTCGCCAATACGCTCACGAGCATGAAACGCTACGACGAGGCGATCGAGACCTACCTCTCACGGAAAGTTCCGAATCCCGGCGCCAACTTCGCTCTCGGCCTGACGTACGGTCTCGCGGGACGGAAGGTCGAGGCGCGCAAAGTGCTCGAGTTCCTTCTCGAAAAGCGTAAAACGCAATACATCCCGCCGACCGAGATCGCCGTCATCTACGCAGGCCTCGGCGAGAGGGACACGGCCTTCGGGTTGCTCGAGCGCGCCTACGAAGAGCGGGCGTTCCTCATCGACTCGGTCAAGGTGAACCCGCTTTTCGACGTCTTCCGGGGCGACCCACGGTTCGACGCCCTGCTCAAGAAGATGAACTACCCGAAGTAAGGTCGGCGCCCCGCCAGCCGCCGGCCCGAGCGAGAACGGCGAGAAGACGGAGCGTCTCTTCGACGTCGTGGACGCGCAGCAGAAGAGGGTGCGCTGCGGCGGCGCGGGTGGCGACGGCCGCGGCGCCGAGCGACTCGGAGAGCCGGTCCGACGGCGGCCGACCGGAGATCGAGCCGAGGAACGCCTTCCGCGACGCGCCGACGACGAGCGGTGTACCGGGCGGCGCGACTTCAGCGAGCCGAGACAGCAGCTCGAAGTTCTGGTCCGTGTTCTTTCCGAAGCCGAGGCCGGGGTCGAGGAGGATCTTGTCTGCCTGAATTCCGAAGGACATCGCGCGGGCACGGGCCGCGCTCAGATCTGCGGCCACCTCGGCGACCACATCGGTGAAAGAGGATTCTTCGAAGGTGGTCGAAGGCGTGCCGCGGCAATGGTTGAGCACGAGGGCGGCGCCGCGGCTCGCGATGAGATCGAGGAGATCCTCCGGGACGTCGAGGCCCGTCACGACGTTCACGACGTCCGCCCCCGCGTCGAGGGCGCCGCGCGCCACCGACGCGCGCCTCGTGTCGATCGAGATTGGAAGGGACGGCCGCAATCCGCGGAGGCGCAAGATTACGGGAAGAACGCGTCCTTCTTCCTCATTCGAAGAAATCTCTCGTGCGCCCTCTCCGTATGCCCGGCCTCTGGGCCGCGTGCTTTCGCCTCCGATGTCGACGATCGACACCCCGAGGTCTGCGAACCGGGCTCCTTCTCCGGCAGCCTCTTCCGCGGAGCCGAACCGCCCGCCGTCCGAGAAGGAGTCGGGCGTGACGTTCAGGATCGCCATCACGCCGGGACCGGGGCTCGTCGCGACGTACGCGCCCCGACGAAAGAGGGCAGGCGCCACTCCACGCGGCAGCTACCGGGGCGGGGCGGAGGCCGCCTCGACGCCGCCCGGAGTCGCCTCGATCTGGCCTTCGCCGAGCGTGATCTCGACCCGGCGGTTCTTCGCGCGACCCGATGCGGTGTCGTTCGATGCCACCGGGTTGGCCGGTCCGTAGCCGCCGTACGTCATCCGGCCGGCGGAGACTCCCTGCTCCTCGAGGAAATCGCGGACGGCCTTCGCTCGTGCGGCCGAGAGCTTCCGGTTCGTCTCCTCGGAGCCGGTCGAATCGGTGAAGCCCTCGATCCGGATGTTCTGGTCGGGGAGCATCAGCAGCACGCCCGCGAGCTTGCCCAGTGCGACCTGCGTCGACGTCTTCAGCGTCGCCTGGCCGACGTCGAAGGAGATGTCGCCGAGGCTCATCATCATTCCCCGCCCCGTCTTCGAGAACGACGAGACGCGATCGAGCGCTCCGCCAAGCCGCTTGGCGAGGGCGTCTCTCTCGGCCTCCAGGTCGGCCCGCTGCTTTTCCAGCGCGGCCTTTTCCATCGCCAGCGCATTCCGCTCGGCGGCGATCTGGTCGATCTGCGACTTGAGCCCTGCGGCCGTCGCCTCGCCTTCCTGCTTCGTCACGGCGACTTTCTGCTCGAGGGCCGCTTTCTCGGCGGCGGTTTTCGCCTCCTGCGCAGCCTTTTCGGCGGCGGTCTTTGCCGCCGCGGCGGCCTTGTTCGTGTCCCGGATCGCCTCGCTCGCGAGAGAGGAGGCGCGCCGGCTGTAGTCCTCGACGGCGCTCCGGCTCCCGCCCCGCGCCGAGTTCGCGGCTTGTGCGAGGGCGACGGAGGCTTCCTGCATGGCCTTGGGGTTGACGTCCGAGGCCTTCAAGTTCCGGGCGATCTCCAGGATCTTCTGGGCCTGCGCGAGGGAGACGGGGTCCTTCGACGTCCAGGACATGTTGGAGATCGTCGGGTTGTTCGCCTTCGGTGCCGGTCCGAGACCTGAGAAGGCGAACGGCGTCGCGGGGGCGGCCTTCGAGTCCGGTGCGCCCGAGGCGAAAACGACGAGCTCCGACGGGCCGGTGACGCCGGGGTACGACTCGGCGGTCACGAGGAGGCCGAAAGCCTTCTGACCCGTCTGAAAGGTGGCGCTCCCGGAGTCGTCGCGGACCGGAAGCTCGCCGAGGTTCTCGACGAGGCCGTCGCGCGTGACGGCCCAGAGAACGTACGTCGTCACGTCGCCGCCGAAGAGGAGCGCGGGTTGCAGCTTCTTCCAGGAGGCCTCGACCCGGACCTGCGTGTCGATCGCCTTCACGGTGGCCTCGGCGCGGGCTTCCTTCGAGGCGCGCTCGGTCGGGGCGAGCGTGACGTCGACGCTCCGGTCCGGCCAGAGGGCCGAGGTCAGCCTGATTTCGGCCGCCTTAACGGCGGGGGCGGCTGCTGCGAAGCCGAGCGCGAGAGTGAACGCGAACCGGGAAGACGCTGTATGAATTCTCACGGGCGGTCCCCCTTCTGTTCTTCCCCGACTCTATCGCGACCCGGGAAAAGGGAAACGGGGCCGCTTTCGCGGCCCCGTTCGATCGAATCGAGAGTTGCCGGGTTACTTCGTCTTGGCGGGAGCGGACTTCTTCGCCGCCGGCTTGGCCGGAGCCTCCGGAGCGGTGTAGCCGCCCGGCGTCGGGGCGATGACGCCGCGGGCGAAGGTGATCTCGACGCGCCGGTTCTGCGCGCGCCCGGCGGCCGTGGCGTTGTCTCCGACCGGGTTGGCCGGGCCGTAGCCGGCGTGGGCCATCCGGGCCGCGTCGATCTTCATCGTGATCAGGTAGTCGTAGACGCTCTTGGCGCGGTTCGCCGAGAGGACCTTGTTCGTCTCGGCCGAGCCGGTCGAGTCGGTGAAGCCCTCGACCCGGAGGTTCACGTCGGGGAGCATCAGGAGGACGCCCGACAGCTTGGCGAGCGACTCGCGCGCGCCCGGCTTCAGCGTCGCCTTGCCGACGTCGAAGAGGACGTCGCCGAGGTCCATGACGATGCCGCGGGCGCTCTCCCGGACGGTCATGATCTGGGAGAGGGCGCCGCCGAGCCGCGCCTCGAGCGCGTCGCGCTCGGCCTTGAGCGCGGCCTTGTCGGCCTCGAGCTTCCTCTTGTCGGCCGCGAGCTGATCCTTCTCCGCGGTCGTCACAGCGAGGCCGGTCTCGAGAGCGGCCTTCTCGGCGGCCTTGCGGGCGGCCTCTTCAGCCAGCATCCTCTCGTAATCATTCCGGACGGTGAGGCGGATCGCCTCGGCGGCCTGCGTCTCGGCGCGGGAGGCATAGTCCCTCACGACGCTGCTGCTGCCGCCCTTGGCGCTCGAGTTCTGCGCCTGCTCCAGCGCCGTCTTCGCGGCGTTGAAGCTCGCGACCGCCCCAGGATCGAGCTTGATGTTCCCGCCCAGTTCGACGAGCTTCCGGGCCTTCATCAGCTCGATCGGCTCGCCACCGGGGATGAACTTGAGGGTCTTGATCGAGGGGTTCCCCGGAAGGACGAGGCCCTGGTAGACGGCGTTGCCGAAGCGGCTGAAGGTGAAGGGCGTCGCCTTCGCCTCGGGCTTGTTCGGCATGCCGGACTTGAGGACGACGAGCGTCGAGACCTGCGCGACGCCGGAGACCGGTTCCGCAGTGACCATCATCGCGAAGTTGCGCTGGCCGGTGGAGAACTTCTGCGAGCCCTTCGGGTCGACCACATTGAGGGCGCCGAGGTTCTCGAAGACGCCGTCCTTGGTGATCGCCCAGACCGAGTAGGTGGTGATGTCGCCCGCGAACATGATCGCCGGCTGCATCTCCTTGTAGCTGATCTCGATCTGGGACTGGCCGTTCTTGAACTCGACCTCGGCCGTGACCTTGGCGGCCGCCGGGCCGATCTCGGTGACGACGAACGGGACGTCGATCGACTTCCGCTCGGGGTAGAGGACGGAGGTGAGCTGGACGTCCGCCGCGGAGGCGACGGTGGCCGAAGCCAGCAGGACGAGGAGCGTCAGCGCTCCCATAAGGGTGATTCGTTTCATCGGGATTCCTTTCTGTTGGGGAAAGGGCATGGGAATGCCCCTCGATTCAGGTCGAAGACCGCAGGGAGTCTAGCGCAACCCCTCTCCGCTGTCAGCCGCCGGCCGGATCTTCGGGATGTCGGGCCCTTTTCGGGGACGAACGCCGATCCGGGTCAGACCGGGACCGGGACGAGGCTTCCCGGGGCTCCGGCGGTCCCTTCTTCCGGCTTCGTGGCGACCGTGGCGGGAGCCGTCGGGGACGGGGGCTTTGGCTTCTCGGACAGGCGGCGGGCCAGCCTCTTTCCGGTCACCTTCTCGATGGTGTCGTAGATCTCGTCCCCGTCGAGCGACTCCTTCTCGAGGAGCAGCTTCGCGATCTCCTCCAGGGACGCCCGGTTCTCCGTGATGATCCTCTTGCCGCGTCCGTACGCGCTCGTGACGATCCTGTTCACTTCGGCGTCGATCTTCCTCGCGGTGTCCTCGGAGTAGTCGGGCTGGCGGGCGAAGTCGCGGCCGAGGAAGATCTCGCCTTCCGCGCGACCGAACGACATCGGCCCCATTTCGCTCATCCCCCATTCGCAGACCATCCGGCGGGCCATGCCGGTTGCCTTCTCGAAGTCGTTCGACGCGCCGGTCGTGACGCGCCCGATGCAGACCTCCTCGGCGAGGCGGCCGCCCATCATGACGGCCAGCTCGGCCTCGATGTACTCCTTCGAATAGGTGTACTTGTCCTCGAGCGGCAGCTGCTGCGTGACGCCGAGGGCGCGGCCGCGCGGGATGATCGTGACCTTGTGGAGCGGGTCGGTGTGCTCCTCGAGAGCCGCGATGATCGCGTGGCCTCCCTCGTGGTACGCGGTGACCCTCTTCTCCTCGTCGGACATCACCATGGAGCGCCGCTCGGCGCCCATCAGGACCTTGTCCTTCGCGAAGTTGAAGTCCTCCATCGCGACCTTCTTCTTGTCGATCCGGGCCGCGGCGAGGGCCGCCTCGTTCACGAGGTTCGCGAGATCGGCGCCGGCGAAGCCGGGCGTGCCGCGGGCGATCACGGAGAGGTCGACGTCGTCGGAGAGCGGGATGTTCTTCGTGTGGACCTTGAGGATTCCCTCGCGCCCCTTCACGTCGGGGCGGTCGACGACGACCCGGCGGTCGAAGCGGCCGGGGCGAAGGAGCGCCGGGTCGAGGACGTCGGGCCGGTTCGTGGCGGCGACGAGGATGACCCCGTCGTTCCCCTCGAATCCGTCCATCTCGACGAGGAGGGCGTTCAGCGTCTGCTCGCGCTCGTCGTGCCCGCCGCCGAGCCCCGCGCCGCGGTGGCGGCCGACGGCGTCGATTTCGTCGATGAAGATGATGCAGGGGGCGTTCTTCTTCCCCTGCTCGAAGAGGTCGCGGACGCGGCTCGCCCCGACGCCGACGAACATCTCGACGAAGTCCGACCCGGAGATGGTGAAGAACGGAACGTTGGCCTCGCCCGCGACGGCGCGCGCGAGAAGCGTCTTGCCCGTCCCCGGGGGTCCCATCATCAGGACGCCCTTCGGGATCTTCCCGCCGAGCTTCTGGAACTTCGACGGGTCCTTCAGGAAGTCGATGATCTCGGCCAGCTCCTCCTTGGCCTCCTGGCACCCTGCGACGTCCTTGAACGTCGCTTTCTTCTGGTTCGGCGTCAGGAGCTTCGCGCGCGACTTCCCGAAGGACATCGCGCGGTTCCCGCCCGACTGCATCTGCCGCATGATGAATATCCAGAGGCCGATCAGGAAGAGGATCGGCGCCCACTGCAGCAGGATGACGAGGAGGGAGCCCTCGCGGGGCTCCTCGGCGGTGATCTTGACGTTCGCCTTGCGGAGGTCGCTGACGAGGTCGTTGTAGGCGGGCGCATACGTCCGGACGTTCGGCTCGCGCCCCTCGGGCGTCCCCTTCGTCGTGGCCCGGATCTCCGGCCCGCGGATCGTGACGCGGTCGATCTCGCCCTTCGTGACCTTCTCCATGAAGTCCGAGAAGGGAATGGACGCGGTGGTCCCCTTGCCGTAGTCCACCACCTTGAAGAGGAGGAGGATGACGACGAGGATGACCATCCAGAGCAATACGTTCTTGACGGTGGTGTTCACGGTCTCTCCCGCTCTCTTATACGCCCGGACCGGCCCGCCGGTTCAGCCACGGCGTCCGCCGGAGCCCTCGCCGGCCTCGAAGGGCGCCTCGCCCTCGGTCCGAACCTGCGCGATGAACGGCAGGTTTCCCCCCTCGCCCTGGTACTCCATCCCGTAGCCGACGAGGATTCCCTCCTCGGACGGGAAGAGGACGTAGTCGACGAGGAGCGAGCTCTTCCTCTCCTGCGGACGGTCCACGACCGCCGCGAAACGGATGGAGCGCGGCTGTAGCTCCTTGAGCTGGTTCATCAGGTAGGTCTCGATGACGCCACTTCGCGTCACGTCCTTCAGGATGATGACGTTGGCGTCCCGGACGTTGAAGGAGGCGATGAAGTCGAGGTTCGTGATCTCCTCGTCGTCCCCCTTCCTGATGACGTCGATGTACTCGATTCGGAGCGGCTTCGGGATCGCCCGGCCAAGGTCGGCCACAAAAAAGCCGGCCCCCTTCAGGATGGCGATCAGGACGATCGGGCCGTTTCGGTAATCGAACGCGATCCGGCGCCCGATGTCCGCGATCCGGCGGGCGATGTCGCCCGGCAGATAGCGCTCGTCGTATGCCAGCGTCACGTTTCGAGTCTATCAGGCGAGATCGGGCGCGCGGGCCGGCGCCGGGCGAGGCGGACGACCCTGGAATCGGCCGACAGGCGCCGCCCGGCGAGGCTTTCCGCCCAGGAGACGTCGCCCCGGAAGAGCCGCCGGACGGCTTTCTCCACCTGCCGCCGCCCGGGCACCGCGCCTGCGGCTCCGACCGCCCGGAGGAGGAGCCTTCCCGCGGCTTCCTCGCCGAGGGAGACGACGAGGAGACGGGGCCAGGGCCCCTCGAGCGGGACGCCAGCCCCGGCGAGCGCTGCGTCGATCCTCCCGTCGAGGGTCGCGATTCGGGCGGACCAGGCTTCGCCGGCCCGGGCGAGGCGGGCCGCGGTCCCCGGTGACCCGGCCTCGAGAGCGGGAATCTCCCGCCGCCGGATCCGGTTCCTGAGGAGCGCCTCGTTCTCGTTCGTCTCGTCCTCGCGCCAGGCGATCCCGCGGGAGGAGAGGAAGGCGCGGAGCTCGGCCCGCCCGAAGGAGAGGAGAGGGCGGACGACGCCGTCCGCCCGGTGCGCCCGGATCCCGCCGCGCGTCCGGCCCGCGTGCCGGTGGAGATTCAGGAGAACGGTCTCGGCCTGGTCGTCGGCCGTGTGCCCGGTGGCGACGCGGGTGCCCGGGCCGATTTCACGCGCCAGAGCGAGGAGCGCCGCGTAGCGCTCCCGGCGGGCCGCGGCCTCGAGGCTCTCTCCGGGCCGTCGCCGCCCCTTCACGTCGACCGGGCGGAGCGCGAAAGGGACGCCGAGCCCGGCGGCGAGCCGCGCGGCGAGAAGCGCGTCGCGCTCGCCGGATTCGCCCCGGAGGCCGTGCGCCACGTGAGCCGCGACGACGGGCAGGCCGCGAGGCGCCGCCCAGGTGTCGAGGAGCACGAGGAGCGCGACCGAGTCCCCGCCTCCGGAGCACGCCACGACGACGCACGGCGCGCCGTCGAGAAGGCGCGACGCGTCGAGATGCCGGGCGAACTGTTCGGGAAGGCCCATCGGGAAGAGCTTAAACGGGCGGGAGAAGTCTGGTGGCGGTGGGCGGATTCGAACCGCCGACACGGGGCTTATGAGACCCCTGCAACTACCACTGTGCTACACCGCCAAAGGGACGCACGGGGGCCGCGCGCGGGGCGACATGCTAGCAGCTTTATCATGGGGTCATGGTCCTGAACCGCCCGGACAACCCCGGGCCACCGATCGCGACGAAGACCTGCCAGCGCTGCGGCGCGGAGGTCGAGGAGAAGCGCGTCTACCGCTGTCCCTGGTGCTTCAAAGAGTTCTGCCACGCCTGCCGCTACCCGCGCGGCAGCGCCGACTTCTGCAGCCGCGCCTGCTCCGAGGCGATGTTCCACGGAGGGGACGACGAGGAGTCGCCCGAGGACGAGAAGGACATCGGCTGAGCCGCCCGGCCGGGATCGATGGCGCTCAGCGGCTCTCGCGGTCGATGACGCGCTCGATAGCACGGCGGCAGACCGGGCAGAAACCAACTTCGTCACGCGTGAACATGATGCAGTCGGCCGCCGGCCGGTAGAGCCCCTTCGCCTCGTAGGAGGCTCCCTCGAACGCCCCGACCTTCCCGGACCAGGCCGTCGACGAGAGGAGCTTCGTGTCGACGGCGAGCTGCTTCCGGAAGAGCTCGTCGATCTCCGCGGGCGTGGCTCCGGCGGCGATCCGCTTCTTCCTCTCGGCCTGAAAAGCGTGGCTCTCCTTCTCGAACGCCTCCTTGTCCCAGGGCGTCGGGAGCGGCGTCCCGTCCGCCACGAGATCGCGCCACTTGAGGCGCGCGGGGTCCTTGAGCGCGGTGACGTTCGGCTCCCACGGCTCGGCCCGCTCCGCCGCGCCGGTCTCGTAGGCCACGTCGGAGGTGTAGTACTCGTCGGCGAGGCCGGCGAAGTGGTGGCCGAATTCGTGGACGAAGACGTACTCGGCGAACGCGGTGTCGACGGCCGCCGTGGCCTGGAAGTTGGCGATGCCGCCGCCGCCGTAACGAGCTTCGTTGACGAGAATCTCGACGGCGTCGTACGGCGCCCCCGAGGCGGCTTCGCGGAGCGCCCGGTCCTCGTACGTCAGCACGTACCGCTCCGAGCCGAAGATGCCGTACTGGACGGAGAGCGGCGTCCGGCGGAAGACCTTCGAGTCAGGGCGGAAGACGCCGCTCTTCTCCGACGGCAGGAAGAGAAGCCGGACATTGAAGTCCGCCTTTCGCGAGCGGAACGGCTCGTACTTCTCGAAGAGGAGCCCGACGAGCCGCCGGGCATCCCCGACGAACTTGGCCTCCTCGGCGGCGCGGTAGCCCTCGGAGAGGACGAGGAGATCCACCTTCGTGGCTGGCGGGCCGTTCACGAAAAGCGGGATCACCTTTCCCTCGGCCGCGCGCGGGGCCGGGTTGACTCTCCACGAGGCGGGATCGAGGCGCATCGACCAGATCTGCCGGAAGAGGTTCTCGCGGTCGCGGCGCTTGAGGACGACCTGCACGGGTCGGGCAGGCCACGGGAAGCGGAGCGACTCCGGAAAGGTCCGAGAGACCCGCTTCGCCTCGTCGGTCGTCTCCCATTCGCCGAAGATCGAGGAGTACCCGCGCGAGAAGAGGACGCGGTTCGTTTCCGGGTCGACGATCTCGAACAGGAACGCGCCGAGGTTCAGCTCGTCGACGAGGCGCGTCCGGCTCCCGGGCCACTCGCCGTCGTCCACGGCGCGGTCAAACGCCACGACCTCGCCTCCGGGGCCACCCGTGTGGAAGAGGTCGACGCGCATCGTCCGCGGCGTGAACGCCGCGTCGAACGGAGAGGGGATCGGCGAGGCGGCGAGGAGGGCCAGGGAGAGGAGCGCGAGGGAAGCGGGGACGAGACGTGTCACGGACATGCGACGATTATCGGACCGTGCGGGCGTTTCTGGCGGTCCCGGTCGGCGACGAGGAGGCGCTCCGTCGCCTTCGCGAGTGGCTCGCCCGGCTGGAAGGGACCCCGGGCCTCCGGCCGGTCCCGGCGCACCAGCTCCACTTCACGCTGAAGTTCTTCGAGGAGCTGCCGGCGGACCGCGTGGCCGCGGCGAAGGAGGCCGCGGCTCGCGCGGTGGCCTCCGTCCCCTCGTTCTCGCTGGATCTCGCCGGCCTCGGTGTCTTTCCGCCGCGCGGCCCGGCGCGCGTCCTCTGGATCGGCTGCGCTGCCGGAGGCGCTGCGCTCGTTTCGCTGGCCTCGGCGGTCGAACGGGAATTCACGTTCGAGGGATTTTCCCCGGAAGCCCGTCCCTTTTCACCCCACCTGACCCTCGCGCGCGCGAAAGACCCGCGCGCCGGGCGCGCAGCGGTCGATTTCGCCTCCGCGAACGCTGATTTCGACGGCGGCGTGCTCAGCGTCAAGGAACTGGTCCTCTACGGCTCGGTCCTCGGTTCTTCAGGAGCCCTTCACACTCCTCTCGCACGTTTTCCCCTCGCTGGCTCTTGACACGGCTTTGGTCGTACGATGAGCACAGCTTTTGACCCCTTTTTCGGGTCCCTCTCGGGCTGCCAGGGAGGGACAGGGGAGAGCCGATGAAACGGGAACGTCGGAACGCCTCGATCGCCGCGGCCTCTCTCGCCGCCGTCTTCGCGGCCTGCCTCTCCGTTCAGGCTGCCGACGGAGCCTGGGACCGGCCTCCGATGTCCTTCGAGCCGAACGTCGGGCAGTTTCCCGCCGAGGTGAAGTTCTTCACGCGCGGACCCGGTTACCAGCTCTTCCTGACGCCGACGGAAGCGGTCTTCTCGTTCGTCGGGGCAGAGCGGAAAACCCGCGTCGTCCGGATGAGAATCGAGGGCGCGAACCCGCGGACGAGAATCGTCGGGGAAGACCCGCTGCCGGGGAAAGTGCACTACATCGTCGGCAACGACCCGAAGAAGTGGCGGACCGACATCCCGACCTTCCGAAGAGTCCGCTTCGAGAACGTCTACCCGGGAATCCACCTCGTCTACTACGGGAACGAGAGCGGCCTGCTCGAGTACGACTTTCTCCTCCGGCCCGGCGCGGACCCGTCGGCGCCCCGGGTCTCGTTCCGGGGACTTGGCCGGGTCAGAGAGAGTCCGGCAGGCGACCTCGTGGCCCACGCCCCGGCGGGCTCGTTCAGCCTCAGGAAGCCGGTCGCCTGGCAGGAGTCGGGTGGGGTCCGGACGGAGACGGCCGTCGCGTACCGGGCCGCCGGGAATTCGGCCTTCGGGTTCGACGTCCCGTTCTTCGACGGCTCGAGACCGCTCGTCATCGACCCGACGCTCGACTTCTCGACCTATCTCGGCGGAACCGGAACGGACGGGGTGAGGGACGTCGCGGTCGACGGCGCCGGCAACGCCTACGCGGCCGGCGACACGCCGGGCCGGGGCTTTCCGATCGCCGGCGGGCTCGGGATCGGGAGCGACGGCATTCACTACAAGGTCTTCGTCTCGAAGTTCACTCCGAACGGAAGCCTCCTCTTCTCGACCTTCTTCGGCGGCTCACTGGACGAGCTGAGCCCGCGGATCGCGGTCGACTCCCAGTCCAGCGTCTATCTCTGCGGCCAGACCTTCTCCTCCGACATCCCGCTCGTGAACCCCTACCAGTCGTCGCGGCCGGGCGGCGGCACGAGCCACGTGCCGTTCGTGGCGAAGATCAACGCCTCCGGGAACGCGATCGTCTATTCGACGTTCCTTTCCGGAAGCAACCCGGCGTCGGATCCGAGGGCGATTGCGGTCGACTCCTCCGGCAGCGCGACCGTCGCCGGCACGACCGACGACCCGACTTTCCCGCGGCTGAACTCGCTGCAGGCGGCCTGCGGAGGCGGCCTCTTCGTGACGCGATTCAATCCGGCCGGCAACACGCTCGCTTTCTCGTCCTGCATTGCGGGCGGGAGCCCGGTTCCGGCCGCCGTCGCCGTCGAATCGTCGGGCGCCACGTGGGTCGTCGGCTCGGTCTTCGACCCCGGCTCGGCCGCCTTTCCGCTTCAGAACCCGACGCAGGCGACTTACGGCGGCGGGGCCCTCGACGCGTTCGTTCTGAAGCTCGGATCGGCCGGAAACACCCTTCTCTTCTCGACGTACCTCGGCGGCGGCACCGTCGACGCCGCCACGAGCGTCTCCCTCGACTCGGGTGACAACGCCTACGTCGGCGGGACGGCAGGCACCGGTTTTCCCGCGAGTGCCCTCTACCCGGCGCTCCCGGGGAATGCGTTCGTGGCGAAGTACACCTCGGTGGGAAGCGACGTCTGGGCGGTCATCGCCCCGGTCTTCAGCGACTTCTTTGTTCGTGTGGCGGTCGACGGGTCGGGGCGGGCGCACGTGGTCGGGACGGCGCCGGCCGGCTTCCCGCTCGTCAACCCGGTCCTCGACACGGACTTCGGCAACACGCCGCTCGGCGTTCTGCGTCTCTCGCCCTCGGGCGGCGCCATCGAGTTCTCGACGCGGCTCGCCGGCACCGCCCTGCCGGTCGCCTCGCTGAGCGCCACGGGAATCGCGGTCGACCCGGGCGGCGCGATCGTGGTCGGCGGCACGACGACCCAGCAGGGGTTCCCGGTCAAGAACGCGGTGGGCGGCTCACTCGCGGGCTCCTCCGACGGCTTCGTGACCCGGATGGACCCGGAGGCCGGGCCGACGGTCACCGGAACGCTTCCCGGCTCCGGGCCGTCGCTCGGCGGATCGTCGATCACGGTCACGGGCAACGGATTCCAGCCCGGGGCGAGCGTCACGCTTGGCGGGTCGGTCGCCTCGACGGTCGGCGTCACGTCGAACGCCATCACCGCGGTGACGGGCCCGCATGCGGCGGGGACCGTGGCGGTCCGGGTGGACAACCCCGACGGATCGGCGGCCGAGCTGGCGAACGGCTTCACGTACCTCTGCGGGTCCACGGCCCCGACGGCGACCGTGAGCGGATCGACGACGATCTGCTCCGGTGACACGGCAAGCCTCGCGGCGGCCCTGTCGGGAACCGGCCCCTGGACGCTCACCTGGTCCGATGGCGTCGTCCAGAGCGGCATCGTCTCGAGCCCCGCGACACGAAGCGTCAACCCCGCCGCGACGACGGTGTACGGCGTGACGACCGTCGTCGACCAGAACTGCGCCGGCGCGGGAAGCGGGGGCGCCACGGTCTCTGTCGTCCTCCGGCCGTCCGCGGCGATCACCGCCCCGGCGGCCGCCTGTGTCGGCGCCACCGGCCTTCCGGCCTCGGTCCCGGACGCGGGGGCCGGGGTGACGTACGCCTGGACGATCACGAACGGCACGATCACGTCCGGGGCCGGGACGTACGCCATCACGTTCTCGGCCGGCGCGACCTCGCCGCTCCAGCTCGCCGTGACGGTTTCGAACGGCGCCTGCTCGTCGGCGTCGTCCGCGAGCCTCCCGGTCACGCCGGCGCCCACCGCCGTCGTGACGGGCGGCGGCACCGTCTGCGCCGGCCAGCCGGCCGCGATCACGGTCGCCCTGACGGGCGCGCCGCCCTGGACGCTCAGGTGGAGCGACGGCCTCCTCGAAAGCGGCGTCGGGACGACGCCCTGGACGCGGAACGTCTCGCCGGTCGTCTCGGGGGCGTACACGGTCTCCCAGCTCACCGACGCGACGACCTGCGGTGGCAGCGTGTCGGGATCGGCGGATTTCATCGTCAAGCCCGTCCCGGTCTCCCAGATCACCGCCACGCCGTTGATCTGCGCGGGCTCGCCGGGGAACGTCGCGAGCGTCCCGGACGCGGGCGCCGGGGCGAACTACAGCTGGTCGATCGGAAACGGCTCGATCACCGGCGGAGGGGGATCCCGCTCCATCACCTTCACGGCGGGCGCCAGTGGAAACGTGACGCTGTACGTGACGGTGCAGGGCGGCAATGGCTGCTCGTCGACGTCGTCCCAGGTCGTTGCGACAACCCCCCTTCCGGCGGCGACGTTGACGGGTCCCGCGACGGGCTGCGCCGGCCAGCCGACGGTGCTGACCGTGGCGCTGACGGGCCGCGGACCGTGGACGGTGACCTGGTCGGACGGGACGCTTCAGAGCGGGATCTTCCCGGGGCCCGCGAGGCGGACGGTCGCGCCGCTCGTCGACACGACGTACGCCCTCTCGTCGGTCAGCGACATCACAGGGTGCTCGGGAACGGTCTCGGGGACCGTGGCGCTGACGGTGAAGCCCGTGCCGACGGCGGTCGTGCACGGGGGCGCGACGATCTGCCCCGACACGGCGGTGCCGATCTCGGCCGACGTGACCGCGGTGGGGGCGTGGACGCTCCGGTGGAGTGATGGCGTCGTCCAGACGGGAACGGGGCCGGGGACGGTGTCGCGGATCGTGACGCCGAACGTCACGAGCGCTTACGGGGTCGACAGCATCACCGACACCCAGTGCACGAACGGCGGCACGGGCGTCGCGCAGATCGTCGTCGGCCTCGGGCCCGAGGCGGTCGTCGTCACGGTGCCTGCCTCGGTCTGCGCGGGGACGCCGGGCATCGTGGCGTCGGTGCCGGACTCGGGTGTGGGCTCCACGTACGCGTGGACGCTCGACAACGGGACGATCACGTCGGGCCAGGGGACGCGGCAGATCACCTTCACGACGGCCACGCCGGGGACGGCGACGCTCGGGATCACCGTCGGCGCGGCGGGCGGTTGCTCGCGGAGCCGCCCCTGGACGATCGGCGTCGCTCCGTCGCCGCCGGCGCCTCCGATCACGGGGCCGGCCTCGGCGAGGACGGGCGACTCGGGCCTTTCGGCCGAGGTCCCGTACACGCCCGCGAGTACCTACGCCTGGAGCCTCGCGAACGGGACGATCACCTCCGGCCAGGGAACGAACCGGATCACGTTCGACGCGGGCCTGCCGGGCCCGATGACTCTCGCCGTCACCGAGCGGACAGGTTCCAGCTGCCCGTCGCCTCCCTCGACGCTCGTCGTTCCGGTCGAGGGTGTCGGCGCCATCCGGACGGTGCCGGTCGTCGTCAGCGCACCCGGCGCGGGCGGCGCCTACTTCACGACGGAGCTGACGCTCTCGAACCCGGGCGCGACCCCGGCCTCCGTCGAGCTCGCCTACACGCCGTCGGACACGTCGGGAGGGTCGGGGAGCGTCGTCGTCCATGACTCGGTTCCGGCCGGCGAGCAGAAGGTGATCCCGGACGTCCTCGAGTACTTCGGGGGCGCGGGGGCGTCGCGAGTTCTCCTCGACACGCTGACGGGGGCGGGCTCGCTCCGGGTCTCGTTCGGAAACCTCCCCCTGAAGGCGGTCTCCTTCGCTGGAGCGCGGACCACGAGCGCTTCGGGGGCGGGGCGCGCGGGGCTTGCGTATCCCGCTTCGGGCGCCGCCGAGACGACGGCGCCGTCCGTCTGGCTCTTCGGACTCCGCGAGAACGCCGCCGACCGCTCGAACCTCGCCGCCGTCAACGCGGGCGGCTCGGCGCCGATCACTCTTCGGATCACGCTTTATGCCGGCGGGGCCGGCGACGGACGGAGAGCCGTCCTCGACCCGGTCACTCTCGCCCCGGGCCAGTGGACGCAGCTCAACTCGGTCCTGAACAGGGCCGGGTTCACGAACGGCTACGCGCTCGTCGAGCGGACGGCGGGGACGGACCCCTTCATCGCCTATGCGGTCGTCAACGACAACGCGACGAACGACGGCTCTTACGTGGCAGCGATCCCCTCGGGGAGGACCCCGAACCCCCAGGCCTTGCCGGTCCTCGTCGAAACGCCGTCGTTCTCGAGCGAGCTCGTCCTGACGAACCCCGGCGCCCAGACGATCAGCGCGAGCCTGACCTACGTCGAGTCGCTCGCCCATCCGAACGGCTCCTCGGCGGGGAACATCGTCGAGACGCTCGGGCCGTACGAGCAGCGGGTCGTTCCCAACGCGGTCGACTACCTCCGCTCCCGGGGCGGGATCATCGGACCGAAGGGCGGGTCGTACGCGGGGACGCTCCTCGTCCGCTTCACGGCGGCGACGGTCCTCGCCGACGGTTTCGTCGGGGCGAGGACCTCGGCGCCGGCGCCCGGCGGAGGGCAGTACGGGCTCTTCTGCGCGGGGGTGCCGCCGCCGGAGGCGGCGTCGGCCGAAACGTGGGTCTTCGGCCTGCAGCAGAACGGCACGACGAGGTCCAACCTCGCGCTTTACAACGCCAGCAGCAACCAGGGGTCCGTGACGCTGCAGTTCGACGTCTTCGACGGGGAGACGGGGCAGAAGGCGGCGACGTCGGCGCCGGTGACGCTTTCGCCGGGGCAGTGGAAGCAGTTCAACTCCGTGCTGACGACCTGGAAGCTGTCGAGCGGCTACGTCCGTGTCACGCGGACGACGGGCAAGGCCGGTTGGGGGGCCTACGCCGTCCTGAACGACGGCTCCACGCCGGGGGCCGGCACGGGCGACGGCAGCTTCGTCGGGATGACGCCTGGACCGTAAGGGGAGCCGGCGGCTCATTCTCGCGGCGCTCGCCGCGTACGCGGCCGTCGGCTCCTTGTTCTGGATCCGGCGGACGGAGGACCTCGGCGGGTATCTCTGGGCCGGCGAGGCGCTGCTCAAGGGCCTCCCCCTTTACGAGGACTTCGCGCCGGGCGTCCGGAACACCTGGGCTCCGTTCTTCGCGCTCTTCGCGGTGCCGCTCGCGCTCCTCGACCGGGTCTCGCCGCTCCTCTCGCGGGGGGTCTGGATCGCGGTCAACCTCGCGTCGCTGCTCGTCGTCCTCGCGCTGGTCGCCCGTCGTCTCACCGGGAAGAGCCTGCGGCTTCGCGCCGAGGTTGCCGAGGGGGAGGTCTCCCTCGCCTCGGCCAGCCTCCTCGTCCCGCTCTTTCTGACCGACCGCTTCGTCTCCACGAACTTCGACCACCTCCAGATCAACCTCGTTCTTTTCGCTCTCGTCCTCGGCGGTCTCGAGCTGGGAGCGAGGAGGCGCGACGCCGCAGGCGGCGTCCTGATCGGCCTCGCCTCGGCGATCAAGGTGATGCCGCTCGTCTTCGTGCCGTATCTCGTCTTCCGGAGGAAGTGGAAACTGGCGGCGACGGCCGTCGTCTCGTTTGCGGCGTTCTCGCTCAGCCCCGCGCTGATCCTCGGGCCGGCGCGCTTCTCGGCCGAGATCGCAGCGTGGCGCGCGGAGATCGCGAAAGGGTGGGGCGTCGGGAAGATGAACCAGTCGGTCTTCGCCCTCTTCGACCGGCTGCTCGGGCACGGCTTCCTGCCGTTCGCCGCGCCGGGCGATACGTTCGCGCCGGAGTCGGGGCGGCTCCTTCCCGTCGTGGCCACGGCGGCGCTCGCGCTCCTCGTCGCGGCGCTCGCCCTCGTCCTCTTCCGCAGGACGGCGGACGGCTCGTTCGCCGAATTCTGCGAATGGAGCGCCGTCTTCGCGGTCTCGGCGCTCTTCTCTCCCGTCGCCTGGAAGGCCTACTTCTGCGTTCTCCTGCTCCCGAACGCGCTCCTCTTCGCAGCCTGGGGTGACACGGGACGGTTCGCCCGCTCGCGGCGGATCGCCGGCGCGCTCCTCCTCGCCGCTGCACTTTGCGCGTGGATCCCCTCACCGGGTCTCGTCGGCGGAAAGCTCGCCGGGCGGCTCGAGATGACGTCGCTCCCCGCCCTGTCGGCGCTGATCCTGCTCTTCGGCTCGCTTTGGCTCCGGCGGGAAGAGGGGCGTCAGCGGCCCTCGGCGTAGGCCGGAGTCCACTGGCTCGAGACGACCCGGGCCCGCAGCTCCTCGGGCGAGGTGGCGGCGGCGTGTCCTTCGCGCTGGGCCGCGGCGCCGACCGCGCAGGCGATCTCGACAGCGACCGTGCGGAGGTCCGTCAGGCCCGGCAGGAGCGAGGCCGCCGGGTCCGTCAGGGCCGGCGAGTGCTTCGACAGTTCGCGGGCCGCGGCGATCAGCATCCCGTCCGTCACGCGGTCGGCCTTCGAGGCCATGACGCCGAGGCCGACCGCGGGAAAGATGTAGACGTTGTTGCACTGGGAGACGATCCAGGCCCGCCCGCCGAGGACCGCCGGCGGGTAGGGAGAGCCCGTCGCCACGAGCGCCTGACCATTCGTCCAGCGGAGCAGGTCGTCGGGCTTCGCCTCGGAGCGGACGGTCGGGTTCGAGAGCGGAAAAATGGCCGGGCGCGGGGTCTTTCGGGCCATGGCGCGGACGATCGGCTCGGTGAAGGCGCCTCCGGCGGTCGAAAGGCCGATGAGGATCGTCGCGGAGACGCTGGAGATGACGTCGGCGAGTCCGATCTCGCCCTTGAAGGTGCGGGGCCAGCGCGAGACCTCGGCGGTGGCCCGTGCGTAGACGCGCTGCTCGGGGTTCAGGTCGGTCCGGCCCTTGTGAAGGAGGCCGTTCACGTCGACGACGTAGAAATGGCGCCGGGCCTCTTCGTCGGTGAGCCCTTCGGCCACCATCGCGGCCCGCAGATAGTCCGCGACGCCGATCGAGGCCGAGCCCGCGCCGAGAAAGACGATCGTCTGCTCCTTCAGGCTCTTTCCGACGACGCGGGCCGCGGCGAGGAGCGCGCCGAGCACGACGGCCGCCGTTCCCTGGATGTCGTCGTTGAAGGTCAGGAGGTCGTCGCGGTAGCGGGTCAGGAGAGGCCGCGCGTTCGGCGTGGCGAAGTCCTCCCACTGGAGAAGCGTGCCTGGCATCTCCTGCTTGACCGCCTCGACGAACCGGTCGACGAACTTCAGGTACTCGGGCCCCTTGACGCGCTCGTGCCGCCAGCCGAGGTACTGCGGGTCCTTCAGCCTCTCCTCGTTATTCGTCCCGACGTCGAGGACGATCGGAAGCGTTCGCGAGGGAGGGATGCCGCCGATGAGCGTGTAGAGCGACAGCTTCCCGATCGGGATCCCGAGGCCGCCGACCCCCTGGTCCCCGATGCCGAGGATCCGCTCGCCGTCCGTCACGACGATGACGTCGACCTCCGGGTTCGGCCGGTTGCGGAGGAGCTCGGGAATGGCGCTCCGGCGCGGGAACGCGACGAAGAGGCCGCGGGGTCGCCGGTAGATCTGGCTGAACTGCTGGCACGCCTCGGCGACGACGGGGGTGTAGACGACGGGGAGCATCTCCTCGATGTGCGCGAGGAGGAGGCGGTAGAAAAGGATCTCGTTGTTGTCCTGCAGCTCGCGCAGGTGGATGTGCCGCCCGATGTCCGTCCGCTTGACGAGGTAGGCCTCGTAGGCCCGGGCCACCTGCTCGTCGAGCGTCTCGACCTGCGGCGGCAGGAGGCCGTGAAGCCCCAGCTGCGTCCGCTCCTCCTCGGTGAAGGCCGTTCCCTTGTTCCAGGCGGGGGACTGAAGGAGCTTCATCCCGCGCAGCTCCTTCGGCCTCCCGCCTCCCCGTGCTGTCTTCGTCATGGCGCAGCTACCTTACCGCGGGGCGGGCCTTCGTGGGAACGGACCGCCCAGCGCAGCTTCGCGGAAGCCGAGCGGGGATTCGCCCGGAGCTCGTCGGCCGACGCGCGGATCACCCCCGGCGCCGCGGCCGAAAAGACGCCGGCCTTCACGCCTGCGGCGAATGCCTTCTTGACGCGCCGATCCTCGCCGGAGTGGAAGGCCAGGATCGCGACGCGGCCGCCGGGGGCGAGGACGGAGGGGAGGTTCCGGAGAAAGACGTCGAGAGCGGTCAGCTCCTCGTTGACGAGAATCCGGAGCGCCTGAAAGGTGCGCTGGAGGGACGGGGTCAGTTGCTCCCGCTTATCGCGTTCCCTTCGTCCTTCGTAGGCCAGCTCCACGGCGCGAGTGATGTCCGACGTTCTGAGAGAGTGGATCGAACCGGCGGTGCGGCGCGCGTCGATCGTCCGGACGAGCGCCTCCGCGATCCGTCTCGCCTCCGGCTCGTCTCCGTACTTTTTCAGGAGACCCTCGATCTCTCCGGCTTTCAGTCGCGAAAGCAGAACGCCCGCCGGCTGGCCGCGCTCCGGGTTCATCCGGAGGTCGAGCGGCGCGTCGTGCTTCCACGAAAAGCCGCGCGCCGGGTCGTCGAGCTGCATCGAGGAGACGCCGAGGTCGGCGAGGACGAGGTCCGCGGCGGCGATCCCGAGGCCGGCGAGCGCCTTCGGGAGGCCGGCGAAATTGGAGCGGACGGCGATGAAGACGTCCGGGCCGAGCCCGAGGCCGCGCAGGCGCGCTTCGGTCTTCGGGAGCTCGACCGGATCGACGTCCAGGCCGATGAGCCGCCCGCCGGGGAGGAGCCTCGAAAGGAGCGCCTCGGCGTGGCCGCCCCAGCCGAGCGTGGCATCGACGGCGATCTCTCCGGCCTTCGGCGCGAGGGCGTCGAGCACCTCGCGGACCAGGACCGGGACGTGGCTCCCGGCCGGCGTCTTCCCGGCCGCGAGGATCTTCTCGCGCTCGTCGGGATATTGCGCGGGGTTGCGCTCCTTGTATTTCTCCTCGAAGCGGCGCGGGTGGGTACCGCGATAACGCGGACGGCGGGGCGGCCGCGGTCCGCCGGCGTCCGCGGCCCCGGTCATCGTCCGAGCGGGATCGCTCTTCCGGTGGCGTCCGGGAGCGGAACGCCGAGCCAGGCGCCGACCGTCGGAGCGAGGTCATACGGTGTCGCAGGGGCGCTCGACGTCCCCGCTTTCGCGGGTCCACCCCAGAAGATGAGCGGCACGTGCGCGTCGGGCTCGTAGGGAGAGCCGTGCATGGAGCCCCGGCCCGGGTCGGCGTACTGGATGACGCCCGGCCTCGGGATCAGGAAGGCGTCGCCCGAGCGCTTCGCGTCGAAGTCGTTCAGGACGAACTCCAGCATCGGATCGTCCTTGGGCCAGGAGGCCTTCTGCGAGACGAGAAGGACGCCCTTCACCTCGGCGTCGTAGCCGAGCGCCACGACTTTCTGGAGGACGCGGTCGACGTCGGCCGCCGTGACCGGGCGGCCTGCCGGGCCGCAGGCCCCCGCGACGCTCTTCATCGGAAAGGCGCCGTGGCGGTAGAAGAGATTCCAGCCCTCGATGTCGAGGATCGGGCGCGCGGTCCGGTCGAGGCAGAGCTCGTCGGAGAGCATCCGGTTCAGCCGGTCGCCGACGTTGTCGGTGTACGTGCGGCTGCCGACGACGCGCCCGGTCGCCGCGTTCCGGTCGAGGATCCGGGCGACTTCAGGGATCGCCGTGAAGCCGTGGTCGGCGGAGAACGCGACGAGGACGGTCCCCTTCGGGAACTCCCGGTCGAGCGCGTCGAGAACCCGCCCGATCTGGACGTCGAGCCGGCGAAGGGCGTCGAGCTCCTCGTCCGACTCGCTCCCGTAGTCGTGCGAGACGGGGTCGTGTCCCGAGAAGCTGATCGCGAGGAGGTCCGGCGTGCCGCGGTGACCAAGCTCGAGCTTCTCGTCCGCGAGGAGGTCGAGGACGAGGTCGGCCGTCAGCTCGTCGACGAACGGGCTCCGGTAGATTCCGGCGAAGTAGCCCGACGGGTCGAATCGCGACCACGAGACGTACTTCGAAAGGTCCTTGTCCCATCCCAGGCCGTTCGCGGGGACCTGGAAGCGCTGGATGATCGACGGAGGGACCGGGGTCGGGAGAGGCTTGTCCGACGAGGGGGGCGGAGCGCTCCACTTCCTCCAGAAGAGGCCGTACCGCGCCGGCAGCATGCCGCCGGCCTTCTGCCGATTGAACCGGGCGACGACGGCTGCGGCCGCGGCCCCGGGCCCGCTCTGCGCGTTGTAGGCGGCCGACGTCATGAAGCCGCCCGTCGCCTTGTCGTACCAGTGGACGGCGTGCGCCGGGTTTCCCCCGGCGAGGAAGATCGCGGCCCGGTCTTTCCCCGAGACCGAGACCACCCGCGCTTCCTTCCTCGCCTCGACGAGGCGGTCGCCGAGCGTCGGGACACGGAGGTTCAGGGGTCCGGCGATCGTCGCGGACGAGCCCGGAGCGGACTGGTCGGTGCAGTAGACCGCGGTCTGGCCCTTTCCAGGCAGGGCCTCGTACCAGGCGTTGGTGACGATGCCGTGGACGCGTGGCGGAGCGCCCGTCCCGAGGGAGGCATGGCCGGGTCCCGTCTCGGTATTGATGTGGCGGTAGTTCGCGTTCGTCTCGACGTGCCCCTCGTCGAGGAGCCGCTTCAGCCCCCCCACGTACCAGGGCCGGTACGACAGGAGGCGGGACATCGAAAGGCCGTCGACCGCGATGACCACCGCCAGCCTGGGCGCCGGAAGGGCAGGCGCCGCCGCGGGCTTCTGCGAGGCAAGCGCGAGCGTCCCGCCGGAAGCGAGAACGAGGGCGGCGGCAAGTCGCATCGGGCGGAGTCGGAACGTCATCGGGCCTCCTTGGGGGAGGGAGGATGTTCGCACGACGATTCGGGGGTTGCCGGATGCGGGGAGGAGAACGCTCAGCCCTTCGAGCCCTTCCGGAGGCGTGTCTGGGTGACCTTGCGCTTCGGCCCCCGGCCGCCCGAACCGTCCCCCTGGCCGCCCGCGCCCTTGAGCTTGTGCCGCAGCTTTCCGAGAGCGCGGTTCACGGCGCTCTCCCGCGGGAGGAAGCCGAAGACGGGGTCCTTTCGGAAGCCCACCTGCTCGCCGAACTGCTGGAGAGGGAGATAGCGGGGCGACGCCTTCATCCCCCGATCGATCGCTTCGGCCATCTTCTTCCGGTTCTTTGCGTGGTGCCAGACGCGGGCGAGGTTCAGGTAGTGCTCGCCGACGAACCTCTCGTTCTTGATCGCGATCTCGCAGAAGGTCGATGCCTCGTTGAAGTTGCGCGAGTACATCGCGAGGCAGAGGCCGTAATACGAGAGCGCGCTCGCGGGAATGACGTCCCGAATCGTCGCGGCCGTCGGGGCCGCCGAGAACGCCTCGGTGCTCTTCACCTCCAGCCGCTTGCTGAGGAGGGCGTAGGCCTCGCCAAGATAGTCGAGGCCGTCGCGGTAACGATCGGCCTTGGCCGCGTCGATGCCGAGCCGGACGAGCTCCATCGCGTCGTTGGCGGCGGTGTGGCTGCTCTCAGGTCTCTTGATCAGCTCGGACATCTGCTCCCCGGCTAGGTCCCTGGCGTCGTGATTCGCGATGGCAGACTGGGTCGCCACTAGTATACCGACGTGAGGACGATCACACTTCGCCACGACCGGGAGGCCGCGACGCGGCGGCGGCATCCATGGCTCTTCTCCGGAGCGGTCGCCCGGGAAGCCGGGAGCGACGAAGGGGGTGCCGTCGAGGGGCGGGACGGCTCCGGCGCGCTCCTCGCCCGGGGCTTCGCCTCTCCCCGCTCTCCGATCGTGGCCCGCTGGTGGACGTTCCGCGACGAGCCGGTGGACGGCGCGCTCGTCGAACGGCGGCTGGACGAGGCCCTCGCGCTCCGGAAGGCGGTCGTCCCGGGCGAGACCGACGGGTACCGCGTCGTCAACGCCGAAGGCGATTCCCTTCCCGGCCTCGTCGTCGACCGGTACGGCGACGTCCTCGCCGTTCAGGCGACGACCGAGGGGACGGAGCGCGCCCGGCCGCTCTGGCTCCCGGCGCTCGCGGCCCGCTTCCCCGGCGCGGCGATCTTCCAGAAGAACGACCTTTCGTCGCGCGCGGGCGAGGGGCTCGGGACGGAGGACGAGATCCTCGCCGGAGCCGCACTTCCGGCGCGGGCGGCGTTTCGCGAGCGGGGCCTCTCGTTCGTGGCCGACCTCGTGGGCGGGCAGAAGACGGGGTTCTTCCTCGACCAGCGGGAAAACCGGGACCTCGTGCGGCGCCATGCGGCGGGGCGGCGCGTCCTGAACCTCTTCGCCTACTCCGGCGCCTTCGGCGTCGCCGCTCTCGCCGGCGGGGCCGAGCGCGTGACCGAGGTCGACGTATCGGCCCCTGCGCTCGCACTCGCACGCGAGAACCACCTCGCGAACGGGCAGGCCGTCGAGGGACCGGAGACCCGCGTGGCGTTCGTCGCGGCCGACGTCTTCGACGACCTCCGGGCCCGCGTCGCCGCGGGCGAGACATGGGACCTGATCGTCACCGACCCGCCCGCCTTCGCGAAGCGGAAGGGGGACGTCGACCGCGCCTGCCGGGGCTACAAGGACATCAACCGCCTCGCCCTGAGGCTCCTCGCGCCGGGCGGCCTTCTCCTCGCCTGCTCCTGCTCGGGGCCAGTCGACGCGGCGCTCTTCCAGAAGGTTCTCTTCGCGGCCGCGCTCGACGCCGGAGTCCCGGCCCGAATCCTCGAGAAGCGCGGCGCGGGTCCCGACCACCCCGTCTCGGTCTACTGTCCCGAAGGGGAGTACCTCAAGGCGTTCCTCCTCCAGGTGACATGAAACGGACTTCGTTTCTCCTCGTCGCGGCGCTCGCGGCCACGGCGGCTGGCCAGCAGCCGGCCGATCTGCCGCGCGTGACGGGATCGGTCGAGACGACGGTCGTCAACATCGACGTCGTCGTGACCGACAGGAAGGGGAACCCGGTCTTCGGCCTCAAGGCGGACGACTTCGAAATCCGGCACGACAGGAAACCGGTGACGATCACGAACTTCTCGGAGTACAGGGCCGCTGAGGCCGCTCCGGCTCCTGCCGCGACGCCGGGTCGGGAGCCCGCCCTCGCGCCGGAGCCAACCGACTTCCCGCGCCCGAAGCGCCTCGTCGTCCTCTACTTCGACCGGCTGGCGCTCTTCGAGAAGTCGACGCGCGACGCCCTCTTCGGCTCCCTGAAGAAGCTGCTCGACCGGACTCTCGGGCCCGGCGACGAGGCGACGGTGGTCGCTTGGAACCGGTCGATGAAGACGATCCTCTCCTTCACGGACGACCGCGACGAGATCGACGCGGCGCTCGCCGCGGTCGAGAAGCAGAGCGCGCGGCTCCCGACCGAGAGCGCCGACCTCGACGCGGTCTCCGCGGACTCGGCGTGGATCCGGTCGCTTCCGGTGGCCGCGCAGATCGGCGGGACGAGCCAGCTCCCTCGTTCCCTCGCCGCGCAGGCGTATGCCGACCAGAAGGCGAAGACCGCCGCGCTCAAGGGGCTCGTCGCGACGCTCGGGGGAATGGAGGGGCGGAAGATCGTGGTGCTCGCGTCGCACCGCTTCTCCCGGTACGCCGGGCAGGAGTTCTTCCTCGGGAAGCGCGAGACGGGACAGAACGCCCACGGCTTCGACGTGAAGGAGTTCGACGCGAAGGGCCTCCTCGAGGACCTGGCCGACTCGGCCAACGCCCACCGCGTGACGCTCTACACCCTCTTCCCGGAGGGGTGGGCGATGGAGATGCCGTCGGCGGCCGACTCCCGCAACGACAACCCGTCGCTCAACGCCCCGGCGGCCGGCGGGCGCTCGCAGCAGGTCTGGGCCAACGAGATGGAGGCTCTCGAGTTCGTCGCGGAGAAGACCGGCGGAATCGCGGCCAGCGGACCGGCGGAGATCCGGGACATCGTGGCGAAAGTCGCGAGCGACCTCGATTCGTACTACTCGATCGGGTACAGCCCCCCGTCGTCGGGGACGGGCCGCTTCGCGGTGACGGTCAAGGTGAAGAACCCCGATCTCACCGTCCGAACGCGCCGCTCCCTCGTCGAGAAACCCCCCGAAGAAAAGATGATGGACCGGGTCCTCGCGAACCTCTTCGTGCGGGACCGGCAGGGGCACCTGCCGATCGAGGTGGTGGCGCAGAAGGCCGTCGCGAAGAAAGGGCAGCTCCGCGTTTCGCTCGAAGTGAGGGTCCCGATCGCGCCGCTCGCGCTCCAGCCGACGGCTCGGGGCGTCAAGGGCGCATTCTCGGTCTTCATCGCGGCGGCCGGCCCGGGGGGCGAGTTCTCCGAAGTCACCCGCCAGTCGCGAACGTTCGAAATCCTGTCGCGCGACCTCGCGAAGGCGAAGGCGGGACACTACACGTACGCGCTGGACGTCTTCGTGAACAGCCCGAGCGCACGCGTCTCGATCGGCGTCTGGGACGAGTTCGGCCGCGAGTCAGGCTTCGCGGTGGTGGCCCCGCCGCCGTCATAATCGCGGAGGCCATGCCGCCAGTCGTCGCCCTCGTCGGACCGGTCCCGCCGTGGCGGAGCGGGATCGCGGACCAGGGAGCGCGCCTCGTCGCGGCGATGCGGCGGCTCGGGCACGACCCGCTCGTCGTGACGTACCGTCGGATGTACCCGCCATTCCTCTATCCCGGCCACGTCGACCGGGAGGAACGCGAGTTCCTCTCGCCGGGCGGGGAGTGGCACGCGCCGCTCGATGGCTACAACCCGCTCTCGTTCGTCGGGGCGGCGCGCGTCGTCGCGGAGCGGGGCGCGGCGCTCGCGATCGTGCCGTGGTGGACGGCGTTCTGGGGGCCCCACACCGTGGCGTTCCTCGCCACGCTCGGCGCGGAAAGCCCGGAAACGGTGAAGCTCCTTCTCTGCCACAACGTCTGGGACCACGAGACCGGCCCGTTCTCCGCGGCCCTGACGCGGGTCGTCCTCCGCCGCGCCGACCGGATCGTCGTCCAGAACCGCCGGGCCGAGGCGGAGGTCCGCGGCGAGCTCGGCGAGAAGCCCATCGCCGTTCTCCCGCACCCGTCCGAGCCGCGCGCGATCCTCCCGGACCGGGGCGACGCTCGCGCGCGTCTCGGCGTGCCGCCTGACGCACCGCTCTTCCTCTTCAGCGGGATCCTGCGACCGTACAAGGGGTGGGACCTCCTCCTCGACGCGTTCCGCGAGGTCCGCCGCGAGTTCCCGCGAGCGCTGCTCGTCCTCGCGGGCGAGCCGTGGGGCGACGCGGCTCGCCTCGCGGCCGAGGCCGGAGCGGCCGCACGGGCGGGCCGGCGCTTCTCCGGGGAGCGCGCCGCTTTCTCGGGGGTCCGGCTGGAGCTGCGCTATCTGCCGGAGGACGAGCGGACGCTCTGGTTCGCGGCCTGCGACGCCGTCGTCTGTCCCTACCGCCATGCGACCGGCTCGGGGATCGCCGCGGACGCGATCGCGTTCGCGCGCCCCGTGATCGGGACCCGCGTCGACGGACTCCTCGAGGTCGTCGAGGACGGTGCCTCCGGCCTTCTCGTCCCACCGGAGAACGCCGCGGCGCTGGCCGCCGCGATGATCCGCTTCGTCCGCGAGGGACTGGGGCCGCGCCTGTCCGCGGGGGCCGCGGCGCGAGCGAGGCACTTCCATCCGGACGACCACGCGCGGCGGCTCCTCGACTTCGGCGGTATTTCCGGCTGACGGCGATTGGTAGACTCCCCGCCGATGGCGATGACGAAGATGTTCCGCGACCGGGTCGTGTCGACGGAACAGACGCAGGAGATCGGAGAGAAGCACCTCGACCTCTTGAGGGAGCTCGTGACCGAGGCGCTTCCGGGGTGGCGGGTCACGGAGCACGGGCTCGACCACGAGCCGGACCTCTTCTTCCTCGTGATGGCGCACGAGGCTTCGGGCGCGACGAAGAGGGTGAGCTTCACGCGAATGATCCTGTCCGACGCCGGGCGGGTCCCGGCGATCGCCGAGGACCGGAACGCGCCGGTCCGCGGCCGGCTCGTCGAAATTCTCCGGTCCCGGGCGGCGCGGCCGGAGATTCTCCTGAAGGCCGGAGACCTCCTCGCCGACGAGGAGCAGGCCGAGGCCGACGCCATCGAGGCCGAGTGGCGGAAGAAGCATGAGGCCGAGCTGGCCGCCAAGCGCGCCGAGGAGGAGCGCCGGGAGCTCGAGAAGCAGAAGAAACGCCAGGAAGAGGAGACACGTCGGCGGGCCCAGCGCGAGCGCGCGGCTCCAGGGGCTCCAGCGGCCGGAACGGCGGGCCGGCCGGGCCGCGGAGGCCGCCGGCGCCGCGGGCGCGGCGGACAGGGGAGCCCGGCAGGAGAAGCCGAGCGGGGACCGCAGTCCGGACAGCCCAGGAAGGCCGCTCCGCCTCAGACCCAGCCCCGGCCGCAGTCTCCTCGCCCGCCGCCGCAGGCGCCGTCCCCGCAGGGACAACCCGGCGCGGGGGGCGGCGGACGCCGCCGCCGCCGCCGCGGGCGTCGCGGGGGCGGCCCCCCGGCCGCGCCGTCCCAGCCCTAGTTCGCGGAGAAGCTCAGAGCACCGCGCCGCACTGCGAGCAGAAAACGTCGCCGTCGCGGCGCCCCGGGTGCCTGCAGGCGCCGACCTCCTCCGCCGGCTTCTCCAACGGGACCGGGAGGAGCTGAAGGCGGGCCTCCTGCGGGCCGACGCCGAGCAGCTCCACGCGGCGCTTCTGCGTCTCCCCGTCCGGCGGCGTGAAGGCGACGACGAACCCTCCGTCCTTGGAGCAGCGCTCCTTGAACCAGACGGCGAGAGGCGCAAGGAGCGCTCCCGAGAGACGCCGCGTGAGGACGGCGCCCGCCATGTCGAACGTCCTGACGAAGCCGCCGTGTGCGTCGGAGCCGAGGACGAGCTCGGTCGCCCCGATCCGGAGCGCGTCGGTGACGAGGGCCTTGCCGAGCTTCTCGATCGAGTCGAGGGCGACGCGGCGGTGGATGACCGACGAGTTTTCCCGCGCCCCCGGCGCGGGCCCGATCCGCGGGGGCGCGGGGTCGGGCCGCCCCTTCTCGAACCAGTCGAGGAGCTCCTCGAGCACGGGGTCGGGCGTGACGTGAAGCGAGATCGTGAACCCCGACGCCGCCTCCAGGATCTTTCCGAGGACCGGGTTCCGCGGGTCGGAGACCGCGACGTGGAGGAGCTTCCCCTCGTGGCGGAACGGGAGCGCGCGGAGGCGTCGGCGCTCCCGGGCCGGGAGCGAGTCGACGAGGTCGGGATCCGCGCCCGCGAGCTCCTCGCGGAGCGCGCCCGGCAGCGAGTACTCGCGTGACAGCGCCGACGTCAGCACTTCCTCGGTGACGGCGCCTGTCTCGAAAAGAGCCCGCTCGATCGTGCCGCCGTGCTCGCGCCGCCAGGTCGAGGCGCGCCCCAGCCGCCGGACGGTGAGCTCTCCGGCTTCGACGAGGGCGTCTCCCACTCCGTGGCGGACGGTCATGTGCGTTCTTCCGTGACCCCCTGGAGTTTATCGAAGCGGGAAGTAGTCGCGCCAGCGCCGGTCCACGAGCGCCGCGGTGGCCGGGTCGGCCTCGACCTCCTTCGGCATCCACGGCTTGGTCCGGGCGTCGATCACGACGGGCGGCGAGAAGGCGACGTGGTTCCGCGCGATCGATTTCCTCCCGTGGAGGTCGGCGGCAGGCTCGAAGCGGGTGAAGACCCGCCACAGGAAGCTCCGCTCGTCCTTCGCGGTCGCCAAAGCGTCGTCGGTGAGGACGACGAACGGCCACCCGGAGACCGCCGGGTCGGCCGCGAGGCGCCCGGGGAAGGCCGCGTCTTCGTGAAACGACGGCCCTTCGACGACGAGGGCGCCGGGCGCGAAAACCGCGGCCGCGCGCGTTCCGGCCGGCAGCGGGCCCGAGAACTCGCCGGGCAGGTCCCGGATCGCGTCGCCGAGGCCGAGGAGGACCCCCTTCGATCCCTCGTTCACCTTCGGCCCGGTGTAGTCGAGCGTGTCCATCGCGAGATTCGAGAAGACGAACAGGTCCGTCTCGAAGCGGCAGCGGGCGAGGACGTGGGCGAGGAGCCCGCGGAAGTCGCGGAGATCGCGCCGCGCGTCGGTCAGGAGGAGGAACTTCGTCAGGGAGAGCTGCCCCTCGCCGAGGATCCGGAAGGCCGAGCCCATCGCCTCGCGCCCATACCGGTCCTTCACGACCGCGGCCGCGAGGGAGTGGAAGCCGGTGTCGCCGTAGCTCCAGAGGCTGACGACGCTCGGCATCACGAGCGGGAAGAGCGGCGACAGCAGCTCCTGCAGGAGGTCGCCGATGTAGAAGTCCTCCTGCCGCGGCTTTCCGACGACGGTCGCGGGGAAGATCGCGTCGCGGCGCCGGAAGACGCGGTCGACCTCGAGGACCGGGTAATCGTGCGCCAGCGAGTAATAGCCGTAGTGGTCGCCGAAGGGGCCCTCGGGGCGGCGGACATTCGGAGGCACGCTCCCCGTGATCGCGAACTCCGCGTCGGCGACGAGACGGTGCGGAGCGCCCGGCACCGAGGCCATGGGCAGGCGCCGGCCCAGAAGCAGCGACGCGACGAGCAGCTCCGGGATCCCTTCCGGAAGCGGCGCGACGGCGCCGAGGATCAGCGCCGGCGGGCCGCCGAGGAAGACGGTGAGCGGCAGCGCCTCTCCCTTCGCCTCCGCCTCGTGGTAATGGAAGCCCCCGCCCTTGCCGATCTGCCAGTGAACTCCGAGGAGGGACGGGCGAGTGGACCTGCATCCGGTAGATCCCCAGGTTGGACTCCCGGTGTCCGGGCCGGTCCTGCAAGCCGGTGGCAGGTTTTTCCGAATAGACGAGCGGGAGCGTCAGGAACGGCCCGCCGTCCTCCGGCCACGTGGTCGTCGCCGGCAGCCGCGTCAGGTCGGGAGTCGTCTCGACGACCTCCGTCACGGGTGCTGCCGGGACGTCCTTCGTCCCGACGCGGAGCGCGTCGCCGAGGAACGAGCGGAACCCCCAGAGCCTCGCAGGCGTCGGCGGGACGAGCTCCGTCGCCGCGCGGGCGGCGGTCCTCATGAAGTCGAGGGGGCGCCGGCCGAAGGCGAGATCGAGCCGCTTCGGCGTTCCGAAGAGATTCGTCACGACCGGGAAAGACGCGCCCTTCGGGTTCCGGAAGAGGAGCGCCGGCCCTCCCTGCTCGATCACCCGCCGGTGGATCTCGGGGATCTCGAGCTTCGGGTCGGCCTCGGCCTCGACCTCGACGAGGTCCCCCTCGCGGCGGAGCGCCGCGAGGAACTCACGGAGGTCCCTCACTTGGGCAGCGCCTCCAGCGTCGTCGTCCGGAGGAGGTCGAGCGCCCGCTTGCGAATCGGGCCGAGGAGCGCCCCCGCGGGGCCGCGGAGCGGCGGGAAGGCGGCGTCCAGCTCGTCGCGCCCGTCCAGCGCGAGGACGACGTCGGCCACGGTGATCTCCGAGGAGGGCCGCCCGAGGACGAAGCCGCCCGTCCGCCCGCGCTTCGACCGGAGGAGACCGGCGTGGGCGAGGCGCTTCAGGACCTGTGCGAGGAAGGGGGCCGGGACACCCGCGGCTTCCGCAAGCTCCCTCACGCCGCGCCCTTTCGCGTGAGCGCCGGGCCCGGGGAGGAGCGGCAGCGCCGCGAGCGCGACCTCGGCGGCGCGCGAGAGGATCATGCGATGCCCCGGGTCAGGAGGCGGGCCGCCTCGCCGGCCGGGAGGTCGTCCAGAATCCGGTCGATCGGCAAGCGGGCGAAGCGAAGGGCCGCGTCGCGGAACGGGCTCCCCTCGCCGGCGTGCCGCGCCTCGTCGACGAGGAGGAGGAGCTGGAGGGCCCCTCCGACCGTCAGCGCGAACCGGCGCGCTCCCGCCTCCATCTCGGCGGCGTCCCGCGACGTCCGTTCGAGCCAGGCCGCCGCGTGCTCGAGCGCCTCGTCGGCGCGCCGCCCCGCGTCCGCCAGCGCTCCGCCGGTCCCGGCGAGACACCGGTCCCGCTCCCGCTCGGCCGGCCCGAGGCCGCCGCTCTTCGACAGGGCTCGAAGAAGATCGAGCGAGAGGACGTTCGTGGTCCCCTCCCAGATCGGAAGCACCTGCGCGTCGCGGAGGAGGCGCGGAAGCCCCGTGTCCTCGACGTAGCCCGCTCCGCCGAACGACTCGAGCGCCTCGCTCGCCACGGCGACGGCCTGCTTCCCCGTCGTCAGCTTGGCGAGCGGCGTCAGGATCCGGAGGAGGCTCCGCTCCTCGTCGGTCGCCACGCCGCACTCTTCCCGTCCGGTCAGCTCGACGATCCGGAAGGCGAGAAGAAACGCCCCGGCGAAGGTCGCCTCGAGGTCGGCGAGCGTGTCGGCGTGGAGGGGCTTTTCCGAGAGCGGCGCGCCGAAGGCGGTCCGCCGCGCCGCGTAGTCCCGCGCCAGGTCGAGCGCCCGGCGCATGCCGGCCGAGGCGCAGACGGCGTTCCACGTCCGCGTGACGTTGAGCATCGTCGTGATGTTCTTCACGCCGTCGGTCAGCCCCCGGACGGGGACGGCGCGGGCGCCCGAGAGCTCGATCTCCGCGGTCGGGACCATCCGCGTGCCGAGCTTGTCCTTCAGGCGGTTGATGACGATGCCGTTCGGCGCCCCGTGTTCGTCGCGGGTCTCGAGGTAGAAGAGGGCGAGGCCGGCGCCCCCCGGAGGGTTCCCCTCGGGCCGCGCGAGCGTCAGCGCCATCTCGGACGTCGTCGCCGAGGTGAACCACTTCGTCCCCCAGAGGCGCCACTCTTTTCCGTCCCCGCGGGCGACGGACTGCGTCGTCGCCACGTCCGAACCGCCGGTCTTCTCGGTCATCCACTGGCCCGAGGTCCAGGCACGAGCCGGATCGCGGCTCGTCAGTCGCGGAAGCGCGCGGGCGGCGAGCTCGGCGTTTCCCGAGCGAAGAAGGGTCTTCGCGGCGCCGTCGGTCATCGCGAGCGGGCAGGTGTAGACGGCCGTCGACGGGTCGAAGAGGTAGACGAGCGCGAACTGGACAAGGCGGGAGGCGGGGCCGTACGTCCGCTCGTAGGGGAGGGCCACGAGCCCCAGCTCCGCGGCGAGCCGCGCGGCCTCGGTCCAGAGCGGCGTCAGCTCGATCCGGTCGACCCGTTTGCCCCAGGGGTCGAAACAGGTCAGTGAGGGCTCGGCGTCGGGATTCGACGCGAGAAGATCGTGGAGCTCCCCTCCCGCGAGCCGTCCCGTTTCGGCGAGGGCAGGCTCGGCGGCGCGGAGGACCTCGGGGGAGAGGTGCCGCGCGAGGTAGCTGCGGAGAAACGGATCCGAGACCCAGGTATTCGCCGGAGGCCGCGGAGGGTCCTGGAAGAAGGGTTCGATCATCCGACCTGCCGGAGCGCGTTCGTGATCTTCGTGAAGGCGGCCCGGCCGGCCGGGAAGACGCCCCCGAAGAAGCCCATCAGGAGGGAGAAGACGACGCCCGTCATGAGGAGCTGCGGCGTCAGGCGGAACGCGAAGACGACCTCCGAGAAGGTGGCGAAGTTCGTCGTCCCGGTGACGCCCGAGAGGGCCAGCTTCACGGCGAGGATCCCGAGGAAGCAGCCGAGGATGCCGCCGAGGAGGGCGAGGAAGATCGACTCCAGGACGAACGACGCCATGACGGACAGGCGCGAGAAGCCGAGGGCGCGGAGCGTCGCGATCTCGCGCGTCCGCGCCGAGACGGCGGCGTACATCGTGTTCATGGCGCCGAAGCAGGCGCCGATCGCCATGACGACGCCGACGAAGAAGCCGAGGAACTTGATCGGCGCCGCGGTGGACGTCTGCTCGTCGTAGTACTTCCGCTCGATCTTCCCCTCCAGCGCGAGCCTCGGGTCGCCCGCGAGCCCGGCCAGGAACTGGTCGCGGCCGGCGCGGTCCGTCGTCCGCGCGAGGACGGACGAGTAGCCGTTCCGCTTGAAGTCCGTCGCCATCGACTCGACGTCGGTCCAGATCTCGCTGTCGGGGGCCGTGCCGCCGGCGTCGAAGAGGCCCACGACCGTCCAGCGGTAGGCCCCGAACCGGATCGTCTGCCCGATGCCGCAGCTCGCGAAGCGGCGCGCGACGCTCATCGAGACGATCACCTCCGACTTGCCGGGCTCGAACATCCGCCCCTTCTCGAGGTTGAGGCCCGGCCGGAGCTTCATCGCCTTCTCGGCGACGCCCCGGATCGTCACGTTGGACGACCCGCCGCCCAGCTTGTCGAGGTTCAGGACGACGACGAGCTCGTTCGAGGCGAGGGGCTTCCCGTCCGCGTCCTTCGCGATCCCGGGGAGCGTCATGAGGAGCGGCACCTGGTCCCGCGAGATTCCCGACTGGAGCTCCGACTGCGAGTTCTGCCGGAGGACGAGGACGTTGCTGTCCGAGCCCGACGCCGTGAAGACGCGGGTCAGTCCCTCGCCGAGCGACATGACGCAGAGGAAGACGGCCACGACGAGCCCGATGCCGAGGACGGTCAGGAACGTCGTGATCTTCCGGACGAAGAGGTTGCGCCAGTTGTACTTGAGCGGGATCGCGAGCATTTGACCTCCGTCAGACCACCTGTCTGAGACCGTCGACGATGGAGCGGCGGGACGAGCGCAGGGCCGGCCCGAGGCCGGCGAGGATGCCGACGAGGAGCGTCAGGGCGAACGCCCCGGCGAGGACCTCCGGATAGACCCGCAGCGCTGCGGCGAGGCCGGCGAGCGGCGAGTAGAGGACGAAGGCGCGAAGATTCGGGAAGAGGCCGAGAAACAGGGCGAGGCCGAGACCGGCCCCGGCGAGCGAGAGGAGGGCGCTCTCGCCGACGAGGAGGCCGAAGAGCGTCTGCCGCGTGAAGCCGAGCGTCCGGAGGACGGCGAACTCGACGACCCGCTCGCGCGCGGCCATCGCCATCGTGTTCGCGGCGATCAGGAGGACGACCGCGGCCACGACGACCGTCAGGCTGCGGAAGAAGAGCTTCACGTTCCCGAGGAGGGCGACGTAGTTGTTCTGGAACTCCTTCTCGGTCTCGGCGCGGACGGGGAACGGGGAGTTCTCGAACAGGGCGTTGATCCGCGGGATGAGGTCGCGGGCGGCCGCGGCCCCGTCGGCCTTCACCCAGATCATCGTGTACCGGCCCGCCCGGTGGGGGAGCGCTTCGTCGATCACCTTCTGGTCGAAGAAGACGGCGGCCTCGTCGTTCCCGCGGTAGACGGCCCGGATCGTGAAGGTGTAGACGCCCGGCCAGATGTCGCCCGTGAGGGTGATCTGCTGTCCCAGCTTCCAGCCGTACTTCTTCATCAGGAGCTCGCCGACGAGGAGCCCGCTCCGGTCGGCCTTCCACGCCTCGGCCGAGCCGTCCACGACTCCCTCGGTGTCGAAGACGTCGAAGAAGGCGGGCGGGTCGACGGCGAAGCGCTCGAAGACGTTGAACGCGGAAAAGTCGACGTAGCGGCCGCCGAACCAGTTGAAGGGCGTCACGGCCTTCACGCCGGGAAGCGTCCGGATCTTTTCGAGGTGAGACGCCGGGAGGACGTTGGCGATCGAGACCTTGTGCCGGACGGCGAGGCGGAACATCCCGCGCCCCTGCGAGGGATCCGCGTCGAGCATCGCGAGGAACGTCCCGAGGAGGCAGATGACGAGAAAGGGGAGGAGGATCGAGCCGATCGTGAGGCCCGACCGGGTCCTCTTCCGGAGCAGGTTCTTCAGGACGTACGGAAGGAACTTCATCACCCGACCTGCCGGAGGCCGTCGGTGATCGTCCGCTGCGAGGCGCGGACGGCCGGCACGACGCCGGCGAGGATCCCGATGAGAAGCGTCGCGAAGAACGCCACGCCGAGAAGGAGCGGGTCGGGCAGGGCCCCCATCCCGGCGGCGAAGCCCCCCATCGGCGAGTACTGGATTCCCTTCCGGAAAGCGGGGTAGAAGAGCGTGAAGAGGCCGAGGCCGAGGAAGCCGCCGAAGACGGCCAGCAGGACGCTCTCGCCGAGGATCATTCCGAGGATCGTTTCTTTCGGGTAGCCGAGCGTCCGGAGGACCGCGATCTCGGTGATCCGCTCCCGGGCCGCCATCGCCATCGTGTTCGCGGCGATCAGGAGGATGACGAACCCGATGATGACGGCGATGGAGGTGAGGAGGAGCTTGACGTTTCCGAGCATGGAGACCCAGCCGTTCTGGAACTCCTTCTCCGTCTCCGTTCGCGTCGGGTGGTCGGAATTCTCGAAGAGGGCGTCGACCTGCGCGGGAATTTTCGCCGCGGCCCCCGGACTTGCTGCCTTGATCCAGTACCAGCCGACGTAGCCCTTCACGCGCGGCAGCGCCTCCTCGATGTACGAATGGTGGAAGTAGAGGCCCGTCTCGTCCGGCCCCTTGTAGACGGCACGGATCGTCAGCTCGAGCGTGAGGGGGTAGATGTCCCCCTTCAGGGGGACCTTCTGGCCGAGCTTCCAGCCGTACTTCTGCATCAGGACGCCGCCCACGAGGGCGCCGGTCCGGTCCTTGACCCACTCCTCGGCCGAGCCCTCCGCCACCGACACTTCGTCGAAGACGCGGAGGAGCGCTTCGGGGTCCGACGTGGAAAAGCGGGCGAACTGGTTCTTCGCCGACTGGTCGATGTAGGCGCCGCCGAACCAGTTCATCCGGACGATCTCGGTGACGCCCGGAATCTGCCGGATCTTGGGGCCCTGCGACTCGAGGAGCCAGTTCGTGATCGAGACCTTGTGCCGGGTGATGAGACGGTACATCCCCTTCCCGTTCGAGGGGTCCGCCTCGAGCGCACGGAGGAGCGTCCCGAGGATGCAGATGACGAAGAGCGGCAGGAGGATCGACCCGACCGTCAGGATCGAACGGGTCTTCTTCCGGAAGAGGTTCTTGAGGACGAACGGGAGGTACTTCATACCGCCTGCCGCAGCCCCTCCACGATCGGCCGCCGCGCCGACCGGATGGCCGGGACGAGCCCGGCCACGAGGCCGACGGAGACCGTGATGAAGAGTCCCATCGCGAGGACCTCCGGGAAGAGGCCGAACGACGCCGCGAACCCGGACATCGGCGACTGCATGAGCCCCGCCTTCAGGCCCGGCTCCGCGAGGACGAAGAGGAGGATCCCGAGCCCGCCGCCGATCAGCGCGAGGAGGAGACTCTCGGCGAGGACCATGCCGAGGATGGCCGGCTTCCCGAAGCCGAGCGTCCGGAGGACCGCGATCTCCGTCACCCGCTCGCGCGCGGCCATCGCCATCGTGTTGGCGGCGATCAGGAAGATGACGAAGACGATGATGGTGGCGATGGCGTTGATCAGGAGCTTCACGTTCCCGAGCATCTGGACGAAGCCCATCTGGAAGGCCTTCTCGCTCTCGGTCTTCGTCGGCGCCGCGGCGTTCTCGAACATCGCGTCGATCTCGCGCGTCAGCCGCTCGGCAGCGGGGCCGTCGGCCGCCTTCACCCAGACGGTTCCGACCTGTCCCGCCACGGACGGCAGGGCCTCCTCGAGGTACTTCCGGTTGAAGAAGACCGACATCGCGTTCCCGTCGGGGAGCTGGAAGATCCCCCGGACCGTCAGCTCCAGCGTCACGGGGAAGATGTCGCCGACGAGGACGACCTTGTCGCCGAGTTTCCAGCCGAACTTCTTCACGAGGTTGTCGCCGACGACGGCGCCGGTCCGGTCGGCCAGCCACTCCTCCTTCGAGCCGGCGACGATCTTCGCGTCGTCGAAGACCTGGAGGAACGTCTCCGGCTCGACCGCGAAGCGGGGGAAGAAGTTCTTCGCCGACTGGTCGACGTACTTCCCGCCGAACCAGGTGAACTTCGTCGCGGCGACGACGCCCGGGAGCTGGCGGATCTTCTCGAAGTAGGCGACGGGCAGCGGGTTCCCGAGCGACACCTTGTGCCGCGTCACCGTCCGGAACATCCCGCGGGTGGCGCCCGGGTCCGGGCGGTCGAGCGCCCGGAGGAACGTCCCCATCAGGTTGATGACGAGGAGCGGCAGGACGATCGACGCGATGGTCAGCGCCGTCCGCGTCTTCTTCCGGAAGACGTTCTTGAGCACCAGGGGGAGGAACTTCAAGGGGCGCCCATCCCTCCGCCGGACGCCGCGATGGCCGCGGCCATCCCGACTTCCTTCTGGCCCGCCGCCGCGCGGAAGTCCTCCTTGAGGACTCCCTTGTCGAGGTGGACGAGCCGGTGCGCGCGCGCCGCGGCGCGGGGGTCGTGCGTCACCATGACGATCGTCTTCTTGAACTCGTCGTTCAGCCGCTCGAGAAGGACGAGGATCTCCTCGCCGCTCTTGGCGTCGAGGTCGCCGGTCGGCTCGTCGGCCACGAGGAGCTTCGGGTCCGTCGCGATGGCGCGCGCGATGGCGACGCGCTGCTCCTGCCCGCCCGAGAGCTGCCGCGGGTAGTGGTCCATCCGGTCCGAGAGGCCGACGATCGAGAGGGCCAGCTCCGCCTGCTTCCGGCGGCGGACCCGGGAGAGCTTCGTCAGGAGGAGCGGCAGCTCGACGTTCTCGAAGGCCGTCAGGACGGGGACGAGGTTGTAGAGCTGGAAGATGAAGCCGATGTTGCCGCTCCGCCACTTCGCGAGCTGGCCCTCGCTCATCCCGCCGACGCTGACCCCGCCGACCACGATCTTCCCGGAGGTCGGCCGGTCGATCCCCGCCACGAGGTTGAGAAGCGTCGTCTTCCCCGACCCGGACGGGCCCATCAGGGCGATGAACTCCCCCTCGTCGACGGAGAGGCTGAGTCCCGTGAGAACCGTCAGGGTCTGCGTGTCGCGGGTGTAGCTCTTGACGAGGTTGTCGATCTGGATGAACGGCTCGGCCATCGGATCTCCTTCGGTGTCCCGGCTCAGTCCTTCTTGACGCGGACCTTCTGCTCGGCCCGCCACGCGCGCGTCCCGGCCGCGTCGGCGACGACCTCTTCGCCGCCCGCGGCTCCCGCCGTCACCTCGATCTGGGTCCCGGCCTCGCGGCCCAGGGTCAGCGCCCGAAAGGCGGCGCGGTCGCCCGTCACGAAGAGAGCGCCCTTCTTCCCGTCCACCTCGACGACCGAGGCGGCGGGGATCATCACCTTCGGCTTCGCGTTCTCGGCCACCTTCCGCCCGGGGTCGAGGAAGACGACGCGGCACGACATCTCGGGGAGGACCCGCGCGTCCCGGTCGGTGATCTCGACCTTCACCTTGACCGATCCCTTCTGCCGGTCGGCCGTCGGGACGATCTGGCGGAGGCGGGCCTTGTACGGCCGGTCGGGGTAGGCGTCCAGCGTCACCTCCGCCGGCTGGCCGAGGACCAGCTTGCCGAGGTTCTGCTCGTTGATGTCGGCCTCCATCTCGAGCGAGCCGAGGTCGACGATGACGGCGAAGGTCGCGCCCGCCGAGCCGGCGCCGCCGAAGCCCTGGGGGGCGACCGTCTCGCCGAGGAAGGCCTTCTTCACGGTGACGACCCCGTCGATCGGGGCGTAGATCTCGGCGTTCTTGATCAGCTCCTCGGTGTACCTCACCTGCTGGTCGATGGAGGCGATCTGGGCCGTGAGCGAGCGGACCTGCGCGTCGGCCGAGTCGTACGCCTGCTGGGTGCCGATCTTGTCCTCGAGGAGGGCCTTCGCCCGGTCCCGGTCCCGCTTCCCGTTGTCGAGCTGAGCGAGGACCTGGTCCTTCGTGGCGAGGTACTGGCGCTTCTGGGCCTCCAGCTCCTGCGACTCGAGGCGGGCGACGAGTTCGCCCTTCTTCACGCGCTGCCCTTCTTCGAGGTTCAGCCAGGCGATCCGGCCGACCGACTTGGGGGAGATCTCGGCCTTCGACCGGGCCACGATGTAGCCCGAGGCCGTCAGGATGGTCGAGGCCTGCGTCGGCGTGACGAGGGCGATCCGCGTCGTCGTCACCTCGGGGGCCCGGAGGGCGACGCCCCCCTTGGCTCGGACGGAAAGAAACGCGGCCCCGATCGCGAGGACCGCGATCGTGGCCAGGGCGGGGTAGAGAAAGCGCCGCGGAGAGGGAGCTTCGTCCCTCTCGATGCGGAGCCCGGTCAGGTCGGCAGTCTTGTTCTGGGGTTCCGTCATGATCCTGGGCCGCCCCTTCGAAATGCGCGGCAGAGAGTCTACAGGCCGGCCCCGGGCGGTCAAACCTCTCTACGTCGAAGGGTTCTCGGCAGTTTCAGCTCGAGCGCTCGGCGGCTGCGGCCGTTCGGAAGGCGTCCAGAAAGAGCCCGAGGTGGCGCCGTTCGGTCCGGACGTTTCCGATCGCTGCGCGGAGGACGTATCGGCCTCTCAGGACGGAATGCGAGATGAAGCTCCGCCCGTCGGTGTTGATCCGCTCGAGAATCCGGCGGTTCGCCTCGTCGGCTTCTTCCGGCGAGAGCCCGGGTGGCGCAAAGCGAAACGCCACGACCGAGAACGGCGTCGGCGCGACGATCTCGACGAACGGCTCTCTCTCGAGCGCCGCGCGGAGCTCCTTCGCGAGCTCGAGGTGGTGCCGGAGCCGCGCGCGAACCCCCTCGACGCCGAAGGCGCGGAGCGTCATCCACATCTTCAGCGCGCGGAAGCGGCGCCCCAGCTGGACGCCGTAGTCCATGTACTCGCGAACGCCCCCCTTCCCTTCGGGGGTCTCGAGGTAGGCCGGGACGACCGAGAAGGCGCGGCGGACCCGCTCCATCCGCCGGAAAAGGAGGGCCGTGCACTCGAGCGGGACCAGCATCCACTTGTGCGGGTTGAAGAGGACCGAGTCGGCGCGCTCCCACCCCGCGAAGAGAGGTCGCATCTCGGGGAGCGCGGCCGCCGAGCCGGCGTAGGCGGCGTCCACGTGGAGCCAGAGCTTCTCGCGCTCGCAGATCGCGGCGATCGCCTCGCACGGGTCGACCGAGGTGAAGCTCGTCGTCCCGACGGTGGCCACGACCGCGACGGGGACGCGGCCGGCGGCCCGGTCTTCCGAGATCGCCGCCGCGAGGGCGTCGGGGCGCATCCGGAACTCCGCGTCGACCGGGATCTTGCGGAGCCCCGAGGTCCCGAAGCCGAGGACGACGCACGCCTTGTCGATCGAGGAGTGGGCGTGCTCCGAGGCGTAGACGACACCGGCGGGGCGCCCGGCGAGCCCCGTCTTCCGGACGTCGGGGAAGGCCTGCTCGCGCGCGGCCGTGAGCGCGATGAGCGAGCCGGTCGAGGCGGTGTCGGCGAGCTGGCCGTCGAAGCCGTCGGGGGCGGGCGGCAGTCCGACGATCTCGACGAGCCATTTCACGACCACCTGCTCGAGCTCGGTCAGGACGGGCGACGTCCGCCAGAGGATCCCGACCTGGTTGTACCCGGCGGCCAGGAAGTCGCCGACGACGGCCGGGGCGACGCCGGTGTTCGCGAAGTAGGCGAGGTAGCCGGGGTGCTGCCAGTGCGTCAGGTTCGGCTCGACGATCGCGTCGAGGTCGCGCTCGATCGCCTCCCACGGCTCGGGGTTCTCGGGGGGATGGGGCGGGAGCTGCGCGATCACCTCGCCCGGCTTCGTCCGCGCGAGGACCGGCCGCGACTCCAGCGTCTCGAAGTAGCGGGCCAGCCGCTCGACCGCGGCGTTCCCCATCTTCCGGAACTCCTCGGGAGTGAAGTCGCCGCCCATCGGGCCGATCTTAGGCGAGGCTTGGGATTACGGCGTTGCCGTGACGCGCGTCCGCGTGACGCCCGAGCGGGATTCGAGGAGGTCCGTCACGGTGACCGTCAGATCCCAGCGCCCGGTGGCGAGTGGAAGCGTCAACGTCTTGACGGAGCTCTGGCCGGAGGCGGCGGCGTACTCGGCTCCCGTCATCGAGAGGAAGAAGTCGTCGGTGAAGGTCTCGCTCCCTTTGCCGTCGGCCGAGTCGGCCTTCACGGTAATCCGGGTCGAGGCGACCATCGCGTCCTCCTCGGGGAGGAACTTCAGGTCGTCGTTCGGCACGAGGACGTCGAGCTTGTAGAAGACCTGTCCCGAGACGGTGGTCGTCGTCGCGCTCTTTCCTTTCCAGTTCAGCGTCACCCCGATCGGCTTCAGGACCTGCCGCCCGGCGCCCGGGCGCCGTTCGTCCGCCGCGGAGCGGAGCCTTCCGCGGTCGGCTTCCCGCGCCGCGGCCCCCGCCTGGGCCGGCTGCGGCCCCGGCGCCTTCGGCTGGTACGCCGACCGGAAGTAGGCCTTGAGGCCGTTCCGCTTCACGTTCACGACGACCTTGTACGACCTCCGCGGGTCGACGTCGGTCATCCGGACGGCGAGTCGGTAGGCGCCGGATGAGGCGGACAGGAAGGAGGAGACGGCGCCGGCGAAGTCCCCCGCGCCCGGCCGGACGAGGCCGCCCGTGACCTCCGCGAAGCGGACGGGGGAGTCCTGGAGGTTCAGCCGCTCGGCCGGCGTGTCGCGGAACCGGTCGCCGCTCGACGTCTCGGCGGTCGGCGCGTCCGAGCCGAAGTAGGGGTCGAGAAAGTGAAGCGTGATCCCCGACGCGGCGAGCCAGCGCTCGAAGTCTTCCACCTGGGAAAGCCGCGTCGCCATGACGCCGCCGCTCGACGTCATCGAGGCGCCCGGGAGGTTCGGCTTCGCGTCGACGAAGGCCGGCGGGACCCCCCCGCTCGCACGAGATATGTTGGCGGCCTTGACGGCGACGTCGACGCGGGCGAGGAAATTCTGCCCCGGCGTCCGCTCGAAGCCCCGCGTGACGAAAACGAGCGTCTTCCGTCCGTCGAGGTCGGCGAAGTCGCGGCAGACGAGGCGCATGCCCTCGAGGAGGTCCAGCGTCCGCTGCCGCTCTCCGTCGACGTACTCCCGGATCCGGCGCCAGGAGTCTGCGGAGGCGTCCCGGTTTCCGGTTCGCATCGCGTTGAGGAGCCCTTCGACGAGCCATCGCTCGGTCGACTGGCGCCGTTCGTAGTTCCGCGGGTTCTCGACCGGCGCACCCCGTCCCATCCCGGAGGTCGCAGGTGAGGTGCCGCTGGCGGAGGCGTCACCGAAGTCTGCCGACACGGTGGCATCGAGCGTCTCCATCTGGGACGTGGCCCGGTCGAGCACCTCCTCGTCCCAGGCGAGGACGGACGAGCGGCCGTACTGCGCGGCGACGGAGAAGCGGACGGGGGGCGGGACGCTCGCGAGGATCGGCGGGATCACCTCCGCGGCCTTGCGGATCGATTCGCGCGGCAGCTCCTCGAGGTCGAAGTAGAAGAGGACGTGCTGCGTCGCGCGGCCGTTCCCCTGGACCGGCACGGTCGTCCCGGCGATCCGCTCGGCGGGCGGCGCGGGAAGACCGGGCGCAGGCGGCCCTTCGAACCCCTCGATCGGCTGGACGGCGCGGGCGATCAGGACCTCGAAGTCGTCCTTCGTGAGGCCGGCGACCGGCCGCTGCTTCGAGTCGAGGACGAGGACGTCCAGCTCGAGGATGTCGACGTCCACCTTCGTGACGATCTGCCCCGGGCGGGCGGGTGTCGGCGTCGGCGGCGGCGTCTGGGCAACGGCCGGGAATGCCGCTTGTGAGAGGGCGAGGAGAAAAGCGCAGGCGCGCCGAAAGAGGCTCAGGCCGGGCCCTTCTCCTTCTTCTCGCCCTTCGTGGGCTCCTGCGGGATCTGGAGCGGCCCCGTCTTGAGGTCTTCCCGGATCAGGAGGTCGAGGAAGAGCGTCCGGACGCCGTCCTTTCCCTCGATCCGGTAGACGCGCCTCACGTCGTCGGGCTTCAGCTCGATGCCGGTCATCGCCTTCAGGTACTGGCAGAAGACGATGGCGCGCGAGCGGAAGGAGACGATGAGGATGAGGAGGAGAAGGAGCGCGAATGCCAGCGGCAGGTAGCCGACGATTTCCCGGATCTCGAAGATGGAAGTGTTCATATCCGCCTGAGGCGCTTCGATTTTTCCCCGGGTTGCTGCCGGTCAATGATACGTCAGGAAGCCGCCGCGCCGCGCTCCCACTCGGCGATCCGCCTCTCTGTTCCTCCCAGCGCGTCGGCGAGCGATGCGATCGCGACGCGCGCACGGGCCGGGTCGGAGCAGGTGAAGAGGTCGACCGCGGCCTCGCCCCGCTCGGGCCAGGTGTGGATCGTCAGGTGCGATTCGGCGATGACGATGACCCCGCTCACCCCCTGCGGCGCGAGGCGGTGCATGTGGACGCCGAGGACCGTCGCACCCATCCGCGAGACCGCCTCGACGAGGAGCTTCTCGATCCCCTGCAGGTCGTCGAGCGTCGCGAAAGAGGCGCCCGCGACGTCGAGGAGGAGGTGGAGGCCGAGGGGCTTCGTCACGCGGGCTCCGGAAGGCCGACGGCGCGCGCCGCGGCGGCGTTCTCGGGCCGCATCCTCCAGATGAAGCCGTCGAGGACGTAGTGCGTCGCCTGGGGAAGGGCGAAGAGCGGGACGAGGAGGACGAGCGCGAGGGCGCCGGGCTCCAACGCGGGACCGGGGAAGAGGACCGGGTGGTCGTGCCAGACGAGCCGGTCCCAGCCCCATTCCTCGAGCCAGGCGACGAGGAGGAGCGGCAGGAGAAAGAAGGCCGCGCTCTTGACGGCGAGGTCGGAGAGCTGCGGCTTGCGGCCGGCCGCCGCCCGCTCGGCGGCGCGCGAGCGCTCGGTGAACCAGACGAGCCCGACGTACGGGACGCCGTGGACGAGGACGTTCGTGACGGTGAAGGCGTAGTCGGAGTTCAGGACGACGATGCCGAGGAACCAGGTCAGGGCCGTCGTCGCCACGACGAGGTTCTTCCCCCACGAGACCGGGAGGCCGCGCCGCGCGCGGACGACCTCCTTCGCCGGCGTAAGTGAGCGCCACGGCGCCGAAGAGGACGAAGGCGGCCGTCGAGACGGCGGGCGGGAGGCCCGTGCACGAAGTCCCCCTGAAGGAACCACTGGAACCGCCGCGGCTGGTGGGCGTGCCAGAAGAGGAGCGGCGTCAGCGTCGCGCCGTAGATGACCGCGGCGTCGAGCGCGCGGGAGAGGCCCACCTTCTTCGCGGTTCTTCCGCCGGTAGAGCGCGACCCAGCCGTACTGCTGCCGCACGAAATGGAAGACCGCCGTGTAGGCGAGGACGCGCCAGAAGAGGAGCGGCGAGACCGCGTAGAGGACGACGCCGGCCGCGTAGCAGGCGGCGGGCACGGCGGCGTAGAGGGCCGGACGCGCCCGCAGCTCGTCGCCGTCGGCGTAGACGCGCCAGCCGGTCGACCAGACGTGCGCCACGTCGACGAAGACGACCGCGAGGAGGAAGAGCCACGGCGGCACGTCGCCGTCGAGGAGCCCCGCCGCGCGCCCTGCGGCGAGGAGCAGCAGGGCCGCCGCCGCCGGGCCGCCGAAGAGGACGAAGATCGACGCGCTTCGAGAAGAGCCAGGGGCAGGCCATGGATCCGGGCGATGTTATCGCCCGGACCCGCGGCCGGCCGGTCGCTCACGGCTCCCGGACGGGAGTGCCAGCTCTTGTCCGGGTTGTAGCGCTCCATGGCGGCGAAGGCCTCGAGCGTCTTCGGCCCGAGGTCCTTCTCGTAGACGACGCCGTCGTGGCTCACGATGAAGGTCTTCACGCCGGTCACCCGGTACTCGGCCGGCGCCGCGACGAGGGCGAAGCCGCCGATCATCACGCCCTTCACGACGAAGTCGATCTCCCCGAGCGGCGCGGCGGGCCCCTGGCCCTTCAGGACCTTGAAGTAGTAGCCGTGGTACGGCTCGCTCTTCTTCGAGTAGCCCTCGGCGATCGCGCTGGGCGATCTCTCTCTCCCACGGGCCCTCCCCAGGTCCCGTCGGCGTTCCTCCACGCGAGGCCGTCCTGCTTCCCGGGGGTGCTGATGATCTTCTGCGCGTACTGGTTCACGGCTGGAGCCGTCGTGCTTCTCGTCCGCGTACTCCTGCTGCGCCTCGACGAAGCCGCGGCAGACCGCGATCGCGTCCAGCTCGTTCCTCCCGATGCGGCGGTAGAGGATCTCCCTTCATCCCGGCCTTCGAGTCGAAGAGCCACTTCCCGCCCTTCTTGACGATCGGGATCGCGAGCGGCCAGTCGTCGTTTCCGACCGAGAGGGTCGCGCGGTTCGGGTTCTTCGCGTCGGGGACGACGACGGTCTTCTCGCGGGCCTTGGCCGCGAACGCCTCGATCTGGTTCTTGTCCTGGACCGGGTCGCCGGTCTCGACGAGGCTCCTGCCGTCCGGGCCGAGGATCGCGATCAGGGCGGGCACGTCGTCGGCCGCGGCCGCGGCGATCAGCGCGTCGGCCGCTTCCTTCGGCGTGGCGAACGTCCGCTGTGGACGGCAGCCGGGGACCTTCTTTGCCGCCGGCGCTGCAGGCTCAGCGGCGTCGAGAGCGGGTGCGAAGAGAGAAGGGCGCAGACGATTCCGAACCAAGCCAGTTCTTCATGACGCTCACCTCCGACCTCCGCCGCCTCTCCCGCCGCCGCCGCCTCGCGAGCCGCCGCCTCCCCTCGGGAGCTGCTCATGCTCGAGGAGCCGCGCGAGCTGCTCGCCCGGGCGCTGCTGCCGCTGTAGCCGCCGGAGCCGCCTCCGAAGCCGCCCTTCGAGCCGCCGCCGCTCGGATGCTCTGGTTGCCGACCCGGTCCCCGCCGCCGCCGCCACGGCTCCCCGCGCCGCCGCTGCCGCGGTCCATCGATCCGGCCGAGGCGCCGCGGTTCCCGGCCCCCGCGCCGCCGGCTCCGCGGTCCATCGACCCGGCGGAAGCGCCGCGGCCGCCGGCTCCCTGCCCACGGCCCCCCGCCGCGTCGCCGCGCGCCGCCCCGCCGTACTTGTTCGCCGTCGCCTTGTTCGAGTACGGCGTTCCGCCGCGGTGCTGGGCGTTGTGCTGCACGTTGCCGCTGTTGATGTTCGCGTTCCTGTTGAAATTGTTGTTGACGTTGACGTTGACGTTGTTCCCTCCCCAGCCGCAGCCGCAGCAGGAGCCGCCCCAGACGGCCGCGCCCATCGCCATGCCGACGCCGAAGGAGACGAGGGCGGCGCCCGCGTAATAGGGGGGGTAGTAGACCGGCGGATAGGGGTAAATCGGCGGGCCGTAGACGACCATCGGGCTGTAGGACGGCACGTAGACGACCTCGGGGTTCGTCGGCTCCACGACGATGACCGTCTTCTCCTCGACGACCTTCGTCTCGACCTTCTGCTGCTCGTTGGACTTCAGGGCGCCCTTCTCCTCGGCCTTCTTCCGCATCCGCTGGACGGCGTCCATGACGTCGGTCTGCTGGTCGAGGAAGGCGTCCCCGAGCTGCGTCGTCCACTGGATGTCGTCCGCGAGCCGCTTCACCACGTCGGGAACCGCCGCCATCGACTGGATGCTCGGGTCCCACGGCTGCTTGGCGACCGCGTCGGCCAGCGCCTTGTCCTTCAGCTTCGGGTTCTTCGCGAGCCACTGCTGGAGCTGGACGATCTCGAGCGGGTAGGTGGACGCGACGAGCGTCTGGGCGAGGATCGGGTCGGGGTAGAGGGCGATCGGGGCCACCAGCGAGTCGAGCTGGTCCGGAGGGAGCTTCACCGGGGCCGGCTCCGCCGCAGCGGCCGGCGCCGGCTTGGCCGCCTCCTGCGCCAGGAGAGCGCCCTCGCCGGGGACGAGGAGCGCGGCGCAGACGAGCGCGAGGAACGTACGGAAGGACCTGTCTGCGTGTCGGGGTCGGAGCGAAATGGGCGCCATGACGTCTCCTTCACAATTCAGACGATGGACTTCCAGCCTAGCACCCGGAAGGGCCGCCGGGTCACGGCGCGGCGGCATCGCCTTGCGTTCTTCACCCAGGCCTGCAGGAGCGTGTACGCGACCGCCAGGACGACCGGGCCGACGAAGATCCCGACGAGCCCGACGGAGATCATGCCGCCGATCACTCCCGCGAAGATGAGAAGGAGTGGCAGGTCGGCCCCCCTCTTGATGAGGATCGGCTTCAGGAAGTTGTCGATCAATCCGGCCACGATCGACCAGACGAGAACGAACGTCGCCCAGGCGGGGCTCAAGGCGCTGAAGGCCCAGATCACCACCAAGAGCAGAACTGGGATCGGCCCGACCTGGGCGATGGCCAGGACGAACATGAGCACGGTGAGCAGCCCGACGAAGGGCACGCCGGCGATCAGGAGGCCGAGGCCCGCGAAAAGCGACTGGGCGACCGCGGTCACGATGACCCCCATGGCGACGGCGCGGATTGCTCCGCCGGCCAGGTCCACCATCGTTTCGCCCTTTTCTCCGGCCAGCCGCCGGAAGAACGCCTTCACCCCAGTGACGGCGCTCTCGCCGGTTGCGTACATCACGGCTGCGATGACGATCGTCAGGAGGAACTGCACGATGAGGCCCGGGATGGTTCCGATCCGCTCCGTGAACCAATGGACGACGCCGCTCAGGAAGGGCGAGGCCCCCTTGAGGAGCGCCGGGAGGCCGACCTCCGCGCCGCGGTTCCAGCTGTCCGCCGCCTTCGTGCCCACCAGCGGAATTTTCTCCAGCCATGCGGGCGCGGGCGGGAGATGGTACGTCGACAGCTTCTGCGCGAACCCGGCGATGCCGTCGACGTTCTTCACGACGGCGACCACCCCGGCGAGGAGCGGAACCATGACGATGGCCAGAAGTGCGATCGTCATGACGGCCACGGCGAGCTTCCGCTTTCCCCAGAGCATCCGCTCCAGCATCCGCATCAGCGGCCAGGTCGCGACGGCGATCAGGGTGGCCCAGACGATGGCGACGAGGAACGGGCCCAGGATCCAGAGCGAGGCCACGATCAGAAGGAGGAGGGAGAGAACGGACAGGACCGTCCGGGGAAGGTCGGCGCGCGGCTCGTTCATCGGGAACAGACCTCCTTCAGCCTGCTTCGTCGCCGTTCTGGAAAGGATGATCTCCCAGGACCGGCTTGTTGACGCGGTAAGCCCGCGCCACCGCGCCGTTCAGGAACTGGAGGGGCAGGTGCAAGCGCATGCCCCAGGACGCCTCGCTGTGATCCGCGTTTGGGAAGCAAAGATGCAGCAGGTTGTGCCCGTATTCCCAGCCGCGCGAGATCAACGCCATCGCCATTCCGACGGTGACCTCGTAGTTGTCTCCCGGCCAGCCACTGTCGAGGTAGAAGCCAACGTCCCGGAACGGCTCCGAGAATACCCGGTCGACGAGATCGTCCCGGTGGGAGAAGGTGCTCGACATGCAGACGGCGCTGCCGAAGACGTCGGGATGCTGCCAGACCGTATAGAACGAGACGACGCCGCCGAGGGACGAGCCCCAGACCGAGCGGTGCCGGCGGTGCCGGCCCACGCGGATTCCGCGGCGCTCGACCTCGGGCACGACCTCCTCGGCCAGCGACCGGGCGTACCTCTCGTAGCCCGGCTTCGTGTACTCCGTCATCCGGTCGCCCGAATAGACCCCCAGGATGACGAAGTCCTCCACGGCGTTCATGGCGCGAAGGACGTCTCCGACCTTGTCGACCTTCCAGTCGTTTCCCAGGAAGGCCTCCTCGGGGAAGAAGAGATTCTGGCCGTCCTGCATGTAGACGACCGGGAATTCGCTCAGCGTGTTCTCGTCGTACCCGGGCGGCAGGTAGCCGCGAATCCTGTGGTCGCGCCCGAGGAGCTTCGACGGAAGCTCCACCAGCGAGGAGAATCGCCCCGCCTCCGGGCTGAAGAAGTAAGGGTACGAGACGCGCGCGTCCCTTTCGGTCATGAGCACGAGCTTGTTGGGCCCTAAGGCCCAGTTCGTGGCTCCGCTCTCGACGAGGCAGGGCTTGAAGTAGAGGAACGGCTGGTCCGCTTCGAGCTGGAAGGTGGAGACATTGCCATCCTCGCTGACGGTCGCCGGCTCGATGTTCTTTTCCCAGTCCTTCTCGGTGCGGAGGACCATGCGGCCGCGCCCGGACGGGTAGGCGACCCGGAGGGTCCGGGTCAAAGTTCGCTCGGTTCTGTAGAGTCGGGTCGTCGCCGGCGTGGTCGCCATGAGTGGCTCCTTACTCGGTCTCACGCAGGAAATACTCCGGCCCGCCGGGAAATCCGCACGAGGTCATACATCCGCATCATGCGACCGCCGCAGAATACGCCCCATCCTTTTCAGGTTCGGCCCCTTCGGATAAAGGCTACCGTAGGCCTGAGCAACGAGGACGGGCGAGTCCCGGCAGCAGAAGAGAACGGAGACGCCCATGGCACGAAAGAAATCAGTCGAAACGGGATTCACGGACTGCACCGAGCAGAGACGGCTGAACGACGCCCGCGAGAAGGGGATCCCCTGGAAGAAGTGGGGGCCGTACCTTTCCGAGCGGCAGTGGGGGACCGTCCGCGAGGACTACAGCGCGGACGGCAACGCCTGGGACTACTTCACGCACGAACAGTCCCGCTCGCGGGCCTACCGGTGGGGCGAGGACGGCCTCGGGGGGATCTCGGACGACAAGCAGCGCCTCTGCTTCGCCCTCGCGCTCTGGAACGAGAAAGACCCGATCCTGAAGGAGCGGCTCTTCGGCCTGACGAACAGCGAGGGGAATCACGGCGAGGACGTCAAGGAGTACTACTTCTACGTCGATTCGACGCCGACCCACTCGTACATGAAATGGCTCTACAAGTACCCTCAGCGCGAGTTCCCCTACCGGGATCTCGTCGAGACGAACCGGGCGCGGTCGCGCGAGGAGATGGAGTACGAGCTGCTCGACACCGGCGCCTTCCACGAGGACCGGTACTTCGACGTCTTCCTCGAGTACGCCAAGGCGGACCCGGACGACATCCTGATCAAGGTGTCGGTCCACAACCGCGGTCCGGAGGCCGCCCGGCTGCACCTCCTCCCGACGCTCTGGTTCAGGAACACCTGGTCGTGGGAAAAGAGCGGAGAGAAGCCGTCCCTGAAGGAAGCGGGGCCGGGGCGGATCCAGGCCAACCATCCCGAGCTGGGCGCGTACACGCTGGCCTGCGACGGAAAGCCGGAGCTTCTCTTCACGGAGAACGAGAGCAACACAGAGCGCCTCTGGGGACAACCCAATCCGTCCCCCTACGTGAAGGACGCGTTCCACCGGTACGTCGTCGGGGGCGCGAACGAGGCCGTTAATCCTGCGAAGACAGGCACCAAGGCCGCGGCGCACTACGTCGTCGAGGTCCCCGCCGGCGGCTGCGAGGTCGTCCGGCTCCGCCTCGCGGCCGCGCCGCCGACGCCGGCCTTCGGCAGGGGGTTCGACGCGACCGTCGCCGCGCTTCTCGCCGACGCCGACGACTTCTACGAAAAGATCACCCCCCGCACGCTGACCGAGGACGAACGCCGGGTCCACCGGCAGGCGCTCGCCGGGATGCTCTGGTCGAAGCAGTTCTACTTCTTCGACGTCGATCGGTGGCTGCAGGAGCATGACGCGCACCCGCTTCTCGGGAGCCGTTCCGCTCCCCGGAACGCCGAGTGGTTCCACATGTTCAACGGCGACGTCATCTCGATGCCCGACAAGTGGGAGTACCCCTGGTACGCCGCGTGGGACCTGGCCTTCCACACGATCGCGCTCTCCCTCGTCGACTTCGACTTCGCGAAGCAGCAGCTCCTTCTGATGCTCCAGAGCCTCTACGCCCACCCGAACGGGCAGATCCCCGCCTACGAGTGGAACTTCAGCGACGTGAACCCCCCCGTTCACGCCTGGGCGACGTACTTCCTCTACCAGATCGAGCGGGACCTCGGCCGGGGGGACATCAAGTTCCTCGAGCGCTCCTTCCAGGGGCTGCTGCTCAACTTCAACTGGTGGGTCAACCGGAAGGACCCTGCCGGGCGGAACGTCTTCGCGGGCGGGTTCCTCGGCCTCGACAACATCGGCGTCTTCGACCGGAGCGCGCCGCTCCCCACCGGAGGCTCCCTCGAGCAGGCGGACGGCACCGCCTGGATGGCCTTCTACTGCCAGAACATGCTCGAGATCGCCCTCGTCCTCGCCGAGCACGACCCGGCCTACGAGGAGCACGCCTACAGGTTCCTCCAGCACTTCATCTGGATCTCCTACGCGATGGACCGCCTCGGCGAGCACCACGACGAGATGTGGGACGAGGCGGACGGCTTCTTCTACGACCTTCTCCGGCTCCCCGACGGAAACGGGATGCGCCTCAAGGTCCGGTCGATGGTGGGGCTCCTCCCCCTCTGCGCCGCCACGGTCTTCGAAGGGGACGTCCTCGAGCGGTTTCCGAAGCTCCGTGAGCTGATCGCGCTTTTCCGGAATCGTCACCCGGAGGTCGTGGCGCACGTCGCCCCGACCGAGGAGGGGTTCGTCGGGTACGCGAACCGCCGGCTCCTCTCGGTCCTGAACAAACAGAAGCTCGAGCGCGTCCTGGGATATCTCCTCGACGAAAAGGAATTTCTCGGCCCCTACGGCATCCGGTCGGTGTCGAAAGTCCACCGCGACCATCCGTTCGTCTTCCACCTCGAGGGACGCCCCTACGACGTGACGTACCTGCCAGCGGAGTCGAACACGGGGATGTTCGGGGGAAACTCGAACTGGCGGGGGCCGGTCTGGATGCCGGTGAACGGCCTCCTGATCCGCGGGCTCCTGAACCTCTATATCTTCTACGGTGACGACTTCACGGTCGAGTGCCCCACCGGCTCCGGAAACCGGATGACTCTCTTCGAGGTGGCGAAGGAGATCTCGCGTCGCCTCGCGGCGACCTTCCTCCGCGACGCGAGCGGCCGCCGCCCCGTACACGGAGGGACGGAGAAGTTCCAGACCGACCCGCACTGGCGGGACCTGATCCTGTTCTACGAGTACTTTCACGGCGACAACGGGGCCGGCCTCGGCGCGAGCCACCAGACGGGGTGGACGGGCCTCATCGCACGCCTCCTTGATTTCTTCGGCCGCCTCGACTCCAAGACCGTCCTCCGGACGCCGAAGGGAGACATCATGTCCCGGCTGGTCCGGGAACAGGTGGGCGGGAGTCGGTAGGCGGCGATGCCTTCCCCCCGTTACCCCTCGCTCTTCCAGATCAACACCCGGGTCCGGCTCACGGAGCTGTCCGCGACGCTGGGGCGGAAGACGACGCTCGACGACATTCCCGACGCGGAGCTCGACGGGCTGGCGGGGATGGGCTTCGACTGGGTCTGGCTCCTGAGCGTCTGGCAGACGGGTCCCGCGGCACAGGCGATCTCGCGCGCGAATCCCGTCTGGCGCCGCGAGTTCGAAGAAACGCTGCCGGACCTCAAGGACGAGGACATCGCCGGCTCCGGGTTTGCCATCCAACGCTACACCGTCCATCGCGATCTGGGCGGCGATGCGGCGCTCGCGCGTCTGCGGCAACGGATGAAGAGACGCGGGCTGAAGCTAATGCTCGACTTCGTCCCCAACCACATGGCGCCCGACCACCCGTGGGTGGAGGAACACCCCGACTACTTCGTCGCGGGAACCGAGGAGAAGCTCGCGGCCGAGCCGCAGAACTACGCACGCGGCGGGAAGCCGGATCCTCGCCTACGGCCGGGACCCGTACTTCGACGGCTGGCCCGATACGCTGCAGCTCGACTACGGCAACCCGGAATTGCAGCGAGCCATGATCGGCGAGCTGGAGAGAATCGCCGGGCAATGCGACGGGGTGCGCTGCGACATGGCCATGCTGGTCTTGCCCGACGTCTTCGAACGCACCTGGGGCATCCGGCCCGATCTCTTCTGGCCGAAGGCGACCGAGTCGGTCCGGCGGAAACATCCGGACTTCCGGTTCATGGCCGAGGTCTACTGGGACCTGGAATGGACTCTCCAGCAGCAGGGTTTCGACACCACCTACGACAAGCGGCTCTACGACCGCCTCGTGTCGGGCGACGCGCGCCCGGTCCGCGAGCACCTCCTCGCGGGCCTCGACTACCAGGACCACCTGGCCCGCTTCCTCGAGAACCACGACGAGCCGCGGGCCGCCGCCACGTTCGCGCCCGAGGTGCACCGGGCCGCCGCCGTGATCACGTATCTCGCACCCGGCCTGCGGTTCTTCCATCAGGGGCAGTTCGAAGGGCGGAAGAAGCGCATCTCACCGCATCTCGTCCGGGCGCCCGAAGAATCTCCGGACAGGGAGATCGAGGCGTTTTACGACCGTCTGCTCGCCGTCCTCCGGAAGCCCGTCGTGAAGAGCGGGGAATGGCAGTTGCTCTCCTGCCGGCCGGCCTGGGACGGGAACGGATCCTGGGATTCCTTCATCGCCTGTTCCTGGCGGGGATCCGGCGGCGAGCGGATGGTGGTCGCCGTGAACTACGCGCCCCATCCGAGCCAGTGCTACCTCGAACCTGCCGTTCCCCGAACTCGGAGGACCGCTCGGTCCGGCTCCGGGACTCGCTGGGCTCCGCCTGCTATCCCCGCGACGGCAACGACCTGCTCGAGCGCGGGCTCTACCTCGATCTGCCGCCCTGGTCCTACCACGCCTTCGACATGGAGGTCAGCGCATGAAAGCCATCACCGTGGAGCCCCGCAAGCCCGGGACCGCCCGGCTGGAGGAGATTCCGGAACCGGGTCCGTCGGAAGGGTCGGTCCTCGTGGAAGCCGTTGCCGTCGGCGTCTGCGGGACCGACGTCGAGATCGTCGAGGGCAAGTACGGTTGGGCTCCTCCCGGCAAGACGCGTCTCGTCCTCGGCCACGAATCCCTCGGTCGCGTGGTGGACCCGGGCCCGAGCGGCGCGCTCAAGAAGGGCGACCTCGTTGTCGGGATCGTCCGGCGCCCCGATCCCGTCCCCTGCCCGAGCTGCGCCGTCGGGGAGTGGGACATGTGCCGGAACGGCCGCTACACCGAGCGGGGGATCAAGGAGATCCACGGCTTCATGTCGGAGCGCTGGCGGATCGAGCCCGAATACGCCATGAAGGTCGACCGGTCCCTCGGGCTCCTCGGCGTCCTCCTCGAGCCGACGACGGTGGTTGCGAAGGCGTGGGAGCAGGTCTCGGCCGTGGGGCATCGGGCCTTCTGGGAGCCGCGGACCGTCCTCGTGACGGGCGCGGGGCCGATCGGCCTCCTCGCGGCGTTCCTGGCGGCGCAGCACGGCCTCGACGTCCACGTTCTCGACCGGGTCACGTCGGGGCCGAAGCCGGAGCTGGTCCGGGCCCTCGGTGCGACCTATCACTCCGGCAGCATCAAGGACATCGGGTTCGAGCCGGACGTCGTCCTCGAGTGCACCGGGGTCGGGCCGTGCTCGCGGACACGCTCCAGGCCGTCGCGCCCGGCGGCGTCGTCTGCCTCACCGGAGTCGGGAGCGGAGGGCGCGTCGGCGCGCTTCCCATCGCGGATGTGGCGGCCAACGTGGTCCTCCGGAACAACGTCGTCGTCGGGAGCGTTAACGCGAACAAGCGGCACTGGTACCGGGCCGGCGAGGCGCTGGCGCGCGCCGACCGGGCGTGGCTCGGCCGCCTGATCACCCGCCGGGAGGCGCCGGAGAGGTTCGCGCAGGCTCTCGAACGGCAGCCCGACGACATCAAGGTCGTCGTCCAGTTCTCCGAGGCGTGACGCGAAGGCGAGAGACGTTGTTCGGAAGAGCTCTTCGAAGGGCAGCGGCGGCGGCGCTCGTTCTGGCGGGCGCGGCCGCGGCGCAGGGGAGCGCGAAGGGAGAACCCGAGGCATCCCGGGCGCCGCTGCGCGTCTACGTGGGCACGTATACGGGCTCGTCGAGCCGAGGGATTTACAAGTTCGAGCTGGACGCGTCTTCCGGGGCGGTCGTCGAAGGGCCGGTCCTCGCGGGTCGTTCGGAGAATCCTTCTTTCCTGACTATCCATCCGGGCGGCCGGTTTCTGTATGCGGTCAACGAGGTGCGGTCCTTCGGCGGCCAACCCACCGGCGCGGTCAGCGCCTTCGCCGTGGACCCGTCGACGGGAGACCTCGCCTTCCTCAACCAGCAACCGTCCGGGGGCGCGGACCCATGCCACCTCGCGGTCGAAGCGGAAGGTCGCTACCTCGTCGTCGCGAACTACTCCGGCGGCTCGGTCGCCGTCCTTCCGCTCGACGCCGACGGGCGTTTGCGGCCCGCCGCTCGCGTGCGGCGCCTCGCGGGGTCGGGACCGAACGCGGCGCGTCAGCAGTCCTCGCACGCCCACGGCGTCTTCTTCGACGCTTCGGGGAAGTTCCTCCTGACCGCCGATCTCGGATCCGACCGCGTCCTCGTCGAGCGTTTCGACGGGGCCGCCGGCTCGCTCTCCGGCGAGGTGCCGGACGGTGCCGCTCTTCCCCCGGGCGCCGGGCCGCGGCACGTCGCCTTCGATCCGTCGGGCCGGTTTCTCTTCGCGATCAACGAGCTCTTTTCGACCGTGACCGCATTTCGCTGGGACGCGGAGCGGGGGCGCCTCGAGCCCTTCCAGACGGTCCCGTCCGTCGCGGACGGCTTTTCCGGGGAAAACAAGGCGGCCGAAATCGCCGTGTCGGCGGACGGACGCTTCGTCTACGCCACGAACCGGGGGGAAGACAGCCTCGCCGTCTTCGCGGTCGACGCGTCGGGGAGGCTGGCGCCCGCGGGCCGGGTCCCTTCCGGGGGCCGGACGCCGCGAAGCTTCGCCATCGACCCCTCTGGCCGCTGGCTGATCGCCGCCAACCAGGGCTCCGGCTCGGTCGTCGTCTTCCGCCTCGATCCGGAGACGGGGCTTCCGCGCGCCGTCGGCGCGCCGGTCGTCGTGCCGGAGCCGGTCTCGATACTCTTTTCACCGGTGCAAGGCGCCGGGAAGAAAACAAGGGTGCCGTGACGAACGACCGACACGAGCCCGGGGCCCTCCGCCGGCTGTTCGTTTCCGAGCTGATCGGCACGGCCCTGCTGGTGCTGGTCGGCCTCTCCCTCGTCATCCTGATGTTCGGAGAGGGCACGCCGATGGCTCGCCTCGTCCCCGACGAGGGGCTGAGGCGCCTGATCACCGGGTTCCTCTTCGGGACGACGGGCGCCTGCATCGCGCTCTCTCCGGTTGGGAAGGTGAGCGGGGCCCACATCAACCCGGCCGTCACGCTCGCCTTCCGGCTGATCGGCAAGATCGACCTCAGGACGACGCTCGCGTACGTCGCGGGCCAGCTGATCGGGGCGGTCGCGGGGTCGCTGCCCCTTCTCCTCTGGGGCTCGATGGGGAAGAGCGTGGCCTTCGGGGCGACCGTCCCGGGTCCCGGCGTCTCCCTCGGGGCGGCGTTCCTGGGCGAGATGGCCACGACCTTCGCGATGGTCGGCCTCCTGGCCGTCTTCCTCGGGTTCCGGGAGATCCGACCCTTCACGCCCGCGATCTTTCCGCCGCTCTACGCGATCATGGTCTGGGCGGAAGCGCCGATCTCGGGCACCAGCACGAACCCGGCCCGCAGCCTCGGTCCGGCTGTCGTCTCCGGAGTGTGGCAGGGCTGGTGGATCTACTGGCTCGGGCCGCTCGCCGGAATGCTCCTCGCCATCCTCGCCTGCAGCGCCCTCGCGAAGCGGATCGAGGTCGCCAAGCTCTACTACTTCGACAGCGACCGCGACCGGCTTTTCCGCCGCATGGCCGAGCCGCGTCCCTCCGAAGCAACGAAGATCGGAAAGGTCTCAGGTCGCACCTCTAAAGCGGTGCGCCCTCAAAGGAGAACTCGATGACGACTGCCAGAAGGAGGCGCCGGGCCAGCGCAGGGCCGGAGAAAGTCCCGGACCAGCCCCGGTCGTGGGAAGAGCAATACGCCGCGGGCAAACTCCTGCGGACGGCCTGCCCCGGAAGGCCCACGCCGCCTGGAAGGCCCCGTCCGAACGGAGAGACGCCGTCGAGATGGTCCTCGAAGCGGAAGAGGGGCGCCTGCCCGAACTCCTCCCCCTCCGCCACGGGCGGATGGTCCGCTCCGCGTTCACGTTCTACCGCGGTTCCGCCCTCGCGATGGCGGCCGACCTGGCGTCCACGCCGACCTCCGGGGTCCGCGTCCAGTGCTGCGGCGACGCCCACCTCTGCAACTTCGGGGGCTTCGCCACGCCGGAGCGGAGCGTCATCTTCTCGATCAACGACCTCGACGAGACGCTTCCGGCGCCCTGGGAGTGGGACCTCAAGCGGCTCGCCGCGAGCTTCGTCGTCGCGAGCCGGGACAACGGCCTGAAGGACGCGGCGGCACGGGACGCTGCCCGGAGCTGCGCTCGTACGTATCGCGAATCGATGGCCGAGTTCAGCCGGATGAAGACGCTGGAGCTCTGGTACCACGCCATGTGGATCGACGAGCTGGTGGCGGGCATCAAGGACCCGGCCTTTCGCAAGCGGGCCATCGCGCGCCTGCAGAAGGAGCGGGCGAAGAGCATCGCCGAGGACGTCTTTCCGAAGCTGGCGGAGCACAAGGGGGAGATTCCCGTCATCAAGGACCAGCTTCCCACGATCTTCCATCGGGAGGACGTTCCCGCGGGCGAGGTCCAGCAGGGCGTGCTCGACATGATCGCGAGGTACCGCGCGACGCTTCCCCGCGCGTACCAGACGCTGCTGGACCGCCACGAGCTGCGGGATGCCGCCATCAAGGTCGTGGGGATCGGCAGCGTCGGGACCGCCTGCTGGGTCCTCCTCTTCATGGCCGGCGAAGGCGATCCGCTCTTTCTCCAGGTGAAGGAGGCGCGCGCTTCGGTTCTGGAGCCGTACGCGGGCGCGAGTGTCTTCCCGAACCACGGCCAGCGCGTCGTGAACGGCTACCGGCTCCTGCAGCCCTTCGGCGACATCTTCCTCGGCTGGAGCCGGGGGCCCGTGCGCCACTGCTTCCTTCGACAGCTGAGGGACATCAAGGTCAGCCCCCGCGTCGAGACGTTCGGTCCCGGCCTGATGGAACTCTACGGCACCTGGTGCGGACGGGCCCTCGCCCTCTCTCACGCCCGGGGCGGGGGCGCGGCGGTGCTCAGCGGGTATATGGGCAGGAGCGAAGTCTTCGACGAAGCCATCGCGGCATTCTCCATGGCCTATGCGGACCAGAACGAGAAGGACCATGCCGCCCTCGACCGCGCGGTTCGCAAGGGCAAGGTGAAGGCGGTCTTCGAGGAGGCGTCCTGAGGGATGGAATGCCGGCAACGAGGAGAGGAGGGGCCTGAGCGTCAACGGGAGGGCACGACTCGAGATCCTTGACGCCGCCTCCTGCGTCAACCGCGCTCCGGCGCGCTTGGCCCGGTTTTTTCGGTCGACTCGCGGGACAACCAGTTCTTCCCGCTCCGGGGCTGGGCCGTGGACCACCGGTCGGATTTCTATGCCGGCTCCCTCGGCAGCGAGACCCGATTCGAGAAGTACGAGGCCAACATCCGCGCTTACTTTCCGGTCCGGGATCGGGACGTGCTCGCGACGCAGCTCTATGCCTGCGCAGTCGGCGGCGTCGCGCCCGCGTTCGGAAGCTAAACGTCGCAGGACCTTCTTCCTTCGGCAGGAGTCGGCATCCGCTGGATCGCGGACCCCAAGGAGAGGCGACGGTCCGGTTCGACTACGCCTGGGGCAAGGACTGGGGGGCGTTCTATCTCTCGATCGGAGAAGATTTCTGAGAGGGGCTTGCCGCCCGAAGACTCGCAGATGCCGGCGAAGATAGAATCAAACGCGAGGTCACGCCCCGCCCCAGGGCGGTTCCGGGTCCACGACCAGACGATAGCCTCGGCAGTTCAGAACGGACATCGGACCTTGGTCTAATACCCGTCCGCCGTCCGGGCCCACTCAGGCGGAGCGGGGTCTGGCCCGCTGAGCGAGCCGGACGAGGTCGGCGAGGGACGAGGCGTTCATTTTCTGCATCACGCGGGCCCGGTGGACCTTGATCGTCTTCTCCACGGTCCCGAGCCGGCCCGCGATCTGCTTGTTCAGCGCGCCCGAGACAACATGCTCGAGAACCTCCCGCTCCCGCGGCGTCAACGTCTCGAGCCGCTCTCGGATCGACGCGACCTCGGCTCTCTCTTCCCGCGCCACGGCGTCCCTTTCCATCGCCCGGCGGACGGCCGCGAGGAGATCCTCGTCCTCGACCGGCTTCGTCAGGAAATCCGCCGCGCCACGCTTCATGGCCTGGACGGTCGCCGGGACGTCGGCCCGGCCCGTGAGGAAGATGACGGGCAGAAGGCAGCCACGCTTCTCGAGCTCCTGCTGGATCTCCAGCCCGCTGATCTGTGGCATCGACATGTCCAGGACGAGGCAGCCGGGCGCCCCCGGATCGAGCTGGTCGAGGAACTCGCGCGGGGAGGAGAACGTCGCGACGGGGAAGCCCTCCGAGCGGAGGAGCCTTGCGACGGCTTTCAATACGTGCGGTTCGTCGTCGACGACGGTAACCGTCGGGAGGCTGCCCTTCATGTCCGACCGGAAGCTGCGGGGAGGACGAGGTGGAAGGTCGCCCCGGGAACCCCTTCCTCGTTGTTCGAGGCCCGGATTTCGCCGCCGTGAGCGCCGACGATCGTCCGGCAGACGGCCAGGCCGAGGCCGAGCCCCTGCGGCTTCGTCGTGACGAACGGCTCGAAGATCGCGGTGAGCCGGTCGCCGGGGATGCCGCAGCCGCGGTCCGAGATCGAGACCCGAACCCCCCCGTCGCCATTCCGCTCCGTCCTCACGAACAGCCGGCGCTCGGCGGGCGTCACCGCCGACATCGCGTCGCTGCCGTTCATCAGGAGGTTGAGGATCACCTGCTGGAGCTGGATGCGGTCGCCGTTCACGGCCGGGAGATCGGGCGCGAGCTCCGCGCTCACGGCCACGCCGTGGTTCGCGAGGTCGCTTCGCATGATCTTCAGGACCTCCAGCACCAGCCCGGAGATGTCGAGGGGATTGCGATGCACCTCCACGTTCTTCAGCATCAGCCGCAGACGCTGGATCACCTCACCGGCGCGCCGGTCCTGATCCACGATGTCCTTCAGGATCTCGCGCGCCTCGTCCACGTCAGGCTCGCTCCGGGCCAGGAGGCGCTGGAGGGCCTGCGCGTTGCTGAGGATCGCCGTCAGGGGCTGGTTCAGCTCGTGGGCGAGCGATCCCGACAGCTCCCCGATCGTCGAGACGCGGGAGAGGTGCGCGAGCTGGCTGTGCTGCTGGAGAAGGACCTGCTCCGCATCCTTGAGCGGCGTGATGTCGAGAGAGACGCCGTAGGCCCGCGCCGGCGATCCCCCGGGCGCCCGCTCGACGGCCCCTCGCGCCGCGATCCAACGGGTCCGGCCATCGGGACGCACGATCCGGTAATCCGTCTTGAACTCGCCGGAACCGGCGAGGGTCTCCTCGATCAACAGACGCACCCGGTCCCGATCGTCCCCGTGAATGGTGCCGAGGAATTCCGCGAGGTCGACCGGCGCGCCATCCTCGATGCCGTAGAGGACCCGGCCGCCGGGGGTGATCCAGATCGCGTCGCTCGGGATGTCCCACGTCCAGAGCGCCAGATCCGCCGCCTTCGCGGCGAGGCTCATCCTCCGCTCGCGCTCCCGTACTTCCGCCTCGCTCGCTTGGAGCTCCCGGGCCAGCTTTTTCGCCCGGACGATCTCCGCGCCGAGCTCCTGACCCATCGAGAGCAGGACCCCGAGGTAGGCGAAGGTGAGGAAGTAGGGCGAGCGGAGCCTTCCCTCGTGGATGAAGGCCACGTGCGTCGTCGCCACGAACATGAAGAAGAACATGCCGCCACACACCGTCAGGGCGCGGCGTCGGTCCCCGCGCCGCCAGACCTCCACCCCCGCGTCGACGACGAAGGCCAGGAAGAGAAAGGCGCTGAACTGGGAGACCCGGACCCAAGGGTTCACGATACCTTCAGGGACCCAGACGGTTTCCCCGAGGAAGGAGGCGGGAATCGCCCGCTCGATCGCTGTGAAACTGAGGTTGGTCGGTGACAGGAAGTTCAGGACGAGCGAAGCGACGGCCCTCGTCCCGATCGCCGCCCACGCGAGCCAGGGCCGTCCGGCGCCGAGGTAGAGGCGGACGAACCCGACGAGAGCGCAGATGGTGATCGCCAGGGGAACGTGCGCCCACCGGATGAGAACGGTCATTCGCTCGGGGGTGCTCTCCCGCATGACCCCGAGCTCGAGGACGCCGAGCACCGCGTTGGAGATGGAAGCCGTCGCGAAGAGCAGATGAGACCAGGAGGTCCGGTCGCTCGCCCACACGAGCAGGTTCAGAAGGGCGAGCGTCAAGCAGGCCGAGATGGCCGCGGACCACGCAACCATGACCCAGCTGACGGGCATCGCGGTCGTGATTTTAGGCCTCCCTCTCGTCCCCCCGAGCGCGCCCAGTGGGGACCCCCGCCCGAAGCACCTGCGGCAGGCCGAGCACATTGGACCTTGGTCCAATGCTACCGACACGCCGGATGGCCCATCCTTTCGGGGTGCCCTTGAGTCGGCCTCGGCCTCTCATCGCTGTGGTGGACGACGAGGAGCCTGTCAGGAAGGCCCTTCGGCGGCTGATCGTCGCCGCCGGGAACGACTGCGAGACCTTCGCCTCGGGCGCCGACTTCCTCGCCTCCCTGGAGGATCATGAGCCGGACTGTCTCCTCCTCGACCTTCACATGCCGGGTCTGACCGGTCTCGACGTGCAGGCGTGCCTCGCTCGTGTAGAGCCCAGAATCCCGATCGTCATCATCACCGGCCAGGACCAGCCCGAGACTCGAGGCCGCGCCTTGGCGGGCGGCGCAGCCGCATACCTGCTGAAGCCCGTCGACGAGGAGACACTGTTCGCGGCCATCGTCTCTGCGCTCTCCAGCACCCCCGGCTCACGAAACTCCCGCGAGGCCCCCCCCGGATGCCCGACGACGTCCCGATGATCGTCACCGACTGCGCCGGCACATCGCCGATCCGGGACACGCCGTGGGAATCGCGACCGTCAGGAAGCCCCGTGCGCCAGCCGTGTTGGACCAAGGTCCAATAGCAGCCCCGCTCCCCGCGGACATACAAATGACGTTCGGAAGGAGATACGACGATGAGAAGTCTGAGAGTTTCGGTGGTGGTGGCTTGCGTGGCGGTCGCTTTGTGCCTCGCGCCCATGGCCCTGTCCCAGGCTCCGCCGAAGGGCGAGGCCGTGATCGCGTCGGTGGACGTCACCGCGACCGTGACGAAGATCGACCAGAAGACGCGCGAGGTCACGCTCAAGGCGGAGGACGGTCAGAAGTACAGCTTCGTCGCCGGCGAGGCGGTCCAGAACCTCGGCCAGGTGAAGAAGGGTGACGTCGTGACCGTCACCTACACGGAGGCCGTCGCCTACGAGATCAGGAAGGGCGGGAAGGCGGGCGCCTCGGTGGCCGCGGGCGCCGCAGCCGCCCCGATCGGCGAGAAGCCGGCCGGCGTCGTCGCGGCCCAGACCACCGTGACGGTGAAGGTCGCGGCGATCGACGCCAAGGTTCCCTCGGTCACCTTCACGTTGCCGTCGGGCGACAAGCGGACGGTCAAGGTGAAGGACCCCGCGAAGCTCCAGGGCGTGAAAGTGGGCGACACGGTCGACATCACGTACACCGAGGCGCTCGCGCTCAAGGTCCAGCCAAAGCCGAAGAAGTAGCCGTTCGGACCCGGACGTGCGGGAACGGTCAACTCTAGAAGGAGAAGTGAAATGGAAAACATCAGAGAAGCGGTGAGCGGCTGGGCTCAGGAAGTCAAGAAGAACGCCGGGTGGCTCGTCGCCCTGGGATGGCTGACGGTGCTCGCGGGCTTCCTGTCCATCCTCTCTCCCATGATCGGCGGCATCGCCGTCTCCGTCCTGATCGGGATCGCGATGGTGATCGCCGGCGCCTCGCGAACCATCGGCGTCTTTCACGCGGGGTCGTTCGGTCAGGGCGCCCTGGCGCTCATCGGCGGCATCTTCACGTTCGTGGCCGGCATGGTCCTCGTGACCCGGCCGGGGATCGGGCTCGCGAGCCTGACCCTGTTGCTCGGCATCTACCTGCTGGTGGACGGGATCTCCGGCGCGGTCCTCGCCTTCCACGTGCGGCCGGAAAACGGGTGGGGCTGGATGCTCTTCAGCGCCGTCCTGGGCGTGCTCCTGGGAATCATGCTGCTCCGGGAGTGGCCGCTCTCCGGGCTCTGGGCGATCGGGACGCTGGTGGGGGTCAACCTGCTGTTCACCGGCTTCTCGATCACTTCCGTCGGCTCGGCCGCGAGGGGATTGGCCAAGCGCGCCGCGTAGATCGAGCAAGGCAAAGGCCCGCTGCGGGCGAGGTCCTCGCGATCGCCGGCGGGCCGCAGGGCCGCTTCGAGTTGCGCACGAGCAACCCTGGGGTGGCTCAGGCGGGTCGAAGAACGTTAGGTCGAGGACGTCTCGTGACGACTCCGGGAAGAAGTGATCCATGGTGATGTCGATCCTGCTGCTGTTCGAATTGGTCGCCGCCGTCGTCAGGCGTTTGATCCATGACGCGTATTACCGCGCCCTGGGCACCGTGCTCCTGATCCTGCTCCTTGCCGGCACCCTGTTCTTGTGGCTGGTCGAGGGCCGGACGTTTCTCCAGGCCTTCGTCTTCTCGGCGGGGACGATGGCGATGAACACTCCGTACGGGGTCGGCAGGGCACCCACGACGGTCGGGGGCATCGTCTTCTTCGTCTTCTATCTCTTCATGAGCGCCGGGACCTTTCTCCTCTTCGTTCTCGAGACGGGCAAGGCCATGGTTCAGTCCTACGAAGACTTCTCCAAGAAGATGGCCGCGCGCAAGTTGCGGGCGCACAGCCCCCGGCCCGACATGTAGTACCCAGGCGCCTGGGCGTAGTGCGCCTGGCTCATCGAGGCCTGGTGTGCGGCGCGTTAACTTTCTCGGGATTGGTCACAAAGGAGCCCCAGATGAGTTCCATGGCACCGAACGTGAGCGGCGTGGGAGCCCCGGGCCGGCGCACGGTGTACAGCCTGTGCGGCATGTGCGCGGTGCGCTGCCCGATGGAAGTGACGGTCGAGGACGGACGGGTCACCTGGCTGCAGGGGAACGGGCACGATCTCGCGCTCGGCACCAGCCTCTGCGCGAAGGGGGCGGCCGGACTCTCCTTCGAGTTCGACGACCAGCGTCCGCAGACGCCGCTGATCCGCACCGGCCCGCGCGGCAGCGGCCAGTGGCGGCGGGCGTCCTGGGACGAGGCCCTCGACTACGTCGCCGACAAGCTGAAGGAAACGATCGAGGCCTTCGGCGGACGCGGCATCGCGCTCTCCGACCGCGGCGGCCCCTTCGCCGACCTGACACGGACCTTCGTCCAGGCGCTCGGCTCCCCGAACTACTTCAACCACGACGCCACCTGCAACGGCAACGCTCACAACGCCGGGCGCTCGATCTACGGCTTCGGCGCCGCCGGGCTCATCTTCGACCTCCCGAACACGAAGCATCTCGTGCTCTACGGCCGCAACATCGTCGAATCGCTCGCGGTCAAGGAAGCCAAGGCCTTCATGGGCGCGCTGGCGAAGGGGATGCGCGTCACCTACATCGATCCGCGCGCCAGCATCACGGCGTGCAAGGCCAGCCGCTACTGGCAGGTGCGCCCGAACAGCGACTACGCCCTGAACCTCGCCCTCATCCACGAAGTCCTGAAGACCGGGGCGTACGACAAGGACTTCGTCGAGCGCTTCGTGACCGGCATGGAGTCGCTGCGCGAGGCGGTGAAGGAGACGACGCCCGAATGGCAGGAGGCGCACACCGGCGTCCCCGCCGCCGAGCTTCGCGCTTTCGTGAAGGAGATCGCCGGGCAGGTGCCGCACGTCATCTTCCATCCGGGCTGGATGACGGCGCGCCACAAGCAGTCGTCCTACGTCAGCCGCACGGCGCTGATCCTGAACGCGCTGATGGGCAACGTCGAGATCCCCGGCGGCTGCGTGATCGGCAAGCCGCCCGAGTACTACGGCCGCAAGAGCCTGAAGCCGCTGACCGCGCGCGTGCCCCAGGTCGCGGAGCCGCGCGTGGACGGCGCCGGCACCACCCGGCCGTCCTGGGACCCGAGCATCGGGATGCTGCACCGGCTCTTCGCCGCGCTCGAGACCGGGCAGCCCTACGGAATCGGCGCCTACGTGGCCTACCGCCACGATCCCCTCACCGGCATGCCGGATGCGGAGGCGATGAAGCGCGCGCTGGACAAGCTGAAGCTGCTCGTCTCGATCGACGTCCGCTACTCCGAGACGGGCTGGTACTCCGACGTCATCCTGCCCGAATCGACCTACCTCGAGCGCGCCAACATCCTCGGTCAGATGCCCGGTCCCGTGCCCGTCTTCCTCATGCGCGACCAGGCGATCGCCCCGCGCTTCGACAGCCGCCCGGCCTGGTGGATCTTCCGCGAGATCCTGCGCCGCATGGGGATCAAGGAAGCGCTCGACTTCGAGACCATCGAGGAGATCTGGAACTACCAGCTCGAGGGGACGGGCGTCACCGTCGCCGAGATGCGCGAGCAGGGCATCGTCGCGCTGGCGGCCGCGCCGAAGCTCACACCGCGCGACAAGCTCAGGTTCCCGACCCCCTCCGGCAAGATCGAGATCGACAGCGACGTCCTGAAGAAGGCGGGGCTGCCCAGCCTGCCGCCTTACGAGCCGAAGGTCGCGCCTTCGGGCGACAGCTTCACCCTGCTCTTCTCGAAGACCGCGACGCTGGCGCACGGCCAGTCCCTCAACAACCCCCTCCTCAACCACATCGCGCCGGAGCAGGTGCTCTGGATCCACCCCGACCGCGCGAGGCTTCTGGGCATCGGCGACGGCTCGGAGGTCGAGGTCAGCGGCGGCGGAGCCTACGTCGGAAAGATGAAGGCCAAGGTGACGCCCTGGATCCACCCGGAGGCGGTCTTCATGTTGCACGGCTACGGGGCGACGGTGCCGGTCGCGACGCGCGCCCTCGGCCGAGGCGTCGCCGACCAGCGCCTGCAGCACGGCAAGCTCGACGAGTTCGACCCGGCCGGAGGCGGCTGCGCCCTGACCGAGACCGTCGTCCGGATAAAGCCGGCGGCGGCGGAGGTGAGGCCGTGAGCACGTACGTCCTGCGCCACGACGAGCCGAACTGCATCGCCTGCCAGGCCTGCGAGGTGCACTGCGCGACGAACAAGGACCTCGGCCCCGGCCCGGCCCCGTGCAAGATCCTCACGTCCGGGCCGCTCGACGTCGGCGGACGGCCCCGCCTTCGCATCGCGTTCATGCCGTGCTTCCACTGCGAGGACCCGTGGTGCGTCCGCGCCTGCCCGACCGGCGCGATGCGGCGGCGCGAGAAGGACGGAATCGTCTTCGTCGAGTCGAGCGTCTGCATCGGCTGCAAGAGCTGCATGGCCGCCTGCCCCTGGGGCGCGCCGCAGTGGGATCCGGCCACGCGCAAGGTCGTCAAGTGCGACTACTGCAAGGACCGGCTCGATGCGGGGCTGAAGCCGGCGTGCGTCACGAAGTGCGTGACGGGCTGCCTCTCGTTCGGCGTCGCGAACGAGCTTCCGGATCCGCGCCGCGAGCGTTACGCCCGCGAGCTCTTCGCCGAGCCGCTGGACGGCGCGTAAGGAGACGCCATGAGCGATCTCCGAACGCTGCCGGCGTGGCTCGACCCGGGCGCGAGCTCTCTCTCCGGCGCGGCGCCGCCGGCGCCGACCCTGGAAGGCGCGATGCCCGGCCTCGCCCGGGCGCAGTCGATGACGCCCCTTCAGCGGCTGCACCGCCTCCAGGAGTCCGGCCTCGCCGAGTGCGGCGGCGCGGGCGAGCCGATCCATCTCGCCTGGCGACAGTTCCTGCGCGGCCGCGGGCCTTCCGTGCTCGTGATCGACGCGACCGGTCTCGACGCGCGCTCGCGCGGCGCGGCCGCCGTGCTCGACGGCGCGCCGTGGCTCCTGGCCGAGGGCGTTCTGATCGCCGTCGGCCTGCGCGACAGCCTCAAGGTCGAGCTGCGTCTGCCCGCCGAACTGAACGGCCGCGAGGCGGCCTTCCTGAACGCCGTCGACTCCATCCGTTCGCTCGCCCAGGTCGCGATTCCGCGCCGGCAGGTGGAGGTGCTGCGCGACTGCCGGCCGGGCTGCTGGGGGGAGGGGCGTCCCGCCGACGCGTCCCGGCTCATCCACACGCCGGAGACGTGGTGCCGGATCGCCCAGCTCTTCGCGGGCGCGCCGGACCTCGACGCGTCGCTCCTGACGCTCCGGCGCGGCCTCGAGCAGCGCGGCCTCGTCGAGCTCCAGCGCGCCGGCAACCTCAGGCGCCAGATCGAGGCGTGGGGTGGCGGGGGCGTGGGGCAGAGCGGGGATGCCCTCCTCGTCTTCGACGACGGGATGGGCGGCTTTCTTCCGCTCTCCGCGTCGGATCTCGCGTGCGACCCGCTGTCGCTCGCGTCCGCGGGCGTCGTCCCGGCGCCTTCCACCCTCATGGCCCTGGCCGAGGGCGTCTGCATCGTCAAGCGGACCGGGCGCGCGGTCTACCGGCACTGGCAGCTCGCCGACGGCGAAGAGGCCGAGGTGCGGGGGGCCCTGGCGCGCGCCGCGCGCCTGATCTCCGAGATCTCGCTCGGCCGCGGCGATGCGGCGCATCTCGCCGCGCTCGACGCGATGGCGATGGAGCTCGCCACGCTGGGACTCGCGGCCGCGTGGCCGCTCGGCAGCTCCCTTCGCCACTACCGCGCGCAGTGGGAGAGCCACGTCCGGCGGGAGTCGTGCCCGGAGGGGCTCTGCCTTTCGCGCCGGCCCGCGCCCTGCCACGGCACGTGCCCGGCCAACATCGACATCCCGAGCTTCATCGCCCACCTCGGCCACGGGGACTACCGCTCGACCATCGAGGTCATCCGCCGCGACAACCCGCTGCCGCTGACCTGCGGCCTGGTCTGCCCGGCGCCGTGCGAATCCGCCTGCGTCCGCGGCAGCCACGACGGCGCCGTCTTCATCCGGCCATTGAAGGCCAAGGCGGCCGAGCACTGCCTCGCCGATGGCGGCTACCCGAAACCCGAGCTCGCGCCCGATTCGGGCAAGCGGATCGGCTTCGTCGGCTCCGGCCCGTCCAGCCTCACGGCGGCCTACTTCCTGCGCACCCTCGGTCACGACGTCGAGATCCACGAGGCTCAGGAGCACGCCGGCGGAATGCTGCGGTACGGCATTCCCGCGTATCGGAACCCGCCCGACCTGCTGGAGAAGGAGCTCGACCAGATCCGGGCGCTGGGTGTCCGGATCCTCACGGGATCTCCGGTCGCGAGCGTCGAGGAGTTCCGCAAGAAGTACGACGCGGTCTTCCTCGGGCTCGGCACGCAGAAGGCCCGCCTCCTGCCGGTCGAGGGCGCCCATCTTCCCTTCGTCCTCGGCGGCCTCGACTTCCTGCGCGCCGCGCGCAGCGGCGAGCCGGTGCGGGTCGGGCCGCGCGTCGTCGTCGTCGGCGGCGGAAACGTTTCGATCGACGTCGCCCTGACGGCCCTGCGGCAGGGCGCGAGGCACGTCGACCTGACCTCGCTCGAGAAGCGCCGCGACATGCCGGCCAGCCCCGACGAGATCGAGCTCGCGGTCGCCGAGGGCGTTGAGCTCCACGCCGGCTGGGGACCGCTGCGTTTCGAGGAAGAGGGCCTCGCCGTCTTCCAGTTCTGCGAGCGCGTCAAGGACGACACCGGCAAGTTCGATCCGAAATTCGACGTCAACCGCCTTCTGCAGCTGGAAGCCGATCACGTCATCCTCGCGACCGGCCAGGGCACGGACCTTTCGTGCCTCGAGGGGAGCGGCGTCGAGAACAACCGCGGCTTCATCGTCGCCGACCCGAAGACCGAAGATGACCACGGTGCCGGGCATCTTCGCCGGAGGCGACGGGCAGCACGGCCCGCGGACGGCGGTGGAGGCGATCCGCTCGGGGAAGATCGCCGCGGCCTCGATCGACGCCTGGCTGCGCGGGACGACCCTCGACCCGGCAGACCGGCACACCCGTGCGCCGCGCCGAGGTGACGCCGCTGCAGGTCGCGGCGGACGACCGCACCCACCTGAGGCGCGCCGCGATGCCCGAGAGGACCGTCGAGGAGACCGTCGGGGAGGGCAACTACGTCCGCATCGAGGAGGGCCTGACCGACGCGATGGCGCACGACGAGGCGCGGCGCTGCCTGCGCTGCGACGTCTGCATCGGCTGCGGCCTCTGCATGGCCGCCTGCAGCGAGATGGGCGTCGAGGCGATCCGCATGGCCGACACGCCGGCCGGCCGCCTCGCCCACTACGACTACCTGCGCCCCGGGGAGCGGTGCATCGGCTGCGGCGCCTGCACGCAGGTCTGCCCGACGGGCGCGATCCACCTCGAGGATCGGGACGGCGTGCGGCGCACGATCATCACGGGCACCGTCGTCAAGGAACAGCCGCTCCTGACGTGCTGCGAGTGCGGCACGCCGACGCAGACGCCGGCGCACCGGGACTTCGTCCGCCGTCGCCTGCCGGATCACATGGCGAGCCACCTGGATCGCGAGCTCTGCCCGTCCTGTGCGCGCGGGAGGGGCGATCGTCCCGGAGTGGGAGCGAACGTGGTGGCGGCGCCGGGATAGCTCCGGGTCTGGACTCAGGCTGGAGGCCTAAAAGAGAATTCCGGCGGTCACCGGGACGAACTTGAACTTGCCGCCCGGTGCGTTGTCCAGCGTGATCTCGTGGTACCGGCCCTCGACGAAGATGGACAGCTTGCCGACGACGAACGCGACGCCGACGCCCGCGTTCCACCCGAACTGGGTCTGCGAGGTCGACGTCGAGAGGCTCGCGCTATCGACCGAGAGCTTGACGTTGTAGATGCCGGCGCCGCCGAGAGCGTAGAGCTTGACGAGCACGATCCGGAGGCCGACGACGAGGTTTGCGTTCCCATCCACGATCTGCGCGGAGCCGGAGAAGTCCAAGCCGCCAGTCTTGGCCGTGAAATGCTGGTAGTCGCCGTCAACCCGGATCCCGAGCGGTAGGGTGGGAAGCTCGTAATTCAGCACGAGGCCCCCGTGATAGCCGGTGTCGAAGGCATCGGAAGTGTCGCTGATCGGGATCGAAGCGCCTCCCGTGAGACCGAACTGGAACCCGCCCGTGCCCTGCGCGGCGGCGGGTGCTGCAAACGTGACGGCGGCAGAGAACAGGAGCCACGGGAGCACATGCTTCTTCATTGGATCTCCTTCGAGGGTGCCTTGCGGCAAGAGAAATCAGCCGCCCTCATACTACGCCCGAAGCGACTTAGGTACGAGAAGTGGGGGCGGAGTCGCCGTCTCTTTCGCGCCACAGCCTCCGGCAATTCCCGTTGCGCCCCTGCAGCTACAGCATTGAGTCGATCGGCAGCGCGCGCAGCAGATTCGCGGTCAGCTTCTTCCAGAAGCCCGCGTAGGGCTCGGAGTCGAAGATGACCTGTCGGCCCTCCTTCGTTCCCGTCCAACGCAGCGTCTCGCGGCCGACCGCGCCGCGGGCAAGATCCACCCGGAAGGCCACCTTGTCCACGTTCTCGTCGAAGCTCTTCGCGGCGCCGCCTGCGACCGTCGGCTCGTGGAAGAGGATCCCGATTTCGTCGTTCAGAAACAGGGAACGCTGGTCGAAGTTGAAGGAGCCCACGAACATGATCGCGCCGTCGATCGCCATGGTCTTGGCGTGCAGGCTCGATTTGCTCAGGCCGGGAAGCCAGGTGAACAGCGTGCGTTCCAGGTCCTTGAGCTGCTCGTTCAGCTCGTAGAGCTGCACCCCGCTTCGAACGAGCTGCTTGCGGTGCCGCATGTACCCGGCATGCACAGCGGCCACGTCGTTGGACGCCAGTGAGTTCGTCAGGATCCGGACCTTCACTCCCTTGCGGCTCAGCTCGCACAGCGCGTCGGCGCCCGCCTGGCCGGGGACGAAGTACGGCGACACGAGAATGAACTCCCGCGTCGCCGCGCGGATGAACGGCGCGAGCTGCGAGATGAGGAGCTCGTCGCGCCAGGCCCCGTCCCGGTCCTGCTTTTCGGCCGGGTCATGGATGACCCTGGCCGTCGCAAAGAGGAAGCGGAGCGTCCTTTCTCTCAACGACTGGGCCAGCGTGGAAGAGTCAAGTGCCTCGACGTACGCCGCCGCCGCGGGCCGCGCGTGAGGCGTCGGCCAGAGTGCCGCGGAGCTTCTCCAGCGCCCCGGCGGGCGCGGGCGGCATCAGCGTGGCGACCGGCCGGGCGTGCCTGCTGTTCCAGTACTCGTCGAAGGCCCCGGAGACTTCCGCCACGACCGGACCGATCGCCATGACGTCGACGTCGGTGAACGCGAGGTTCGGATCCGCCTGAAAGTACTCGTCGCCGATGTTGCGGCCGCCCACGATGGACACCTGGTTGTCCACGGTGAAGCTCTTGCTGTGCATGCGATGGTTCACCGTCCTGAACCGCGTGACGAACTGGAGGTTCTTCGACCGCCCGCGCTCGAAGGGATTGAACAGCCGCACGTCGACGGAGGGGTGGGAGTCGAGTGCCGACCACACGCCGTCGGCCTCCCCGCCGTACATGTCGTCGATCAGCATGCGCACACGTACGCCCCGATCGGCAGCCGCGACGAGCTCCTGAAGCAGGAGCCGCCCGACGGTGTCCTGGTGGAACATGTAGTACTGCACGTCGATGCTGCGCTCGGCGTGGCGTGCATTCACGGCCCGCGCCACGAACGCGTCGCGCCCGCTGCCCAGCAGGTGCACGCCGGAAAGGCCCGTGTTCTGTTCCAGCCGGGGCCGAAACGCCCTGCCGAGGGTCGTGCTCTCGCCGTCGCCGATCGCGAAGGAGGGCGTCCTCTGCGTGTTGTCGGGCATCACGGCGCTGGCGTGACGAGAAGCGTCGCTCTATGGTTTCGTGACGGAGAGCGCGAGACCTTCGCCTACCTGGATCGTCACATCTGTGCCGATCGGCACCGAGGAAACGTCCACCTTCTTGCCGGCCTTGACGGTCTTCGTGGTTCCGTCGGCGAACTGGAACGTCAACTTGTGCTTCTTCGCGTCGACCGCCGTCACCTTGGCGGTGACCCGTGCCGTCGCCACCATGATGCCGCCCGGTTTCGCTCCGACGGGCGCGAGTGCAACTGCGCCGGCGGCCGCCCCTCCCGGCGTCGCGCCGGTGTCGATCGAGACCGCCACTTCCTCGGTCAGCACGGCCTTGACCTGGTCGCCGACCTGGATCTGGCTGAAGTTGACGACGTCGGGACCGGCCTTGTACGTGGTCTTGCGACCCTCCGGCGTCACGAGCACTAGTTCGCGTTTGTCCGCGTCAATGCCCGATGACGGTAGCCGTCGCGGTGAAGGTGTCGACGATGATGGCGCCGTCGGGCGTCTCGATGACCGTCTCTTGCGCGGTGCCGGTTGGCTTCGAGCAGGAACTGGTCGAAAGCATGGCCACAGGCAGGAACGCCAAGGCGGCGAGCGTCGGCAGGGTTCTCATTCTCATGGATGCGTCCTTTCGCTTCGCTTGTCTGAGGTGTTGACGGGCGGTCACGGAAGTTCTCGAACTCTCGTCAAGTAGAGCGTAGTTCCGACGGCGTTACGTGTCCACAGAGAAAACCGGGCGGTGCGCTTTGCCCAGGAGGACAACGTGTTGGACGCGAGCGGCGTCGGGCGAGTCACTCTGCGGCGGTGAGGACGAGCCGGTGCGCCCGGGCCGACCGGCTTCAGACATGTATCAACCTCGCATTCGGCTCGGCTCTCGCCATCATCGGCGTCGGTGCCCCATACTCAACTCTGAGGTATGAAGGTCACCTGTTTTGCGCTCGAGCCCGGTGGCGGCGTAAGGCTGGAGACCGAGGCCACGGCCCTGTCAGGATGGCGGGCGGGGGCCGGTCCTTTCTGGATCGATCTCAGCGGCGGCCCGCCGGAGGCCGCGGTCGCGTGGCTGGCCGGCCTCGGGCTGGATCCCGGGCTGATCGAAGGACTCCAGATCGGCAGTGCGGAAACGCGGATCCTCCCCCTGGCCGACTCCCTGTTCTTCGCCTACCCCGTCATGGCGGGCGAGGACGGCACGAAGCCGGCTCAGTTCGGCTGTCTTTGCCTCGACCGGCTCGTGGTCACCATGAGTGAGGGACCCGTCGGTTCTTCGGGGTTCGACGAGGCCCTGATCACGAAGCTCGTCTTCCGGGAAGGGACCGCCGCGGGGCTGGTCTGCAGCCTCGCGGTTCTCCTCTCCGGCAGGCTGCGACGCCACGTGGCGACGCTCCGCGGGACGGGAGACGCGCTTGCCGGGCGAATGGACCCGGATCCGGAGGCGGTGTCCCTGAGGGAGATCCTGGCGTTGAAGCACCGGGTGCTGGCGCTCGGAACCGTCGTGGACGAGCAGCTCGCGGCCCTCGAGGTCCTGAAGATCAGCAAGCATCCCGCGCTGCCGTTGAGTCGCCTCGCGGACGCCTTCCAGGCCGCGGTCGAGACCACGCGGGCGACCGATCGCGACATCGACCGGCTGGACCGCCGCGTGAGCGACCTCCAGCACCGGTACGAAGCGGCCCAGCAGGACAAGACGAACCGCCGTCTCGGTCTGCTCACGGTTCTCTCGGCGATCTTCATGCCCCTGACGTTCATCGCCGGGATCTACGGCATGAACTTCGACTTCATGCCGGAGCTTCACTGGCGCTACGGCTATTTCCTCGTCCTCGGGGCGATGGCCGTCATCGCCGGCGGGCTCTTCTGGTACTTCCGCTCGCGGTGGTGGCCGAAGTGAGGGATCCGATGTTGGCTGACGTCGCCTGCCGCGAGACGATAGGGAAAGGGAGATGAAAGAAACCGATGTCTGCCGTGGGGAGCACGCCCGTGTCTGACGCGGCCTTCGGATCGACCAAGCACCTGCTGGACCCGGTGGAGCGCGCGTCGGAGGTCCTGTTCGGACTGATCATGGTCCTGACGTGCACCGGCTCGCTCAGCGTCGCTGGCGCGGGCCGCGCCGAGGTGCGACACCATGCTGCTCGGCGCCCTCGGGTGCAATCTGGCCTGGGGGATCATCGACGCCGTCTTCTACCTGATGGGTTGTCTGGCGGAATCGGCGGGGAAACTGAAGGTCTTCAACACCGTCCGCGCGAGCGCCGACCCGGAGGAGGCGACGGCGGGCCCTTGCCGGGGCGCTGCCGCCGATGGTCGCGTCCGTGATCCAGCCCGCGGAGCTGGAGGCGTTGCGGGTTCGACTGAAGGCGCTACCCGAACCGCCCGACAGCGGGTTCCTGAGCCGGAGTGACTGGCTGGGCGCGCTGGGCGTTTTCATCCTCGTGTTCCTCTCCACGTTCCCGGTGACGATCCCGTTCCTCTTCATGAAGGACGTCACGCAGGCGCTGCGCGTCTCCAACGCCATCGGAATCGTGCTGCTGTTCGTGACCGGCCACACCTTCGGGCGCTCGGTCGGGCGTCACCCCGTGCGGACAGGGATCGTCATGGTCCTGCTCGGGGCGGTCCTGGTGAGCCTCACCATCGCGCTGGGAGGATGACCGTGACGCGCGCGATCCGAGCGCTCCCGGCCGCCTGGGTCCTCTTCGCCTGTCACGCGCTCGGCCAGTCGACGGCGACGGACGTCTCCTCCGCGACGCCCGTTTCTCCGCCGCCCGCCGGGAGCGAAGCGGAAAAGAGCTGGGCTTTCAATGCGTCTCTCTATGGCTACATCCTTCCGGACAGCCCGGACTACCTGCAGCCGACGGTCACGGCGGACCACGGGTGGCTCCACCTCGAGGCGCGCTACAACTACGAGGCCCCGAGGACGGGCTCCTTCTGGGTCGGATACAACTTCAGCGTCGGGAAGGAACTGAAGCTCGATTTCACCCCCATGCTCGGCGGCGTCTTCGGCGACACGACCGGGATCGCGCCCGGATACACGGGCACGCTCAGCTGGTGGAAGCTCGAGCTTTCGAGCCAGGGCGAGTTCGTCGTCGACACCGGTTCGTCCTCTGACAGTTTCTTCTACACCTGGTCGGAGCTGACGCTGGCGCCGGCCGACTGGTTCCGGTTCGGTCTCGTCATCCAGCGGACGAAGCTCTACCAGACCGACTTCGACATCCAGCGCGGCGTCCTGGTCGCCTTCACCTACAAGTCGGTGGACGTGAGCGCCTACGTCTTCAACCCGGACGAGAGCCACCCGGTGTTCGTCGTGGCCGCCGCCGTGAGCTTCTGAGAGAATCGGCGTCGGGACGGCGTGCGGCGGCGGGAGACGATGGCAGAACTGGAACGGAGAAAGAGAGGTCGGCACAAGGGCAAGAAGAAGAGGCGCGAGGGGAAAGGCGGGAAGGCGGGGGAAGGGGCCCCCCGCGAGGAGCTCTCCGGGAAGGATTACGCGCGGCAGATGAAGAAGCTCCACGTGGAGCTCGTCCGGCTCCAGGAATGGGTCAAGCACAAGGGGCTGAAGGTCGTCATCGTCTTCGAAGGGCGCGACGGCGCCGGCAAGGGGGGGACGATCAAGGCGATCACCGAGCGCGTCAGCCCGCGAGTCTTCCGCGTCGTCGCCCTGACCGCCCCGACCGAGCGTGAGAAGTCGCAGATGTACGCGCAGCGTTACCTGCCACACCTGCCGGCGGCCGGCGAGGTCGTGATCTTCGACCGCAGCTGGTACAACCGGGCAGGGGTCGAGCGGGTGATGGGCTTCTGCACCGAGGAGGAGGCGCGGCGCTTCCTGAAGTTGGCGCCCCTCTTCGAAAAGCTCATGGTCGGGTCCGGCATCATCCTCCTGAAGTACTGGCTGGAGGTGAGCCCGGAGGAGCAGACGCGGCGGCTCGCGGCGCGGATCGACGACGGCCGGAAGATCTGGAAGCTCTCGCCGATGGACCTGAAGTCCTACAACCGCTGGTACGACTACTCGAAGGCGCGGGACGAGATGTTCGCGGCCACCGACACCGCCTGGGCGCCGTGGTTCGTCGCGCGGTCCGACGACAAGCAGCGGGCGCGGCTGAACATCATCTCGCACCTCCTGAGGAGCATTCCGTACAAGAAGGCGCCGCGGGAGAAGATCGTGCTGCCGAAGCGGCAGAAGCCGGGCGGCTACCGTGAGCCGAAGTACCCGTACAAGTACGTCGAGGAGAAGTACTAGGCGCCGGTCCGGCCGCGGCGCTCCGCGAGGATCGACTCGGCGGCCCGGACGCCCGCGTCCTGCGCGTCCTCGAAGAGCGGCAGGCCGCCGCAGTCGGCGTGGGCGAAGCGGACGCCCCCGAGCGGCTCGTCGGGGAGCCGCCGGACGGGGTTCGAGAGGAAGCCGGGGACGGGACGCAGCATCGCGTGTCCCCAGCGCATCACGTCGATCCGGGTGACGAGCGGGGGGAGGTCGGGGTGGGCGCGGCAGAGGTCGGCGAGGACGGCCGACGCCAGCTCCTCCCACGTCGCGCGCGTAGAGCTTCTCGCGGGCGGCCTTCGCCTCCTCGCCGGCGTACGCGTGGTACCAGGTCCAGACGGTCGGCCCGTCGTCGCGCCCCGAGGCGGGCCCCGTCTGGTGGGTCGCCACGACGTAGCCGAGCGACGGCGAGTCGTAGAGGACGTTGTCCCACGCCATCGGAAAGCCGCGCTCCTTCGGCCGGCCGGAGAGCGTCACATTCGCGACGAGCCACGGGGCGTAGTCGAGGCCGGAGAGAAATGCCGGCGGCGCCGCGCGCCACGGGGCGAGGACCCGGGCGAGGGCGTACTTCGGGAATCGCCGCAACGGCGTCGCGCGCCTCGACGGCGACGACCTCGTCCTTCGCGGCGTCGAGGTACCGGAGGGAGACCGGGCCGCCCGGCGCCGTCCGGGGGACGAGGTCGAAGACGAGCGCTCCGGTGACGATCCGCCCCGCGGCGGACTTCGCGAGGTGGTCGACGAGCCGGCCGTTTCCCTCGGGCCAGGTCAGGAACTCGGCGGCTTCCTCGTCCGGGTCCTCTCCCGGAAGGCGCGCCGCGTGGTAGTGGAGCCCCGCCCAGGCAGAGGTCTGGCCGAGACTGCCGCCGAAATCGTCGCGGCAGCCGTACTCCACGAGCCACCTCAGCCGCTTCGACGTGAAGCCCCGTTCCGCGAGCCACGATTCCATCGGGATCCGGTCGAGCGCCACGAGGTCGGCGTCGTCCGAAGAACAGCGCGTCGGCACCGCGAACGCGCGGCGCCCCTTTGCGTCGCGGCGTGCCGCGAGCGACGCGAACCTCCTCCTCGAACCGGAAGAGCTGCGCGAGGTCGTCGGGCGAGGCGCCGGAACGCGGGTAGAGGCCCGCGTGCCACTCGTAGCCGAAGAAGAGCCTTTCCTCGGGCTCCCGGCAGAGCATCTCCTCGGCGAAGACCGGGTCGCCGTCCTCGTCGCGCCCGGTGACGGCGCCGATCTCGGTCAGAACCGCCTCGAGGGCGGCGTTCGGGTAGGCGGGGACGGGGACGTAGTGGGCGGCCCACGGGTAACGGGAGACGGCGTTCGCGCCGGAGATCGCGGTCCCGCCCGGCTCCCGCTCCAGGTCGTAGACGCTGAAGTCGGTGTCGCCGCTCCGCGCGAGCACCCAGGCGGCCGAGAGGCCGGAGATCCCGGAGCCGAGAATCGCCGTGCCGACGCGCTCCGTCCGGACGGCGGGGCGGGCGAGGAGCTCGTCCGTCCGGAGTCGGTGGCCGAGCGCCGCGTCGGGGCCGACGATCCGGCCGGAGAAGGGGAGCGCCTTCGAGTCCTTCCGGCCGCAGGCGGCGAGCGCGGCGGCGAGGGCGGGGAGCGCGCCGGCGCCGACGAGCGAGGCGATCGCCTCGCGGCGCGTCAGTCGAATTTCTTCCACTCGTGCTCGTACGTCCGGACGAGGACCTGGTCGTTGAGGCGGTTCACCGGCGACTCCACCTTCGCGATGTCGGGGGGAAAGGTGAAGAGCGAGGCGACGGTCGCCGGGGAGATCGCCTTGAGACCCGGGATCACGGTCGACGGGACGGCGAAGGGACGCGGCGAGGCGAGGACGTAGCCCCAGACCCCGAACGACGGCACGGTCATGTGGTACGGGCGGGTCGAGAAGCCAGCGGCCTCGACCGTCGCCGCCACGATCCAGAACGAGTGGCGCGCGAAGAGCGGCGAGGTCGACTGGACCGACATCGCCCCGTCCGGGTCGAGGCGCCTCTTGACGAGCGCGTAGAAGCGCGTCGTGTAGAGCTTCCCGACGGCGTAGCTGTTCGGGTCGGGGAAGTCGACGAAGACGAGGTCGAAGAGCCCGGCTCCCTTCTCGAGCCAGACCATCGCGTCGTCGTTCACGACCGTCACCCGCGAGTCGGCCAGGGAGTGCTCGTTCTGGGCGGCGAAGAGCGGGTGCGACTTCGCGAGCGCCGTCATCTCCGGGTCGAGGTCGACGAGGGTCACCGACTCGACCGACGGGTGCTTCAGGACCTCGCGGACGGCGAGGCCGTCGCCGCCGCCGAGGACGGCGACGCGCTTCGCGTCGGGACGGAGCGCGAAGGCGGGGTGGACGAGGGCCTCGTGGTACCGGTACTCGTCGACCGACGAGAACTGGAGGTGGCCGTTCAGGAAGAGCTGGAAGCCGGCGCGGTTCCGGGTGACGACGATTCGCTGGTACGTCGACGTCTTCGCGACGACGACCTCGTCGGCGTACTGCTGCTCCTCGGCCAGGTTCGTCAGCTGGCCGGCGGACGCGAACGCGACGAGGAGGAGTCCCGTGACGAACGAGGCCCGCGCGAGGAGGCCTCCCGCGCCGCCGATCTGGTGCCGGAAGAGGTGGATCGACCAGAAGGCGACGGCGGCGTTCAGGAGCCCGAAGAGGACCGCCGTCCGGACGAGGCCGAGCCGCGGCAGGAGGAGGAGCGGGAAGAGGACCGACGCCGCGAGCGAGCCGAGGTAGTCGAACGTCAGGACCTGCGCGACGAGGTCCTTGAAGACGACCGCGTCCTTCAGGAGCCGCATCATCAGCGGAATCTCGAGCCCGACGAGGGCTCCGATCAGGAAGACGAGGCCGAAGAAGACGGGAGAGAACCAGCGGGGCGACGAGAAAGCGAAGAAGAGGACGGGCGCCGAGAGGCCGCCGACCAGCGCCACGGCGATCTCGGCCTCGACGAACCGGCGGGCGATCCCGCGTGTCAGGAAGCGCGAGAGAAACGCACCCGCGCCCATGGAGGTCAGGTAGACGCCGATGACGAGGGAGAACTGGGTGACGGAGTCGCCGAGCAGGTAGCTCGCGAGCGTCCCCGCGACGAGCTCGTAGACGAGCCCGCACGAGGCGATGACGAAGACCGTCAGGTAGACGGAGCCGACTCTCGGCTGGGGGAACCCGGCGCTCGGGTTCCCCCCTTCCCCCTCCGCGCGGGATTCCAAGAGCCCCGTCTCAGCCGCCGGTGACGGCCGCCGCGATGATGATCGCCAGCGCGATGATGATCGAGCCGATCACGATGGCGAGCGCGACGTTCTGGTCCTCCTCCATCTCCTTCTTCAGGGAGAAGGGGAGGACTTTCGGCAGGATCGCGAAGAACACCGCGAAGATGAAGATCCCGATGACCGAGTAGACGATCGTCGAGATGATCTGATTTCCGTGCAACGTCAACCAGTACATCATTTGCCTCCGCTCCAGAAGTGGTAGCTCCGATAGCCCCCCGCGTTGCGCGCGCCCGCGGGCAGGACGTTCTTCTTCGCGTTGCCCGGGTATTCCCAGCCCGTGAAGGCGGCGTACGAGTAGAGGAGGAGCAGGAATCCGCCAAGACCCTGGTAAACGCGCCTCATTCGTCACCTCCGTCGTCGCTGTCGCCGCCGTCCTCGCGCACCGTGCCCGCCGGCGTGAAATCGCTCTCCGACCAGCGCCGTCCCTCGAACGCCATCTTCGAGAAGCCGAGCCAGGCCGGGCCCAGCATCAGAAGGAAGAGCGTGACGATGAGCTGCCAGATTCGCGGAACGCCGCTCCGCAGCCGGACGCGGAACGACCCCGGCGCCTTTCCGGCGTCCGACTCCGGCTCCAGCCGGAGGACGTACTTTCCGGGCGGCACCTGCGAGACGAAGACCGACCGCGACTGGCTCCCCTCGCTCCAGCTTTCGCCGCCGTCGACCCCCGAATAGCGGTCGGAGAGGAGGTAGAAGGAGCGCGCTTCGCCCGTCGTCTCGGAGATCAGGTCGGTCCCGACGCCGATCCACGTGTTCTGTGTCGGCGCCCAGATCGTCGCCTCGAGGTTCGTGCTCTTTCCGGTCTCGAACGGATCGGAGAGGAGGACGCGGCTCGCCGTCGAGGCGGCCTCGGCGGCGGCCCGGTCGGCGATCGACTTCGACGAGCTCTGCGCCTGCCAGTCGCCCTTCGGTGGCATCGTGCCGCGTTCGGCGTAGACGGCCTGCTTCGCGTCGACGAGGTCGAACGTCTTGTCGAAGACGACCTTCCTCGGGTCGCGGATCAACACGAGGAGGAAGACGAGGATCGCGAGCCCCGAGAGGAGGAACGCCGATCGCCACCAGAGCCGCGCGGTTCCCTCGTGCGGCCACGGCTGGCACGCCCCCACGCCCGTCGGGACCGGGAGCGGCTCTTTCAGCTTCAGGCCAGCTTCGATCTCGGCCTTCGGGACGTAGCGACCCTCGGTCCAGTTGACCTCGCTCTTCGCCTGCTCCTTCGAGAGCATCCGCGGCGGCGCGATGTAGTCGGCCGCCTGCGTCGTCTCGCCTTTCCGAACCGCCCAATAGAACTCGCCGAGAACGGCCTCGACGACGGCAGGGTTCCGGCCGAAGACGCGGTAACGCCGGTCCTGGAACGGCGAACCGTGGACCGTCGGTCACGGCCGCCGGCCGCGACCGGCGCAAGGAGCGTCCAGTGCCCGTTCGACTCGGCGAGCCAGTGGTAGGCCTCGCTCTTCGTCTCCTTCAGGAGGTACTCGACCCAGAAGTAGTCGGTCCCACCCGAGCTCGTCTTCTTGAGGACGGCGCCGAGGACGGCGTACGGGTGGCCGTTCAGCGTCCCCTCGCTCCCGAGCGGCAGCGTCGGGCGGAACGGGACCGCCGAGAGCTTCTGGAGCACCTCGAACTTCGACGGCGGGCCTTCCGCGCCCTTCTCTCGCGATCCGAGGAGCGACCCACAGTAGGTGCAGGCGATCCGGACTGTCGCGGCCGGGTCCTTGAGCTGGAGCGCGCCGCCGCAGCTCGGGCAGTTGAGCGCCTGCGCCGTCGCGCCCGCCTTCCGCTCCTTCCAGGCGGTCAGCCCCTCGATCCCCAGCTCCGCCAGCTCGACCTTTCGGCCGACGAAGAAGCCGTCGAGCCCCGGGTCGTCGCCGTAGTCGAGGGTGCCGAGCGACCCGTCCGCGCCGGAGACGTCGGCGTACCGGAAGACCGAGCCGGGAGGCGCGACGAAGGGGAGGTCTCCTTCCGCCGAGACGTACGTCGCCTGCCGGACCTCCGAGACGGTGAAGTTGCCGTAGGCGCCGAGCGGGAGCGGCCGCCCCGGTTCGAGCCCCTCCCACTCCGGCACGCGCGGCGGCGCGAGCGGGAGCATCACCCAGAAGCCCCCCTGCGCCTCGGCCAGCCAGGCGTAGCCGCCGTCGCCGAACGCGATGTGCCACTCGTCCCACGTTCCCTCGCCGGTCGAGAGCTGAAGCCGCCCGACGATCGCGAAGGGCTTGACCGACTTCGACCCGCGGCTGCGCATGCCCACCCGGAACGGGCGACGACGTCGGGACCAGCTCGGCGACGATGCCGATGTTCTCGAGGGCGACGCCCTTCCGGGCGACGGCCGCGCGGCACTGCTTGCAGACCGTGACGAGGGACGTGCCGGCGGAGAAGAGGATCTCCGCCCCGCAGTTCGGACACTGGGCCGCCCGCGCGCTCAAGGTGCGCGAATCTTAATCGAGAAGGGGTCGCAGGAACGAACCGGGCAGACCGCGGCCGGGATCTCCTCCTCCTTGGCGCGCAAACTCGCTTCGCTCAGACAGTGCGCGCGGGCGTCGGAGGGCACCCGGCCCGCGGCTGTCTACGCCGCCGCGAGCTGCCTCAGGACGAAGTGGAGGATGCCGCCGTTCCGGTAGTAGTCGACTTCGTTCGGGGTGTCGAGACGGCAGGTGACGGTGAAGGTCGTTTTCTTCCCGCCCTCGCCCGTCGCGGTCACGGTCAGCTTCTTCTTCGGCGCGAGGTCCTTCGCGATGCCGGCGACGGCGAAGGTCTCCTTCCCCGTCAGGCCGAGAGTCTGCACGTCCTGGCCCGGCTCGAACTGGAGCGGAAGGACGCCCATGCCCGCGAGGTTCGAGCGGTGGATCCGCTCGAAGGTCTTGGCGATGACCGCCCGGACGCCGAGGAGCATCGTGCCTTTGGCCGCCCAGTCGCGCGACGAGCCGGTGCCGTATTCCGCGCCGGCCACGACGACGAGCGGCGTCTTCGCGGCCTGATACTTCATCGCCGCGTCGTAGATCGACATCTGCTCGCTCGTCGGGAAGTGGACGGTGACGTTTCCTTCGATGCCGGGGACGAGGAAGTTCTTGAGGCGGATGTTCGCGAAGGTGCCGCGCATCATCACCTCGTGGTTGCCCCGGCGCGCGCCGTAGGAGTTGAAGTCCTTCGGTTCGACGCCGTGCTCGACGAGGTACTTCGCCGCGGGTGAGCCCTTCGCGATGTTGCCGGCGGGGGAGATGTGGTCGGTCGTGACCGAATCGCCGAGCATCACGAGGCAGCGCGCGCCCGAGATCTCTTTCGCCGGCGCCGGCTCCTTCGGGATGTCGGTGAAGAACGGGGGCTTCCGGACGTACGTCGAGGAGCCCTCCCAGACGTAGGTGCGGCCCTTCGGGATCTTCAGCGCCTGCCAGTTGCGGTCGCCGTCGAAGACCTCGCCGTACGCCTTCTTGAAGTGGGACGGCTTCACCGACGAGGCGACGGCCCCCTGGACCTCCTCGGGCGTCGGCCAGATGTCTTTCAGGTAGACGGGTGCGCCGTTCCGGTCGTTGCCGAGCGGCTCGGTCGTCAGGTCGAGGTCCATCTCGCCCGCGAGCGCGTACGCGACGACGAGCGGGGGAGACGCGAGATAGTTCATTTTGACCTGCGGGCTGATGCGGCCCTCGAAATTCCGGTTCCCGGAGAGGACTCCCGCGACCACCATTTCGCCGGACCGCACGGCCTCCGACACGGCTTCGGGCAGCGGGCCCGAGTTGCCGATGCAGGTCGTGCAGCCGTAGCCGACGAGGTGGAAGCCGACCGCCTCCAGGTAGGGCATGAGGCCGGCGTCGGTGAGGTAGTCGGTGACGACCTTCGAGCCGGGGGCGAGGGAGGTCTTGACCCACGGCTTGACCGCGAGGCCGCGCTCGACCGCCTTCTTCGCGAGGAGGCCGGCGCCGAGCATGACCGACGGGTTCGACGTGTTCGTGCACGACGTGATGGAGGCGATGACGACCGCGCCATGCGGGATTTCGTACGTGATGTGGCCGTCCTTCACCGGGGTCGTCTTCGTGTCGGAGCCCGGCGCGGCGCCTTCTCGAGGAAGACCTTCAACGACTCGCGGAAGATCTTCTTCGAGTCCTTGAGCGGCACGCGGTCCTGCGGCCGGCGCGGCCCGGCAAGCGACGGCTCGACGTCCTTGAGATTGAGCGTGAGGGTGTCGGTGAAGACGGGCTCGGGCGACTCCTTCGTCCGGAAGAGCCCCTGCTTCCTGCAGTAGGCCTCCGCCAGCGCGACGACCTTCGCCGGGCGGCCCGAGAACTTCAGGTACTTGATCGTCTCGGCGTCCACCGGGAAGAAGCCCATCGTGGCGCCGTACTCGGGCGCCATGTTCGCGATCGTGGCCCGGTCGGTCAGCGCCAGCGCCGCGACACCGGGGCCGTAGAACTCGACGAACTTCCCGACGACCCCCTTCTTCCGGAGCATCTGCGTGACGGTGAGGACGAGGTCGGTGGCCGTGGCGCCCGGCGGCAGCGTCCCGACGAGCTTGAAGCCGATGACGTCGGGGATCAGCATCGACTGCGGCTGACCGAGGAGCGCGGCTTCCGCCTCGATGCCACCGACGCCCCAGCCGAGGACGCCGAGTCCGTTGATCATCGTCGTGTGGCTGTCGGTCCCGACGAGGGTGTCGGGATAGGCGCGTCTTCCCCTCGCCCGTGAAGACGACGCTCGCGAGGTATTCGAGGTTCACCTGGTGGCAGATCCCCGTGTCCGGCGGGACGACGCGGAAGTTCCGGAAGGCGTTCTGACCCCACCGGAGGAAGGCGTAGCGCTCCCGGTTCCGGTCGAACTCGAGCTGCGCGTTCGCGCCGAACGCCTGCGACGTTGCGAACTGGTCGACGATGACCGAGTGGTCGATGACGAGGTCGGCGGGCGCGAGGGGGTTGATCTTCTCGGGGTTCCCGCCCATCGAGGCAAGGGCCTCTCGCATCGCGGCGAGGTCGACGACCGCGGGGACGCCCGTGAAGTCCTGAAGGAGGACGCGGGCCGGGCGGAAGGCGATCTCGCGGTCCGTCGGCGTCCTGACGTCGCGGTTTGCGAGCCCCTCGATGTCCGCCGCGTGGACGGAGCGGCCGTCTTCGTGGCGGAGGAGGTTCTCGAGGAGTATCCGGAGCGAGTAGGGGAGCTTTTTGACTTTCGGGAACCTCTTCGCGAGGACGGGGAGGCTGTAGTAGGTGTAGCTCGCCGAGCCCACCTTGAGGCGGCTCTTCGTCTTGAAGCTGTCGTGCATGGGACCTCCGGAAGCTCCGCAGCGCGCGGGCGTCGGGATTCTAGTGGACGGCCGGGCGTCTCTGGGGGGCCGCGGGTCCTCGATTGATGCATCTGCTTCCCCGGGAGGCTACGCGGCGGGCTTCGAAAGGCGTCGGACCAGCTCCTGCCACTCGGCCTCGGTGAGCGCCTGCTGCAGGGCGTCCGAAGCCGCCACGAGCTTGTCGTCCAGCTTCGCCTGCTTGTCGCTGTATTTCGCGAGGACGGTGACGAAGTCCTCGAGCGTCGACGTCGGCTTCTCGAGGAGTGCGAAGACGTTCTTTCTTCCCGCCACCCGGTCGTCGTCGCTGTCCTTCGCGGCGCTCAGGAGGTCCTTGAGCGCCTTCTCGGCGGGCTTCCGGCGCGCCTCGTCCGGCACGACCGCCGGAAGCTCCTTCAGCGCTTGCTCGGCGAGGAGCGTGTGCGGGGGCTGCGCGGCGAGCTGCGAAACGAGCGCCTTCCACGGGTCCTTCGGCATCGACGCGCGCACGGGAAAGAGCGCCTGCACGGCGTCGAGGGAGGCCCTGGTGCGCACGTCGCGGGACTCCTGGAGGATCTGGAAGCGCTCCGCGTCGGGAGTGCCCCGCCTCAGGAACGCGAGTTTCCGGTTCGCGTCGGCTTGCCGGATCGCCTCGAGGTCCGTCTTCACCCGCGCGTCAACGGCCGGGTCGAGGCCGGCCGGCTGGCCGGTCGCTGGCGCTGCGGCCATGACGGCAAGTGCAGAGAGAGTAGCCAGGGTCAGGGTCCGGCTCCGGTTCATTCTGTGACCTCGCGTGCCGGATTCTATGGCACGGGAACTGAACGGAACGGCTAACATACGGCGCCCGAATCGCCCCTGAGGCAGATACCAGAGATGAAACGCTCCCGCGTCCACACGGCGCTCGCGCCGTTCACACTCGCTCTGGGTCTCGGCCTTTCGGCGCCGGCGCTCGGGCAAAACCTCGAGCCGCGCGCCTACTCGCCCGCGCCCGTCGGCCTGAACTTCATCGTCGTCAGCTACGGCAACTCGCAAGGGGGCGTCGTCTTCGACCCGTCTCTCCCGTTCTCGGACGTCGCGGCGCGGATCAATTACATTTCGCCGGGGATCTCGCGGACCTTCGGGCTCTTCGGCCGGCAGGCGAGCGCGACGCTGATCCTTCCCTACGTCTGGGGGGATGTCTCCGGAAACGTCGGCGAGACCCGCGCGTCCATCACCCGCTCCGGCCTTGGCGACCTCGCTGGCCGCTTCGCCGTGAATCTTCTCGGCGGGCCCGCGCTGACGCCCAAGGAGTTCTTCGCGCGGCCGCGGACGGCGGCACTCGGAATGAGCCTCGCCGTGACGGCTCCGACCGGCCAGTACAGCCCGGAGAAGCTGATCAACCTCGGGTCGAACCGCTGGGCCTTCAAGCCCGAGGTCGGCGCCACGTTCCCGGCCGGAAAGTGGGACTTCGAGGCTTACGCCGGGGTCTGGATCTTCACCCCGAACGACGCGTTCTACCCGGGTGAGTCGAGGCGGACGCAGGACCCGCTCTGGACCTTCCAGGCGCACGTCGCCTACACCTTTCTCCCGGGCCTCTGGCTCGCCGTCGACGGCACGTACTACACGGGCGGCCGCTCGACGATGGACGGCGTCCAGAGGGACGACCGGCAGTCCAACACGCGCCTCGGCCTGACGGCGTCAGTGCCCCTCAGCCGGGCGATGGCCGTGAAGGCCTCCGCCGCCAAGGGCGCGGCGGTGCGCGTCGGGCAGAACTTCACGACGCTCGCCGTCGCACTGCAGTACCGCTTCTCCGGTTGGCCGTGAGCGGCCGGCCTGTTCAGAATTCGCGGGCGCACCCGTGACACACGAGAACCCGCGAACCCCGGCCCGGCGCCTCCTTCTGGCCGCCCTTCTCGTAGCCGCACTCGTCGGCGTTCTAGCGTTCAGCCTGCTCCGCCTGGTGCCGGTCCCGCCGAAGAGCCTCGTCCTGACGACGGGGCCGGAGGGCGGGGCCTACCGCGTGCTGGGGGAGGAGTACCGCCGCGCCCTCGCTCGCGACGGGATCGACGTGAAGATCGTCACCTCTCTCGGCGACGTCGAGAACCTCAGGCGGCTCGACGACCCGCGCTCGGGCGTCGCGGCCGGCTTCGTCTCGGGCGGCCTCACGACGGCCCAGGCGTCGCCCGGCCTCGCCTCGCTCGGGACGATCTCGTGGGAGCCGCTCTGGATCTTCTGCCGCGGGCTTCCCGAGCCCCTCGAGCTTCCCGCCCTGCGCGGCAAGCGGGTCTCGATCGGCCCCGAAGGGGGCGGCACCCGGCCGCTCATGCTCACCCTCCTCCGGGCGGAAGGGCTCGAGGACGCCGTCACGCAGCTCCCGCTGACGCCGGGCGGGGGAGGCGAGGCGCTCCTCCGAGGCGAGCTCGACTGCGCCGCCATGGCGACGGCGCCCGAGGCCCCGGTCGTCCGGAAGCTGCTCGCAGACGAGCGCATCGGCCTGGTGTCCTTTCCGCGCGCGGACGCATACGTCGCGCTCTATCCGTACCTCCGGAAAGTCGTGATCCCGCAGGGGGTCGGAAACCTGGCCGCCAACCGCCCACAGCACGACATGACACTGATTGCGCCGATGTCCAGCCTCCTGGTGCGCGAGGATCTGCACCCGGCCATCCAGTTCCTCCTCCTGCAGGCGGCAGACCGGATCCACGGAGGCCCCGGCATCCTGCGGCGGGCGGGGCAGTTTCCGGCGCCCGAACCCGTGGACGTTCCGCTCTCGACGGCGTCGCGCTCGTTCTACAGGTCGGGCGGAAACGTCTTCCAGCGGAACCTCCCGTTCTGGCTCTGGGCACGGGTCTCGCACTGGCTCCTCGCGCTCCTCCCCGTCGCGGCGCTGTCGTATCCGGTCTTCCGGCTCCTCCCGGCCCTGTACGAATGGCTCGTTCGACGCCGGATCATCCGCTTGTACACCGAGCTGCGTCTCCTCGAGGCGCGCTTCGACAAGGGCGATGACGGGGCGGCGCTCGGGAAGGAGCTCGATCGGCTCGAGGAGAGGGTGAATACGGCGCGAGTCCCGGCGCTCCAGGCCCCGATGCTCTACACGCTCAGGCAGCACGTCGCGCTCGTGCGCGAGCGGTTCGCGCGGAGCGGCCGCTGAGATCCGGAAACCTCCGGAATGCGGCCCGACACGCCGGAAATCGCCGGGAGCCCCCTCGACGTTTTCTGCCGGCTCTGGAAAAATTGAGTGTTTCCTGCGGGAAGGCCGAGCTGAAGATCCAATCGATCTGCTTCCTCTCTCTGGCGCTTATGGCCCCGGCGCCGGTCTACGCGGACCAGTCGTTCCGCCTGTTCGCCGGCGGGGACGCAGCCGCGCCGTTCGTTCTCCGCCCGGGGCTCGGCGGCCTCCCGCCCGAGCGCCCGCTGGCCGCGGCCACTCGGAGCGCGCCGCCGGCCCCGGCGGAGCCGGTTCTCACGCCTCCGAGGGAGACGGCGGCGAGCCTCCCGGCCTGGGAGCCGAGGCAGCGGAACTTCGCCCTCGCGGCGGCGGAAGTCGCCGCCATCGAGGTTCTGCCGTGGGCCTACAACCGCTACGTCAGCAAGGGCGACTACGCCTACATCTCGCTGAAGACGATCCAGCAGAACTTCCAGACGGGCTTCACCTACGACCACGACGCGTTCGACACGAACCAGGGGTCGCACCCCCTGCACGGCAGCCTCTACTTCAACGCGGCCCGGTCCAATGGCTATGGCTTCTGGGAGTCGGGGGCCTTCACGTTCTTCGGGAGCTTCCTCTGGGAAACGGTCATGGAGAACGAACCGCCCGCCATCAACGACATGGTCAACACGACGCTCGGCGGCATGGCGCGAGGAGAGATCGAGCATCGGCTCGCGATCATGATCGTCGACAACACGGCGCGTGGCCTCGGGCGGGTCCTGCGCGAGGTCGCGGGCCTCGTCGTCGACCCTCTCGGAGGGTTCAACCGGCTCGTCCGCGGCGAGTGGGTCGAAGCAGTTTCAGAACCCGCCGGACCGCTTCCCCGGCCGCTTCTACATCGAGATCGACGGGCTCTACCAGCACCGGAGCGGGAGCGCCGTGGCCGGCGACGACCGTCACAGGGAGGCGGCGCCGCGCTCGTCCGGTACGGCGACCTCTTCGACGGCGCGCATCGCGCGCCGTTCGACTACTTCGACGCGTCGGGAGAGATCGTCCAGCCGGCCGCCAGCCTGTTCACCCAGTTCGCCACGCGCGGCCTCCTCGCGGACTGGGTTCTCTCGGAGAACGCCGGCGCCCGGCAGCGCCTCGGCCTCTTCCTCCACTTCGACTACTTCAACGACGCTCCGCTCTACTACGGGGCGCAGGCCTTCGCCCTCGACCATCTGATGCGGGTGCCGCTCGGAAAGGACTTCGAGCTGACGACCGAGGTCGGCCTCTCGGTGATGCCGCTGGCTGCCGTCGAGGCCGACTATTCCACGGAGGAGAATGATGGAGAGATCAACAGGGGCTACGACTTCAGCCCCGGCGGCGGCGTCCACGCCTTCGCCTACGTCCGCCGGTACGGCGTCGACGTCGTGAAGCTGGGGTTCTCCACCCAGTGGCAGCACACGTCGAACGGGTTCTCGGACAACTCCCGGATCGAATCGGCCCTGGCTCAGGGACGCCTCCCGCTGTCGAACCATGTCGCCGTCGGCGGGGCGTGGGCCTGGACCTCGCGGCTCTCCACGTACTCGGCCCTTCCGACCGTCTACGTTTCGGCCACGACGTGGCGGGTCTTCGGAGCGGTGATGTTCCGGTGAGGATGGAGACGATGCCGATGCGGTCTCACGTCCCCCGTCTGGCCTGGCTCGCCGCGATGGTCGTTCTCGCCGGACCGGCGTTCGGGCCGGCGACCGCGGCCGCCCAGGAGAACGCCCGCTGGGAGATCTCGGCCTTCGCTGGCGGGTTCCTCGGGAGCCGCGTGTACACGAGCGAGAAGGTCGACGTCCTGATGGCGAGCGTGCCGACCGTCGGTCTCCGCGTCGGCTACCGGGTGTCGCTCACGTTCAGCGTCGAGGCGGCCTGGTCCCGGGCCGATTCGAAGCTCGAGCCGTTCGACCCGGCCACCGGGGAGTTCTTCGGCTCCTCGACGCCTGTCCTCGTGAACACCTACGAAGTCGACGCCCTCTACTGGTTCGGCCGCGGGAAGGTCCGCGGCTATCTGGGTCTCGGCGGCGGCATCATGCATCTCAACCCGTCCGTCGCGACGCTCGACCGGGCCTCCTCCGCCCAGTTCGTCGCGAGCTTCGCGCTTGGCGGGACCTATTCGCTGGGACCCCGCTTCGCGCTTCGGGCCGACGCGCGCTACCGGTGGCGGGGCGGGCGGACCCGCGTCGGCGCCATCGTCTGCTATCCGGACGGCAAGTGCGAGCCCTTCACGACGAACATCTTCTCCTCCGCCGAAATCACCGGCGGCGTAACGTACCGTTTTTGACGGACGGGGGTACTTGATGGGTAGCTTCTTCAGTCGGATTGACCCTGCGCTGACCGCGCTCCTTCTGGCCGCGGTGATGCTCGCGACCTGGGGCGTCGGCTTCTGGCTCGGCCGGAGGCTCCGGACGGACGTGAGCGCCCGGCCCGAGGGAAAGTTCGAGGACGCGGTCGTGGCGATTCTCGGACTCCTCCTGGCGTTTACCTTTTCCATGGCGCTCGCCAAGTACGACCACCGGCGCGAGATGCTCGTCCAGGACAGCAACGTCGATCGGGGACTTCTACACCTGCGCGAGCCTCCTCCCCGACCCGGTCCGGACGAAGCTGCAGGACGTCGTCCGCGAGTACACGCAGCTCCGGCTCGACCTCGCACGGGAGAGGGCCGATTCCGCCAGGCTCGAACGGGAGCTCGGACGATTCCAGGCGCTGCAGAACCGGATGACCGGGCTCGTGGGAGACGCGTTGAGCGCCGGGACGCCGATCGCGGTGCCGCTGACGAACACGCTCAACGACCTGACAAGCGCGCACGCGGCGCGGGTCGTCGCCCTCAAGGACCGGCTCCCCGAGAGCGTCGTGGCGCTCCTCTTCTTCGCCGCCGCCATCGCGACGGGACTCGTCGGCCGCGCGCAGGGGACTGCGAAGACAGCCTCCGCTCGGCGGCACGATGAGCTTCCTCTTCCTCGTGACGCTCGTCGTCTACGTCATCCTCGACCTGAACAACCCGGTGAAGGGCTTCATCGTCGTCAGCCAGGAGCCGATGCAGCGCGTCCTCGCCGGCATGGGGAAGTGACCGGGCGAGGGTCGACGGGAAGTCTTTCGTTGAAGAGCCGCCAGGCAGGCCTGATCGCGCTCGTTCTGTCGTGCTCCACGGGGTTCTCGGCGGCGGCCCAGGAGCCGCCGCCTCCGTCGACAGAAGGCGCGGCCGCGGCTCCGACGCCAGTACCGGAGGAAGAGGCCGCCGAGAAACCGCCGGAAGAAAAGACGACCCGCTGGGTCTTCTCGTGGAACGGGTGGGACGGCCTCCGCCTCGGGATGATCCAGAAGACTCCCCCTGACGAACCCGAAGCCGGTCTTCGGCCTGACGCCGGAGGGTCCGGATCTACGGTCCGCTGATCGACTTCGAGGAGGTGGCGCTGACGTCCACGATCGGCGTCCGGCTCGCGGGGGACGCGGCGGCGTTCCACACCTCCGGGAACCTGACGGGCTTCGACGACGGCGCGGAGCTGCGGCGCGCGCGCCTCTTCCTCCGGGGGATTGGACTCTCCTCCTCCCGCTCGAGTACAGCATCGACCTCGGCTACACGCCGAACATCTTCGTCCTGTATGACGCGTGGCTTCTCTTCCCGGAGCTGAAGTTCGTCGGGCGGACCAAGTTCGGGCAGTTCCAGCCGCCGCAGGGGCTCGACGTCATCAACAGCAGCTGGGCGATCACCTTCATGGAGCCGGCCGCACCCCTCCAGGCCCTCGCGCCGGGGACCGAGGCCGGCATCCAGGTGGGAAAGCCCGTCCTCTCCGAGCGCGCCACCTGGAGGCTCGGGATCTTCGGCAACGGCGCGGGCGGCAGCGACTACGGGCTCGTCGCGAAGAGCTACGGCAGCCTCATCGGCCGGGCGACGTGGCTTCCGACTTGGGAGGGGATGTCCGGCGATGGGTCCGTATCGCGCTTTCTTCACGTCGGGCTGAGCACGAACCTTCTCCTCTCCTCGAGCGACACCCTGCGCTACCAGTCCCGCCCCGAGAGCTACATCGCGCCCTACGTGATCGACACGGGCGACATGTCCGCGAACAGCGCGATGACGCTCGGCGCGGAGGCCGCCTACGTGAACGGGCCGTTCTCGCTTCAGGCCGAGATCCTCCATGCCTGGGTCGACCGGACGACAGGCGAGAACCCGGACTTCGGAGGCTATTACGTCTCGGCGAGCTGGTTCCTGACCGGCGAGAGCCGCCCGTACGACCCGAAGACCGGAACGTTTACGCGCGTCAGCCCGCGGAAGAGACTTCGACTGGAAGGCGAAGGACGTGGGGAGCGTTCGAGCTGGCGTGCCGATACTCCTTCACGAACCTGACCGACCGGAACGTGCAGGGCGGCCGGCTGAACATGCTCATGGGCGGACTGAACTGGTACCTCACGCCGAACATCCGGTGGTACGGCAACGTCGGACGAGGGCGTGTGACCGGAACCGCGCAGACGGGGTACATGACGATCTTCCAGATGCGCTTCGCGGTCTTCATGTAGAGGCTTCCCGCGCCGACGATTCCTGCGCGGCGGGGCTATGATGGCGGACGCGGAACAGAGTGCCTGCTTCCGCTGTGGGGGCACCATCGTGCGACTCTCCCGGTTTCTTCCTTCGGGCGGAAGAGCGTTCTTCCTCCTTGGCCTCGCCACCGCGCTCGCCGTTCCGGCGCGCGCCGAGATGACCCCGCAGGAGCTCGCGAAGCTGGCGCAGAACCCGGTCGGGAACCTCATCAGCGTGCCGTTCCAGAACAACGCGAATTTCAACTTCGGGCCGGAGCAGGGGACACAGGACGTCCTCAACATCCAGCCTGTCATCCCGCTCCACATCGACAAGGAATGGAACGTCATCACCCGGACGATCCTCCCGGTCGTCTGGATGCCCGCGCTCTCGCCGACGGGGAGCAGCGTGAGCGGCCTCGGCGACATGCAGCTCTCGGCGTTTCTCTCGCCGGCGGACCCGCACGGGATCATCTGGGGCGCCGGCACGATCGTCCAGATGCCGACCCACACGAACCCGGCGCTCGGGAACAACAACTGGGGCCTTGGCCCGACCTTCGTCGTCCTGAGGCTGGAGAAGGGGAATCCGTGGGTCTACGGCGTCCTCGCCAACAACGTCTGGTCGTTCAGAAGCGGCAGTTCGCCCAGCTACAACAACGGCCTGATCCAGTGGTTCGTGAACTACAACTTCGAGGGGGGGACGTATCTCACCTCGGCCCCGATCAACACGGTCAACTGGGATGCGGCGAGCGGCCAGATGTGGACCGTCCCGCTCGGAGCCGGCGTCGGCCACATCTTCCATCTCGGCCGGCTGCCGATGAACACCTCGATCGACGCCTACTACAACGTCGTGAGGCCGGACAACGCGGCGAACTGGCAGCTTCGGGCCCAGGTCCAGTTCATGTTCCCGTAATGAGCGCAGGCGGACGGACGGGGCGGGCATGATGTTCAGGAGGAACGGGGAGATCTGGCCGGGCCTCTGGCGCCACTCGGCCGCGATCTTCCTCGGGATGCTGGTCCTCCTCTACCTGACGGAGCCTTACGTCGAGGATCTCGAGTTCGGGAAGGTGGCGCGGACGGCGATGTTCACGCTCGTCCTCTTCAGCGGTGCGCTCGCCGTCGGCGAGCGGAAGAAGCTGCTGATCTGGGCCGGCGGCCTCTCCGCGGCGGCGATCCTCCTGTTGTGGATGAACCACCTCCGGCCCGACCTGGTGCCCCGCGAGTACGCGCTGGCGACTGGCCTCATCTTTTCGCTCTTCGTCTCGATCCGGCTCGTCCGCTTCATTCTTCGGGTGCCTGTCGTTGATTCCGAGGTGCTCTGTGCGGCCGTCGCGACGTACCTGATGTTCGCCCTCGCCTTCTCGTTCTTGGACATCCTCGTGGGACTGTCGGATCCGCAGGCGTTCGCCTGGACCGTCGTGCCGGGCGCACACCCCAACCTGGACGGCTTCACCTCCATCTACTACAGCCTGACGACGCAGGCAACGCTCGGTTACGGAGACATCGTCCCCGTCTCGCGCACGGCGCGCCTCATCGCGATGGCGCAGGCCGTCGGCGGGCTGTTCTACATGACGCTTCTCGTCTCGCGGCTCGTCTCCGTCTACTCGTCGGGGCATAAGATCGAAAAGTCATGAAAGGGTTTCAGATGAAAAGGCCTGCGCTGATCCTCCTTGCCTTCGTCCTCCCGCTCGCCGTCGCTCTTTCGGTGGCTGCCCAGCAACCGGCGCCGCCGCCGTCTCCGCAGGAGGTCACGCCGGACCCGTGGCCGAAGACGGCCAAGGTGGGCGGGGCGACGTACAGCCTGTATGCGCCGCAGCTCGACAGCTGGGACTACTACCACTACGCCTCCCACGCCGCGGTCTCGATCCTGCCCGCCGGCTCGAAGGACCCCGTCTTCGGCGTGATCTGGATCAGCGCGAACTCGCTGGTGGACCGCCAGCAGAAGAGCGTCGAGCTGGTCGGGCTGAAGGTCACGAAGGTGAGCTTCCCTTCGGCCCCGTCCTCGGCCGCGCAATACGAAAAGGATTTCCAGACCCTCCTCGCGGGGAAGACGGCCACACTGCCGCTGGCCCGGCTCGAAGCGGACCTCGCGATCTCGGGCGCCGAGCAGAAGGCGCGCGCCGTTCCCGTGAAGAACGGGCCGCCGAAGTTCGTCTTCGCCCAGAGCCCGACCATCCTCGTCCTGATCGACGGAAATCCGGTCTGGACTCCCGTGGCGGGAACGGCCTTCCAGCGCGTCCTCAACTCGCGCGCGTTCATCGCGAGCGACTCGATGGGGAACCTCTACCTGCACCTCCTCGACGGCTTCGTGACGTCCCCGTCGCTCTCCGGGCCCTGGACCGCGTCGGTCATGGCGCCGACCGGCCTCGAGCTGGCGGCCCAGGACCTCGCGAAGCAGGGGACCGTCGACCTCCTGCGCGGGCAGAAGGACCCGAAGACCGGGCAGTACGCGCTCCTGATGGCCGGCGTGCCCGGCGTCGTCGTGTCGAACGTTCCGACCGAGCTGGTCGTGACGCAGGGGGCGCCCGACTGGACGCCGATCTCGGGAACGCAGCTCCTCTACGTCCAGAACACGACGGGGAACGTCTTCAAGGACCTCTACGACCAGATGACGTACGTCCTCGTGACGGGGCGCTGGTTCCGCTCGCCCGGGCTTGGAGGCCCGTGGACTTACGTGAAGGGGAAGGACCTCCCGGTCGACTTCGCGAGGATCCCGAACGACAGCCCGAAGGAGAACGTGAAGGCGTGCGTCCCCGGGACCGCGCAGGCGGCCGAAGCGGTGATCTCGAATGAGATCCCGCACTCCGCCGTCGTCTACCGGACGAAGGTCTCGTTCACGCCGAAGGTGAGCGGCCCGCCGGAGATCAAGCCGATCGCCGACACGTCGCTCTCGTACGTCGTGAACAGCCCGACGCCGATCATCCAGGTGAGCCCGCAGGACTGGTACGCCTGCTCCGGCGGCGTCTGGTTCGCGGCGTCGTCGCTGGCCGGCCCGTGGGCCGTCGCCGCGAACGTGCCGGCGTCGATCTACTCGATCCCTCCCAGCTCGCCGCTCTACTACGTGACGTTCGTCCAGGTCTACGACGCGACGGCCGAGACCGTTGTCATCGGCTACACGCCCGGCTACATGGGGACGGTCGTCTCCGACGACGGGGTCGTCGTCTACGGCACCGGGTACGACTACACGCCCTATATCAACTCCAGCGTCTGGTACCCGCCGCCGGTCACCTATGGCTACGCGGCCGGCCTGACCTGGACGCCGTGGACGGGCTGGGCCGTCGGCTTCGGATTCGGCTACGCGGCCGGGATGGCGGTCTGGGGCGCTGCGCCTTACTGGGGGGCGATGCCGTACGCCTACGGCGCCTGGGGAGCCTATGGCGCCTACGGCTATCACGGCGCGGCTTACGGCGCCTACGGCGGCGCGGCCGTGTGGGGCCCTGGGGGCTGGGCCGCGACGAGCGGCAACATGTACCACCAGTACGGCGCGACGTCGGCCGTCACCCGCAGCTCCGCCGGCTACAACGCGTGGACGGGGAACGCCTGGAGCAGCAAGGTCGGAACGTCGTACAACTCGGTGACGGGGCGAATGTCGGCGGGGCAGTCGGCCTCGGTCGCGAACGCTTACACCGGCGGATACGGGTACGGGAACCGCGGCGCGACCTACAACCCGAACACGGGCGTCGCGGCGACGGGAGGCCGCGCCACCGTCGGGAACGCCTACACGGGCCAGCAGGCCACTGTCGGCCACGCCGCAGTCGAGGGCCCCGGCGGGCAGACCGCTCACGTGCAGCAGGTCAACAACAACTACTACGCCGAGAAGGACGGGAACGTCTACAAGAGCACCGGCAGCGGCTTCCAGCAGTACAACAGCAACGGAGGCTGGAGCAACGTCTCGCACGACGCGACGAACCAGTCCCTCTCGAACCAGGCGGCGTCGCAGATGGCCGCGGACCAGCGCGCCTCCGGTTCGTCCTGGGGCGGCGGCAGCAGCTGGGATGGCGGCGGTGGGAGCGGAAGTTCGGACAGGGGCTCCGGCGGTGGTGGCGGTGGCGGCAGCTGGGGCGGTGGCGGCTGGGGCGGCGGTGGTGGCGGCGGTGGAGGCAGCAGCTGGGGTGGCGGCGGCGGCGGCGGTGGCCGGAGCTTCGGCGGCGGCGGTGGTGGCGGCGGCTTCGGCGGCTTCCCGGCGGCGGCGGCGGCCGGCGCTGACTCGTGAAAGAATCCGGCTCTCAACATCGAAGGAGGATCTGAGATGAAAGCGTTGAAAACAGCCCTCGTGATCGCCGCCGTCGCCCTGATCGCGGCGTGCGCGTCGAGCCCGACCACGAACAGCGACTACGACCCGGCGACGAACTTCGCCCAGTACCATTCGTTCGGATACATGGCCACGGACCCGATCGCCGACCCGATGGTCGATTCGCGGATCAAGTCCGCGGTCACCGCGGCGCTGACGGCGAAGGGGTGGACCCTGAACGACCAGAATCCCGACGTCTGGGTCGTCCCGCACGTCCAGCTCTCCGAGCAGACGCAGCTCAACACCTACAACACGGGCTGGGGCTACGGGCGCTGGGGGGCCTATGGAGGAGGGACGACGCAGACGACGGTCGAGAAGATCCCGGTCGGCACCGTCATCATCGACCTGGTCGACGCCAAGAAGAAGCAGATGGTCTGGCGCGGCACGGCCAGCAACACGATCGACCAGAAGGCAACGCCCGAGCAGAAGCAGGCGAACGTGAACGCGGCGATGACGCAGCTTTTCGAGAAATTCCCGCCCGGATCGGTTCCCGCCAAGTAACGCTCTCGAACGGGGCCGGAGGGGAGCCGCCCGTGCGGCGCCCCTCCGGAGCCCCTTCTCCCTTTTTTCGCCGCGCTTATCCGTTGCGGGCGAGAAACGCCCGGATCTCGCCGAATGCCGCGGACGGGGCGCGGTGGCCGCCGTCGAAGAAAAGCTGCTCGGCCGAGGCGAAGCGAACGGCGAGACGGTCCTTGTACGCGGCGCTCTTCTGCAGCGGATACCACTCGTCCTGCCGCGTCGAGACGTGGAGAACGGGCGTGGCCCTGGAGAAGGAAGTCCCCTCCGGTCCGCCGTCCTTCCACTCGCCGGGGACCCCTCCGCAGATCGCGACGATGGCGCGGAAGGGAGCGCCGTGCGGGGGATTCAGCGCCAGCCGGTAGTTGAAGGAGCACGGGTGGCTGAACGCCGCAATCGAGACTCGGGAGACGTCGCCGCCGTTTCGTCCAGCCCATTCGATCGCGGCGGCCACGGCGGCGCGATGGACCGCACGGTTGTCCTCCGCGTCGCGCGAGACGCCGAAGTGGAAGCCGACCCTCGGCTCTTCGGCCGAGCTCCCCGGAGCGTAGGCGGACTGAGGCCCCTGGATCGAGACGATCAGGAACTCCGGCGGCGTGAAGTGCTTCGCGAGACCGAGCATCGGGACGGGACCCATCGCGTAGCCGTGCATGGCGAGAAGGACGGGGGCGGGCCCGGCTGGTGGCGCCTCCGGCCCGGCCGGGAAGAGGCGGAGCGGGATTTCGATCGAAACGACGACGGCGTCGGGCTTTCCGCTCATCAAGACCGGAGAGCCTAGCAGGCGGGAACCCTTCGGTCCCGGATTCCGTATCAGGTGTCGATGGGAGCTGCGGTCGAGGTCTTGGCGCTGACGAAGGTCTACCGCTCGGGGGTGGGGCGGCGCGAGGTTCGCGCGCTCGACGGCATCTCGTTCCGGGTGGAGCCCGGGGAGCTCTTCGGGCTGCTCGGGCCGAACGGCGCCGGGAAGACGACGGCGGTCAAGATCCTTCTCGGCCTCACCCACGCGACGTCGGGCGAGGCCCGCCTCCTCGGCCTCCCGGTCTCCGACCCTGAGAGCCGGCGCCGTGTCGGCTATCTGCCGGAAGGGCACCGCTTCCCCGGCTACCTGACGGCCCGTCAGACACTTTCGGTCTTCGGTCGGATGTCGGGCGTGGACCACGCGACCCTCCGCCGGCGCATCCCGGGCCTCCTCGCGCGGATGAAGCTCTCCGACTGGGCCGACGTGAAGGTGAAGCGGTTCTCGAAAGGGATGACGCAGCGGCTCGGCCTGGCGGCCGCGCTCGTCCACGACCCGGAAGTTCTTCTCCTCGACGAGCCGACGGATGGCATCGACCCCGTCGGGCGGCGCGAAATCCGCGATCTCCTTCGGGCCGAGGCCGCACGGGGCCGCGCGATCCTCCTGAACTCCCACCTCCTCTCGGAGATCGAGCTGACATGCGACCGCGTGGCCGTCCTCCGGCAGGGAAAGCTCGCGGCCGAAGGGACGGTCGAGGAGTTGACGAAGAGGGGAGAGAAAGGAGGGGATGCTTCGAAGGGCTACAGATTCCTTGCGTCACCTCTCTCCGAGGAGTTGCTCGCGGACTTCCGCGGAATGGGAGCGGGCGCCGAGCGGCTGAACGGCCACCTACGCGTGCTTGTGCGCGACGCCGCTCATTTGAATGCACTCATCGACGCCGCCCGTTCCCGCGGCGCGCTCGTCACCGAGCTGACCCCTGAAAAATCCACGCTCGAGGACGTCTTCGTCGATCTCGTGAAAGCTCCGGAGAACCCGTCATGAGAGCCCTCGTCGCGAACGTCGAGGAAGTCTTCCGCGAGGCGGCAGCGCGCTGGACGCTCGTGGCTTATTTCGCTCTCTCGTCCCTTTTCATCCTCCTCTTCGCCGCCGCCGTGAATCTCGACGTGGTGAACGGCGCGCTCGCGGGGGCGAAGATCTTCGGCCAGAACGTCCATCTGGGCCGCCAGACCGTCGACCTCGACAAGCTCGTCCTCGGCTTCGAGTCCGGCTTCGCGGGATTTCTCTACGTCGTCGGGACATTCCTCGCCATCTTCGCGACGGCGCACCTCGTCCCGCGCCTCCAGGAGAAGGGGACCGTCGATCTCTACCTCTCGCGCCCCGTGGGCCGCGTGCCGCTCCTCCTGTCGCGCTACCTCGGCGGGCTCCTGCTCTCGGCCTCGAACGTCGTCTACCTCCTCGGGGCCATGTGGCTGATCGTCATCTGGAAGACGCGCCTCGTCCACCCGCGCTTCTTTCTCGCCGCCGGCATCATCCTGTTTGGAATCGCCGCGCTGATGGCGTTCGCGTTCCTCATCGGGACGCTCACCTCCTCGACCGCCGTTTCGATCATGGCGACGTTCGCGCTCTTCTTCCTTTCGGCCATCCTCGCGAACCACGACCGGATCGCGGCCGCCGTCTCGTCGGAATGGACGGCGCAGCTCGTCAACGGCCTCTACTGGGTCTTTCCGAAGACCGCCGAGCTCGGAACCGCGGTCGTGGCCCTCGTCATGGCCGACCAGGGCCCGGCGCGGATGCAGAAGGCCCTCGCCCTCCAGCCGTTCGTCACGACCGGCCTCTTCGGCGCCGTCTGCCTCGCCCTCGCGTGCCTCCGATTCCGGAGAAAGGACTTCTGATCATGAAGCGAATCGCCGCTCCCCTCGCGCTCCTCGCGCTCACGATGGCTCTTCCGCTCAACGCGGCGAACGACGACGCGCTGTCGCTCGTGCCACCCGACGCGGCCGCGGTCGGGATGATCCGGATCGCCGACCTCCGGACGAGCCCGCTCTTCGACAGGGTCTTCGCCGAGACCGACCGGATCTCGGGCGACGCCGACGCGGCCCGGTTCCTCGAGGAAGTGCGGCTCAACCCGAAGGAGGACGTCGACGTCGTCGTCGTCGCCGGCTCTCCGAAGGCGGCTGGCCCCGGCGGCGGGAGCGGCTTCGCCGCCTTCGAGGGCCGCTTCGACGCGGCCAAGCTCGCGGCCGCCACCGAGAGCCGCGGCGGCGTGAAGAAGAGCGTCGCGGGAGGCAGCTATTACCTCCTGGCCATGCGCAAGCACGGGAGGACGACCCGCGACAGCGGCGCCGTGGCCTTCCTGTCGAACCGGCTGATCGTCGCCGGGAACGAGGCCGCGGTCGCCGCGGCGCTCGGCCGGCGGGCGGCGGGCGAAAGCAGCTTCGCATCCGGCGCCGGGCTCGGGGCGTCGTTCTCGCGCGTCGACGCGCGCTCGTCGGCCTGGGCGCTGGTCGACATGGCGCGGATGCCGGCGAAGGCGGGCGCGACCGCACGGACCGGTGGCGACGCGCCGGAAGCGATCCTCGGCGCCATGGCCTCCGTCTCGCTCGTCGCGGTCACCGCGACGGCCGACGGCGACGCGCTGAAGCTCTCCGCCACGGGCGTCACGGCGGACGCCGAGACGCGGCAGAACCTCGAGGACGCGGTCCGCGGCATCCTCGCGATGTGGCGAATGGCCGTTCAGGAAAAGCAGCCCGACCTGGTCCCGGTCCTCCGGGCGTTCAAGGTCTCGCAGGGGGCGGACAGCGTCACGATCTCCGGCACGCTTCCCGGCTCCGTGATCCGGGAGGTCGCCGCGAAGAAGGAGCGAGCGACCCGCTAAGATCCGGACGCGATGCCCAAGGATCCGTCCGGCTCCGAGGCCGTGTCCCCGGAACGGTCCGGGCCGCCGGCGTTGCGGCGCTTCGGGCGGCTGGTGGCCGGCAATATCCTCGCGCTGGCCGTTTTGCTCGTGGTCGTCGAAGGCCTCGCGAGCTACCTCCTTCTCGTCCATGACCTGGCAGAGATTTACGTACCACCTTACCGGCGGCACACGGAATACGATCCGGAGCTCGGCTGGGTCGACAGGCCCAACGTCCACCTCCCCGACCTGTATGGGCGCGGCGTCTACCTGACGACGAACAGCGCGGGCTTCCGGAACAACAGGGAGTTCGCCGCCCGGGTGCCGGAGGGGACGTACCGCGTCGTCTGCACGGGCGATTCGTTCACCCTGGGCGTCGGCGTCGACAACGACCACACGTGGTGTCATCAGCTGACGGTCCTGGATCCCCGGATCGAGGCCGTCAACATGGGGCAGCCGGGATACGGGGTCGATCAGGCGTACCTTCTGTACAGGCGCGCCGGGTCGAAAATCGGGCACAACGCTCACCTCTTCGCCCTGATCGGCGCGGACATCGACAGGATGCAGTCGGCGCAGTTCCAGGGCTACGACAAGCCCGTCCTCGACCTGGAGAACGGGGCGCTCGCGGTGAAGAACGTGCCCGTGCCGAGGCATTCCTACTTCCTGCCGTGGCTCACGGACCGCAAGGCGATCTTCGGCTCTCTCCGCATGATCGAGTTTGCAAGGCGCTTTCGGCACAGAGCCGGGGCGGAGCCCCCGGCACCGGGCGAGCCGGCGGGAGGCGAAGACGGACGAAGGAAGACCCGCGAAGTCTTGCGCCTGCTCTTCGCGGACTTGAAGCGCTTGAACGGGGATCGCGGGAGCGAGCTGATCCTCGTCTATCTCCCGGCGCTCTCCGACTTCCAGGTCGGCGGCCCCGGAGGCTGGCTGGCGATGATCGAGGAAGCGGCGCGGGCGCTCCAGGTGCCGTTGATCAACGTGCTCGCGCGGTTTCAGGCGCTCCCGCCGGAGGGTGCCCGGACCCTTTTCATTCTTCCCGGGCGCGGGACCTACCCGGGCGTCAACCATCTGAACGAGCACGGGAACGCCATCGTGGCGAAGGTGATCTACGAAGAGCTGAGGAGTCGTGCTGACAGGAGGAACCGGTGAATTCGACATTCATGAGGCTCGTCTTCGTGGCGGCCGCATTGCCGTCGGTCCTCGCGGCCGCGCCGCCCGTGCCGCGCCGTCCCGTCCACACGTATTCCATCGTGGCGCGCGACGCGGTCACGGGAGAGATCGGCGTCGCCGTCCAGTCGCACTGGTTCTCCGTCGGCTCGTCCGTGCCGTGGGCCGACGCCGGCGTCGGCGCGGTGGCGACCCAGTCGTTCGTCGACCCGAGCTACGGAAAGCTCGGTCTCGACCTGATGCGGGCGGGGAGGAGCGCCCCCGACGCCCTGAAAGGGCTTCTCGCGGCCGACGACGGACGCGACGTCCGGCAGGTCGCCATGATCGACGCCGAAGGGCGGGTCGCCGCTCATACCGGCGGGCGCTGCATCCCGGCCGCCGGCCATCTCGTGGGGAAGGGCTACTCCGTCCAGGCGAACCTGATGGAGAGCGCGACCGTCTGGCCGGCGATGGCAAAGGCCTTCGAGGCCGCGAAGGGGGATCTTGCCGAGCGGATGCTCGCCGCGCTCGAGGCGGCGGAGGCCGAGGGGGGCGACATCCGCGGACGCCAGTCGGCGGCGCTGATCGTCGTGAAGGGAAAGGGGACGGGCCGTCCGTGGGACGACCGGATCTTCGACCTCCGCGTCGAGGACCACCCGACCCCGCTTCCGGAGCTGCGGCGCCTCGTCACGCTGCAACGAGCCTACAACCTGATGAATGCCGGCGACCTCGCCGTCGAGAAGAAAGACGATGCCGGTGCGTTGAAGGCTTACGCCGGCGCCGAGGCGCTCGTCCCCGACAACGCCGAGATGGTCTTCTGGCACGCCGCGGCGCTCGTGAACATGGGCCGGGTGGACGAGGCGCTGCCGCTCTTCGCGAAGGCCTACCGGCTTCACCCGAAGTGGCGCGACCTCGTGCCGCGCCTTCCGAAAGCGGGCCTCCTGCCCGACGACCCGAAGCTGATCGCCCGGATCGTCGGCGCGAAGTAGGTCGCCGTCCCCGGAAGATCCGGCACGGTGATTGCTGGCTCTTGTAAACCGATCAACCCGGGGACGCGTATTGTCCCTTCAGGAGGTCACATGTCTCGCAGAATCGGAAAACGGGCTTTTCACGGTCTGATGGCTCTCGTCGCTCTCGCAACGCTCGGCGCCGGGACCGCGGCCGCCCAGAACGTGCCGAACTCGTGGGAGATTTCGGCGTTCGGAGGCGGCTATTTCGGCGGCCAGATCTACGAGGGCGCGAAAGGCATCGTGGACGTCGGGACGGCGCCGACGTACGGCGCGAGGCTGGGCTACAACTTCAATCGGGCCTTCGGCGTGGAGGTCGGCTGGTCGCAGGCCAAGCCCAATCTCAATCTGGGCAGCTATTACTGCTGCGAGCCGGGAAACGGCGGGAACATCGGGAACGCTCACGGTCAACACCTACGAGGCGGACGCCCTCTTCAGCTACGGCAGCCGGAAGGCGAGCGGCTACTTCGCCGTCGGCCTCGGCGCGACGTCGCTGAGCCCGAAGATCTCGGGCGTCTCGATGGGAAACGAGACGCGCTTCACCTCGAATGTCGGCCTCGGCGGAAAGTTCAGCCTCGGCCCGCAGGTCGCGATCCGGGTCGACGGCCGGTGGCGCTTCACCGACACGAATCAGACGACGGGCGCCGGTGGCTGGTGCGACACCTATTACGGCTGCTACTACTACACGACGACCTGGTACAGCTCGGGCGAGCTGACGGGCGGCCTGCTCTTCCGGTTCTGACGTTCTCCCCGGGAATCTCAAGGAGGATTCGAGATGAAGCCCTGGAAAACAGCTCTGGTGCTGGCCGCCGCCGTCCTCTCGGCCTGCTCGACGCTCCAGACCTCCACCGACTACGACCCGAAGGCAAACTTCGCGCCGTACAAGACGTTTGCCTTCAAGGACGTCCATGAGATCCAGAACAGCCTCCTGGAATCCCGCCTCAAGGACGCCGTCACGGCGACCCTGACCTCGAAGGGGTGGACGAAGGCGGACCAGAGCCCCGACATCCTGGTCGTGTTGCACGTCCGGCTCTCGACCCAGACGCAGGTCAACACGTACAACACCGGCTGGGGCTACGGCTGGGGCTGGGGCGGAACGGGGATGACGACCTCCACCGTCGAGCAGATCCCCGTCGGGACCCTGATCATCGACCTCGTCGACGCCAAGGCGAAGCAACTCGTCTGGCGCGGAACGGCGAGCGACACGATCGACCAGAGCGCGACCCCGGAGGAGCGGGACAAGAACATCCGGAACGCCCTGAACAAGCTTTTCGAGAACTTCCCGCCCAATCAGAACAAGAAATAGCCCTTTCCGATAGAATCCCCGGGATATCTCCGTATCCGGCAGCGAACAGGCCGCTGTTCGGCGAACCCGGGGGCCCTTGTGAGTTTGGTCCGGTCCAAATGGCTCGAACGATGCTTGATCGTGTCGGGCGTCACCTTGCTCGGATTTGCGGGCGGTGCCCGTCTGACCGGAGAGATCCAGAAGCAGCGGGACCTCAAGCGCTTCGAATCTGCGCTGCTCGCGGCAGCCCCTCCCGCTGACCGCGGCGCCTCATCCGCGGGCTCCGCGCCGGCCGTCGACACGAGCCTCTGGTCTCCGGAGAGGATCAAGGCCTACGAGGAGAGTCTTCGGAAAGACCTGGGAACGCCGCTCGCGGTCCTTTCGATTCCCAGGATCGGGCTTCAGGTCCCGGTTCTCGAGGGAACGGACGACCTGACGCTCAATCGGGGGGTCGGCCTCATCGAGGGGACGGCCCGCCCCGGCGAGGACGGCAACACGGGGATCGCCGGCCACCGCGACGGCTTTTTCCGCGGCCTGAAAGACGTCGGAGCCGGAGACACGATCGAGATGAGGACGCTCTCCGCCCGGGACCTCTACGTCGTGGAGTCAGTGAAGATCCTGTCGCCGGACGACGTCCAGGTCCTCGACCCGACGTCCTCGCCCGTCCTGACGCTCGTGACCTGCTACCCGTTCTACTTCGTCGGGAGCGCACCGCAGCGCTGGATCGTCCGCGCCGTGCGGCGCGACGCCATTTCCTCGACGAAACCCGCCCATCCGACATCGGGAGCTGCGCTCGCAAAGACTCGAAAGGAGGCCGATTCCCCGGCAAAGCAATAGTGAAATCACGAGCAGTTCGTGATTCAATCCCCGCAATCCCTGTAACAATGAAACCCGGTAACAATGAAAAAGGAGAGGATTACATGACACGGATCTCGAAAATCGCCAGCCTCATCGCCGTCGCCGTGGCGCTCTGCGTCGCGGGCGCCGCCTTCGCGCAGGCCACGACCACGGAGGTCGTCCACCGGAGCGGAACGGTCCTCGCGAAGTACGACGGCAAGATCGTCGTCAAGATGGATGACGGAACGACCAGGGAGTTCCACCCGGCGCCCGGCAAGACCATCATGGTGAACGGCGTTCCGACCGGCTACGACGACCTGAAGGTCGGCACGGTCCTGTCGGCCGACTTCGTCAAGACGACCAAGACGGTCCCGGTCACGACGACCGAGATCAAGAACGCCAAGGTCGTGAAGGTGGTCGGCGGCTCGCTCCTCGTCCAGGACGCGAATGGTTACAAGAGCTACGAGGTTCCGGCCGGCTTCAAGTTCCTCGTCAACGGAAAGGAGATGGCGCTCCAGGACCTCGGCCCCGGCATGATGCTGACGGCCACCATCGTCTCGAAGTCGACCAAGACGGTCAGCGAGTCGGAGATCAAGGGCGCTGCGGGCGTCGCGCCCGCGGCTCCGGCTCCGGCTCCGAAGGCCGCCGCGGCGCCCCCGCCGCCGGCGCCCACGGCCGCTCCGGCCCCGCCGCCCCCGGCCCCGGCTCCCGCCCCGGCCAGAAGAAGCTCCCGAAGACGGGCAGCCCGCTTCCGCTCGCGGCCTTCGGCGGCGCGCTGTCGCTCCTCGCGGGCCTCGGCCTCCGCTCGTTCCGCCGCTCGCGCTAGGAATTACCCCGGATTGATTTCACGGGCGGCCTCTTTCCGGGGCCGCCCTTCTTCTTACACCCAGGGCCGGCGCCCGTTGGCGCCCGCCGACAGAACGGAGAAAAGATGAAATCCAGAGTCATCGCATTCGCCGTGATCGCCGCCTTCCTCGCGCTCGCCGCCGTCCCGGCGGCGGCCGTCGAGCCGAAGAGCGTCACCAAGATCGAGACCCTCACCGCCACGATCACCGCCATCAACACCGCCAAGCGCCACGTCACGCTGAAGGGCCCCCACGGCAATTCCGAGACGATCTATGTTCCCGAGACGATGACGCGCTTTTCCGAGCTGAAGGTCGGGGACAAGGTGACGTTCAAGTACGCCCAGTCGCTCGTCATCCGGCTCGAGAAGCCGGGCGAGGCCGTGACGGGGTCCGCCGCGTCGAGCATCGAGCGCGGCACCGGTCCGAAGCCGGGCGGCACGGCGTCGGCCGAGGTGACCGCCGTCGTCACGCTCATGTCGATCGACCCGAAGGTCCCGTCGGTCACGATCAAGACGGATACGGGCGACGTCCGGTCGTTCCATGTCAAGGACGCGAAGAACCTCGAGGGCTTCAAGGTCGGCGACAAGGTCGCCATCACCTACGTCGAGTCTCTCGCGATCGACGTTTCGACTCCGGCCAAGAAGTAGCCCGCGACGCTCTGGCACGAAGAAGGGGAGGCGCTCCCAGGCGCCTCCCGTCCATGAGTTCGTCGAGCCCAGCCGGGACCGACCAGAGCCCTAGAAAAGGAGAACCCAGATGTTCAAGCCGTCACTTGTCCTCGTTGCGACCGTCGCCCTTGCGCTTCCAGCCGCCGCCCAGCAGGCAAAGCCGCCCGCCCCGGCTTCGACCCAGAGCGAGATCGAGATCCTCCGGCAGAAGATTGCCGCCGACAAGAAGCTCGTCGTCTCCGAGAACCTCGGGCTCACTGAGGCGGAGGCGAAGGCGTTCTGGCCCGTTTACGACGAGTACCAGAAGGAACTGAAGTCGATCAACGACCGGCTCCTCAAGATGATCAAGACGTATGCGGATGCCTACAACAAGGGACCGGTTCCCGACGCCACGGCAAAGTCTCTCGTCGTCGAGACGATTTCCATCGAGGAGGCCGAAGTCCAGATGAAGAAGAACTTCGTCCCGAAGCTGGAAAAGGTCCTTCCCGAAGCGAAAGTGGCCCGCTACATCCAGATCGAGAACAAGATCCGCGCCCTCGTCAAGCTCGATCTGGCCGCGAGCATCCCCCTCGTGAAGTAAGAGCCCCGACGACGTCCGGAGGCGCCGCACGGCGCCTCCCTTTCCTCTTCCGGCCGGGCCGTTCAGCGCTTGACGGGGCCGTCTCCGCCCTGCGGCGCCGGCGCCGGACGACTCGGCTTCTGCTTGCCGGTCGGAGGACGTGTGGTCTGGGGTTTGGGCGCCTGGGGCTGGCTCTGCTGGTAGCTCTGCGCGCGCTGGTTGCCGCGGTCGCGCGCTGCTGCGTCGCTTCTGGAGCTGCTTGGCCGCTCCGGGGTCGTTCTGCCAGCCCCCCTTGTCCCTCTTCTGCCAGGAGGAGCCTGCGTCCTTCCGGTAGACGTTTCCGTCCCGCCCGGCGTAGACGTCGTTCGGCCGGGCGGTCTTCATCTCCTTGGTGGCGGGGCGGGCGTCCCGCGTGACCGGAACGCTGCCCGCACCCGGGCGAACGTCGCGTGTCGCCGGGCGCGCGAGGGGCGCTTCACGTGTCGGACGGTACGGTGGAAGCTTGGCCGCCGGGGCGTTTCGCGTGAGGTTCTGGGGCCGCTGGTAGAGGTTGTTCGATGCGTAGGGCGTCGGCCGTGGATCACCGCCCGGAGGGGGCCGATAACTCGGCGGAGGCCGGTAGCCCGGCGGGCGATAGCCGGGGCCACCGTAGGGAGGCCGATAGCCGCCGCCGTAGTAAGGGGGCCGGTAGCCGCCCGGGCCATACCAGCCGCCTCCGTAGTACGGGGGCCGGTAGCCGCCCCACGAGGTCCAGTTCATCCCGTAGCTGAAGAAACCCCAGGAATATCCGAGCCCCATCGACCAGCCGGTCCAGGGGCTGTAAGAGACGCCCATGCCCCAGGTCGCGGGCCGGGGGTAGTAATTCGCCCCGTACCATGGCCTATAGGCGTAGCCGGTTCCCCAGACGACGGTCGGCCCCCACGGGTAGCAGCCGACGTAGCCGGGCGTGTAGCCGACGTATACGACGCTCGGAGTCGAGTCGTAGACGTAGACGTACTTCACGTTGTAGACGGGAGCCGACGGCGGGATGTCGTCCACTTCCTCGGGGCGACTGTCGCTCACGACCCACGGCCCATCCGGGCTCGACGAGACGTACCAGACGGCCTGCTCGCAGGCGTAGTAGCGCCCCCTCACCTTGAGCACCGACGTCGGCGTGTTGAGGGCGTAAGCGACCCCCGTATCGGGGATCTGCTCGAACCTCGGCTCGCCGTCGTACGTGACGTTCAGCGTCGCGGTCGCGCGGTCGATGGCGACGGTCTGGGGGATCTGGGCGTCCAGGAGCGCGTCCTCGGCCTCGTCGGTTCCGGCGACGCTGACCCGGGCGGCCCCCGCGGTCGACTCGGGCGGGATCTTCACGAATTCCGCCGGAAGCTTGTCGGCGGGAACGTAGGTCCACGGCCCGCCGAAGGTCTTCGCCGCGAACCAGCGCCCCGTCAGGAGGGCGTACGTCTGCTGCGTCTCGATGTCCTTGAAGATCTGGTTCCCGGTGTTCGCGGCGAAGAGGATGTTCGTGCCCGTCACCGGCGTCCACTGCGGTTCGCCGTCGAAGGAGATCAGCTCGGCGGGCTCGGTCGTGACGACGAGCGCAGGCGGCTCCTTCGGCTGGTCGTCCTCGCTCGTCTCGGCGACGTCTTCGTTCGGGGCGCTCGCCTGGGCCTCCCGGGCCGCCCTCTCGACGTCGGCCGGGGGCTTCGGAATGCTGGCGTACGGGCCGGTCGCGGCGGGCGCTGCGTACCAGAACCTTCCGTTCGACGTGTAGTACTGCCTCGACTTCGCGTCGAAGAGGATCGCCACCGGCGTGTTGACGACCCGCTTGAGCGACGTCTTCGGGACGTCCTGAAGCCTCGGCTCGCCGTCGATGAAGATCAGGACCGACGGCTGGTTTCTCACGAGGATCTTCGGGGGGTCGGCCTTGAGGCCCTGGGCGGACCTCTGCTCCCGCTCGGCCGCGGCGAGGGAGGCCGTGAAGCGGTCGAGCGACATCGTGAAGGACCACGTCTTCAGCGCCGGATTCACCCGGTCGGCGAACCTCTTCTCGCGCTCGGGCGTGATCTCGGGGAAGCGCGTCCGCTCGATGAGGGGCCCGGTCGTCGTGACGGTCCGGGCGTCGCGGTCGGTTACCAGCTTTCCGAGGATCCAGGTCACGCCGAAGACCGGGTCCTTGCCGTCCGGGCCCTGATAGGAGACGGCGGCGCGGAACCGCACGACGTCCCCCCTCAGAGACTCGACCTGGGGTTCGTAGACCGTGATCGTCCCACCCTTGGAGGTCGGGACCTCGCGGGGCCAGCCCGGGTCGTCGGCGCCGGCGGCCGGAGGGGCGGCGAGGGCAGCGGAGACCGCCAGCGCGAGTAGGGCCGACGTCGTCAGAGGTCTCTTCATGTGGGCCTCCGTCAGTACTTGGCGATGTACTTCTTCCCTTCGAGGCAGGCGCAGAAGGCCTTCTTGAACCCCTCGATCTGCTGCGCCGAAACCTGTTGTGACTGCTGGCCCTGGGCCTGCGCCTGCTGGGTCGCCTGCGTCTCGGCCTTCTTCTTCTGTCTCCGGCCCGCGACCGCTCCGGTCGCGGCCCCGACGGCGGCTCCGGTCCCGGCGTCGCCGGCGGCGGCTCCGATGAGGGCTCCGGCCGCTGCGCCCCTGGCCGAGCCGTGAACGGCGGCTCCCTGCCCGGCCGACTGGGCCTGCTGCTGCTGCTGCGCGGACTGCTGCTGCGCCTGCGCGGCTTTCTTCTGGGCGTCGAACGGGTCGACGCCCGTGTTCTGGACGGCCCAGCTGTAGCAGGCGGCCTCGTCCTGCGACTGCTGCTGGGCGTTCTGGCCGGCCTGGGGGAAGGCGGCGACGTTGAGGGAGGCGGCGAGCGTCTTCTGTCCGGAGTTCTGTGCGAACAGGGCGAGGCTTCCTCCCGCGAGGATCACGCCGAGGGCGGCGGCGAAGGTTTTCTTCATGGCGATCTCTTCCTTCCGGTTCACTTCGGGGACGCCGGCAGGGGCGTGCAGACGGCCGAGACGGCGAGGACGAGCTCTTCCCGCGCGATGGCGACCGAGGCACGTCCGGACTTCTCGCCGACGACGATGCTGAAGGCCCGGCCGTTCTGGAGACCCTGGAGGACGATGAGGCCCCCATCGCGGCGGAAGGTCTCGATCGGGGTGGAGCGGTTCTCGCCGCTCGCCGGCGTCGTCGAGAGAAGCTTCGCCCCGAGGTCGACGATGACGAACTGCGGGATCATGGCGCCGTCCGGCGTGTCCTCCTCGCAGCCGTCGAGATCGCACCGGCCGACCGAGACGACGGAGCAGAGGAACCGGCCGGCGCCCGTGAGATCGTCGGCGCGCACCGGCGGAGCCGTGAGGACGAGCGAGGCGGTGACCAGACCGGCGGAGAGAAACTTCGTGAGCATGTGAACTCCTCCCTTGCTTCTGTGGTCGGCATCGACCATTTCAAAACTATCATTCCCCCTGCGATCGACGAAGTCGTTTCCTCTACACTCTGGGCCGTGCGCTCCGGGCCCGTGATCCTCGCCGCCGCGCTCGCCGCGGCCTGCGCGAAGCGGCCCGCGCCGCCGTCCGCGTCCCTCCCGTGGCAGAAGCCCGGGGAGGCGACGTTCACCGGTCGCGAATCGTGCGTGAAGTGCCACGAGAAGGAAGACCAGAAGTGGGCGCCGTCGGACCACGCGCTCGCGATGCAGACGATGAACGAGAAGACCGTACTCGCGAACTTCGACGGCACGTCGTTCACGTACCACGGCGTCACCTCGACGTTCACGAAGAAGGACGGAAAGTACTTCGTCCGGACCGACGCCCCCGACGGGACGCTCGACGGACTTCCCGATCGAGTGGACGTTCGGCTTCAGGCCGCTGCAGCAGTTTCTGATCCTCTTCCCGAGGGGCCGCGTCCAGGCGCTGAACGTCTGCTGGGACACGCGGCCGAAGGAAAAGGGCGGGCAGCGGTGGTTCCACCTCTACCCGGACGAGAACGTCGCCCACGACGACGTCCTCCACTGGACCGGCCCCTACCAGAACTGGAACTTCATGTGCGCCGACTGCCACTCGACGAACGTGAAGAAGGGGTACGACGGAAAGACGGACACCTACCGGACGACCTTCTCGGAGATCAACGTCTCGTGCGAGGCGTGCCACGGCCCGGGCTCGGCCCACGTGGCCTGGGGCGAGGCCGAGAAGCGGAAGGAGGTGAAACGGGACGACCCGGCGAACGGCGTCCTCGCGGGGCGGAAGGACCGCGACGGGTCCGACTGGGTCTTCGCTCCCGGGGCGGCCATCGCGAAGCGGACCGTCCCGCGGACGAACCGGGACGAGCTGACGATGTGCGCCCGGTGCCACGCGCGGCGGAGCGTCGTCCACGAGCCCTACGCCTACGGGATCCCGTTCCTCGACACGCACCGCCCCGCGCTCCTGACGGACCCGCTCTACTTCGCCGACGGGCAGATCCGGGACGAGGTCTACGAATACGCCTCGTTCGGCCAGAGCAGGATGTACGCGGGGGGCGTCACCTGCACCGACTGCCACGACGCGCACACGATGAAGGTCCGCGTCTCGCCCGACGGCATCTGCAGCCGCTGCCACCTGCCGGAGAAGTACGCCACCCCGACGCACCACTTCCACAAGGCGACGTCCACCGGCGCGAGCTGCGTCGCGTGCCACATGGCGACGCGCGACTACATGGTCGTCGACCCGCGCCGGGACCACAGCTTCCGGAACCCGCGGCCCGACCTGACGCTCTCGATCGGGACGCCGAACGCCTGCACGACGCCCTGCCACACGAACAAGAGCGTGGCGTGGTCGGCCGACGCGGCGCGGAAGTGGTGGCCGCCGAAGTCGCTCGTCAAGCCGCCGTACGGCCTCGCGATCCACGCGGGACGCGAAGTTCTGGCCGGAGCGCGCGAGGGACTCGTCGGCCTCGTCGCGGACCTCGGGCGGCCCGCCATCGTCCGGGCCACGGCGGCCACGATGCTCGCGGGCTACCCCGGAGCCGGACACGGACAAGGCGCTCGCGGAGGCGCTGAAGGACCCCGACCCGCTCGTGAGGATGGGTGCGGTGGCCGGGATCCGGGGCGCGGACCCGCAGCTCCTCCTCGCCCGGCTCTTCCCCCTCCTCCGCGACCCGATCCGGACGGTCCGGATCGACGCGGCGCGGGCCCTCGCCGCGGTGCCACAGAACGCCCTCTCACCGGAGCAGAAGGCGGCCATCGCGAGCGGCCTCGCGGAGTGGCGCGCCTCGCTCCTCGTGGACGAGGACCGGCCGGAGGCGCACCTCTCCCTCGGCGCGCTCGACGCCGAGACGGGCAACACCGCCGGAGCGGAGGCGGAATACAAGCGCGCGCTCGCGATCGCCCCGGGATTTCCGCCCACCTACGTCAACCTCGCCGACCTCTACCGTCAGACGGGGCGTGACGGCGAGGCTCTGGCGCTCCTCAGGCGGGGGATCGCGATCACGCCCCGTAACGCCGACCTCCACCATGCCCTAGGCCTCCTCCACGTGAGGGAGAAAAGACTCTCCGACGCTCTCGCCGAATTCGCGAAGGCGGCAGACCTCCGGCCCGACTCGCCCCGGTACGCCTACGTCTACGGGGTGGCCCTGGAATCGACCGGGAAGGGAACCGAGGCGATTGCCGTGATGAAGGCCGCCCTTGCCCGGCACACGGGAGACCCGGAGCTGCTCCTCGGCCTCGCGACGTTCTGCGAGAGACAGGGCGACCGGGCGGGGGCGCTGGAGTATGCGAAGAGGCTCCTCCGCCTGTCGCCCTCGGACCGGGGGGCGCAGCAGCTCGTGGCGCGCCTGGCCGGCGCCGGGTGAGTGGCACGGCGAGCGGAGTCGCGTTGGCGTGGGGGCGCTATGATGCTTGGCGGATTCGAACCGTTCCGCTGACTGAAGGAGGATCCGTGAAGACTTTCCGGTCAATGGCATTGGCCCTTGGCGCCGTCGTCTTGGTCGCTTTCTCGATGCCCGCCGCAGCTCAGTGGGCCCCCTCCTACGAGGCGGTCAAGGGAATGGACGAGAGCTTCCGGCTCGACCTCGGCGGCTTCTTCCAGAGCTTCAACACGACGGTCCAGCGCTACAAGTCCGACGGAACGCCAGGGACCGAGTTCAACCTCGACGAAATCGGGGGGGACCAGGACAAGACGACGTTCCGGCTCGCCGGCATGTGGCGCTTCGGGCGCCACGGCAACCTCCAGTTCGGATACGAAGGCTGGAGAGAGTCGAACAGCCACACCCTCACCCGGGACATCCAGTGGGGCGACACCGTCTACCACGTTGGCGCCGAGGTGGAGCACAAGCTCAACCAGAACATCGCCTTCCTCGCCTACGGCTACTCGTTTGTGAACGACGGCGAGCTGGAGTTCGGGATGTCGCTCGGCCTTGCCGCGTATTTCAACAAGCTCTCGCTCTCGGCGAGCGCCTCGGCCGGCGGGGGCGGCGGCGGAACGACGGCGGCCTCCACGGCCGAGGAGAAGAACTTCGTGGCGCCGATCCCGGTCATCGGCGGCTACTTCAACTTCACGCTCCTGCCGCGCTTTCTCTTCTGGGCGAAGGCGAGCGGGCTGCCGAAGATCACGATCTCGGGCTACAGCGCCAGCATGGTGGACGCACAGGGGGGGCTCGCCTACTACTTCACGCGGAACGTCGGCCTCGGCGCCGGGTACGAGTACGCGAAGCTGACGTACGAGCACCCCGTGGAAAACGGCGTCCGCCTCGCCCAGTCGTTCAGCGGCTTCCTGGGCTACCTGTCGCTGGCGTTCTAGGGCCTCGCGCGAACTCTTCGTCAGCGGCGAGGAGTTCCCGGAAAAGCTCTAGCCACCGAAGAGGCCGGGGAGCGCCGCCGCGGCGCGCTCGACCTGCTCGGTCGGGCACGAGAACGCGAAGCGGACGTGCCCGGCCCCGGCGGGGCCGAAGACCTCGCCGGGGGCGCTTCCGATGCCGCCCCGGTCGACCAGACAGCTCGTCATCGCCCAGCCGTCGCGCTTCCCCTCGTGCCCCGGCCACGTGTCGGCGATCCGGGCCCAGGCGTAGAACGCGCCCTCGGGCTTCATCGGGCGGAGAACCGGGACCTTCGAGAGGCCCGCCATCAGGAGGTCGCGCCGCCGCTCGTAGACGCGGGCCATCTCGCGCGTCGCGTCCTGCGGCCCGGTCAGCGCGGCGACCGCGCCGTGCTGCGTGACGGAGTTGACGCCGTTCACGGTGCAGCGGAGGAGCTTCGCCATCCGCGTGACGAGCCCCTCGTCGTTGACCGACAGGTAGCCGAGGCGGAGCCCGCTCATCGCGTAGGACTTGGACATCGAGTAGATGGAGACGACGACGCTCTCGCCCCCCGGGAGCGCGCCGGCGGAGACGTGCTCCCGCCCGTCGAAGATGACGTGCTCGTACGCCTCGTCGGACACGACGAAGAGGCCGTGGCGGTTCGCGATCTCGACGATCCGCTGGAGCGTCTCGCGCGGCACGACGGCGCCCGTCGGGTTGTGCGGGGTGTTGACGACGATGGCGCGCGTCCGCTTCGTGACGAGCGCCTCGATCCGCGAGGGGTCGTAGGCGTAGCCGTGCGCTTCGTCGAGCGGGCAGCGGACCGGGACGCCGCCGGCGAGCGTGACGTTGTCGAACGTCTCGGTCCAGGTCGGGTCGGGGAGGATCACCTCGTCGCCCGGCGAGCAGAGGGCGCGGAATGTGAGGTAGAGGCCGTGCATGGCGCCGCTCGTCACGAGGACGCTCTCCGGCCCCCGGAGCGGGAGGCGGTTGTCCCGCGTCAGCTTCTCGAGGATCGCCTTGCGGAGCGGCGGAATTCCGGCGCCGGCCGTGTAGTGGGTCTGCCCGTCGCGAAGGGCCTTCTCCATCGCCTCGCGGACGTGGGCCGGGATGTCGAACGACGGGTCTCCCGACTCGAGCCGCAGGATCGGCTTTCCCTTCGCCTGCATCTCGAGGAGGCGGTCGCGGACGGTGACGATCCCGCCGAGGGGGATGTCGTCGAGGGTGTGGGGGCCGAGGACGGGCTTGGTCGCGGTCGTCATGGCGTGTCTCTCCGCTGCGGGCGTTTCAGGCGCGCGGATGATAGGCCCGGGCACCCCCGGGCGGAAAGACAAGAATTTCCCTGGGGAAGGCCAGAAACGCGAGACCGGAATAGAGAAGAATGGAGATCGCCACCGGCCCGATCCTACCGGGTCGGAAGCTCCCGGGAGCTCGACGTTCGGGTCAGTACGCCAGCAGTCTCCGCGCCGCCTCGAGAACCTTCTCGGTGCTCGGGAGGATGGCCCGCTCGAGGATCCGGTTGAAGCCGACGGGCGTGAAGGTGGAGCCGACGCGCTCGACGGGGGCGTCGAGGTGCTCGAAGCACTCGGCCGCGATCCGCGCGGCGATCTCGCCGCCGAAGCCGCCGTGGACCTTGTCCTCGTGGGCGACGAGGACGCGGGAGGTCTTTCGGACCGACGCGGCGATCGCATCGAAGTCGAGAGGCACGAGGGAGCGGAGGTCGAGCACCTCGACTTCTCTCCCCTCGGTCGCGAGCGTTCCGGCGGCCTCGAGCGCGAAGTGAACGGGAGTGCCGTACGCCACGATCGTCAGGTCGGTCCCGGCGCGGCGGAGGCGCGCCTTGCCGAACGGCACGGCGAAGTCCTTCGGCACCCGCGCCCTCCCGAGGGGCGAGTTGTAGAGGAACTTCGGCTCGAGGTAGAGCGTGATGCCGCGCGAGCGGATCGAGGTCCGAAGCAGCCCCGCCGCGTCGTCCGCGAAGGCCGGGACGACGACTCGGATCCCCGGCAGCGACGCGAGCCACGCCTCGATGTTCTGCGAATGGTAGAGGCCGCCGCCGATGTAGCCGCCCGACGCGATCCGCACGGTGACGTTCGGGACGAACTTCCCGTTCGTCCGCCAGTACTCGTGCGACATCTCGACCATCTGCTCGGCCGCGGGCCAGAAGTAGTCGGCGAACTCGGCCCCCTCGACGACGACGCGGATCTTGCCGTCGAGGCGCGAGAAGCCGTCGGCGGTGCCGAGGATGAAGTCCTCGGCGATGGGGCCGTTGAAGACCCGCTTCGGGCCGAACTCCTGCTGCATTCCTTTGGTGACGTTGAAGATCCCGCCCTTCTCCTTGTGGGCCACGTCCTGTCCCCAGAGGAAGGTGTCGGGGTTCTCGCGGAACAACTCCTTGAGCGTCGTGTTCAGGGCGCCGATGAGCGTCATCTCCGGTGCGGCCGCGCCCTTCGACTCCGCCGGCGTCACGGCGACGGCCGCGAGCCCGTCCCCTTCGGGCGTCCACGGCTCGGGGACGACGAAGTCGAAGACCGAATGTGGGTCGGGGTCCGCCGCCTTCCTCGCGCGGTCAGCCGATTCCTCGTAAATGCGGACGTTCTGGGCCTCGATCCCCTGGATTTCCTCCTCGGTGAACGCGCCTCCCTCGACGAGGAGCCTGCGGAAGCGGGGGAGCGGGTCCAACGCCCTTGCGGCGGCCAACTCGTCGGGCGTGCGATAGAGCTCGTGCCGGTCGGAGTTGGAATGCGAATGGATCCGGATGCACTCGGCGTGGACGATCGCGGCGCCCGCCCCGCTCTTGACGAACGCGGCGGCCGCGCGCATCGCGCGGATCGAGTCGAGGAGATCTTTCCCGTCGCAGTGCAGGATCGACAGATTCAGGAAGCCGCTGAAGTTGTCCGACGCGAAGGTGTTCGCCGTCTGGTCGCTCTTCGGCACCGAGATGCCGTAGCCGTTGTCCTGCACGACGAAGACGACGGCGAGCTTCTCCCGCGTGGCGCCGTTGACCGCCTCGTAGTAGTAGCCCTCGGAGGTCGACGACTCGCCGACGGAGCAGTAGACGACGTCGTCGCGCCCGTAGGTCTTCAGGGCGCGCGCGAGGCCGACCGCGTGGAGCGCGTGATTCGAGACGCACGACGAGACGTTCTGGACGCGGATCTCGGGCTTCGCGAAGTGGTTCGACATGTGGCGGCCGCCGGAGGCGACGTCCGCCGCCTTCGACATGCCGTTCAGCAGGATCTCCTCGGCGCTGATGCCCGCGGCGAGGCAGGTGGCGAGGTCGCGGTAGTACGGGAAGAGCCAGTCGCGGCCGGGGCGGAACGTGGTGCCGAGCGCGATCTGGATGCCGTCGTGCCCGGCGCACGGCGCGTGGTAGGACCAGCCGAGCCCCTGCTTCAGGTAGTTGGGCGCCTTGTCGTCGAGGATCCGGGCCAGATGCATTAACGCAAACCAGTGACGGAGCTCCTCTCGGCTCGGCGAGATTGTGTCGAGCGCCGCGGCGGCCGGTGCCGTCGCCGGGGAAGACGTCGCAGGAGCGGAGAGCACACCGGGGTCGGGCAAAAGCAACCTCCCTGGGGCGCCGGGGACGACTTGGCCGCGGCGCGGGCAACGAACCCCCAAAGTGTACGTCATCCCGGTCGGCTTCCCGCGCATCGGGTAGAATCCGCGTCCCCGCCATCCACGGGACCGGTAGCCCCGCTTCCCCGGGTGGACACATGGGGGCAGGAGTCTTTTCCGTGACCACAGCCGCCGCGACCACGACCGTTCTCGAGAGCCTCGAAGCCGCCGACCGCAGGACCTTCGAAGACGCTCTCAAAGCCGACGACGCCTCCTCCCGCAAGAAGCTCGCCGAGGGCGAGCTCGTGCTGGGGGTCATCGCCGGCATCACCCCGGACGTCGCCCTCGTCTCGATCGGGGGGAAGACCGAGGCGCTGATGGACCTCTCCGAGCTCGACGGCCAGAAGGTCGGCGACCGGATCGAGGCCATCGTGATCAAGGCCGGGCCCGACGTCCGCCTCTCGCGCCGCCTCGCCCTCGGCCAGCGGACCCGCGCCGAGCTGCGCGTGGCCGCCGAGGCGCGGATCCCGGTGCAGGGAAAGGTCTCCTCGCGGAACAAAGGGGGATTCGAGGTGGCCCTGGGCGGCACGTCCGGCCTCCGGGCGTTCTGCCCCGTCTCGCAGATCGACGTCGGCCGGCACGACGAGGAGGCCCTCAAGGCCTTCGTCGGGCAGACCCTCGATTTCCGGATCCTCGAGTACACCGAGGACGGCCGGCGGGTCGTCGTCTCACGGGCCGCGCTCCTTCGCGAGGACCAGGCCGCGAAGGCCGACGAGGTCCGGGAGAAGATCGTCCCGGGCGCCGTTCTCAAGGGCCGCGTCCGCTCGCTGACCGACTTCGGCGCCTTCGTCGACCTCGGCGGCCTCGACGGCCTCGTGCACGTGACCGAGATCTCGCGCCGCCGCGTCGCCCATGTCAAGGACGCCCTCACGGTGGGCCAGGAAGTGGACGTCAAGGTTCTGAAGGTCGAGCAGGAGGGGAAGCGGATCTCGCTTTCCATGAAGGAGCTGGAGGCCGATCCATGGGAGGGGCTCGCGCAGCGCCTCGTGCCCGGCGCCTCGTTCAGCGGGAAGGTCGTCCGCCACGCCGAGTTCGGAATGTTCGTCGAGGTGGAGCCGGGCGTCGACGGCCTCGTCCACGTCTCGCAGCTCCCGCCCGGCGTCGCGCTCAAGGACGCGCCGGTCGCGGTCGGCACGCAGGTGAACGGCTGGGTGAAGGAAGTCGACTCGGAGCATCGGCGCCTGTCGCTCTCGCTCCGCGAGGTCTCGACGACCGATCCGTGGGACGGCATCGAGACGCGCCTCGCCGAGGGAACCGTCTTGACGGGCGAGGTCGAGAACGTCGCCGCGTTCGGCGTCTTCGTCCACCTTGCGCCCGGGCTCACCGGCCTGATCCCGAACTCCGAGACCGGCCTCCCCTTCGGGACGCCGGCGTCGAAGAGCTTCACCGGGGGACAGAAGGTCGAGGTGAAGGTCATCGGCCTCGACAAGGGCCGCCACCGGATCTCGCTCTCGGTCGCGGGCGCGAAGGCCGAGGCCGACAAGGTCGACGTGAAGCGTTACCGCGAGGAGTCGTCCCGCAAGGAGAAGGAGAAGGCCCCTGCCATCTCCGGCTTCGGCTCGTCGCTCCTCGCCGCGCTCCAGAATCCCAAGAGCAAGCAGCTGAAGAAGTAGGGCTCAGGCAGCCGGCGGAATGCTAGGCTGAGGCCTCGTTCTTTCACAACGTCCTCGGGTTCCCCACCTCCGGGGGACCAGCCGCGACGCGGCCAAGAGGGAAGCGGGTGCAATTCCCGCGCGGCCCCCGCCACTGTGACCGGGGACGCGACGGACGACAACCCACTGGAGGCGAGAGATCGGGCGGCACGCGCGCCCGGTGGCGCCGCCGGGAAGGGGTCCGGACGCGGACGATCCGGGAGCCAGGAGACCTGCCCGAGGAATCACGCTTTCGCCACGTCTTCTCCGGGGCTCGGGAAGGACGGACGCATCCGGAATCCGTTTCCGGGTCCGCCGCCCTTTTCCGATGGGAGGGCGAGGCTCGTGGACGGAGGTTCCGATGTTCCGCCTCGGCCGCCTGGTTTCCCTCGCCCCGCTGTTCGTGTCTCTGTCCCTTGCCGCCCAGAGCACGCCGCCCCCGGCGCCCGGACCCGTTCCCGTCTCGGCCGAGGTCGTCGTGACGGCCGAGGCTCAGCCCGAGCCCCAGAGAACGCTCGGCGCCGCGGCGACGGTGATCGGCCGGGAGGAGATGGAGCGGACGAAGGCCACGTCCGTTGCCGACACCCTTCGCACCGTCCCCGGCCTCGACGTCGTCCAGTCCGGCGGCGCCGGTACGGTGACGTCACTTTTCATGCGCGGGACGAACTCCACGCAGACGCTCGTCCTCGTGGACGGCGTGTCGCTGAACAGCCCCGCGTTCGGGCTCGTCGACCTCTCGGCCGTCTCGACGGCGAACCTGCAGCGGGTCGAGGTGGTCCGCGGGCCGTTCTCCGCCCTCTGGGGCTCGGAGGCGATCGGCGGGGTCGTCCAGCTCTTCACACGGCGGGACGCGCCGGAGAAGGCGCTCGAAGGGCGCGCGACGGGCGCCTTCGGGAACGCCTCGGCGGCGCAGGGAACCGCAGACGTCGCCGTGCACGAAGGGCCGTTCACGGTGACCGGCGGGTGGCGGCGCGTGACGGAAGAGGGCGCGCTCCCGAACGAGTCCTTTGCTGCGACGAACCTCTCGGGAGCCGTCGAGGCGTCGCTCGGAGGGGGCTCGCGCGTCGGCGTCGTCCTTCGGCGGGACAGCGCCGTCACCGGGATCCCGTTCTCGGCCGGAGTGCCGACGCCGCAGCGGAAGACGACGTCCGACATGACGACGCTCGCGGTCCCGGCCACCGTGACGCTCGGTCCGAAGACGACCGTCGAGGCGTCGCTCCTCTTCGCCCGGGGGCGCCCGACCTACTCCGACCCGGACGACCCGTACGGCTTCACCTTTTCCGAGAGCGACGAGCGGCGGAGCGGGGGCCGTCTGGTCGCGACTCACGACTTCGGCGCGCAGCGCCTGAGCTTCGGGAGCGACTATTCATGGACGAACGTGACCAGCTCGGACTCGTACGGCGTCCCGCTCGACGGCGCCACGACGCGAACCTGGTCGCTCTTTTTCGAGGACCGGATCGCCCTCGCCGGGGAGCGCGTCATCGTCACGGTCGGCCTCCGCCGCGACGACAACAACGCGTACGGCGCGCACTGGTCCCCGCGCGGGACGCTCGTCTTCCTCGCGTCCTCCGTCGTGAAGATCCGCGTCGCGGGCGGGGGGGCGTTCCGCTCGCCGACGACGGGGGAGCTCTACTACCCGTTCTCCGGTAACCCGAACCTCAGGCCGGAGGAGTCCCGGGCCTTCGAGGCGGGAGTCGACGTCTCCCTGACACCGTCGCTGACGTGGGAGACGACCGCCTTCCGGAACGACGTCACCGACCTGATCCAGTACGACCCGCAGAGCTTCACGAACGAGAACGTCGGGAAAGCGCGGCTTCAGGGCGTCGAGACCGGAATCCGCGGCGACCTCGGCGGGAGTTTCTACGCTCGGCTGGCGTACACGTACCTGGACGCGACGGACGAGGACACCGGCCTTCCGCTCCTCCGGCGGCCGAAGAACCGCGCCTCGGCGACGGTCGGCAAGTCCTTCGCGAAAGGTGCGTCGTTTCAGGCGACGGCCCTCTGGGTGGGAAGCCGGCCGGACCGCGACGCGGTCGACTTCACCCAGATCGTGACGATGCCCTCTTATTTCCGCTTCGACGCGGCCGTGGCCGGCCCGCGCCTCGTCTGGGGAATCGCGCCCTTCGTCCGCGTCGCGAACGTCTTCGGCTCCTCTTACGCGGAGGCGAACGGCTTCCCGGCACCGGGGCGGCGGTTCCTGGCCGGCCTCGACGTGGCGTTCTGAACGAGGCGAGCGAACCGACGGTGGCATCGGAGGTTCGTGACTATAATAGCCATATGAAGAAGGCCACAATTTCCGAGGCGAAGAACGGCTTCAGCGCCCTGATCGACCGGGTGCGGGCCGGCGAGACCGTCCTGATCGTGGACCGTTCGACGCCCGTGGCACGGCTCGTATCCGTGGCGGGAGCGGAGCCGGACCCGGTTGGGGACGACGCGCGGATGCGCCGCCTCGAGCGCTCGGGACTCATCCGCCGCGGCACGGTTTCTCTGCCGGCGGGCTTCTTTCGGCGCCGGCGCCCACGGCCGACACGAGGCGCATCGGCGGTCGAGGCGCTTCTCGAGGAGCGGCGGGAGGGCCGGTGATTTTCTGGGACGCCTCGGCGGTCCTTCCGCTCGTCGTCCGCGAGAAGTCGTCGGCCTCCCTCATTCGGCTCGCTTCGCGAGAGCGCGGGCACGCCGCCTGGTGGGCGACCGCCGTCGAGTGCGACTCGGCGATCTGCCGGCTGGAGCGCGAGGAGCGACTCTCGCCGGAAGATGCGAGACGAGTCGGGGAAGCGGTGAGCAGGCTCCTCGACAGCTGGGCTGCCGTCGAGCCGTCGTCGGCCGTGCGTACCGCCGCACGGCGCCTTCTGAGAATCCATCCGCTGCGGGCCGGGGACGCGCTCCAGCTTGCGGCTGCCGTGACGGCGGCGGAGGGACGACCGGAGGGAGTCACCTTCGTCGGCCTGGATGAGCGACTGCGGGACGCCGCCGCGCGCGAGGGATTTCGCGTTCTCCCGGTGCCGAAGCGGGTCGGATCCCGGGCCAGATCCCTCGTTTGACGCGTCGCGTTGCCGATGCTATTTTTCGCGTCCCTCCGAGTGGGGCTGTAGCTCAGTTTGGGAGAGCGCCTGAATGGCATTCAGGAGGTCGACGGTTCGATCCCGTTCAGCTCCACCACTTTCCTGATCCCGATTCCGCACCCGTTTATTCAGACAAGCTGTTGCGGCAGGGGTGAGGGCCGCCAGCGGGCGCGGCACTGCAGGGCGCTCCAAATAAAGGGCGGTTTCGAGCGGCGTTGATGCAAATGTCCCATTCCAATCTTTCGGAACGGGGACCAATGAAGTGCAGGAGTCGTTTGGACGGGCCGTAGGAAATGTGTGTGGCCGTGCGGAGCCCACGACCCACCCGTCACTCCGACCCGGGGAGGTAGATCCGATGGGCCTCTCCGCGGGAACGAAGCTCGGTCCCTACGAGATCGTCGCGCCTCTCGGCGCGGGCGGAATGGGCGAGGTCTATAGGGCCAGCGATACGCGTCTAGGGCGGGACGTCGCGGTCAAGGTGCTGCCGGCGGAGGCGGCCACGGACGAGGTGGCGCGGGCGCGACTCGTGGGCTCCGCGAAGCGAAGCTCGCGTCGAAGCTGAACCACCCGAACGTCTGCACGATCCACGAGGTCGGGGAGGCGGACGGGCAGTTCTTCGTCGCCATGGAACTGGTGGAGGGAGAGACGCTGGCCGATCGGCTGGCGGCGGGGCCGATGCCCGTGGAGGACGTCCTGCGGATCGGCCACCAGCTGGCGGACGCCCTCGCCCACGCGCACGAGCACGGAGTGATTCACCGGGACTTCAAGAGCGCCAACGTGGTCACGACGCCGGAGGGGCGTGCGAAGGTGCTCGACTTCGGCCTCGCGAAGAAGCTAGCCTGAAGGAAATCGAGGACGCCACGACGCTTTCCTGCGCCACGGAGCTGACGGAGCGCACGGGACGGTCGGCGGGTACGCCGTGCGTACATGCGCGCCGGAGCAGCTTCGGGGGCAGCCGGCGGACGCGCGGAGCGACGTCTGGGCGCTCGGCGTCGTCCTCTTCGAGATGGCGGCGGGAAAGAGGCCGTTCCAGGGGCAGACCGGGTTCGAGCTCACGTCGGCCATCCTGAAGGAGCCGCCGCCGCCGCTGCCGATAGCTTCCCCTTTCGGCCGTTCCCGTGCCGCTCCGAGCCGTGGTGACGCGGTGCCTGGCGAAGGACCCGGGCGAGCGGTATCAGCGGGGGGGCGAGGTGCAGGCGGCGCTGGAGGCGGTGCAGTCAGGCGCCGCGGTGGCGCCGCGGCTGACGCGGCGACGCCCGTTCGTGCCTCCCTGGGGCCTGGCGGCCGGCGCGGCCCTGCTGGCGGTTCTCGTCGCGGTGATGCTCGGCTTCAACGTGGGCGGCGTCTGGTCGCGCGTGACGGGCGGAACCGGCGCGATCAGGCTGGCCGTGCTGCCGTTTGCCAATCTCTCGGGCGACGCGGGGCAGGAGTACTTCAGCGATGGCCTGACGCAGGAGATGATCACGCGACTCGGGCGTCTGCACCCGGCGACGCTCAGCGTGATCGCGCGCACCTCCGTGATGCGCTACAAGAAGCGGGAGACGCCGATCGATCAGATCGGCCGCGAGCTGGGCGTGGACTACGTCCTCGAGGGGAGCGTGCAGCGGCAGGCGGACCGCATCCTCATCGCGGCCGAACTGGTCAAGGTGGCGGACCAGACGCAGCTCTGGGCCGACAAGTACGAGGGCAATCTGTCGGCCATCCTGACGGTGCAGGGCCAAGTGGCGCAGAGCGTGTCCAAGGCCCTGGCGGTCAAGCTGCTCCCGGCCGAGCAGGCCCGCCTGGCCATGGTCCGGAAGGTCAACCCCGAGGCTTACGACGCCTATCTCAAAGGTTCTTCCCTCTGGCAAACCCTGAGAGCGGCCGACGTCGACGCCGCCCAACGCTGCTTCGAGCAGGCGCTCGAAAAAGACCCTTCCTTGCCCCGGCCTATGCGGGCTTGCATTGGGTCTGGGAAGTCCGCGAGCAGGTCGGACACGTGCCGCGCGCCGCGGGGGCCAGGTCCAAGGCCAAGGCGGCGGCGCTTCAGGCCTGCCCTGGACGACGATTCCGCCGAAGCGCACGAAGCGCTGGCAACGTCCCTGACGTGGGGCGACTGGGAGTGGGCCGCCGCCGGACGGGAATGGAAGCGAGCCCTCGAGCTCAATCCCAACGGCGCCAACGCCCACGCGTACTATGCCCACTACCTGGCGAACATGGGCCGCGCCGCCGAGGGGATCAAGCACAGCGAGCGCGCCATCAAGCTCGACCCGTTCAACGCGCTCTACCACAGCCTGTATGGCATCGTCCTGGTGTACCAGCGGCGCTATGACGACGCCCTGGCCGCCGCCGAGAAGGCGAACGCCATCAGTCCCGGCGGGGGGTGGCCTCAGCGTCATTCAGCGCGTCTATCTCAGCAAGGGGATGAAAAATTATAAGCTGGCTGACGAAGGAGGATCGGGTGAATGAACGCGTAGGCGGCCATGGCATTCAGGAGGTCGACGGTTCGATCCCGTTCAGCTCCACCACTGATTCCCATCCCACTTCATCCACCAGCACTCGCCTGTGGAGTGGTCCTCTCCCCGCGCCTCAGGCAAGCGTCGTGCGCGCCGCGGGCTCGAGACGCGAGGGAGACGGGGCTCCGCCTGGACGGACGCCGCGGTCGACCGCGACGACCGCCAGCGCGCCGAACAGAGGCTGCGCCGGCGATGAACGCGTGGCGGCCTTCGAGCGGGGCCTCGCGGAAGGCGGATACGAAGGGGCGCAGGGACGGCTCGCGGCCACGTGCGCCCGACGTCCTGGCGGCCCGCGCGAGCAGCGTCAGGAGCCAGAGCGGAGGAAAGCACGCGTACGACTGCGGCAGGAACGGGCTGCAAGAGTGGCAGGAAAACGATCGCGAGCCACGGTCGCGGCTCGTCCTTCTCCTGGGAGCCGCGCGCCGCGCGACGATGAGGCCCAGCGCCGCGGCGTCGCGCCCAGCCGAGCACCTCGACGCCGAAGCCCAGGACGGCCACGCCGAGGCTTCAGCTTGAAGGCGAGGCCCGGGATGAGACGATGATCACGATCGCGAACGGATTGCGGAACGCAGGGAAGGCCTCGCCGGACAGGAGCGCCGGCAGATGATGGAGGAACGCGGCGTACGGCGCCCATCCCGTGTCGAGGAGGCTCACGGCGACGATCGCACCTCCGAACCCCGCCGTCCACGCGACGGCCCGCCACCTCCGCCTGAAGAGGAGGTACGGCCTAGCATTCCGGGCAGACCTGACTGGGATCGCGAAAGCGAGGAGGACCCGCCTGCCGCCCACCGCCGCCGCTCGAAGAGGAGCATGGCGAGCACGGAGAGCGCCACGATCAGCATCTGGACGTTCTCCTTCTGGAAGGCGTTCACGAGTGGCGGCGACGCCCAGACGAGGGACGACAAGAGGAGAGCCCGCGTGCCCGCGGCCGGCCCGAGCCGCCGCGCAACGGCGAGGAGGACAGCGAGGACGACGGCGAGGTTGAGGGCGAACCAAACGAGGCGGAAGCGCGCGAAGTCGGGAGCGACCCGAAAGAGGAGGCGCGGCAGGAGGAGGAAGGGCGGCGGGTACTCGTAGACGTCGACCCGGAAGCCGTCGAGAGGCTCGGCCTGCGACGAACGGAAGCGGTCGCCCGACAGCGAGTCAGGGCGTCGTCGACGTTCGGGACGTCGGAGGCCGCCTTGCCCGCGACGTAGTACGCGGTGACGCAGGAGTGGCGTACCTCCCATTCGCTCGGGGGCACCGTCGAGAATCCCGTGCGCGAAGCGTCGGCCATGAAGACCGCGAGGCGTCCGAACTGGAGGAGCGCAAGGGCGGCCGACGAAGTGAGCGAGGACCGAGAGCGCGTGGAGCGGCCGTCTCCTCGAGCGGGACGGGGGGCGACCGCCGAAAGAGGACTCCGCCCACCGCCGCCGCGAGGACCGCGGCGGCCGCGCCCGCGGCGACGGAGGCGAAGATCCCGGCAGCGGCCGTGAACGCCACGATCCCGAGCGCGATCGCGAGGGAGAGAGCGACGGCAAGGCTCATTCGCGAACGAGACTCTATCAAGGACGCGAAGACCGGCCCCTGACGACAGCCAGGAGATGCCGTACCGCAATCCGGGACGGTTCGATCCCGTTCAGCTCCACCGTTGATTCGAGAACCAGCAGGGCCGCCTTCGGGCGGCCTTTCCGTTTGGTCCTGCGTCCGGCAGACTCTCATCCCGAGGGCTGATTCGATGCTCGACCCGGAGTTCGTCGCCGACTGTCCGTACCTGCCTGCCGCGATTTTCTTCGACGAGATTCTCGAGGTCGACCGCGACGCGGGAAGGCTCGTCGCCCGGATGCCGACGCACGAGAAGCTGCCGCTGACGGAGCTCCAGAAGGCCCACCCGGTCCGCCACCCGCGCCACGTCTCCGGCGGCCTCCTCGTCCACGTCACCGGCATGCTCGGCTTCGCGCACGCCTTCTATGTCCTCGACCTGCGCCACGCGGACGGCTGGATCGGCTACGGAACGCACATCCACAGGGCCCGCTGGGGAAAGCTCGCACGGATTGGCCCGCCCCTCCTCCTCGAGGTCCGGGGGACGCAGGTCCGACGGATTCGCGGAAGCCTCTACGTCCGATACGCCTTCCACTTCACCCAGGAAGGCGAGACGGTGTACGACAGCGAGCAGGGCGCCGTCTGGCAGAGGGTCGGAGCCGCGTGATCCCGCCTTTCTCAGTTCTCTGATATACTCTGTTTGTTCGCCTTCCTTGAGCTGACGGAGCGGACCAGGAACCGAAAGGTCCCCGTCGACCTTACCCCGTACCTTCCCACCTTCTTTTCCACCGCTCTCGTCCCCTGGACGAGCGTTTAACAAGGAAACCTATGAAGCTTTACGTTGGAAACCTCTCGTACTCGCAGAACGACTCCACCCTCCGCGCCCTCTTCGAACCCTTCGGTAACGTCGAGTCCGCCCGCGTCATCCAGGACCGCGACAGCGGCAGCTCGAAGGGCTTCGGCTTCGTCGAGATGGCCGACAGCGACGCCCAGAAGGCAATGGGCGCCCTGAATGGCCGCGAGCAGGACGGCCGCGCCCTCAAGGTGAACGAGGCCAAGCCCCAGGAGAACCGCGGTGGCGGCGGCGGCGGCTTTGGCGGCGGGCGCAACCGCTACTAAGGCGCAAGCCGGCCGGAGGCGGCCGGCACTCATTCGGAAGGGATCTTCCAGGGCCGGGTTCGCACCCGGCCCTTTTTTTCATTCGCCGTTCGCGTGACGAGGCTTTGGCCGAGCCGTGGTAATTTTGTCGGGAACCATGAGCTCCGCCCCCCGGGCCTGCTTCCTCTGCGACAAACCGGCCGGATTCCCCGCCTGGGAGTCGGCCGAAGGGACGACGCGCTACCCGTACTGCGTGGACTGCGACGAATGCGGCGCCTACGCGATCACCCGCGAGGCGATCCAGCGGCTCGAGATCAGGCCCGTCGCCAAGTCAGGCGTCCGGTTCGAGATCTTCCGCCTGCGGTCCCTGAAGGACCCGCGCCCGCTCGTCGACCTGCACATCGTGGAGCACTTCTCGGTCGGCTTCACCCCGCTTCCGCCCCAGAGCTGAGCCCGGCAGGCGGCGCCCTGCATACAATCCGGCTCCGAAGGGGGATCTCATGATTTTCCGATTCCGGGCCGGGGCGCGCGCTGCGCTCGTCCTTTCCGTTTCGGCGCTGCTCGCTGCCACCGCGTCCGGTGAGACCGACGACGGCGAGGTCGAGATCCGGACCGAGAAGGTCGCCGACGGCGTCCCGAAGGCACCCGGAACGAGGAGCGAAAACGTCGTCGACACGGTTCACGGCGTCGCCGTGGCCGATCCGTACCGCTGGCTCGAGGACCAGCAGAGCCCCGAGACCCGGGCCTTCATCGAGGCGCAGAACCGTTATGCGGACGCCCTGCTCTCGGCCGTGCCGGGACGGGCCGCCGTCGTGAAGCGTCTCTCGGAGCTGACGCGCGTCGACACGATGAGCACCCCCATCGAGCAGGGCGGGCGCTACTTCTACACCTCGCGGAAGAAGGACCAGGAGCTGGCGGTCCTCTGCGTCCGGAAGGATCTGGCCGCGAAGGAGGAGGTCCTCGTCGACCCGCACTCACTGAGCCCCGACCGGACCGTCTCGGCGAGCTTCGTCGACGTCTCGGACGACGGAAAGCTCGTGGCGTGGGGCAAGCGGCAGGGAGGCGAGGACGAGGTGGTCGTCTCGCTCCTCGAGGTCGACACGAAGGCCACGCTTCCGGACGTCTTCCCCCGGGCCCGCTACACGGGCTTCGCGATCACGAAGGACAAGAAGGCGATCTGGTATGGCCGGCAGACCGAGAAGGGGCCTCGGGTCTTTCACCACACCATGGGGACCGACCCGGCGAAGGACGCGCTCGTCTTCGGCGAGGGATGCGGCCCGGGGCAAATCATCGGCGTGGAGACTTCGGAGAACGGCCGCTGGCTCACGATCACCGTCCGCTACGGTTCCTCCGGGAAGACCGAGATCTGGACGAAGAATCTCTCGAAGGACGGACCGATCGTCCCGCTGGTCAAGGACCTCGACGCGCAGTTCTTCGGGGAGTTCGGAGGGGACGCCCTCTACGTCCGGACCGACTGGAAGGCGCCGAACGGGCGGATCCTGAAGATCGATCCGACGAACGCCTCGCCGGCGGCCTGGAAGGAGATCGTCCCGGAGAGTCCGGCCGCGATCCAGTCGCTCTCCCTCGCCGGCGGGACGCTCTTCGTCCGCGATCTCTCGGACGTCGTGGCGCGAGTCCGGATCTTCGACCCCGCGGGCAGGCCTCTCGGGACTCTGCGGCTCCCGGGCCTCGGCTCGGTCTCGGGGATCTCCGGGCGGTGGGCGAGCCCCGAGGCGTTCTATTCGTTCTCATCCTTCAACGTCGCGAACGCGATCTACCGGTACGAGGTGGCGGGCGGAAAGGCGTCCGAGTGGTGGCGCGCCGACGTTCCTCTCGACCCCGCGACGCTCGAGGTGAAGCAGGTCTTCTACCCGTCGAAGGACGGGACGAAGATCCCGATGTTCCTCGTCATGAGGAAAGGCCTCGCCCTCGACGGGACCGCTCCGGCGCTCCTGACGGGCTACGGCGGCTTCAAGGTGAGCCTCACGCCGCAGTTCTCCGCGAGGGCCGTGGTTTTCGCCGAGCGCGGCGGCGTCTTCGCCGTCCCGAACCTTCGCGGAGGCGGCGAGTACGGCGAGACGTGGCACAAGGCCGGGATGCTGGCGAAGAAGCAGAACGTCTTCGATGACTTCACGGCTGCGGCCGAATGGCTCGTGGCGAACAGGTACGCCAGCGCGTCACGCCTCGCCATCTCCGGCGGGTCGAACGGCGGGCTCCTCGTCGGCGCCGCGCTGACGCAGCACCCCGACCTCTACCGCGCTGTCATCTGCTCGGTGCCGCTCCTCGACATGGTCCGGTACGACAAGTTCAAGGTGGCGAAGTTCTGGGTCCCGGAGTACGGCGCCGCGGACGACCCGGAGCAATTCAAGGTCCTTTACGCCTACTCCCCCTATCACCACGTGAAGGACGGGGTGCGGTACCCGGCCGTCATGTTCGTTTCGGGCGACTCCGACACGCGGGTCGACCCGCTCCACGCCCGGAAGATGGCCGCGATGATGCAGAAGCAGGCGGCGTCGGTTCCGAACGCGCGGCCCATGCTCCTGCACTACGACACGAAGTCGGGCCACTCGGGCGGGAAGCCTGTCTCGAAAACCATCGAGGACACCGTGGACGAGCTGCAGTTCCTCGCGTGGCAGCTCGACCTGACGCCGATAAATCCCTTCTGAAGAGAGATTTGAGCGCTCCCGGGGGGAAGAGATGATTCATCTGCGTCCTTCCCCCGCCGCAGCCGGAAGTCCTAGATTCCGGAAGGCGTTAGGGGGTTTCTTGAAATGCCTGCCGTAACGAAGGAACGCGCCAAGCCGGTCCTTCTTCCCCAGTTCTGCAAGGGATGTGCACGGTGCATCGACGCATGCGCGAAGCACTGCATCACGCTCGGCACCGAGATCAACTCGGCGACCGGGCTCATTCCCGTCGAGCTCCACCTCGAAAGCTGCAACGCCTGCGGGCTCTGCATCGACGCCTGTCCCGAGCCGTACGGGCTGCGCGAGGAGACGCCGCCGGAGGGCGACTTCGAGCTGCAGGACCCGTCGAAGCTCTTCGGGGCCCGGCCGTCGGCGGCGCCCAAGCCCGTCCGGATCCCGGGCGAGGTGATCCCGCTCCCGAAGATGGAGCCGCTCGTCCTGAAGGGGACGTACGCCTCGGCCATCGGCGCGATCCTCGCAGGCTGCCGGCACTTCTTCGGCTACCCGATCACGCCGTCGACGGAAGGGGCGGAGCTGATGGCGAAGCTCCTGCCCAAGCTCGACGGCGTCTTCCTGCAGGCCGTCAGCGAGGTGGCGACGGTCAACATCATGTACGGCTGCGGCGGGGCCGGCCTGCCCTGCATGACCTTCACCTCGTCGCCGGGTTTCAGCCTGATGGTCGAGGGGATCTCCTACATGATCGGCGCCGAGGTGCCGGGCGTCTTCGTGAACGTCATGCGCGGCGGCCCGGGGCTCGGGAACATCGCCCCCGAGCAGGCCGACGTGAAGCTCTGCTGCCGCGGCCTCGGCCACGGCAACACGCACGGCATCGTCCTCGCGCCGTCGACGCCGCAGGAAATGCTGGACCTGACGATGCTCGCCTTCGAGCTGTCGTTCGCCTATCGGAACCCGGTCGTCATCGTCTCCGACGGCTATCTCGGCCAGATGACCGGGCGGGTCACGCTGCCGCGGACGATGCTGAAGCCGGGACTCCCCGAATGGGCCGTCTGGGGCGACCTCATGCACCGCGGCAACCTGATCTCCTCGATCGAGCTCGACGAGCACGACCTCGAGAAGCGGAACGAGCAGCTGAACGAGAAGTATGCGCGGATCAAGGCGGTCGAGCAGCGGGTGGACCGCTTCCTTTGCGACGGCGCCGACACGCTCGTGATCGCCTTCGGGACGCCCGCGCGGATGGCCAAGGGCGCCGTCAAGGCGCTCCGCGAGAAGGGGGTCGCGGCGGGGCTCTACCGCCCGGTCACCCTCTGGCCCTTCCCGGTCGACGCCCTCCTCCCGCTCCTCCCCCAGCTGAAGCGGATCGTCGTCGTCGAGGCGTCGAACGGCCAGCTCGAGGACGAGCTGCGGCTCGCCCTCTCCCACGCGGGCGTGCCTCTCCCGAGGATCGAGCACCTCCGCCACATGGGCGGTGTCCTGCCGCAACAGAGCGAGATCGTGGATCTCGTCCTCGGCAAGAGCGAGGTGGCGGCATGAGCGTCTTCTACGAGAAATTCGAGCGCCACTCCCACGGAGAGGGCCTGAAGGGCCGCGCCACGCACTACTGCCCGGGCTGCGGCCACGGCCTCGCCCACAAGTACCTCGCCGACGCGATCGAGGAGCTGGGGGTCCAGGACCGGACGGTCGCCATCTCTCCCGTCGGCTGCTCCGTCTTCCTCTACTACTACTTCGACGTCGGCAACTCTCAGGCGGCGCACGGCCGGGCCCCGGCGGTCGCGCTCGGCCACAAGCTCGCGAACCCCGAGGCGGTCGTCATCTCGTACCAGGGCGACGGCGACCTCGCGTCGATCGGCCTCGCCGAGATCGTCTGGGCCGCGCAGATCGGCCTTCCGATCACCGTGATCTTCGTGAACAACGCCATTTACGGGATGACCGGCGGCCAGATGGCGCCGACGACCCTGATGGGGCAGAAGACGGCGACGAGCCCGTTCGGCCGCGATCGGGGCGCCGGCCCGCCGATGAAGATGGCCGAGCTGGTGTCGCAGCTCGAGGCGCCCGTCTACGTCGAGCGCGTCGCTCTCTTCGACGCGAAGCAGAGGATCCGGGCGCAGAAGGCGATCCTCAAGGCGCTGAGAAACCAGGTCGAGGGGCGCGGCTTCTCGTTCGTCGAGGTTCTGGCGGAGTGCCCGACCCACCTGAAGCGAACCCCGGAGGAGACCGAGAAGTGGGTCAAGGAGCAGATGCTCCCGGTCTTCCCCCTCGGCGTGAAGAAGGACGTCGTCGCCGAGCCGTGGTTCCGGACGAACCACCCGATCTTCGACCCGAAGAAGGTCGCCGAGATCGTCGGCGGAACGGAGGAGGAGCGCCCCCGCTTCGCGCTCGGGTTCCCCGCCCACCTGAACGCCCACGATGTCTCCCTGAAGCTCGCGGGCTCGGGGGGCGACGGCGCGCAGACGGCCGCCATGCTCATCTCGGTTGCCGCCATCAACGAGGGGTTCGACGCCACGCACATCCCGAGCTACGGCCCGGAGTCGCGCGGCGGCACGTCGTACGCCGACGTCCACGTCGCGGCCGAGGAGGTTCTCTCGCCGGCCGCGCCAAAGCCCGACGTCCTGATCGCCTTCAACGCGCCGAGCCTGGCGAAGTTCGGGCCGACCGTCCCGGCGGGTGGGACGATCCTCTACGACAGCTCGGTCGTGGCCCAGGTTCCGCCGCTCGACCCGCGTGTCAGGGTCCTCGGCGTGCCGTTCACCGAGATCGCGGTGACCCTGGGGAAGGCCGTCGTCAAGAACATCGTGGCGCTCGGGGCGCTTCAGGCCGCCACGAACATCTTCCCCAAGGAGACGTTCCTGACAGCCGTCCGCGAGGCGCTGAAGGAAAAGGCCGCGCTCGTCCAGCTGAACGAGGCCGCGTTCGCAGCCGGCATGAAGGCGCTCGCGCCGGTGACGATGTGACGGGGAGGAGAGAGCCATGAGCGACGGAAAGGTCACCGTGTCCCTGACGGGAGAAGAGTGGAAGCTCGTCTCCGCGCTCCGGGGGATCCCTCCCTCGCTCCTCCGCGAGAAGACGATGGCCGCCGTGGAGGCGCTCGTCGAGTACGCCCGGGAGCCGAGGTGCTCCGAAATGCAGGCGGACGGCGTCCCCTGCGAGACCGTCACGGCGCTCTGCGAGCAGTGTCTCCACGTCACGTGGCTCGTCGACAGCCTGAGGCAGCGGACGCTCGAGGCCCGGCGGCAGATCGGCGCCTCCACCTGAGTCAATTGCTCCATGGACGCCCGGGGCGGTTCCGGGCGAGCCTGACGCGGGAGGGTGCCACGCCGATGCGTCCCGTTCTCGTCCTGTCCTTCCTCGTCGCGTGCCTCCTCGGCGCGCCGGCGCGGGCCGCCGAGTCGCCAAAGGACGAGGTGGACACCTGCCTCTCCTGCCACGGCGAGAAGGGGATGGAGAAGAAACTCCCGAGCGGCGAGACGCAGGGCGTCTACGTCGACCGGGCCGGCTTCGAGAAGTCCGTCCACGGCGCCAAGCTGGGGTGCACCGGGTGTCATCCCGGCTACCAGGAGATGCCGCACCCGGACCACCCGGCGAAGAGCCGCGCGGAGTTCCAGGCCAGCTTCCGCGACCTCTGCAAGAGCTGCCACTTCGCGAACTACACGAAGGCGCTCGACAGCGTCCACTTCGCGGCCCTCTCCAGCGGCAACACGTCGGCGCCGTTCTGCGGCGACTGCCACGGCGCGCATGACATCTCGAAGCCGAACGAGCCGCGGACGAAGATTTCCGAGACCTGCTCGGGCTGCCACTCGTCGGAGGCCGAGGCGTTCGCGAAGAGCGTCCACGGACAGGCGCTGGCGAAAACGAACAGCCCCGACGTCCCCGTCTGCACCGACTGCCACAAGTCCCACGCCATCCACGATCCGAAGAGCCAGGCGACGCGGCTCAGCTCGCCGGAGACCTGCGCGGCCTGCCACCGGGACGAGAAGAAGATGGCGAAGTACGGCCTCTCCGCGAAGGTCTACCAGACCTACGTCGGGGACTTCCACGGCCGGAGCGCATCGCTCTACGCCGGGCAGTCGAAGGCCGCCGAGAAGGTCATCGCCGTCTGCACCGACTGCCACGGCTCGCACGAGATCACCCGAACGGATGACGCGAACTCGGCGGTTCTGAAGACGAACCTCCAGAAGACCTGCGCGAAGTGCCACGCGGGGGCGCCCCCGAACTTCCCGGCGGCATGGCTCTCGCACTACGAGCCGAGCCCGAAGCGGGCGCCGCTCGTCTGGGCGACCGCCTTCTTCTACAAGATCCTGATCCCCCTGATGATCGGAGGGCTCGTCCTGCAGATCCTCCTTCACCTCTGGAGGGTCGTGGTGAACAAATGAAGGACTACCTCGTCCGGTTCTCGCTCAGGCAGCGCGTCGAGCACCTCTCCGTGATGCTCCTCTTCACGGTACTCGCGGTGACGGGATTCCCGCAGAAGTTCTACGAGGCGGGCCTGTCGCACGCGATCGTCAATGCCGTCGGCGGCCTCGACCGCGTCCGCTACCTGCATCGATTCGCCGGCATCCTCTTTTCCGTCGCGACGGTCGTCCACATCGTCGTGGCGACGCTGACGGTGCTCCTGCGCCGCACGGGCCTCACGATGGTGCCGACGAAGCAGGATTTCCGGGACTCCATCCAGCAGATCGGCTGGTACCTCGGGCTCGCGAAGGAGCCGGCGAAGTTCGACCGTTACGACTATCGGCAGAAGTTCGAGTACTGGGGGATGGTCATCGGCAGCCTCGTCATGGTCGTGACCGGGCTCGTCCTGTACCTGCCCATTCCCTTCACGCGGCTCTTCCCCGGCGAGCTCGTGCCCGTGGCGCTCGTCGCGCACAGCAACGAAGGGCTGATGGCGTTTCTCGTCGTCATCACCTGGCACATCTACAACGCGCACCTTTCGCCCGACGTCTTCCCGTTCGACACGGCGATCTTCACCGGGAAGATCAGCCGGGAACGGATGCACCACGAGCACCCGCTCGAGCTGGCGCGGATCGAAGGGGAGACGCACCCGGCGCCGCACCCTCCCGCCACCGGGAGGGGAAGCGCGCCGCCCCCGGCGCCGGCCGGGAATGCCTGAGGCGCTGCCGGCCCTCCTGATCCAGTCGGCCGCCGCCGCCGGCCTCGGCGCGGCGCTCGTGGCGCTCTGGAAGGTGGGAGACCCGCGCGAGCGGCTCCGCATCTGGCTACTCGCGTTGGTGCTGCCGCCCGTCCTCGCCCCGCTCTTCTCCTCGGCGGCGCCGTTCCGTTCCGGTCCGGCCTTCCGGGAGCACCTGGCGCTCTTCGACGCGTCCCGCTGGCGGGACCTCTCGGTCGGCCCGGTCAGGCTCGACCTCCTCGTCGTGGCGGCGGCCGCGCTCGTCGGAGCCGTCCTTTTCCTCCGCGACCTCCTCCCGCTCCTGGCCCGGTCGGAGAAGGCCGGCCCCCCTGCGTCGCCCGAAGCGGTCAGCCTCGTCCGGGAGCGCGTGGCGACGTTCGCGGCCTTTTTCGGCTCCGCGCCGCCGGAGGTCGTCGTGACCTCCGACGAGGAGCCGTACCTCCTCTGCCGCGGAGCCAGGCGGCCGGCGGTCGTCGTGTCGGTGGGCGCTGTCCGCTCCCTGACCCCCGGCGAGCTGGACGCCGCCCTCGCGCACGAGGTCGCTCACGCCGCCTGGGGCCACGTCCGCCTCGGCTGGGCGCTGATGGGCGCCCGGGCTCTCGTCGTCTGGAACCCGGTGGCCCAGGTCCTCGGCCGGACGGCCGTGCTCGAGCTCGAGCGCGCCGCCGACGACGCCGCGATCGCCGCGACCGGCCGCGCGGAGGAGCTGGCGTCGGCCCTCGCCAAGCTCGCGGGAGTCACGCTCGGAAAGGACCTGCCGGGGACGGCACGGAGGACGCCGGCGCAGGGACGCCTCGGGCGCCTGTCGGAAGGTTCAGCCGACGCTCTCCCGTCGCTTCGGAGCTTGCGCGTTTCCCTGGCGGCGGCCTCCATCGCCTTGACCGCCTTCTTCGTGGTGTGAGGATGCCGCCGTGACGCGTGCGACCACAGCGGCGCCGTCGCTCCGCGACGTGGCGCGGCTCCTCGGCGCGTACCTCGGCGCCGTCGCCGGGATTTCGGCGGCGCTCCTCGTCCTCGACTCGGTCCCGGCGCTCCTCCTCGGCGGCGCGCGCGGCGTGACGGTGCACCCGGCGGTCGATGCCGCCGAGAGCGCCGTCGGGGCGCGCCTTCTCGTCCCCGTCTACTTTCCGGAGAGCTACCGCTGGCCGCCCCGACTCGTCCGGACCGCGGCGGCGCCCACCCGGGCGGCGGCGCTGACGCTCGCCTCGCGCGACGGCCGCCGGCCGGATCTCGTCATCGTCCAGTCGCTCGACGGCGACCTTCCCGTCCCGGCGAAGCTCCTGCCGCCGGGTCCGGAGACGCACCACGTGGTGGTCGACCTCGACGGGACGCCGGCCACGCTGACCGACGTCCTGCTCCCCCCGGACGGGACGTTCTACGATCTCTCGTTCGTCGCCGCCGGCCGGCGGGTCGTCTTCCGCTTCCAGGGTCCGCCGGAGGAGGTGCTGAAGATGGCGGCCAGCGTGACGGGGAGGGCGCGATGAACGCGGATCCGGATCGCCCGCCGGTACGGCAGAGCCTCGCGGGGCGCCAGCTCCTGCTGATCGCCGTCGGGCTCTTTCTCCCCGCCGTTCTTCTCGGGGGGACGGCGTGGCATGCGCTCTCCCGGCTCTCGGACCAGGTGCTCGCCGAGCGCGGGCGGCTCGCCGAGAGCGCGGCCGATCGCGTGGGCGCCGTCCTGCACCAGAACCTCGACGCGCTCTGGGAAGTGCGGGCCGGGAGCGTGCCCGACCCGGCGACCCGCGACCGGCTCTACGAAGCCCTTCTCCGGCAGCCGCTCCTCGCGAGCGCCTTCCTTCTCGACCCGTCTGGTACGGCCATCTGGAGCGAGCCGTCGAACGCCCCCGCCGTCGACGCGTCGATGCTGCGTGCGGCGACCGAGGAGGCGAAGGAGACACGCCGGGTGGCGTTCGCAAGTTACGCGGAAGCGCCCGGAGAGATGCGGGTCCTCGTCGTCGTGCCGCGCGGTGGCGACGCGGGATATGCCGGCGCCGTCCTCGAAGCCGACCGTCCGGTCGTCGTCGCGCTCCTGTCTTGGGGAAAGCCGGGCGACGAGGGTTCGGCCGACCTCGTGGACGCCCGGGGGACCATTCTCGCCTCGACGGCGCACGGCCGGGTCGGCGCGGCAGGGCCCGCGCCCCCTCCGGCCGCTGGCGCTCTCCGGGAAGGCGGCGAGGTGAGGGTCTGGGCGCCGCTCGCGATCCTCCCTGCGAGCGTCGTCCTCCGGCAGCCCGAGGCGGTGGCGTTCGCCCCCGTTCTCGATGCCCGGCGGCTGACGTGGATCCTCGCTCCGATCGTCGTGGGAATCACGTTCCTCTTCGCCTGGGGCGCGGCCCGCAGCGTCCGGCAGCCGCTTCTCGTGCTGACGGGCGCGGCGGAGCGGATTGCAGGGGGCGACCTCCGGGAAGCGATTCCCCCCCTCGGCGAGGACGAGGTCGGACGTCTGGGCCGGTCGCTCGAGACGATGCGCGGAGCGCTCGCGGAGGCGTTCGAGCGCGAATGGAGCGCGCAGGAGGAGCTGGAGAGCCGGGTGGCCGAGAGGACGAAGGAGCTGTCCCAGCTCGCGCGCGAGCTGAAGGACCGGGACGAGCGGCGGGCGCGTCTCCTCGCGAAGTTCATCCGGGCGCAGGAAGAGGAACGCAAACGGATCGCGCGCGAGCTGCACGACGAGACGTGTCAGACGGTCGTGGCGCTCTCCGTCGCGGCCGACGCGACGCTCGCGATGCCGCCGGACCCCGACCGCCGACGGATCCGCGAGATCAAGGCACTCGCCGGACGGGCTCTCTCGGAGCTCCACCGGGTCATCTACGACCTCCGGCCGTCGGTGCTCGACGACCTCGGCCTTGCGTCGGCCGTCCGCTGGTACGCCGACCGACATCTCGCCCCGATCGGCATCGCGGTGCGGTGCGAGATCGAAGGGCTCGACGCGCGTCTGCCGGCGGACGTGGAGACGGCGGTCTTCCGCGTCGTTCAGGAGGCGCTCACGAACGTCCTCCGCCATTCCGGGGCCACGAGCGTCCTGATCCAGATGGCCCGGACCGGCGGGACCCTCTCGATCGAGATCGAGGACGACGGCAAGGGTTTCGAGACTGAAGCGGTGGCGACGCCGGAGTCGTCGGGCCGCGGGCTCGGCCTCCTCGGAATCCGTGAGAGAGTGGAGCTGCTCGGCGGTTCAGTCACGATCGACTCGACGCCGGGCGAGGGGACGCGGGTCGCCGTGACCGTCCCGCTCCCCGGGGGGCCGTGAGGTGGCGAAGATCCGGATCGTGATCGCCGACGACCATGCTCTTCTGCGCGAGGGAATCCGGGCGATCCTGTCGAAGGAGCCGGATCTCGAGGTGGTCGGCGAGGCGGCCGACGGCCGGGAGGCGGTCGAGCGCTGCAAGGCGCTCCTCCCCGACATCGTCCTGATGGACATCGCGATGCCCGGGCTTGGCGGGCTCGAGGCGGCGCTCGAGATCCGTCGCGACTGCCCGCGCGTGAAGGTGCTCGTCCTGACTCAATACGAGGACCGCGAGTACGTGTCGCGCTTCCTGAAGGCCGGTGCCGCGGGCTACGTCCTCAAGAAGGCGGTCGGCGCGGACCTCGCGTCGGCTGTCCGGAGCGCCCAGAAGGGCGGCCTCGTCCTCGACCCTCAGGTGGCCCGGGATGCCCTGCGCGAGCCCGAGCCCGCCGGAGCGGGGGACGGGAGCGACCCCTACGAGGGGCTGACCGACCGCGAGAAGCAGGTGCTGAAGCTCGTGGCCGAGGGGAAGAGCAACAAGGAGGTCGCGTCGCTCCTCGGCGTCTCGGTCAAGACCGCCATGTCGCACCGCGAGCACGTGATGGAGAAGCTGGGGCTCCACAATCGGACCGACTTGATCCGCTTCGCCCTGAAAAAAGGCGTCATCCGCGACTGAGCGCGGATGACGCGGAATCCGGATCCGGGAAACGGAGCCGTCGTTACTCGGCGCCCTCGTTCTTCTTTTCGCTCTCGTCCTTCTTCTCTTCCTTCGCGGCCTTGGCGTCCTTTTTCGCCTTCTTCTTGCCGGCGAAGGTGGCCATGCCGGGCTGCCAGTCGGGCCCGACGGCCGCGCCGACCTCGTCCGCCGCGCGCCGGAGTCCGCCGGCGGCCTTCTTGCCGAGGTGGTTGAAGAGCATCGCGAACCCGAGGAAGGGGAGGAAGACCACGAAGAGGCCGCCCATCACCGGCGCCCCTGCGAGCATCACGAGAGTCGGGATCCGAACCCAGGTCGTCTCCTCGTTCCCCGGCAGGACGCCCTTTTCGCCCTGAACCACCGTGATCTCCCAGTTGCCCTTGTGGAAGTAGAAACCGCCGGGAACCTTGTTGCCGCCCTTGAGCTCTTTCATTGCTGGCCTCCTGCTTTCGTTCATCGCAAGGAGAAGATAGGCCCCCGCAAGCGCCTGGGCATCGGGAGTCCACTCCCGGGAAGAGAAACGAGAACCGAAAGTAGAGGGAAAAACTCCCGAGGGGGGGCGGCCGAAGTCCGGAGGCTGCGGAAACCGTTCGAATGGAGTGAGTTACGCCGGGTGTTGGAAGAGGACCGCCGAAGGATCCCGCGCGTAAAGCACCGGCACCGCCCAATCGAGCGCCCCCGTGCCTCCGTAATGAACCGCGACGCGCGCCTCGCGGAACGCCGCGGAAAGCGGGAAGCCGCGCGTCAGCGCCCAGGCAAAGTGTCGGACGAACGCGGCCGCAGCCTCGTCGAGGACACGGTATTGGTTCGCCGCGACGGCCGGGACTCCGGCGGCGAGGAGCGCGGGCGCCACGCCGCGAAGGAAGTCGGTCCGTCCGCCGCGCCCGCTCTCGCAGGCGTTGAGAACGGCGAGGAGAAGGTCGCGCCCGCCGAGCAGCCTTGCGAGCACCTCGGCCTCGAGCCGCTTCGATCCGCCTCGCCCGTCCTCGAGGAGCAGCGCGCCCGTCTTTCCCTTCTCGTCGTACTCCCCGTGGCCGATGAAGTGGAGGATGTCGACGCGGGAGGACGAGAGGGCGCGGTGGAGGCGCTCCGGCGTCGCCCGCAAAAGGAGGTCGAGTTTCGCAGCCCCCGCCCGAACGAGAGGAGCGAAGGCCTCGGAGAGCGAGCGCGTCTCGTCGTCCGAGGAGAGCGGCGGTGTCGCGGACGGGCGGGCCGTGGCGACGAGGAGGCGGAGCGGTCCTTTCCGCGGCCGGGGCGGATCGGGCGGCACGGGCGAGAAGACGTTCCGGACGAAGCCCACCGCGCCGGAAGCGACGAACGACTTCCGCGACGCGTCGTAGGCCAGCTCCCACGGCTTGTCGGCCACCCAGTCGAGGGCGGACGTGAGGACGACGTCCAGCGGCCGTCCTTTCGGCCGTGCGCGGGCGGCGTCCCAGAGGCGCCGGACGTCGCCCGGGAAGAGCGCCTCGAAGAGCGCCGTGCCGGAGCGCGAAAGCTCCCTCTCCGTGGGGAGCGTCGCGGCGGGCGCGCGGCCGTCGAGAGCCCGGAGAATCCGCTCGTGGAGCTCGATGATCCGGCGCATCCTCTGGCCCGCCACGCCCCCCTTCGTCTCGAAGGGCTCGACGGCCGTGGCGCCCGAGTAGGTCGCGAGGATCTGAGCCTGCGAGAGAGCGCCGCGCGGCGCGAGGACGACGAGGTCGAACCGGTCGGCCGGCTCGGGAAGAGGCAGGTCGCGGAGGGCGGCCCTGTTCGGGCGGCGTGTCCGGCGCGGGTCGCGGGTCACGGCTTTCGCGCCGCCGTCTTCGCGTCCCTCTGAAGCGCGTCCTCGTCGATGTTGTAGCCGAAGAAGCGCGACACCATCCGGCCGGCGCGGTCGACGACGACGGTCTGGAAGCCGTGGTCGATGTCGCCGCTTTCGCTCCGTTTCACGTTGACGCCATAGGCGAGGACGACCTCCTCGACCTTCTTGGGGTCGCCGGTCAGAAGCACGGCCTCGCCGGGCTTGATACGCCGCTCCTTCATGTAGTCGCGGAGGACGGCGGGCGTGTCGTAGGCAGGGTCGAAGGAGACAGCGACGACGAGAGGCTTCGACTTCGGGTCCTTCGGGTCCGCGGCCTTCCGTGCGGCCGTGAGCGACATCTCGACGACGTACGGGCAGGCGCCGGGGCAGCGCGTGAAGATGAAGGTCAGGAGGACGGGGCGTCCGTTCCGCGCTGTCTCGAGAGCGAACGGCTTCCCGTCCTGGTCGATCAGCTCGATCGGAGGCGGGGCGTCCTTCTCGGCGACGCGCGTGGCCGGAGGCTCTCCGGCGCTCGCGATTCCGGCGGCGAACAGAAGCGAGGACGAGCGCGAGGGGGGCCAGCCTCATGATCTCGTCGATTCTAAAGGCCTCGATGCGCCTCCGCAGGGCTTCCAGCCGCGCGGCCTCGGCGTGGACGCTCGCCTCGCCTTCGGCGCGGCGCGCCCGCGCGCGGTCGAGGGCGGCCGAGGCCGAGCGGACCGCCTCGGAGAGGCGGCTTCGGATCTCCGCTTCGAGTCGCCGCCGGCTCTCGCGGACGAGGTCGATCAGGTCGTTCTGGACGCGTGCGCTGTTCGACTCGAGGAGGCGCTCGAGGTAGGCGTCCGCGTCCCGGCTGGCGGCGGCGCGAAGACCCCTCTTCGACCGCAGCCGGTCGAAGAGCCGCGCGAAAGACGCCGGCTCTGACACGGCGAGAAGCTCGGTGAAGTGGAAGTGCGATCGTCCGCGAAAGCCACTCTCGCGGTCCAGGACCGCTTCCTCTTCGTCCAGGCCCGGCTCTTCGGATCCCAGGAAGCGGGCGAGAAAGCGATTTCCCATCTCCACGAAGCGGTCGGCGCCCTCGCGATAGAGCGCCTCGGCGGCCGGGCGCTCGACCTCGGCCCACGCGGCGAGCGCCCTCTGCGCCGTCGAACGGGCCGCCTCGCTCGCGACGGCGCGGATCGCCCGCGCATCCGGCACCGCCCCGAGAACGCGGCGCAGCTCTTCGCGCGCGCCCGGAAGCGATCCCACGAGGAAGGCCTCGCGGTCCGCCCTCACACGCGCGGCCAGGCGGTCCACCTCGGCGGCGAGCAGGTAGCCGAGATCGCCGAGCGCGCGCTCCGCGTCGGCGAGAGCGGTTTCGAGGTTCTTGAGGCGTGTTTCGGACTCAGCGACGGGACGGAGGAGGGCCCCGCGCAGCTCCTCGATCTCGTGGAGGAGCCGCTTGGAGATGCGCCGGGCGGCGCGCCCGGCCGCCGCGCGCACCAGGTCGGCGCCCGCGTCCCGCGCGAGCGCCTCGAGCGACCGCAGGAGAGTGTCCCACTCGCGCACCGGCCCCTCTCCTCGAAGCCGCTCGGTCGCGCTGACGGAAAGGAGCGACACCGGCCGCTTCAGCTTCGACGCGAGGATTCGTTCGGCGAACCGGGACGCCTCGGCGCGTTCGGCGTCCGGCAGCCGGTCGGCCTTGTTCAGGACGAAGATGAGGTGATGGACCCCGCGGGCGGCTTCCTCGGCGAGGGCGAGCTCGTCGCCGGAAAGGGGGGGATCGGCGCCGAGGACGACGAGCGCGGCGTCGACGTGCGGCAGGAAGTCGCGCGTCGCCGCGGTGTTCCCCGCGAAGACCGATCCGATGCCTGGCGTGTCGACGAGGCACATTCCGGTGGCAAGGAGCGGGCTCGGCAGGGAGACTTCCACCGCGACGAGGCCCCGCCGGTTCTCGGGGTTCTTTTCCTCGGTGACGTAGTCGGGAATTTCCGCGGGCGCGATGTGCCGGATCTCGCCCCCTGCGAGCCGGACGCGCGCGTCAATCGCGGGGCCGTAGCGAAGGATCGTGACGGCCGATGTGACGGGGATGACGCCGGTCGGGAGAATTTCGCGGCCGACGAGCGCGTTGAGAAGCGTCGACTTGCCGCGCTTGAACTCGCCGAGACAGACGACGTAAAAGAGGCCTTCGGCAACCCGGGTGGCGACGGTGCGGGCGTCCTCTGCGAGTGCGGGAGAGCCGACCTCTTGCGCGGTCTTCTCGAGCGCTTCGAGGGCCGAGACGTCCGCGGAGGCCGCGTTTCGACTCAACGGATCCGGGAGAGACATGGGCGACTCCTGCCAACGGTAGGAGTCATCAGCCCGAAGGCGGTTTCGGCGGACTCCATCGCCCTTGTCGTCGCCAAGATTATAGAGGTCCGCCCTCGCCGCCATCTGCTACCTTTGGCGTCCGATGCGGCCCGGCTTCCTCGTTCTCGTTTTCGTTGGAGGCGGGATCGGTTCCGTTCTCCGCTACGCGCTCGCGACCGGCGTCCAGAGGGCCGCACCCGGCCCGTTCCCGTTGGGGACTCTTGCTGTAAACCTCGCGGGCTGTTTCGCGATCGGCCTCGTCGGAGCGCTCGGGCTCGAGCGGGCTGCGATCTCGCCAGAGGCCCGCGTCTTTCTGATGGTCGGAATCCTCGGCGGATTCACGACCTTCTCGTCGTTCGCGTGGGAGACGCTGGGGCTCGTCTCCGTGCGCGACATCCTGCGCGCCACGCTCTACGTCACGGGCTCGGTCTTCTTCGGGCTCGTGGGAGCCTGGCTCGGGCGGCTCCTCGGGAGGCTCGGGACATGAAGGATCTGAAGACGGCAAAGCTCCTCCGGATCCACGTCGGCGAGGCCGACCGGGCGCGCCGGCAGCCGCTCTACGAGCTGCTCGTCGCCGAGGCGCGGACCGCGGGCCTCGCGGGGGCGACGGTCCTCCGCGGCATCGAGTCGTTCGGCGCCTCGAGCGTCGTCCACCGCTCGCGGCTCGTCGAGCTGTCGGAAGATCTTCCGGTGGTCGTCGAGATCGTCGACGCGGAGGAAAAGGTCCGCGCTTTCCTCGAGCGGATCGACCCGCTCCTCACGGAGGCTGCCTGCGGCGTCCTCATGACGATGGAGACTGTCGAGATCATCCGGTACGCCGCGAAGTCGAAAGCCTGACGCGCCGTCACGGGGCCGCTTTCTCGACCTTCCGGATCCGGCTGTCGTGGGCGTCTCTCATGCCTTGATGGTCACAGCAGAGGGCTCAGCCGGCGCGCCAGGGCGTCGCCCACCCGGTGCCGCCACGGTCGCCGGCTCCATCCCGGTTCTGTGATCTCGTCCGACTCCGAAAGATCCGCCCGGAACCGGCGCTCGAGAGCTTCCCCGACCGTTGTGTCGAGGAGGATGAGGTTGCACTCGGCATTGAAGTGGAACGATCGGAAGTCCATGTTCGACGACCCGACGAGGGAGACGCGGCCGTCCGCGACGACCGTCTTGGCGTGGAGGACCGACCCCTGGTATTCGAAGAGGCGGACCCCGCGCGCGAGGAGGCCGCGGAAGAAGCCGTGCCCCGCGTGCCGGACGAGCGGGACGTCGCTGATCCCCGGCAGCAGGATCCTCACGTCGACATCGCGGGCCGCCGCCTCGCCAAAGACGTCGAGGGCCTGCCGGCGCGGAGCGAAGTAGGCGTTTGTCACCCAGACCCGCTCGCGCGCCGCAGCCACGATCGCGGCAAGGGCCGAGGCCGACTCCGCGTGGCCGCGGCCCGGACTCGAGTCGAGGACGAGGACGCGGGCGCCGGCCGAACGGGCGTCTTCGTCGAACGGCATCGGCGGGAGGTCGAAGCGCGGCCCCCCGGCGCGGTCCCATCCCTCCGAGAAGACGACGGCCAGCTCCCAGGCGGCCAACCCCTCGAGACGGGCGTGCGTGTCGCGCCATCCGCGCGCCTCGGGCGGAGCGTCGCGCCGCGAGGAGCCGTACTCGTCGCCGATGTTCATCCCGCCGGTGAAGGCGATGCGGCGGTCGACGACGAGGATCTTCCGGTGGTCGCGGAAGGGCTGGTACCAGAGCGCGGGGAAGATCGGGTGGAAGCGCCGGACGTCGACGCCCCGCGCGCGGAGGGAGTCCCAGAAGGCGTCGCGCGTCGCCGCGCTCCCGAACGCGTCCGCGAGGACCCGGACGGCCACGCCCCGGGCGGCGGCCGCGGCGAGGGAGTCCGCGATGGAGCGTCCCGTTCCGTCGTCCTTCAGGATGTACGCCTCGAGGAGCACCTCGGTGACTGCGGAGTCGACGGCGCGCCGCATCGCGTCGAACGCCGCTTCGCCGTCGAAGAACAGCTCGACACCTTGGCCCGGGAAGAGAGGGGCCTGGTCGATCCGGCGCAGGAGCACCTCGAAGCCGGGGTCGGCGAGGCCCTGCGGCAGGGCGCGAGCCAGGGTCCCGACGTTCGGGGCGCGCAGGTCTCTCGGCAGGACGCGCCACGCCGCGGGCCGGAGGAACGGTTTCAAGAGTCGGGGCGTCCGGCGCAGGCGCCTCTTCGTGAGCGGCATGGCGGCGACGCCGCTACGGTAGCATCGCGGCGTGCCTGATTCGTTGCTCCACCGCGAGATCGGCGAGCAACCCGGCGCCGTCGCGCGGTTTCTCGGCAACGAGACGGCACGCGTCGCGCGTCTCACCGCGCCTCTCCGGCGGACGGACCTCCGATTCGTCTTCGTCGTGGCGCGAGGGACGTCCGACAACGCGGCCCGCTACGCCCAGTACCTGTTCGGCGCGCTGACGGGCCTGCCGGTCGCGCTGGCCGCGCCGTCGCTCGTGACGCTCTACGGTGCGCCCCCCCGGCTCCGGGGAGCGCTCGTCGTCGGGATCTCGCAGTCGGGCCGCTCGCCCGACGTCGTCGAGACCGTCGCCGCTGCCCGGCGGGCCGGGGCCCCGACGCTCGCGATCGTCAACGACCCGGAAAGCCCGCTCGCCCGGGCGGCCCACGACGTGCTCCCGCTCCACGCCGGAGAGGAGCGGAGCGTCGCGGCGACGAAGTCCTACACGGCCCAGCTCGCCGCCGTCGCCCTCCTTGCCGCGTCGCTCGCCGAAAACCGGCGGGTCCTCGCGGATCTGCAGCGGATCCCGCGGACGATGGAACAGGCGCTCGCGACTGAAGCCGCGGCCCGGCGAGCGGCTCGCCGCCTCGCGGGCGCCTCCCGGGCCGTCGTCCTCGCGCGCGGGATGAACTACCCGACCGCGCACGAGATCGCCCTGAAGCTCAAGGAGCTGGCGCTCCTCCTCGCCGAGCCCTACTCCTCGGCCGATTTCCAGCACGGCCCTATTGCCATGGCGGAGCGGCGCCTGCCCGCGATCGTCGTTTCGCCCCGGGGCTCGCGTCCCGCGGCCGAGCTCGATGCCCTCGCGACGCGCCTCCGCGCGGGGCGGAGTCCGGTCATCTCGATCGGGCCCTCGGGGCCGGGCTCGATCCCGCTCCCTGCGGTCCCGGAGATTCTCTCTCCGCTCGTCGCGGTCATTCCCGGGCAGCTCCTCGCATTCCATGCGGCGAAAGCGCGCGGCCTCGACCCCGACGACCCGCGCGGGATCCGGAAGGTCACGGAGACCCGTTAGGGCTCGATCGGCGTGCGGGAGAGTACCGTCGTCACTTCGCCCGGGTCTCTTTCCCCTCTGCCAGTACCGTCCAGTTGCCCTTCTCGTCCGCCATCTCCCACTTGAACGTGTAGACGGTCGGCGAGACCTCCTGCATGACCCAACGGCTCGTGATCGTCTTGTCCTTCATCTTCATGGTGCTGGTGTAGGTCCAGGTCTTCCCGTCGACGGTGCCCGTCCCCGGAACGCCCATCCCCCTGCTGTCGACGCCGTAGTACGTGTAGACCTTGTTCTCGGCGTCGTAGCCCATGAGCCCGAGCGCCTTCACGTTCCCCATCGGGTCCTTGCCCTCGCCGGAGCACTTCAGGAAGAAGCCGTCCATGATCCACTCGCAGGTGTCTTTCGACGTGAACTTGCCGGCGGGGCCGAAAGGATTCGCCTTTTGCTCCCCCTCGGCCGTCCACGATCCCTTCGAAGTAGCCGAGGCGCTTGAGCTCGGGTGCCGGCTTCGGAGGCCCGGCGGGAGCCTGCGCCAGCGCCGTGGAGGCCGCAGCGAAGAGAGTCAGAAGACTGATCGTGCAAAGTCGCGTTTTCATCGTTTCCTCCTTACTTTTCGGTCGAGAATCTAGCACTCGCCGTCAGGTTCACGAGGGTCTGTTCTCCTTGCCCTCTGCGAAGAAGGCCAGCCCCGCCGGCAGGATGATCGCGAAGTCGACGAGGAGTGCCAGCATGCCGAGGAGAAGAAAGTCCGAACGGCTTCCGCCGACGAAGACGAGGACGAGGCCGAGGATCGCCGCGGCTTCGGCCAGCGCGAGCGCGGCAATGGACCGCCCGAAGAACGCCTTCACTTCCTGCGCGGCCGCGCCCGGGCCGCCAGCGAGCGCCTTCCGGAACGGCGAGATCAGGCGCTGCGCGACGAAGAGGGCGACGAGCGCCACGCCCCAGAGCGCCATCCGGAGGGGTCGGGTGGTCTCCGGCGGCTCGCCCGCGCTCCCGAAGAGGAACGCCACGGCGGCATAGACGAGGACGCTCGAGGCCATCGCGCCGAAAAGGACGAGCCAGTTCACCAGGGCGGGCGCTTCCGGACGGAGCGTCTGGGCCATCCTCCCGCCATTATCGCGGAGGGGGAAGGACCTCGAAGATCTTCAGGAAAGGGATCGGCCCGCTTGGCCCGGGACCGCTCTCATGCGAGGCGGCGACGAGCCTCAGGCGCGAGAGCGCTTCGCGGTCGGCCGCGGAGTCGTCGTCGAACGGACGTCCGTCGCGAAAATGGAGGCGGCCGACGAAGGTCCTTTCCCCTTTCGGCGTGAGACGGTACGCGGGAGGCGCGTCGGTCCGCCGGCCCTCGACGAGGTAGGCACCGGGGTCCTCGCCGAGCGAGGTCGCCGCCGACGGCAGGACGTTCGGGGGCCACCCCGCGACGACATAGCGGAGGCGGAGGGCCGAGAGCTCGGCGAGCGCGGCAGCGGGCGACGTCGAGAGGAAGAGCCGCGTCGCGCGCGGGAAGCCCGGAGTGCGCGCTGCCGAAGTTGTTCAGGGCCACGGCCCGTCCGCCGAAATGGAGGATGTCGTGCCCGTAGTCCCAGGGCGCGAGGACGCCCCAGGCCGGCGGGCTGCCCGGGTCGGGGCTGACGTCGCGGAGGATCCCCGCCGCCAGCCCGCCCGCCGAGCCGCCTTCGGAGAAGTCCGTCCGGTGGAACGTGGCGGCGAGGTACGGAATCAGGTACGCGTTCGCCGGCGGAAGGAAACCGATCCCCGCGAGCGCGATCGCGCTCCACCGGAGGACCGGACGTTCCCAAAGCAGCGCCAGCGCGGCGCCCCCGGCCGCCGCGGCGAAGGCGGCGGCGACCGGGAGGAACCGTTTCTGGACGAGGGCGAGGAGCGTGTAAACCGCGAACGGCGTGGCCAGGAGCGCGAGGGTCGCCTTCGCTGCCGGGGAGCGCGAGCGAATGCCGACGAGTGCGGCGGCGAGGCCTGCGGACGCTACGAGCAGCGCCGGAAGGGCCGCGACGAGGGCCCCGGGAGTCCTGAGAAGGGGCTGGAATTCGTCGATCGTCGAGAGCCACGGGTCTCGTGAGCCGAGGAACCCGAGGCCCTTCGCGAGGGCGCCGAACGCCGCCCGCGGGACGAGCGCCGCCGCGACCAGCGAGACGGCTGCCGCCCCGGCTGAAAGCCGGGCGGAGGCCCGGTCGTTCCGGTGGAGGAGGGCGCCGAAGAGCCCGGCTCCGAGCCCGCCACCGACCAGAAGGAGCGTGAACGCCGGCCCGAGCCTCCACGGGTCGGCGGGATCCGGAGCGACGCGCAGGGAAGAGAAGAAGGGGAGCGCGAGCGCCGCGAGCGCGAAGCCCGCCGCGAGGCCGGGGAGGCGAGGGGCCGCCGGATCGAGGAGCGAGGCCGCGAACACCGCCGCGGCGGCGACGCCGGCCGCGAGGACGAGCCCCGCGTAGAAGCCGAGGGACACGAGGACGACGGCCGCCCAGAAGAGCGCCGCCGCGAGGGCCCCGCGCGGCAAGGATTCCGCGCCCGCGCGCCGCGCCGGCATTCCGGCGACGAAGAGAAGCAGGAGCGCGAAGAGGATCTCGGTCGCGTTGTGGTCGATGTCGCCGAATGCGGAACGGCGCGCGAGACAGGGCGTCGCCGCGAAGAGCCAGGCCGCCGCGATGCCGGCGAGCCGGCCTCCCTCACGGCGGGCGATCGCCGCCGCGACGAGGAGCGCGAGAACGATCTCGACGACGGGAACGGCGGCGGCCACGAGCAGGCCGGCCTCCGGGCGCTCCGGGGTCGACCCGCCGAGGCGGGCCGCCAGCGCCAGCGCGGCGTCGTGAAGCGGGGGCCAGAGGGCGCGGCCGCCGTCGGGGAAGTTCTCGAACGGATCGAAGACCGCGGGGAGCGCCGACCCCGTCCGGATCGCGCCGAGGACGCGGTGGGCGTGGAAGAGGGAGTCCGGGTCCTCGAATCTCCCGCCGGGCGCGGACGCCACCGTTGCATACCGGTGCCACGCGAGGAGAGCGAGAAGGAGCGACGCGAGGGCGAGGTGGACGACGTAGACCGGCCTCGAGAGGGGACGCGGCACGCGCGGATCATAGAGGGAGAGAATCGGGCCATGCCCTACTCCCACCTGACGCACCTCTCCTGCACCAAGTGCGGCATGACGTACGACGTCGGACAGCTCCTGAACGTCTGCACGGAACAGGGCTGCGCGGGCTCGCTCTGGGCGGAGTACGGCGTGCCGCGCCTCTCGAAGGGGGACGTCTCCGGACGGGACCGGACGATCTGGCGCTGGCACGAAATGATGCCGGCCCGGATGCCCGAGGACATCGTGACGCTCGGCGAGGGAGGGACGCCGCTCCTCCACGCGAAGCGCCTCGGGGCGCGCCTCTCGATGCCGCGCGTCTACGTGAAGGAGGAGGCCGGCAATCCGACAGGCTCCTTCAAGGCGCGCGGCCTCGCCGCCGCCGTGACGATGGCGAAGGCGCTCGGCGCGAAGAGCCATCGCGCTTCCGACCGCGGGGAACGCGGGGGGCGCGGCGGCCGCATACGCCGCGAAGGCGGGACTGCCGTGCCACGTTTTCATGCCCGCAGACACGCCGAAGATCTTCCGGATCGAGTGCGAGGCCTACGGAGCGCGCGTCACGCTGGTGGACGGGCTCATCGACGACTGCGGCCGGATCGTCGGCGAGCGGAAGCAGGCGGAAGGGTGGTTCGACGTCTCCACGCTGAAGGAGCCGTACCGCGTCGAGGGGAAGAAGACGATGGGATACGAGCTGGCCGAGCAGAACGCCTGGACGCTCCCCGACGTCGTCGTCTACCCGACGGGCGGCGGCACCGGACTCATCGGGATGTGGAAGGCGTTCGACGAGATGGAGAAGCTCGGCTGGGTCGTCTCGAAGCGCCCGCGGATGGTCTCGGTTCAGGCCGAGGGGTGCGCGCCGATCCCGCTCGCCTTCGCCGCGGGGAAGGACGTCTCCGTGAGGTTCGAGAGAGGCGCAGACGTACGCCTCCGGCCTCCGCGTCCCGAAGGCCTACGCCGACTACCTGATCCTGAAGATCCTCCGCGCCTCGAACGGGGAGGCCGTGTCCGTCACCGACGACGAGATGCGCCGCGGCGTCCTCGAGTTGGCGTCGAGCGAGGGCCTCTACGCCGCTCCCGAAGGCGGCGCCGCCTGGATCGCCGTCGAGAAGCTCCTCAAGGCCGGAAAGCTCGACCGCGGAGAGCGCGTCGTCGTCTTCGACACGGGGACCGGCTACAAGTACGTGGAGTAGGCGACAGCCGACGTCAGGGCCGATCCAGCTCGAGCCTCTCGGCGTCCAACAGATCCTGCGGCCTGCCCGTGGCTCTCTTGTTGCGATTCAGGTCCTTCAGGAACTCAGCCCCGGCAGCGGAGAGTTCGGACAACATCTCGACGAACGCGGGGTTCATCGAGGCGTCCCTCCTTGAATGCCCAGGCGTTGAGCGTCAGGGGCCAGACGAGCTGGAGCCGCTGAGACGGCGTCAATGCGGCGATCGACGGTTCATCCTGAGGCTCTTCTCCGAGCCGAATCTTCCTGACTGGCCAGGCGGCCCGCTCGTTCAGCGTCGACACGAAGGCAGTCTACGCCCGAGAACTCAGCGCCCCCGCGCCTTGTTCAGGAGGTCGTAGATCTGCTCCTGCCGCTGCGCGGCGGCGGTGGCGCCCCCCTGGCCCTTCGCCGCCGAGGAGAATTCCGAGAGCGAGTCGCGCATCAGACCGAGAGCCCTTGAGACCTCGGGGGAGCTCCCGCAGGCCCCTTCGGCCGTCGAGATCGCCGACCGGGCGTCACCCTCCACCCGGCTCCACTCGTTCGCGTCGACAGGGGGCCGGGAGGCGACCGCCGACGCGGCCACGAGGCCCGAGTTCGCGATGTCGGCCAGCCGGACGCACTCGTACAAAGGGCTGGACGGCGGGGGGAGGGCCGATGGAGACGTCGAGGGCGATTCCTTGCGGAAGCCGAAGTACCAGACCCCGATGCCGAAGAGGGCGAGAAGGAGGAGGCGCTTCATGGGGGTCCATCCTGCTCCCGGGGGACCGTGGATGGCAAACCGCGGCGGGAAACGGAACCTCCGGGTGCGGTTTCGCGTACTGGAGAGAGACCCGGTCCGATCGCCCGAGGGAGGCCCGCACCATGAAGACGACCCCGCTCACCCGGACGCTCCTCATCCTCCTCGCCGCCGCGATCCTTCTCCTGCCGTTCCTGGCGGCTGCCGAGCCGGCGACGAAGGAGATCCGGAAGGAATGGCCGGCTCGCGCTGGCCTCGTCGTCCAGCTCGAGAATCTCGCCGGGAAGGTGACGCTCGAGGGAACGGCGGGGGGCGTTGTGGAGCTGGTCGCGACGCTCCATGCCGAGAAGGAGGCCGACCTCGACCTCCTGTCGATCGAGACGTCCGGGAGCGGGGATCGGATCGAGGTCGCAGCGCTCTACCCGGTCGAGAAATACGACGTCTTCCGGTACCGGGACGGAGACGACTCCCTGATCTTCGGGATGAGCTCCACGAGCACCACGTACCGCGGGCGCCGGGTCAAGGTCGTCTCGGGAGCGCTGTCGAGCGGCGTGGGCCTCTGGGTCGACTTCCGGCTCCGGCTCCCGTCCGGGACGGGCGCGGACGTCCGGAACGAGGTCGGGCGGATCGCCGCGACGAACGTGAACGGCCCGCTCAAGGCGAAGACGGGTGCCGGGAGCGTGAAGATCGACGCGGGAGACGGCTCGACGTCGGCGAAGTCCGGGAGCGGCGATGTGATGGTGGCGCACCGGAAGGGAGCCGTCGAGGCCTCCACGGGCTCGGGGAGCGTGACACTTGCGGAGGTCAGCGGGGACGTCGCGGTCAGCACGGGCTCCGGCGACGTCGAGCTGGAAGGGGTGACCGGCTCCATCAAGGCCCACACCGGCTCGGGGAGCGTCGTCCTGAAGCGCGTCGAAGGGGCGACCGTGCAGGCCCACACGGGCTCCGGCTCGGTCGACCTCAGGAACGTGAAGGGGACGCTCGAGGCGGGCACCGGCTCGGGAAGCATCCACGGCGAGGCGATGACCGTGACCGGACCCCTCGTCCTCGACACTGGCAGCGGCGACATCCGCCTGGCGGGAGACTTCGCGGGGCTCACGGACGCCAAGGTCGGCACCTCGAGCGGCGATGTCACGTTCCGGATGGAGAAGACGCCCGGAATGAGCCTCTCGTGTCGAACGTCGTCCGGTGACATCGACGTCGACGTGGCAGGGACGAAGGTGAAGACGGAGCGGAAGCTGGAGGTCGCGGTGGCTGGCGGCGGCGCCCCGGTGAGGGTCCGGACGTCGAGCGGCAACATCCGGATCGAGGGGCGGTAGGCCGGCGCGGCGGGCGGCCCGGTAGACTCTGGGCGTGCCTGACGCCCAGCGGACGTTCGTGGAAGAGGTGGTCTTCACCGACAGCGAGGACCGCCTGGCGCTGCACGGCCTCTTGTTCCGGCCCGAATCTCCGACGGCCAATCTCCCGATCCTCTGGATCCACGGCCTCTTCGCGAACTTCTACGAGAACGAGTACGTCGCCCTCGGACGCGAGATGGCGGGGCGCGGCTACACGTTTCTCTCGGCCAACACCCGCGGCCACGATTTCGGCGCCGCGCTCCGCTCGCCCGACGGCCGCAGCGCGACCGGCGGGAGCGCGTGGGAGCACCTGTCGGAGTCGCCGCGCGACCTCGCGGGGTGGATGGACTTCCTCTTCGCCTCCGGCTTCCGCAGGGTCGTCCTCGCGGGGCACGGTCTCGGGGCGCGGAAGGCCGCCTACTACCTGGCGGAGCGGCTGGACCCGCGGGTCGTGGGGCTCGTGGCGGCGTCGCCGATCGTCCTCAAGCATCCGGGCGGCGCGCAGACGGAAGAGGACCGGACACTTCTGACCTCGGCGCGGGCGATGGCCTCGACGGGCCGGGGGCACGACCTTCTCCCCTGGCCCCAGGAGGGGTGCAGCATGTCGGCGGCGACTCACGTCGACCACGAGGACCCGGATGCTCCCTTCTCGAATCTCTTCGCCCTGACGGGGCACAGCCGGACGTCGCCTCTCGCGGCGAACATCAAGATTCCGATCCTCGCTTTCTTCGGTTCGGGGGAGCGCTCCTCCGACGGGCGCGACCGGGCGGGGGAGCTCGGGCTCCTCCGGCACAGCGCCCGCTCGTCCCCGAACGTCACGATCACGCTGATTCGCGGCGCCGACTACCGCTACACCGGAAAGATCAACGCGGTGGCCGACGTCCTCGCGAAGTTCGTGATGAGCCTGCCGTCCGCCTGAGGCGCGGCGCCTTCGATAGACTCCGGGCGGCATGACGGACGAGTGGGACTTTATCGTCGTCGGCTCCGGATTCGGCGGGAGCGTGAGCGCGCTGCGTCTCGTCGAGAAGGGGTACCGCGTCCTCGTCCTCGAGAAGGGGAAGCGCTTCACCCCCGAGGAGTACCCGAAGACGAACTGGAACCTCCGGAAGTACTTCTGGCTGCCGTCGCTCGGCTTCCGGGGGCTGTTCAAGATGACGTTTCTGCCGCACGTGACGGCGCTCTCGGGAGTCGGCGTGGGCGGCGGCTCGCTCGTCTACGCGAATACGCTCCCGGTCCCGGACGACAGTTTCTTCTCGTCCCCGTCGTGGGGGCGGCTCGCCGACTGGAAGCGCGAGCTGGCGCCGCATTACGACGTCGCGCACCGGATGCTCGGGACGACGCGCGTCCCCTTCACGACGACGCCCGACGAGGTGCTCCGCGACGTCGGGAAGGAGATTGGTCGAGGCGAGTCATGGCATTCCACCGACGTGGCTGTCTACTTCGGCACGCCGCAGGTGACCGTCCCCGACCCGTTCTTCGGCGGAGAAGGGCCGGAGCGGACCGGCTGCCATTCCTGCGGCGGCTGCATGATCGGCTGCCGACACGGGGCGAAGAACACGCTCGACAAGAACTACCTGTGGCTCGCGGAGCGCCGCGGCCTCTCGATCGAGGCCGACACCGAGGCCACCTGGGTCAGGCCGCTCCCCGGCGGCGGCTACGAAGTGACGGCGCGGACCGGCCGCTCGCCGTTCCCGTTCCTCCGGAAGGAGCGGACCTTTGCCGCGCGGAACGTCGTCTTCTCGGGTGGGGTCCTCGGGACCGTGGAGCTCCTCCTCCGGCTCAAGGAGAGCCCGGACGGCCTGCCGAGGGTCTCTGAGAAGCTCGGAGACTTCGTCCGGACGAACTCCGAGGTGCTGATGGGCGTCGTGAGCGACCGCGACGAAGACCTGTCGAAAGGGATCGCGATCGGCTCGATCCTGAAGACCGACGACCACTCGCACCTCGAGCCGGTGCGATACCCGGCGGGCTCGGGCTTCTTCCGGCTCCTCGCCATGCCGCACGCGCCGGGCGAAACGATCGGCCAGCGCTTCGCGCACGCGCTCGGCATGCTCCTCCGCCACCCGCTGAAGACGCTGAAGGCGTGGGTGACGCCCGACTGGGCGAAGCACACGATGATCCTCCTCTACATGCGGACGGTGGAGGGGACGCTCCGGATGAAGCTCGGACGCGGCGTCCGCACCGGCTTCCGCCGCGGGGTCACGACCGGAGTGGGGACGGGGCCGCAGGCGAAGGCGTGGGTCCCCGAAGCCACGGAGCTGGCCCGGAAGGTCGAGAACCGGCTCGGCGGCTTCACGCAGAGCCTCCTGACCGAGACGCTTCTCGGAATCCCGACGACGGCGCACATCCTCGGCGGCTGCTGCATGGGCGACTCGCCGAAGAGCGGCGTCATCGACCACCGACACCGCGTCTTCGGGTACGACGGCCTCTATGTCATCGACGGCTCGGCGATGTCGGCGAATCCCGGCGTCAACCCGTCGCTGACGATCACGGCGCTCGCCGAGCGGGCGATGACCTTCGTCCCTCCGAAGGACGGGGCAGCGCTTCCCAAGCCGGCCCCGGTCCCCGACGCCGTGGCCCCGGCGGCCTGACGGCCGCCCCTGACGGCCGCCCCTGACGGACATCCCTTCCGGAAAGTGCCGGGCGACATGACCGCCGTCATACCGGCCCCGCCCGGGGCCTGCTACACGGATCGGAACAATCGGCGCAATCGTCGCATCGGACTCGGATCCGGGAAGGAGTATTGATGAAAAAGTGGTTCACCCCCCTCGCCCTCGTCGCCGCCGGCGTTCTTCTCGCCGCCTCTGCTAATGCGCAGCAGAAGGATCTCGTCGAGACCGCCGTCGCGGCCGGGAGCTTCAAGACCCTGGCGAAGCTCCTCACCGAGGCCAACCTCATCGGCGTCATGAAGAGCCCGGGGCCCTTCACGGTCTTCGCGCCGACCGACGAAGCCTTTGCCAAGGTGCCGAAGGAGACCCTCGACGCCCTCGCGAAGGACAAGGCGAAGCTGGCCAAGGTGCTCCAGTACCACGTCCTGACCTCGCGCTGGACGACCGACGACCTGAAGCTGGTCAAGAAGGCCGGCACGGCGGAGGGTCAGTCGGTCACCATCGCCGTCAGCGGCAATACGATCACGATCAACGACGCGAAGATCATCCAGCCCAACGTCGGCGCCTCGAACGGCGTCATCCACGTGATCGACGCGGTACTGATGCCGCCGAAGTAGGCGGACGACGAGCCGGGGCCTACGCCCGGCCGGGGACGACGTAGAGCAGAACCGCGATGAAGTGGCAGGCGCTCCCGGCCAGGACGAAGACGTGCCAGACCGGATGCGCCCAGCGGACTCTCTTGTCGAGGGCGTAGAAGACCACGCCCGCGGAGTAGATGACGCCGCCCGCGACGAGCCACGCAACGCCGGCTGGCGCCACGGCGGCCGTCAGCGGCTTCCAGGCCACGACGATGCACCACCCCATCACGACGTAGAGCGCCGTCGAGAGGACCGGGAGCCTCCCGGTCCAGAGCGACTTGAAGACGATGCCGAGGACGGCCAGCGTCCAGATGAGGCCGAAGAGCGACCATCCCCACGCCCCGCGGAGGCTGACGAGGAGGAACGGCGTGTAGCTCCCCGCGATGACGAGGAAGATCGCCGCGTGGTCGAGCCGCCGGAAGACCCCCTTCAGACGCGGGCCGCGGAAGGCGTGGTAAAGGGTCGAGACCGTGTAGAAGAGGACGAGGCAGGCGGCGAAAACGCTGCAGGAGACGACGACCCAGACGTCGCCGCGGAGGGCGGCAACCGTGATCAGGACGGCGGCTCCCGCCGCGAAGAGAAGGGCGCCGAGGCCGTGGGTGATGGTGTTGGCCAGCTCTTCGGCCGGAGACGGCAGGACGGACGAGTGCGAATCCACGCCAACACGATACCAGCGTGGCGACGATCCGGCCCCGCTAGAATCCGTCCGCCCCGCGGCAACCGAACGTGAAGATCCTCCGCTGGTTTCTCGTTTTCGTCCCGCTCGCGCTCGCCGCCGAGTGGGTCTTCCACTCGCCTGCGCTCGCCTTCGCTTTCTCGTGCCTCGGCCTCCTTCCCGTGGCCGGCCTCCTGGGCGAGGCGACGGAAGAGCTTTCACACCACACGGGAGAACGCGTCGGAGGCCTCCTGAACGCCACGCTCGGGAACGCCGCCGAGTTGATCATCACCGTCGTCGCGCTCCGGGCCGGAAAGGTCGAGCTGGTGAAGGCCTCGATCATCGGCTCGATCCTCGGCAACCTCCTCCTCATCCTCGGCCTCTCGCTCCTCGTCGGCGGGCTCAAGAACGGCCTCCAGCGCTTCGACCCGCGCGTCGCCGGGACCGCCTCGACGATGATGTTCCTCTCCGTCATCGGGATGCTGATCCCGACCTTCTTCGAGGTCGTCCACAAGATCCAGCGGGGGCTGCCGCTTCTCTCGGAGTCTCCCGACCCGCTCCTCGACCGCCTCTCCCTCGGCGTGGCCGCCGTCCTGATGCTCGTCTACGTCCTGTCGCTCGTCTTCTCGTTCACGACGCCCGCGCGCGGGATCGCGCAGGAAGTGGGCGTGACGCACGAGAGCTCCGGGACGACGGCTCGCTGGAGCGTCCGGAGATCCCTGGGAGTCCTCGCCGGCGCGACGGTCGCCACGGTCGTCCTCTCGGAGATCCTCGTCGGAGGCGTCGCGGCGGTCGTGCGGCAGACCGGCGTCTCGGAGGTGTTCCTCGGCATCGTCCTGATCCCGCTGATCGGCAACGTCGCCGAGCACCTCGTCGCCGTCTCGACGGCCTGGAAGAACCGGATGGAGCTGTCGCTTGCGATCTCCCTCGGCTCGAGCCAGCAGATCGCCCTCTTCGTCGCGCCGCTCCTCGTCTTCGTGTCGCTTCTCTTCGGAAAGGAGATGACGCTCTTCTTCGACCCCTTCGAGGTCGTCGTCCTCGCTCTTTCGGTCCTGATCGCCGGACAGGTGGCGGCCGACGGCGAGTCGAACTGGCTCGAAGGCGCCCAGCTCCTCGTCGTCTACGCCATCGTCGCGATGGCGTTCCTCTGGCTCTGAGCTCCGGCGCTCAGCCCCCCGAAGGCGGCGCGGTGCCCGGCGGGGGGCCGTCGAGGTGCGCGGCGACCGCCGGCGCCGCGTCGCGCGAGAGGTTCCAGAGGATGAGGACGAACGCCACGATGGCCGTGTCGACGAGCGCGAACCCGAGGAGGAGCTGCCCGAAGACGAGCTTCCCGATGCCGAAGAGCGCCGAGTAGACGAGGACGATCCCGAGGATCCAGTTCACGAACGACATCGCGCCGCCGGGAATCGCCTCGCGCCCGTAACCGAGCCGCCTCGAGACGGCCGCCCAGCCCGGCCCGCCGGGCCGGACGCGCTCATAGAACGCGTCGAGCGTGGCCTCTCGCTCCGGCTTCGTCAGGAAGGTCACGACCACCCAGACGGCGGTCGAGACGGCCACGGTGACGAGCATGACGATCGCCTGCTGCTCGAACTCCGCGCCCGGTCCGGCTCCTTTCGGGACGAGCCGAAAGGCGGCGAGCGAGACGACGACGGACGAGATCATCGCGCTGATTTCGCTCCATGCGTTGATGCGCCACCAGTACCAGCGGAGGATCAGGACGAGCCCGGTCCCGCTCCCGAGGGCCAGGAGGAACCGCCACGCTCCCTCGATCGTCGAGAGGTTCAGCGTGACGAGGATGGAGGCGAGAAAGAGAAAGACCGTCGTCCAGCGCCCGACGGCGACGTAGTGCTTCTGGTCCGCGTCCTTCCTCAGGAAGCGCTTGTAGATGTCGCTGACGAGGTAGCTCGCGCCCCAGTTCAGGTGGGTCCCGACGGTCGACATGTACGCGGCGGCGAAGCCTGCCAGCATGAAGCCCTTCCATCCGGCGGGCATCAGGTCGACCATCGCCTGGACGTACGCCGCCTCCCTGTCGGGCTTCCCGTTCACGAGGACCCCGCCCGGGTAGAGGAGGACGGTGCAGAGTCCCGTCACGATCCAGGGCCAGGGCCTGAGCGCGTAGTGCCCGACGTTGAAGAAGAGGGTCGCGAGGACGCCTTCCTTTTCGGTGCGGGCCGAGAAGATTCGCTGGGCGACGTAGCCTCCGCCACCCGGCTCGGCTCCGGGGTACCACGCCGCCCACCACTGAACCGCGAGAAACGTGAAGATCGCGATCGCGGGCATCCAGACGGAGCCGGCGGGGGGGACGACCGACAGCGCCGTGTCGACCGAGCCGAAGTGCGCCGTGAGGCCGGTCTTCAGGGGCTCGATCCCGCCGACCTTCTTCACGGCGAAATATGCGAGGGCGATGACCGCCGCCATCTTGATGACGAGCTGGACGAGGTCCGTCCAGAGGACGGCCCACATCCCGGCGGCGGCCGAGTACGCCACCGTGATCACGAAGCAGAGGCCGACGGCCCAGACCGGCTCGATGTGGAGCGAGATCTGGAGGATCTTCACCATCGCCAGCGTCACCCAGCCGAGGATGATCAGGTTGACCGGCAGCGCGAGGTAGAGCGCCCGGAAGCCGCGCAGGAACGTCGCGGGTCTCCCGCCGTAGCGAATCTCGACGAACTCGACGTCCGTCATCACCTTCGCCCGGCGCCAGAGCCGCGCGTAAAGGAAGACGGTCAGCGTCCCGCTCATCACCATGTTCCACCAGAGCCAGTTGCCCGCGACGCCGTGCGCGGCGACGAGGCCCGTCACGACGAGGGGCGTGTCGGCGGCGAAGGTCGTCGCGATCATGGCCGCGCCGGCGAGCCACCAGGGGACCGCGCGCCCGGCGACGAAGTACTCGTCCAGCGATTCGCCCCCCTTCCTCGTGAACCTGATCCCGACGCCGATCGAGAGGACGAAGTAGGCGGCGACGATGGCCCAGTCGAGGGCGCCGAGGGTCATGCGGGGATGTTAAGCCGCGGGGCGACGCTGCCGTCGCACCAGCATCAAGACGAGGCAGGCCGTCCCCGCCGCGGCGGCGAGGTGCTTGAGGGGGTGGCCGCCGGTGACGCCGACGAGATCCTTCACCTGGTGGTCGAGGAGCTCGAGAATCAGGGCGGCGGCGTAGCCGGCAAGGAGGCCCGCCATCCAGAGTCGCTCGCCGGGGCGGCCGGGGAAGAAGAAGGTGGAGGCGAGGACGACGAGAATGGCAGCGGCCTGGAGGGCGACGTAAGGACGGAGGTCGCCGAGGAGCGGCCACGCGACGATCGCCGCGAGGCCCGCGGCGACGAGCGGCACGAAAAGCCGGCGGGCGGCGACCGTGTCGACCCGTTCCGCGAGGACCGCGGTGGCGAGCGCCGTGAAGGCGACGGTCATTGGCAGGCGGTCCCAGAAGAGGGTCGCGTCGTCGGGTTTCCAGTGGTAGTACGCCGAGCCGAGGGCCGTGACCGTGACGGCAGCGAAGAAGAGAGTCCACGGCCGACGGATCCACGGCTCGGCGAACGCACGAGTGACTTGCCGGGAGAGGACCACCCCGAGCCCCCAGAGGCCAACCGCGAGGAAGGCGAGGTTCGAGAGAACGTTCCACGCATTCGGGACCCGGCCGAGCGGTGCCGCGTCGGCGAAGAGGTGGTAGTCCTGAGGCTGCTCTCTCGGCGCGACGGCGAAGGCCCCGACGATCAGGAGGCCGACGGCGGCGGCGAGGAGGACCGGCCTCCGGGAAAGACGCATCACGGCTCCTTCGGCGAGGCTCGAATCCGGATTTCTCGATGCTACGATGAATCACTTCGCGCGTCCGTGAGGGCTTCCCAGCGGATTCGCGCTCCGGAGAAAACCATGACGTCCGCGGTTCTTCGCCCTCTTTCCCTGATCGCTGCGCTCTCCTCCTTCGGCCTCGCCGCCGCGGCGCCCGCTCCCGCGCCGGCGAGAGACGCGGTGAAAGCACCGGCCGCGCTCTCCGAGCAGCTCGGCGGAATGAAGTTCCGCTGCATCGGACCCTTCCGCGGCGGGCGGGCGGTGGCGGTGGCCGGCGTCCGGGGAAAACCGATGGAGTTCTACTTCGGCGGCACGGGGGGTGGCGTCTTCAAGACCACGGACGGCGGGTCGACGTGGGAGCCGGTCTCCGACAAGGACTTCAGGACCGGGTCGATCGGCGCCATAGCGGTCGCCGACTCCGACACGAGCGTGGTCTATGTCGGCACCGGCGAACCGTGCATCCGCGGCAACCTCTCGTCCGGGGACGGCGTCTACAAGTCGACCGACGCGGGAAAGACCTGGACGAACGTCGGCCTCGCCGACTCGGCACACGTTTCGCAGATCGTCGTCCACCCGACGAATGCAGACGTCGTGTGGGTCGCCGCGCAGGGGCACGCCTGGGGGCCGAGCGCCGAGCGCGGGGTCTACAAGACGACCGACGGCGGTAGGACGTGGCGGCGCGTCCTCTTCGTCGACGAGAAGACCGGCGCGGCCGACCTCGCGATCGACCCGTCGAATTCCCGGATTCTCTACGCCGCCCTGTGGCAGGCGGTGAGGAAGCCGTGGACGATGGAGAGCGGCGGCCCGTCGTCGGGCCTTTACAAGTCGACGGACGGCGGCGAGACGTGGAAGAAGCTCGCGGGAGGGCTTCCCGAAGGAATCGTCGGGAAGATCGGCATCGCCGTCTCGGGAGCGCGGCCCGAGCGGGTCTTCGCCCTCGTCGAGGCCGAGAAGGGGGGCCTCTTCCGGACCGACGACGGCGGCGAGAAATGGACCCGCGTCTCCGAGGACCGCGAGCTGATCCAGCGCGCCTGGTACTACACGCACGTCTTCGCCCACCCGAAGAACCCGGACGTCGTGTACGTCCTGAACGTCCGCGCGTGGAGCTCCACGGACGGCGGGAAGTCGTTCCAGAAATGGCGGATCCGGCACGGCGACCACCACGACCTCTGGATCGACCCGGACGACCCGCGGCGGATGATCGAGGGGGACGACGGCGGTGCGACGGTCACGTTCAACGGCGGCGCGAGCTGGAGCACGGAGGACAACCAGCCGACGGCCCAGTTCTACCGCCTCGCTACCGACGACCGCTTTCCGTACTGGCTCTACGGCGCCCAGCAGGACAACAGCGACGTCGCGATCCCGAGCGCCGTCCCCGGCCGCGCGATCGGGGCGTCCGACTGGTACCCGGCGGGCGGCGGCGAGAGCGGCTGGACGCAGCCCGACCCGCGCGACCCGGAGATCCTCTGGGGCGGGAGCTACGGCGGCGAGATCACGCGGTACGACCGGAGGACGAAGCAGTCGCGGGTCGTCACGGCCTGGCCGCAGCCGATCGACGGGCAGGCGACGCGCGACCTGAAGTACCGCTTCAACTGGAACGCTCCGGTCCTCGTCTCGAAGCACGACCCGAACGTCGTCTACCACGCAGCGCAGAAGCTCCTCCGATCGACCGACGGGGGGACGTCGTGGCAGGAGGCGAGCCCCGACCTGACGCGCGACGAGAAGGCGAAGCAGGGATACCCGGGCGGGCCCATCACGCGCGAGATCACCGGCGTCGAGACGATCGCGACGATTTTCTGTCTGGCGGAGTCGCCGCACGAGAAGGACGTCCTCTGGGCGGGGACGGACGACGGCCTCGTCTGGGTGACCCGCGACGGGACGAGAACGTGGCAGAACGTGACGCCTAAAGGGCTGCCGGACACCGTGCAGATCAACGCACTCGACGTCTCACCGCACGCGAAGGGAGGACTCCTCGTCGCGGCGACCGCCTACCGGCAGGAGGATCCACGCCCGTACGTCTACCGGACGAGCGATTACGGGAAGACGTGGGCGAAGGTCGTGACCGGGCTGCCGGAAGACGTGTTCGTTCGCGTCGTCCGCGAAGACCCCGTCCGGAGAGGGCTTCTCTTCGCCGGGACGGAGCGCGGGCTCTTCCTTTCGTTCGACGACGGCGGGAGCTGGCAGCCGTTCCAGCGGAATCTTCCTCCCGTCCCGATCACCGACCTCCAGGTCAAGCGGGGCGATCTCGTCGTCGCGACGCAGGGGAGAGCGTTCTGGATCCTCGACGACGTGACGCCGCTTCGCCTCTGGAAGCCGGAGATGGCGGCCGAGGCCGCCCGCCTCTTCCCGCCCCGCCCGACGGAGCGGATGCGGATCTGGACCGACGACGGCGACGAGCCCCCCCCGAAGGCTGCGGGACAGAACGCGCCGGGAGGCGTGGTCGTCTGGTACTGGCTCAAGGACGACGTCAAGCCGGGCGAAAAGGGGAAGGAGACGATCCGCGTCGAGATCCGGCAGGGTGACAAGCTCCTCCGGAAGTACTCGAACGCGAAGAAGGAGGACGGGGACGAGCCGAAGAAGGACGACGGCGGCGACAAGCCGCTCGAGCCGAAGGCCGGCCTCAACCGCCTGGTCTGGGACATGAGGCTGATGCCGGTCCCGCTCGCCTCGTCGAAGGAGACGTTCGGCGACTACCCTCCGGAGAGCCCGCGCGTCCTTCCGGGGAGCTACACGGCGCGCCTCGTCCTGATCCGCGTGGGCGGGGAGACGAAACCCACGGAGACGAAGCCCGTCGAGACGGTCTTCGAGCAGCGGTTCGAGATCCGGCCGGACCCGCGCCTTTCAGCTCCCGCGGCCGACCTCGCGGAGCAGGCGGAGCTGCTCCTCGCGCTTCGCGAAGACCTCGAGCGGTCGCACGACCTCCTCCGGAAGGTCCGCGAGATTCGCGCGCAGGCGAAGGACCTGGCCGGGCGGGCGGAGCGGCTCGAAAAGCCGGAGGTGAAGGAGCCGGCGAAGGCGCTGACGGACCGGATGACGACGATCGAGGAGAAGGTCACGAACCCGAAGATCAAGGCCGGCCAGGACTCCCTCAACTTCACGCCGAAGCTCGACTTCCAGATCGCCGCCCTCGCGGGGTACGTCGACAGCGCGGATGCGAAGCCTCCGAAGGCCGCGCACGAGAGGCGCAGGCAGCTGGCTGCCGAGCTCGACGCCGTCGAGAGGGAGTTCGACGCCGCCGTCGCGATGGAGCTGGCGGCCTTCAACGCGGCCGTCGAAGCGGCGAAGATCCCGCCCGTCGCCGTAATCCCGAAGAAGAAGTAGCCCCAGGTGCTGGCGGTTCTCGTCGCGCTCCTCGTCTGGGTTCCGGCGCTGCTCGGGTGGGGCGACGCGGTTCTCCCCGCGCTCCTCGGTGGGCAGCTCCGCGAGAACGACGAGGCGGGGTTGGCCCTCCGAGGCTTCGTCGGACTGGGTTTCCTCGGGACTCTCGGCGCAGCCTTGAACTTCTTCGCAGGGCTCGGGCCGACGCTCTCGGTGACGGTCGCGCTGGTCGGCCTCCTTCTCTTCGCGCGTCGAATATGGGGTTCTCACGGCCCGCTTGCCCTGGGGGACGTAACGGCGCTCGCCGGCCTCGCCCTTGTCATCTCGCTCTTCGCGTCGGGGCCGATCCGCCTTTACGACACCGGGCTCTACCACCTGCAGGCTGTCGCGTGGACGACGGCGGGACCGGTCCCGGCAGGCCTCGCGAACCTGCATCGCCGTTTCGGCCTCGACTCGCTCTGGTTCCCTGCGGCGGCGCTCCTCGAGCTGCCGGGCTTCGCCGGCCGGGGAGCCTGGCTCTCCTCGTCGCTTGCCGTCTTCTTCTTCGGGTCGGCCGTCTGGATGGGCGCGAAGAGAACGTTGAGGGGGACGGGGGACGTCGCGTGCGTCCTTCTCGCCCTTGGCGTCGAGCCGATGTTTTTCGTGGCGCTCACGAAGGGAATCCCGTCGCTCTCGACGGATCTTCCGGTCACGTTGATGACAATCCTGTCGGCTCAGTTTCTCCTCCGCTCTCCGACGACTCCGGCGGAACGCCGGGCCTCTGTGACGCTCGCTGCCCTCGCTGCGATGGTGAAACTCTCGGCCGCAGTCTGGTTCGCCGCGCTGCTCGTCGCCGTCCGGGTTTTCCCCGCCGTGCTCGCTCTTCCCGCTGCTGCTTGGGTGGCGCGGGGGGTCGCCCTCTCGGGATACCTCGTCTACCCCGCACCGTGGTCGCGTATCCCGTTTCTTTCGTGGGCGCTGCCGCTCTCGAGCGCCCAGGGGGAGATCGACTGGGCCCGGAGCTGGGGCCGGCTTCCAGGTCGTCGTCCCGCCGAGGTCCTGTCCGGATGGGAATGGCTCGGACCGTGGGTGAGGACCAACGCCGGGCGGCTTTCCGTCCTTTTTCTGATCGGTCTTCTGCTGCTGGGCGTCGCCGCCCTCGCCTTTGCGCGGAGGCATGAGAGCCGAAGATCCGCTCCCGCGGGCGTGAGTGTCGTCGTGGCCGCGGCGATTGCGTCAACGCTGTTCTGGTTCGTCTCGGCCCCCGACATCCGGTTCGGCTACGGTGCGCTCTTCCTCCTTGCGGCTCTCCCGCTGGCGCTCGCGCTGCCCCGGACGGAGGCTGCCGCGTGGTCGATCCGGTCCCGGACCCGGCTTGCCGTTGCGGCCAGCGCAGCCGTTCTCGCCTTTTCGGCGGTCCAGCTGCGCCGGGAAGGCGAATGGCGCCCCGCGGCGCTGGTTCCGCCTGCTCCGCCGCGGCCTCTCCTCGAGGAGCGGCGAACGGTGGAAGGCGAAGCGCTCTGGGTCCCCGTCGGCAACGACCGCTGCTGGGCGGCGCCGATCCCGTGCACCCCTTACTTCCGAAAGGAGCTGGTCGTGCGGCGCGACTCCACGGGGCGGATCCGCGGCTTCTCCTTGCCCGCCCCGGTTACGCAGTAACATTCGGTTCGGGACTTAGGGGGGAGCGGATGGCGAACGCGTCCGGCTTCGAAAAGCTCGAGAACGTGCTCGCCTCCGAGGGGGAGATCGTCCGGCTCGATCCGGACCACCCCGGTTTCCGGGACCCGGTCTACCGGGCCCGACGGAACGAGATCGCCCGCCTCGCGCTCTCGTACAGCGAGGGCAACCCGCTCCCGCGCGTCGACTACACCCCCGAAGAACAGGCCGTCTGGCGGACGACCTGGCAGCGCCTCGGGCCGCTGCACGAGACGCACGCCTGCCGGGAGTGGCTGGCGAGCTCCCGCGCGCTCTCCCTCGACCGGACGGTGGTGCCGCAGCTCGGGGACGTCAACGTCCCGCTCGCCGCGTCGGGCTTCCGGATGCTCCCGGTGGCCGGCCTCATCTCGGGCCGGGGATTCCTCTCGGCGATGGCGGAGGGGGTCTTTCTCGCGACGCAGTACATGCGTCACCACACGGTCCCTTTCTACACGCCCGAGCCCGACGTCATCCACGAGCTGGTCGGTCACGCCGCGAGCCTTTTCCATCCGGACATCGTCGCCCTGTCGCGGCGGTTCGGGCAGGCCGCGCGCCGGGCGAGCGAGGCCACGATGAAGAAGCTCGAGCTCGTCTACTGGTACACCCTGGAGTTCGGGCTCGTCCGCGAGGACGGCGCCCTCCGGACCTACGGCGCCGGGATCCTCTCCTCGTTCGGCGAGATGGAGCGGATGGCGACCGACCCCGAGCTCCGCCCGCTCGACTTCGACGACGCGGCGGCGCGCCCCTACGACCCGACTCGCTACCAGCCGGTCCTCTACGTCTCGCCCTCGTTTCCCGAGATGGTGCGGGGCGTCTCCGCCTGGCTCGAGTCGCTCTGACCGGCCTCGCGGGCAGGCCCGACTAGACTCGATCCGTGGAGAGCCCGGGCCGGCCCTATCACGCCCTCCGCCACCGTGACTTCCGGCGGTTCGCGTCCGGGATGTTCGTGTCGCTCGTCGGGTCGCACATGCAAAACGCGGCGATCGACTGGCACGTCTGGACGCTGACGAAATCCCCCCTCCTGCTCGGGATGGTCGGCCTTTCCCGGATGATTCCGATCGTCGCCTTTTCTCTCCTGGGCGGCGTCGTCGCCGACCGTTACGACCGCCGTCGAGTCCTCGTCACGACGCAGGTCCTGATGATGACTTCGGCCTCGCTTCTCGCGTTCCTGACGGCGACGGGGAGGGAGAGCGTCGTCGCGATCTACATTCTGGCCGGCGTCTCGGCCGGCGCGCTCGCGTTCGACAGCCCGGCGCGGCACTCGTTCGTCCCACGCCTCGTCCCGGCGAAGGACCTGCCGGGCGGACTGACGGTGATGCTGACCGCGTTCCAGTTCGCGGCGATCGGCGGCCCCGCCCTGGCGGGGCTCCTCCTGGCGCGCGGAGGCGGGCGCACAGACGCGCCGCCGACGGCGGGGCTCTCGTGGGTCTATGGCCTGAACGCCGTCTCGTTCCTCGGCGTGATCGCCGCGCTTCTCTCGATGCGGAAGGACGTCGGCGCGGCGGCCGCGAGGAGCGCCGCGGAGTCGCCGCTCACGTCCCTGAAGGAGGGGATCCGGTTCGTCTTCACGTCGCCGCTGATCGTCTGGACGATGGTCCTCGACTTCTTCGCGACCTTCTTCTCCGGGTCGATGTCGCTCCTGCCGATCTTCGCGGACCGGGTCCTCGGCGTGGGCGTCGCCGGCTACGGCTGGCTCCGGGCAGCCCCGGGCCTCGGGGCGGCGGCCGCGTCGGCCGCGCTCGCTCTCCGGAGCGTACCGCGGGGCCAGGGGCGGGTCTTTCTCGGCGCGGTCGCGGCGTACGGGGCGGCGACCGTCGTCTTCGGGCTCTCGCGCAGCTTCGCGTTCACACTGCTCGCGCTGATGCTGGTCGGGCTGACCGACGCCGTCTCGACGGTCATCCGCCAGACCGTCCGCGCGCTGGCGACCCCCGATGCGCTGCGCGGCCGGATGACGAGCGTCAACATGATCTTCTTCCAGGGCGGTCCGCAGCTTGGGGAGCTGGAAGCCGGGGTCGTCGCGTCGCTCTTCGCGTCGGCGGCTCTCGGCGCCACCGTCGCCGTCGTTTCGGGGGGCGTCCTGACGATCGCGGTCGTGGCCTTCGTCGCGTGGCGGGCGCCCTTCCTCCGGACGTACGACGTCGAGGAGGCGCTGCGCGGCGAGACGGTCGTCGGCGCACCCTGACCACTCTTGTATCGTCCGTTTGCCAAGAGCGCTTCCGCTGCCGAAGGAGTGACCGTTGCACCGCTTCCGTTCCCTCTTCCTCGCCGCCGTTTTCGTCCCCCTTGCCCCCGGCGCGGCGGCTTCGGTCCCGGCGCCCGCCGCGAAAACCCTGTCGGAACAGATGCCCGGACTCCAGTTCCGCTCCCTCGGGCCTTTTCGCGGGGGTCGCGTCACGGCGGTGACCGGCGTCGCCGGCCAGCCATTGACCTTCTACTTCGGAGCGACCGGAGGCGGCGTCTGGAAGACGGTGAGCGCCGGCCAGAGCTGGGAGCCGGTCTCGGACAAGTCCTTCAGGACGGGCTCCGTTGGAGCGATCGCGGTTGCGGAGTCAGACCCCAACGTCGTCTACGCCGGGATGGGCGAGGCCTGCATCCGCGGAAACACCTCGCGCGGCGACGGCGTCTGGAAGTCGACCGATGCGGGGAAGAGCTGGACGAACGTCGGCCTCGAGGCGACGCAGCAGATCTCGGCCGTCGTCGTTCACCCGAAGGACCCCGACACCGTCTGGGTTGCCGCGCTCGGGCACACGTGGGGCCCGAACCCGGACCGCGGGGTCTTCAAGTCGGGAGACGGCGGGAAGACGTGGAGGAAGGTCCTCTTCGTCGACGAGCGCACCGGCGCGAGCGATCTCTCGATCGACCCCTCGAACCCGCGCGTCCTTTACGCCGGCTTTTGGCAGGCCGTGAGGAAACCATGGGCCCTCGAGAGCGGCGGTCCGGGCTCGGGTCTCTGGAAGTCGACGGACGGCGGCGAGTCGTGGAAGAAGCTGGCCGGCGGCCTGCCGGAGGAGACCGTCGGGAAGATCGGCGTCGCGGTCTCGCCCGCCCGGCCGGACCGCGTCTTCGCGATCGTCGAGGCGGAGAAGGGGGGCCTCTTCCGGACGGAGGACGCCGGACAGAAATGGACGCGCGTCAACGACGAGAACAAGCTCCGCCAGAGGGCCTGGTACTACAGCCACGTCGTCGCCGATCCGAAGAGCGCCGACACGGTCTACGTCCTGAATGTCCGGCTCCTCAAGTCCGTCGACGGCGGGAAGACGTTCGCACCCGTCCGAACGCCGCACGGCGACAACCACGACCTCTGGATCGACCCGAACGACCCGGAGCGGATGATCGAAGGGAACGACGGCGGCGCGGCGGTGACGCTGGACGGCGGGCGGACCTGGTCGTCCGTCCTCAACCAGCCGACGGCGCAGTTCTACCGCATCGTGACCGACAACCGCGTGCCGTACCGCGTCTACGGCTCGCAGCAGGACTCGACGACGGTCTCGATCCCCAGCCGGACGCGCGGCTTCGGCATCGGGATCACCGACTGGCATGAGGTCGGCGGCTGCGAGAGCGGCTGGATCGCCCCCGACCCGAAGAATCGCGACGTCGTCTATGCAGGCTGCTACGGCGGTTCGATCACCCGATACGACGAGCGGACGGGCGAGCGGCGCGAGATCGTCGCCTGGCCGCAGCTCGCCGTCGGACAGGCGGCGAAGGACCTGAAGTACCGATTCCAGTGGAACGCCCCGATCCTGATTTCGCTGCATGACCCGGTCGTCCTCTACCACGCCGCCCAGAAGCTCCTGAAGTCGACCGACGAGGGGCGGACCTGGGTCGAGATCAGCCCCGACCTGACGCGAAATGATCCGGCAAAGCAGCAGAAGTCGGGCGGCCCGATCACGAAGGACGACACGGGCGTCGAGGTCTACGACACGATCTTCGCCGTCGCCGAGTCCCCGCACGAGGCGGGCGTGATCTGGGTCGGGACCGACGACGGCCTCGTCCACCTGACGCGGGATGGCGGCAAGAACTGGACGAACGTGACGCCGAAGGGCCTCCCGGAGTGGATCCAGATCAACGCGATCGACGTCTCGCCGCACGATAGAGAGACCGCGTACGTCGCTGCCACGATGTACAAGCACGACGACGTCCGGCCTTATCTCTACAGAACGAACGATTACGGGAAGAGCTGGACGAAGATCGTGAGCGGGATCCCCGACGGCGCCTTCACGCGCGCCGTCCGCGAGGACCCGGTCCGCCGCGGACTCCTCTACGCGGGCACCGAGACCGGCTTTTACGTCTCGTTCGACGACGGGGCGAACTGGCAGCCGCTGCAGCTCAACCTTCCCGCCGTCCCGGTCACGGACCTCGCCGTGAAGGGAAACGACGTCGTCGTGGCGACGCAGGGACGGTCGTTCTGGATCCTGGACGACGTGACGCCGCTTCGCGCCTGGAAGCCCGCGATCGCCGCGGAAGACGTCCACCTCTTTGCGCCCGCCCCGGCGATCCGGATGGAGGGGGGCGGTCCGTGGTGGATGGAAGACGAGGCCCCCCGCGGGGTCGGGAAGAACCCGGCGAACGGCGCCTGGGTCTGGTACTGGCTGAAGGAGGCGCCCGCCGAGAAGGCGAAGGGGAAGGACGCGCTGACGATCGAGATCCTCGACGGCGAGACCGTCCTTCGGACGTTCACGAGCGAAAAGCCGGAGGAGGGCGAAGGCGCGCCGCCCCCGGAAGAAAGGCGCGAGAAGCCGCTCGAGCCGAAGGCGGGGCTGAACCGCTTCGTCTGGGATCTCCGGATGCTCAGGCCGCAGCTCGTCCCGAAGGCGATCGTCTGGGGGAACACGCTCGGGCCGAAGGTGGCGCCGGGGACGTACCGGGTCCGGCTGAAGAAGGGCGACACGGTCCTGACCGAGACGCTGGAGGTCCGCCCGCACCCCGAGATCGCCGTCTCGCCAGCCGACCTGAAGATGCAGGCCGAGCTCCTCGCCTCGATCCGCGATCGGATCACCGACGCTCACCAGGCTGTCGTCCAGATCCGGGACGTGAAGGCGCAGACAAGGGACGTGGCGTCGCGCGCCGAGAAGCTCGGGAAGAAGGAGCCCGTCGGCGCGAAGGCGAAGGCGCTCTCCGAGAAGCTGACGGGAATCGAGGAGCAGCTCGTCAATCCGAAGCTGAAGTCCGAGCAGGATGTCCTGAATTTCCCCCCCGCCCTCGACCACCAGTTCGTCGGGCTTGCGACGGCCGTCTCGAGCGCCGATGGCGCGCCGCGGCCGGCGGAGGAGGCGTACTTCGCGGAGCTGAACGGGAAGCTCGACGCCCTCCTCGCGGAGCTGAACGCGGTCTTCCGGACGGATCTCGCCGAATTCAACGCCGCCGTGAAGGAGGCCGGCATCCCGCCGGTCGCCGTCCTGCCGAAGGGAGAGAAGAAATGAGAAGGTCCGCGGGGCTTCTTTCCCTCCTCGTTCTCGCGCTCCTCGGAGCGCTTCCGTCCTCGCGGGCTTCCGCGGAGGGAAAAATGCAGATCACCTCACCTGCGTTCGCCAACAACGGATCGATCCCCGCAAAGTTCACCTGCGAGGGGAACGACGTTTCGCCAGCGCTCGCCTGGTCGGGCGCGCCGGCCGGGACGAAGGCGTTCGCCCTGATCGTCGACGACCCGGACGCGCCCGACCCGGCCGCGCCGAAGATGACGTGGGTCCACTGGATCCTCTACGACCTCCCGCCGGGCACGGCGTCGCTGCCGGAGGCGGTTGCGGCGAAGGACCTCCCGACGGGGACGCTCGAGGGGATGAACGACGGGAAGCGGACCGGCTACGGCGGCCCCTGCCCGCCGATCGGCCGCCACCGCTACTTCTTCAAGCTCTACGCCCTCGACGCGGTCCTCCCCGACCTCGGCCGGCCGACGAAGGTGAAGCTGGAGGCGGCGATGAAGGGGCACGTCCTGGCCGAGGCACAGCTCGTCGGGACGTACCAGAAGGCGAAATAGCCCCGCCCGGCACTCAGCCCTTCCGGGGAGCGGCGGGCCTCCGCCGCTCCACCTTCGACTCCTCCATCTCCTCGAGGCTCTTCGGCCAGTCCCCCTTGAGAAGGCGCGACAGGGACCGGTCGGCGAGGAGCCGGCCCCCGGTCTGGCAGTCGGGGCAGTAGTTCGTCTCGTTGTCGGCGTAGACGATCCGCTGGACGGGCGTCGCGCAGGCGGGACAGGGCTTCCCGAACTTCCCGTGGACCGCCATCTCGTCGCGGAACGCCGTCACCTTTTCGGGGAAGCCGTCGCCGGTCTCCTTCCGGAGCCGGTCGGTCCACTCGACGAGGGTCGTCCGGGCGGCGTCGAAGAGGCGCGCGACCTCACCGTCGGCGAGCTTCCGCGTCAGGGCGATGGGGGAGAGCTTCGCCCGGTGGAGGATCTCGTCCGAATAGGCATTTCCGATTCCGGAAAAGAGCCGGGGATCGGTCAGGGCGCGCTTCAGGGTGTGATTCTCCATCGTGAGCGCCGTCCGGAACGACGGGAGATCCGCCTCCAGCACCTCGAGCCCGCCCGGGTCGAGCGCGCCCAGCGCCTCGGCGCCCCCGACGAGCCGCATCCAGGCCCGCTTCTTCGGGCTCGCCTCGGTGAAGAGAAGCGTCCCCGGCGTGAAGTCGAACGCGGCGAGACCGAGCTTTCCCGGGATGCCGGCCGGCGCCGTTCCGGGCTTCCACTTGAGCCGCCCCGCGATCATCAGGTGGATCACGAGATGGAGGTCCCCCTCGAGCGACAGGACGATCCGCTTCCCGAGCCGGCGGACCGCCTCGACGCACCGTTCCTCCGCGGAGGCGAGTGGCGGGGAAACCGAGCGGAGGACGAACGGGCTCTTCAGCCGGATCCGCCGGAGCGTCTCCCCGGCGACCCTCCGGGCGAGCTGCTCGACGTAAACGGCGACATCGGGAAGTTCGGGCATTTCGGGTGAGAATACGTCGCTGTGAAGCGAGTCTTCTGCCAAAAGGACGTTCCGGCCGCGGGTGAGTCGCGCACCGCCGGGACCGGGGGGACCACCCTCCCGCCGGCGCTTCTCGCCGCGGGAGCGCGGCGGCTCGGGACGCTCGGGCTCCTCGCCGCCGCAACGATGGTCGTCTTCGCGGTCGCGGGACGGCTCCTTCTGCTGCGCTCCGCGCCGGATGCCATCGTCCCCCAGGTCGTTCTTCTCGGGGAGGTCGCCGCCATCGTCGCGTCGATGGGAATGTTCGCCATGGTGCGCCGGTCCGACCTCGGGCCGGCCGCAGTCCTCGACCGCGGGCTCGTCTACGAGGTCCTGATGGGGCTGCTCATGGCGATCACGTACCATGCGCTCCCCTGGCCCCCCGACGTCGTCGTCCGCGGCTGGACGCCGGTCTCTGTCTGGATCATCGCCTTCCCCCTGATGGTGCCGGCGACGAGGGGGAAGATGGCGCTCGCCACGGTCGCGACGGCCCTGATGGACCCGGCTGGTCTCCTCGTGAACGTCGCTTCCGGGACGCCCCTGCCGCCGCCGGTCTCCCTGGCGCGGCTCTTTCTCCCGACGGCGATCGCGGTCGTCATCGCCCTCGTCGGCGGCCGCGTCGTCCACCAGCTCTCGGTAGATGCGGGGAAGGCTCAGGAGATGGGGTCGTACCGCCTCGTCTCGCTGATCGGGCGAGGCGGCATGGGCGAGGTCTGGCGCGCCGAGCACCGGATGCTCGCGCGGCAGGCCGCCATCAAGCTGATCCGGTCCGACGGCGCCGGAGGCCGCGAGGGACTGGCCCGCTTCGAGCGGGAGGCGCAAGCCACGGCGACGCTCCGCTCGCCGCATACGGTGCAGCTCTACGACTTCGGCCTCACCGATGACGGCTCCTTCTACTCGGTGATGGAGCTTCTCGACGGATTCCCCCTCGACGACCTGGTCGACCAGTGGGGCCCGGTCCCGCCGGCCCGTGCCGTCCACGTCCTCCTGGGGGTCTGCCGGTCCCTTCGCGAGGCGCACGCGCTAGGCCTCGTTCACCGCGACATCAAGCCGGGCAACATCTTCCTTTGCCGCTCCGGAACCGACGTCGACCACGTGAAGGTCCTCGACTTCGGCCTCGTGAAGGAGACCGCGCGGATGGACATCAGCCTGACGCAGACGGGCTTCATCACGGGGACGCCGGGCTTCATGGCGCCCGAAATGGCGCTCGGAAAGAAGGAAATCGACGGGCGCGCCGACCTCTACTCGCTCGCGTGCGTCGGCTTCTACCTGCTGACGGGCGACACCATCTTCGAGAAGCGGACGCCGATCGAGGTCATCATGGACCACGCGAAGACGCCGCCGCCCCGCCCGTCGCAGAAGTCGAACGTCGCGATCCCCGAGGACCTCGAGGACCTCCTGATGGACTGCCTCGCGAAGGACCCGAACGAGCGCCCGGAGAGCGCGCGCGAGCTGGAGCGCCGCCTCTGGGGCCTCTTCCTCCGTGACTACTGGACCCCCGACATGGCCGAACGGTGGTGGGCGGAACATGCCTCGGCGCTCCGTCCGGTGCGGGACGGAGACGGGCGCGACCCCCGCCCCCGGACCCCTGCGGCTCCGACGCACCTGACGGCCCGCTCCTGAGCGGACGGCGCGGGGAAAGAACGCCTCCATGTGCGGCCGCTACTACCTGATCAGCCCCGCCGAGCTGGTCGCCACGCGCTTTCACGCGGGCGAGCCGCCCCCCCTCCGCCCGCGCTACAACCTCGCCCCGCAGCAGGAGGCTCCGGTCGTCGTGGACGGCGGCGCGCGGAAGCTCGTGCTGATGCGGTGGGGCCTCGTGCCGTCGTGGTCGAAGGATCCGGCGGCGGGGTACAAGATGATCAACGCCCGCGCCGAGACAGCCCCCGAGAAGCCGAGCTTCCGCGGCCCATTCCGGAAGCAGCGCGCGCTGATTCCGGCGGACGGCTTCTACGAGTGGAAACGGGAGGGGACCGGGAAGACTCCGTTCGCTCTCCGCCTCGCCTCGCGGGAGCCGTTCGCGATGGCGGGACTCTGGGACCGCTGGCGGGCGCCTGACGGCGCCGAGCTCCTCTCCTTCACGATCCTGACGACCTCGGCGAACGCTTTCGTCGCCGGGGTTCACGACCGGATGCCGGTGATCCTCAGGCGCGAGGTCGAGGCGACGTGGCTCGACCCGGCTTCGCTTCCCGAGGCGCTGAGGGCGCTGCTCGTCCCGTACGCGGGGAGCATGGAAGCGGTCCCGCTCTCGACGGCCGTCAACAATCCGCGGAACGACGGCCCGGAGATCCTCAGGCCGGCGACTTGAGGGGGGCGTCCTCGCCCACGCCCGGTCCGGCGATCTCGACCCGGTTTCGTCCGCGGCGCTTCGCCCGGTAAAGCGCGTGGTCCGCAGCGCGGACGAGCGCCTCGGCGCTGATCGGGTCGCCTGGCGCGGCGGAGGCGACGCCGAAGCTGGAGGTCACGGAGATGGCGGGGGCGTCGGCGGGGCGGATCTCCTCGGAGGCGAGGCCGGCACGGAGCCGCTCCGCAAGGGCTGCCGCCTCGCCGACGCTGCAGTCGGGGAGGGCCACGAGGAACTCTTCGCCGCCATAGCGGCCGACGGAGTCGTTCGGGCGGAGCAGGGCCTGCATCCTCCGGCCCGTCTCGTAGAGCGCCCGATCGCCGGCCTGGTGGCCGTAGGCGTCGTTGATGTCCTTGAACCAGTCGAGGTCGGCGAGGACGACGGCAAACGGGGCCCCCTGGTGTCTCGCCCGCCGGAGCCCGCGGTCGACGACGTCGAGGATCGCTCCGCGGTTCCAGAGGCCGGTGACCGTGTCGCGCGTCGCCTGCGTGTGAAGCGCCTCGCGCGATTCCTCGAGCTGGCGCGTCTTCTCGTTCAGCTCGCGGACGAGGTCGCGGGCGGTGCGAAAGACCTCGTGGAAGCGCCGGCGGAGACGGTCGGCGGGCCGGGCGGAGACGGCGACGAAGAGGCAGGTGGACCAGATGAAGAGCGCCTTCAGGAGGCCGGCAGACCAGTCGACCGGAATCCCCGACGCCGCCCGGAGACCGAGCAGGGCGAGCCAGGCCGCCGTCCCGATCTGGCCGAACCAGAAGACGTGGCCGCTGCCGCGGGAGGCCTGGTTCGCGACGTGGGCGATCGGCAGGAAGAAGAAGAGGCTCGCCTCGCCCCCCGTCAGCCAGAGGATCGCCCCGATCGGAACGAAGTCGAGCACGAGGAAGAGGAGGCCGGCGCGCGTGTCGGCCGGACCGGGCGGGAGGAAGAAGTGGACGCCCGAGGAGACGAGCGCGTAGAGGACGGAGAGGACGGCGAGGGCGACGAGGGTCCGGGGCCGGGGCGCGGAGACCGCGGGGCCGGCGAGCGCCAGCAGGAGGACGATGAAGAGGAAGCCGAAGGCGCGGAGCGCCGGGACCTCGACCGCCCAGAGGCGGCGCTCCCGCTCCCGCTTCCTCCGCACTGCCGAGCGGGGGTCGAGATCGAAGTCGATCGGTGTTTCGGCCATGTCGAAAGGGTGCGAACCTCCAAGGATAGCCCTGTTGGCCCGGCTCCGATGGCGGGAGAATGGCCGCCGTGGCGGCGACATGCCTCCTGATCCTCGCTTCGGCCGCGGTGGCCTCCGTTCCGACGCCGCCGGAGCCGCGCGTCAGGAGCGAGGTCCGCGTCGAGCGGATCGTCCTCGACGCCTGGGTCACGGGGCCGGACGGCGCCGCCGCGCCCGGCCTCTCGGCCGCCGACTTCCGCGTCGCCGTGGACGGGCGGGCGGCAGAGGTCGAATCGGCCGAATGGATCCCGGCCGATGTCCCCGAGGTCGCGGCCGACATGCCCGCCTCCTCCGGCCCGGCGGCCGCCCCCGGCCAGGCGCCGCCGCCGCCCGGGAGGGTCCTCGTCGTCTTCGTGCAGGGAGACATCGGGCGCTACCGGACGAAGGGGACGATGCACGCAGGGCAGCACCTCGACCCGTTCCTCGACTCCCTCCTCCCGTCGGACCGCGTAGCCGTGGTCTCTTTCGTTTCGCATCTCAAACTCCGCGTCGACTTCACGAACGACCGGGCGGCCATCCGCGAGGCGTTCTTCGCGTCGCTCTATCACACGCCGCCCGGGGTCGCGCCCGCGCCGACGGATCCCGCGCTCTCCCTCGGGCGGAGTCTCGACGCGCGCGACGCGGCGGAGGCGACGTCGGTCGACCGGGCGCTCGAGCTCGTGGCGAAGGCCCTCGCCCCGATCCCGGGCGGCAAGGCCATCGTCTTTTTCGGCTGGGGTTTTCGGGTCGACCGGAGCCCGCGGGAGCACCGCGAGCACGTGAAGGCGCTCGCGGCGATCGAGAAGGCGCGCGTCACGGTCTTCACGCTGGACGTGACGCTGGCGGACTGGCATACGCTCGAGGAGGAGATGAAGCAGGTCTCCGAGGAGACGGGCGGCACCTACGAGTCCCTCTACCTGTTTCCGTCGGGGGCCGTCCGGCGGCTCTCGCGGCGCCTCGCGGGGCGCTACGTCCTCGTCTGCGTCCGGCCCGAGCTCCCGCGGGGCGTCCACCGCGTTTCGGTCGATCTCGAGGGCCGGGCCTGGAGCGTGACGGCGCGGACGTACACTGTGGACCCTTGAACGGTCGCCGCCTCGCCCCGCTCGCCCTTCTCGTCCTTGCCGGCTGCGCTTCCGGGCCTTCGACGTCGGCCGCGGCGCCGCAGCGCCTCGTCCTCGTGGAGGTGGAGGGAAAGGCGAGCGAGACGGACGTCTTCGTCTCCCGCTTCCTCGACGCCCTTTCCGTGCGCGGGTTCGGTCTCGTCACGGACGCGCGCCTCGCGGGCGGGACGCTCGCGACCGTGCGGGACGCCTCGTCGAGCGCCGCCGGGAGGTTCCGCGAACTCTACCCGGGCGACGCCTACGTGGGCGTCACGGTCCCGCCCTGCCAGGCGGTCCGGGTCCGCTCGGGGGTGGCCGACATCGAATGCGTCGCGACGGTGAGGGTCCTCTCGCCCTCCGGCGCGTCACTCGGCGAGTTCCAGTCGAAGGGGGAGAACGCGACCGGCCTCGGGACGAGCCGGGAGACCGGCCCCGACGTCGAGGCGTTGCGCGACGCGGCCGAAAAGGCGGCGAAGAAGCTGGCGGCCCTTCTCGGGCGCTGAAACGCCAGGGTTCGGGTCTGGTTCATCTGAATCATCGAAGGGGCAGGCCCCGCGGAAGAGACTCTGCCACCGGAGGTTGCTCATGCCTTCACGGGAACTCACTCTGGGAATCGTCGGTTCAGGCGGCGATGGCGTCATCACCGTCGGCGACATCGTCTCGCAGGCCGCCGCGTTCGAAGGTCTGAACGTCATCAAGACGGAGGCGTACGGGCCGCAGATCCGGGGCGGCGAGTCGTCGTGCAACGTCCGGATCGCCGAGAAGCCGATCGAGGCGCAGGCTGACAAGGTCGACGTCCTCGTCGTCTTCAACTGGGCCGACTACGGGCGGTTCAAGGGAGAGCTGGTCCCGGCCGACGACGCGCTGGTTTTCTACGAGGCCTCCGATCCGACGCCGGTTCCGGAGGGTTTCGCCGAGACGGCGAAGCGAATTCCGGTCCCCTTCGTCCAGCTCGCGACCGATTCGGCCGGGACGAAGGCGGCGAAGAACATCGTGACGCTGGGGCTTCTCTCGGCGCTCTTCAACGTGGCCGAGGCGGCGGTCCGCGCGGCCCTCACGAAGAAGTTCAGCGGCAAGAAGGCGGGCCTCCTCGAGGCGAACCTGAAGGGGTTCGAGGCGGGAATCGCCCACGCGCGCTCGCTGAACGGCGTCGCGGAGCAGAAACGGCTCACGTACACGAAGGGGAAGCCCAAGGTTCTCCTCTCGGGCAACGAGGCGTGCGCCATCGGCGCCGTTCATGCCGGGTGCCGCTTCTTCGCGGGCTACCCGATCACCCCTTCCTCCGAGGTGCTTCACCTCCTCTCGGAGTGGCTCCCGCGCGTCAACGGCTCGGTCGTCCAGACGGAGGACGAGCTCGCCGCGATCGGCGCCGTCGTCGGAGCCTCGTTCGCCGGCGTCAAGTCGATGACCTCCACCTCGGGGCCCGGCCTCTCGCTGATGACCGAGACGCTCGGCCTCTCGGCGATGGCCGAGGTTCCCGCCGTCGTCTGGAATGTCCAGCGCGGCGGCCCCTCGACGGGCCTTCCGACGAAAAGCGAACAGTCGGACCTCTTCCAGGGCGTGTTCGCCGGGCACGGCGACGCTCCGCGCGTCGTCCTCGCGGCCGAGGACGTCGAGACGTGCTTCCACGCCACGGTGGACGCCTTCAACATCGCCGAGGAGTACCAGATTCCCGTCATCGTTCTCGCCGACCAGGCCATCGCCCAGCGCCGCGAGACGGTCAGCCCCGAGGCCTTCACCCACGCCGTCGTGAACCGCCGGGTGCCGAAGCCGGACGAGATGACGCCCTACCAGCGGTACAAGGAGACCGCCGACGGAGTGTCGCCGATGTCCTCTCCCGGGATGAAGGAAGGGATCTACCAGACGAACGGCCTCGAGCACGACGAGGCGGCCCGCCCCAACTCCATGCACCTCATGCACGAACGGATGAGCGCCAAGCGCTACCGGAAGCTCCGTCCCATCCGGGACAAGTACCACGACTTCTACCGGATGGGGCCCGAGAAGGCCGACCTCGGCATCCTCTGCTGGGGCTCGTCGAAAGGCCCGGTCAAGGAGGCCGTCGAGGCGGCGAACGCCCGGGGCCAGAAGGTCGCCGCCTTCGCCCCGAAGGTGATTTACCCGTTCCCGAAGGCCCCCTTCCTCGAGTTCCTGAACAGCGTCAAGCAGGTCCTCGTCATCGAGATCTCCTACGCCGCCCAGTTCTACAAGTACGTCAGGACCTTCGTCGACCTCCCTGAAGGGCGCGTGAAGGTCTTCGCCCGCTCGGGCGGCAAGAACCTGACGGTCCCCGAGGTCGAAGAGCTGATCAAGAAGTCGCTGACCGACAAGCTGATGCGCGAGGAGGTGCCGATTTGAGCGCCACGGTTCCCGCTTTCACCGTCGCCGACTACAAGACCGACCTGAAGCCCGTCTGGTGCGCGGGCTGCGGCGACTTCGGCGCCCTGACCGCCCTCTACCGCGCCATGGCCGAGCGGCAGTGGAAGCCGTGGGAGACGGTCGTCCTCTCCGGCATCGGCTGCTCCTCGCGCCTCCCCGGCTACGTCTCGACGTACGGCTTCAATGGCATCCACGGCCGCGCGCTGACGCTGGCGACCGGCGTCAAGGTCTCCCGCCCCGAGCTGAACGTGGTGGCAATCGGCGGCGACGGCGACGGCCTCGCCATCGGCGGCAACCACTTCCTTCACGCGGCCCGCCGCAACCTCGACCTGACCTATCTCCTGATGGACAACGAGATCTACGGCCTGACGAAGGGCCAGGTGGCGCCGACGACGCCGACGGGCGACAAGACGAAGTCGACGTACTACGGCAACCCCGAGCGCCCGTTCGACCCGTGCGAGCTCGCGATCTCGTTCGGGGCGACGTGGGTCGGGCGCGCGTTCTCGGGCGACGTCAAGGGGACCGTGGACCTGATCACGAAGGCACTCGGCCACCACGGCTTCGCCTTCCTGAACGTCATGTCGCCGTGCGTCACGTGGCGCGGCGACGACCAGTTCAAGACCCTCAAGGCGAAGGCGAAGAACATCCCGGAGGGGCACGACCGGACCTCCCGCGCGGCCGCGCAGACCTACACGCGCGAGACCGACGTCATGTCGCTCGGCATCCTGTACGAGGTGCAGGGCCCTTCGTTCATCGACCAGCTCTCCGAGATCAAGGTTCGCGCCCGATCGAAGCAGGCCAAGGAGCCGACGACGGACGACATCGTCCGCTCGTTCCTGCCGAAGCTGTAGCGCCAAGAGAGCCCCGTTTTCCCCCATGCGGCGGTCCGGAGAGAATCGGACCGTCGCATGTGCTATTCGGGACCCTCCCGCCGCGGGACGAGCCTCGTCGAGGCGCTCGTCGCCCTCCTGATCCTCGGGTTCGTCCTGACGATGGGGGCGGGCTTTTTCGTGCGCCAGAGGGAGTTGTCGCGAGACCGGCTGGACCGGGAGAAGGCGCTTCGCGCCCTCGCGACGGAGTGGGTCTTCCTCCGGACGGCGCCGAAGGGGGAGCTGATTCCGCGGGAGAAGGCGACGTTCGTCGGGCCGGGCGAATGGATCGACTCGCTCGACCCGAGGCGGCCGACGCTATCGCTCAGCCCGACGCCGTACGCGGATCTCTACGCCGTCCGGCTCGAGATCGGGTTCGGAAAAACGGGAGGGCGCCGGATCGTGCAGGAGGGATGGGTGTACGCCGGGGCAGGACGATGATGCCGGCGTCGCGCGTGCGCGGAGTCTCCCTCGTCGAGTCGGTGGTCGTCCTGATGATCGGCGTCGTCCTCCTCTTCTCGCTCTGGCCCGTCGCGACGGGGCTTCTGAGGCAGCAGGGACGTCTCTCGGCCAAAGAGCTCTCGGTCGAGAGCTTCCCGTTCCTCTACGAGCACCTCGCGGCCGACTTCTCGCGCGCGGCGGGCGTCCTCGTCGAGCCTGAGATCGAGAGCCCGTCGTTCCGCCTGATCCTCCTTCCGGGCGAACCGGACGGGCCCGAGGTCCGGTGGCAGTTCGCGCACTCCCTCGTGCGGCGGCTCGTGGCGGGAGACGAGCCGTCGGCGAGGAGCTGGACGCTGGACGGAACACTCTCGCTCCGGCGCGACGACCTCTCATACGGCCGGTGCGTTCTCGCGTACGAGCGCCCCGGCGAGGCGCCCGAGCTGCTCGCGTTCCGGCCGGGGCGCGGCGGGGGAATGGGACCGTGAGGCGCGGGACCGCGCTCCTCGCGGCGCTGGTCGTCCTGACGCTCCTCCTCCTCGTCATGGGCGTCATGGCCCGACTCCTCTTCGACGACCTCGGCGCGACGCGACGGCGCGGGAACGTGATGTATGCAGCGGAGCTCGCGCGGTCCGGGATCGCGTGGGCGAAGGGAGCGATGGCGTCGGGGCACGCGCTCCAGCCCGAGACGTTGAAAGTCGCCGGGGGAGAGGTGGACATTCGGGTCGACACGCAGGACGACGGCCTGAAGATCGTTTCGACGGGGCGGGTCGTCTCGGGAAGGAGGGTCCTTGCGACGCGCGAGGAGAAGCTCGACGTCGGAACGCCGGTCCGGCACGTCGACTCTCCGCCAGCGCCTCCCGTCGTATCGGCCGAAGAACCCGCTGTGGTGGAATGACGCCGCCATGTGTCTCGTCGTCTTCGCCTGGAAGGTGCGCCCCGACCTGACCCTCGCCGTCGGCGCGAACCGGGACGAGTTCCATCGGCGGCCCACCGCGCGCGCGGCCTTCTGGCTCGAGGCGCCGGACGTTCTCGCCGGGCGGGACCTCGAGGCGGATGGAACCTGGATGGGCGTGACGCGCTCCGGGCGCGTCGCCTTCCTGACGAATCACCGGGATCCTCCGTCGCACCGCGGCGGCGCCCCCTCGCGCGGGGCTCTCGTGGCGGAGTTTCTGAGGGGGGAAGAGAGCCCCGGGGGTTTTCTTCGAAGGAAGGAAGTCGAGGCCGGGCTTTACAACGGCTTCCACCTCGTGGTGGGAAACCTCTCGGAGCTCTGGTACTTCACGAACACGGACGGCTCCATCAGGCAGCTCGCACCGGGGATTCACGGGCTATCGAATGGGCCGCTCGACGACCCGTGGCCAAAGACGGTCCGCTCGAAAGAGCGGCTCGAGCGGCTCCTCACCGGCAGGACACCGGAGCCCGCCGCCCTTCTCGACCTGCTCGCCGACCGGGAGCGGGCCAGCGACGAAAGCCTCCCCTCGACCGGCGTCCCTCTCGATTGGGAGCGGCTTCTCTCCGCGCCGTTCGTGGAAGGCGTGAGTTACGGCACACGCTCCTCGACGGCCCTCCTCGTGACGCCGGCGGGCGTCCGGTTCGTCGAGCGGACGTTCGAGACGGGCCTGCCGACTCCGCCCGACGTCGATCTCTCGTTCGTCCTCGACGCGCCCCTCGCGCCGGCTCAGTAGTAGAAGCCGGGCGCCGTTCGGACCGTCCCCTTCGACGCGCGGATCTCGACGGAATGGAAGGCGGCCTTCCGTTTCACGTTCGAGACGTACGAGACGAGGTACTGCGTCCTGATGTCGCGTTCGATCTCGGCGAAGATCTTCGGCAGCTCTTCGGCCTTGCGGACGGCGTAGACCCGACCGCCGGTTTCCTTCGCGAACGGCTCGAGCGCCTCGAGGTTCGGAGGCAGCCTGACGGGCTCGAGGACGACCCGCTTCACGGTCTTTCCCTCGGCGTCCTTCTCGCGGACGAACGATTCGAGGTGACCCGTCGTCGGGAGGCCGAGGGCGTAGATCTTGACCCCCGACTGGCGCGCGTACTCGAGGGCGGGCTCGGCTTCCAGGTCGTCCTCGAAGACGTTTCCGTCGGTGATCAGGACCAGCGCCCGGGCGCCCTGCTGCCCCTGGAACTGATAGAGCGCCCGGACGATGCCGGAGTAGAGGAGGGTGCCCGGAATCTCGTCGACGGGGAGGGCGAGGATCGACGTCCGCAGCGCCTCCTTCGACCGGGTCCAGTCGACGACTTTCGTGACGCCCGGACCGAAACGGGTCAAGAAGGCCCGGTCCCGCTCCTTCAAGGTCCTCTCGAGGAAGAGGCCGGCCGTCGCCTGCCGGAGGGCTTCGGTGTAGAGCAGCGACTCGGACGTGTCGACGAGGATCCCGACGGCGAGCGGCGTGTCCTTGAGCAGCGTCACGTCCCGGACCTCGCAGGCGCCGGTGGAATCCCGGACCTTGAAATCGGCCGCGGACAGCCCCTCGAGCGGCTCGCCACCCCGCGTAACGGCGACCATCTGCTCGACGATGTGCGCCTCGGACGAGGTGACGACCCCGCGCCCGTTCAGGACGATCGTCCGCTCGGCCTTTCTCCCGTTGGCGGTCCGGAGGGTTGCCGAGAGAGCCGTCGTCCGGTCGGGCACGTCCACGACCGCCGACTGTTCGTCGCCGTCTCCGGTGGCTGGGGCAGACGAGCCCGAGGCGTCGACGACGAGGCTCTCGACGGCGTCGCCCGGCGGCACCGACGCGCGGAGAAGCACGGTGACGGGCCCGACGACGCGCTCTCCCTCCACCGGCGAGAGAATCTCCAGATGGAGCGCCCGCTCGCCCGGATTCAGAACGGCCTCCTGCCAGTAGAGCGGCTTCCGGTCGCGGTCGAGGGCGACCGCCACGACCCGTTTCTCCTGCGGCACCGGCCCGACGTCGAGAACGAGGGTGAAAGGAGGCGGCAGAGTCCGCGTCGTGTCGTCGACGGTCCAGCGCACGGCTGCGACGCGCGCGTCCGCGGCGTCCGCCCGGAGGGCGACCCGGCCGACCGACATTCCCGCCGGGACCTCCAGGCGGAATGCCGGCCGGGACACGGCGGCCGCCGCGAGCAGGGCGAACGAGGCGAGGGAGAGGGCGGCGACGGCTCATCCGCGGCGATTCTCCCTCGCCTCGGGCGCCGGCCCCGGTCCACAGCTCGCCGCTCAGTGGTAGTAGCCTGGAGCGGTCCGGACGTCCGCTTTCGGGACCTTGATCGTCACGGCGTGAAACGACGTCTTTCGGCTCGCCGCGGCCACATAAGAGACGAGGTACTGAGTCCGGATGTCGTGGTCGATCTCGTCGTAGATCCCGGGCAGATCCTCGGCCCCTGTCACCTCGAAGACCCTACCGCCCGAGGCTTTTGCGAGCTTCTTCAAGAAAGAGATGTTCGGGGAGTGCATCTCCGGCTCGCGAACGATCCTCTTCACCTTCCTGCCGTCGTCGTCGAACTCCCTGAGGGTCCTCTTCGTCAGGGTCGCCCACGGGAGGCCGAGGGCGTAAATCGGGACGGCCGAGAGCTTCACGTACTCGAGGGCTGCCGCCTCGGCGACCGGGTCCTCGAAGACGTTGCCGTCCGTGACGAGGATGAGGGCCCGCCCGCCCTGCGCCCCCTGGAACTGGTAAAGCGCGTGGAGGAGGACTTCGTGGAGCCGGGTCCCGGCGTCCGTGTCGTCGGAAAGCGCGAGGAGGGCCTGGCGGATCGCGTCGCGCGACCTCGTCCAGGCGACGTTCCGCCTCACCGCCGGGCCGAAGGAGATCAGGTAAGCGAGGTCGCGTTCCTTGAGCTCCTTCGAAAGGAAGAGTCCCGCCGTGACCCTTTTCAGGGCCTCCGTGTGCAGCAGAGAGGTCGACGTGTCGATCGCGAGCCCGAGCGCCAGCGGCGTCTCCTTCATGAGGCGGACCTCGCGGACGTCGCACGGGCCCGCCTCGTCCTTCACCGAGAAGTCGGCCGGGGTGAGGCCTTCGACGGGCACGTTGTCCCGCTGCACCGAGACGATCTGCTCGACGATGTGCGCGCTTTCGGAGCTCGAAAAGCCCATCCCGTTCAAGAGGATCGTCTGCTCGGCCGTCCGGCCCTCGGTGGTCCGGAGAAACGCGGTCAGCGCCAGCGTCCGGCGCGGCACCGCGATCTCGAGCTCCCGGACGCCCCGCGAGTCGGGGAGCGGCTTCGAGCCCGATCCGTCATCGAGCGTCAGGCTCGCGACGGACTCTCCCGGCGGGACCCGCGGCTTCACGAGGACCGGAACGGGGCCCAAGACCTCTTGTCCCTGGAGCGGCGCCAGGATGTTGACGCTGACGAACCGCTCCCCCGGGTCCAGGATCGCCTCCTGCCGGAAGAGGGTGCGCCCTTCGGCGTCGAGAGCGGTCGCGACGACCGTCTTCGGAAGCGGCATCCGTCCCGGCGTCGACCGTGATCTCGTAGGGGGGCGGGGTCACCTTCGACTTGCCCTGGAACTTCCAGTCGACGAACGCGACGCGCGGATCGGTCGTCCGCGCCTTGAGCTTCACAGGGCCGATGACCATGAAGTCCGGCACGTCGAGCGAAAAGGTCGGCTCCGGGCCGGCAGCGGCCGAAAGGACGAAGACCGAGAGCGCAGACGCGGCGAGGAGTCTTTTCATCCTCGAGATTCCGGACCGACCATCCTCGACGGGTCGACCCACCGGTCGAAGTCCTCGGACGACACGTACCCGAGATCCATGGCGGCTTCCTTCAGCGTCTTTCCCTGCCGATGCGCGGTCTTGGCGATCTCGGCGGCCTTGTCGTAACCGATGTGGGGGTTCAGCGCCGTGACGAGCATCAGGGACCTCTTGAGCAGCTCGTCGATCCGGGCCCGGTCCGGCTCGATCCCCTCGGCGCAGTGGATTCGGAAGCTGCGGCATGCGTCCGCGAGGAGGCGCGTCGACTCGAGGAGGTTGTGGATCATGACGGGCTTCATGACGTGCAGCTCGAAGTTGCCCTGGCTCGCGGCGAACGCGACGGCGGCGTCGTTACCGTAGACCTGCGCGACGACCATGGTCATCGCCTCGGACTGCGTCGGGTTGACCTTGCCGGGCATGATCGAGCTTCCGGGCTCGTTCTCCGGTATCCGGATTTCGCCGAGGCCGGCGCGGGGCCCCGACGCAAGCCAGCGGACGTCGTTCGCGATCTTCATGAGCGCGCCGGCGAGCGTCCGGAGCGCGCCGGAGGCGAACGCGACGGCATCGTGGGCCGCCAGCGCCTCGAACTTGTTCGGGGCCGCGACGAACGCATGGCCGGTCATCTTGGCGATCCGCTTCGCCATCCGGACGGCGTACTCCGGGTGCGTGTTGAGGCCGGTGCCGACGGCCGTGCCGCCGATGGCGAGCTCGCGGAGGTGGGGGAGGGCGCTCTCGACGTGGGCATGAGAGTGGTCGAGCTGGGAGACCCAGCCCGAGATCTCCTGGCCGAGCGTCAGGGGGACGGCGTCCTGGAGGTGGGTCCGGCCCAGTTTCACGACATCGGCGAAGGCTCGGGCCTTCGCATCGAGCGTCTCCCTGAGCTTCCGCACCTCGGGAAGGAGCCGCTCCTCGATCTCGCAGACCGCGGCGATGTGCATGGCGGTCGGAAACGCGTCGTTCGACGACTGCGACCGGTTCACGTCGTCGTTCGGGTGGACGGGCTTCTTCGAGCCGAGGACGCCACCCGCCATCTCGATCGCGCGATTCGAGATGACCTCGTTGACATTCATGTTCGTCTGGGTGCCGCTCCCGGTCTGGAAGACGACGAGGGGAAAATGCCCGTCCAGCTTCCCGTCGATGACCTCCTGGGCGGCCGCGGCGATGCCCCGGGCCTTTTCCTCGGAAAGGAGTCCGAGGTCGCGGTTCACCTCGGCGGCGGCGCGTTTCAGGATGCCGAACGCCCGGATCACGGGGCGCGTGAACCGGATCTCGCCGATCTCGAAGTTCTGGAGCGAGCGCTGCGTTTGCGCGCCCCAGTAGCGGTCGGCCGCGACCGGGATCTCGCCCATCGTGTCCGTCTCGATTCGTGTCGCCATCGGGTTCCCCCCTCGTACTGCCACCCGGCCCCGGAATCTTAGCCGCGCCGCCCTCCCCTTGTCTGATCCCGCTGCATCAGGGAGCGGCCGTGTAGCGGGCTCCGATTGCGTAGACTCGGCCCATGAGATCCATCCGAGTCCACGCCCTCGGCGGCGCCGAGGTCCTCCTGCCGGAAGACGTCCCGCTCCCCGAGCCGAAGGAAGGCGAGGCGCGTGTCCGCGTCGAGGCGGCCGGCGTCAACTTCATCGAGATCTACCAACGCCTCGGCCTTTACAAAGCGCCCCTTCCCTTCACTCCGGGTGGGGAGTGCGCCGGGACGGTCACCGCCGTCGGGCCGGGCGTCACGTCGGTCGCGCCCGGCGACTGCGTCGCCACGGTCAACGCCTCGGGAGCTTACGCGGAGGAGGCGATCGTGAAGGCCGACCGCCTCGTGCCGATGCCCGCCGGCGTCACGGCGCGGCAAGGGGCGGCCGCGCTGCTGCAGGGGATGACGGCGCACTACCTCGCGACGACCACCTACCCGCTCAAGCCGGGCGACACCTGTCTCGTCCACGCAGCGGCCGGCGGCGTCGGCCTTCTCCTCTGCCAGCTCGCGAAGATGCGTGGCGCGCGCGTCCTCGGCACCGCCTCGACGCCGGAGAAGGCCGCCCTCGCGAAGGCGGCCGGGGCCGAGCACGTCGTCGACTACACGAAGGAAGACTTCGCCGCGGCGGCGCGGGAGTTCACGGCCGGCCGCGGCGTGAACGTCGTCTACGACTCGGTCGGGAAGGCGACGTTCGAGAAGGGCTTCGACGCTCTCGCGCCACGCGGGATGATGGCGCTCTTCGGGCAGTCGAGCGGCCCGGCCGGCCCCTTCGACCCGCAGGTCCTGAACCAGAAGGGCTCGCTCTTCCTGACGCGCCCGTCGCTTTTTCTCTACATCGCGAGCCGCGACGAGCTGCTCGCGCGGGCGGGCGACGTCCTCGCCTGGGTGAAAGACGGATCGCTGAAGCTTCGGATGGCGCACGACTTCCCTCTCGCGAAAGCTTCCGACGCGCACCGCGCGCTGGAGGGGCGGAAGACGACGGGGAAGGTGCTCCTGATTCCCTAGCGCCGGGTTTGCGGCCGCCGCACCTGCGGGCGCGTTACGACGTCTTACGCCCGGTCCGGCACGTGAACGAGGAACTCCGGCATGTCCGGAAGCCCGTCGATGAACGTCCCCTTCTTCTTCCCCTTGGCGGAGAAGCGCCGGACGCGCTGGTCGAGCCGTTCGGCCACGTAGAGATCGCCGTCCGGGCCGATCGCGAAGCCGGACGGGGCCTTGAGCCGGCCGTCGATGACCGCGCGCGCCTTGAGCTTGCCGCGCGGAGCCTTTGCGGGGATGTCGAAGGCGAGGATGCTGCCGGTGCCGGCGGCGCCGATGTAGAGCGTGTCGCCGTGCAGGATGAGGTGCACGGGCTTCGCGAGCTTCTTTCCCCTGATGCGCGCCACGAGTTTTCCCGACGCCACTTCGAAGACCTTGACGGCGTCGCCCGCCTCGTCGGCCACGTAGAGGTGATTCCGGTGGACGATGATCCCTCGCACGGAGTGGCGGGGCTTGCCGTGCACGTCGAGCACCACCTTGAGGCCCTGCGGCGACGGCACGTCCAGGGGCGGGTGATCGCCGGCCTCGGGAAGCCGGCCCTGGCTGGAGGCGACGAGCGTGCCGGGAAGGAAGTTCCCGTTCGGAAATTCCGTGCGGAGGTGGGTCGCTACGGCCGCCGGCCGGCGCGTCTTCGGCAGGACGGCCACGACCGTGTTGGTGTCCTGGCACGAGACGTAGAGCCGGCCGTCGTCGCCGAGCTCCACGTCGAAGGGGTGGACCATCGCCGAAATGTTCTTCGTGGTCACCACGAGGCCGGCGTAGTGGAAGGTGTCGCCATGTCGGCGGTAGCGGGCGATATGGCTGTCCTTGCGCCAGGCGTTGGCGATGTAGAGATCGTCGCCCACGAGCGCGAAGCCGCGAGCGATGTGCAATGGATGCGCATCGGGCGACGGGTCGAGGAGCAGGGGATGCTCCTTCCGCGGCGTGCCGTCGTCCTCGAAGACGCCGATGTTTTCGATGCCGTGCTTGCCTTCGCCTCGATAGCTGATCCACCACACGATCTGTTTCCTCCACTGTCCGGGCGTAGTGCGGCCGCTCTACTTTCCCTCTTTGGGCGGGCAGCGCAGGACGTAGTCCGCCTGCATCCGCCGGAGCCTGAGGATGCCGTAGAAGACGGTGGCGGCCATGCCCAGGACGAGCAGTCCGACGAGCTTTTTTTCCACCCCGTAGGCGGCCTGGCGGTTGGCGACGTTGGCGGCGATGATCAGGCCGAGGATGGCGAGGTTGATGACCCAGTTCGCCGGCCGGGAGACGACGAAGTGCAGCGTGCCGAAGCCGGCCAGCTGGTAGAGCATGAACGGCAGGATCGCCACCGCGGGGAGCAGCTCGGAGGCACCCAGCGCGATGTTGACGGCGTCCGGCGCCTTCGCATGCAGCAGCGTGCTGTTTGCGAGCTCATGGAAGAGCGGCGGTACGGCGCAGAGGAACGGCACTGCGGCCAGCAGCTCGAGCACCAGCGACCCGCTCCAGACTCCCGTCCTGGAGGAATCATCGGCCCCTCGTCCGTCGGACTGGGAGGCGATGAAGAGGCCGCCGACGACGGCCGCCGCGCTGGTCAGCATGAACAGCTCCACCGTGATGCCGAAGCCTGCCGGTTCGCCGGACTTCAGCAGCAGCAGGGCCAGGAAGCCGGGGGTGTAGAACATCACGCGGACCAGCCGGGCCCAGACGCGCGCGTCGCGTTCCGGCGGCAGGATCGGCAGCGGCTTTCCGTCGGTCCCGACGGTCGGTCTTTCCTTCGACATTTTCACGATCTCCTGGAGAATGCGTCTACTTCCGGCAGCATATCGCAGTGCTTCGCGGGGCAGAGGGGGAGGTCCCGGAAGCGCGGGATTTTCGTCCGGCGAGGTCTTTCGCCCTGGAACGAGATGACAAGAAAAAGGCGGGCGGCCGAAGCCGCCCGCCTTTCCGACTCGATGTCAGGTCCGAAGTCAGCGCTTTAGCGCGGGCTTCGACTCGGGAACGCTGGGGAAATACTGGGCGGTGTCGACCATCGTCCCGGGATAAGGCTGGACGAAGGGCTGGTAGCAGACGAAGTCGTTGTTGAGGGTCGTGGCCGCGTGGCCGACGCTGAGCGTGGTGCCGGGGCCGGAGTGCTGGACGCCGAGCCAGCCCTGGTTGTCGATGCTGAAGTACCCCGTGTCGCGGAGCTGGAAGTCGATCCAGCCGCCGTTGAACGCGCCGGTCGCCGAGCTGTAGCCGGGGAGCATCTGGTTGTTGGCGAGGAGGTCGATCCGGTTCGCCTCGAGGAAGACGTAGTTGACAGGCGCCACCGGAATGCCGCCGCCCGACGGGCCGCCGCTGCCCGGCACCGTGTAGAGCTGCTCGTCGTTGTCGTACGTCGAGTAGATGATCTGGTGGTCGGAGTCGTAGAAGCCGTAGCCGGACGGTCCGGCACTATTCCCCGTGAGCCAGACGCAGAGGTTCGCGACGTAGTCGTCCGTGACCGGGCTGATCGTCTCGTCGCCGCGCCACACGAGAATCCAGGTGCGGAGATGTTCCGTGGCGTTGGACAGGTAGCGGAAGCCGTAGCGGTCGTTCAGGATCTCGCGGCCGTCGCCGCCGAACTGGTAGTTCGTGGAGACCGCCTGGCAGGGCGAGCCCGCGCCGCCGGACTTCTCGCACGCGTCAGAGTTGTTCAGGTCGACGAAGCGGCCGTAGAACGTCTGGGGGGCAAGAGGTGAATCCGACGCCGCCCCAGCCGAGGCGGAAGTCGAACTCGAGAGCCACCGCCTGGTCGCCGCTGATGTTGTCGAAGCCGGGGGTGTTGTCGACCTGGAACACGTCGCCCATCAGGACGTTCGGGGTGTAGGTCGTGCCCCACCCGTACGTCGCGATCGCGTCATTCGTGTAGTACTCGCCCTGGTCGGGGAAGAAGTTCGTGCAGTAGTTGGCGACGTCGACCGTGACGTAGCCCGTGAAGGAGCCCGCCAGCGAGGCGAGGCTGCCGTTCGAGGGGCCGAGGCCGCAGGCCGGGTTCGTCACGTCGAGAATGTTGGCGCCAGCCGAGCTCTGGAAGCTCCTGATGTCGCCGGACTCGTCGAGAGAGTCCATCACCTTGGCGCGGAACGCCGCAAAGGCGTCGGGCGTCGCGTACTTGGAGATCGAGACGAGGTGGTCGTTGCCGCCCGTCGTCGACTCCGGGTTCGAGAAGCGGATGTAGCTCGTCGCCGCCCAGCCGATCTTCGGCGCGTAGATGTTGTTGCCGAGGTTGATGCCGCAGACGTCAGCCGACGGCGTCACCTGCGTGAGCGGGTTCACGTTCAGCTGGCCGTTGAGCACGGTCAGCCATGCTGAAGAAAACCACGTCCTTGCCCGTCATCGGAACGTTGAAGTCGAGGACCGCCTGCGAATACTTGTTCCACACCGTGACGTGGGCAATGATGCCCGGCGTCGAGACGTTCACGAACGCGATCTTCGTGTCGTTCAGGACGCTCGTGATGTACCCGCTGGAATCCACGGTGCCGCTGACGCGGAAGTACGGGATCAAAAGCGTGGCGCCCGGCACGTTGTCGTACGCGCAGGTCACCGCGTAGCCCGTACCCGCGACCGCCAGCAGGGCGAGCGCGATGAGAACGGAAAACTTCTTCATTCTTTCTCCTACCAGTTTGTTGAGTAGATCAAAGAAGACTGACGATCGTGAGATTCGACGTCTCTGTGAGCGCGATAACAGATCACTCCGGAACCACTCCGCGGTCCTCGATCTTGTCAGTCCTTAGCATACCGCACGGCGACCCGGCCTACCCCGAGAAAGCGTCAAAGGAGTCGGCTTCGACCTGGTACTCCCGCCAGCGGGAGACGAGGCCGTTCTCGAGGAGGACGATGGCGACGCCCTTGAAGGCGCGGCCGCTCCATTCGAAGGCGAACTCCGCGGCGCCGGTCTGGGAGGGCTCGTCGAAAAAGACGTGCTGCCACGCGATCCGCATCGGCGCCTTCTGACAGGTCCGCTCGAAGAGGTCGCGGAGGACGGCGCGGCCCTGGTAGAACTTCCGGCTCGCGGGCTCGAGGTAGACGGCCTCCTCTGCGAACGAGGCCGCGGCCCGGTCCGCGTCGCCCCCGTTCCAGGCGGCGGCGAGGCCGGCCATCAGCCGGCCGAAGGACTCGGCGTCGAGGCGCCCGTTCTCTCGCATCTCAGGTCCACCCGCGGACGGCATGCGGCTTGTAAGGCGCCTCGAGCGCCGTCACTTCGCCCTCGGAGAGCGTCACGTCGACGCTTCGAAGCGCGGTCGCGAGGTGCTCGAGCTGCGTGGCACCAATGATCGGAGCCGTCACGGCGGGTTTCGATAGGAGCCAGGCGAGCGCCACCTCGGCCATCTCAGCGCCGCGGGCCTTCGCGACCTTCCGCGTTGCCTCCATGACGTCGGCGTCGGACGGGTGGTCGTAGAGCTTCCACGCGTAGTCGTCGCTTGCGGCCCGCGGCGTCGCCGTCCGGTCGTCGGGCTTCGGGCGCGTCCCCGCGAGGAGGCCGCGCGCGAGCGGCGACCACGGCATCACGGCGATCCCCTCGGCGGCGCAGAGGGGGAGCATCTCCCGCTCCTCCTCCCGGTAGACGAGGTTGTAGTGGTTCTGCATCGAGACGAAGCGCGGCCAGCCGTGGACGTCGGAGAGGCCGAGCGCCTTCATGAACTTCCACGCCGGGCCCGAGCTGGCCCCGACGTAGCGGACCTTCCCCTGCGCCACGAGGAGGTCCATCGCCGAGAGCGTCTCCTCCATCGGGACGGAGGGGTCGAACCGGTGAATCTGGTAGAGGTCGATCGTGTCGATCTGCAGACGCTTCAGGCTGGCTTCGCAGGCCTGGACCACGTGCTTTCTCGTCAGCCCCTTCATGTTCGGGCCCGGTCCCATCGGGAAGAAGACCTTCGTCGCGAGGACGATCTCCTCCCGGGAGGCGAACTCCTTCAACATCTTCCCGGTGATCACCTCCGACCGACCGAGGGAGTAGCCGTCCGCCGTGTCGAAGAAGTTGATTCCCCCTTCGACCGCGGCCCGGAAGAACGGCCGGGCGGCTTCCTCGCCGTCCAGGATCCACGGGCGCCACGCGCTGGAGCCGTAGCTCATGCAGCCGAGACAGAGTCGCGAGACGGTGACGCCAGTCCGTCCGAGGGTCGTGTACTTCATGGGCGGCCTGCCTTCGTCACGGCTTGAGGTGCGCCGCGAGGAACCCGAGCACCTCGCCGTACCAGTGCTTCGCGTTTTGTCCCTTCAGGATAAAGTGGTTCTCGTCGGGATAGGTGACGAGCCGGGCCGGCACGCCCTTGGCCGTCAGCGTTCCGTAGAGCTCCAGCCCCTGCGTGACCGGTACGCGGTAGTCGCGCTCGCCATGGAGGATCAGCATCGGAGTTTGGAAGAATTCCGCGTACCGGTTCGGGCTCCATTTTTCCACGGCGTCGCGGTTCGTGAATGGCGTTCCGCCGTACGAGTGCTGCCGGCCGTAGGTGGCGTCCGACGCGAACTGGCCCATCAGGTTGTAGACCCCGGCGTGTGAGACGAGCGCCGCGAAGCGGTTCGTGTGCCCCTCGATCCAGTTCACGAGGAAGCCGCCGTACGAGCCGCCGGCCGCCGCCATCCTCTTCGGGTCCACCGACCCCTCGGCGACGAGGACGTCGGTCGCCTTCATGACGTCCTCGAACGGCATTTCCGGGTGGGCGCCGAGGATCGACTCGACCCAGGCCTGGCCAAAGCTCGAGGAGCCGTGGAAGTTCACCATCGCGACGACGTAGCCCGGCGCGGCGAAGGCCTGCGCATTCCAGCGGAGGTGAAAGTTGTCTCCGGAAATGCCGACCGGCCCGCCGTGGATCACCTGGACGAGCGGGTACTTCTTCCCCGCGTCGAAACCGGGCGGGGTGACGACGTACATCTGGACGTCCTGGCCTCCGGCGCCCCTGAACGTCACTTCTTTCACGGAGCCGAGGGCGATCCGCGACATCACGGGCTCGGTGAAGGACGTCAGGGTCCGGAAGCCCGTCCCGTCCGGCTTCACGGTCGCGATCTCGTTGGGGTGGCTCAGGTCATTCCACGCGAAGACGACGGTGCCGTCCGGCGCCACGTCGCCGAGGGCGGCCGTGCCTCCCTTCCAGATCCGCTTCGGAGACCCGCCCGCGACCGGTATCGTCCAGAGGTTTCCCCGCGCCCGCTCCTCGGCCGCGAAGACGACCGTTTTCCCGTCGCGGGCGAAAACGTGGCGGCCGGCGGAGTTCTCCCAGCCGTCCGTCAGCATCCGGTTCTTTCCGGTCGCGACGTCGAGGAGGGCGAGCCGCCCGTAGTCGGGCCAGCCGTCGGCCTTCACCTCCCGGACGTAGGCGATCGTCTTCCCGTCCGGCGAGAAGGCGGGGTCGTCGTCTCCGGCCGGGTTGTCGGCCGTCAGGTTCCTCGGAGGGCCGCCCGCCGCGGGGACGAGGAAGAGATCGGAGTTGAGCGTCCGGAAGGGCGGCTCGGTGGAGTTCGCGGCGAAGGCGAGCGCCGAGCCGTCGGGCGAGATGTCGTAGCGCCCGGTCCCCTCCATCAGATCGAAGAAGCGCTTCGAACCGATGAGGAGGTCGGTGACCTTCTTCGTCGCGACGTCGACGGTGAAGAGATGCGGCCACTCGTCGTTCGTCAGCCACCGGTCCCAGAACCGGAAGAGTCGGTTTTCGGAAACGTAGGCCTTCACCTTGGCCTTCTCGCGGGCCTCGAGCGCCTTTTTCGTCGACTCTGGCGTTCCATCGGCGCCGACCACCGCCGAGACAAAAGCGATCCGCTTGCCGTCCGGGAACCACTTCGGGCTCGACACGCCGATCGGCATCTCGGTGAGCCTCTCGGCCTCGCCGCCGTCGACCGCGATGACGTAGAGCTGCGTCGCCTTGTCCCCCTCCCGCTTCGAGAGGAACGCCATTCGCTTCCCGTCGGGGCTGAAGGCAGGCGACGTGTCCGACGCCTTGTTGGCCGTCAGCTTCCGCGACACGCCGCTCGCCAGGTCGAGGAGCCAGATGTCGGCGTTGCTCTTGTCCTCCTCGGCGTCCCAGACCGAGACGGCAAAAGCCGCCGCCTTTCCGTCCGGCGAAAGAGCCGGAGCGCCGACGCGCGGGAGCGCCCAGACGTCGTCAATCGTGAGCGGCTTCTTCTCGGGGACCGCCGCGACGGCAAGCGCGGAGTGGAGAAGGAATGCAAGGGCGAGCGTCCGTTTCATCGATTCCCCTTCCGTGACCGGCCAGCCTAGCAAAGCGGCCCGGCCGGGCGTCTCCACCCGACCCCGGTAGAATCGCCTTCCGTTCCAGGAGAGACCGAGCGCAAGGAGAGCTTCCCGATGTCCAGCGTCCCGCCTGACGTCCCTCCTCCTCCTCCTCCTCCGGGCGCTCAGTATCCTCCTCCTTACGCCCCTGCTCCCGCCGGCCTGCCGTGGGAGATGCGGCCGCAGGTCGGCTTCGCCGACGCCCTCGTCGACACGATCCGCCTCTTCGTGACGAGCCCTGCCGAGGCGTGGGGCCGGACGCGCGAGAAGGGGGACCTCGGCCAGCCGCTCCTTTTCGCCGTCGTCGTCGGCTGGATCGGCGTCGCCTTCAACAGCGTCTGGAACCTGATCTTCGGCAACATGTGGCTCCGCTTTCTCCCGATGCTGCCGCCGCAGGTGCGGGACCAGATCGCCCTTCACGGATTCGGGAGGGGCGTCGGTTCGACGATCTTCGCGCTCGTCCTCGCGCCCCTCTTCGTCATCATCGGGCTCTTCATTTCGAGCGCCGTCTTCCACCTCTGCTTCATGATCGTGGGAGCGCTCTCGGGCTCGACGGCCGGCTTCGAGGGGACGTTCCGGGTGGTCGGCTACTCCAGCGTCTCGCAGCTCGCACAGGTGATCCCCGTCGTCGGGGGCCTCGTGGCGGTCGTCTGGAACCTCATCCTCGTGGTCATGGGAGCGCAACGGATCCACCGGACGACGCAGGGGAAGGCGATCGCGGGAGTCCTCATTCCCATCGTCTTCTGTTGCGGGTGCGCCGCGCTGGCCATCGTCTTCGCGGGAGCGGCGATTCTTGCGGCTTTCAGCGGGCATCGCTGATCCGCCGCCGGGCGGCGACGCGGGCGGGCGGGGCCTCGGCCTCCTCTGGGGGGGAGTCGCGCTCGCCCTCCTCGCGCTCGGCCCCTTCGCCGGCCGCCTCGCGACGTACCTGCCAGGCTGCTTTTTTCGGAGTGTGACCGGCTTCCCTTGCCCGACGTGCGGCGGGACGCGGGCGGCGCTGGCGCTCGCGGGATTCGACCTCCCGGCCGCGATTCACGCCAACCCCCTCGTCACACTGGCGCTTCTCTTCCTCGTCGGGGGAGGCCTCGCGGCGGGAGCGTTCGCCCTCGTCGGGCGCGGCGTCCGCGAGCCTGCCCGCTTTCCGGTCTGGGTGCGGGCCGGCTTCGTCCTCGCCCTCGCGGCGAACTGGTTCTTCCTGATCGTGGACGGGCGCTGAAGGGCGCCCCGGGCCGTTACTTCGCGGGCGCGGGAGCGGCCGGCGGCGGCTCGTAATCCGGAACGAGGTTCTTCATCGGCTTGATGGTCCTCAGGTAGGCCCACACCGCTTTCAGGTCCGCGTCGGAGAGATTCCGGTATCCGTCCCACGGCATCGGAGGCTGGATCGGGCGCTCCACGCCGAAGTGCTTGCCGGTCTTGATCGCCTTGAGGAAGACCTCCTCGTTCCAGACGCCGCCGCCGGTCCCGGTCGTCGGGTCGGGCGTCAGGTTGATGGCGTAGGTGACACCCCAGGGTCCCGCGAACGCGGTGTTCGTCACCGCGCCGGTCCAGAGCCACGGGCGCCTGCGGCTTCGGCGCCGGCGGCATCTTCAGGTCCTGCGGATGACCCGAGAGGTACCGCGTCATGTCGGGCTCGGGTCCCTTCGGCCCCATCTTCAGCGGCGTGTGGCAGTGATTGCAGCCGAGCGCGTCGACGAGGTACTTGCCCCGCGCGGCCGCTTTCGACGGCACGTCGGCCGCGAAGGCGGGAACGGCGAGAACGGCGGCGGCAATCGCGGCGGCGATGCGATGGGCATGTTTCATGGGGGCGTATCCTCGCAGAATTCCGGCGTGAAAGGCAATTCGACGATGAAGCAATCAGCCGCCGTGCTCCTGGCCGCCCTCGCGGTTTTCGTTCTCCCGGCCGATGCGCAGAAGCAGAAGGAAAAGGGCGCGGCGCCACCTCCCGCAGCCGGAGCGAAGGCCGCCGTTTCGGTCCCGACCTCCGGCCTCAAGGCGTTCAAGGCCCGGCCGATCGGCCCGGCGCTGATGGGAGGACGCGTCTCCGACATCGCGCTCGACCCGGAGAACCCCTATTCCTTTTTCGTGGGACTCGCGACGGGCGGCGTCATGAAGACCGCAAGCAACGGCGTCACGTTCGAAGCGGTGTTCGAGAAGGAAGCGGTCGCCTCGATCGGCGCGGTCGCGGTTGCGCCGTCCGACCCGAAGGTCGTCTGGGTCGGGACAGGAGAGGCGAACGACCGGAACAGCTCCGCGTGGGGAGACGGCGTCTACCTTTCGAAGGACGGCGGGGCGACGTGGACGAACGTCGGTCTCCCGTCGAGCAAGGCGATCGGCCGGATCGCCGTCCACCCGACGGACCCGACGACGGCGTACGTCTGCGCCCTCGGGAATCTCTGGCAGCCGGGGGGCGAGCGCGGCCTCTTCAAGACGACCGACGCGGGTGCGACCTGGAAGAAGGTCCTCTCTGCGGCTTCGCCCGACGACGCGAAGGCGGGGTGCGGCGATCTCGTGATGGACCCGGCTCATCCTGACACGCTCTGGGCCGCCCTCTACGCCCGCCAGCGAACGCCCTGGTCTTTCGCCTCCGGCGCGAATCAGACGGGCGGACGCGACGTCGGCGGGATCTTCCGGACGACGGACGGCGGAGTGACCTGGACGAAGCTGACGAAGGGACTGCCCGGGCGGACGCAGCGGATCGGCCTCGACGTCTTCCGGAAAGACCCGAAGATCGTCACCGCGGTCGTCCAGACCGACGAGGGGGGCGAAGCGCCGATCCGGGAGAGCAAGAGCAAGCGGGGCGGCGTCTTCCGCTCCGAGGACGGCGGCGAGAGCTGGACGCGGATGAACGCGCTCAACCCGCGGCCGTTCTACTTCAGCCAGGTCCGCGTCGACCCGGCGAACGACAAGAGGATCTACGTCCTCGGGATGAACCTTCACGTTTCCGACGATGGCGGCGCGTCGTTCCGCGAGGACCTGTTCGAAAAGGTCCACCCGGATTGTCATGGGATGGCCATCGACCCGAGGAACCCGAAGCGGCTCCTCCTCGGGACCGACGGCGGGCTCTATCAGAGCTTCGAGGCGGGGAAGAACTGGCAGCACCTCGACCGCTTCGGGGCGGGCGAGTACTACCGGATCACGCTCGACGACTCGACGCCGTACCGGATCGCGGGCGGCTTGCAGGACAACCTGAACTGGGTCGGGCCCTCCGCCACGCGGACGAAGGACGGGATCGTCAACGCCGACTGGACGAACCTCGGCGGCGGCGACGGCTTCTACAGCGTCTTCGATCCCGCGGACCGCGAGGTGATCTACGCCGAGTCGCAGGGGGGCGAGGTCTTCCGGATGAACCTCCGGACGGGTGAGACGAAGCGCCTCAAGCCCCAGCCCGGCGAAGGGCAGCCCGCTTTCCGTTTCCATTGGTGCGCGCCCTTCTTCGGGAGCCTCCACGAGAAAGCGACGATGTATCTCGCGGGGAATCGCGTCTTCCGCCTGACGAAGAAGGGCGAGGAATGGGCCGCGATCAGCCCCGACCTTTCCTCCAGGGATCCGGAGAAGATCCTCTCGGTCGGGAGTGGCGCCGAGACCTACGGCGTCGTCTACGCGCTCGCGGAGTCAGCCGTGAAAAAGGGAGTCCTCTGGGCGGGGACCGACGACGGGAAGCTCTGGGCGACGGAGGACGACGGCGGGAAGTGGGCCGACGTGACGGCGGGCCTTCCAACGGCCGCGAAGGGACAGTGGATCCAGTCGATCGAGGCGAGCCCGTCCGACGCGGCCACCGCGTACGTCGTCGTCTCCGCGTACCGCTCGGGGAACGACGCCCCGCTGATTTTTCGCACCTCCGACCTCGGGAAGAGCTGGACGAGCGCCGCGGGGAACCTTCCCGCGAACGGCCCGGCGAAGGTCGTCCGCGAACATCCGAAGAACCCGAACCTCCTCTTCGCGGGGACGGAATTCGGCCTCTTCGTCTCGTTCGACCGCGGCGGGAGCTGGTCGAAGTTTGGTGAGCTGCCGACGGTCGCCGTGGACGACCTGAAGATCCACCCGCGTGAGGGGGACCTCGTGGTCGCGACGCACGGCCGGAGCCTCTACGTCGTCGACGACGTCTCGCCGCTCGCGGCGCTGAACGACGACGTCCGGGCGAAGGACGCCTATCTCTTCGAGCCGAAACCGGCGGCGGGCGCTTACCGGCTGCCAGGCTGGTCCGACTGGAACGGCAGGGCGAACTTCCGCGGCGACAACCCGCCGGATGGCGCGATCCTGAATTTCTGGATCCGCGAGTACACCGGCGACGACGTGAAGATCTCGATCACGAACGCTCTCGACCAGCCCGTCGCGAACCTGAAGGCGCCCGGCGCGCCCGGCTTCGGGCGCGTCGTCTGGGACCTTCATCCGACGAAGGAGTTCGTCCACGAGTACGGCGGGGACGCGAAGCGCTTCGTCCCGCCGGGCGACTACGCGGTGACGCTGACTTCGGGGAAGACGAAGGCGAAGCGGACGCTCAAGGTGACGATCGCCGAAGGGATCGAGACGCGGTAGGAGCCGCAAAGCGTCAACCGCGCGAGGCGACGTAGCGGGCGAGGGCGCCCTTCCAGTCGGGCATCTCGATTCCGGCGTTCGCGAGCTTGTCGCAGGCGAGCGCGCAGAAGCGGGGGCGCGGCGCCTTGAGCCCTGCCTTGCCGGAGGCGACCGGGGCGATGCTCGCCGACTTGCCCATCAGGCGGGCCAGCTCCTGGGCCAGTTCCATCCAGTTCGTGAAACCGGTCGAGACACAGTGGTAAAGGCCGAAGGGGGCCTTCTTCTCGACGAGGCGCCGCGTCGCCCGGGAGACGTCGTCCACGAAGCTGGGCGAGACGGTCCGGTCGGCGAAGGCGCGGACCGGTTCCCCCTTCGCGATCGCGTCGGCCATCCTTCCGATGCTGCTCGAATGTCCGGCGCCGCCAAAGACGCTCTCGAGGCGGAGGACGTAGTGCTTCGGAGCTCGGGCGGCGAGGATCTCGCCGAGCAGCTTCGACGCGCCGTAGACGCTGAGGGGGTTCGGGGAGTCCTTCTCGGTGTACGGGCGCGACGTGTTCCCGTCGAAGACGAAGTCGCTCCCGAAGTGGACGAAAATGGCGTCGGAGGCGGCGGCCGCGTCGGCGAGCGCCGAGACGCCGAAGGCATTCGCCGCGAGCGCGGCTTTCGGGTTCTCCTCGGCGCCGTCGACGTCGTTGTACGCCGCGCAGTTCAGGATCGCCGTCGGGCGCAACTTGAGGATCCGTTCGGCGATTCCCACCTGATCGGTGATGTCGAGCGACTCCCGCGTCAGGCCGAAGACCTCATGGGTCTTCTGGAAGTCGCGGACGAGCACCTGGCCGAGCTGTCCTCCGGCCCCCGTGACGACGACGCGAAGCGACATTCCAGGAAGGGTAACCGAATCGGCCTTTCGCGGGAATTCGGGTTCCCGGGGAAACCCGGATCTTCTCGCCCCGTAGTAGATTCGAAAGACATCGCTTCGGGAGGATTCGTGAAAATCGCCGTCTCCGTTGCCGCGCTCGTGCTCGCCGCTCTGCCCGCTCTCGCCGAGACGGCTGGCGCCCCGCCTGCGCCCCCGGTCGCGCCGCAGGTCCCGAAAACCGTGTCGTGGCACGGGGAGAGCTACAGCGATCCCTACTTCTGGCTCCGGGAAAAGGCCGATCCCGGAGTGAAGGCCTACCTCGACGCCGAGAACGCCTGGACCGAGACGGTCATGAAGCCGACCGAAGCCTTCCAGAAGACGCTCTACGACGAGCTCCTGTCCCACATCAAGGAAACGGACCTCTCGGTGCCGTTCCGCATCGGCGGCTGGCTCTACTACCAGAGGACCGAAAAGGGGAAGCAGTACGCGATCTGGTGCCGGAAGAGCGCGCCGAGAGGGAACGAACCCGAGGGGCCGGAGCAGGTGATCCTCGACGTCAACGAGCTGGCGAAGGGCGAGAAGTTCATGTCGATCGGACCGTACGCGATCAGCGACGACGGAAATCTCCTCGCCTACTCGACGGACAACACCGGCTTCCGCCAGTTCGTCCTCCGCGTGAAGGACCTGAAGACGGGGACGACGTTTCCGGAGAGCGTCCCGAAGACGACCTCCGTGGCGTGGGCCGCCGACAACCGGACGCTCTTCTACACGGTCGAGGATTCCGCCAAGCGGCCCTACCGCCTCTTCCGGCATCGCCTCGGCGAGGACGTTGGGAAAGACCCGCTCCTGTACGAGGAGAAGGACGAGCGCTTCCGCGTCTTCACGGCCCGCTCCCGGAGCCGGGCCTACGTCTGGCTCGGCTGCGGGAGCCACACGTCGTCCGAGCTCCGCTTCCTTCCGGCCGCGTCGCCGGACGGATCCTTCACGCTGGTGGCGCCGCGCGAGAAGGACCGGGAGTACGACGTTCAGGACCGCGACGGCGTCTTCTGGATCCGGACGAACGACGCCGGACGGAACTTCCGCCTCGTCACGGCGCCGGCCTCGGCGCCCGGCCGCGAGAACTGGAAAGAGGTCCTTCCGGTCCGCCCGAACGTCATGCTGGAGGACGTCCTGATCTTCAAGGGCTTCTGGGTCGCGGTGGAGCGCGAGGACGCGCTCGTCCGTTTCAGAGTGACGACGTTTGGCGGCGGGACGGCGAGAAGCGTCAGCTTCCCGGAGCCCGTCTACTCCGCGGGGCCGCAGGACAACCGGGAGTTCGACACGCCGGCGTTCCGTTACCGGTACCAGTCGTTCGTGACGCCGGTCTCGATTTTCGACTACGACGTGACGTCGGGGACGTCGACGCTGCTCAAGGAGACGGACGTCCCCGGGTACGACCGGACGCTCTACCGCTCCGAGCGTCTCTGGGCCGCCGCGCCGGACGGGACGAAGGTCCCCGTCTCGCTGGTCTGGAAAGCGCAGGCCGGGAGAGATTCACCCGCCAGGGCGCTCCAGGACGGGCCCTTTCCGATGCTCCTGAACGCCTACGGCGCCTACGGCAGCTCGTCGAACGTCACTTTCAACCCGAACCGCCTCGTCCTCCTCGACCGGGGCGTCGTCTTCGGAATCGCCCACGTCCGGGGGGGCGGCGACCTCGGCAAGGCGTGGCACGACGGCGGCCGGATGATGAACAAGAAGAACACCTTCACGGACTTCATCGCCTGCGCCGAGGAGCTGATCGCCCGGAAGATCACGGCGAAGGACCGCCTCGTCGTGACGGGCGGGAGCGCCGGCGGCCTCCTGATGGGCGCGATCACGAACATGCGCCCCGACCTCTTCAGGGCGGTCGTCACGTACGTCCCGTTCGTCGACGTCCTGAACACGATGAGCGACGCGTCGCTTCCCCTCACGGTCGGCGAGTTCGAGGAGTGGGGGAACCCGCAGGTCAAGGCCGAGTACGACTACATGAAGACCTACTGCCCCTACACGAACCTGAAGAAGGGAGCCACTCCGGCGCTCCTCGTCAAGACGTCGTTCAACGACAGCCAGGTCATGTACTGGGAGCCGGCCAAGTACGTCGCGCGCCTCCGGACCCTGAAGACCAACGAGACGCCGCTCCTCCTGAAGACGAACATGGCCGGCGGCCACGGCGGCTCCTCCGGGCGCTACGACGCGCTGAAGGAGGTCGCCTTCGACGACGCCTTCATCTTGGGGCAGCTGGGAATCGCGAAATAGAGGAGGAAGCGATGGATCGTTCGACTTCGGGTTTTCGTGTCCAACTGCTCGCCCTGTGTCGTGGCCCTCGTCGCGGCCCAGGCCGCGGCGGCCGGGGAGGTCGAGATCTCGTTCCGGAGCTTCAGCGGCTCGGCGGCGATCGGGCCCCCGGCGGACGACTTTGCCGCCAGGCTCCTTTCCATTTCGACGACTGTCCTCGGGAAGGACGGGAAGATCCGGCTCTCGAAGCTCACGCCGACCCCGCCGGTCCCGAAGGAGTTCAAGAGCGTCCTCGCGGCGGTCGGAGCCGGCGGCCCCCTCGCAGGCGGGACCGGCCTGGACGCCGCGTACATCTCGGGCTCGGATCTCGACCCGACGTGGGGGTTCATCTACAACTCGGGAATCCCGTTCGGCCCGACCTTCGACGAATTCGCCGGCTTCCTCTACGGGAGGTCGGTCGACGGCGGCGCCGAGAGCGGCCTCGAGCTCCTGCAGCAGATCCTGGACCGGAACGGACGGAACGTCGTGGCGATACCGATCGTCGGGGGAACCCAGCAGGCCTCGGGCTACTTCATGCTTCCGGTCGGAAGCGGGGGAGCGACGCCCGGGATCGGGCTGGCGGGGCTCTGCGGGCAGAACTGGACGTTCCGCTACCTCCCGCCGGCCCAGTACGTCCTCGATCGCGCCTGCGACGACCTCGTCGCGGCGGGCGTCGTTCCGAAGAAGAACATCAGGTTCGTCTCCGCCGTCGCCGGAGGAGGCTCGCTCGTCAAGGCCGTGGCCGACGGCCAACTCCAGGCGTTTGAGTTCGCCTCACCGCTCGACGACGTCTCCCAGCTCTTCGGGCTTCCGGAGGGGAACCCGGGAACCGTGGGGACGCGGTTCGTACATTTCCCCGCCTGGCACCAGCAGTTCCTCGTGACCTACCTGATCGTGAACAAGAAGGCCTGGAGCGCGCTCAGCCCGGCCCAGCAAACCCTCTTCCAGGTCGTGGCCCGCGACCACGTCCTCCTGTCGTACGCCGAGAACCTCAGGCAGCAGGGGCCGAAGCTGAAGGAGATCCTCGCCGCCAACGCCGGCGACCCGGATGAGAAGAAGCGCCTCGTCCTCGTAACGTGGCCGGAAAGCGACCTCAGGCTCCTCCAGGCGGCGACGATCCGGTTTCTGAACGCCCGCACCTCGGACCCCGCGATCGGTGAGCAGGACCGGAAGGACTACGCGCGGATTCTCGACGCCCTCCGGGCTTACGTGAGCGCGAACAACGGCTATTGGAAGGTGCGCGAGGTCCCTCCGGGGTTCCGCTTCCAGGGCTGGCTCGACCCGGAGGGCCGGAAGGGCTGGGACCCGGAGACGAAGTAACCCGGGTTACGCCGCCTCGTTCACGACCGGAATCCCGCCGCGGTTCTCGTGGACCACGCGGGACCAGAGCGAGAGCTTCTTGTCCGACAGAAACTGCCAGAAGAGGCGCGACCACGACTGGTGCGACACGAGCGAGTCGTACAGCTCGGGCGCCAGCCGCTTGACGGCCGGAAGGCGGTTCCAGGCGACGGCCGGAGCGTCGTGGTGCTCGTTGTGGTACCCGACGTTCAGTGCGAGCGTGTTCAGGGGACCGTAGTAGCTGTAAGTCTCCTGCGGGGGCGCCACGAGGTAGTGCTCCTGGATCCAGCGCGCGCCGAGGGGATGGAAGCCGACCGAGAAGAAGAACGAGGCGGCGAGGTAGAGGAATGAGATCGGCCCGAAGAAGAAGAGGATGGCCGCGTCGTAGACGATGGCCGCGCCCCAGTTGGCGAAGGTCCAGGGCGTCGCGAACTTGATCTCCGGAAGCCGAAGCGGGCGCAGGACCTGGAAGACCGGGAAAAGGAAGAGCCAGACCGCCTTCCGAACGAATCCGTTCCCAACCATCCGGGCCTCCCAGAGGCTCGGGATGTCGGCGTCGAGGCGGTAGTCGCCCATGAAGACATGGTGCTTGATGTGGTAGATCCGGAACGAGACGGAGGCCGGCACGACGTTCGCGAGGTCGGCGACGATCCCCGCGGCGATATTCCCGGCCGCGGAGCGGAAGACGAGGTTGTGGGCGCACTCGTGGATCAGGACGTAGAGCGCGTGATTCGCGAACGCGCCGACGGCGTACGCCGCGATCAGGACGACCCACCACGGCTGCCCGCGGAGGAGAAAGGCGATTCCGGTCTGGGTCGCGACGACGAACAGGATCAAGAGGAAGGAGGCCGGGTTCGGCCCCGTCAGCAGCTTCGCCTCGGGATGCGTCCTGAAGAGGGCCCGGCCCCTCTCGCGGTGCGGCTCCGGCGCGCTGGAATGAACGAATTGATCGGGCTGCGGCGGCATGGGACTCTCCTGTCGCGGCGGAATCAGGCGCAGTCTACCGCCGAAGACACTATCTGACGACGAGGACTCCGGCCCCCTTGATCGCGTCGTTTTTCAGGGCGACGAGGGCTTCGTTCGCCTGCTCGAACGGGAAGGCCTGGACGTGAGTCCGGACCGGGAGACGCGCGGCCTCGAGGAGGAACTCGCGGCCGTCGGCCCGCGTGTTGTTCGCGACGCTCCGGACGATTCGCTCGCGGTAGAGGAGCTCGTAGGGAATCGGCGGCGTGTCGCTCATGTGGATGCCGCCGAGAACGAGCGAGCCCCCCTTGTCGAGCGCGGCGAGCGCCGCCGGGATCAGCTCGCCGGCCGGGGCAAAGATGATCGCTGCGTCGAGCTTCCGGGGCGGGGGCTCGGCGGCGTCGCCGACCCATTCCGCGCCGAGCTCGGCGGCGAGGGCCTGGTGGCGCTCGATGTCGCGCGTCATGACGTAGACCTCGGCGCCCCGCCCGCGCGCGATCTGGATCGCCACGTGGCCGGCGGCGCCGAAGCCGTAGATCCCGAGGCGGGCGCCGCTCCACGAGAAGGGAGGATCCGACAGCCCCGTCAGCTTCAGGGCCCGGTACCCGATGATCCCCGCGCAGAGGAGAGGCGCCGCCGCGAGGTCCGGGAAGCCGGCGGGGAGCTCGTAGACGAAGGCTGCCGGTGCCGAGACGTATTCCGCGAAGCCGCCGTCCGCGGTCCAGCCGTTGAATTCCGGTCCGTCGCAGAGATTCTCGCGCCCCGTCAGGCAGTAGCGGCAGACTCCGCACGTCTCGCGAAGCCAGCCGACGCCGACGCGCGTTCCGGAAGCCAGCGTAACGCCGGGGCCGGACTCGGCGACCGTGCCGACGATCTGGTGCCCCGGCGTGACCGGGGACTTCCGGACGGGGAGCTCTCCTTCGACGACGTGCAGATCGGTCCGGCAGATGCCGCACGCCGCGACGCGGACGAGGACCTCGCCAGGGCCGGCGCGCGGCCCGGAAACGTCCTCGAGCCGCAGCGGCCGCGTCTCGACGGGCGCGGGGCGATGGAGTCGGAAGGCGCGCAGGGTTCCGTTTCCCGCTCAAGCCTACCTCCGCCGGCGGCCGGCCGCGCGGTTTGCCACAATCGGCGCATGAGGAGACTTCTCGCCGTGATCGCCCTCGCCGCAGGTCCGCTCGCCGCCGCATCGCCGGCCCTCTTCACCGGCGCCACCGTCTACACCGTGGCCGGGGAGGCTCCCCGCGCCGCCGCGATCCTCGTCGAGGGCGGAAAGATCGCCTTCGTCGGCGACGAGGCCGAGGCGCGGAGGCGTGCGCCGGGCGCGGTGCCGATCGACCTTTCAGGCGCGGTCGTCTACCCCGGCCTGTCCGACGCCCACGGGCACCTGCTCGGCCTCGGGGAGGCGCTCGAGACCCTCGACCTCCGCGGGAAGCAGAAGGGCGAGATCCTCGCGATGATCGCGGCCGCAGCGGCGCGGACGCCCGGAGGGGAGTGGATCCGGGGGCGCGCCTGGGACCAGAACCTGTGGCCCGGCGCCGAGTTTCCGACGGCCGCCGAGCTCCTGGCCGTCTCGCCGAAGAACCCCGTCGTCCTCTCCCGCGTCGACGGGCACGCGCTCTGGGTGAACGACGCCGCGATGGCCCTCGCCCGAGTCACGCCGGCCACGGCGGACCCGGACGGCGGGAGGATCCTCCGCGGGGAGGGCGGCCAGCCGGCGGGCGTCTTCGTCGACAACGCCCAGGCCCTGATCTGGAAGGCGATCCCGGCCCCGGCGGCCGGGCAGACACGCCGCCTCCTCGCGGCCGGGATGAGGGCCGTTGCCGCGGCGGGGCTGACGGGCGTCGGCGACGCCGGCGGTTTCGGGCGCGAAGGGATCGAGGTCCTCCGGGCGATGGCGAAGGAGGGCGCGCTCCCGATCCGCGTCTACGCGACGGTGGGCGCCGGGTCGAAGGACCTCGATTCGTTCCTCGCGAGACCTCCGATCCGCGAGGGACGGCTCACCGTCCGCGCCGTCAAGGTGTATGCCGACGGGGCGCTCGGCTCGCGCGGGGCGGCGCTCCTGACGGACTACGTGGACGACCCGGGGAACCGTGGCCTTCTCGTGACGAGACCGGCGGAGATGGAGCGCGTGGCGCTCGCTTCCGCGAAGGCGGGCTGGCAGCTCTGGACGCACGCCATCGGCGATCGCGGGAATCGGCTCGCGCTCGACGCCTACGAGAAGGCGCTGAAGGCCGTGAAGCCGGTCGATGCGCGCTTCCGAATCGAGCACGCGCAGGTCGTCTCGCCGGAGGACTTTCGCCGCTTTGCCGCGCTTTCCGTCATCGCGTCCGTTCAGCCGACGCACGCCACCTCCGACATGCCGTGGGCCGAGGCCCGCGTCGGCGGGGAGAGGATCCGCGGCGCGTACGCCTGGCGGACCTTCCTGAGCGCCGGCGTCCGACTCTGCGGCGGCAGCGATTTTCCGGTCGAGAAGGTGAGCCCGCTCCTTGGCTTCTACGCGGCGGTCTCGCGGCAGGACCTGTCGGGCAGGCCTCCGGGCGGCTGGTACGCCGGCGAGAAGCTCTCGCGCGCCGAGGCGCTCCGGCTCTTCACGGCCGACAACGCCTATGCCGAGTTCGCCGAGGAGCGCCGCGGGAAGATCGCGGCGGGGTTCGACGCCGACCTGACCGTCCTCGACCGGGACATCGTGTCGGAGAAGACCCCGGTCGCCGACATCCCGAAGGCGAAGGTGCTGATGACCGTCGTGGGCGGCGAGATCGTCTACCGCGCCGGACGCTGACGGGACGGGCCGGGGATCAGGACGCGGCCGGGGAACCGCCGTCCGGGCTCGCCGGAGGGGTCGGGGCGGCCGGGGTCGCCGCGGGAGCCGGCGCCGGGGCGGCCGGAGGCTCTCCCTTCGGGAACGTCTCGGTGCCGCAGTAGTAGCACTTCACCTTCGGCTGGGGATTGCTGTCGAGCACCCAGAACGTGAAGCGCTTGCCGCAGGCCGTGCAGGTGAAGAAATCGCGGTTTCCCTTGACCATGCCGGAAGGATAACCCGGGCCGATCAGCCGGCGGGAGGCGCTCGCCGGCTGCGCGGGCCGCGCAGAACGACGGCGGCGGCGATGGCAAGGGTCACGGTGGCCAGAAGGGACCCCTCGGGGCCGAACCGGCCGCCGGAGAGGAGGTCTTCCCGCGCGCCGCGGATGCCGAGCGGGAGGAGCGCCGGCGTCGCCGTCACGCCGCTCACGGGGAGTCCCGCTGCGGCGAGGCCGAAGTTCCAGACGAAGTGAAAGGCCCAGGCCCCCCAGAGAGCCCCCTGCGACCAGAAGAGCGCGCCGAGGAGTGCTCCGGCGAGGAGAATGTTGAGGAGTGAGAGGGGCGTCGCCGCGGGGTTGGCGCGATGGATGAAGGCGAAGAGCACGGCCTGAAGCGCGTTCGCGACGAGACCGGCCGTCCCCCACGCACGGCGGCGATCGAGCCCGGCCCGGCCGAGGAGAAGGGCGAGGACGAGGCCGAGGAGGCCCATCGCGAGGCCGCGGAAGATCAGCTCCTCCCAGAGGCTCTGAACGAGGAAGAGCCCGGCGACGCGTCCGACGTTCGGAAGTCCGGCGGGCGCCTGCGGGTAGGAGAACGGGCGGAAGCCCGCGCCCGACGGCGCGAAGCTGCCGAGCGCGGCAGGAATCGCGAGGGACGCGGCGAGGAGCGCGGCGGCCCAGCCCGCCCCGACGAGCACCTTGCGCCACCAGGGCCTCGCCAGCGATTCGGGCGCGGGATGGATCTTCGAAAGGACCGCCCGGTGGAGGAGAAAGAGAACGAGCGCGGCCGCGGCGACGAGGGCGGCCAGCGAGGGGACGTAGTCGCCGAGCTCGAAGGCGGGCGGGGCGAAGGCGGCGGCGAACACTCCCGGGCGATGCTAACAGCGGGGCTAGAATCCCCGCGCAAGGAGAGCCCGATGAAACTGCGCACCTCCCTCCTCGCCCTCCCCGTCGCTCTCGCGTTCGCCGCCCCGATCGCCGGTCCCGCGTCGGCGCAACCGGCCGGACCACGGCCGAGTCCGAAGGCGTCGGTGATGCAGACGATCGGCACCGCCGAGGTGACGATCACGTACAGCCGTCCGGCGGTGAAGGGGCGCGTGATCTGGGGCGATCTCGTCCCGTGGGACAAGGTCTGGCGCGCGGGCGCGAACGAGGCGACGACGTTCTCCGTCGGCCAGGACGTCACGGTCGACGGGCAGAAGCTCCCGGCCGGGAGCTACAGCCTCCACGCGATCCCGGGGAAGGCGGAGTGGACCGTCATCTTCAACAAGGACGCGAAGCAGTGGGGGTCGTATTCGTACGACGCCGCGAAGGATGCTCTCCGGATCTCGGTCAAACCCGAGGCGGGCGAGATGAAGGAATGGCTGACCTTCTCCATCACGCCCGTTGCCCCCGACTCCGGGAAAGTCACGCTCGCCTGGGAGAAGCTCCGCGTCTCGTTCACCGTCAAGACGGCCGAGGCCCCGAAGGCCCCGAAGTAGCGGTTCTCCTCAGGCTACGCCGCGCCGCGGGGTGAGCGCGTTGAGCGCGAGCGAAAGGGCGACAACGGTCAGACATCCGACGACGTTGAACCAGAGGAACTCGAGCTTCGTCGCGATCCAGCAGACGAGGACGATCGCCTCGCTGACGAGCGCCGCGGCGAAGACGGGCGTCCCCCGGACCTTCGGCAGGTAGAACGCCACGAGGAAGATGCCGAGGATCGTCCCGTAGACGAGCGATCCGAGGATGTTGACCGCTTCGATCAGCGTCCCGAGCCTGTTGGCGTACATGGCGACCGACATGGCGACGAGGCCCCAGAAGACGGTCGCGAGGCGCCCGACCCGGAGGTAATGCGCGTCGGGCCGGTTCTTCCGGAGGAGCCGTCCGTAGACGTCGACGACCGTCGTCCCCGCGAGAGACTGGAGCGCCGCGGCAATCGACGACATCGCCGCGGCGAAGACGACGGCGACGACGAGGCCGACGAGACCGACCGGCAGATACGCGAGGACGAACGAGAGGAAGACGTAGTTCGTGTCGTTCGCGTCGGCCGTCGGATCGCGCTTCCGGATCAGCTCCAGGGTCTCCTTCCGGACAGCGGCGACGCGTCCGTCCGCCGACTCGAGCGCGCGGCCCGCCGCCTCGAGGCCGGCCTCGCTCCCGTACTTCCGTTCCGCGACGAACGACCGTGCGGCACTCTTCCGGGCTTCGAACGCGGCGAGGTGCCTCGCCTCGACGGCTGCGAGCTCGGCGGCGTGGGGCCCCCTGCGGATCCGCTCGAGCGGGACCGGGTTGAAGAAGACCGGCGGCACGGCGAACTGGTAGAAGACGAAGATCATGACGCCGACGAGCAGGATGAAGGCCTGCATCGGGACCTTCAGGAGTCCGTTGAAGAGGAGGCCGAGCCGGCTCTCGGCGGCGGACCTGCCGCCGAGGTACCGTCCCACCTGCGACTGGTCCGTGCCGAAGTAGGAGAGCGCGAGGAAGAAGCCGCCGACGAGCCCCGACCAGACGTTGTAGCGGGTCGAGAAGTCGAGCTTCCAGTCCACCGTGTTCAGCCGTCCGAGGCGCCCTGCGACGTGGAGGGCGTCGAGGAAGCCGACGTCCGGGGGCAGCAGGCGGACCGTGACGAGGAATGCGAGGAGGAGGCCGCCGGTCGCGACGAGGAACTGCCACGACTGCGTCCAGTTCACCGCCTTCGAGCCGCCCGACGTCGTATAGACGATCACGATTCCGCCGATGACGAGATTCGTCAGCGCGATGTTCCAGCCGAGCAGGACGGAGAGGACGATCGACGTGGCGTAGATCGAGATGCCCGTCGAGACGCCGCGCTGCAGGAGAAAGAGGGACGAGGCGAGCGAGCGCGTCTTCAGGTCGAACCGGCCCTCGAGGTACTCGTACGATGTGAAGACCTTCAGGCGTCGGTAGATCGGGACCGCCGTGATCGACAGGACGACCATCGCGACCGGCAGCCCGAAATAGAACTGGAGGAAGCGCGTCCCGTCGGCGAAGGCCTGCCCGGGCGTCGAGAGGAACGTGATGGCGCTCGCCTGAGTCGCCATGATCGAAACGAGAATCGTGTACCAGGGCGTCAGCCGTCCGGCGAGGAGATAGCCGTCGAGGTCCTTGTGGTGCCGATTCCTGAAGACCCCGAACCCCGCGATGAAAACGAGCGAGGCCGCGAGGACGGCCCAGTCGAGAGACCTCAGCGGAAGAGCCTCGACAAGAGGTCGTAGAGGACGACCTGAAGCGCCAGCAGGGCGAGGACCGCGCCGTAGAGGCGCTTCCAGCTTCCCCCGAAGGGCGGGGCGTCGCCGCCGCCCGGAAGGGCCGGGCCGCTCACCTCCCGCCGCTCACGAGATTCACGAAGAGGCGGTAGGCGCCCGGCACGCCGGCCGGGAGCTGGCGGAAGAAGGCGAGCCCCGTGTAGACGAACGTCCCCTTCCCGTGCCGGACGAAGATCAGCGATCCCGCCTTCGCCGGCTCGCCCGGGTCGCCCATCGAGAGGGGCGTCTCGTAGGCCGGGTCCAAGGTCCCCGCGAAATAGAGCCCGCGCTCCTGCACCCAGCCCTCGAAATCGGCGGACGTGATCCGGTTCGGCGTCGTCAGGAGCGGGTGCGTCGGAAGGGACAGAGTGACGGGCGCCTCCTCGACGGTCACGCGGTCGCGGGAGATCTTGAACGGCTTCGGCCCGATCTCCTCGGTCACGAGCTCGGACGACGTGTCGTACTGGACGACGAGCGTCCCTCCCTTTTCGACGAAGTCGAGGAGACGCCGATTCGCGGTCTTCAGCCGTTCGCGCGTGTTGTACGCACGGATCCCCGCGACGACCGTCCCGAAGCGGGAGAGGTCACCGGTCGCGAGGTCGTCGTCGGAAAGAAGCGTCACGCTGTAGCCGAGCTGCCGGAGCGCCTCGGGGACGGGGTCGCCGGAGCCCATGACGTAGCCGATCGCTCGAGGCGGCGCGGTGACGTCGAGGCGCAGGAGCTTCGCCTCGGCGAGCGGAAAAAGGGTCTGCCGCGGGATGTGCGGATAGTCGATCGCAACGGCGCTCCGCGCGGGCACGGCTGCCGGCGCCACGATCTCGGCGCCCAGCACCGCCTCGGACGGCTTCGCAGGAGGTGTCACGGCGAAAACGGCCGTCGTCGTGCCGCCGGCCGCAGGGAAGGAGAATGGCGCCTCGCGCGGGACGGCGCTCCAGCCGGGCGGCAGCGTCAGACGAAGGGTTCCGTCGGCGGCCGCATTCGACCGGAGCGAGACGGTCACGTTCTTCGGCGTGGCCGCGGGAAACGCGTAGACCTTCTCGCCGAAGTTCGCGGTGACGGCCGGGGCGATCTCGAACGGCTGGTAGACCTCGCCGAGGACGGGGTCGGTCTTCCGGAAGACGACGGGCGTTTCGTAGACGAGCGTCTCGCCTCCCGCCGCGACGCGGAACCGGGCGATGAGCGGCGGCGGGCCGACGGGGAGCCCGATCAGCTTCTCGTCCGAGACGCCGAAGAGCCCCTTCGACGCGGGCTTCGCCAGCCAGAACGGCTGCGTTGCCGGAGCGTCGGCCGGGATCTTCACGGTCACGGTCGCCTTGAGCGGCTCGTTGTTTTTCAAGGCCCCGCCCGCGGCGGGGGCCATCCCGTACGTCACGCCGGCGCTTTCGAGCGCCATCGGGAAGGTCGACCGGTTGAGCGTCGCGAGGGCGACTTTCACGTCGCTCCCGGGCGTCGCGATCGCCGCATCGGCTACGGCCTCGGTCCAGAGGCCGGCGCAGGCGCGAATCACCTCGGCGAGATCCGCCAGTTTCCCGGCTCTCCACGGGCTCTCCGGGAGCGCCTTCATCACCGCGTACGCCTTCAGGAGAACCGGGAGGCTCGCGGACGGATCCTCGTCGCGGAACGTCCGTTCAGCGTCCTGGAGCAGGGGAGCCACCGTCTCGCCTCCGGGGACGCGCTTCCAGGTCAGGTCGATTCCCTCGAAGAGGTCCTTCTCCGCCCTGTCGCCCTTGAGGAGCTGGAAGTCGTTCACCCAGCTTCCGCGCCGCTCCGCCGACCCGAAGCCCTGGCTCTTGTGCATCGAGCGGCTCTGAGCCGCGATCTCGGTGTAAGAGCGGCCGAGGAGCGCGTTGTAGGCGCCGAGATCGACGCTGACACCGCCCGGCATCTCCGTCCGCGGCTGGTCGGAGCGGAACCGGAAGACGTTGAAAAAGACGCGGCGGGGCGTCCACGGTCTGAGCCCCTCGGCGATCTGTTCGGGGAAGCGCGTCGGGTCTCCTGCGGCGTCGAAGGCTTCGACGGAGAGGATCGCCGACGCGGTGTGCTGACCGTGGCCTCCTTCGCCCGTCGTCGGGAAGCGGTTGACGACGACGTCGGGCTGAAAGGTCCGGATCACTCGGACGACGTCCGCGAGCACCTTCTCCCGATCCCAGATCGTCAGCGTCTCGGCGGGGCTCTTCGAGTACCCGAAGTCGATCGCCCGGGTGAAGAACTGCTTCGCGCCGTCGACGCGCCGCGCGCCGAGGAGCTCCTGCGTCCGGACGACGCCCAGCAGATCCGCAGTCTCGCTCCCGATCAGGTTCTGGCCGCCGTCACCGCGCGTCATGGCGAGGTAGCCCGCGTCGAGGAGACGCCCCTTCGCGCCCCAGGCGAGGAAGGCCGTGTTCTCGTCGTCCGGATGCGCGGCGACGTAGAGGACGCGCCCGACGACGTTCAGCTTCTCGAGCGCGAGGCGGATCTCGGCGGCGCTCATCTCGCCCTGCGGCGCGGCGGCGACGAGGGTCGGGGCGGCGGACAGCAGGAGCAGGGCGGCAGCGAGGCGGATCGGCTTCATCGGCGAGGTTCCCCCGGGCGGGAAGTGTAGCGGCCTCCCCGTCTGACGTGGCCGGGCGCCCGTTTTCGTTCGGCCTCGTTCCACCGGAACCCGGCGCGGCCCCGATCGACCGAGTGGAGTAACGTTGGAGAATGTTCCTCGGACACGTCGCCGTCGGGCTCGCCGCGAAGAAAGTCGCGCCGAAGACATCGCTTCTCTGGCTCGTCGGGGCGCCGTCGCTCCTCGACCTCCTCTGGCCTGTTTTTCTCGCGATCGGGCTGGAGGAGGTCCGGATCGCTCCCGGCATCACGGCGGTGACGCCGCTCGACTTCGTCTCGTACCCCTGGTCGCACAGCCTCGTCATGACGCTCGTCTGGTCGTCGCTCGCGGCGGCCGCCTACCTCGCGGCGACGGGGTACGCGGCGGGCGCGCTCGCGATCGCGCTCGGGGTGACGAGCCACTGGCTCTTCGACTGGGTCTCCCATCGCCCCGACATGCCCCTCGCGCCGTGGAGCGGCTCGAAGGTGGGCCTCGGGCTCTGGAACTCCGTTCCCGCGACGCTCGCGGTGGAGGGCCTGCTGTACGGCCTGGGACTCTGGATCTACGTGCGGAGGACGAAGCCTGCCGACGCGACGGGACGCTGGGCCTTCGTCGCCTTCGCGGCGTTCCTCGGAGCCGTTTACCTCGGCAACGTCTTCGGTCCGCCGCCGCCGAACGTCTCCGCGCTGACGGCGGTTACCTTCGCACTTTTCCTCGTCCCCTTCTGGGCCGGCTGGTTCGACCGGCACCGTGCGCTCCGGGCCTGACGGATCCTCAGACCGCCGGTCGCCTCGTATGCCAGTCGGTCCGGCGCTGGTACTCCGCCGCGATCTCGACGAGCGTCTCGTCGCCGAAGGCCCGGCCGGTCAGCTGGAGGCCGGTCGGCAGACCCTCGGCGCCGAATCCGTTCAGGACGGAGATGGCGGGCTGGCCGACGAGGTTTCCCGCCGGGATGACGGCCGGGCCGCCGCCGACGTCCGGGTAGGCCTTGTCGAAGTCGACGCCGATCGGATAGGAGACGGTCTGGCGGGACGGAGCGACGAGCGCGTCGTACCTCGCGTAGAGCGGGTCGAGGGCCCGCTTCATCGGCCCCCGGAGGCGCATCGCCTGCAGGTAGTCGACGGCGAGGACGGTCGACGCGGCGAAGCCGCCGAACTTGTCGTTCGCCTGCCGGAGCTTCTGCGTCGCACCGCTCTCTATCAGGGTGCGGAAGGCGCTCGCCCCCTCGGCCTGGACGATCGTGGAGACGGCCGGGCCATACGGGAAGTCGGGGAACTCCACGTCGTCGACGACGTCGCAGAAAGCGCGGAGGGCCTCGACCGACGCCTCGAAGTTCTTCCTCACCTCGGGCTGCGCCTTTTCGGCTGAGCCCTTGATGACGCCGACCTTCCACCGTTTCTTCACCGGCGGGCGGGCCGCCCAAGGGCGGTCGACCGTAGTCGGGTCGAGCGGGTCCTTCCCGCAGATCGCGGCCATGACGAGGCCGCAGTCGTCGGCCGTTCGACACATCGGTCCGAGCTTGTCGAGCGTCCAGCAGAGGGCCATGGCGCCGTGGCGGCTGACGCGGCCGTAGGTCGGGCGAAGGCCGGCGACGCCGCTGAAGGCCGCGGGCGTGATGATCGAGCCCGAGGTCTCCGAGCCGATCGAGAAAGCGACGAGGCCCGCGGCGGTCGCGGCGCCGGGACCGGAGGACGAGCCCCCCGACCAGTAATTCAGGTTCCACGGCGTCCGCCCCGGTCCCGTGAACGACGCGTCGGCGTTGTTGTAGCCCATCCCGCCCGCCAGCTCGACCATCGCGAGCTTCGCGACGAGGACGGCCCCGGCCTCGCGGAGCTTCGCGACGACCGTCGCGTCGTAGTCGAAGACCTGGTTCCGGAAGGGCTCGGCGCCCCACGTCGTCGGGATCCCCTTCGTGGCGAGGAGGTCCTTCACGCCATACGGGATGCCGTGCAGCGGGCCGCGCCACTTCCCGGAGGCGATCTCGGCCTCGGCCTGCTTCGCCTGCGCGAGAGCGAGCTCGCGGGTGATCGTGACGACGGCGCCGAGCGAGGGGCCGACCATCTCGAGTCGGTCGAGCGACGCCTGCGTCAGGGCGACGGGCGAGATCTCCTTCGTCCGGATCTTCTCGGACAATTCGCGGACCGGAAGGGCGAGGGTGCCGGCGGGGAGCGGCGCGGCCATCAGCGGGTCCCGGCCACGCCCTGGAGGGCGGCAAAGTAGACGATGTCGGGCTCGTCGGAATTCGCGAGCGGCATCTTCGTCATCCGTTCGGCGTTGAGGATCGAGCGTTCGACCGACTTCCTCACGCCCTCCATCTGTTCGGGCGTCAGGTGCTGGCCGTACTTCGCCTTCACGAGCTGCATCATCGGCTCGAGGGCGGCCGGAGGCGGTGCGGGCGTCGGGGAGGGCGACGGAGCCGGCGCCGTGGCGGGAACAGGAGCGGCCTGTCCCGCGAGCGGGAGGGCGCGGCCGAGGATCGGGGCGCCCGCGGCGACGGCAAGCGCCGTGGCGAAGCGGCGTCGGGACGTGGCGGCCGGCCGGGCCGGGGCGTTGGAATCGCTCATGCGAAAACTCCTTGGGGGGATTCTCCGTCAGGCTCAGTAGAGGAGGAAGGCCGCTCGCCGGCGCTCGAACTCCACGACCGAGGCGGCCCAGCCGCCGACGATCTCGCCGGCCGTCTCGCCCCGGAAGAAGCGCCGCATCGCGCTCTCCGAGAGGAGCAGGTGGTTCGCGCGCTTGGAATCCCATTTGTCCGGGTGGAGGTCGCGGAGGGCCGTCATGAGGTGAATGCCGAGGGCGACGGCGTCGAGCGCCTTCCGGTCGACTAGCGTGATCCTCACGCCGCTGCATTCCTCGCCCTTGTGGACTGACGAGGCCGGCGCGAAACGGACGGGGGTGAAGCGGACGCCGGCGATCCCCCGCGAGTTCAGGGTGGCCGCGACGCGGGAGCCGTCCATCCACGGGGCGCCGATCACTTCGAACGGCGTGTCGGTGCCGCGCCCGACGGAGACGTTCGTCGCCTCGAGGAGACCGATGCCGGGGTAGAGCGCCGCCCCGGTGACCGTCCGGAGGTTCGGCGACGGATTCGTCCAGGGGAGGCCGGTCTCGTCGTACCAGAGGTCGCGCGTGTAGTTCTCCAACTTCACGACCGTCAGGTCGGCCGCGAGCTTCCGTTCGGCGTCGAAGAGGCGCGCCATCTCGCCGATCGTCATGCCGGGCCGGACCGGGATTGCGTGGTAGGCGATGAACGAGAGCTTGTCGTCGTCGGCGAGCGGTCCCTCGACCTTGTCAGCCGTGATCGGGTCGGGGCGGTCGAGGACGACGACCGCCACTTTCGCCTTCGCGGCCTCTTCCATCACGTAGCCCATCGTCGTCAGGAAGGTGTAGTGGCGCGCCCCCGCGTCCTGCAGGTCGACGACGACGGCGTCGAGGCCCGCGAGGTCCTCCGGCCGTGGCCGCCGGGACTCCTTCGTGTCGCCGTAAAGCGACCGGACGGGGAGCCCGGTCTTCTCGTCCGTCGAGTCGCCGACCCTCTCGTCGAGGAGGCCGCGGATGCCGTGCTCGGGGGAGAAGAGCCTCACGAGCTTCACCCCGGCGGCGCGAGCCGCGGGACCGTTCAGGACATCGATCGTGGCGCGGCCGTCGCGGGTTTGACCGGTCTGGTTCGTCAGAAGAGCGATGCGCTTCCCGGCAATCTGCTTGAACGAATTCGCTTCGAGGGTGTCAATGCCCGGCCGGACCTGCCCGACGACTCGCGCCAGCGCCGGCTCTTTTCCGGTTGAAGCACGCGCCGAGGGCGCGAGCGCCGCAGCCCTTGTCGAGCCGGCGGCCGCAAGGAGGGCGACGCGTTCTGCAGCGGCCCGCAGATCGTCCGCCGTCGCATCCGTGATCGCCGACGCGGCGATCGTGGCGACCTTCCCGCGGAGCGCGATGACGTTTCCCGAGTCGTCGGGGTGGTTCCGGTTCGTCAGGAGGATCACGAAGGACTGCGTCAGGGGGTCGATCCAGATCGAGGTCCCCGTCCAGCCGGTGTGGCCGAACGAGCCGAGGGGAAAGAGGTCGCCCCGGTTCGAGGCGAACGAGGTCGCCACGTCCCACCCGAGGGCGCGGAGGTCACCGTCGCCGAACGAGCGGGGGCGCGTCATGGCGGCGACGCCGGCGGGGGAGAGGACGGGCGCGCCCCCCTTCAGCATTGCCATGGCGTAGCGGGCGAGGTCGTCCGCCGTGGAGAAGAGTCCCGCGTGCCCGGCGACGCCGCCGACGGCGAAGGCGCGCGGGTCGTGGACGTCGCCGCGGCGAAAGGCTCCCCCGATCTTCTCGGTCGGGGCGATTCTCGAAACAGGGAGCGTCCCCCTCCCGTTCGGCCGGAACTCCGTCTCCCTCATTCCGAGAGGCTCGAAGACCCGCGAGGCTGCGAATTCATTGAGGGGAAGAGAGGAGACCTTTCGGACGATCTCGCCGAGGACCTCGTATCCGGCGTCGGAATAGAGAAAACGGGCTCCGGGCGCCGCGACGAGAGGCTGCCGGCATTTCCTTTCGAAGATCTCTTCCGGCGTTCCGGCATACAGGGCCATCGGATCGTCGGCGGCCAGTCCGGAGCGGTGCGTCAGGAGCTGCTCGACGGTGACGCTCTCCCGCTCGCCGCCCCCGGCCGCAAAGCCGGGGAGGATTTTCGCGACGCGGTCGGCGAGGCGAAGCTTCCCGTCCTCGACCAGCGCCATGACGCTCGTCGCGGTCGCGATCGGCTTCGTCAGAGAGGCCACGTCGAAGACCGTGTCGACGGTCATCGTCTCGACGGCCGGCGCGACGGCCCGGTTTCCGTACGCCTTCCGGTAGACGACCTTCCCGCGCCTCCCGACGAGGACGACGGCGCCGGGGCATTCCTTCTTCGAGATCGAGTCGACGACGGCGGCGTCGATCCGCGCGAGGCGCTCCGCCGACATGCCCACCGAGACGGGGGAGGCGACGGGAAGGGGAGGGGCCGGGCGGGCCGCGGCGAGGGCGGCGAGGAGGAGAGCGCCGAGGCTCATCACACCCCGAGTCTATTCGCGCGCGGGACGTTCGGGCTCAGCAACCGACGTCCGTGAAGGTCGCCACGAGCTGGAGGATCGTTCCGGGGGCGGCGCGGCCGGAAAGAAAGAGAAGCATCTGGCTCGCGTCCTCGTCCGCTCTGGCGTCGAGGATGACGTCCGCCCTGCCGTCGCCGTCAAGATCGCCGATCCAGGCGACTCTCCACGGCTCCGAACCGGCGGAGAAACCGGCCTCGGCAGCGAAGAGAGTCTGCGTCCGGCCTTCCGAGGAGAGCTCGAGCCGGAACCCCCGTTCCCCTTCCCGGATGCGCCGGATTTCGAGGCCCGCCTTCCCGAACCGAAGCGTCGAGACACCCTTCCGCACAGGCGAGGCCGTCCCCTCCGTCAGCACGCGCTCCTTCAGCCCCGGCACGTTTCGCAGGAGGGCGATCGGGTTTTCGCAGCCCCGTACATCGACCTCCGCCCCGGTGGCCCGCGACTCGTCGTCAAGCCCCGGATCCCGAACGAGCTTCACGGCAACGGTGGCGGGTTTCAGCTCCCGCCGTCCCTCGGCCCCGCAGATCGCCCACCAGGTCCCGTCCGCGTTAAGCGGGACCTCGTCGCCATGGTGCGGACCCGGAAGGAGGAGTTGGGGAGGCTCGCCCTCAAGCTTCGCCTCGCGCCAGAGGCGCCACATTTCCGCGTCGGAGCCGAAGTCGCGCCCCGTGATCTCCTTCAGCGCGGCGGCCGCGGATTCCCTCTGCGCTGCGGTCCCGTTCGGCATCGCCGCGATCAAGATCGGGACGAGGACTCGGCGGGCCGGGCCTTTTCGAAGAAGGACCCTCCGGGCCTCGTCCCTGACGTCGATTCGCTCGTCACCCATCGCGGCGATCATCGAGGGGACCCGGTCGGCCGGAAGCGGCAGCTCGTAGCCGAAGGTCATGAGCGCATTCTTCCGGGTGACGGGATCTTCGATGGAATCGAGGATCGTGGTCCGGATGACGGGATCCTTGAGCCGGTAGTAGAGGGCGCCGGCGGCATAGGTGTCCCGCGGGTTCTCGCTGGCGAGCAGGGAACGGACCCGCTGCGCCTTCGCGGCCGCGTCGAGGGATTTCATTTCGGCAAACGCCTCTTCGTTTACGCGTGGAGATTTCGCCAGAACGCGCTCGGTGAACTGTCTCGGATCGGGAGAGACTGGCTCGCCATACCGGGCGAGGCCCGCGGCCGCGAGGTCCTTGATCCAGTCTTCCGGGTCGGCCATCGCGATTCTGAGGACGGGGACCGCCCGCTCCTTCGGCAGCGGCCCGTAGAGCAGGAAGGCGACGGTCCGGGCGCGGTCCTGGTCCCCCTTGTCCCGCCCGTACTGGAATCGCCGGTCGCCGTAGTAGGCCGCTTCGGGATCGAGGGTCGCCACGATCTTCCCGAGCCGCTGGAGGAGGGCCTCCCGGTCCTGCTCGACGGCAAACTGGCTGTAGTAACGAAGCCCGTTCGCCAGAAGAGGAGTGGCTGGCCTCGCAGCGGCACCGTAAGGAAGCAGCTCCTCGCCGATCGCGACGACTCGGGTCAACATCGGGTACCGGGAGTTCCTGGCATCGAGCTCGGCCATCAGCCGGGTGACTGCCGCCGCCGCGTCGGGGGCGACGCCTGCAGCCGTTGTTGTCTCCGGCGCCTCGAGATCCGCAGCGCTCCGGGCGAACCAGCTCCGGTCGTCGAAGAGGTTCGAGCGGATCCTCATCCACTCGTTCGCGAAGGACGCCGGAAGCGCGTCGACTGGGAGGCGCTTCGCGGCGGCCGCGAGCCTCCTGAGCTCGAGCGATTCGAGGAGGAGGAACCGAGAGTTCGAGGTCGCCTTCACCCGGACGGCCATCGCGTCGAGTTCCTTCGCGAGCGCCCGGCGCCGCGCGTCGTCGGCCGCGCCGGTTCCGAAAACGAGGCGGTCGACGTTCGTGATCGCCTCCCGGTACTCCTCCGCGCTCAGGGTGACCGGCGTCGGCGCGGCCGCGCTGAAATCGGCGTCGCCCGCGCAGCCTCCGAGGAAGAGGACGAGCAGCGCCGCCGCGGCGCGGGCCCGGCTCACTGGCCCGGGTCGTCTCCTGACGGTCCATAGATCGACGGGACCTTCGCCCCCATCGGCCGGAGGTAGGTCGAGAGCTGGCCGCGGTGGTGGATCGCGTCGAAGTGGAATCCCCAGAGCATGTCGCCGAGCGGCGCCTCCCACGCGACCTTCCCGCCCATCAGCAACTTCGCCTTCTTCCCCCACGCCGCGCCGTCCAGCTTCGCCAGCTTTCTCTTGAGCGCGGCGGCGTTCTTCTCGTACGCGGCGATCGACTCGGCAAGGGAGGGGGCGGGCGGCAGCTCGAAATTCACCTCGAATTTACCGGCGAGGGCCGCCGAGTCTCCCAGCTCTCGCGCGAGCATCCAGACGAGGTCTCCCGCGGAGGTGGACTTCGGGTGAGGTCGGTAGGCGATCTGGTCCGGCGGCACCGCGCGGAAGACGCGCAGGAAGATCGGCACCTCGTTCTTGAAGCACTTCACGAAATGTTCGCGGCTGTTCATGGGGCCCCCCCTTTCCTGGGAGATAGCCTCTCACCCCGGACGCCGAGTTGCCAAGAGGGGCCGTGGGACCTACCTTCGGGGGGTCCGGGTGGCTTGAGATGCGCCGAGCTACCTTTCGCTTCTACGCCGAGCTGAACGACTTCCTGCCGGCCGGACGGCGGCAGCAGGACGTCGTCCGGAGCTTCGTCGACACGCCGACGGTCAAGGACCAGATCGAAGCGTGCGGGGTGCCACACACCGAGATCGAGCTCATTCTCGTCAACGGCCGGTCGGTCGGATTCGACCACCGACTCGCGGACGGCGATCGCGTCGGCGTCTATCCGGTCTTCGAGGCGCTGGACGTGACGTCGCTCGTCCGCCTTCGTCCGCGGCCGCTTCGCGAGCCCCGCTTCGTCCTCGACGTCCACCTCGGGAAGCTGGCGCGCAGGCTTCGTCTCCTCGGCTTCGACGCGGTCTGGGACCGGGACGCCACGGACGAGAGGCTCGCGGCGCTCTCGCTCTCCGAAAGGAGGATCCTCCTGACGCGCGACCGCGGTCTTCTCAAGCGGCGTGAGCTGACCCACGCGGCCGCGGTCCGGGCGACCGACCCGCAGCGGCAGCTCCTGGAGATCGTCGGGCGCTTCGACCTCGCCGGCTCGGCCGCTCCCTTCACGCGCTGTCTCACGTGCAACGGGCGCCTCGCCGCCGTCCCGAAGGAGGAGGTCCTCGACCGGATCCCGCGCGAGACCCGTCTTCACTACGACCGTTTCCTCCGCTGTGAATCGTGCCGGCGCGTTTTCTGGTGGGGACCTCACTCCCGTCGGCTGAAGGAGATCGTGGACGAGGCGCTCGGGAGGTCGTGACGGGGCGGCCGTTGCGCCCGGGTCCCGCGATACGCCAGACTGAGGGGATGCCGATACGCCCCGAACCCAGCGAAGCCGCGCCCTACTACTTCACGTACATCGACCGGGTGCCGGACGGCGACATCGTCCAGACTCTCGCGACGTCAGCTTGACGAAGTGCTCGGGCTCCTCCGGACGATTTCGGAGAAGACGTCTCTTCACCGCTACGCGCCGGGGAAGTGGAGCGTCCGCGAACTCCTCTCCCACGTCACGGACACGGAGCGGGTCTTCGTCCACCGCGCGCTCTGGTTCGCGCGCGGCTTCGACTCGCCGATGCCGAGCTTCGAGCAGGAGATCGCCGTCGCCGGCGCCCGGGCCGACACGGTCTCCTGGGCGCGCCACGTCGAGGAGTTCCGTGCCGTCCGGCTGGCGACCGTGCCGCTCTTCCGGAACCTGCCGGCGGAGGCCTGGGCGAAGACAGGCGTCGCAAGCGGGAATCCCGTCACCGTCCGCGCGCTGGCCTGGATCACCGCCGGCCACGCCGCCCACCACGCGGCCATCCTAAAAGAGCGGTATCTGTAGCCGCGGCCGGACGGGATCCATGACCCAGCGCCCCGACCCCACCGAAGCCGCGCCGGAATACTTCGACTACATCAGGCGGGTCCCGGACGGCGACATCGTCCGGACCCTCGAGACGCAGCTCGACGACCTCCTCGGGCTCGTCCGGCCGGTCTCCGAGGAGAAGTCTCTCTACCGCTACGCGCCGGGGAAATGGAGTCTCCGGCAGCTCCTCTCCCACGTCAGCGACGACGAGCGGATCTCCGCCTTCCGCGCCCTCTGGTTCGCGCGCGGCGTCGACGCGCCACTCCCGGGCTTCGACTCGGAGCTCGTCGCCGGCGCGGCCGGGGCGGACGGGACTCCGTGGGCGCGGCACGTCGAGGAGTTCCGGACGGTCCGGCTCGCCACGCTCTCGCTCTTCCGGAACCTGCCCGCCGAGGCCTGGCCGAGGAAAGGCGTCGCGAATGACAACCCATTCACCGTCCGGGCGCTCGCCTGGTTCATCGCCGGCCACGCGGCGCACCACATGGCGGTGGTGAAGGAACGGTATCGGTAGACGAACAGGATGCGGTTGCGGAACGTGGGTCGGGACTAGATCTCCAGCCCGTCGCCGAGGTCGATCGTGCCCGGAAGCAGGAGGGGCTTCGACTCCCGCTCCACGAGCGTCAGCCCCTCGCACGAAAACGTCCCCTTCGCCTTGCACGCACCCGTGTGGATCTTCCGGATCCGCCCGTCCCGGATCTCGAGCGTCATGCCCTTGAGCGCGATCTCGATCTCGACGGCGAAGTCGATCTGCCCCTTTTTCGCGCCGTCGATCCGGATCTCGAGGTGCGGCTTGTGAGACGACTTGATCGTGTGCTCGGTGAGCGGCACGCTGAACGTCTCGTGGGGCGGGTATTTCGCCCGGTCCCGGTAGCGCTCCAGCTCGCGGTTCTTGTTCCAGGCCCAGCGAAAGACGTCGAGGAGGCCGACGTCGAGCAGCCCCCCGGCCTCCGCGAGGATCCGGCTGCGGAGGCCGCCCCACCCGCCGGGGATCTTCGCTCCTTCCAGGACCAGGCCCAGCTCCGCCGCGTGCCTCCCGGATTCGATCCTCGCCCAGCCGGCCGTGGAGAGCTCGGAAGCGCGGAACTCGAGAACGGTGTCGAGGGTCAGCTTCGGATCGTTCATGGCTCTCTTCCTTCGGCCAGCAGCGGGCCGTTCACCTCGAGAGTCTGTTCGCCGGGGTCGACGACCGGGTGCAGCGTGAGACCCCGGGTCAGCGGGCCGGTCGAGACGATCTCCTGCTCTCCGTCGTCGGTGCGCGGCACGAGCTCGACGTCCGGGGCGCGGGAGCGCGCGTCGCGCCGGCCGTGCTCCGACGGACGCCGCCTGAGAGCGAGCCAGGCGGCTGCCCCGAGCGCCGCGAGCCCGGCGACGACGATCCACGAGACGACCGGCGGGGGAGGAGGGGCCGACGTCGGCCTCGCCGGACGCTCCGTCGGCGGGAGTCGAGTCGGTTTCCTCTTCGCGCCGGCGGTCTCCGCCGGCGTCGGGGAAGGCGCCTCGGGCGTGAGCGTCGCGGTCGGGACCGGGGTCGCCGTGTCGACCGGGTCGGCGTCAAGCGTCGGCGGGGCCACGGTCACGGGCGGCGGGGGAACGGCCCTCCAGAGCCGGACCGAGCGAGAACCGGGTGGTACCGGAGAGCCTCCCGGCGGATCCTGCCGGGCGACCGATCCCGGCGCGTACGTCGTCGACGGCTCGTCTCCCGAAATCTCGGCCGAGAAGTCACGTCGGCGAAGTTCGAGGACCGCCTTTTCCAGCGGATGACCTTCGACGGCAGGAACCGTGGGTCTGGGGATTGGCGTCACATAAGCCTGCAGGACGCCGACATGTACTTTCATGGGAATCGCCGTTGGCGTTCTCTGGACGACGGAACCCTTCGGATCCTGGGCGGCGAGGGAGAGGGTGAAGGCGGAGAGCGCCAGCGCCGCGAAGGACGCGGCGGGAGCGCGCCGGCTCAGCACTTCTCGTACTTCCAGTTCCGGGACTTCCCTTCCGCGAGCCACTTGAGCGCCGTTGCAAGGCGCTTCGCCCGCGTCTCGTCGCGCTTCGCCTCGGTGATCCAGTCGACGTACTCGTTCCGGTGGCTCTTGCTGAAGTCCTCGAACGTCGCCGCGGCCTTCCGGTTCTTCTTCAGCGCCGCCGCGAGGTCGGCCGGTACCTTCAGCGCCGGCGCGGGTTTCCCCGCCGGTCGCGGGCGGCCAGGTGCATCCGACTCGTTCAACGCGGCGGCCTTCCGGATGTAACGGAGCATCGTCCTCTCCGCGGGGAGACCGTCGACGCTCGTGATCCGGCCGAGGCTTCCCATCGCCTCACCCGCGTTCGCGCCGTCGCTCCCGAGGACCGCCTCCATCCCCTTGTGCCAGAAGCCGAAGGTGCAGTGCGCCTTGAAGGCCGCCATCCCGCAGAGGATCTTTCCGCCGCACATGAACGACGGATGGCTCCACTTCATCGTCTCCTCGGCCTCGGGACACCCCTCGTGGACGAGCTTCCGGAGGTGGCGGAGGACCGGTTTCGCGAAGTCCGCCGACTTCGCGATGTAGGCGTCGATGCGCGGATCGGTGTTTTTCATGGCGCGCCTCCTCAATTGAAGCCGTGCCCGGATGCGCCCGTTCGGCGCGTCAGCGGATCTTCTGGATCGCCTCGAGCGTCGCCGTCGGCTCGAACGGAAGTTTCGTGGTCCTGATGTCGATGAGCGGGCCGAGCTCGAAGACGTTTCGGTAGCCGTAGATGTAAAGGGCGGTATAGGTCGAGTGGTTGAGCGACGCGGCCGGCAGCTTGCTCGGGAACGGACCCTGGGCGTTTCGGAAGTTGTTGTTGCAGTAGATGAGGATCCGGGTCCCCTTGTCGGGAATCAGCGCCCGGAGCGAGTCGATCGTGATGTCCGGGAAGCTGAGGTTGATCGCCCCCTTCACGTGGAGCTCGTCGTACTTCTGCCGGCTCCTCGCGTCGAGGATCAGGGTGCCCGGCTCACGGCTCATCCGGAGGAAGTCCTCCTCGGAGACGCGATGCGAGGCCCGCTCGAGCGCCGCGGCCTTCGCCGCGCGAAGGTACCCGTCGATGTCGATCTCGGGGTTGGGAGGGACGGCCGTCTGCTGCGCGCCGAGCGGCGTCGCGCCGCCGACCACGAGAAGAAGGAGAACGCACAGGATTCTCACGAGAGCCTCCTCTTCCGGCCGAGGTTCAGCCGGCGTACGCCTTCTGAACCTCTCTGAGCGTTCGGGGGCGGCGGGGCGCCTTCTCACCCGGACTCGGCACCGGCGCCACGACGCAGGCTGCATCCCGGACGCAGAACCAGCCGGCCATCGGTCTCTGGACGAGCCGGCCGTCCTTGTCCGGCACTCGAAACGCCTTCTGGAGGTACTTGATGGCCTGCCAGAGATGCTCCGGAGCCGTATTCCGCTGGTGGGCGCCCGGGGAGAGATCGATGCCGGCTGCGTCATAGGCGAGCTGGACGTAGGCCGAGCAGAAGACCGCTCGTCCGGCCGCGAGCGGATTCGGGTGGCTGGCCTGGTCCGTCAGGTAGCTGTACCAGGCGCCGAGAAGCCCCGAAATGTCGTAGTGGAGCTGGTCCACGTCGGGGTCGTCGGCGCGGTCCATGATCTTTCCTCTTTCGTCTTCGGTGAGGGCGAGGGCGATGACCGCGATGTTCGGGACCGAGTGGGGCGCGAACAGGTCGAACGAGGCCCGCGAATAGTCCGCGAAGCGCCGGGGGCCGACGCCATTCCGGTCGGTGAAGCGGTTGAAAGCCGTGGCGGGCTCGAGCGTGCTTTCCCAGAGCCAGGGAGAGGACTTCGGGCTGCGGTTGACCTTCGGCTCCCCCGAGAGCGGGCTCGAGAAGAGAAAGGCGTGCGACCAGTGCGATGGCGTGTGGTCCACCCGCAGTATCTCCTGCCCGCGCCGGATGCCGTACCCGATCAGGCCGTACTCGCCGGTGAGCCCGATCGTGCCCACTCCGTCCGCCGCGAACCTCGTCCCCGCGGGCCCGGCCTTCTTCGCGAGCACTTTCAGGTCCGTCGCGACGCGGGCGAGGAATGCGGCGTTGTCGCCGCGAAGGAACTCCACGGTGAGGTCCTTGAGGTTTCCCGGCTCGCCGGTCTGGCCGCTGACGTAGCGCATCGCCGTATTGATCGTCGCCATCGTTCACCTCGTTTTCGTCATCGAAGCGTCCACTCGGTGTTTCCCAGCAGTTCCGGCCCCAGCTGCGTGTCCAGCGTCGGGGACCACCACGAGATCTCGACCCGGAGCGGAGCGGCGGGTGCCGTGCCGGTGGGCGTCAAGGAGACGGTCGCGTACGACTGCCTTTCGTTGTTCGCGAAGACGCTCGTCCAGTCGGCGCTCCCCCCGTTCCAGTCGACCTTCCCGCGTCGCTTCCCCCGGTTTCGCCCGCGGGCCGAAGATCAGGGCCAGGGGCGACGAGATGACCTCGAGGACGCCGTGGTCCGGCCGGATCCCGGCCGCGATCCTGTAGAGGCGACTCCAGTGGATGTCGCCCGAAAGGACGAGGACGTCGTGCGGGGCGGCCATCAACGCCTCCCAGAGAATCGCGAAGTCCTCCTGGTAGTCGGGAAGGTTCACGTCTCCCATCGTGTGAGTCGCGTGTGCGAACCAGCCGACCTGCGTCTCCACGACCGGCTGCGAGACGACGAGAATGCCCGGGCCCGCGAGCGCGCCGAGCCAGGCGCTGGCCTTCGCGAGCCAGTCCGGACGAGTGAATCCGGGAGGGGGAGCCTGGCTGTCGAAGCGCGTCCGGCCCGTCCGGGTATCGAGGAAGAAGAAACGGCCGGGGCCGGCGGTGAAGGCGAAGGTGCGCGCCTCGTCGGCCAGAAGCCGGGCCAGCGCCGCCGCATCCGAGGGAATCCGGCTCGCTTCGAGATTGAGGCCGGCCTGGAAGACCGAGTAGGCGCGGTCCATCCGGCTTCCCAGCGTCCCGAGGGGCCTGTCCTCGTCCCAGAGCAGCCAGGCGTTGCTGTGGGGGTAGTCGTTCCAGAACTCGTGATCGTCGGCCATCACGAGCGTCGGAGACTCGACCAGGAACGGCCGGAATCTCGCGTCGGTCCAGTGCTCCACGTACCTCTTCCACGGATCGGGTGCCGGCGTGACGACGGGAAGGCCGCTTTTCGGGGACAGATCCATGTAGATCTGGTCGCCGCAGAGAATGCGAAACCGGACGGGGTCGGGGCTGTCCTTCGCGTGTCTCGGCGGCGGGTAATCCCTCCCGAGGCCCTCGTCCTGCGCCACGCTGTAACAGGAGCCGAGCGAGAACGTGAACGGCCGGCCGATCTCGGAGGACGCGGGAAGAGTCCGGCTTCGGCATTCATCCTGGTTCCCCGCCGCGTCCGTTGCCGAAAGGGTGTAGGGAGAGTCGGGATCCAGACCCTCGCTGCTGACCAGAAACACGCGCCCCGCCGCCGGATCGTCGGATCCGATCCGGACTCCCGACACGCGGGTTCCGGGTCCTGTGGCGCTGCCGCCCGTCAGGACGCAGGCGGGCGGAGCCTCGCTGTCCGCCAGGATCCACCAGGTGAGGCTCGCCGGTGTCGGCCGGCCCGGAACGATCAGCATGCTCGGAGGAGGATCCGTTCCTTTCAGTCGTCGGGGGAATGAAAGAAGGGCTGAATGGAGAGAGTCCGACCGACGATGTTTCGAATTTCGGCTGTGGTCCCCGCCCTGTCAAGGGTATGAGGATGCGAGCCGTTGCTTTGGCGGCCAACGACGAGCGACGGGCCGGGGCCCTGGTCGCCCGCGGCGAAGCGTAGGGATCAGAAATGCGAAAGAATCTGATTCTTGGTGGCATGATCAGGCATACGGTTCCCGCCCGGTGAGGAGGATGCGATGGCCCCCTGTTTCAGGTGTTCCCGCTGGCTGCCCGGACTCTTCCCGCTCGCCCTGTGCCTCGTCGCGCCAGCCGCCAGCGCCTTGGAATCGGCGTCGTTGACGGTGCCGATCGTCATCTCGTCGTCGGGTCTGGCCGGCTCCTTCTACACGTCCGAGCTCTCTCTGACGAACCGGGGGACGACGACCGCGACGATCCGTTACACGTACACCGCGGCGTTTGGCGGAGGGGGAGGCTCGGCGACGGACACGCTCGCGCCGGGCCGCCAGATCACGTTCGCCGACGCCATCGCCTACCTGATCTCGATCGGCCTGCCGATCCCCGCGTCGGGCGACCGCGGCGGGGTCCTGCGCGCGGACTTCACGGGGCTTTCGAGCCCCGACGCGGCAGCGATCACCGCCCGGACGACGACCGCGGTGTCCGGTGGACGCGCGGGCCTCTCCTACCCGGCGATCTCCCGGGGCCTGGGCGGCGTGGCCTACCTCTGCGGCCTGCGACAGAACGCGACCGACCGCTCGAACGTCGCCCTTCTCAACGCGGGTCCAGAGGGGTCCGGAGACGTCGTCCTGCGGATCAAGGTGTTTTCCGGCAATCCCGCCGCGCCCGAGCCGCGCATCCTTCCGGACCTGACGCTCTCGCCGGGCGGGTTCAAGCAGTACACCCAGATCCTGAGGGACGTGGGCCTCGAGGAGGGCTACGTGCGCGTCGAGCCCGTCTCCGGCAAGGCGCCCTACTACGCCTACGCAACGATCCTCGACCAGGCGACCTCGGACGGCTCGTTCGTGCCACCCCTCACGGAGGATCAGGTCTGGGCGCCGGGCGGCACCACGCTGCCGGTCGTCGTCGAGACGTCGGCCTTCGCGACCGAGGTCATCCTGAGCAACGTGTCGTCCGCGTCCACGACGGTGCGCCTCACCTACGTGGCCGATGCGATCCAGGCCGCCGGCTCCGCGGCGTCGGTCTCGATCGCGCTCGGCGCGGGCGAGCAGAAGGTCATCCCGAGCTTCGTCCAGTACCTCAGGGACCAGGGCGTCCCCGGCGTCGGCGCCCCGGGGTCGACGTTCGCCGGAGCGCTTTACCTGACCGCCGCCGGGTCGGACCCGGTGGGCGTCTTCCTCGGCGGCCGGACGCTGACCACCGGGAGCGGCGGGAAGTACGGGCTCTTCTACACGGCGGTGCCCAACGGAGCGACGGCCACGGCCGGCGCCTGGCTCTTCGGGCTCCAGCAGAACGCGGAGAACCGCACCAACCTCGCGCTCGTCAACACGGGCGAGACGGACTCGAGCACGGTGGACCTCCGCGTCGACCTCTACGACGGAGTCACCGGGTCGATCGCGAGGTCGTTCGACGTCTCGCTCGAGACGAAGAAGTGGAAGCAGTTCAACGCCGTCCTGTCGCCCGGGATCTCGAACGGCTATGCCCGTATCACCCGCACGGGCGGCACGAACCCGTTCCTGGCCTACGCGGTCGTCGTGGACGGCGGCGCGCCCCAGACGCGAAGCGACGACGGCGCGTTCGTGAGCTTCCAGGTCGAGGAGCCGCCCGCGTCTCCGGAGCTCCTCGCGATCCGCAAGGTCGAGGCGAAGGCGAAGAGCCTCCTCGCGGCCGGTGTCCGGCGCCTCGACCACGTGCGCGCGGTGGCGGATTTCATGGCCACGCTGCCGGAGTACGCGGTCACCGGGGTGGACCCGGCATCACAGACGGCCTTCGGCGTCTTCGCCGACGGGCGCCTCCACCTCGTGACGGACAACCGGGACGCCGGGCCGATCGACCAGAGCGCCGCGCCGCGCGAACGGCCGCGAGACGCTTGCCACGACGGAGCTGCCGGGCTCCGGTTGGGCGCGCCTGCTGCAGTCGTTCGGGGACCGCCAGTGGACGCAGGAGCCGGTGTACGACCTGGCCGCCATGCTCGAGGGCGCACCGGGGGGCTACGCGATCCGGGTCGGGAAGGTCGGCGACGCGAGGCTCTCGGCGCTGCGGACGATCTCCGGCGACGGGTTCCTCTACTTCAACACGCACGGCGGGCGGGCCTTCAGGACGAAGGACAATTCCGGTCCGGGGTTTCTTCTCGCTCCAGTCCTCGACGCTCGTGACGCCGGGGACGGAGGCGCTCCCCGAGATCGCGGCCGACTTCGCCGCGGGGCGGCTGACGTACTTCACCGCGCCGAACTTCGACCAGGTCGTCGACCCGGCCACCGGGAACCTGGTGGACGACGAGGACACGCGGTACGGGATCACCGGCGACTTCGTGAAGGCCTACTGGCACTTCGCCCCGGACAGCATCGTCTTCCTGAACGCCTGCTGGAGCGCCTACACGTCGGACCCGGAAGGGCCGCAGGACTTCATCGACGCCTGCTGGGCCGCGAACGCCGGGGTCTACTTCGGCTGGAACCAGAAGGCCACCCCCGGCACCTGCTACAAGACGGTGCGGTACTTCACGGACCGGCTGATCGGGGCCAACAAGTACATGAAGGAGAACCCGGACCAGCGCGCTTTCCCGTGGGAGCTCGTCTACGCCGACATGCAGCAGAACCACCCGGCCCTGATCCACGACGCCGTCACCGGCGCGGACCTGATCCCGTTTCCCCGGCCGGGCGGCAACTCGATCCTCCTCGACCCCAGCATCAAGGAGCTCGTCGCCGACGAGTGGGACGAACGGCTGGTCCTGAAGGGGTGGTTCGGCAGCCGGAGGGGCAGGGTGACGGTCGGGGGCCGGAAGCTCTCCGGCTGCACGTGGAAGCACGACGAGATCCAGTGCGTCGCTGCCTCCCACCGGTCCGGGGTCGAACGGCGACGCGTACGTCGAGGTCCCGGGCGAGCTCGGACGCTTCCGGAAGAGCAACGTCCGCCAGCTGACCGAGTGGGCGGTCGAGCTGAAGTACCTCTGGACGGACGTCTTCGACAGCACGGGCTGGAAGGTCGAGGGCCAGGGAATCCTGCGATACCGGGCGGACGTCGGCGGCTACCGGCTGAAGCCGCACGAGACGCCGCAGCTCCCCCTGCGCGGCATGTGGCCCACGAAGGACTCGTCGCTCCGCCTGAACGCGTCCGGCGTCCATGCGGACTCCTGCACGCACACCCTCAGCGGGACGGGCTCCTACCAGGCGGAGACGAACACGCCCCCCCCGGCGCGCTCTCTCGTCCAGGCGCTGAAGGTCGACGCTCGCACCCCCCACGTCGGGGCCATCGGCCTCGCGATCGGCGACCTCAGCGGGGCTGCTTTCCTCGACACGATCTCCGGGGGACAGGGCTGCTCGATGACCGTTCCGATCCCGGCCACGTTCGGACTCCTCGGGGGCCAGGTCGACTTCCCGCTGCCGGATCAGAGCGGCGGCACCCAGGCGCTGCCTCTCACGGGTATCCCGCTGACGTTCGACTCCCAGTTCCGCATTCCCGCGACGAGGTTCATCGACATCGGCATGGGCGGCACGCTGACGATCGAGTGGACGGCCGTGGACCCGGTGCCGGCGGTCAGGACCGACCTGGCGCGGTAATCGTCCCGGGCCCTGAATCCATCGAGACGGCGTCTCGATACACTCCCCCCATGCCCGGTCCCCGCCGCCCGACCGTCCTCGACCGCCTGCGGAAGATCTGTCTTTCCTTCCCCGGTGCCTACGAGAAGGTCGCGTGGTCGGCGCCGACGTTCCGCGTGGGCGAGCGGCAGTTCGCGATGTTCGCGGACGACCACCACGGCGTCGGCTTCGCGGGCGTCTGGTTCAAGGCGCCCGAGGGCCTGCAGGAGGAGCTGGTCGCGTCGGACCCGGAACGCTTCTACGTCCCGCCGTACGTCGGCCCGAGCGGCTGGTTGGGGGTGAAGACCGACGCGAAGACCGACTGGACGCTGCTCGCCGGCCTTCTCGGGGAGGCTTACGCGCTCGCCGCGAAAGGCCAGAGCGCGGCGAAGATCGCGAAAGGGCCGGCGGCCTCGAAGGTGGCGTCGAAGCGAAAGAGTTCTCGCCGCCGGGGCCCCCGGGTCTGAACACCGTCGACTTCCCCTGATCTCGGCACGACCTCGGCTACCACCCCCCACGCCCGCCGAGGTGATCGGTGACTGCGTCACGTCGATGTGTGGCATGGGCCTCCACCCCGCGCGGTCCAGCTAGGGGCCACCAAGGCACGCGGCCGAGGATGGGTCGTCCTGACGCGAAGGCTCTTTGTTTGCAAACTACAGAAATGAGACCTGACCTTGTCCGTTCTCTCTCGCCTCTCTTGCCTCTGCCATTCAGGCCTGAGTCCTAGACAGGTGAAACTGCCATCTATTTCTTCGTGGCTTTGCCTTCCAATACGGTGGTCCAGGTGGTGCCGTCGGGCGACATTTCGAACCTAAAGTTGTAGGCCGTGGCCGAACGCACCCAAATGGTGAGTCGTCCTTTCATGGTCTGTGCACCCATCCTTGTCTCGCTCTGCCACGTCCAGGTGTCGCCGTTCACATTGCCTTTGGCGTGGTCGGCTTCGCCCAGGGTGTTGAAGGAGTCATAGGTGTACATCTTGTGGTTGCTGTCGTAGCCCATGTAGGACGTTTCCGCACCTTTGCCCATGGCGCCGTTGAAATCGGAGTGTGTCACCAGGAAGAATGCACCGTCCATCCACTGGACTTGGTTCGTTCCTGTGAATTTGCCGCCCGAGCCCATGGGCCCCGGCTTGATGTCTCCTTCCGTGGTCCATCTGCCGGCGAAGTAGCCGAGTTTCTTTAGCTCGGGCGCGGGCTTCGGTACCTCCATCTGGGCTCGGGCCGTTAACTCAATCCCAAGCAAGAGCGTCATACAGGTGAGAATGGTGACGCGCCTCTTCATTGGTCTCTCCCAGAAGATTCTTCTGCAGGCCAAGGCCGGCCGCAAACGAGCCGCCACAGGCAGCCCACTTCTGCGTTGACGAGGTGTGGAGACCGGCCAACAGGGCCTCGGTATGTCATGACAGGTACGAGCGGGGCCGTGACTGAACGCCCACTTAGGCTCGCCTAAGGTTTGAGCTCAGCCGCCTGCGGAGGCTGGCGACGCCAGCCGTAGCAGGTCGGCTGGAGCGAAGGGTTAGGCATCGCTTTGAGGTGTCGACCAAATAGCGAGAAGCTGAATGGAAGGCTTCTCAACTACGCCTTTCAAACTCCCAGGAGCGAAGCCACTTGTCCACTCCAGTCAGCTTGCGCTCGGACACTTCAGAGATCTCGACTACAAACTCGGCCTCGGCAGCTCCCCCAGAGACAGTCGAATAGGTGTAGCTCAGCAGCAAGAGAGTGCCAGTCACATTCCACCTTCCGTTTACTCGCTGAGGCCGGATGACGAGATCGTCCGGTGGGTTTCTGAGCACCCCCTGAAAGCTTCCGTTGCCAGCAAAACTCACTTCAAGGCTCTCGGCAGCCAAGCCTGACGACCTTGCTATCCAGTCGTGGTCAGCCAATTGGTCAGCGAATGATTGCTCTTGCCTCAACGGATAGCCGCACTTCGGACAGGCAGCAGCGCGATCCGAGACTCGACTTTTGCATTCCGGACAGTTGATCAACGCCATTTCTACCTCCTGGAATGGTTGACTAAGTGACGTCGCTTGCGCCGAGAGGGACGGATGATTCTAGGAATAGAAACCCCCACGCGAGACGCGACGTACTGGTGAGCGTTCGCATCGAGACGCCTAACGATACCGCGCTCAGCGGCGAGCGCAAGCGAGTCCGCTGCAGCGCGCGGTTAGACCGCATTCACCGTCGCACGCGGGAAAGGGCTGGCAACGGCCGTTGCCCGGGGTTACGCGTGCTCCGCGTTGACCGCGAGGCAGCCCCAGACGGTGCGCCCCAAACCTTCGAATTGTTCGGGTGAAAGTCCGGGGCGTGATGACGAACCTGGCACGTGAACGGTGGCCGACGTGACGAAAACCTCGTGTTGCCACCGACGAGGTTCACTGTGTATCTGACGAACCGCGTCGATGAAGACGTGGATGACGCCGTTCTCTTTCCGTTCAAGAGTTATGGCGACGGCATGCTGCGACCTTGGACCAGGATCCATGGGGCCAGGCAGGACGACGGCCATGCTTGCTCCTGTGCGTACTGTCGAGTGGGGCGTTTCTCAATGCGGTCTAACTTATATTAGACGGCACCCCGGGTTACCAGTAATAGATACTCTTCCGTCTTTTCGGGTAGAAGTTTCTGCAGATAGGGACTTTGAGGTTTCTGTAGGTAGATACTTTTGAGTATCCAGATGGACGTACTTCTTCGGGGTGTTCAAGTGCGGTAATCCCCCGCCAGCAGGCCTCCGGTGCGGAGATCAGGGCAGGGACGTCTCGCCGTACATCAGGTACTTGTCGACGCCGCGGGCGGCCTTGCGCCCTTCCTCGATGGCCCAGACGACGAGGGACTGTCCGCGGACCATGTCGCCCGCGGCGAAGATGCCGGGGACGCTCGTCATCCGCTCGCCGTCGACGACGACGTTGCCCCGCTCGTCGAGCTTCACCGCGAGGTCGTGGACGAGGCCCTTCTTCTCCGGGCCGAGGAACCCGAGCGCGAGGAGAACCAGCTCGGCCGGGAAGGCGCGCTCGCTCCCCGGGATCTCGACGGGTTGGAGGCGGCCGTCGCGGCCCTTCCTCCAGTCGAGGTCGACCGTGTGGACCTCGCGGACGCGCCCTTCCGACGTCGCCCGACGAATTGTTTCGTGTCGACCGCCCAGGGCCGCGGGTCGGCGCCCTGGAGCGCGGCGGCTTCCTCCTGCCCGTAGTCCAGCTTGTAGACCTTCGGCCACTCCGGCCAGGGGTTGTTGGGGGCGCGGCGGTCAGGCGGGCGCGGGAGGATCTCCAGCTGGACGACGCTCTCGGCCCGGTGGCGGAGGGCCGTGCCGACGCAGTCGGTCCCGGTGTCGCCGCCGCCGATCACGACGACGCGCTTGCCGCGGGCCGAGATGAACTCGCCGTCCGCGTGCCCGGAGTCGAGGAAGCTCTTCGTGCTCGCGTGCAGGAACTCCATGGCGAGGTGGATGCCCGAGAAGTTCCGCCCCTCGACCGGGAGGTCGCGCGCCTGCGCGGCGCCGCAGCAGAGGACGACGGCGTCCCAGTCGGTGGCGAGGCTCTCCGACGGGACGTCGCGCCCGATCTCGACGCCGGTCACGAAGCGGACCCCGGCGCTCGCCATCAGCCGGATCCGGCGCTCGACGACCGGCTTCGGGAGCTTCATGTTCGGGATGCCGTACATCAGGAGGCCGCCGACCCGGTCTGCCCGCTCGAAGACGGTGACGGTGTGACCTGCGTGGTTGAGCTGGGCGGCGGCCGCGAGGCCGGCGGGGCCGGAGCCGACGATGGCGACCTTCTTCCCCGTCCGCGTGGCCGGAGCGTCGGGGGAAACCCACCCTTCGTCGAAGGCGCGGTCCGCGATCTCGAGCTCGATCGCCTTGATCGTGACCGGGTCGTCGTTCAGGCCGAGTGTGCACGACCCCTCGCACGGCGCCGGGCAGACGCGCCCGGTGAACTCGGGGAAGTTGTTCGTCTGGTGGAGGCGGACGGCCGCTTCCTTCCAGAGGCCTCGGAAGATCAGGTCGTTCCAGTCGGGGATCAGGTTGTGGATAGGGCAGCCGGAGGCCATCCCCGAGATCAGCTTCCCCGTGTGACAGAAGGGCGTCCCGCAGTCCATGCAACGCGCTCCCTGCCGGCGGAGCTGCTCTTCCGGGACGTCGGGGTGCGACTCCTCCCAGTCCTTCACGCGCTCCTCGGGGCGGCGGGTGCCCGCGGTCTCGCGGCGGTATTCGAGGAAACCGGTCGGCTTGCCCATCGTCAGTTCCCGTCCACCCGGACCGGGTTCTGGGCGTTCTCCTCGAACGCCGCCATGACGGCCTCGTCCTCGGCGAGGCCGCGCTCGCGCATCCGGGCCTGCGCCTCGAGGACGCGCCGGTAGTCGTGCGGGAGAACGAGGACAAATTTCCGGAGCGCCGCCCCCCAGTCGTCGAGGAGCCGCCGCGCGACGGGGCTCTGCGTCGCCGCCGCGTGGCGCCGGACCAGCTCCTCGAGGAGTCCGGCCTTCGCGGTGTCCTCGACGGGGCCGAGGCCGACGAGCTCGGTATTGCAGCGCGTGGCGAAGTCGCCTTTCTCGTCGAGGACGAAGGCGAAGCCGCCCGACATGCCGGCGCCGAAGTTTCGGCCGGTCGGGCCGAGGACGACGACCTGCCCGCCCGTCATGTACTCGCAGCCGTGGTCGCCGATCGCCTCGACGACCGCCGAGACGCCGCTGTTCCGGACGCAGAAGCGCTCGCCGGCGACGCCGCGAACGTACGCCTCGCCTCCCGTCGCCCCGTAAAAGGCGACGTTCCCGATGATGATGTTCTCCTCCGCGACGAAGGTGGAGAGAGTCGGCGGGACGACGACGATCTTCCCGCCCGAGAGCCCCTTGCCGACGTAGTCGTTCGCGTCCCCTTCGAGCAGAAGCGTGATGCCGCGCGGGATGAACGCACCGAAGCTCTGGCCTGCCGAGCCCTGGAACCGGAGCCGGATCGTGTCGTCCGGCAGGCCCGCAGCGCCCCAGCGGCGCGTCACCTCGCTCCCGAGCATCGTTCCGACGACGCGGTTTCCGTTCTGGATGGGGAGCGTCGCGGCGACGGGGGTGCGGCTCTCGAGCGCCGGCTTGCAGAGCGGAATCAGCGTCGTCGTGTCGAGCGCCTCCTCGAGGCCGTGCTCCTGCGGGAAGTGGAAGGTCCGCTTCACGTCCTTCCCGACGGTCGGTTTGTAGAGGATCCGCGAGAAGTCGAGGTTGCGCGCCTTCCAGTGGTCGACGGCGCGCCGCATCTCGAGCCGTTCGCTCCGCCCGACCATCTTGTCGAACGACCGGTACCCGAGATGCGACATCAGTTCCCTGACTTCCATCGCCACGAAACGCATGAAGTGAACGACGTGCTCGGGCTCGCCGGTGAACTTCTTCCTGAGGAACGGGTCCTGCGTCGCCACGCCGACCGGGCAGGTGTTCAGGTGGCAGACCCGCATCATGATGCAGCCGAGGGCGAGGAGCGGCGCCGTCGCGAAGCCGAACTCCTCGGCGCCGAGGAGCGCGGCGACGACGACGTCTCGTCCGGTCTTCAGCTGGCCGTCCGTCTCGAGACGGACGCGGCTCCGGAGGTTGTTGAGGACGAGGACCTGGTGCGCCTCGGCGAGGCCGAGCTCCCACGGGATCCCGGCGTGGTGAATGCTCGTGAGAGGCGAGGCCCCCGTCCCGCCGTCGTGGCCGCTGATCAGGATGACGTCCGCGTGCGCCTTGGCGACGCCGGCCGCGATCGTCCCGACCCCCGCCTCGGCCACGAGCTTCACGCTGATCCGGGCCTCCGGGTTCGCGTTCTTCAGGTCGTGGATGAGCTGGGCGAGATCCTCGATCGAGTAGATGTCGTGGTGCGGCGGCGGCGAGATGAGGCCGACTCCGGGCGTCGCGTACCGCACCTTCGCGATCCAGGGGTAGACCTTCGGGCCGGGGAGCTGGCCCCCCTCGCCCGGCTTGGCCCCCTGGGCCATCTTGATCTGAAGCTCGCGGGCCTTGACGAGGTACTGGCTCGTCACGCCGAACCGGCCCGAGGCCACCTGCTTGATGGCGCTGTTCTTCGAGTCGCCGTTCGGAAGCGGCTCGTACCGGGCGGGGTCCTCGCCCCCCTCGCCCGTGTTGCTCTTCCCGCCGATCCGGTTCATCGCGACGGCGAGCGCCTCGTGCGCCTCCTGGCTGATCGAGCCGTACGACATCGCCCCCGACTTGAAGCGGGAGAGGATCGCCTCGATCGGCTCGACCTCCTCCAGCGGAACCGCCTTCGCGAGCGGGCGGAAGTCCATCAGGCCCCGGAGCGTGACCGGGTGCTTCCCCTGGTGGTTGACGAGCTCGGAGTACTTCTTGAAGAGCTTGTAGTCCCCGGTGCGGCAGGCGCCCTGGAGGAAGTGGATCGCCTCAGGCGTGTTGAGGTGGTCCTCGCCGTCGCGGCGGTACTGGTAGCGCCCGCCGGTCCCGAGCGTCGTGTGGTGAACGGGGCGCGACGGGTAAGCCCAGTCGTGGCGGAGCCGGACCTCGCGTGCGATCGCGTCGATGCCGATGCCGCCGATCCGCGTCGGCGTCCCCGTGAAGTACTCGTCGATGAAGTCCTGCGAGAGGCCGAGCGCCTCGAAGACCTGCGCGCCGTGGTAGCTCTGGACCGTGGAGATCCCCATCTTCGAGATGACCTTCACGAGCCCCTTGTTGACGGCTTTGACGTAGCGCTTCTCGGCCTTCTCGGCGCTTCCGGCGAGCGTCCCGAGGCGGATCTGGTCGTGGATCGTCTCGAAGGCGAGATACGGGTTGATCGCGCTCGCGCCGTAGCCGATCAGGAGACAGAAGTGGTGGACCTCGCGCGGCTCGCCCGACTCGACGACGAGGCCGACGCGCGTCCGCGACCCCTCGCGAAGCAGGTGGTGCTGGACGGACGAGAGGGCGAGGAGGGCCGGGATCGGGGCGTCGGTCGCGTCGTGCCCCCGGTCCGAGAGGATCAGGATGTTGTGCCCCTCGGCGATCGCCTCGCTCGACCGGCGCCGGAGGTCTTCGATGGACTTCCGGAGCCCGGCGCCTCCGTCCCGCACCTTGAAGAGCATCGGAAGCGTGATGGCCCGGAAGCCCTTCGACCCCGGCTTGCCGTCCATCGACCGGATCTTCTCCAGCTCGGCGTTGAGGAGGACGGGCGTCGTCAGCTCGAAGTGGAGCGCCGCCTTCGGGGTCGGCTCGAGGAGGTTCTCCTCCGGCCCGATCGCCGTGTCGACGGCCATGACGATCGTCTCGCGGTCGGCGTCGACGGGCGGGTTGGTGACTTGCGCGAAAAGCTGCTTGAAGTAGTCGTAGAGGACCTGCGGCTTCTCGGAGAGGACGGCGAGCGGGATGTCGGTCCCCATCGACCCGATCGGCTCCGTCCCCTGCGCCGCCATCGGGTTCACGAGCATCCGGACGTCCTCGAGCGTGTAGCCGAACGTCTCCTGCCGGACGAGGACGGTCTCGTGGTCGGGCTCGATGACGGCGGGCGGGTCGGGCACGTCGCGGAGTCTCACGAGGTGCTCCTCGAGCCAGAGGGCGTACGGTTCGGCTGCGGCGAGGCGCCCTTTGATCTCGGCGTCGGGGACGATCCGCCCCTCGGAGAGATCGACCAGGAAGAGCCGCCCCGGCTGGAGGCGCCCCTTCCGGAGGACCTTCTCGGGCGGGATGTCGAGGACGCCGACCTCCGAGGCCATGACGACGATGCCGTCCTTCGTGGCCACCCAGCGCGACGGGCGGAGGCCGTTCCGGTCGAGGATCGCGCCAATGAGAGTTCCGTCCGTGAAGGCGATCGAGGCCGGCCCGTCCCACGGCTCCATGAAGCACGAGTGGAACTCGTAGAACGCCTTCAGCTCCGGGCTCATCGACTCGTGCCGGCTCCACGGCTCGGGGATCATCATCATGAGCGCGTGGGGGAGCGAGCGCCCTGCCAGGACGAGGAGCTCGAGGACGTTGTCGAACATCGCCGAGTCCGAGCCCTCGGTGTCGATGACGGGGAGGATCTTCCGGAGGTCGTCTCCGAAGACGGTCGACGAGAACATCCGCTGCCGGGCCTGCATCCAGTTGATGTTTCCCCGGAGCGTGTTGATCTCGCCGTTGTGCGAGATGTAGCGGTACGGGTGGGCGCGCGCCCAGCTCGGGAAGGTGTTCGTCGAGAAGCGCGAGTGGACCATCGCGAGCGCCGCGGTCAGCCCCTCGTCGCGGAGGTCGGGGTAGAACGCCGCGAGCTGGTCGGCGTTCAGCATCCCCTTGTAGACGAGCGTCCGGTGGGAGAGGCTGGCGACGTAGAAATGCCCGCGCCCCGGGATCGCCGAGCGGCTGATCGACTTCTCGACGAGGCGGCGGACGACGTAGAGCTTCCGCTCGAAGGCGTTTCCCGCGGGCGTCCCCTCGCCCCGCGCGACGAAGAGCTGCCGGATGACGGGCTGGCTGGCGCGGGCGGTCGGCCCGAGCGTCGCGTCGTCGGTCGGGACGTCCCTCCAGCCCAGAATCTCCAGTCCTTCCTCCCGCGCGACCTCCTCGAATCGGCGCTCGCAGGCCTGCCGGCTGGCCGCCTCGGGCGGGAGGAAGACGACGCCGACGCCGTAGTCCCCGGGCGCGGGGAGCGCAAAGCCGAGGCCGCGGCACTTCGCCGCGAGGAACGGATGCGGCAGCTGCGTCAGGAGACCGGCGCCGTCGCCCGTGTTCTTCTCGCTTCCGGTCGCTCCCCGGTGCTCGAGGTTCAGGAGGACCTCGAGCGCCTTCTTGATGATGTCGTGCGACGCCCGCGCCGAAAGGTCGACGACGAAGCCGAACCCGCACGAGTCGTGTTCGAAAGCAGGGTCGTAAAGACCCTGAGCGGGGGGCGGGGGCCGGGTCACGTCAGCCCCCGTGCGAAAGGAGAATCTCACGCACGCGGCGGACCGGAACCGCGGTTCGCCGGCAGGCCGCCTCGGGCTCTCGCGGACGAAAGATCCTCTCCATTGACGAATGCTACGCATTCGGGGGCGCCGCATCAAGTCCGCGCCGCCGACCTCCGGCCGCAGCTCCTCGAAAAGCGCGACGGCGTTTGGTTCAGCGCGCCGCCGGCGCGCGCAGCTCGTCGAGCGTCCGGTAGACCCCGCCGCGGACGACGGCTTTCACCTTGCGCATGTTTGCGGCGGTGGCGACGGGGTCCGCCCCGAGGAGGACGAAATCGGCGAGCTTCCCGGCCTCGACGGTGCCGATCTCCTTCTCGCGGAAAAGCGCGCGGCTGCCACCGCCCGTCGAGGCCACGAGGACCGCCATGGGCGGGAGACCCGCGGCCTGCATCGCCTCCATCTCGGCGTAGACGGACGGGCCATGGAGCGTGCCGGGATTCCCGGCGTCGGTTCCCATCGCGACCGGCAGGCCGGCGTCGTAGACCGCCTTCAGATTGGCCGCCATGATCTTCCGAATCTCCGCCGCCAGCCCCTCGAGTGCCTTGATCTTCTCGGCGATGCCGGCCGTCCCGATCTGCGCCGTCCCGGCGAAGAGGGTGCGCGTCTTCGCGTCGACGCAGCCGTTCGGGTCGTCGGGGACGAGCGGCACCCCGGCCGCCGCCGCCCGCCCGAGCGCGACGTATCCGTCGAGAACGGTGAGCGTCGGGCAGTAGATCGCCCCGCTCGTTCGAAGAAGGTCGAGAAATTCGGCGTCGACAGGGCGGTCGGTGACCCCGTGGACGAGGAGCGACGCGCCGGAGCGGAGCGCCGACCTTCGCCTCGGCGAGCCCCATCGCGTGGACGATGAGCGGGAGCTTCCGCCTCCGCGCCTCCTCGCCCGCCACGAGGACGGCCGGAGCGGAGCTCTCGACGGGCCGTTCCTTCGTCACGATGTACCAGACCTTGACCGCCTGGGCGCCGCGCGACGCGAGGTAGGCGACGCCCGTGCGGGCGGCCTCCTCGTCCTTCAGCCAGACGAACTGCCGCTCCGCCGGGAGGTTCAGCCAGAAATCGATCGTCGAGAGGAGCGGTCCGGCTGCCCGGACGCGCGGAGCGAGCGAGTTGCTCTCGGTCCCCGCCGAAAGCTCCAGCGTCCACGGATAGCCGCCCACGTCGAAGACGCTCGTGACGCCGGAACAGAGGTACGAACGGAAGAAGCGTTCCGGGTGCTCGCGCAGGTCGGCCTCGACCTGCTCGTAGGGAAACCTCGTTCGGACGTCGAAGGCGTCCGGGCGTCCGTCGGCCCACCCGGTCTGACAGAAGTGGACGTGGGCGTCGATGAGACCCGGCGTGATCCACAGGCCTTTCAGGTCCGTCACTCCGGCTCCCTCGGGGAGCGGACACGCGGCGCGCGTTCCGGCGCAGGCGATTCGGCCTCCGCGGACGAGGACGACGGCGTCCCGAACCGGCGGGCGGCCGGTGCCGTCCACGAGCGTCGCCCCGACGTAGGCCTGAGGCGGAGGTGGCGCTGTTGCCGCGGGGGCGGCAGCGAATGCGGACGCTGAGGAGGCGAACAGGACGGCGGCGAGGATCTCCGTGCGAGTCATGGCGCCTTACCTCGCCGCCTTCGCGATCCCCTCGCCGCGCTTCGCGAGGCCGGGGATCGAGATCGGGAGCTTCCCCTCGAACGACGTCTCGCCGAAGAGGGCGGCCGCGGCGGCCGTCTGCATGATGTCCTGGGCCCCCCAGGCGCAGACGTACGTCGGAAGCGACGGCAGTTCCCGGAGGAGATAGGGGCTTCCGAACGAGACGGCGACGACGGGCCTTCCGAGGGCGAGAATCCCGGTCACCGCCGATTTTCCGGGCTCGGGGATCGAGATCGCTCCCTGGCCGGAGCGGGCCCGGACGAAGAGCGAGACGAGGACCGCGCCGGAGTTCCTCGCCGCATCGACCGCGGCCGCGACCTCGTCCGGCGTCGACCGCGGGTCGAGGCGCACCGTCATCGCCTGCGGGTCGCGCTTCTTCAGCTCGACCGTCAGGTTCCCCGCCGGGCCGCTCAGCGTTGCCTCGTCCGAGACGACGAGCGACAGGAGCTTCGCGTCCTTCCGGAGCGGCAGCGCCCCCGCCTCCTCGCGAACGAGGGTCAGCGACCGGCGTGCGATTTCGGCCTCGAGCGCGCGGTTCTCGGGGCTGTCGACCACGGAGCCGATCTTCGTCAGGTCGGGCATCCGGTCGTCGAAGAGCTTGAGCGACTTCTTGAGGGAGAGGACCCGGTCGACCGACTCGTTGATCCGTGCCTCGGAGATCCGCCCCGACTTCACGGCCTCGAGGACCGCCTGGATCGCGGCGTCGGGGTCGGGAGACATCAGAACGACGTCGACCCCGGCGAGGATCGCCCGGACAGCGGCCTCGCCCGGCGGAAGGTGGAGCGAGATGCCGTTCATCCCCATCGCGTCCGTCATGACGAGGCCCGTAAATCCCATCCGCTTCCGGAGCAATTCGGTGACGATCGGAGCCGAAAGGGTCGCCGGCATCGTCGCTTCCCGCGAGATCTCTCCGGGCGTCACCTTGTACTCGACGTCCGTCGGCGCCTCGCGGAGCGGCGGGGCCGGCGTCGGGTCGATCGCCGGGACGGCGAGGTGCGCCACCATCACCGACTTCGCGCCCGCCGCGATGCCGGCGCGGAACGGGAGAAGCTCCACGGCGTCGAGCCGGGCCCGGTCGGCCGCGACGACGGCGAGCGCGCGGTGGGAATCGACGGCCGTGTCGCCGTGCCCGGGGAAGTGCTTCAGCGTCGCCGCGACGTTTCCCGACTGAAGTCCCTTCACGGTCGCCGCGACGAAGCGGGCGACCTCCTGCGGGTCCTCGCCGAAGCTCCGGACGTTGATGACCGGGTTGTCCGCGTTCACGTTCACGTCCGCGACCGGGGCGTAGACCTGGGCGATGCCGAGGGCGCGCGCTTCGGCGGCGGTCGCGCGGGCGTACCGCTCGGCGAGCGCCACGTCACCCGTCGCGGCGACGGCCATGGCCCAGGGGCCGTACGTCACGTCCTCGAAGCGCATGCCGGTCCCGGCCTCGAGGTCGGCCGAGACGAGGAGCGGGATCTTCGCGGCGTTCTGGAGCTTCCCGTTGAGGACGGCCGTCTCGTAGACGTTCGAGCGGCGCCACATGACGCCGCCGACGCGGTTCTGCGCGACCTGCCGCTTCAGTGCGAGGAACGCAGGTGAGGCGTCGTTCTGGTAGATGCCCGGGCCGTCGACGACGAAGAGCTGGCCGACTTTCTCCTCGACAGTCATCCCGCGGACCGAGGGGGGGACGACCGGAGCGGCCGGAGTGGCTGCCGGAGTGGCCGCCGGGGCTGCGGCTTCCGGAGGTGCGGCCGCCGGCGCCTTCGTGAGGTCGAAGGTGATCGGCTGGAGCTCTCCGCCGGCGCAGGAGACGAGGATCGCGGCGCCGGCGAGTGCCGCAGCGGCGCGCAGCGCGCGGAGCGCGCTCGGATCGCCAGGATCTCGGGACGAGTTCATGCGTTGCCTCCAGGGAGGATCTGGTCGCGGAAGAGGTCGTCGAAGGTGCCGCGCCGCCTGATGAGCGTGGCGGTGTCGCCGTCGACGAGGACCTCCGCGGGGAGCGGCCGGGCGTTGTAGGTGCTCGCCATCGCGAATCCGTAGGCCCCCGTGTCGAGGAAGACGACGTGGTCGCCCGCTTTCGGGACCGGCAGGACGCGCTCGGGCGCGAGGATGTCCCCCGTCTCGCAGACGTCCCCCGCGACGTCGAGGAGCTCGCGGGCACCGGCGGCTCCCACGACGCGCGCGCGGTGGAACGCGTCGTAGAGCGCGGGCCTGAGGAGCGTGTTCGAGCCGGCGTCGACGTTGACGAACGTCTTCACGGGCGTCTTCTTGACCGTGTTCACGCGGGTGACGAGGAAGCCCGACGGCGCGACGAGGGAACGGCCCGGCTCCAGCCAGAGGGCGGGCTCGTACCCGGCCCGCGCGATGCCCTCCCTCCAGATCGGCTGGAGGGCCGCCGCAAGCCGCTCCGGGCTCATCCCGACGTCGCCGTCCTGGTACGGCACGCCGAGGCCGCCGCCGAGATCGACGAAGGCGAGCGTGACGCCGAGCGTCTCCTTCAGCTCACGGACGAACGCCAGCATCTTCCGGGCCGTCTCCTCGTATCCGGCCGTGTCGCCGATCTGCGAGCCGATGTGACAGTGGACGCCCGTGATCGCGAGGCCCGGCAGCTCCTTCGCGCGGGCATAGGCCGCGAGCGCATGGCCGCCGTCGAGGTGGACCCCGAACTTCGACTCCGGGATCCCCGTGTTTATGTGGTGGAGCGTGTCGGGGTCGACGCCGGGATTGAGCCGGAACGAGAGGCGGAGCGTCCGCCCGGCGCGGACGGCGGCCGCGGAAGCCTGCTCCAGCTCGTCGATCGAGTCCGCGTTGAGGACGGCGCCCGTCTCGACGGTCTTCGCGATCTCGGCCGGCGTCTTGGACGAGCTCGTGAAGAGAAGGTCCTCGCCCCGCCAGCCGGCGCGGAGGGCCGTCAGGATCTCGCCGAGCGAGACGACCTCGGGAAAGGCGCCCTCGGCGCGCAGGATCCGCGCGAGGGCGACGTTTCCGTTCGCCTTCAGGGCGTAGTGGAGGCGGAGCTTCGGGAATCGCGGCTGGAAGGCCTCCCTGAGGGCGCGGAACGGACCCGTGATCCCGGCCTTGTCGTAGACGTAGAGCGGCGTCCCGAACTCGCCGGCGAGGCGGGCGACGGCGGCCACGGCGGCCGGGTCCGTCGCGCGGTCCTCCCGCAGGGCCTCCAGGCCGTCGTGCAGGGAGGGGGGCGCGGTGGAGACCAAGGAGGCCGCATTCTGCCGACGCCCCGGGTCCCCGACAAGGGCTCATTTCCCTCCGGCGGCCGTCGGCGCTAGGATGAAGGGGCCATGCACGTCGAGGTCCGGAAGAAGCAGCATGTGGTCATCGTCGACATGGAGGGGAAGCTCCACGCCGGATACGGGGACGAGATCCTGCGAGGCGTCGTGAACGAGCTTCTCGCCGAGGACTGGAAGCGGATCCTCCTGAATCTCTCGAAGGTCACGTCGATCGACAGCTCCGGCGTCGGCGAGCTGGTCCAGAGCCTGAAGGTCTGCAAGAAGTTCGGCGCCGAGCTGAAGCTCCTGAATCTGCACGAGCGGGTGAAGAAGAGCCTCCACCTCGCGGCGCTGCTGCCGGTCTTCGAGGTCTACGACAGCGAGTCCGCCGCCCTGAAGCACTTCCCGGGGAACGGCGCGTCGGCGCTCGGTCCAGCAAAACCGAAGAAATCCCACTGATCCAGAAAACGGTCCACCTGCTCCTCGTCCTCTGGGCCGAGGTTGCCGCGGCACAGGCGTGGCCGCAGGTCCGGCTCGTCCGGAAGCTCGGCGGGCTTTCGAACCCGGTCCACGTCACGAACGCGGGCGACCGGAGCGGCCGGCTCTTCGTCGTCGAGCAGCGCGGGCGGATCCGGATCGTCAGGAACGGCGCGCTCCTCCCGACTCCCTTCCTCGACATCTCGGGCCGCGTGTCGTGCTGCGGCGAGCGGGGGCTCCTCTCCGTCGCCTTCGGCCCCGTACTTTGGAGAGATCGGGGATTTCTACGTCAACTACACCGACCTGAACGGCGACACGACGATCTCCCGTTTCTGGCTGGTCTCGGGCGGGAACGGCGACACGGCCGATGCCGCAAGAGAGGAGATCATCCTCAAGATCCCGCAACCCTACGCGAATCACAACGGCGGGCAGCTGGCGTTCGGCCCGGACGGGTTTCTCTACATCGGCATGGGGGACGGCGGCTCGGGGGGCGACCCGCAGAACAACGCCCAGAACCCGGCCAGCCTCCTCGGCAAGCTCCTCCGGATCGACGTCGCAGTCCGGCGTCCCGCCCTATCTCGTCCCGTCCTCGAACCCCTTTGTCGGAAACCCTGCCTACCGTCCGGAGATCTGGGCGCTCGGCGTCCGCAACCCGTGGCGCTTCTCCTTCGACCGGCGGACGAAGGACCTCTGGATCGGCGACGTCGGGCAGGGCAACTGGGAGGAGGTCGACTTCCAGCCGGCGTCGAAGCCCGGGGGGCGAGAACTACGGCTGGCGGATCATGGAAGGGGACCACTGCTACAACCCGGCGGCCTGCAGCTCCGCCGGCCTCGTCCTCCCGGTGACCGAGTACCCGCACGCGGGCGGCGACTGCTCGGTGACGGGGGGCTTCCGCTATCGCGGCCTTTCGTACGCGAGCCTTTACGGGATCTACTTCTACGCCGATTACTGCACCGGGCGGCTCCGGGGCCTCCGCCCGAACGGGGCGGGATGGGAGACGCACGAGTTTCTCGCCCCCGGTTTCAGCGTCTCGACCTTCGGCGAGGACGAGGCGGGAGAACTCTACCTGGCCGACTACGGCGGCGGGGCCCTCTACCAGGTGACCGACGCCGCGGGAGCGGCGAGCGTCCTGACCGTCCCGGTCGTCGTCGACGTCCTCGGCGCCGGCGGCGCGCACTTCACGTCGGAGCTGACGCTCGGGAACCGCGGGACGACGCCGGTCTCCCTCGCGGTGACCTACACGCCCGCGGCCTCGCTCGGAGCGTCGGGGGGCGGAACCGTGACCGAAGCTGCTCGCCGCCGGGCGCCAGGAGACGATCCCTGATGCCATCGCGTGGCTCCGGCAGAAGGGGCTTTCGATCCCGACGAACGGCGACCAGGGAGGGACGCTCCGGATCGTGGGGACGGGCGCTTCGGCTGGCGACGTCGTCTTCGCGTCGGTCCGAACGACGGCGCCCTCGGGCGCAGGACGGGCCGGGCTCGCCTACCCGGCGCTCAGCCCGGACGAGGTCGCCGACTCGCCCGTCGTCCTCTTCGGCCTTCGGGAGACCGCCGACTTCCGGAGCAACCTCGGCCTCGTGAACGCCGCCGACCCGGCGGCGGGGACGACGTCGACCTACCGCGTGACGCTGACGAGCGGCGATCCCGCCGACGTCCGGAGCGTCGCGCTTCCCTCGGTGACGCTCGCGGCGGGGCAGTGGCTCCAGCTCAACCAGGTCTTCCAGCAGGCCGGGATGTCGAATGGCTGGGCGACGGTCGAGCGGATTGGCGGGACCGATCCTTTCTACGCGTATGCGGTCGTGAACGACAACGTCACGAACGACGGCTCGTTCGTGCCCGCCGTCCCTGCCGGTCGGAGGACGAGGAGCCTGATGCTCCCGTTGCGGTTTCAACCGCTGGGTTCTCGACCGAGGCCGTCCTGATGAATCCGGGGACGACGCCTCTCACGCTCCGGTAGGGAATTCCGGAGCTCGTCACTCTCGGACGCCGGGGAGCAGCGCTTCGTTCCCGGATCTTTCTCCCCTTCTCCGGGTACAGGACTGGCCGCACGCTAATCCCGGCGAACGGGGTACCGGTCAGCTGGCACTCGGACGTCACGGGCTATTCTTTGCCGGCGCGCGGACGTACTCGCGCCGGCGCCGGGTGGCGGCGAGCTACGGGCTCTTCTCGCCGCGATTCCGTTCGAAGGATGCCGCGTCGGAGTGAGACGTGGGTCTACGGCCTTCGGCAGGATCGGTTTCGTCCGGTCGAATCTCGCCGTTCGTGAAGGCGTCGAGTTCGAACGGCCTTGCGCCTCCAGGCGCCGCTTCTCCCGTTGGCTCTCTCGGCGGACGTCTTCGACGGGGAGACCGGTCTCCTCGCGGGAAGCGTCGATGTTTCTCCCTGGATTGCGTCGTTCCCGATTGGAAACAGGTCAATGCCGTCCTGTCGGGCTTCGGCATTTCGAACGGGTACGCGCGAATCCGACTCACGGTTCGGAAGTTTCCGGGGTTCCTCGCCTACGGCGTCGTCAACGACGGGGCCGTGCCGGGAGCAGGTACGAGCGACGGGAGCTACATCCCCATGTCCCGGCCGCTTCCGCCGTCGCCATTCCCTCAATGAAGCTGCCGTCCCTCTTCGTCTCGCACGGCGCGCCGGACCTCGCGCTCCGCGAGACGCCATGGGGCGCGGCGCTCCGGGCATTCGCCGCAGGGATTCCGCGACCTTCCGCCATCGTCGTCGTCTCGGCGCACTGGGAGGCGTGGGGCCCAGCGCTCGTCACGTCGACGAAGAATCACGAAACGATCCACGACTTCGGTGGCTTTCCCGCGCCGCTCTACGAGATCGAGTACCCCGCGCCGGGCGAGCCGGCGCTCGCGGCGCGGATCGTCGGCCTTCTTCAGAACGCGGGAATTGCCTCGGAGGCCGATCCGTCGCGCGGCCTCGATCACGGGGCGTGGGTGCCGCTCCGGCTCCTCGCGCCGAAAGCCGACGTCCCGGTCGTAGCGGTCTCCCTGCCGCAGCCGCGGACGCCCGCCGCCGTTTTCGCCTGTCGGGCGCGCGCTCGCGCCGCTCCGGGACGAGGGAATGCTCCTTCTCGGGAGCGGCGGGCTCGTCCACAACCTCCGGCTGCTCGAGTGGGAAGAGAGAGGCGCGCCCCCTCCGGGCTGGGCCGTGGAGTTCGAGACGTGGGTCCGCGGGGGACTCGCGGCAGGAGACACGGAAGCGCTGCTCGGCTATCGCGAAGGTGCGCCGAACGCGGCCCGTGCCCACCCGACGACCGAGCATTTCGACCCGCTTTTCTTCGCGCTCGGCGCGGCGAATGGCGATCCGGTCTCCTCCGTCTACGAGGGCTTCGAAATGGGCGGCCTTTCCCTCGGGTGCCTCACCTTCGGCCGCTAGAATCCGCGGCATGCTGAAGAGCCGCCGCGCGTTCCTCGAAGAGGTTTCTTTCGCGTCTCTCATCGCCGGCTTCCCCGCGTCGGCCCAGGCCGCGCTCTCCCGCTACGCCGAGAAGCCGCCCGATCCGCTCTTCGCCAATGCGATGAAGAAGGGGGACACGGTCGCGCTGATTCATCCGGCCTCGCCGTCCTACGAGTTCGAGGCGAACGAAGTCGCGGCCGAGGTCGTCGCCTCGTTCGGGCTCGTGCCGAGGTTGATGCCGAACGCCGGGAGGAAGACCCATTACCTCGCCGGAACGGATGCCGAGCGGACGGCCGATCTGAACGCCGCGTTCGCCGACCCGACAGTGGACGCGGTCTGGTGCATCAGGGGCGGATACGGAACGCCGCGAATCCTCCCATACCTCGACTACGAGACGATTCGGAAGAACCCGAAGCCGTTCATCGGCCACAGCGACATCACGGGGACGCTGAACGCGATCCACCGGCTCACGGGCCTCGTCACATTCCACGGCCCGAACGCCTCCGGCATGTCCGAGTACGGCGCGGCGGCCCTCAGGAAGGTCGTCATGGAAGGGTTTTCGGGCCGGATCGCCGAGCCGCCCCCGTTCACACCGCGCGAGGGGAGCGTGGACCGCGAGAACCGCGTCTTCAAGCTCCACCCCGGCAAGGCGAAGGGGCGCCTCGTCGGGGGGAACATCAGCGTCTTCGCGACGCTGGTTGGAACGCCATTCGAGCCGGAGCTGAAGGGGCGGATCCTCTTCCTCGAAGAGGTCGAGGAAGACCCGTACCGCATCGACCGTTGGCTGACGGGGTTCCTCCTGACGGGCAAGCTCTCCGGTCTCGCTGGCGTGGCGCTCGGGAGGTTCTCGAAGTGCACGCCGGGGGATTTCAAGCCGAGCTACAGCGGCCTCGGGACCTGGACCTGGCAGGAGGTCTGCGCCGACCGCTTCGGGAAGCTGGGCATCCCGGTCGTGGCCGGCCTCTGTTTCGGCCACGTCCCGGAAAACGCGACGATCCCGCTCGGCGCGATGGCCGAGCTGGACGCCGAGGCGGGAACGCTCACTCTTCTCGAGCCGGGGGTACGATAAAGGGATGAAAAGACACCTGAGCCCCCTCGCCGCTGGCCTCGCCGTCCTCCTCCTCGGGGCGCCGGCCTGCGTCTCCAAGAGCAAGTTCGAGGAGTCCCAGCAGCAGAACGAGAAGCTGAAGAAGGAGTCCGAGAGCCTGAAGGCCGAGATCACGTCGGTCGGCGCCGCGAACACGGAGGCGCAGGCGACGCTGGACGAGGTGCAGAAGGCCCTCGCCGAGCTCCGGACGAAGGAGCTGAAGGCGGTCCAGACCTCGATCGCGGTCGCGCAGGAGGGGAAGGCCTCCGGCAGGCGCGAGGAGCTGAAGGCCGAGATCGAGGACATCCGGAAGGCCGTCCGCGCGAACCTCGCCAAGCTCGAAACGCTCTCGAAGCAGAAGAAGGAGTCGGATGCGAAGGTGGCCGCCCTCGAGGGGAAGGTCACGACGATGGGCCGCCTCGTGGACGAGCTCCGGAAGTCGCTCGAGGAGAAGGAGACGATGCTCGCCGAGCTCGAACAGAAGGTCCTCCAGCTCCAGCAGGTGACCGAGGAGCTGAAGACGACGGTCGCGGCGAAGGAAGCCGAGATCACGGGCCAGGAGGAGAAGCTCTCCACGGCATGGGTCGTCGTCGGGACGAAGGGTGACCTCGAAAAGGCGGGCCTCGTCGAGAAGAAGGGGAGCATCCTCGGTCTCGGCGGAAGCTGGAAGCAGACCGGGTTCTTCGACGATAAGCTCTTCCGGAAGATCGACGTCCGGAAGGAAAAGGACTTCCCGTTCGGCGCGCCGCCGGACAAGGTCCGGATCCTGTCGGGCCACGCGAAGGGGAGCTTCGAGCTGGTCGCCGATCCCCCGAAGGGGAGCCTCCTAAAGGTGACGGACTCCGACAAGTTCTGGCAGGGGAGCCGGTACCTGATCGTCCTCGTCCCGGGCTGATCCCCCCCATTTTCCACTGCGCCCGACAGGAGCGACGCGCCTGGACGACAATCAGCCGGGCGCGTTTCTTGCTTTGTTCTCTCATTGAGGGCACACGATGACATCCCGGATTCGTTTTGCGGCCGTGACCTTTCTGTCCGTTTCCTGCCTCGGCCTTTCTATCCCTGCGGCGGCAGCCTCGGCTACCCTGCTCGTCCCGGTGGTCCTCGACGTTCGCGGGTTCGGCGACGCCCTGTTCTCGACCGAGCTCGTCTTCTCGAACGCCGGGACGACGGACGCGACGGCAAGCCTCGTCTACACGGCGTCGCCCTACTTCGGGGGCGTGGGGAGCGGTTCGACGTCGGTCAGCATCGCCGCGGGAGCGCAGTTGCGGATCCCCGACGCGCTCGAGTTCCTGAGGAGCCGGATCCCCGGCATTCCGGCCGGCCCGGGACAGGGGGGCTCGCTCCGCGTCACTTTCGACGGCCTCTCGTCGGCGACCGCCGGATCGGTGGTCGCCCGGACGACGGCGCCTTCGGGCCCTGGGCGGGCAGGGCTCGCCTATTCCGCGATCGACCCGGCCCTTTACACGGCGTCGCTCACGGCCGTCGTGGGCCTCCTCGAGAACGGCGCGGACCGGAGCAACCTCGCGCTCGTCAATGCCGGCACCGGCGGCCCGGTGACCCTGCGCGTCACGCTCATCAGCGGCGATGGAACGCTCTACCAGCCCCTGAGCCCCAGCGTCGTTCTTCAGCCGGGGGAGTGGACTCAGATCAACCGAGTCCTCGCTTCGCCGGGTGCCGGCTTCTCCAGCGGTTGGGCCTTCGTGGAGCGGGTTTCCGGCGCCGATCCGTTCTTCGCCTACGGCGTCGTCAACGACAACGTGACGAACGACGGGTCGTTCATTCCCTGCATCGAATCCGACGGCTGGGACACCGAATCGACCGTGCCGGTCCTCGTCGAGACGCCGACCTTCCAGAGCGAGCTGACCCTCACGAACCCGAACGGTTTCGGGGTCTACGCCTACGTCGAGTACTACGAGTCGCTCACCGCGCCCCTGGGGCCGACGGGCGTTCGCTTTCAGCCCCTCGGACCGTACGAACAGGCGGTCATCCCCGACGTGCTGAACGAGCTCCGGTCCGCCGGCGCCAAAATCGGCCCGCGTGGAGGCAGCTACGCCGGTGCCCTCGCCGTCATCTTCACCGACGGGGCCTACCTCTGGCAGGGGCTCGCGGCCGCGCGGACGACGTCGCCCGCCCCATCGGGAGGCGTCTACGGCCTCGCGTACCCGGGCTCGATCTTCACGCAGGCGGCGACGGAGGCGTACGTGTTCGGGCTCGCGCAGAACGACCGGGCCCGCTCGAACCTCGCGATCGTCAACGCGGGCGCGAACAACACCACGATTCGCGTGAACTACGAGGTCCTCGACGGCGACACGGGGATGCAGAGCTCGGCGGACAGCGTCGTCCTGAATCCCGGCCAGTGGTTCCAGAAGAACGGCGTCCTCGGCGCCGTGAAGAACGGCTTCGTCCACCTGACGCTCGCCGACGGGAACGACGAGTTCTTCGCCTACGGCGTCGTGAACGACGGCGCGACCGACACGAGCGGGACGAACGACGGCGCGTACGTCCCGATGGCAAAGGTGAAGTAGGGATGGCAGACCGGGACTCCCGTTCCGGCGAGGCCTACTTCGACTCCGCGATTCTCGACTGGACGGCGCGGGTCCACGCGGGTCACGACGCCGCGCTCGCGCGGGCGTTCGACGCTCCGGAGCGGCACGGGATGCCGGCCATCCAGCTGGGGCCGTCGGAGGCGCGGCTCGTCGAGCTGCTCCTCCGGCTCGCAGGGGCCCGGAAAGCGGTGGAGATCGGGACGTTGGCGGGCTATTCCGCGATCCGGATGGCCCGCGCCCTCGCCGACGACGGACACCTCTGGTCGGTCGAGTTCGACGTGAGGCACGCGGCGGTCGCGCGGGAGAACCTCGCGGAGGCCGGGCTCGCGACGCGGGTCACCGTCGTCGAGGGGGCCGCCCTCGAGGTCCTGCCGTCCCTCGAGGCGCACGGCCCGTTCGACGCCGTCTTCGTCGACGCCGACAAGGCAAGCTACGACGCTTACGGCCGCTGGGCGGGGCGAAACCTCCGCCCCGGCGGCCTCCTCCTCGGCGACAATGCGTTCCTCTTCGGCCGGCTGCTCGAGAAGTCCGACGAAGCCGCCGCGATGCGCCGGTTCCACGAGGAAGCGGCGCGCGCCTTCGACACCGTCTGCGTCCCGACGCCGGACGGCCTTCTCGTCGGCGTCAGACGCTGACGAGAATCCGCCCGACGATCGCATTACGCGAGGCGCTTCACCGCCTGAGCGTTGTTCGTGTCCGGGGAAGCTGCACGGATTTCCCACGGACGTACGCCGCCAGCGACCAGCCGAAAGAGGGGGTGGGGATCCGGGCGTTGGACGATTCGGAGGCGCCGGGCCAGGTCCGGGCTTCGGCCCCGAAGCTTGCCTTGCAAGTGACGCCACTCGAATTCGAGCTGGCCGACGGTTTCCGGAAGGCGCATTCGAGCTCGGGGGCCAGCGAGCTTCGCCCGGTCGAAGGCGAAGCCGCGACGCTGCGCCTCGGCGTGAACATGAAAGAGGTAGGTGTTGATCAGTGCGACGGAGTTGGACCGGGCCTGGAAGCGGTGAAGCTGGGGATGACGGCGGTAGCCGCGAGTACGGCCGAGAAGGACCTGACGAGCAAGGAGCGCTTCCCGCCAGAGCGCCGTGAGTCCCTGGGAATCGAGATAGCGAGGGTGGAGGGTCCAGAGTCGCACGGGGTCCGCCTTTGTGCAGGCTAACGAGTCTCTGACGACAGCCCCGGGTGGCTATCGATGGAAGTCTTCCTGGCCATTCGGAGTCGAAGTTCCTACGGGCAGCCGCATTGTCGTTTCTGCCGGTGACCGAATTCTAGTGGCGTTCACGAGTCGGGGATCGCGAGGAAAAGCCGGCTCGAGGCAAGCGCTACGCCAGCGGGCGCCACGGCCCGATGAGGAGCGCGATGGCCACGACGAAGTCGAACGCGGCGCACAGGGGAGGGAACCAGCTGGTGACGCGCGTGGGGACGGCCTTCGGATGGTGGAGTAGGTCCCACACCCCGTGCAGCACCCAGCCCGCGGCCAGCCAGGAGGTTGCCGCGCGAAGCCCGACGACGGCGCACGCGAACACGACTCCGAAGACGGCCAGCTCGAGCACGACGACGTGGCCCGGTGCGGACTGCGCCAGCAGCGCGCCACAGTAGATGCACGCGGTCACCGCAAGAGAGAGCGCGATGAGCTGGCGAGCCGGCTGCGGTGGAACCGAATGAACGAGCAGGACGAATGCAAGCCCCAGGACGATGCCGACGAGAAACGACTTCATGCCTGCCATGCCTGCCATGCCTGTTTCCTCCTCTACTTGTTCTCCGGCGGCTCGTCCCAGTGCACGTGATGCATCAGGTGATGCACTCCTGGGCCCAGGAGGAGTCCCGCCACGGCGATCACGACGAGCCCCGAATACAGCGCGTAGAGACCCGCGAAGATCTTTCCCGGCTCGGACAGTTCTGTCTTCACGGGCCCCATGCCGCCGAGGATCATCGCTGCATTCAGGAAAGCGTCCCGCCAGGCCATGTGTTCGTAGTGCGCATACCCCCCGATGCCGATGCCCAGCGAAACGCCGAGGATCCCGAGAGCGATCCCCGAATGGAAGAGCATCCGGCGCCAGAAGAGTCTGCGTTGCCTGTCGCGGGCGCTCTGTCCCTTGTTCATTTGCGTCCCCCCAGGATGTCCGACGTGTCCACCAACGATATCCCGCCCAGCGGCAGGGCTTCCCCGGACCCTTGGTTCAGGCCATCCCTGATTCCTCGAGCGTTAGGCCAGAGTGTCTACTTTATCGGGTCAACTGCCGAGTCCGCTGCAACCGCTTGTTGGGCCGCGTGCCTCGACTAGCGAACCAGCAGGTCCAGCTGGCGCACATCGAGACCGGCCTCGCGATAGTAGTTCCGAGTCAGCTCCAGAAAAGTGAATCCATCCTCATAGGCAGCAAAGCCACCGTTGACCGACTTGTCCAGATAGATGAGACCGCCTTCGACTATGAAGAGGATCAGCGCTGGTTCTGGAGAGTCGTCGGTGATGACCAGCGTGTGAGCCTCGCCGGCGGGTTCGTAGATAAACGTCCCGGGCTTTGCAACCCAGTCATGCTCCAAGTATCGCCAATGACCACGCATCGTATACCCACGAACGGTGCCAACGTGGTAGTGAGTGCCCAGCTTCGCGCCGCGGAGACCCTTCAGAACGACGCTGAATCCTCCAGACGTGACGTTAAAGCAGCAGGGCTGAATCCATACACCTTCGGCGTAAGGAACCCAGAGGCGGTCGTCCTCCACGTTGATGTTGGCAATGAAGTGTTCGCGGCTCCTTCGATTCGGGTCGAGTCCGTCGGTGAAACTGTTGAAGGCAGTGATCGGCATATGTCTCCCCTTTTGTAAGTCAACGATTGAAGCGTCAGTCTCCGCTCGAAACGGCAGGCCGGCCGTCGCCCATCCGCCCGGCTTTTCCGCTCACGTCTTGCGGCTCCCCCCGGCGAGATCGGCGCGATGGCGCCAGAGCACCTCGCGATCGAGGATCGTCAGGCGGGACTCGAGCGAGTCGGCGTAGGGCGGGGTCGGCGGTGCGCCGACGGGAATCTCGTTTTCCACGGAACGCCCTTCCCGGACCGCCCGCACCCACGACTGCATGGCGCCGATGTACCCGTCCAGGGCGCAGGCCGGATTCGGTGCGTTCTCGGTCGTGATGTAGGCGGGCGGCAGGTCGCCGGCGATCACCCAGACCCACGGGTCCACGTCGCTTCCGGCCGGCTCGAAGCGGAACAGGAAGACGCCGACGAGCCCGGGGACGCCGAGCCCGACGAATCTCTCTTCGATCCGTCCGCACCAGGAAAAACCCTTCAGAAACTCGGCGGCCTCGTCGCAGACAGCGAGGATCTCCTCCGTATCGACGTCCATGTCGCCGCGCATCGACTCGACCGAAACGACCTTCTCCATCTGGAGTCCCCGGGAATCGCTCATCGCTCCTCCTGCCCTCAAGCCTGCTCCATCGCCGCCTTTCGGCGGGCTTCCTGGGCCTTCGAGAACGAGATGATGAGGAGCGCTTCGGCGATGTCCTCCGCGGAGACGAGGCCGAGGAACGTGTCGCCCCTGTAGACGGCGGCGAGGCGCTGCCTCTTTTCGGCGAGGTGGTGGCGGACGCCGTCGAGGGGCATGTCGGCCTCCACGCGGACCGGATCGCGGTTCATGATGCTGGTCACGTACGCGTCCCCCATCTCCGTCGCGAGGCTCTTCAGGATCTCCTCGCGGGAGACGACGCCGACGAGCTTCGTCCCCTGCATCACGGCGAAGTCGGGCTGGTAGCTCGTCAGGATGTGGTCCACGACCTGGCTCACCGCCGCGCCGGGCGCCAGCGTGATGGCGTTCTTGTTGTACGCGTCGCCGACGCGCGTCGTCCCGAGGACGACCCGCGCCGTTTCCTCGGCCCGCTCCTGCGAGGCGCCCATGAAGATGAAGAGCGCGATGAGCGCGAGGAGGAAATTCCCCGAAATGAGGCCGAAGAACCCGATCCCCATGGCGAGGGCCTGGCCGATCGTGGCCGCGACGCGGGTCGCCGCGCCGAAACCCATGAACATCGCCAAGACCGCCCGCAAGCATCCGGCCGCCGTCCATCGGGAAGGCGGGGATCAGGTTGAAGAGGGCGAGGAAGACGTTTGCGAAGAGAAGCCAGAGGAGCGCCGTTTCGCTTCCCGGCGTCATGCTCTTCAGGATCGTCGCCGGATCGAGCTTCCCGAGGGAGGAGGCGACGCCCGTCGCGGCCCAGAGCCCCGCCGCGATGGCGAGGCTCACGAGCGGCCCCGCCGCCGCGATGACCAGCTCGTGGAAAGGCGTGTCGGGGTTCTTCTCCATTCGGGAGACGCCGCCGATCGGGAGGAGCGTGATGTCGCGGACCCCGATGCCAAAGGCCTTCGCGGCGAGGGCGTGCCCCAGTTCGTGAAGGACGACGCAGGCGAAGAGGACGATCATGAGGAGCGCACCGAAGAGGGCCCCTCGCGCGCCGAATCGCGAGCCCCAATCGGCCGCGCCCAGCAGGACGATCAGGCCGAACGTCACGTGGACGTTGAGGTCGATGCCGGCGATCCGGGCGATGCGGAACGACGTTTTCATGGCTTCCGGGCGGGCCTCCGGAAGTCATGTTACGGCAGCAGCTTCCGCCCGGATGATGCAAAGCGCTTACTGCGTTCGCGCCTGCCGCGACGCATCATTCCCACCATGAGCGAAGTCAACGACTGGCAAACCCGCTACAGCTGGAAAGTCGCGACCGCCGAGGAGGCCATCCGGGCCATCCCGCCGGGCCGCCGCATCCTGATCGGCTCCGGTGCCGCCGAGCCCGCCCGCCTCGTCGAGGCCATGGTCGAGAAGGGGACGCATCTCTTCGGCAACGAGATCGTCCACCTCCTCACCCTGGGCCCCGCGCCCTACGTGGCCCCCGGCCTGCAGGAGCGCTTCCGCCACACGGCGTTCTTCATTGGCGCCAACGTCCGTCAGGCGGTGCAGGAGGGGCGAGCCGACTTCATGCCCGTCTTTCTGTCCGAGATCCCGCAGGTCATCACGAGCGGGCGCGTCGCGGTCGAGGTGGCTCTCATCCAGGTCAGCCCGCCCGACCGGCACGGATTCGTCAGCCTCGGCGTCTCGGTCGACATCGTCAAGGCGGCCGTCGACACCGCGAGCCTGATCCTGGCCGAGGTGAACCCGCGGATGCCGCGGACGCACGGCGACTCTTTCATCCACGTGGAGAGGATCGCCCACCTCGTCCCCGTCGATTACGCGCTCTTCGAGCTCCCGTCCGAGCCGCTCGACGACGTCTGCCGCCAGATCGGCCTGCACGCGGCGGGCCTCATCGGAGACGGGGCGACGCTGCAGATGGGCATCGGCCGGATTCCCGACGCCGTCCTCGCCTGCCTCGGCGGACGGCGCGATCTCGGAATCCACACCGAGATGCTCTCCGACGGCGTCATGCGGCTCGCGGAGGCGGGCGTCATCACCGGGAAGAGGAAGACCCTCCTTCCGGGGAAGATGGTGACGTCGTTTCTCATGGGCTCGCAGAGGCTCTACGAATGGGTCAACGAAAACCCGGCGCTCGAGATGCGCCCCTCCAGCTTCACGAACGACCCGTTCCAGATCGCCCGGAACGACCACATGATCGCCATCAACTCCGCGCTCGCGGTCGACCTGACGGGGCAGGTCGCGGCCGACACGATCGGCGGCCGGTTCTTCTCGGGAATCGGGGGACAGGTCGACTTCATCCGGGGCGCGTCGCGGAGCCGCGGGGGGCGGCCCATCATCGCCCTCCCCTCCACCGCGAAGGACGGCAAGGTGAGCCGGATCTGCCCCGCGCTCGAGGAGGGGGCGGGCGTCGTCACGAGCCGGGGCGACATCCACTACGTCGTCACGGAGTACGGCGTGGCCGACCTGTGGGGGAAGAACATCCGCCAGCGGGCCGGGGCCCTCATCGACATCGCCCACCCCGACTTCCGGACCGAGCTCTGCGCGGCGGCACGGGCCCGGAAGTTCGTCTTCGTGGGCGAGAGCTCCCTGGTCGCCGTCCGCGCCTGAGAGGGGCGCCTGCTTCCGGGCGATGGCCGGGGCCGTGCCGGAAACTTTTTTCGGCGGTTTTCGTCTCTACAGGCATGAGCCGCACACGCCGGTTTCTCGTCCCGCTGTTCCTCCTCGCCCTCTTCAGCCTGGCGGCCCATGGCGCGCCCCAGAAGGAGATCCGAAAGACCCTTCCGCTCGCGGCGAACGGCCGCGTCGAGGTCGACACCTACAAGGGCTCGGTCGACGTGACAGCGGAAGAGCGGGCGGACGTCGTCGTCGAGGCCCGGGTCGTCGCAGACACCGATTGCGGCGACGAGAAGGCCTGGGCCGAATGGGTCGAAGCCACCGAGGTCCGGATCGACGCCCACTCCGACCTCGTGGTGATCGAGTCGAGCTACCGGCGGCTGGAGGGGTACCGGGAGGGATTCCTGAGCTGGTGCACGTCCCGCCCCTTCGTCCACTACCGGATCCGGATGCCGAGGACGGCCTCGCTCGACATCAAGGACTACAAGTCGTCGATCGACGTCGCGTCGCTCGCAGGGCGGCTCCGCATCGAGTCGTACAAGGGGAAGATCCGGGTCGCCGGCCTCGACGGCCGCCTCGACCTCGAGACCTACAAGGGAGATGCCCGGGTGGAGTTCGCCCGGTTCGGGGGCGACACTCGCGTCGAGACTCATAAGGGGGAGATCGAGCTCTCCCTGCCGAAGGGGACCGGGTTCACGCTGGACGCCGCCGGCGACCGCCATGGCCGGATCCGGTCGGACTTCGACGTCTCCTCGCAGGCCGTCTCCCGCGGCTCCGGCGACGTCCTTCGGGGCGCCATCAACGGCGGCGGGCCGCGCCTCTTGGCGAAGACCCACAAGGGGACGATCCGGCTCGTCGCGCGCTGACCGCGGACCGGGGGAGCGGCGTGGACCCTGAAAACCGGGCGTAACCTTTCGCTCCGCCGCGCGTCTCCTTCCCGATGGCGAGCGCCCGGCGAGCACCCGAGGAGCGCGTGGACGCGGACGAAGACCTGCAATTTCTCCTGATGGTCCGCCGGGGCGAGCCCGAGGGGGCGTCGGAGCTCTTCCACCGATATGGCGTTCCGGTCCTCCGCTTCGCCGACCGGATGCTCGCCAACCGGGCCGAGGCGGAAGAGGTGGCGCAGGAGGTTTTCCTCAAGCTGATCTCCCGAGTCGACCAGTACGACGGGCGCGCCTCCGTCGCGTCGTGGCTCTTCGCCATCGCGGCGAACGCGAGCCGCGACCGGCTCCGGCGGACCGGAAGGCGGACGACGGTGCCGCTCGAATCCGTGGCCGAGGCGCCGTCGGCCGAGCCGCAGGCCGACGCCGCGCTCCTTCTGAGCGAGCGGCGGGACTTCGTCCGGAAGGCGCTCGCCGAGCTGTCCGATGACCAGCGCGAAGCCCTGATCCTCTCCCGTTACCACGGCCTCGCCTACGCCGAGATCGCGAAGGCGCTTTCGATCAGCGAAGGGGCCGTCAAGACCCGGATCTTCCGGGCGATGGAGAAGCTGAAAGACGTCTTTTCCCGTGGAGGCCCGACATGGAATGCCGTGACGCCGTAAAGGTCCGCGAAGCCGCCGTTCTCCGCCTCGCCGGTGAGCGGCCCGAAGGAGAATGGGCGTGGCTGGAAGCCCACTTCGCCGTCTGCCCTTCGTGCGCCGGGGATTTCGCCCGCCTCGAGAGGGCCTGGGCCGCGCTTTCGGAGTCTCCCGCCGCCGTGCCGTCGCCCGCGTTCCTCCGGACGACCGAAGAGCTTCTCATCGCCGAGACGGCGCGCCGCGGCTCTCCGCCGCTTCCGTCCGCGCCTCCGTCCAGCGTCGTCTCGTTCCGCCCGCGAGCGGAAAGGGTCGCGTCAGTTCTCTTTCGCGCCGCGGCGATTCTCCTCGCGGCCGGTGGCGGCTTCGTCCTCGCCCGGATGACCTCTCCCGCGGAGCAGGTTTCCCCGCGCGCGGCGGACCGGATCCCGGTGGTGGCGCAGCGGACGCTCGACGTCTCCGAGGCGCTTCCCGACCTCTCGAACCGTCCGCGCCTCGCGAACGTCGCTTTCCGTCCGGCCGACCCGGCCGGCCGCGTCGGCGTCTCGTTCGACGTCACGACGCGGTACACGGTCGTCGGGCGGCCTGACCAGAAGGGAATCGCCGACCTCCTCGTCTACCTGATGTCGGGCGCCGCCGAAACGGAAGGGGCGCGGGGACAGGCGATCGACCTCGTCTCACAAAACACGAGGACGGGCGCGGCCGCTTCGCCCGAGGTCGTCGCCGTCCTGGCCGAGACGCTGAAGCGGGACCGGAACCCCGGGGTCCGGAAAAAGGCGATCGAAGCGCTCGTGAAGCTCCCGCCGAACGAGGCGACGCGCGACGCGCTGATCCTCGCCCTGAGGACCGACGAGAACCCGGCGGTGAGGATCGTCGCCGTCGAGGGGCTCGCGCGGATCGCCACGGCCGTGAAGGACGCCACGGCGCTCGACGCCCTCCGCGCCAAGGCGGGGGACGAGCGCGAGAACGGCTACGTCCGGGTTCAGGCCGCCCAGGCGCTGTCGAGACTCGAGCTGTGAGCGTGACCTTTCGCTCCGCAGCGCGTCTTTCTCGCATGAGCACGAACGCGCTTCACCGCTCGCCTTCGTCGCGGGTCCTCCTCTGGATCCTGCTGATCCTCGGGTTCGTCTGTCTCTCGTTCGCCGCCGCGCTCCACGCCGACGGCGAGACCCTGCCAGGCACGGCCTCCCGCCGGCAGGACTTCACGGCCTCGGGAACGCTGAAGTCGCTGACCGTCGAGAACGTCAACGGAAACGTCGAGATCGTGGCGGGCACGGCCTTCGCCGCCTCCGTCGAGCTCACCGTCCGCGCGAAGGACGACCGCGAGGCGAAGCGGCTCCTCGACGAGACGACGGCACGCTTCTCGAACGACAACGGCGACCTCGCGCTCGTGGTCGAGCCGGCCGGGACGGAAGTCCGCCGCGGCCGCAACGGGGGCTGGGACGTCCGGATGAAGCGGACCGACGCCTTCCGCGTGGACGCCCGCTGCCGGGTCACGCTCCCCCCGGGCGTGTCCGTCCACGCCTCGCTCGTAAATGGAAACGTCACGGCGGCGGGCGTCGCGGCCGAGCTCTCGCTCTCGAGCGTCAACGGGAAGGTGGAGGTCGCGGGAGCCCGGCACGGCCTGAAGCTGAGCACGGTCAACGGCAGCGTCGACGCGCAGGTCTCGGAGCTGCCGAAGGGGGCCGAGATCGAGCTCAAGTCGGTGAACGGGAACCTCGCGCTGAAGCTCCCGGCGGCCGCCGGCTTCCGCTTCGAAGGGAAGACGATGAGCGGCGAAATCCTCTCGTCGTTCTCCCTCCCATTCCCGGCGGGCGAGGACGAGATGACGCGCGCCGAGAAGGAGAAGGTCCGGGCCGAGAAGGAGAAGGTCCGCGTCGAGGTGCAGAAGGTCCGGGAAGAGACCCGGCAGTCCGTGCGCGAACACCGGAAGACCGAAGTCGACGCCGACGGCGACGCCGAGCGGATCGAGATCGACCTCTCCGAGCTGAACCGCTCCCTCGAGGAGATGAACCGCGACCTCGCCCGGATGAGCCGCGAGCTCAGCCACAACATCACGATCAACCTGAACCGCTCGTACGAGGCGACCGTCGGCGGGGGCGGCGCGACCGTCCGGATGTCGAACCTGAACGGAAAGATCCTGCTGCTCGCCGAAGGGACGACCGAGGCGCAGGCGAAGGCCGTCGTCGGCCCGCGCCGCGTCCGGATCGTCGAAATTCCCCGGGTTCCTGCGTTGCCGGCGACTCCTGCCGTACCGGCCGTTCCCGCGGTCCCTGCCACGCCGTCGCTACCGCGCTCTCCGGCGCGGCCGCGCGAGCCGCTCCCTCCGTCCGAGATCGGGAACCCTGTCGTCCGGGGCGACATCGCCGGCGATTTCGCGACGAGCGTCCCGCTCGGGGACGTGACGCTCGGCCACGTGAGCGGGAAGGTGCGAGTGGCGACTCACTCGGGGCAGATCGAGGTCAAGTCGGCCGGGAAGGGGGCCGACCTCTCGACGGCGGGCGGTGACATCGCGATCGCGGCCGTGACGGGCGACCTGACCGCCCGGACATACGGCGGCGACATTGGCGCCGGAAGCGTCTCGGGGGAGGCCCGCCTCGAGACGACGGGAGGCGACATTGCGCTGATGTCCGGCGGCGGCAGGGTGACCGCCCGGACGGGCGGCGGCGACGTGACGATTCACGCGGTCCGCGGGCCCGTGGTCGTCCGGACGAGCGGCGGGTCGGTGCTGTGCGAGATCAACGGCACGGACCGGCCGTCGGTCGAGATCTCCTCGAGCGGCGGAGACGTGACCCTCGTCCTTCCCGCGAACGTCAAGGGAGACGTCGAGATCTCGGTCGCGGGCGTCGAGTCCGACGGCGACTACATCGACTCGCAGTTTCCGGACATCGCCGTCTCCAAGAAGGGCGGTCGGCAGACGGCGACCGGCAAGCTGAACGGCGGCGGCCCGAAGATCTCGATCCGCGCGACGTCGGGGACGGTCCGGATCCGGAAGGGGCCGCCGGTCTCCTGAGGATTCCGGAGCTGCCCCTTTCGCCGGAGGGCGACTTGTCCGTAAACTACGGGCATGGGAACCGTTAGCACCCCGGGCGCTCCGAAACCCGGCGTCCCGGCCGGCTCCGCCGGATCGCCGTCTCCGGAAGGAAGCTTCGGCGGCCCCCCTGGCTCGACCCAGCCAACGTCCCCGTTCAAGTTCCAGGGGCGGGAGCGCCCGCTCGGGCCGAGCCTCTGGACGATCTTCGGCACCCTCGCCGCCACGGGATTCGGGGCCTGGCTCTACCTGAAGGCGCCTTCCACGGTCGAGGACGTCACGCTTCCCATGTACGTCGCCTTCGAGTCGCCCCTGAAGCAGGGTTCGCCCCGGGACTGCCGGGCAACGGCCGGCTGCCTGCTCGTTTACGTCGGGACGGATGCCAAGTCCGCTGCGACGATCCCGGCGGCCCTCGAGCTTTCGGAGGCGTTGAAGCCGTCCGGCGTCGAGACGGTCTTCGTGGTCGGCCGCGGCCAGATGAAGGAGTGCGTCCGCGTCGCCCGGGCCTTCCGGCAGCCGGTACTTCTCGACGTGGAGGGGAAGCTGGCGCGCGCCTTCGGGACGGAAGAGCCGAGTTTCTGGGTCGTCTACGACGGCCTCGGCAACCTGAAGCTCCGGACCGATGAGGCCGTGAGCCCGGTCGCCGTCCAGCGCAAGCTGGGCCTCTGACGTGCCGGGCCCCCGGAACGTGCTCGTGACCGGTGGCGGGACCGGTCTGGGGCGCGCCACCGCGCTGCGGTTCGCACGGGAGGGCGCCAGGGTGGCGATCTGCGGGCGTCGGCCGGAGGTTCTCGACGACGCGGCCGGGGCGCTCCGGAGCGCCGGGGCCTCGGACGTGAAGACGACCGTCTGCGACGTCCGCTACGAGGACGACGTCCAGAAGATGGCGGACTCTCTCCATGCCGCATGGGGGGCCTTCGACGTCGTCGTCAACAACGCCGCGGGCAACTTCGTCTGCCCGGCCGAGAAGCTCTCGCCGAACGGCTGGCGCGCGGTGATCGAGATCGTCCTCAACGGGACGTTCTTCGTCTCCCGGGCGACCGGCCTCGCGATGATCTCGGCCCACGCGGAAGACGGGCGGGGGCGCTGCTTCGTGAACATCGTGGCGGATTACGCGTGGGGCGCCGGGCCCGGCGTCATCCACTCGGCGTCCGCGAAGGCGGGCGTCCTTGCGATGACCCGGACGCTCGCGGTCGAGTGGGCCCGCTTCGGCATCCGCGCGAACGCCGTGTCGCCGGGGCCGTTCCGGTCGCCGGGGACCGACAAGAACCTCTGGCTTGACGAGGCGCTCTCACAGGAGATCCTTGCCTCCGTCCCGCTCCGGCGCTTCACGACGGCCGAAGAGGTCGCGGAGTCGATCGCGTTTCTCGCCGACCCGGAGAAGGCCGCCTACGTGACCGGCGCCTGCCTCCCCGTGGACGGCGGCCACTGGCTGACGGGGACGAATCTCGGATTTCTCTCCGCGCTGGAGCGCGGGGTCACGACGAAGAAGTAGGAGGAGGCGACATGGCGGCTCGACGACCGCGGCCCGTACTTCCCGATAGCTACGCGAAGGCGCTTGGCGACGACGACCCCGTCGAGGCGATGGCCGAGGCGCCGGACCGCCTCCGCCGGCTGATCCGCGGCCTGACCGAGAAGCAGCTCGCGACGAAACCCGCGCCGGGCAAATGGTCGATCAAGGAGATCCTGGCCCACCTCGCCGACGGTGAGGTGATCCTCGGGTCGCGATACCGCTTCATCGGGGCCCACGACCGGCCGCGGATCCAAGGCTACGAACAGGACCTCTTCGCCGCAAAGCTCGGGCCCCTGAACGCGAAGGGGGCCGACCTGATCGACGACTTTGCCATGGTCCGCGCGGCGAACCTCGGCCTCCTCGAGCGCCTCCCGAAGGGAGCGTGGGACCGGGTGGGCCTCCATTCCGAGCGCGGCGAGGAGTCGATCCGGAAGCTCGTCTACATGTACGCGGGGCACGACCGGATCCACATCTCCCAGGTCGAAACGATCCGGACCGGGCTCTTCCCGAAGGCGAAAGCGGCCAAAAAGGCAGGGCGCCGGACGGCGAAACGCGGGTCGTGAGGCAGCTCTCCGCGGCGATTCTCGGCCTCGCCCTTCTCGTTGCCGCGGAGGGCTCGGCGGCGGGTCCGGCCGTCGTCGCCGAGGCCCCCGTCGCGGAGGCTTCCCTGAAGAGGATGCTCGCGGCGCTCGAATCGGGCTCGTACGACGACTTCCTCTGGGATGCGGAGGAGCCCTTTCGCGCGGCGCTGAAGCGGACGACGTTCGACGCGGTCGCGGCCCAGATGGCGCCCCGGCTCAAGGGGGGGTACACGCTGACCTATCTCGGGACGCTCAACCAGGTCGGCTACGCCGTCAACCTCTGGAAGATCACGTTCAAGGACGGCAAGGACGACGTCCTCGCGAAGGTCTCGACGAAGGGCGGGAAGGTGGGCGGCTTCTACTTACAGTAGTGTCTCGGATCATGCCCGCGTCAGGCGGGCTGCCCAGCGCGCCAGCGGCGCCGCCGCAGCGGTCCCGACTAGGCGGGAGAGAACGCCGCCGTAGAAGACGGAGCGGAAGGCACGGGAGGCGAGGAACCGGTGCCCGCAGATCTCCGCGCGGCGCCTCCGGTGGGCAGCCTTCAGCTCTTCCGCGCCGTGGCGCCCGGAGAGGAAGTCCAGAATCGGTCCTGCCGCGGCCTCCCCGGTCCGGAGCGCCAGCGCCATCCCGGTCCCGGTGTAGGGGTCGACGACGCCGGCCGCGTCGCCTGAGAGGAGGACGTCTCCCGCGACGCTCCCGTGCGGGCCGAGGTGGACCGGCTCCGAGACGAGGACGGGCCCCGGCTCAGGCGAGAGGCCGTCGAGATCGGCCGCCAGCGACGGGCTCTCGCGCTTCAGGCGCGCGAGGAGCTCGTCGAAATCGTGGTGCGCCTCGGCCGCGACGCGCGGCGTCGCGAGCGCCGCGAGGTTGACCCGACCCCCTTCGACGAGCGAAAGGCCGAGGTACCCCCCCTCGAAGAGATGAAGGACAGCGCATCCGGCGAAGCGGGAGCCATCGCCGTCGAGCTGCTTTCCGAATCCGATCAGCGAAGGAGCCTTCCGATAGAAGGGCCGCAAGAGGCGGCCGTCAAGTGGGCTGTAGCGTCCCCACGCGCCGATGAGGACGCGGGCGGAGAGCTCCGCGCCGCCGGACTTCAGCCGAAAACCTCCCGGGAGATTTCCTTCGAAGGAGACAACAGCGGCGCCGAAGCGGAGACTGGCCCCCTGGCGCCCGGCCGCGGCGGCCGCGAGGGAATCCAGCCTCGCCCGCGAGAGCGAAAGGACGGGTGCCGGGAGTTCCGATTCGACGCGCCGTCCGCGGGCCGTCACCAGCGCGAAGCGTGCGATCGTCTCCGGACGTTCGAATTGGAGCTCTTCCCGGGCGCCCATTCTCTCGAGAACAGGAAGCGCCTCGTTGGAGAGGAATGACCCGCAGATCTTCGGCCGCGGGAAGCGGGCTTTCTCGAGCACGACGACCTTGGCGCCGGCGCGGGAGAGGGCAGCCGCGGCCGCGCTGCCGGCGAGGCTCCCCCCGACGACGGCGACGTCGAATTCCGCGCTCACGGGCGGGTCCAGACGAGACGCCAGACGAACGGCCCGGCGGACGAGAGCGACGCGCCCGGGAGGACGGGGGCGGCGAGGCGCGCCATCTCGTCGCGGGTGTAGGCCTGCCGGACGCTGGCTTGGCCGTCGAGGGTCGAGATCCGGGTCCTGAAGGCGAGCGGCCCGATGACGGAGATGAGAGCGAGGGCGACGCGGTGCCGCGTCAGGTCGAAGGAGACGACGGCGCGCCGCGCCACGCGCTTCGCCTCGCCGAGGAGCGTCGCGATCTCGGCGGGCGAGAAGTGGTGAAGGAACAGCGTCGAGAAGACGACGTCGACGCTCCGGTCCGCGAAGGGGAGGGCGAGGGCGTCGGCGGCGGCGGCGCGGCCCCGGGGAGAGAGGCGGGCGTGCGTCAGCTTCAGGTCGAGACCGAACGCGCGGAGGGAGCCGCCCCGGCGGGCGAACGCCGAAAGGAGGTCGCGCCCGACGTGTCCCGAGCCGCAGCCGAGGTCGAGCAGCGAGAGACTCCCGCCGTTGCCCGCGAGCGTGGACAGGAGCGGGAGGAGCCGCCGCGCGAGGAGGATCCGCCCACCCAGGTTCCGGTGGACCCACTCGATGTCCGAGAGGCTCGCCTCGGCCTCGGGAGCGGGCACGTCGCCGTCGAGGATCTCTTCGGCCGGCCGGCGGCCGGGGACCCAGAAGCTCATCGCGGGATCGCGCGGCCGTTCCGGACGACGAGGGCGGTGTTCTTCGACCCGAAGGCAATCCCGTTCACGACCGCGAACTCGACCTCCGCTTTTCGCGGGACGTTCGGGACGTAGTCGAGGTCGCATTCGGGGTCCGGCGTTTCGAGGTTGATCGTGGCGGGGAGAAAGCCCCCCGCCATGCCGAGGAGGGTCGCCGCGAGGCCCGCCGCGCCGGAGGCCCCCTGCGGGTGGCCGACCTGGCTCTTGACGCTGCTCCCCGGGACGCCCGCCGCCCGCGCGCCGAGCGCGATGCGCGTCGCACGCGTCTCGATCCGGTCGTTCAGGAGCGTCGACGTGCCGTGGTACTGGACGTAGCCGACGTCGTCCGGGACGAGCGCCGCATCGGCGATCGCTTCGGCGATGGCGCGCGCCGGCTCCTCGCCCGACTCGTCGAGGCGGACGCGGTGGTGGGCGTCGCACGTCGCGGCGTACCCGAGGACCTCCCCGTAGACGCGGGCGCCGCGGGAACGGGCGCGGGAGAGCTCCTCGAGAACGAAGATCCAGGCCCCCTCGCCGAGGACGAAGCCGTCGCGCGCGGCGTCGAAGGGGCGGCTCGCCGCTTCCGGGCGGTCCTGGAAAGACGACGACAGGATCTTCATCAGCGCGAAGCCGGTCATGATGCCGGGCGTGATCACGGCGTCGGCGCCGCCCGAGAGGATGAGGTCGCGCTCGCCGGACGCGATCGCCTTTGCCGCGTAGCCGAGAGCGTCGGCGGCGGAGGTGCAGCCGGTCGAGACGACGTGCGAGGGCCCCTTGAGGCCGAACCGCATCGAGATCTCGGAGGAGAGTGTTCCGATCGTCCCGGTCGGGATCGCGTAGACCGACGCCTTCTTCAGGTCGCCGCGGTACCAGTGCCCGTACATCTTCTCGAAGAAATCCACGGGGCCGCCTCCCGAGCCGAAGACGACGCCGAAATCGCGGCGCTCGGCGAGCGTGAGCTTCGCGGCGTCGATCCCCGCGTCGGCGAGCGCCTCTCCGGCGGCCGCGAGGGAGAGCGGGACGACGCGCGAGACGTGGCGCAGCTCGTTCGGCGGCATGACGGAGGACGGGTCGAAGCCCTTCACCTCCGCCGCGATCGTCACGGAGAGCCCTTCGGGATCGAAAAGAGCGATCCGCGCGACCCCCGAGCTCGCGGACTTGAGGCCCGCCGCGAACGCGTCGCGGCCGTTGCCGATCGGGGTGACGCAGCCGAGGCCGGTGATCGCGACGCGGCGCGACGGGAAGAGCCTCATTCGAACGGCCCGAGCGTCGTCTCGTCGGTGCCGACGTGCACCGCGACACGGTCCCCCGCGGCGAACGCCGCCCCGGCCGGCAGGACGAGAAGGCCGTTCGCGCGGGCGTGGGCGACGACGTCGTGGCTCCCCTTCGCCGGGATCGGCGTCGCGGCGAGCCGCCCTCCTTCCCGAACGAGGGAAGCGGGAGCAAAGGCGAGGCGCGACCCCTTGTTCCTCGCGGGTGCGGTGAGCCGGGCCTCGTCGGGAGGCGGAAGGGGAGGCGTCAGGCTCGACGCCTTCCGCCACGCCGGCCGCACGAAGAGGTCGAACGCGACCGCCGCCGAAACGGGATTCCCCGGGAGGCCGAAGACGAGTGTCTTGCCCTTCGTGCCGAAGAAGACGGGCTTGGCCGGCCGGATCGCGACCTTGTGAAAACACGCGGCGACGCCCAGCTCCTCGAGGAGCGCGGGGACGAGGTCGAAGTCGCCGGCCGAGACGCCTCCCGTCGTCAGGACGAGGTCGAATCCGCCCGCGAGCGCGCGGCCGAGGGCGTCGCGCAGGATGCTCCGGTCGTCGCGGGAGACGCCGAGATCCGTGACCTCCGCCCCGAGCCGCGCGAGCGCCGAGACGAGGAGCGGGCCGTTGGTGCTCCGGATCTGCGCCGGCCCGGGGACGACATCGGGGGGGACGATCTCGTCGCCGGTGACGAGGACCGCCGCGCGCGCACGGCGCGCGACCCGGACCCTCCCGCGGCCGGCCGCCGCGAGGAGCGCGACGTCGGTGGGCGAAAGGCGCCGGCCGGGCGCGAGGAGCGCGTCGCCTCGGGCGATCACTTCCCCCCGCTTTCGGACGTGCGCGCCCGGCGTCGGGGCCGCGAGGAGCCGGACGGTCGCCCCGTCCTCCTCGGCTTCCTCGACGGGGACGATGGCATCGCTCCTCTCCGGCATCGGGGCGCCCGTCATCACCTTGAGGGCGGCGCCGGAGGGGAGCGGCCCGCCGCGCCCCCCGGCGCCGATCGTCGGTCCCGCGACGCGGAGACGGGCGGGCGCCGGGGCCGCCTCGGAGGAGCGGACGGCCCAGCCGTCCATCGCGGTCGTGTCGAACGGGGGGAGGTCGAGATCGGCGTCGATCCGCTCGAGGAGGACCCGCCCGGCGGCGGACGGGAGCGGCACGGTCTCGCCCGCGAACGGAGTGACCGCGCCGAGGACGCGAGCCAGGGCCTCGTCGAACGCGAGCACGGGTGGGATCGTAGCAAGGCGATCGTCGTGGGGCGGCCTTTGCTCACGGGCGGTCCGATGATTAAATCCCGCCGATGTCGGAGCGGCGGTTCGAATTCCGGGGCGACCTGGCGGAGCAGCCTCTGCCGGAGATTCTCGAGACGGTCTATCGCTACCGGGTGCCGGGCGTCCTGATCGCCGCGAGCGACGGGGTCGAAAAGAAGATCTACATCGTCGGCGGGACGGTCATCTTCGCGACCTCGACAGACCGGAACGACTCCCTCGGCAGCTTCCTCCGGCGCCGCCGCCGGATCAACACGGCCGAGCACGTGCGCGGCGAGCAGGAGCTTCTCGCCGACGGCGGCTCGCGCCGGTACGGCTCGGTCCTCGTCCAGCTCGGGCTCCTGAACGACGAGGAACTGCACGAAGCCGTCACGGAGCAGGTGAAGGAGATCCTCTGGTCGCTCTTCGACTGGGAGAAGGGCGAGGTGACGTTCGAGGTCGGCCAGTTCCGGACGGACGAGCTGATCCAGCTCCACATCCCGACGCCGCAGGCTGTCGTGGACGGCATCAAGCGGATCCGCGACCCGAAGCGCTGCGTGGGAAGGCTCGGGCCTTCGTGGACGGTGTTCGAGAAGGGTCCGCCACCTCCGGACGCGTCGGAGCTGGAGCTGTCGTCGGCCGAGCGGCAGTTCCTTCACCGCGTGGACGGGCTGAAGACCCTGCGGGACCTCGTGGCGCTCGGACCGGGCGACGTCGCGCTGAACGCGAGAATCCTGTACGCTTTCTGGGTCCTGAAGCTGATCCTGCGACGGGACATGGCGAGCGGGATCCGGAAGCTCCAGTGGAAGACGGGCTCGGGCGGCTTCCCGAGCGCGGACTGAGAAAGTCCGGTCCCGGAGGGCGAGGAGAACGGCGATGCCCCTGTTCGAATATCTGTGCGAGTCGTGCGGCCGGACGCTGGAGGTGATCCAGTCCGTGCGCGAAAAACCGCCCACGATCTGCGACCGCTGCGGAGGCCCGCTCAGGAAGCTCCTGTCGGCACCCGCCTTCCAGTTCAAGGGGACCGGCTGGTACGTCAGCGACTACGGGAAGACGGGTTCGGCCGCCCCGGGGAAGAGCGACGCCCCGGCGGCGGACGCGGGAAGGACCGAGGGCTCCGCGCCGAAGGACGCGTCGAAAGACGCGTCGAAGGAGACCCCGAAGGCCGCCCCCCCGAAGAAGGACTCCTAGCCGGCCCGCTACACTGGAAGAGTGAGAAGACCGGCTCTCCTCGCTGCGCTCGCGCTCCTCGCCGCCGGAATCGCCCGGCCGAGCTCCCTGCCGCGGTCCACGGGAGGGCTCTGGTACCGCTACCCGCTCCCGGGCGCCGAAGTGAAGTCGCTCGTGGCCGACCCGTCGTCGGCGTCGGTCTTCTGGCTCGGCACGGCGCAAGGGGGGCTCTACCGCTCGGCCGACGGAGGCCGTTCGTGGGCGCCGCCCTCCGGCGACTCGCGCTTTCCAGGCTTCGCGATTACGGCGCTCGTCCCCGACCCGCTCCGGCCCGCGACGCTCTGGGTCGGGCTGACCGGCGTCGTGAAGGCGGGAAAGCTCCTTCGCACCGACGATGGCGGCCAGACGTTCGACGTCGTCCGGAGCTGGGACTCCCGCGCCGGCGCGCGCGTCGTGGCGATCGGAACCGTCTCCGGCCGGCGCGTCGTCGTTGCCGGAGGCGACGGCGGCCTCGAGGTCTCGGAGGACGGGGGCGCGACGTGGCGCCGCTCCCTGCCCCCGCTCGACCCGGGCTCGGGCATCTCCTTCGTCGCGTTCCAGCCGCTCCGCCCCCAGGTTCTTTTCAGCGGCTCGTTCCGCCATCCGTTCCGCTCGGCCGACCTCGGCCGGACGTGGACGCGGATCGCGGCCGGAATGGTGGAGGACACCGAGATCTTCGCCATCGACTTCTCGCTGACGAATCCGGACGATTTCTGGGCGGCGACCTGCGGCTGGGTCTATCGGACGACGGACGGCGGAGCGAGCTGGACGCGCTACCGGGAAGGCCTCGCCGACCGGCGAACGCACGTCGTCCGGATCGACCCGCGCGACCCGTCGCGGATCCTCGCGGGGACGACGGGCGGCCTCTTCGAGAGCCGCGACGCAGGACGGAGCTTCCGGCGCCTCGGGCCCGAGGTGGTCGTCAACGAGCTCGTCTTCGACCCGCGCCGGCCGGAGCGGCTCGTCATGGGGACGGAGGCGGACGGGGTCTTCGTCTCGGAGGATCGCGGCGTCACCTGGACTGGCGGCCGCGGACTCGCCGAGGCGCGTCTCTCTTCCGTCACGGCGTTGCCGGGCGGCCGGGTCGTCGTGTCGCGCGCCGCGGACGGCGCCGCGGGAGGGCTCTGGAGCGTCGACCCCGCGACGGGAGAGGCCGAGCGCCTCGCCGCCTCCCCCCCGTCCACGGTCCTCGGCCTCGCGACCTTCGGGGAGAGGCTTCTGGCGGCAACGCCGGACGGCGTCTTCCTCGCCGAGCGGCCGGGCGCCCCGTTCGCGAAGGTGCTCGGCCTCCCCGCGCGCGGATTCGCCCGATCGGACGCGAGGATCGCGGCGGCCACCGACGCCGGCGTCTACGAGAGCCGCGACTCCGGGACGAGCTGGTCCCGCATGGGAGCGCTCGCGGCCCGGGTCGAGGCGGTCCGGCGCGTCCGGGTCCCGTCGCTCGACCTTTTGACCTGGGCGGCCGACGTCGTCGGCGCGACGGTCTTCTGGGACGGTCGCGAGTGGACCGGCCGCGGACCGGCGACCGCGGCGCGGCTGCTGACCGGCGGTTTCGGCCGGCCTCGCGTCGCCCCCCGCGGGTCGCTGCCGGTCGGCGTCGAGCTGAACGCCGACGGCTCCCTCCTGGTCTTCCGTCCGGCCGACGACGGCGGCGAGCCGGTGGCACTTTCGATGCCGGAACCGGGCCTCGTCGTCGCCGGGTGGGCCGGCGACCCGCGCGAGCCGTCGGGCCTCTTCCTGGCCACGGTCGGCCGTGGCCTCTTCCGGTTCGTGCCCGCGGGGATTTGACCGGACCTAGCGTCCCGGGACCTCGACGAGCTTCAGCTTCGTGCCCGAGACGACGCCGTTCGCCGCCGCCGCACCCGCATTGAGCTCGAGGACGGTCGTCGACGCCGCCTTCGGCGCGACGTTCGGACAGGGGTCGGCCGCGCAGGGTGGCACGTTGGCGAGGACGTCGATGACGGTCCCGTCGGAGCCGAGGTGGACGATGTCGAGCGGGAAGTGGCAGTTCTTCATCCAGAACGGCCGTGCCTCTGCGGTGTCGAAGAGGAAGATCATCCCGGTGTCCGCCGGGAGCGACTCGCGGAACATGAGGCCCTGCGCCTTTTCCGCTTCGGTCCGTGCGAGCTCGACCTCGACGACCTTTCCCGACGGCAGGACGACCCGCGGGCCCCGCGCCGCGGGGGTGGACGCGGCGGGAGCCGCCGGGGAGGGAGAGCAGGAAGCGAGGGCGAGGGCCAGGAGGCCGGCGGCGGCCGGGTGACGGACGCGTGCCGCGCTCATGCGTCGGGGCGAGAGGCCGGTGTCTCGACGCGTTCGTCGATGACTTCCTCGCCCTCGCGCCGGAGGCCGTACTTTTTCGCGTAATAGCGGAACGATCGCTCCGACATCCGGAGGAGCTCGGCCGCGCGGATCTGCACGCCGTTCGTCCGCTCGAGCGCCTGCTGCATCAGGCGCTTGCCGAGCCACTCGAGGTAGCGCTCGAGGTCGAGCCCTTCGGCGGGCAGGTCGAAACCCTCGAGGGTCGAGGTCGACGGGACGCCGGCCGGATGGAGGAAGGCGTCGGGGAGCGAGGTCGTCGTGATGACGTCCGACGACTCGAGCGCGACGGTCCGCTCCATGAGGTTCTCCAGCTCCCGGACGTTGCCCGGCCAGGCGTACGCCTCGAGAAGGCGCATCGCCTCGGTCGAGATCTTCTTCTCGGCCACCTCCTGCTCGCCGGCGACCTTCGTCAGGAAGTGCCGGACGAGATGGGGAATGTCGTCTCGCCGCTCCCGGAGCGGCGGGATCGGCACCGGGATGACGTTGATCCGGTAGAAGAGATCCTCGCGGAACGAGCCGTCGGCGACCTTCTTGGCGAGGTCCTTGTTCGTCGCGCAGATGATCCGCACGTCGATCGGCTCCTCGGTGTTGCCGCCGACGCGGCGGACGACCCGCTCCTGCAGGGCCCGGAGGAGCTTCACCTGCATCGTCAGGGACGTTTCGCCGATCTCGTCCAGGAACAGGGTCCCCCCCTCGGCCTCGTGGAAGAGTCCCTTCTTCTCCTTGACGGCTCCGGTGAAGGCCCCCCTCTCGTGGCCGAACAGCTCCGACTCGAGGAGGTTCTCCGGCATCGCGCCGCAGTTGATCGAGATGAACGGGGCCGCCGCCCTGGCGGAGGCCTTGTGGATGGCGCGGGCGATCAGCTCCTTGCCGGTGCCCGACTCGCCCGAGATCAGAACCGTGGACGTCGTCCTGCCGATGCGCGAGACGAGGTCGAAGAGGGCCTGCATCTTCCGCGACGCACCGACCACGGCGCCGTGCGCGGTCTTCTCGATCCGCTGGCGGAGGGCGACGTTCTCGTCGGACAGCCGCTTCCGCTCGAGCGCCCGTCCGACGACGTGCTTCAGCTCCTCGACGTCGAACGGCTTCGAGATGTAGTCGTAGGCTCCCGCCTTCAGCGCCTCGATGGCCGCCTTCGTCGTCGTGTAGGCGGTGATCATGACGACCGGGATGGCGGGTGCGAGCTCGCGGGTCCTCTTCAGGATCTCGAAGCCCGAGCCGTCCGGCATTTTGACGTCGGTCAGCACGAGGTCGGGGAGGACGCTCTCGAGGCGCGAGAGACCCTCGGCGCAGGAACGGGCCGTCCTGACGCGGTAGCCCTCCTTGCCGAAGACGATGGAGAGCATGTCGACGATGCTCGCCTCGTCGTCGACGACGAGGATTTCAGGTCCCGGAACCTGGGTCATGAGACCTCCGTGGCGGCGAGCAAGGCGACGGCCGGCGTCCCCGCCGCCGGCGCCGGCAGCGAGATCGTGACGGTTGTACCGCGATTCAGCTCGGTGTCGACCTGGATCCTCCCCCCGTGCTCTTCGACGATGCGGTAGACGATGGCGAGGCCGAGCCCGGTGCCTCCCGGAAAGCTGTGGGCGAAGGGGGTGAAGAGCCGGTCGCGCTCCTCAGGCGTCATGCCGCGCCCCTCGTCGGCGAATCCGACCGTCCAGCTTCCGCCGCTCCACCGGGAGGTCACGGTGAGGCAGCCGCCCGCCGGCATCGCGGCGAAGGCGTTCCGCGCGACGTTCCAGAAGATCTGCCGCAGCTGCCCGGGGTCCGCCGGCAGGACGACGGAGTCGGGGGCGAGGTCGAGCATCACGTCGTGCTGCGGCGAGACCTCGTCGCTGTGCGAGAGCAGCGTCAGGACGTCCCGCAGGGCCGCCGGAGCGTCGACCGGCTCGACGGCGCGCTCTCGGGGCCGCACGTACCGGAGGAAGTCCTCGAGGATGATCGCGAGACGCTGCGACTCGGAGACGACGATCCCCATCAGCCGCTGCTCCTCGGAATCGGGCGGCACGGTTCCCCTGAGGACCTGAACCGAGCCGGAGATCGAGGCGAGCGGGTTGCGGATCTCATGGGCGATGCCGGCCGCCAGCTCGCCCACGGCGGCGAGCTTCTCCTTCAGCCGCACCTCGCCTTCGAGCTTCTTTATCCGCGTGACATTCTGGAAGATCAGGATGCGCCCGGTGATGACGCCCTCTCCGTCCCGGAGGGCGCTTCCGGAGATGCCAAAGTAGGCATCCTCGCCGTTGCGCTTTCGCACGCCTTCGAAGCGGGCGATCTCCGACTCCGAGGCGCGGAGCTTCTCCCAGGCGCCCGCATCCACGAAGCCGAGCGAGAGGACGGGCTGGCCGACGAGGTCGACGGGCAGAAGGCCCAGGAGGTCGCAGGCGGCGCGGTTCGCGAAGGTGATCATCCCTCCCGGGTCCGTCGTCAGGACGCCCGACGACATCGACGAGAGAACCGACGAGTAAAGCGCCTGGAGCCGGGCGATCTCGGCCTTCCGTCGTTCGAGATCGGCCCGCGTCTCCCGCAGGTTTTCCGACGCTTTCGAGACGAGGAAGGCGGTGGCGACGAACGCCGCGATGTTGAGAGCGACGTTCCCCACGAGCGTGGCACGCGCCCACGAGCGCGGCCCGGCGACGGGCGGCAGGACGCCGAAGTACATCAGGTCGACGAGAACGGCGTAGCAGACGGCGGCGAGCCCGGCGGCGGTGAGGCCGCCCCGGCGGCCGAGGAGGATCGCTCCGGCGGCGATGACCGCGAGATAGACGAACGTGAACGACGAGTCGGGACCGCCCGAGATCCAGACCAGCCCGGTGACGACGAGGAGGTCGCCCAGGATCTGCAGGCCCGCGTTCAGCTCGGCGGGAACCCGGTCGACCGTCAGGAGGGCCGCGATCGACAGAAGACAGGCGAAGGCGACGAGGTAGTAGATGAGGCCGAGCGGGAGCGAGACGTCGAACGTGAGTTGGATGAGGAATGCCGAGAACATCATCGTGAAGACGATGACCAGACGCAGGGACGCGAGTCCCCGCAGCATCGCCTTCAGGGCGTCGGAGTCCCCCGGCCCGGAGCGGTTCACGAGGAGATTCTAGCGACTACCCGATCTTGCCGATCAGCTCGAACATCGGCATGTACATCGCGACGACGATCGAGCCGATGATCGTGCCGAGGATCGCGATCATGATCGGCTCCATGAGCTTCATGAGGCCCTCGACGGCGTTGTCGACCTCTTCCTCGTAGAACTCGGCGATCTTGTTGAGCATGGCGTCCATCGCGCCGGTCTGCTCGCCGACGCCGATCATCTGGACCACCATCGGCGGGAAGACCTTCGTCTCGGCCAGGGGCTCGGCGATCGTGCGGCCGGCCTCGACCGACTTCCTCACGCCCATGATCGCGTCCTCGATGATGGCGTTGCCGGCGGTCTTGGCGGTGATCTCGAGGCCGTCGAGGATCGGGACACCCGACGAGGTGAGGGTCGCAAGGGTCCGGCAGAAGCGGGCCACGGCGATCTTCCGCATGATGTCGCCCAGGACGGGCAGCTTGAGGACCAACCCGTCGATCACGCGCCGCCCGCGGTACGTCGCGTAGTAGCGATTGAAGGCGAAGCCGAGGGCGACGACGCCCGCGACGATGAAGAGGATGTAGTTCGCGACGAAGTTCGAGGCCCTGATGACGAGCCGGGTCGGCAGCGGAAGCTGCGCGCCGAGAGCCGCGAAGAGAGAGGCGAAGGTCGGGATGACTTTCCACAGAATGATGAAGACGACGAGGGCCGCGACGGTGAGGACCGAGATCGGGTAGATGAGGGCGGTCTTCACCTGCCCCTTCAGCTTCACCGCCTTCTCGATGTAGGTCGAGAGGCGGCGGAGGATCGTGTCGAGGATACCGCCCGCCTCGCCGGCTGCGACCATGTTGACGAAGAGGTCGTCGAACGCCTTCGGATGCTTGCGCATCGCCTCGGCGAGCGACGATCCCGCCTCCACGTCCTGCCGGACCGCGAGGATGATCTTCTGGAAGAGCCGGTTGTCCTGCTGGCTGCCGAGGATCTCGAGGCACTGCACGAGCGGGAGGCCCGCGTCGATCATGACCGAGAACTGCCGGGTGAAGATGGCGAGCCGGCGGGCGTTGACCTTGCCGGGCCCGACGCGGGGGATGGCGAACTCCTTCCCCTTCTCCTTGACCGTCGTGACCTCGATTTGCCGGCGCCGGAGGTCGGCGATCGCGAGGTCCTTGGAGTCGGCGACGAGGACTCCGCCCGTGACGACCCCCTGCCGCGTCTTACCCTTCCAGATGAACTGTCCCATCCGGACTCCTCCTTACGAGCTCACGCGCGGCGCGCCGATCGCGGGCGCGCCCGAGCCGGGCGCCGTGGGGATCACGCCCGCACCGCGCTGGAGCATCTCGATGAGCTCGTCGGGGAACGACGTGATGGAGACGGCGAGCTCCTGCGAGATGACGCGGCGGTAGACGAGCGTGGCGAGCGACTGGTTGAAGGTCTGCATCCCGTACTTGTTCTGGCCCGTCTGCATCATCGAGTAGATCTGGTGCAGCTTGTCCTCGCGGATGAGGTTCCGGATGGCGGGCGTCGGGATGAGGATCTCCATCGCGAGGCACCGCCCCTTGCCCGAGGCCCGTGGCAGGAGCGTCTGGCAGAGGATCCCCTCCAGGACGAAGGAGAGCTGGGCGCGCACCTGCGGCTGCTGGTTCGCCGGAAAGGCGTCGATGATCCGGTTCAGCGTCTGGACGGCGCTGTTCGTATGGAGCGTCGCCATCGTCAGGTGGCCGGTCTCGGCGATGCGAAGGGCGCATTCCATGGTCTCGAGGTCGCGCATCTCGCCGACAAGGACGACGTCGGGGTCCTCGCGCAGGACGGCGCGGAGAGCGTTCGGAAACGAATGCGTGTCGGCGTGCAGCTCTCGCTGGTTCACGATGCAGCGTTTATGCGTGTGGAGGAACTCGATCGGGTCCTCGATCGTCACGATATGACGCGGCTGCTCGCGGTTGACCTTGTCGATCATCGTGGCGAGCGTCGTCGACTTGCCTGACCCGGTCGGGCCCGTCACGAGGACGAGGCCGCGCGGCTTGTTGCAGAGGGTCTCGACGATGGGCGGGACTCCCAGCTCGCGGAAGCCGAGGATCTCGTAGGGGATCTGCCGGAAGGCGGCCGAGACGGCGCCCCGCTGCAGGAAGACGTTGCCGCGAAAGCGCGCGAGCCCCTTGACGCCGAACGAGAGGTCCAGCTCGAGCGTCTCCTCGAAGCGGTGCTTCTGGACGTCCGTGAGGATCGAGTAGATGAGCTGCTTCGTCTCCGGGACCGTGAGGGGAGGGAAGTCCAGCGGCGTCAGGTCGCCGTCGACGCGGATCATCGGCGGCGAGTTCGTGGTCAGGTGAAGATCCGATCCCCCGCGCTCCACGAGCGTCTTGAGGAGCTGGTGCAGCGTCGCTCCCATCAAAGTCCCCCTACGGTTGAACCGCCTTCCAATGATACGCCGCGGCTAGAGGACCGTCTCCCGGACGACCTCCTCGATCGAGGTGAGGCCCTCCTTGATCTTGACGAGGCCCGAGCGGCGAAGGGAGATCATCCCTTCCTCGATCCCCTTCCGCTTGATCTCGATCGAGGACGCGCCGGAGAGGATCATCTCCCGCACCTCCTCGGTGATCTCGAGCACCTCGACGAGCGCGACGCGCCCCTTGTAGCCCGTGCCGTTGCAGCGCTCGCATCCCTTCCCCTTCATCACCTGCACCGACTTCGACTCCTCGGGGTTGAAGCCGAGAGACACGAGGACCTGCGGGGCGACCTCCGTCGGGCCCTTGCAGTTCGTGCAGACCCGGCGGATGAGCCGCTGCGCGGCGATGATGATGACCGACGTCGCCACGAGGTACGGCTCGATCCCCATGTTCATGAGGCGGTTCACCGTCGAGGGTGCGTCGTTCGTGTGGAGCGTCGAGAGAACGAGGTGGCCGGTCAGCGCGGCCTTGACGGCGATCTCGGCCGTCTCGAAGTCGCGGATCTCGCCGACGAGGATGATGTTCGGGTCCTGCCGGAGAAACGACCGGAGCGCCGCGGCGAAGTTGAGGCCGATCGAGTCGCGCATCTGGACCTGGTTGATCCCCGGCAGGTTGAACTCCACCGGATCCTCGGCCGTGATGATGTTCGTCTCGGGTGTATTGATCCGCGACAGAGCCGAGTAGAGCGTGTTCGTCTTCCCCGACCCCGTCGGCCCGGTGACGAGGACCATCCCCCACGGTCGGAGGATCGCCTTCTCGAAGCGGGTCAGGCTTTCGCGTTCGAACCCCAGCTTCGTCATGTCGAGCATGAGGTTGTCCTTGTCGAGGAGGCGGCAGACCACCTTCTCGCCGAAGAGGGTCGGGAGCGTCGAGACGCGGTAGTCGAGGTCCTTCACCTTCCCGGCGAGCTTCATCTTGATCTTGATCCGGCCGTCCTGCGGGAGGCGTCTCTCGGCGATGTCGAGCTTCGCGAGGATTTTGATGCGCGAGGCGATGGCCTCCCGCAGCTTCGGCGGCGGGTTCATGACCTCGTAGAGAATGCCGTCGATCCGGTACCGGACGCGGTACTCCTTCTCGTACGGCTCGACGTGGATGTCCGAGGCGCCGCGCTTGATCGCGTCGGTCAGGATGATGTTGACGAGCCGGATGACCGGAGCCTCCTCGCCTTCCTCGGCGAGCTTCTCCAGGTCGATCGTCTGGTCTTCCTCCTCGTCGACGACCTCGAGCGAGGTGTCGGCCGTGTCGGCGGTCGACATCTCCTCCATGACCTTCTTCAGCTCGAGGGCGTGGGTGGCGCCGTAGTGCCGGTCGATGGCCGCCTGGAGCGCCATCTCGGCGGCGACGACCGGCTCGACGTTGTAGCCGGTCATGAACTTGATGTCGTCGAGCGCAAAGACGTTCGTCGGGTCGGCCATCGCGATCGTGAGCGTGGCGCCCGTCTTGTTGACCGGGAGAATGTTGTACTTCCGCGCGACGTCGGGGGCCACGAGCTTCAGGACGCCCGGGTCGATCTCGAAGTGCGTCAGGTTGATGGACGGGACGCCGAACTGCGCCGAGAGCGTTTCGGTGATGTCGTCTTCCGTGACGATGCCCAGCTCCACGAGCGCCTCGCCCAGCTTCTTGCCGGACGACTGCTGGAGCTTGAGCGCCTCGCCGAGCTGATCCTGGTTGATGAGCTTCGCCTTCAGGAGAAGGTCGCCGAGTTTCAGGGCCATTGGCGCGATTCTAGACCGTCAGTCGTCCGAGCCCGGCTCGAATCTTTTCAGGCGCGCGGTGACGCTGCCGATCGGGAGGACGGTGCGGGCCATGACGAGGAGCCGCCGGGGGTCCTCGGAGATCCAGAGGAAGAGCTTTCCCCGGTTCTCGTCCTCGCCCGACTCTCCGAACAGGGCCGGCTGGACGCGGACCGCGACGAACGTCCCGGCCTCGGTCTCGACGGTCTCCCGCTCCTGCACGTGGACGACCAGGCGGTAGATCTTGCCCCGGGAGTACATGTCGAGCCGGAGGTCCGTCCCCGGCGTGAGGGCCCGGGTTCTCAGGTAGTAGAAGGACGAGATGATGTCCTGCACCCGCTCGGGAAGCGCCGTCTTCTCGTCCCGCCACCTTCCCACCCGGTGCGAGAGGTCGAACTCCTCGACCTCGTCCGAGACGTAACGCCCCTCGCGCGCCCGCTTCTCGAATCGGATCGGCTGGAAATCCCGCGCGTCGACCCACGTCTCGTACCGGGTGTTCACGGGGTAGAACTTCGAGACGTAGTCGTTCGAGACGGCCTTCAGGAGGAAATGGTGGACGGGGACGCCGTCGGCCGCGGCCGTCCTCGAGGTCGCGAGCGTCATCTCGCCCCCCTCGATCTTCAGCCACGCGACCGTGTAGACGAGCTTTTCGCCCGGCGCGAACGGGACCGGATAGAGGCGGTCCTTCGGGAGGTCGCGCGGCGAGGCGAGGAGGGGAGGCTTCGGGTCGGCCGACGGCCCGGGCCCCGCGGCGAGGAGGCCGGCGCTAAGGCAGAGCGCCCAGGCGGCGCGCGTGGTCGAGAACCTCATCGACGTCCGGTCGCGGCGACCGCGACAGGATCTCATTGTATCGGTCGGGCGCGGCGGCGACCGAGACGCGCGGGCCGCGCGGGGCGTAGCGCCCGGGGTCCGTCGGCCCGAAGAGGGCGACGGTCGGCGTGCCCGTGGCGGCCGCGAGTTGCGTTGGCCCCGTGTCGCCACCGACGAAGAGCGCCGCGCGGGCGGCGAGCCGCGCGGCGGCCTGCGGGCCGGTGGGCGGCGCCAGAAGAGCGCCCGATGCTTCCGCGATGGCCCGGGCGCGCTTCTCCTCGCCCGGGCCCCAGAGGACGGTGGGCCTGAGCCCGCGTGACGCGAGCGCCCGCGCGAGGGCGGCGAAGCGCTCCGCGCCCCACTCCTTCGCGGGCGTTGATGCGAAGGGCTGGAGCAGCGCGAAAGGCCCGCCGGCGGCCGTGACGAACGCATCGACGGCGGCGTCGGGTGCCGCCACGAGGTGCCCGACGTCGGGCAGGGGGTCGAAGCCGCCGCGGCCGGCGACGTGCTCGGCGAGCGCCAGCATCCGGTCGGCGACGTGCGCGCGCCCCACCGGGTCGACCCGCTCGCGCGAGGCGAAGAGGTTGACGCGCTCCGTGGCCGTCCGCCGGCCGAAGCCGACTTTCCGGGGCGCGGGGACGAGAGCGGTCACCCAGGCCGACTTGAAGAGTCCTTGCGCGTCGACGATGACGTCGGGCGCGAAGTCGCGTGCCTCGCGGAGAAAGGCACGGATCTCGCCGCGCGAGGCGACCGGCGTCCGCCGCCAGCGCCGCGTCCGCGTCGGGAGGAGGCGATCGACGTACGGCGCGCCGCGGAGGAGCGGAAGGAGGTTCTCCTCGACGGCCCAGGCGAGCTCGGCCGCCGGAAACGCGGCCTTGAGCGCCTTCGCAGCCGGGAGGCAGAAGACGACGTCGCCGAAGGCGGAAAGCCGGACGAGGAGGAGACGCCGGGGGCCGGCGGGGCGAGTGGTCACGGGCGGCGCATCTTTTCGAGCAGGTCGGTCGTGCTGTGGTCCTTGGGGTCGCCCGCGACGGCGGTCGTCCCGCCGTACGAGCGGACGACGTCGGCCTCGGGGATCGAGTCCGGGGTGTAGTCGGTTCCCTTCACCTGCACGTGGGGCCTGAGGAGGAGGAGGAGCTCCGCGCAGGTCGGCTCGTCGAAGACGACGAGGCGGTCGACGACGTCGAGGTGCGAGAGAATCTCGAGCCGCTCGGAAAGCGGCATGAACGGGCGGCCCTCGCCCTTGAGGCGCCGGACCGACGCGTCGCCGTTGACGGCCACGACGAGGACGTCGCCGAGGGCCCGCGCGCCGGCGAGATACCGGATGTGCCCGACGTGCAGGAGGTCGAAGCAGCCGTTCGCGAAGGCGATCCGCGTCCCCTTCTCCCGCCAGCGGCGGCATTCCCCGGCCAGCGCGGCCGCGGCGCGGATCTTCGTCGGCGACATCAGGCGGAGAAGAGCGCGTGGTCGGACGCGATCGCTTCGGCGAGCTCGGCGGCCGAGGCCGTCGCCGTTCCCATCTTCATGACGACGATTCCGGCGGCGACGTTGGCGAGGACCGCGGCCTCGACGGGCGAGGCGCCGGAGGCGAGGGCGAGCGAAAAAGCCGCGAGGACGGTGTCTCCCGCGCCCGTGACGTCCGCAACCTGGTCCGTGCCGTGGACCGGGATGAAGACCGGCGGGCCCTCCTTCGGGACGACGAGCATCCCGCGGCTCCCGCGCGTGGCGAGGAGAGTCGCGAGCCCGAGCGAGGCGCGCAGTGACTGCGCCGCCTCGAGGATCGCGGCGTCGCCGTCGTGCCGCGCGGCCGGGACCGCTGCCATGAGCTCCTCCTCGTTCGGTGTCGCCGCCGTGAGCCCCCGGAACCGGTCGAGCGAGAACCGGCTGTCGACCGTGACGGGCTTCCCGGGGCCTAGCGCTGCGACGAGAGACGGGACGAGGTCCGGGCGAACGGCGCCGTAGCCGTAGTCCGACAGGAGAGCCCCGTCGGAGGGCTGGGCCGCGGCGGCGAGGTCGCGTTCGAGCGCCGTCAGGAGCGCCGCGTCGGGCTCGAAGCTGGTCTCGACGTCGATCCGCACGATCTGCTGCTTGGCGCCGGTCGGCGAGCCGCCGAGGATCCGCGTCTTCGTCGGGGTCCGGTAACCGGGGACGGTCCGGATCCGGGAGACGTCGATGCCGCGCCCCTCGAGGTCGGCGACAAGCCGCCGGCCCGCGTCGTCTGAGCCGACGACGCCGACGGGGATGGGCGTTCCTCCGAGCGCGCGGACATTCGCCACGGCGTTCGCTCCGCCGCCGGGACGGAGCTCGTCGGAGACGTGGCGGAGGATCAGGACCGGCGCTTCCCGGCTCACGCGCTTTGGCACGCCGACGGTGAACCCGTCGGCCACCAGGTCGACGAGGGCCACGAGGCGGCGGCGCGGGAAGGCCGCGATCACCTCGAGGAGGCGCGCGCGGGTGACTCCGGGAACCGGCATCCCGCGGAGTTTAGGCCGAGCCGGGCCGCCGGAGCGCTATCATCCATTCGTGCTCGACTCTCCGGTTCTCGTGCTGAACAAGAGCTTCGCCGCTCTGACGCTTACCGACGTCAAGCGGGGGTTCACCCTCTTCTACAAGGGGCACGTCCGGGCCGTCCTGCCGGACTACACGACCTACGCCTGGGAAGAGTGGTGCGAGGTCCCGGCCCAGCCCGACGAGGACGTCATCACGACGCCAAACATGGTCCTCCGGGTCCCGCGGGTCCTCCAGCTCCTGTCGTGTGACCGGCCGCCCCGTCCCGAGGTGAAGTTCTCGAGGCACAACATCTACATGCGCGACGGCAACCGCTGCCAGTACTGCGGCCGCCGGTTCTCCACGTCGGAGCTGTCGCTCGACCACGTCATCCCGCTCTCGCGGACCGGCCCCTCGAGCTGGGAAAACGTCGTCTGCTCGTGCCTTCCGTGCAACGTGAAAAAAGGGAATCGCCTGCCCGAGGAGGCCGGGATGAGGCTCCGCCGCGCGCCCGTGAAGCCGAAGGCGACGCCGCTGGGGCTCCTCTCCCCTCACCGGATCCACCCGACCTGGAAGAACTTCCTCGACATGGCGTACTGGAACGTCGAGCTGAAATGATCTCGGGGGTTTCTCGATCCCCCCGAACCCCCCACCTGTAGAAACGCCGGAATCTCCGGTCCAACGCTTCGAGTATTCGCGGTGCACGGAAACGTGCAGTCGAAAGCGCGCTCGCGAGTCCGTGACGTCGCCGGCCAGCCCTTTAAACCTCTAAGAAAGAAGAAGTTCTCGCGTCGTCTAGGCATCCGTCAAGCGATTGGCAGCCGAGTTGCGGTGGAGCTTCCGTCGGTCAACCCCGAACCGGCCACAGACTAAGGGGAATCGGAGGAATAGATGAAGAAGACCCTCTCCACCCTGGTTGCGGTCGCGGTCCTCTCGCTCGGTTCGGCGTTCGCCGAGGAGACGAAGGCCCCGGCCAAGCCTGCGGCCGCCCCGGCTGCCGCGGCCGCCCCGGCTGCCGCTGCCCCGACCACGGCTGGTCCGTCCACCACGGCCACGTCCAAGAAGAAGAGCAAGAAGAAGAAGAAGTCCACCGCTCCGGCGGCGACGACCGCTCCGGCGGCTGCTCCCGCCGCTCCGTCCACCAAGTAAAAAAAGACAGTCTCGAGCTTCAGGAACGCCCCGGCGAAAGCCGGGGCGTTTTCTTTTCAGTCCGGCTTCCAGCGGTTGTGAAGCCAGAGCCACTGCTCCGGGTTCTCGCGGATCATCGACTCCATGATGAGGTTCAGGCGCGCGGTCAGGGGCTCGGGCTCGCGTTCCCCGGCGGGGAGAGTCCGGACGTCGAACGGCGCGCGGTAGGTGCAGCACCAACGGGCCGGCGCGGTCCGGATGCAGGCGGCGGGGACGACGAGGGCGTCCGTGCGGTCGACGAAGCGCGCGAGCGCCGAGGTCGTCGCGGCGGGCCGGCCGAAGAAAGGGACCACGACCGCATCCGGCTTGCGGGCCCGCTGGTCGGCGAGGATCCCGATCGCGCCTCCGCGGCGGAGCACTTTCAGGATCTCGCGGGCCGCCTCCGCCTTGTGGACAATCGTATTCCCGGTCCGTTCGCGGAAGCGGCGCACCTCGCTCTCGAGAATCGGATTGTCGAGCGGCCGACTGATGACGGTCATTGGAAAGCCGCTTGCGGCGGTGACGAGCGCCGCGTATTCCCAGCAACCGAGATGGGGCGTCAGGAAGAAGAACCCGCGCCGCGATCCGGCAGCGGTGCGGACGTTCTCCAAACCCGCGACGTCGATCCGCGACAGGAGCGCGCCGTCCGGCTCGTCGATGGAACGGAGGATGTCGGCCGCGAGACCGCCGAAGTGCTCGAAGACTGCCGCGGAGAGCTCTTCGATCTCGGCGGCGCTCTTCTGCGGATAGGCGAGGGCGAGATTCTCCTCGACGAGGTGCCGGCGGCGTCGGTCCAGCGCGCGGTAGACGTGGCCGAGCCGGCGTCCGGCGGCCTCGGCGCCCTCGGGCGTCCGGCTCCGGACGAGCCCTCGCGCGAGCCGGACGAGTCCGGCCTCGGCGCGGTTGCGAACGGTCGAGCGCTCTTTCGCCACGTCAGCACGGTGGGCGCGAGAGGCGCCCGAGCAGGTCCGGCAGGAAGGAGGCGTCGGCGACCTTCATCCGGATCGAGACGCGATAGAGCGGGAGCGGACAGCGCCCTTCGAGCTTCACGGCGTCCTTGTCGGTCGTGACGACCGCGGTCGCCCCGGCCGCCGCGGCCTTCCGCGTGATCCGGTCGAGCTGTCCCGGTCCGTAAGGGGCGTGGTCGGGAAAGGCGATCTCGGTTGCGGGATCGATGCCGAGGGAGCGAAGAGTCGCGAAGAAGGCGTCCGGCCGCGCAACTCCCGCGACCGCGGCCAGCGTCGGTCCCGGCAGGTCGAGGCGGCGGACCGGCGCGCCCCGCGCGTCGAAGATCCCGGTCACCTCGGTCTCCGCGCGGTAGACGGGAACGCCGGGAGCGTACCGTGCCGCGAGCGTTGCCGCCGCGGCCGGATCGGCCTGCTCGCACTTCGTCACGACGATCAGGTCGGCTCGCGCGAGAGAAGCGAGCGGCTCGCGGAGACGCCCTTCCGGGAGAAGAGCACCGCCGGCGTCCGGCGCCGTCGCGTCGAGGAGGACGACGTCGACCTTCCGTGCCAGCGCCACGTGCGAGAAGCCGTCGTCGAGAAGGAGGACGCTGGTCGCGGGCTTCAACGCGAGCGCGCGGGCGGCGCCGCGTCTTCGGTCCCCGTCCGCGACGACGGGGACGCCGGTCAGCGCTCGGCCCAGGACGGCCGCTTCGTCGCCAGACACGTCGACGGAGGCGAACGCGCCCAGGCCGTCCGAGACGACGACGGTGCCGCGGCTCGACCGGCGGTAGCCGCGCGTGAGGATCGCAGGTGTCAGGCCGCGGGATGCGAGCTCCTCCGCGAGCCAGAGGACGAACGGCGTCTTCCCCGTCCCGCCGGCGGCGAGGTTGCCGACCGATATCACGGGGCGGCCCGCTTCGCGGACGCGGAAGAGCCCGCGCCGGTAGAGCGTGAGGCGGAGGGCGACCCCTGCGCCGTAGGCCGCCGCGAGGGGGCGGAGGAGGGCGTTCACGGGGCCTCCGGAAGGAGGCCGAGCGCGACCTCGGCGGCGCGCCGGGTCGCTCCCGCGCTCGTCTCGAAGTGCGCCGCCGCGACCTCCCGGACCCTCCGGCGGAGCGCGTCATCCGACAGGATCCTCGCGAGCGCCGCGGCGGCCGAACCGGCGTCGGAAGCCTCGAACGTGGCGTCCGGAAGGAGCGTTTCCCGGATGTTCCGGACGGAGGGGCCGTGGACGACGCCGAGCCCCGCGCGGAGCGGCTCGAGAACGTTGTGCCCTCCCTTCGGCGCCCAGGTCCCGCCGAGGAGCGCGGCGTCCCCGCAGAGGTAGGCGCCCGCGAGCTCACCCAGCGTGTCGAGGAGGAAGACGTCGGCGCGGGGGACGGCGGGGTCGTCCGCGGAGCGGCGGACGAACGGGACGCCCGCGCGGGCGAGCCGCAGCGACACGGCGTCGAAGCTGCCCGGCCGCCGCGGCGCGAGGAGAAGCAGCGCGTCGCGGCCGCCGGCCGCGACGCGCCGGCGCGTCTCGAGGACGAGGTCGATCTCCTCGTCGGCGACGGAGCCCGCCACGACGACCGGCCGCCCGGCGGCGAGCGATTCGACGCGGTCCGCGAATGGAGGCCGTGGGGGCCTCGCGCGGTCGAGCTTCAGGTCTCCGGCCACGGAGATTCTGGAGGCCGGGATGCCGAGGTCGGCGAAGCGCGCGGCGTCCCCGGGCGTCCGTGCGGCAACGAAGGTGACGGCGTCGAGGGCTCGCGTGAAGAGCGGACGGACGAGACGCAGCCGGCGGACGGAGCGTTCCGAAAGCCGGGCGCTCACGATCAGGACGGGAATTCCCCGCCGGCCCGCCTCCCGGAGCGCGACGGGCCAGAGCTCCGTCTCGACGAGGATCAGGAGGCGAGGCCTTGTGGCGTCGAGGAAGCGGCGGACGGAGGACGGAAGGTCGACCGGGCAGGGCCTCAGGCGGACGGCAGGTGCCGCCGCCCCGAGCCGGCGGCGAAGGAGGGCCACGCCGCCGGGAGTCGTCGACGTGACGAGAAGCGAGATCGACGGGCGGAGGGTTCGGAGCTCCGCGGCGAGCGTCGCCGCGACCTCGACCTCGCCGACCGAGACGGCCTGGATCCAGATGTCGGCGGGCGTCACCTCCGGTGAGGGGAAGAGCCGTTCGCGGAGGAGCCCGGGCAGCGGCTCCGAAGCGTGAGCCGACTCGCCGAACGCGCGGCCAGCCGCCCACAACTCCCTGGATGACAAGAAGTTATCTTCGATTTCCACGTGCGCCGCGATTATACTGTCGGGACCCGCGCCGGGGGGCAGCTCCGGGCGGATCTTCGGTCGGGACCAGGAGCGCCGTGATAGACGACGACGAGCCGGGAAACGTAAAAGACGGCGAAGAGATGCGTCCCACTGCGCTTCGCCCCGTCTCTCCGGGCCGGCCGGACATGGAAAGCGTGACGGCCGCCGTGCCGGAGAGCGATCTGATCGACCGGGCCCGCGCCGGCGACACGGACGCCTTCGCAGACCTCGTCCGGCGCCGCTCGTCGGGCGTCGTGGCGTTCCTCCGGCGGATGCTGGGAGACGCGGAGGACGCGCGCGACGTCGCGCAGCTCACTTTCGTCCGCGTCTGGGAGAACCTCCACCGGTACGACGCATCGTGGGCCTTCTCGACGTGGCTTTTCCGGATTGCTTCGAACCTCGCCATCGACGCCCTCCGTTCGCGGAAGACCCGCGCGCGGACGGCGGCGGAGAACCTGCGCCTGGTGAGGGGAGGGCCGCTCGCGGCCGAGTCCGACGGCCCCGCGGCTCTCTCGCGCGAAGAGGTCCGGCGCGTCTTCGACGCCTGCGCGATCGTCCTGTCGGAAAAGCAGCGCCTCGTTTTCGTCCTGCGGGAATTCGAGGAAAAGGAGAGCCGCGAGATCGCCGAGATCCTCGACTGCCGCGAGTCGACGGTCCGGAACCACCTGTTTCAGGCGCGCCGCCTCCTGCGCGTCGAGCTGCTCCAGCGATTCCCGGAGTTCGCCCGCGGGTTCGGCGGGAGAGCGTGAGAGAGAAGGGACGATGAGCACGAACGGCCTTCCTCCGGGGAGCTGCGGGGACGCCGAGCTGATCGGCCGACTCCGGGCGCTCCGCGACCGCGACAGCCTCGACGCCGTCGGGCAGAGGACGCTCCACGCTCATCTCGCCTCGTGCGTTGCCTGCCGCGACCTGGCGATCGCGGGAGATCCGACGCTGCTCTTCGTCTCTCTTTCCGCCACCGCCGCCGGGATCGAGGCCGACGCCGAGGGCTCCGGCCGCCTGCCGGCGCGCTGGGAGGAGGCGGCCGAAGCCGTCGAGGCCGAGCGCCTCGCGGGCGACGTCCTCGCGGCGATCCGGGTCCGAAAGACCGTCGGGACAGGCGGAACCACGCGAGACGGCCGCCGAGTCCTCCTGCGCGCCGCCGCCGTCCTCCTCGCCGCGGCGGGGGTCGCTGGTCTCGTCGTTCTCTCCCGGTCGGGCGACCCCGCCCGGTCCGGCCTCGCTTTCCTTCCGACGCCGGGACCCGCGCAGCCGTCCGCCGCGGGCGAGGTCCCGTCGCGGCCGCTCATCGAGGAGGTCGGGGCGCCCGGAGCCCGGGTCTACGAGTTCGCCGGCCACTCGCCGAAGGAACCGACCGTGGTCTTCGTGGCGAACCCCAACGCGGATATATGAGTGTCTCGGGGGTTTCTCGATCCCCCCGGGCGGAAATGTTCTCGGGGGATTCTCGGTCCCCCCGAGCCCCCCGGAGCCGGAGGCGGAAGAATCTCGTCATCGCCGCCGTCTGCGCGGCGGTGGCCGCGGCGGCGGTGATCGCGGAGGGGGCGCCGACAGTTCCGGCGGTCGTGGTTCGCGTCTTCTCGCTGAAGTACCACGCTCCCGATGCGGCGCTGCCCGTCGTCAGTCCTCTGCTCACTGAGGGGGGGTCGGTGATCGTCCAGCCGAAGGGGAACACGCTGACCGTGCGCGACACGGTCGCCGCGGTCGAGCGCGCCTCGAAGGCGCTCACGACGTGGGACGTCCCGCCTCGGGCGCTGCAGCTCGGGATCACTCTCCTGAAGGCGACCTCGGGCCAGAGGCCCGAGGTCGCGAACGGCAAGGCCGCCGGCGGGAAGCAGGACGTTCCCGAGGAGATCCGGGAGATTTCCGACCGGCTCAGAAAGCTCCTGAACGTCACCGACTGCGGGCGCCTCGACTCCGTCGTCGTCCAGGGCGTGGAGGGGCAGACGGTCGCCTACGTCATCGGCGGCGAGTATCGGCTCGAGTTCCTCCTGGAGCCGTCGGGAGATCCGAGGCAGATCCGGCTCAAGGGCCTCGCGTTCGAGCGGCTGCACCGGGGTCCCGGCGTCGTGCAAGTCCGTAAGGACATCCTCCGGACGACGATCAACGTCAGCGTCGGCCAGCCCTACATCCTGGTCGTCGGCCGCGACGAGGCGGCGGCAGGGGCCCTCGTGCTCGTCTTCAACGGCAGCTGGAGGGCCGTGCCCGGCCCCGGGATCGCGGGGGCCAACTGATGGCGACCTTCGTGGTGCGATTGGGGACCGCCGATGGTGCCGTCGCCACGCGGACGATGGAGGCGGCAGATGAGGCGTCGCTGAAGGCCGAGGTCGCCCGCCAGGGCGCGCGGTTCTTCTCGGCGAAGCCGGCCGACGCCCGGGGCTCCGGCGCGCTCTCCCTCGTCCAGGCCTCTGCGCTCTCGGTCGGAAAGCTCTGGTCCCGCCGGCGGAGCGTGAAAAACGAGGAGTTCCTCGTCTTCAACCAGGAGCTCGTCTCCCTGCTCAAGGCGGGCCTCCCGGTCGTGGCCGGCTTCGACATTCTTCTCGAGCGGCAGGAAAACCCCACCTTCAGGAAGATCCTGACGGACATCCGCGGGCAGCTCGTCTCGGGCGCCGCGCTCTCGGACGCGTTTCTCTCGCACGGCGACGTCTTCCCGCGCCTTTACGGCACGTCGCTCCGGGCCGGGGAGCGGTCGGGGGAGGTGGAAAAGGTCCTCCGCCGGTATCTGGCCTACCAGAAAATCCTCGGCGGCGTGCGCCGGAAGGTCGTCGGGGCGCTCGTCTACCCGGCCGTCCTCGTCGGACTCTCGATCTCGCTGATCCTGATCCTCCTCACGTACGTGATCCCGAAGTTCGTCGAGTTTTTCGCTGGCTTCGGCGGGACGCTCCCCCTCGTCACGCGCGTCGTCATCGGCCTCGCCGCGTTCCTCCGCTCGAACATCCTCGTTCTTTCGGTTGCGGTTTTCGGCGCGTTCTGGTTCTTCCGGCGCTGGAAGCGGACCGCGGCCGGGCGGCGGACGCTCGACGGCTGGATGCTGCGGCTCCCGGTCATCGGGTCGATCCTCCACCACTTCGCCCTCTCGCAGTTCACCCGCTCGCTCGGGACGCTCGTGGGCGCCGGGACGCCTCTCGTGCCGGCGCTCGACATCTCCTCGGGTTCGATCTCGAACCAGCGGGTCGCGGACGCCGTCACGTCGGTCGTCCCGAAGGTGCGCGAGGGAGCCGAGCTCTGGAGGAGCCTCGAGGAGACCCGCCAGTTCACGTCGCTGACGGTCGAGATGATCAAGGTCGGCGAGGCGACGGGCGCGCTCGAGGAGATGCTGACGAACGCCTCGGATTTCTACGACGAGCAGATCGAGGCCGCCCTGCAGCGCCTGATCAACCTGATCGAGCCGGTGATCCTGGTTGTCATGGGAGGCGTCGTCGCGACGATCCTTCTCTCGATCTACCTTCCGATGTTCTCGATCCTGTCGAACATCAAATCGTGAGAGGCCCCGCATGAGCCGCACCCCCGCCTCCCCGGAGACCCTACCGCGCTTCCTCGACGCGGCCTCCGAGGAAACGCGCGCGCGCCAGGCGGCGCAACACCTCGGGCTTCCGTACGTCGACCTCTGGACCTTCCGCGTCGACCCCGCCCTCTTCCGGGCGACGCCGCTCGACTGGATGCTCCGCTTCGAGTTCGTGCCGGAGAAGGAGGAGGATGGCGTCCTCTCGGTCGTCATGGCCGACCCGTCCGACGTCGTCAAGTGCGACGAGCTCGAGCATCTCCTGAAGAAGCCTCTCCGCATGAAGGTCGGCTCGCGCGCCGCCCTGCAGGACATCCTCCAGAAGTCCGAGTCGACGCAGCGCGTGCTCGAGGAGGCGACCGAGGAGTTCCGGATGCAGGTCGTCCGGGAGGACGAGGAGGGCGAGGAGGTCCTGACGATCGACCGGATCGCGGCCGACGCGAGCCCGATCATCAAGCTCGTCGACTCCGTTCTCTTCAACGCGATCCAGCGCCGGGCGTCGGACATTCACATCGAGACACAGGAGCACGTCGTCGTCATCAAGTACCGGATCGACGGCGTCCTCTACCCGGCCATGGAGCCGATCGACAAGAAGCATCACCAGACGATCATCAGCCGGATCAAGGTCATGTCCGAGCTGGACATCGCCGAGAAGCGGATCCCGCAGGACGGGCGTTTCAAGGTGCGCGTGAAGGGCCGCACGATCGACTTTCGCGTCTCGATCATGCCGACGGTCCACGGCGAGGACGCCGTCATCCGCATTCTCGACAAGGAGTCGGCGAACGCCGAGTTCAAGAACCTCCGTCTCGACGTGCTCGGAATCGATCCGGAGACGACGCGGCGTCTCCGCAAGTTCATCCGAGAGCCGTACGGCATGGTCCTCGTCACGGGGCCGACCGGCTCCGGCAAGACGACGACGCTCTACGCGTGCCTCTCGGAGATCCAGACCGTCGAGGACAAGATCATCACGATCGAGGACCCGGTCGAGTACCAGCTCCGCGGCATCACGCAGATCCCGGTCAACGAGAAGAAAGGGCTGACCTTCGCCCGTGGTCTCCGGTCGATCCTCCGCCACGACCCCGACAAGGTGATGGTCGGCGAGATCCGCGACGAGGAGACGGCGCAGATCGCCGTCCAGGCGGCGCTGACCGGACACCTCGTCTTCACCACGGTCCACGCGAACAACGTCGTCGACGTTCTCGGCCGGTTCCTGAACATGAAGGTCGAGCTCTACAACTTCGTCTCCGCGCTGAACTGTGTCCTCGCGCAGCGCCTCGTCCGGAAGATCTGCCCGCACTGCCGGGTCGAGTTCGTGCCGACGGCGAAGCTCCTCGAGGAGTCGGCGCTCACGACGGCGCAGCTCGAGGGGGTCACGCTTTACGAGGGGCGGGGCTGCCTCGAGTGCAACGGCACCGGCTTCTTCGGCCGGATGGCGATCACGGAGCTGCTCGACCTCTCCGACCGGATCCGCAGCCTGATCCTCGACAAGCGGCCCGCGGCCGAGATCAAGAAAGCGGCGCGCGAGGAGGGGATGGCGTTCCTCAGGGAATCGGCGCTCGCGAAGGTCATCTCGGGGCAGACGACGCTCCGGGAGGTCAATAAGGTGACGTTCGTTGAGTAACTGGACACGGCTCTTCCGCGAGACCCGGTGGCTCCGGACGAGGCGGCCCTCGCACGCCTTCGTCCTGTCGCGCCGGCGGCTCGCCTACGTCGGCCCCGAGGGGGCCACGAGGGGCGCATCCGGCGTCCCCGCGGCGGTCCGCGTTGTGACGCGAGCGCTCCCCGCAGACGCCCTGTCGGACGGGACGGCGGGCCTCCCCGTCGCGGGCCCGGCCTTCGCCGGGGCGGTCGCGCGCCTTCTCGCCGAGGTCGCCGTACGAATGCCGGCCGCCTCGCTCGTTGTCGCCGACGATTTCGTCCGCGTCATCGTCGTCGACGCCGAGGACCCCGAGCGTCACCCGAAGGAGGTCGAGGAAGTCCTGGCCTGGAAGTTCGGCCGCACCTTCGGAGAGCCGGTGCCACCGCTGCGCCTCTCGTGGCAGGCCTCGGGACCGGGCGCATCAGACACGCGCGTCGTCGCGCTCGTGGCGCCGGAGGAAGCGGTCGCTTCGTGGGAGGCGCCGTTCGAGAGGGCGGGAATCCGGCTCGGCGCCCTCGAGATCGAGTCGCTCGCCGTCTCGTCACTCGGAATGTCGGCGCTCGGAAGTGACGGGCTCGTCGTCTGGGCGCCCGGGCCGACGGCGACCGTCGTCCACTTCGAGAAGGGAAGCCTCCGGTTCGTCCGCATCCGGTCGACGGCCGATGCCCTGTCGGCGCTCCAGGATCTCCAGATGACCGCCTCCTATGTGTCCCAGGCGGGGGCGCCGGCGGCCTCAGGAACCGACGCGGCCGAGGGCGAAAGGGAGTTGCCGGTCGTGCGGATCCCGTGCGCCGCGGGCCCCGCGGGCGCGCCCGTGGTCGAGATGCTCGCCGAGTTCCGGAGGGAGCGCGGAGGCCCCGCGCCCTCTCTCCTCTCGCCCGCAGCCTTGCTGCCCGGGCTCCGCGCCGCCGCCTCAGGCGACGACGCGACCGTCCTCGCCGCGCTCGGCGCGATGGCCGGAGGGGACTGAGCGTGTCCCACCGCCTGAATCTCGCCCGCCGTCCGTTCATCGACACGCGGCCCGTGAACGTCGCGGCGGGCCTCCTCGCCACCCTCGCCCTCGCCCTCTCCTTCGTCAGCGTCCGGACCGTCGTGCGGTATCTCGACGACTCCCGCAAGACCCGGGACGCGATCGTCGCCCTGAGGACCGAGATCGCCGGGCTCGACGAGGCGCGCCGCGCCACCGAAGGGCGCGTCGCCCGCTTCGACCTCGCTGAGATGGAGGCGTCGGCCGAAGACGCGAACCAGATCGCGGTCCGGCGCGCCTTCTCGTGGTCGCGGTTCCTCGACCGGCTCGAGAAGACGCTGCCTGCCGACGTCCGGATCGCCGCGATCAGCCTCCTGGGAGGCGAGAAGGGCGGGGCGAAGAAGGAGTCCCGGCCGGACCAGTACATGGTCGACCTTTCGCTCGTTTCCCGGTCGGCGGACGGCCTCCCCAAGACGATCCGGACGTTTTACGGGTCGCCGTGGTTCGACCGGCCGGCCCCGCACACCGAGGACCGGGGCGACAAGCGCGCGCCGGACGGCCGGCGTTTCTCTCTCTCGACCGTCTACCGCGACCGGGAGGACGTGAAGTGATCCCGCTCTCCGTCTCCCTTTCGGGCCCGGGCGCGGTCGGCGGCTCGCGCTCGATCTGGCGGAGCCGAGCGGCGCTCTTTGGCGGGCTCGGAATGCTGCTCCTCGCCAATGCCGCGATTCTCGTCGTCTACCACGTCTTCTACGACCAGAGATTCCGCGCCCTGTCCGAGACGAAAGCGGCCCTGACGGTCCGCCGTGACGAAGCCCGGACGGCCGCGAACCGGGCGGCCGAGACCGAGAGGAAGCTCGTGGCGCTGCGCGACTCTCTCGAGAGCTTCTATGCCGAGACGCTCGGCGCTCGCAAGGAACGGCTGGCGCCGATGATCGAGGAGGTCTACGCGCTGACGCAGAAGGCCGGCTTCATGCCGCAGACGATCGGGTTTGCCGAGGATCCGGTCCCGGGCGCCGAGCGGTTCTCGCTGACCTTCCAGATCGAAGGGCGCTACGCGGACGTCCGCCGGCTTCTCTACGTGCTCGAGACGAGCCCGAAGTTCTTCGTCCTCGAGCGCGTTCGCGTCTCGATGAACGAAAACGCTCCCGACGTCCTGCGGGTCGACCTCGCGGTGTCGCACTACTTCCGGGCCGAGGCGGGGCGAGCGCCCCGCGCCCCGAAGGTTCGGGCGGCCCGGCCCGTCGTGGTGGCGAAGCCCGAGGCGTCGGACCGCGCCGAAGCCGCGAAGGCGGGCCTGGAATGAAGCCGGTGCCCGCAAACCCAGACGCCGCGAAGGCGGCGAAGGGCCGCCTCCGGCTGCTGCTCGGGTTCCTCGTGGCGGCAGCTGCGCTCGCCGCCCTGTCGTTCTGGTCGGGCGGCGATGCCGCGGGCCCGTTGCCGGCTCCCGGCCGGGCGGGTCCCGGCCGGGCCGCCGTCGTCGCCGATCCGGGCGCCGTCCCCGTTCTCCAGCTGGCCGAAGCCCGCGGAGGCATCCGCGGCGAGCCGGGGCGGAACGTCTTCCGCTTCTACGACTCCCCGACGCCGACGCCGACGGCCGTGAAGCCGACGCCGACGCCGCTCGTCTGGTACAACCTGCCCGATTTCCCGACGCCGACTCCGACCGCGACCCCGATCATCCCGCCGGCCATCCCCTACAAAGCCATCGGCCGTTTCGGCCCGCGCGACGCTCCGATCGTGACGCTCGAGGAGGGAGGCCGCCTCCTGAACGTCCGCGAGGGCGACGTCGTCGACGGCCGGTTCCTCGTGAAGAAGATCAACCGCGAGTCGGTCGACTTCGCGTTCGTCGGGCTCCCTCCCGACATCACCCGCCGCCTGCCGGTCCCGCTCCCGTGAGAAAGACGACGAGGTCACTTCTGATGACGACGACACCATCCCGACCCGCGGCGCGACCCGGCCGGCGCCGCCTTGCCGCGCTCCTCTTCCTCACCGCCCTTGCGGCAGGGTGCGCCACGTCGCGCGCCTTCCACGAAGGGCAGGACGCCGAGTTGCGCGAGCGGTGGGACCTCGCGGTCCTCGCGTACCAGAAGGCCTATTCGCAAGAGCCGGCGAACATGGACTACAAGGTGGCGTACGAGCGGGCGCGGCTCAAGGCGGCGCAGGTCCACTACGAGCGCGGCCGGCTGCACCGCTCGGCGGGGCAGATGGACCTCGCGGCCGTGGAGTTCGAGGAAGCGACGTCTCTCGACCCGACGCTCGACGTCGCGCTCCAGGAGCTGAAGAAGACGAAGGCCGACATCGAGGCCCGGAACCGTGACGTCGCCGGCCTCGCCCCGATCGAGCAGGCCAAGACGAAGGCGCGCGGCCGCAAGGCGACGCCGCCGATGCTGAACCCGGCCTCGGACAAGGTGATCGACGTGTCGTTCCCGCCCGACACGAACATCAAGAGGATCTACCAGGCGATCTGCTCGGCCGCCGGGATCAACGTCATCTACGACCCGCAGCTCAAGGACGACAAGTTCACGCTCGACCTTCGGGGGATGACCTTCCAGAAGGCCCTCGAGATATCGATGCGCCAGGCGGGGCACTTCTACAAAGTCCTCGACGACAAGACGATCCTCATCGCGCAGGACACACAGCAGAACCGTAAGGAGTACGAGGACCTCGTCATCCGGACGTTCTTCCTCTCGAACGGCGACATGAAGGATGTCCTCGCCATGGTGCGCGGCGTCCTCGACCTCCGGCGGGTCCAGCAGATCCCCCAGCTGAACGCCATCGTCATCCGGGACACGGCCGACAAGGTGGGCGTCGCGGAGAGGCTGATCGACGTGAACGACAAGGCAAAAGCCGAGGTCGTGGTCGACGTCGAGCTCCTTCTCATCGGCCGGAACAACATCCTCGAGCTCGGGACGAAGCTCTCGTCGTACTCGGTGTCGGCGGGGGTCGTCGGGAGCGACGGCAAGCCGGTGACGTCGCTGCCTTACCAGCAGCTCATCAACCTCGGGATCAACGACTTCAACTTCACGATCCCGACGGTGACCTTCAATTTCATCAAGAACAATACGGACGCGCAGGTGCTGGCCAAGCCGCAGCTCCGGATAGCCGAAGGAGAGAAGGCGCAGCTCATCATCGGCGACCGGGTGCCGATCCCCGTCACGACGATCAACACGCAGCAGGCGATCGGGAACTCGGCTCTGATCCCGATCACCTCGTTCCAGTATCAGGACGTCGGGATCAAGGTGGAGGTCGAGCCGCGTGTCCACCACAACAAGGAGGTGACGCTGAAGCTCCTCCTCGAGATCTCGAACATTTCCGGGTACGTGTCGCAGCCGAACGGCCCGTCGCAGCCCATCATCGGGACGCGGACGATCACGTCGACCATCAGGCTGAAGGACGGCGAGACGAATTTTCTCGCCGGCCTGATCCGCCGCGACTCCTCGCGGACGAAGGACACGATTCCCTTCGTCGGCGACATCCCGCTCATCGGTCCGCTCCTCTCGAACAACCGGTTCGAGGACAAGACGACCGACATCTACATGACGCTGACGCCCCATATCATCCGGGCTCCCCAGATCACCGAGGAGGACCTCGTGCCGATCTGGGTCGGAACGGAAAACAATGTCTCCCTCTCGGGACTGAACGTGCGGCTCGAGTCGCCGCAGGCGACGGGCTCGCCGTTCGAGCCGCTGCCGGGCTCCGGTACGCATCCGGTCCCGGCGCCTGCGCGTCCCGCCAACGTCCCGCTCATCCAGGGAACGCCGCCGAGCGACCCGTTCCGGCGGACCCCGGCGCCCGCGCCGACGCCGGTCCCGCAGATCGTCCCCAAGGGGACCAGCAGTCTGTCGCCGCCGGCGTCCGAAACGACGACGACGGTCGCCCTGGCCGCCGGCGCGGCGTCCGACCGGACCGCCGCGGCGGCGGAGGCGCCCCTGGTCCCGACGCTCTCGCTGAAGGCGGCGAGCCCGGAGGTCGCCGCGGGACAGGCGACGCTCGTCTCGCTCGTGGGCGACGCGGGTCTCTCTGACGTGGGGACGCTCGAGCTGACGGTGGAGTGGGACCCCGTGGTCGCGGAGGTCACCGGCGTCGTGCCCGGCCCCTGGCATGCGGCGGCGGGCGCCGAGGAGATCCGGTTCGACGCGGACCGGGTGCCCGGGCGCGCGCGCCTGCACTTCGTCCGGAAGCCCGGGACGTGGGGGTTGCCGGACGGCGTCCTCGCGCAGCTCGCGGTCAAGGGCCGGGCGAACGGCACCGCGCTCTTCCGCGTGTCGGCGGGCTCGAGCGCGGCACGGCGCGGCCCGGTGGCTCCGGTCGTCGCCACCGACGCCCTCACCGTGGGGCCGAAGGGCTGAGAGGAGAGAGAGTGCTCATCCGGCGCGCGCGCGGCTACTCCCTCACCGAGCTGGTGATGGTCTGTGCGTGCCTCCTGATCCTGACGGCGATGATCGTCCCGGTGACGCGTTTCGGCGTCGTCCGCCAGCGGGAGCTGGAGCTCCGGACGGCGCTCCGGACGATGCGGAGCGCCATCGACGACTTCAAGCGGCTCTCCGACCAGGGCCTCATCCCGATCGACCTCGGGACCGAGGGCTATCCGAAGTCGCTCGACGTCCTCGTCGAGGGCGTGGACCTCGTCGGGCAGGTGAAGAAGAAGAGGCGCTTCCTCCGGAAGATCCCGACCGATCCGATGACGGGGAAGGCGGAATGGGGCCTTCGCAGCTATCAGGACGAGCCGGACTCGCGCTCGTGGGGGAGGCAGAACGTCTACGACGTCTTCTCCCTGGCCGACGGCGTCGGGCTCGACAAGACGAAGTACAAGGACTGGTGATGATGAGACGCCGCGATCCGGGGAGAGGCTTCACGCTCGTCGAGCTGCTCGTCGTCATGGCGATCATCGGCATCCTGACGGCGGTCGCGGTGCCGCAGCTCGCCAAGACGCCACAGCGGGCGCGGGAGGCGGCGCTCCGGCAGGATCTCTTCACGTTCCGGAGCTGTCTCGACCAGTACTTCGCCGACAAGGGGCACTACCCGGAGTCGCTGGAGGTGCTGGTCACCGAGCGCTACATCCGGAAGATCCCGATCGACCCGATGACGAAGTCGGCCAACACGTGGGAAGTCACGATGGAGGAGCCGGACGCGAGCGAGACCTCCTCCGAACATCCGCCGGGCATCATCGACGTGAAGTCGGGGTCGAAGGACCTGGCCCTCGATAAGACGCCCTATAACACCTGGTGATGGGAGGGGGGCCCGTGTGAACCAACGGGGTTACACGATGGTGGCGCTGCTGGTCGGGCTGACGGTCATGTCGGTGATGATCGCGGCCCTCCTGCCACTCGCCTCCGCGGAGGCACAGCGCGACAAGGAGGAGGAGCTGATCTTCCGCGGCACCCAGTATGCCGAGGGAATCCGCGTCTTCCGGAGAAGGTACGGGCGGTACCCGAGCGCTCTGAAGGAGATGTACGACCTCCGCCCCCGCACCGTCCGAAAACTCTGGAAGGACCCGATCACGAACTCGGACGACTGGGGAATCGTCTCCCCCACGGTCGGCGCGCCGCTTCCCGGGCAGCGGGGCGAGGGCGCGGTAAAGCCGCCGGGCGCTCCCGGCTCGATGATGCCGACCCCGACGCCCGTACCGACGCCCTCTCCGACGCCGTCCTCGGGCTTCGGCTCCTCCGGGCCGGGGGCGGCCGGCGCCGCCGCCGGGCCGGTTGCCGGCGTCTACTCGAAGTCGAGCAAGAAGGGGTACCGGATCTACCAGGGGCGGGAGGCGTACAACGAGTGGCGCTTCACCGAGCAGACCCTGATGCAGCAGACGGGCGCGCCCACGGTTCCGGGCCCGGGCGTTCCGAAGAACTGAGCTCCGCCGCCGCAACGTAGAATCGGGCGTGCTCACGCGCCGCCTCTCGGACGGTACGGCCGTCTGGCTCGAACCGATGCGCGACGTGGCCAGCGTCGCCCTCGGCGTCTACGTCTCGGGAGGCTCGGCAGACGAGGGCCCCGGAGCCCGCGGCTCGACGCACTTCCTCGAGCACCTGCTCTTCCGGCGGACACGCCGGCGGTCGGGTGCCGCGATCGCGCGGATGACCGACCGGCTCGGCGGTGACTGCGACGCGTACACCACGAAGGAGACTGTCGCCTTCCACGCGCGGACGACCGCGGAGAGGGCTGGAGAGGCGCTCGACCTCCTCCTCGACCTGACCGAGAGACCCGCCTTCACGGCGGCGGACGTCGAGACCGAGCGAAGCGTGATTCTCGAGGAGATGGCCGAGGCGAAGGACATTCCCGAGGATCACCTGCACGACGCCTTCGTCCGGCGCCTCTGGCCCTCTCACCCCCTCGGGGCGCCGGTCTTCGGCACGGAAGGGAGTGTGAAGGAGCTGTCGCGGGCGGACCTGGCCGCGCGGTTCCACGAGCTCTTCCGCCCGGAGCGGACGCTCGTGGTCGCCGCGGGCTCATTTGATCCGGAGCGGATCGTGGCGCGCCTCGAGGCGGCGCGCGACCGGGCCCGGCGCCGCACCCCGAAGCTCTCCGCGCCGCCCCTTCGCCAGGGCCGCCCCCGGCCTCACCGCTGCCTCCTCGACGTGCCCCGGCCCGACCTCGTCCAGACGCACGTCCTGATCGGCGCGCCCACGATCGGATGGGGCGACCCGAGGAGGATGGCGGCGTCGCTCGCCGCCACGATCCTCGGAGGCGGCGTCTCCTCCCGGCTCTGGCGCGACGTCCGCGAGAAGCGCGGTCTCGCATACCACGTCGGCGCCGGCCTCACGCTTCACCGCGCGGCGGGGCTCGCACTCGTCGAGGCCGCAACCCACCCGAAGAACCTGACGACGCTCGTCCGGGCGGCGGGCCGCATCATCGGTCGCCTCCTCGCGGACGGCGTGACGAAAGCCGAGCTCTCGCGCGCGAAAAACCAGGTGCGGGCCGAGATCGCCCTCTCCCTCGAGTCGACGGCGGCCCGGCGGGAAGCCGCGGCCCGTGGCTGGCTCGTCAAGGGGCGGCCGGTCCCGCCGGAGGAGGTCCTCGCGGAGGTCGACGCCGCGACCGCCGACGACGTGGCCGAGGCCGCGCGCCTGATGTTCGGGCGCCTTGGCCCGGTCGGTCTCGGCATCAGCGGCCCGCCGGTTTCCGGAGTGAGAGTGGAAGACCTGATGAACGAGCTCGCGGCATGAACGTCCTCGTGAAGTACCGGGTGAAACCCGAGTTCGCGGACCTCGCGCCGCCGGCGTACGCTTCGGAGGGCGCGGCCGGCGCCGACCTGCGCGCGGCCGTCGAGGCGACGGTGACCGTCGCGCCCGGCGCGCGGGCCGTGATTCCGACCGGTCTCGTCCTCGAGATCCCGCACGGATTCGAGGGGCAGGTGCGTGCCCGCTCGGGCCTCGCCTTGAAGCAGGGCCTCGCTCTCGCGAATGGCGTCGGAACGATCGACGCCGACTACCGCGGGGAGGTGGGGGTCGTCGTCGTCAACCTGGGCGCAGCGCCCGTCACGATCGCGCGCGGGGACCGGATCGCGCAGCTGGTCGTGGCGCCCGTCGCCCGCGCGGCGTTCGAGCCCGCGGAGTCCCTCGCCGGGACGTCGCGTGGGGCGGGCGGTTTCGGGAGCACGGGCCGGGCATGAGCGTCGAGATCACCTTCCTCGGCTCGGGCTCGACGGGAAACTGCGCCGTCGTCCGGAGCGGAAAGACGGCCGTTCTCCTCGACGCGGGCCTCTCGGTCCGCGAGACGTCCCGCCGCCTCTCGGCCCGCGGGATGTCGCTCGGCGACGTCTCCGCGATCCTCGTGACCCACGAGCACACCGACCACGTCCGCGGCGCGCTCGACCTCGCGGCGAAGGGAAGCCTCCCGCTCTACGCCACCGACGGGACCGCCCGGGGCGCCCGGTTTCCCGGCTCGCTCTTCGCGGACGTGAGGGTGGTCGCGGGGGGGACGGAGATCTCGTTCGGCGGCGGCGAACTGACGGTTCGGGTCGCGCGGACGCCTCACGACGGGGCCGAGTCGTGCTGCTTTGTCTTCGCGGACGGCGACGGGCGGCGCGTGGGGGTCGTCACGGATCTCGGCCACCTCTCGCGGGAAGTGCTCGAAGCGCTCGCCGGCTGCGAGGTCCTCGGGCTCGAGGCGAACCACGACAGCGACCTCCTCCGCGCCGGCCCCTATCCCGCGTTCCTGAAGCGGCGCATCCTGTCGGAGGTGGGACACCTCTCGAACGAGGACGCCGCCGCCGGGCTCTACGAACTCGTCGGGCCGAAGACGCGGCACGTCGCGGCCCTCCACGTCTCGCGCCACAACAACACCCCGGCTCTCGCGGAGCGCGCCTTCCGCGTCGTGCTCGACGACCTCCGCGCCGGCGTTCCGCTCACGGTCGCGCGCCACGACGCGCCGACGGGGTGGATCTCGACGTCCGCCTGAGGAAGGAAAGGAGACCCCGATGACCATTCTCGTCCGCGTCTTCCTGAAGCCCGGAGTCCTCGATCCGCAGGGGAAGGCGATCAACGAGGCGCTCCACCGCCTCGGCCATTCGGACGTCGCCGACGTTCGGGCGGGGAAGATCTTCCGCCTCGAGATGGAGGGCGCGGACCCGGCGGCGGCCCTCGCCTCCGCGCGGACGCTCGCGGGCCAGCTCCTCGCGAACCCGGTCATCGAGGACTTCGAGGTCGAGTTGGCCGCTTCGGAGGCGGTGCGGTGAGCGGCCCCCGCGTCACGGTCGTCCTCTTTCCGGGGAGCAACTGCGATGAGGACGCCCTGATCGCGGCACGGAACACGATCGGCGCGGACGCGCGCCTCGTCCGCCACGACGAGACGGACCTCCGGAACCCCGACCTCGTCATCCTTCCGGGCGGCTTCTCGTACGGCGACTACCTCCGGAGCGGCGCCATGGCGCGCTTCTCACCCGCGATGGACTCGGTGGCGGCGTTCGCGGCGAAGGGGGGCGCGGTGCTCGGGATCTGCAACGGCTTCCAGGTCCTCTGCGAGGCGGGGCTCCTGCCCGGCGCGATGCTCCGGAACGCCGGTCTCCGATTCGTCTGCAAGGACGTCTTCCTCCGGGTCGAGACGAAGCGAACGCCGTTCACGCTCGTCCTCGACAGGGGGGAGGTCCTCCGCGTCCCGATCGCCCACGGCGACGGAAACTGGACGGCCGACTCCGACACCCTCCGCCAGATGGCCGAGCGCGACCAGATCGTCTTCCGGTACGTGACGCCGAAGGGGGAGCGGGTCGCGGGAGCCAATCCGAACGGCTCCCTCGACGACGTCGCCGGCATCTGCAACGTCGCGGGGAACGTCGTCGGCCTGATGCCCCACCCCGAGCGGTGCAGCGAGGAGCTGCTCGGGAACACCGACGGCGCGAAGCTCTTCAAGAGCTTCGCCACCGCCCTCCTCGCGCACCGCGCTTAAGGCGCGCCCTACCGCCGTCTCATCCACGCCACACAACGCTCGACCTCGCGCCGCATCGCGGCGGGGGAGCCGGCGCGGAACCGCTCGCCGTGGCCGGGGAGGACGAGTGTGAAGTCGAAGTCGAGGAGCCGCTCCATCGAGCGGACCTGCTCCTCCCACGACCACCAGCAGGCGTCGCGGAAGCCGACGAGGTGGCCGCGCCGCGGCGAGAAGGCGAGGTGGTCTCCGGTGAAGAGAATTCCGCTCTTCCAGAGGTAGACGACGTGCCCCTTCGTGTGGCCCGGCGTCGGAATTGCCAGAAGGCCGGGGAGGATCTCGACCGGCTCGCGCCCCTCGAGGATGCGCTCTCCCTCGCCGTGGAGCGCTGCGGCGTCGTCCCGATGGATCACGCGCTCCGCCCCGAACGTCTTCCGGAACGCCGCGTGGTCGGCCACGTCGTCGCGGTGCGTCAGGACCATCGTCGCGACCCCTCCCAGGGCCTCGATCCGCTTCATGAGCGGCGCGGCCGCGCGGGGCGAGTCGACGAGGACGTTCCCTCCTTCCCGCCGGATCAGGTAGCTCCACGCCCCGAACGAGCTCTCCGACGTGAAGCCGCAGAAGAAGACGTCGTCCGTGACCGGCTCGGGGAAGGACTCGACGGCCGCCCTCGCGCTCGTCCTCGACACGGTGCCGATCGAGCCGGTCGGGCAGGCGACGAGGGCCATCAGGGCGCGGTGCGTCTCCTCCGGCGTCGCGGGCTGCCGGGCGACGAACGAGAAGCCGTCTCCCTGCGCGTAGACGGACGGGAGCATCTCCCGGCACGTCGCGCAGTCGATGCAGGTCCGGTCGACGTAGAGATCGCCGGCCACATTCTCGGGGAGGCGATCCGCGACCCTCGCCACGGGAGCATTCTGCCGGACCGGGCGTGCGGCATGATTCGTCGGTGGAGGACGGAGGGACTCGCGAAGGCCCCCGGCGGCTGATCGGGCCGTTCGACGCGACCATGCTCGTCGTCGGGTCGATGATCGGCTCGGGGATCTTCATCGTCTCGGCCGAGTCGGCGCGGCTCGTCGGGACGCCCGGCCGGCTCCTTCTCGTCTGGGTCGCCGCGGGGCTTCTGACCGTTCTCGCGGCTCTCTCCTGCGCCGAGTTGGCGGTCCTCTTTCCGAGCGCCGGCGGGCCGTACGTCTTCTTCCGCGAGGCGTACGGGCCGCTCTGGGGGTTCCTCTTCGGCTGGACGCTGATTCTCGTCGTCCAGACGGGGACGATCGCGGCCGTCGCCGTCGCCTTCTCGAAGTTCCTCGGCGTCCTCGTGCCGGCCGTCTCGGGCGGGTTCGCGAAGCTCGTCGCGGGCGCGGTGGTCCTCGTCCTGACCGCGACGAACTCGCTCGGCCTGAAGGCGGGAACCCGCGTCCAGAACGTCCTGACGGTCGTGAAGGTGGCGGCGCTCCTCGGCCTGACCGCCGGGGGGCTCTTTCTCGCCACGACGCCGGCGGGTCTTCCGACGGGGGCGAACCCCGAGCTCTCGGCTCCTTCGGGCCTCGACCTCGCATTCGCCTTCGCGCTCGCGCTCGTCGGTCCGTCGTTCGCGCAGTCGGCCTGGACGAACGTGACCTTCCCCGGCGCCGAGGTGAAAAACCCCGGGACGACTTTTCCGCTGGCGCTCGTGGCGGGGTGCCTCCTCGTGGCCGGGCTCTACGTCCTTGCGAACGTGTCGTACCTCAAGGTGCTCGGGCTGCCGGGAATCGCCTACGCGGCGGCGGACCGGGTCGGCACCGCCTCCGCGGCGCGACTCCTGCCGGGCGCGGGCGGCGCGCTGATGGCGGCCGCGATCCTCGTCTCGACATTCGGCTGCGCGAACGGTCTGATCCTCTCGGGCGCACGCGTCATCTGGGCCCTCGCGGCGGACGGCCTCTTCTTTCGGGCCGCTGCCCCGCTCAACGCCGCCGGCGTCCCCGGGCGCGCGCTCGCGTTCCAGGCGGCGTGGACGCTTCTCCTCGTCGCCTCGGGGAGCTACAGCGAGCTCCTTCGGTACGTCGTCTCGGTCGAGTTTCTGATCCTGATCCTCCTCGTCGTTGCCGTGCCGGTGCTTCGGCGGAAGCGACCCGAGCTCCCTCGGCCGTTCCGGGCGCCGGTCTGGCCCGCGACGGGCGGGTTCTTCGCGGTGGCGGCGGGCGTCCTCGTCGTTCTCCTCGCCCTCGGGAGCCCGAAGACGACGTGGCCCGGGCTCGTCCTCGTCCTCCTTGGCGTCGGCGTGTGGCGGGCGCTCTCGCGGAGGGCCGCGTGAGGATCGTCGGGGAATACGCGTGGCTCCTGTCGTTCGACGACGCCGACGAGCGCGGGGCGAACGGGCGGGCGCGGGCCGTCGCCGCCCTCCTTCACGGCCTGAAGCCGGAGGGGATGGTCGAGGCCGTCCCCGCCGCCCGCTCGCTCTTCGTCCAGGGGACGCCGCGGTTCGACCCGGGAATCCTCGTCGGTCTCGAGTCGAGCCCGATTCCGGCGGGATCGGCTCCGGGAAGGACTCACGAGATCCCGGTCACGGCAGGGGGCGAGGACCTGCGGGAGGTTTGCGAGGCGCTGGGACTCTCGCCGTCGGAGTTCTGGAGGGCGTTCCTCGGCGCAACGTACGTCGTCGGTTTCCTGGGCTTCTCGCCCGGCTTCGCGTACCTCTACGGCCTCCCGCGCCGGCTCCAAAGGCCGCGACGCCCGACGCCCCGGGTCTCGGTGCCGGCGGGGAGCCTCGCGATGGCGGGTCCGTACGTCGGCATCTACCCGGCGGAGATGCCGGGGGGATGGAACCTCCTCGGCGCCGCGGCGGCAGCCCTCTTCGATCCGCTGCGGAAACCGCCAACGCTCTTCACACCGGGGGACGAGGTGAGGTTCACGGGATGACGGACCGCGCGCTCGAGATCGTGGAGGGGGGGCTCCTCACGACGGTCCAGGACCTGGGGCGTCCGGGGTGGGGGGCCCTCGGGATCCCGGCGTCGGGTGCGCTCGACGACGAAGCGCTCCGGCTCGCGAACGCGCTCGTCGGCAACCCCGGAGGCGCCGCCGGCCTGGAGATCACGCTCCTCGGGCCGACTCTTCGGGCCTCGGGCGACGTGGTGCTCGCCGTCGTGGGGGGCGACTTCGGACCGGCCCCGGGCCGCGTCCAGATGCTCGCCGACGGCGAGAGCGTGGCCCTTCGCGCGAACGACCCGGCGCGGGGCCCGGCGCGGGCCGTCGTCGCGGTGGCGGGCGGGGTGGACGTGCCGGTCCTTCTCGGAAGCCGCTCGACGTGCGTCGTCGCGCGCTTCGGCGGCCTGCACGGCTGGCCCCTCCGCCGCGGAGACGAGCTGCCGGTCGGGGCGACGAGAGGCGCGCCGAGCGCCGCGGGCGGCGCTCGAGCCGCTTCCGTGGGAGCGACGAGGTGTCGCTCCGGACCGTCCCCGGCCCACAGGCGGACCTCTTCAGCGCTCCGGCGCTCGAAGCGTTCTTCAGCTCGGCGTTCCGGCTCCTCCCCGAGTCGAACCGGATCGGCGTGAGGCTGTCCGGCCCCGTGGTCCGGGGCGACGCGGAGGCGATCCGCGACCTTCCGTCGGAGGGGACGGCGCTCGGGTCCGTGCAGATCACGGCCGACGGCCAGCCGATCGTCCTCCTGAACGAGCGGCCGACGACGGGCGGCTACCCCAAGATCGCGACGGTCGTCGCGGCTGACCTCGGCCTCCTCGTCCGGGCCCGGCCGGGCGCCGCGATCCGATTCGCCCGGGTGACGGTTGCGGAGGCGCGTCGGCTCTGGGAAACGCGGGAGGAACGGATCGGCAGGATTTCGGCCGGGGAGGGGAGCCCGTGAAGACGATCGACCTGAACTTCGACGGCGGCGAGGGATGCGACGACGCCTCGCTCATGCCGTTCGTCACGACGGTGAACGTCGCCTGCGGTGGCCACGCCGGCGACGAGGCGACGATGCGCGCGACCGTCCGACTCGCAAAGGCGAGCGGTGTCACGGTCTTCGCGCATCCGTCGTACCCGGACCGGGAGGGTTTCGGCCGAAAACGGATGACGCTTCCCACGGCCGAGGTCGAGGCGCTCGTCCGGGCGCAGGTGAAGGCCCTCGCGCGCATCGCGAGGGAAGAGGGAGTGGCGGTCGCCGGGGTGAAGCCGCACGGCGGCCTCTATCACGCGGCCGCGTCCGACGAGCCGACGGCGGCTGCGTTCGTCGCCGCGGTGCGGGCGGTCTCGCCGAAGCTCGTCGTCGTTTCTTCCCCGGACTCGAAGCTGATCGCAGCGGCCCGCACCGCCGGGATGCGCGGCGCCGCGGAGGGGTTCGCCGACCGGGGTTACGAAGCGGACGGGTCGCTCGTCGCGCGCGGGACGGAGGGGGCGCTCCTGACCGACCCGGCGGCGGCCGCCGAGCAGGCGCTCTCGATCGCGGCCAGCGCCGTCGTCACGACGCGCGGCGGAACGCGGCTTCCGGTCGCCGCCGAGACGATCTGCCTCCACGGCGACACCCCCGGGGCCGCGGCCATCGCGAAGGCGGTCCGCGCGGCGCTCGAGGGCGCGGGTTTTGCCCTGCGGAGTCTTTCGGTCCCATCCTCTAAACTACGCTCCTGATGGGAGATCGCATGGCGACCGTCGGCCCCGCCCTCGCGGCCGAGCACGGGATTACCGCCGAGGAGTTCGAGCGGATCCGGAAGATCCTCGGGCGGCAGCCGAACCTGACCGAGCTGGGGATCTACTCGGCGCTCTGGAGCGAGCACTGCTCCTACAAGTCGTCGCGGGTCTTCCTGAAGGGCTTCCCGACGACGGGGCCGCGGGTCCTCCAGGGGCCTGGAGAGAACGCCGGCGCCGTCGACATCGGCGACGGGCTGGCCGTCGTCTTCAAGATGGAGTCGCACAACCATCCGTCCTTCATCGAGCCCTACCAGGGCGCGGCGACGGGCGTCGGCGGCATCCTGCGCGACGTCTTCACGATGGGGGCGCGTCCCATCGCCATCCTCGACCCGCTCTTCTTCGGCGACCCGGCCGCTCCCCGGATGCACGACCTGATCGACGGCGTCGTCCGCGGGATCGGCGGCTACGGGAACTGCATCGGCGTCCCGACGGTCGGCGGGATGACGTTCTTCCACCCGGCCTACAACAAGAACATCCTCGTGAACGCGATGGCCGTCGGCCTCGTGAGGCACGAGCGGATCTTCCGCGCGAAGGCCTCGGGGCCGGGAAACCCGGTCCTCTACGTCGGCTCCCGGACCGGTCGGGACGGGATCCACGGCGCGTCGATGGCCTCCGACGTCTTCGACGACCAGAAGTCGCAGCGCCGCCCGACGGTCCAGGTCGGCGACCCGTTCGTCGAGAAGCTCCTCCTCGAGGCGGTCCTCGAGGTCCTCGCCGGCGACGACGTCGTCGCCATCCAGGACATGGGGGCCGCGGGGCTGACCTCCTCGACATTCGAGATGTGCTCGCGGGGCGGCGTCGGCATGCGGCTCGACCTGTCGAAAGTGCCGGTGCGCGAGACGGGAATGACCCCGTACGAATTGATGCTCTCCGAGTCGCAGGAGCGGATGGTCGTCGTCGCCCGGAAGGGACGCGAGGAGGATGTCGCCGCGGTCTTCCGGCGCTGGGGCGTCGAGGCCGTCGTCTTCGGCGAGGTGATCCGCGAGCCGCGGATGCAGCTCGTCTTCGGCGGAGAGCTCGTCACGGATCTCGAGATCGCCCCGCTCGTCCACGACGCTCCCGTCTACCAGCGCCCCTATTCGGTCCCGGCCGCCTCCCCCGAGACGCCGGTCTCCGTACCGCTCGACGCGATCCCCGACGACGGCGCGGCGCTGAAATCGCTGCTCGCCTCCCCGAATCTCTCGGCGAAGGGGTGGATCTGGCGCCAGTACGACACCACCGTCCGAACGAACACCGTGGCGGGCCCCGGCGGCGACGCGGCTGTTCTCCGCATCCCCGGCACCGCGAAAGGACTCGCGGTGACGACCGACGTGAACCCGCGTTACTGCGCGGCCGACCCGCGGCGCGGCGCGGCCCACGCGGTCGCCGAGGCGGCCCTGAACCTCGCGTGTACGGGCGCGCGGCCGCTCGCGATCACGGACTGCCTCAACTACGGCAACCCCGAGCGCCCCGAAGTGCTCGGCCAGTTCGCCTCCGGCATCCGCGGGCTGACGGAAGCCTGCCGCGCCCTGGAGATCCCGGTCGTCTCCGGGAACGTCTCGTTCTACAACGAGACGGACGGGCGCTCGATCCTCCCGACGCCGACGGTCGGGATGGTGGGCCTCCTCGAAGACGTCCAGCGGGCGGTGCCGGCCGCGTTCTCGACGCCGGGGCACGTCGTCGCGCTCTTCGGAACGACCCGCGACGAGCTGGGGGCGAGCGAGTACCTCGCGCACCTCCTGGGCCGGGACGAGGGGCCCTGTCCGGTCCTCGATCTCGTGGCGGTCCGCGCGCTGGTGGCGGTTCTCGTCGAGCTGGCCGAGGACGGGGTTCTCGCGTCGGCGCACGACGTGGCGGAGGGGGGCGTCGCGGTGGCGGCGGCGGAGGCCTGCTTCGGGAAATCGACGCTCGGGGCGGACCTGAACGCAACGACGTCGCTCACGTCGTCGCGCTTCCTCTTCTCGCAGTCGGCCGGGCGCGTCCTCGTCTCGTTCGAGGCGGGACGCGAAGTGCAAGTCCTTTCGGCGTCGCGGCGCCTCGGCATTCCGACGGCGCTCGTGGGGCGAGTCACCGCCGCCCCCCGGCTGAAGTTCTCGGTGAACGGAAACAGCGCCATCGACCTGCCGACGCCGGACCTTCGGGCGGCCTTCGAGGAGTCGTTCGGAAAGCTCATGGAGGGATCGGCATGAAGGGGCGTCTCCTGTCGGCCTCTTTCGCGCTCGGCCTCGCTCTCGGGGCGCCCGCCGGCGCCGACGCGCTGAAGGCCGGCGCGGTCGCACCGGACTTCACGCTTCCGTCCGCCGCCGGCGGAAAGCCGGTCGCTCTGAAGGAGCTCCTGGCGAACAACAAGGCCGTGGCGGTGATCTTCATCGCGACGAAGTGCCCGGTCTCGAACGCCTACAACGGCCGGATGACCGCGCTCGCCAGGGAATACGCCGCCAAGGGGGTCGCGGTCGTCGGCGTCAACAGCAACGTCTCGGAGCCGGCGGCCGACGTCGTCGAGCACGCCAAGAAGAACGGGCTCGATTTCGCGATCCTGAAGGACCCGGGGAACAAGGTGGCCGACGCCTGGGGCGCCACGAGGACGCCCGAGGTCTTCCTGCTCGACCCGAAGGGAGTCGTGCTCTACCACGGGCGGATCGACGAGAACCAGGACGACCCGAAGGGCGTCCAGTCGCCCGACTTCCGGAACGCTCTCGACGCGGTTCTCGCCGGTAAGCCCGTGCCGAAGGCGGAGACGAAGGCCTTCGGCTGCACGATCAAGCGCGCTTGAGACGCGAGGCGCGCCTCCTCGTGCCGGCGGTGCTGGCCCTCTGGCTCGCGCCCGTGGCGGCCGGCGAGCCGGTCAAGCTCGTCAAGCCCGGGCAGTACCGCTCGCGCATCGTGGCGCCGAAGAAGGGGCGGATCCTTCTCGTCAATTTCTGGGCCACGTGGTGCGTCCCCTGCCGCGAGGAGATGCCGGCCCTCGCCGCGGCCTCGAAGGCCTTTCCCTCGCGGGACGTGGCGATCGTCCTCGTCTCGACCGACACCCCGAAGACGGCGCCCGGAGTACCGAAGTTCCTCTCCCAGTACCGGGTGCCGTTCGTCTGCTGGCAGGCGAAGAGCCACGACCCGCAGCTCTTCATCGAGGCGGTCGACCGGAGCTGGGACGGCTCGCTCCCGTACACGCTCGTCTACGACCGGCAGGGCGAGGTCGTCGCGAAGCTCGCCGGCCAGCAGACCGAGGCGTCGTTCACCGAGGCCCTGAAGAAGGCGCTCGGGGGGCCGCGGTAGGCGCGGCGATGGCGCGAACCCTCAGGCGGCGCGCGACGACGGTCCCGATCGCGACGCGCCGCTTCAAGGTGCATGTCCGCGACCTCGGGCGCCCGCCTTTGCGGAGCGACTCGTTCACCGCCTTCTGGGACTCTCTGCCGCGCCTCCTCGCGGCCGACTCGCTCCGCGCCGTCGTCCGGGCGATCGCGGCGGCCCGGCGGAAGGGGAAACCCGTCGTCTTCGGGTTCGGCGCGCACGTCATCAAGACCGGGGTCTCCCCGGCGCTTCTCGCCCTGATGCGGGAGGGCTTCGTGACCGCGCTCGCGACGAACGGGGCGAGCGGCATCCACGACTTCGAGCTGGCCTTCCAGGGCGCGACGTCGGAGGACGTCGGCGCGGTTCTCTCGGACGGCGAGTTCGGGATGAGCCGCGAGACCGGCGTCGGCATCTTCCGGGCTCTCCGCGCCGGGCGGCCGAAGGGGTGGGGCTACGGCCGGAGCCTCGGGGAGGCGATCCGCCGGAGCCGCCTCCCGTTCCGGCATCTTTCGCTCTTCGCCGCGGCCGCGGAGCTGAAGCTGCCGCTGACCGTCCACGTGGCCCTCGGGACCGACACGCTCGCCCAGCACCCCGGGATGGACGGCGCGCTCGTGGGGGAGCTCTCGATGCGCGACTTCCGGACGTTCCAGCGCGTCGTGGCTCAACTCGGCGACGGCGGCGTCTTCCTGAACGTCGGCTCTTCGGTCATCCTTCCGGAGGTGTTTCTCAAGGCGCTCTCCCTGTCGCGAAACCTCGGCCACGACGTCCGGAACTTCACGACCGTCGACCTCGACATGATCCGCCACTACCGCCCGGGCGAGAACGTCCTGAAGCGGCCGGTCCTGGCCGGCGGCGCGTCGTACGCGATCACCGGGCACCACGAGATCGTCGTTCCGCTTCTCGCGCAGGCGCTCGTTCTCGGGCTGGGGGACCGCGCGTGACGCCCCGTGAACTGGCTGCGCTCGCCGACGCCGCCGGGAGCGTCACGATCGCGCGTCGTGGGCGACCTGATGCTCGACGAGACGTGGACGGGGGACGTCTCTCGCGTGGCGCCCGAGGCACCGGTGCCGCTCCTGAACGTCGCGGCGATGAGCCGCCGCGCCGGCGGCGCCGGGAACGTCGTCGAGAACCTGGTCGCGCTCGGCGCGAGGCCGATCGCGCTCGGCGCCGTCGGGCCGGGCGAGGAGGGGGCGTGGCTCGCCCGCCGCCTGACGACCCTTCCCGGGGGGCGCGGGACGGTCGTCGTCGACCCCGTGCGGACGACGCCCGTGAAGCGGCGGATGGTCGCCGAGGGGCGGCAGCTGCTCCGCGTCGACGAGGAGATCGCGGCGGGGCTCTCGGCGGACGCCGAAGAGGAGCTCCTCTCGGCGGGGCTTCGCGCCGTCGACGAAGCGGACGTCCTCCTCGTCTCCGACTACGCGAAGGGGACGCTGACGCCCGCGCTCCTCGGCGGGCTTCTCGCCGCGGCGCGGAAGAAGGGGATCCCCGCGCTCGTCGACCCGAAGGGGCGAGACTACGGCCGGTACCGCGGCGCGACGCTCGTGACGCCGAACCGGAAGGAGCTGGAGACCGTGACGGGCGAGTCCGCGCGCGACGATGCCGCGGTCGCGGCGCTCGGGGCACGCCTGCGTGACGAGCTGGAGCTCGACGCCCTCCTCGTGAAGCTCTCGGAGGAGGGGATGCTCCTCGTCCCGCGCGGCGGCGAGCCCCGCCGGATCCGGGCCCGCGCGCGGGAGGTGTTCGACGTCACGGGGGCGGGCGACACGGTCCTCGCGGCGCTCGGCGTCGCCCTCGGCGCGGGGCAGGGGCTCGAAGCGGCCGCGGAGATCGCGAACCGCGCCGCCGGCTGCGCGGTGGCCCGCGTCGGGACGGCGCCCGATCCACTGGGCCGATCTCCTCGACGGCCTCGTCGCGGCCCCCGAGGAGAAGCTCCTCGACCGGGCGCACCTGTCCGCCGTTTGCACCACGCTTCGGCGAGCCCATCGGAGGGTCGTCTTCACGAACGGCTGCTTCGACCTCCTCCATCCTGGCCACATCCGGCTCCTGACCGAGGCGCGGCGGCTCGGGGACGTCCTTGTCGTCGGGCTGAACTGCGACGCGTCGGTCCGGAGGCTGAAGGGCGAGGGTCGTCCGATCCTCGGCGAGCGCGACCGCGCGCAGGTCCTCGGCGGCCTCGACGCCGTCGACTTCGTCGTCGTCTTCGAGGAGGAGACGCCGGAGGCGCTCATCGGCGCCGTCAGGCCCGACGTTCTCGTGAAGGGGGGCGACTACACGGAGGGGACGGTCGTCGGCGCGCCGTTCGTCCGCTCTTATGGCGGGCGAGTGGAGCTCGTGCCCCTCGTCCCGGGTAACTCGACGAGCGCCGTGGTCTCGCGGATGAAGGGGGAGGCGTGATGCGGGACTACTTCGGAACGCTCGCCTCTCTCGTCGCGGACGCGGAAGCGTCGATCGGCGAGGCGGTCCGGAAGGCCGCGGCCCTCGTGGCCGACGCCGCCCTTTCGGGCCGGACGACGTTCGCCTTCGGGAACGGCGGGAGTGCGACGCAGGCGCAGCACTTCGCGGCCGAGCTCGTCGTCCGTTACGAGCGGGACCGGCGCGCCCTGCCCGGCCTCGCCCTCGCGGCCGACGTCTCGCTCCTCACGGCCTGCGCGAACGACTACGACTTCTCGGAGGTTTTCGCGCGCCAGATCGAGGCGCTCGGCAGGCCGGGCGACGTCGCCGTCGGGCTCTCGACCTCGGGGCGGAGCCCGAACGTCCTGAAGGCGCTCGCGGCCGCCCGGGACCGGAAGATGGCGACGGTCCTGATGACGGGGGAGCGCGGGCGGGAGGAGGCGGCGCGATGGGACGTCGGCCTCGTCGTCCCGTCCGCCGTCACGGCGCACGTCCAGGAGCTGCACCTCGCCGCCATCCACCTGATCTGCCGGCACGTCGACTCGGAGCTCGTGCGGCGCGGATGAGCGCGGCCGGGCTCCTCCATCTGCATTAACGACGGCCCGCGCGGGCAGGTGCAAACTCGGAAGGATGGACGGGCGCGGCTGGAAGCTCCTGAAGACCGCCGCGGCGATCGGCTTCCTCGCCCTCCTCGTCGACCGCGCGTTCCCGGAGATCCCTCTCTCGGTCCTCTCGCACCAGACGGTTGCGCGGCCAGACCCGCTCGCCGAGCCGGTGCAGCGGACCGACCGCGGCCTGGAGCCGTGGACCGAGAATCGCCGCGGGTCTGCGTTCACGCTCACGCCGCGCGCCTCGTACGACGTCGCGGCTCGGGTGGCGAATACCGAGCGGTACTGGCAGGGCCCGGCAGGAGCGCTCGCGCCTTGGGACTTCGTTCTGACCTGGGGAGAGGTGACGCGGGAGCCGTACCTGTCGAAAGTCGGCTACGTCCAGACCGGCCGTTTCTACAACTGGTCGACGACCGACAGCGAGCTGGACCTCTCGTACATCGTCTCCCACTCGGCGAACACCCACCTGATCCCGGGCTCCTCGCGGATCGCGTCGGTTCTCCGGCGGATCCGGCGCGGCGACGTGATCCGGCTGGAGGGGGACCTGGTGGACGTCGCGGGGCCCGGCGGCTTCACATGGAAGACGAGCCTCGTCAGGACCGATTCGGGGGACGGCGGCTGCGAGCTGATGGTCGTCCGGGCGGTGACCGTCGGGACCCGCCGGTACGAGTGACGGGACGGGAGAAGACGCCATGAGCAGCACGACGACGCCGGCGGCCGCCACCGAGCTCCTCCTCGCCGCCCGGCGGGAAGGGCGCGACTCGCTTCTCGAGCACGAGGTCTACGCGGTCCTCGCAGCGCTCGGCTTCGCGGTGCCGCGGCACGCATTCTGGGCGGGCGAGCCGGGCGCGGCGCTCCCTGCCGACGTGAGGGCGCTCCTCCCGGCCTGCGCCGGCGGCTGCGTCGTGAAGATCGTCTCGCCGGGCCTCCTCCACAAGTCCGAGGCGGGGGGCGTCGCGGTCTCGGCCGCCGACGGACCCTCGCTTCTTGCCGCCGCGCGGCGGACGTGGGACGAGGTGGGTTCGCGCGTCCCGGAAGCGCAGCGCCTCGGCCTTCTCGTGCTCGAGAGGCTCGCGCTCGCGGGGCCGTCGCCCGCGGCCGAGACGCTCGTCTCCGTGAAGCAGGACCCGGCGTTCGGGCCCGTCCTCGTCCTCGGGCTCGGCGGCGTCCTGACGGAGTGGTACGGCGACCTCGCGGGGGGCGCCTCGACGGTCATCCTCGAGCCTGGGAGCGTCCGGGACGGCCTCGCGCTGGCGGCGTCGCGCACGCCCGCGATCGCGCTCCTTTTCCGGCCGAGCCGCCTCCACGCGAAACCGCCTCTCGACCTCGACGCCGTCGCCGCGAAACTCGAGGCGCTGGGCCGGCTCGCGCGCGTCCACGCCCCGGACGCCGCGGGAGACGTCACGCTCGAGGAGCTCGAGGTCAATCCCCTCCTCCTCACGGCGGCCGGGGGGTGGGTTGCGGCCGACGGCAAGGCGCGGCTCTCGGACCGGCGCGTGACGCGCACCTCGCGGCCGATCGGGAAGATCCGGAGGCTTCTCGAGCCTCAGAGCGCCGCCGTCTTCGGCGCCTCGACGACGGCGATGAACCCCGGCCGGATCATCCTCCGGAACCTGAAGGCCTCCGAGGGACTCCGCTACGGGAAGCTCTGGGCCGTTCACCCGAAGGCGCCCGCCGTCGACGGCGTTCCGTGCGTGACGAGTGGAGGCGACCTTCCCGAGACGGTCGATCTGGCCGTGATCGCGATTCCCGCGGAAGGAGCGCGTGACGCGGTGAACGATCTCTGCACGACGGGGAAGGCGGCCTCCATCATCCTGATCCCGGGAGGCTTCGCGGAGACGGGGCAGAGCTCCCTCGACGAGGAGATCCGCAGGGCGCTCCTCATGAGCCGGTCGCGCGAGGACCTGGGCCCGGTCCTGGTGGGCGGGAACTGTCTCGGCATCGTCTCGAAGCACCGGTACAACACGTTCTTCGTCCCTCATTACAAGCTGCCGTTCCACGACGCGCCCGGCGACCGGCTCGTCGCGATCAGTCAGAGCGGCGCGTACCTCGTCTCGCTCACGAGCAACCTCGACGGGATCGTCTTCCCGAAGGCGTCGATCTCCTTCGGCAACCAGATGGACCTGACGGTCTCCGACTTCCTCGAGTTCTTCGAGGGCGAGGCGGACGTCTCCATCCTCGCCTGCTACGTGGAAGGCTTCCAGCCGCTCGACGGCGAGCGCTTCGTGAGGATCGCGCGGCGGCTGCGCGAGAAGGGGAAGCGCGTCCTCGCCTTCAAGGGGGGGAAGACGCCGCTCGGGGCGAAGGCGGCCCAGAGTCACACGGCCTCTCTCGCAGGCGACTACGCCGTCGCGCGCGCCCTCATGGAGCAGGCGGGCGTCATCGTCACCGAGACGCTCGACATGTTCGAGGACTACGTGAAGATCTTCACCATGCTCGACGGCCGCACGGCCGCCGGCCGCCGGGTGGCCGTCCTCTCGAACGCCGGCTTCGAGTGCGCGACCGTCCTGGACGAGCTGTTCGGCCTCGAGTCCGCGGTCCTCTCGAGGGAGACGAAGCAGCGCCTCGCCGCCTGCCTTCCCGCCGTCGCCCACGCGGACAACCCCGTCGACGCGACGCCGATGGCGGAGACGCCGAAGTTCGTCGAGGCCGCCGAGGCGCTCCTCGACGACCCGGGCGTCGACGCGCTCATCGTCTCGCCCGTCCCCGTCACGCCGGCGCTCGACAACCTCGCCCCCGACCTCGTCGGGACGCACGCGGAGAACATCCACGCGCCCGGCTCGCTCCCGCAGGAGCTGCTGCGCCTTTTCCGGAAGACGCGGAAGCCGGTCGTCGTCAACGTCGACTCCGGCCGGCTCTACGACGACTTCGTGGCCGTCCTCCAGCGGGGCGGGATTCCGGTCTACCGGAAGATCGACCGGGCCTCGCGCGCGCTCTCGGCCTTCGCCACGAATTGAGGCCGGGGGGCTACAGCACCGAGGCGGCCGCGGCGAGGACGGTGTCGACGCCGAGCCCCGCCATGCAGCGGTGGTCGATCGGGCAGACGTCGAATCGGCACGGTGCGCAGGCGGTCCGCCGGCGTGCGATCGCGATCCGTGCAGGCTTCCCGTCGCCACGCGGGCCGTCCCACGGCCGCGTCGCGACCGGGTCGGTCGGGCCGAAGACGACGACCGCGGGCGTTCCGACCGCGCCCGCGAGGTGCGCGAGGCCGGAGTCGTTGCCGACGAAAAGGGCGGCGTGGGAGAGGACGCCGAGCGCCTCGGGGAGAGAGCTCTTCCCCGAAAGGTCCACGACGCGCGCCCGCTTCGTCCGCGCCGCCGCTTCGGCGTTCACCGCCGCCTCGCCGGCGCTGCCCAGGAGGACCACCGACAGGCGGCGCTCGTCCGCGAGCCGGTCGAACGTCTCGGCGAAGAGCCCGAGGTCCCACCGCTTGGCGGCGTCGGCGAACGAGGCGACGTGGGCGGCCACGAAAGGCGCGCGGTTCCACTCCGCGGCGAGAAGAGAGGCGAGGCCGGCCTCCCGCTCCGCCTTCCCGACGCTCCACGACGCGTCGGGGTGCGCGGGCAGGACCGCGCCCGCGGCCTCGGCGAGGAGCAGGTGCTTCCAGACCTGGTGGCGGCCCCTGTGAAGGCGCGGTGGCAGCGCGCGGGAGAGGAGGAGGCTGCGCGCGTCGGCCGCCCAGCCGATCCGCTCGGGAATGTCGGCCTGGAAGACCGTCCATGCGGTCCCGAAGCTCTCGGGAAAGAGGAGGGCCCGGTCGAACGCCTTCGCCTTCAGCTCGGCGGCCAGCCTCTGCCGTCCCGCCGCACCGGCGTGAGCGCCGTGGGCGTGTTCGACGAGCACCTCGTCGACCTCGGGGAGGAGCCGGTAAAGGTCGGCCACCCAGGGCCGAGCGAGGACGGTGAGGTGGTCGCCGCGGAACGAGGCCCGAAGAGCGCGGAACGCGGGGAGGGACATGGCGACGTCGCCGACCCAGTTCGTGGCCCGAACGAGGATCCTCATGCGCGCTCCAGGATGGACTCGAGCCGCGAGAGCGTCCGCTCGATCGTCCATTCGGCGGCCGCGGCGCGGCCTCCCGCCGTGTAGCAGGCGCGCTCCCCGGGGTGGAGGAGAAGCCGCGTGATCTCGGACGCCCAGGCCGCGGGGTCGAGCGTCGGCAGAAGCGCGCCCGCCGTCCCGTTCTGGCAGAGCTCGCGCGGCCCCGGCAGGTCGTGGACGAGGACCGGGCAACCCGCCGCCATCGCCTCCATCAGCGTCATCGACGCGCCCTCGCTCTGCGAGGGGAGCAGCAGAAGATGTGAAGCGGCGAGCCGGTCGGGGACGTCGCGCACTTCGCCCGCGAAGAGGCAGCGGCTGCCGAGGCCGCGGGCCCCGGCCTCGGCTTCGGCGTCCGGGCGCCGCGGCCCCTCGCCGAGGAAGAGGAGCGTGGCGTCGAGGCCGCGCGCGACGATACGGTCCAGTGCGGCGATGGCAACGTCTTGTCCCTTCAGGCCGTCGAACGCGCCGACGTGAACGAGCCGGTACGGGGGAGCCGCCGGCTCGGGCCGGTCGAGGAAGGCGCGCGTCGGAAGGCCGTCGGGGAGGACGCTGATCTTCCCGTCGTCGATCCCGGCCTGCCGAAGTGAAACCGCGACGCCTTCCGAGACCGCGACGTACCGGCGCGGGACGCGGTACTTGAGCCGCGAGAGCAGGCCGCGGCCCGGGGGAAAGCTGACCCGCCGGTGGACGACGAGCGGCGCCTTCGGGGAGACGCCGCTCCAGACGGCGGCGCCGTGTCCCCGGGCGTCGGAGGCCCAGACGACGTCGGGCGCCACGCGGCGCGACGCCTTGAAGACGGAGAGCAGAAGCCCGGGCGCCGCCTCGAATCCGGCCGGGGTCTCGACGACGCGGACGCCCCCGCCGGCCCCGCCGTGCATCTCGCGCGCGAGGGCCGACGCCTGCCGTGCGACGAGCGTCACCGCATGGCCCCGCGCCGCGAGGCCGGCGCAGACGAGCGCCGTCTGGGTCTGTCCCCCGCGCCACGCGGCGCCGAGGTCGAGGGCGAGGATTCTCACGTCGGCCGGAGAAGAAGGATAGCCTCGTCGGGTCACCCGAGCCGCATGAAGATGCGGGAGGATCGGGAGGACGTCGCCGACGTCCAGCACGGCCCGTTCGAGTAGCAGTCGCCGCTCGCCGCTGAGCGCAGTATCGTGTCGTGAACGGCTGACGTGAACGCGAACCTCCGCAAAGCTGTCTACGGCATCTTTGCCTTCTGGCCCGTCGTCGTGCTGGCCGCAGTGATCCTCTACGTGCTCACCGGAACGCCGCAGGTTCCCGGCCATTTCGGGGACTACGCGATGTTCTGCGTAATGCTCGTCTTGATTGCGGGATGGATCGCGTATCTCTGGGACGTCTTCCATAATTCGCGCGTACCAGTTGACAAGCGGGCGCTGTGGGCCGTCATCCTCGTATTCGTCGGTCCCTACGCCATGCCGTTCTACTTCTGGTTCTACATTCGCGGGGACGGTACAGCTTCTCTTCCGCCGCCAATGCCTGTCCCGGCTCCGTGTCCGTCAACGCTGGCGGACGATCCAGTCGCACGTGCCTTACTCCCGGTGGGACGGTCTGGCTGGGCCATCGCCGCTGGGTATCTCGGCCTACTTTCTCTCTTGGTAGCCCCGGCTCCGTTCGCTCTGCTCGCCGGCTTTCTCGCCCTTGCCGATATGCGACGCCATCCTGAAAAGCGCGGCATGGGGCGCGCTGTCTTCGGCCTCATTCTCGGAGGTCTCGGGACGGCAGCTCTAGTGGTTCTTCTGGTTTTCCGGGGACACGACTGGCCACCGAAGCCTGACTGGGGAAACGGGCGGATTATCAGCGCACTGGCGCAGATTCGCCCCTCCGAAGTTCGCCTCGCGACGGTAGATCTGGACCGATGCCCGCGTCAGCCGTTCCATTGCGGCCCGACACGGTTCCCGCGCTGCTTGCCCGGCTCAGATTGTTGCAGTCGGCTCAGACCATCGGCGAACGCGGTCAGTGGGAGCGATGGCGATTGATCGTCCTCGACTGCGGCGAGAAGGGCCACTTCAGCATTTTCGTTGGATCTCGGCCTTCGCTGGGCAATGCAGCCATCGTCAGCGTGGAACAGGGCGTCGACAAGATAGAGCTCGGCTTCTACGAAGGGACGGCATTCTGGTCGTGGCTTCAGACAGTCCCCGAGAGCGCGGCTCTCGCTGGCGGCCAGCAGCCCTGTAAGTGACCCGGCGGGGGCCGACCCCTCGCTGAAGCGGACTCGCTTGCGCTCGCCGCTGAGCGGGGTAGAGTGAGTCCACGAGCTCAACTCGCTTCACTTGCAAGGAGGCTTGGCATGGCAAGCACGAAACGTCGCGTCGCCCTCGCTGCATCTTCCCTCGGAATGGCGATGAGTTCCTTCACCCTTTTCGCTGACGGTCCGGCTGCGGCAGAACCGAAGGTCGTCGCAACCATCGAACAGTCCGCCAAGCCGAATGGTTCGTGCCTCGTCAGGGCGCAAGTCCGCGAACCGCAGTCGAACGAAGTACTCGCAGAACCAAAGATTCAGGTTGCAGCGGGTCAGGAAGCGAAGGTCTCCAGCGCGGATTCAGATCGCAAGGTCGAAGTCGCGGTCAAGGCCGGGCCCGGCTGTGCCGGCGGCACGTACCTCGTAAACGTCTGGGCTGCGGGGAAGCTCGCGTTCAGCAAGGGCGGCACGCTCGAGGCGAAAGCTCAGTAGCTCGGTACGTTGACGTAACCGCCCGCAGCGGGGGGAGTCGGCTAATCTCGCTCCGTGGGCGTTCCCCTCTCCGTCGTGATCCTGGCGAAGGACGAGCGGGACCGGCTGCCGGCCGCGCTCGACTCGGTCCGCTGGGCCGACGAGGTGCTCGTGGCCGACACGGGCTCGGCGGACGGGACGCCGGAGCTCGCCCGGGCGAGGGGAGCGCGGGTGGAGGAGATCCCGTGGGAGGGCTATGCGGCATCGCGCCGGCGGGCGCTGTCGCTCGCCACCCACGACTGGGTCTTCTTCCTGGACGCGGACGAGAGGGTCCCGGAGGCGCTGCGCGATGAGATTCGCGGGGCCCTCGGCACCGCCGGAGACGCGCTCGCGGGGCTTTCGATGCCGCGCCTCTCGACTCTTCTCGGGCGACCCGTCCGCCACGGCGCCTGGTTCCCCGACGTCCAGTTCCGGATCGGACGACGCTCGAAGGGCTTCCGCGTCATCGGGGGAAAGGTGCACGAGTCGTTCGAGGCCGACGGGACGATCCGGCGTCTCGGGACGCCCCTTCTCCACGATCCGTACCGCGACCTCTCCGACGCGCTCCGGAAGGCCTCGCTCTACGCCCGGCTCGCGGCTGCGGACCGGGCGGCGCGCGGTGACCGCGCGGGCGTAGGCGCGATCGCGGTCCGTCCGGTCTTCGAGTTCGTCCGGAGCTACCTCGTCAAGAGGGGCTTCCTCGACGGCGCGACCGGCGTCGCGGTTGCCTTCCTTCACGGGTGGTACTACTTTCTGCGCGGCGCGTTCCTGATCGAGCAAGGGCGGCGTGGAGCGGGAGGCGGAACGGAGGACCGATGAGGAGTCGAAGGAGCCGGATCGACGTGGCGAGGTCGTTGGCGCTGGCGGCGCTTCTCGCCGCTCCCGTCGCCTGCGGGCGGAGCGAGAAGCCCGCGCCGTCGAAGGTGCCGCCGCCCGCTCCGGCCGCGAGCACGGCCACGGCGCCCGGAACCGCCGCGAGCCCGCCGGGAAGCCTCGGGCGCGAAGTGAAGGAAGGCGAGGCGAAGGTCGGCGACGTCGTCAAGGAGTCGACGGGAGCCCCTCCCCGCGAGGTCGAGCGCGGGAAGAGGCTGTACGGGACGACGCCCACGCCTCCGGCCGGCCAGCGGCAAAGGCCGCGCTACTGAGCGTTCCTTGATCGGCGGGCGTTGATCGGCGAGCGCGGCGGATCCCTCTCCGCGATCGCGCGTGAGGAGGTCGCCTGCCGCGCCTGCCCGCGTCTCGTCGCGTGGCGGGAGGCGTGCGCGGCCGATCCTCCCCGGCGTTTCCGCGGAGAGAGCTACTGGGCGCGTCCGGTCCCGGGCTTCGGCGATCCCCGGGCCCGGCTGCTGATCGTCGGCCTCGCGCCGGCCGCGCACGGCGGGAACCGGACGGGGCGCGTCTTCACGGGCGACTCCTCGGGGGACTTCCTCTTCGCGGCGCTCCACCGGGCGGGCATCTCGAACCAGGCTCTCTCCGTGTCGTGCGAGGACGGGCTGGCACTGCGCGGCACGTTCATCGCCGCCGCCGTCCGTTGCGCCCCGCCGGACAACCGCCCGACGCCCGGCGAGTTCGAGCGGTGCCGGCCGTTTCTCGTCCGCGAGATCGAGGCCCTGCCGCGCCTCAGGGCGGTCCTCGCTCTCGGCGCCCTCGCGTGGCGCGCGTCGCTCGCCGCGTTCCGCGACGCGGGACGCGCGACGCCCCGTCCGCTCCCGCGGTTCTCCCACGGCGCGAGGGTCCTCGTCGGGGACGGCGTCGTCCTCCACGGCTCGTATCACGTCAGCCGGCAGAACACGAACACCGGACGGCTCACGCCGGCAATGCTCGACCGCGTTCTAATGCGGATCGGTCGGGAGCTCGGCTGACGCGGGCCGCCGCCGGCCCCACATCAGGATCCGCTTGAAGGTGAAGAGGAACGGCGTTCCCCCCTGAACCTCGCGGAGGAGGAGCTCGGCGTAGCGGGCCAGGAATTCCTCGTAGACCGCTGGCTCGAGGCGCTGCCGGTAGGCATTCAGCAGCGTCCCCTTCACCCAGTCGACGACGTCCTCGGGCGCCCCCAGCTCGTGCGTGTAGACCTGCAGGCGGACGTGCAGGTCGCGGAACCCGGACCCCCAGAGGAGCGAGGCGTAGCGCTCCGGGCGAAGGACGGACGAGTGCATGACGAAGCCGTTGAGCGCCGTCCGGAACGGCTCCTCTCCCGCGACGCGCGCGGCCACGGTGTGCGAAGGCTGGTCGTCGTTCGCCGGAACCTGGACCGCGATCTGCCCTCCCGGGGCGACGAGGCGCGCCACGTGTGGGAGGAGCGTCCGGTGGTCGGGGAGCCAGTGGAGCGCGGCGTTCGAGAAGAGGACGTCGACCGGCGACCGAGGATCGTAGTCGGCGAGGTCGCTTCGGACGAACGAGATCCCCGGCGCCTCGAAAGCCCGGCACTTCTCGAGCATCGAGGCGGAGCTGTCGACGCCGACCGTCTCGCGAGCGGCGAGCGCCACGTGCAGCTCCCGCGTCCGCTCGCCGGTTCCGCAGCCGAGATCGACGACGCGCATCCCCGTCTGCGGCTGTACGAGCCCCACGAGGTCCAGGAAGGCCTGCCCGCGCTCCTTCCGGAACAGGTCGTACTGTTCGGGATCCCAGACGTCGATGGGCATCGGGTGCTTATTCTGCGCCCGATGGACCCGGGCGGCGTGAAATCAGAACAGACCCGGCGGCGTCATCGGCGGGATTCACGGCGCGGCGGAGCTCGCCTTCCCACGATAGAATCCCGCCGTGGCGGGGGTCCGGTCCGGAGCGTCGGAGGACAAGTTCCACGACGAGTGCGGCGTGTTCGGTATCTACGGACACCCCGATGCGGCCAACCTCGCCTACCTCGGCCTCTACGCGATGCAGCACCGCGGGCAGGAGTCGGCGGGCATCGCCTCGTGGAACGGCACGCGGACGCTCGTCGAGAAGGGGATGGGCTACGTGGCGGATCTCTTCGACGAGGGGCGCCTCGCGCGGCTGCCGGGACGCGCGGCGATCGGCCACGTCCGGTACTCGACGACGGGGGAGTCGCTCCTCGCGAACGCACAGCCGATCGTCTACAACACGAACAAGGGGCCGCTCGCGATCGCGCACAACGGGAACCTCGTCAACGCCGAGGAGATCCGCCGCGAGCTGGAGCAGGACGGCTCGATCTTCACGACGTCGTCCGACACGGAGGTCTTCCTTCACCTGATGGCCCGCTCGCGGACCGACAACGTCGTCTCGGCGCTCAGGGAAGCCGTCGCGCGCGTTCGGGGCGCCTACTCGGTCGTCCTCCTCGCAAAGGACCGCGTGATCGCGTTCCGCGACCCGCAGGGGATCCGCCCGCTGACGCTGGGAAGGTTGGGCGAGGCCTTCGTCGTCGCGTCGGAGACCTGCGCCTTCGACCTGATCGACGCCGAGCCGATCCGCGACGTGGAGCCCGGCGAGATCGTCGTCCTCGACGCCGGCGGCATGGCCTCCGCCTCCTTCGCGATGGGGCAGCGGACCGCGTTCTGCATTTTCGAGCACGTCTATTTCGCCCGCCCCGACTCCAACGTCTTCGGACGGTGGGTGGCGGACTCGCGGCGCGCTTTCGGACGGCGCCTCGCCCGCGAGTACCCGGTTCCTGCCGACGTCGTCGTGGCGGTGCCCGACTCGGGGAACTTCGCCGCGCTCGGCTACGCCGAGGAGAGCGGCATTCCGTTTGGCATCGGGCTCGTCCGGAACCACTACGTGGGGCGGACCTTTATCGAGCCGAAGCAGTCGATTCGTCACTTCGGGGTCAAGGTGAAGCTCAACGCCGTCCGCTCGGTCGTCGGGGGAAAGCGCGTCGTCCTCGTCGACGATTCGATCGTCCGCGGCACGACGTCGAAGAAGATCGTGAAGATGCTGAAGAACGCGGGCGCGACGGAAGTCCACATGCGGATCTCCTCGCCGCCGACGCGCAATCCGTGCCACTACGGGATCGACACGCCGCGCCGCAAGGACCTGATCGCGGCGACCCACGACCTCGCGGAGACGCAGAAGTTCATCGAGGCCGACTCTCTCGGCTACCTCTCGCTCGAGGGGATGCTGGCAGCGTTCGGGAAGGGCGAGGACCAGGTCTGCGCCGCCTGCTTCTCGGGGCGGTATCCGGTGCCGCTCAGCGCCCCCGATCCGCAGCAGGACCTCTTCGTCCCGGACGACGCGGCCGGGACGGACGCTCCGGAGACGCGCCTTCGCGATGCGGTCCGGAGCGTCCTCGACCCGCTCGTGACGAAGCGGCCGGAGGACCCGGCCGGCCTCGACTTCCGGCCCGACGGCGGCGCCACGCGGCTCCGCCTGCGGGTCGCCGCGGGCGCCTCCCGCTCCCGAGTGGCCGGCGCCCACGGCGGCGCTCTGAAGCTCTCGGTGCGGACTGCGCCGGAGCGGGGCCGGGCGAACCGCGAGGTCGTCGAGCTCGTCGCGGCCCGCTTCGGCGTGGCGGCGCGCGACGTCGAGATCGTGGCGGGGGAGGCGTCGCCCGACAAGGTCGTCCGGCTGCCGCTCGCGCCGGACGAGGCGCGACGCCGGTGGGACGCGCCGCGCGGTTGAGGCTCCTTCCGGCCTGCTAGCATCCGCCCCGTGGCCGCGCCCGAAAAGCCGCTCACGTACGCGGACGCCGGCGTCGACATCGACGCGAAGATGGGCGCAGTTGCCCGGGCGAAGGAGGCGATCCGCTCCACCTTCACCGCCGGCGTCGTGGGCGACGTCGGGGGATTCGGAGGCCTCTTCCGGCCCGACTTCCGGGGCCTCGCCGACCCGCTCCTCGTCGCCTCGGCCGACGGCGTCGGGACGAAGCTGAAGGTCGCGATCGCGGCGGGCATCCACGACACGGTCGGACAGGATCTCGTCAACCACTGCGTCAACGACATCCTCGTCCAGGGCGCCCGGCCGCTCTTCTTTCTCGACTACATCGCCCTCGGGAGAATGGACGCGGACGTCGTCGGCGAGCTCCTCGACGGCTTCGCGAAGGCTTGCCGCGAGAACGGCTGCGCGCTTCTCGGCGGCGAAACGGCCGAGATGCCGGGCGTCTACGCGGCGGGCGACTACGACGTCGCCGGGACGATCGTCGGCGTCGTCGACCGGCCGAAGCTCCTGGACGGGCGCGCGTCGCCGAGGGCGACCTGCTCATCGGCCTCGCTTCCTCCGGCCTCCACACGAACGGCTACTCGCTCGCGCGGAAGGTCTTCTTCGAGACGCTCGGGCTGACGCCGACCGACCACGTGCCCGAGCTCGGGCGCGACCGTGGCCGAGGCGCTCCTTGCCGTCCACGGAGCTACCTGTCAAGCCGGTCCTCCCGCTCGTCGAGGACGGCCTCCTCTCCGCGATGGCGCACATCACCGGGGGCGGCTTCCCCGACAACATTCCGCGCGTCCTGCCGAAGGGGCT
>CAVRJB010000019.1:742500-1127007 GCA_963721385.1 uncultured Acidobacteriota bacterium
CGTAGCCGATGGACGACAGGTTAATATTCCTGTACTTCCTTTCGGGTGATCAAGACCGATGGGGTGACGCAGGAGGCTAGGTGGACCCATCCGCTGGTTGAGATGGGCCAAGCTCGTAGGTGAGGGGGACAGGCAAATCCATTCCCCTGGTTTAGAGCCGACACCGAGAAGCGACGGGGAGGCCGCAAGGCCACAAACCCACCGATGCCACGCTGCCAAGAAAAACCTCTAAGGAATCCGGAGGGAAACCGTACCGCAATCCGACACAGGTAGACAAGGAGAAAATCCTCAGGCGCTCGAGTGAAGCGATGCGAAGGAACTCGGCAAATTGACACCGTAACTTCGGAAGAAGGTGTGCCCTCCGGGGTGTAGGGGTTCGCCCCCGAAGCCCTGAAGGGTCGCAGTGAAACGGCCCAAGCGACTGTTTATCAAAAACACAGGACTCTGCGAAGTCGAAAACGACGTATAGGGTCTGACGCCTGCCCGGTGCTGGAAGGTTAAGGAGAGGGGTCAGCGCAAGCAAAGCTCCGAACCGAAGCCCCAGTAAACGGCGGCCGTAACTATAACGGTCCTAAGGTAGCGAAATTCCTTGTCGGGTAAGTTCCGACCTGCATGAATGGCGTAACGATTTGGGCGCTGTCTCCGCATCGCGCTCGGCGAATCTGTACTTCCGGTGAAGATGCCGGATACCCGCACGTAGACGGAAAGACCCTGTGCACCTTTACTATACCCTGACCCTGAACTTTGGTGCTGTCTGCGCAGGATAGGTGGGACGCTTTGAACCTGGGGTTTCGGCCTCGGGGGAGCGGACGGTGAGATACCACCCTGACGACACTGGAGTTCTAACCTAGCCCCGTTATCCGGGGCGGGAACACGGCCAGGCGGGTAGTTTGACTGGGGCGGTCGCCTCCTAAACGGTAACGGAGGCGCTCGAAGGTACTCTTAGGCGGATTGGAAACCCGCCGTTAAGTGTAAAGGCAGAAGAGTGCTTAACTGCGAGACGGACATGTCAAGCAGGTGGGAAACCAGGACTTAGTGATCCGGCGGTTCTGTATGGAAGGGCCGTCGCTCAACGGATAAAAGGTACGCCGGGGATAACAGGCTGATCTTGCCCAAGAGTTCACATCGACGGCAAGGTTTGGCACCTCGATGTCGGCTCATCGCATCCTGGGGCTGAAGCAGGTCCCAAGGGTCCGGCTGTTCGCCGGTTAAAGCGGTACGTGAGCTGGGTTCAGAACGTCGTGAGACAGTTCGGTCCCTATCTCGTGTGGGCGCAGGAAATTTGAGGGGCCCCGACCTTAGTACGAGAGGACCGGGTTGGACGAACCTCCTGTGCACCGGTTGTCGCGCCAGCGGCACACGCCGGGTAGCGGAGTTCGGTAGGATAAACGCTGAAGGCATATAAGCGTGAAGCCGACCCCGAGATCAGATTTCCCCGGGGCGCAAGCCCCCTGAAGGACCGTGGGAGATGACCACGTTGATAGGCCGGGTGTGGAAGCGCTGCGAGGCGCGAAGCTTACCGGTACTAATCGTCCGTGAGGCTTGACCATAAAATTCTTGAGACGCGAACTGTCCAATTCGCACGGAAAGATCACCCGGTTCTGTACGGAAGCGAAATCGAGTTTCCGGTGGCCATATCGAGGGGGCTCCACCCGTTCCCATTCCGAACACGGCCGTTAAGCCCCTCGGAGCCGATGGTACTGCGCGGTAGACTGCGTGGGAGAGTAGGTCGCTGCCGGGAAATTTGAAGGGCCCGGGCCCAAAGCCCGGGTCTTTCTCTTTTCAGGAATGAGCGCTCCCGGGGTTTCTGTCAGACTCGGCGCCGGTGAGCGGCGCGCACCGGAGGAAACAGTTCGGGGTCCTTGCCCTGTTTCTGGGTCTCGGCGCGATCGCTCTCTTTCCGTACGTCCTGTTCGGCGGAGAGTCCTTCTTCGAACGGGACATTCAGGCCTTCTATCGTCCCGCAAAGTCCCTCGTGGTTCCGCTCGCCCAAGGCTCGTCCGGGCTGCCGCTTTGGAACCCTTTTCTTGCCTCCGGCCAGCCCTTTGCCGCCAATCCGGAGCACGAAGTCTTTCATCCCCTGACAGCGCTCTTCTTCCTTCTGCCGTTCGAATGGGCCTTTCGCCTTCAGATCATCCTGCCCGTCCTTGGCGCAGCCCTTTCGATGTTCTTCCTCCTCGACTCGTTCGGGCTCGGGTTCGAATCGGCGACGCTCGGCGCGCTGGCGTGGGGATTCGGGGGATACACCCTTTCGACGACGAACCTGCTTCCCATTCTGTTCGCGATCGCGGTCCTCCCCGCGGTCCTTGCGTTTGCGGTTCGCCTTGCCACCCGCGGAGGGCGGTGGGACCTTTCCGGGTTTGCTCTGATGATCGGACTCGAGTGCCTGGCCGGTGAGCCGTCGACGCTTCTCATGACGGCTCTCCTCCTTCCCGCGTCCCTTTCATGGGTGGCGCTGGGGGACGACGGAGCCGCGCGGCTCCGCCGCTCCTTTCCACGGCTCGTCTTCGGCCTATTCCTCGGCGGGGCCCTCGGGGCCGTGACGCTGATACCGGGTCTTCATCACGCCTCGAAGACGGTGCGGGCCGGCGGGCTTCCCGACAGCATGGCCGACAAGTGGTCGCTCCCTCCCATCCGCCTCCTCGAGTTCGTGGCTCCGCGGATCCTCGGACATGTCGACCAGCCCGACGAGCGGTGGTACTGGGGCGGGAAACTCTACCCCGAGAGGAAGTACCCCTTTCTCTATTCGATCTACCCGGGGCTTCTCGTCGCGCTCCTCTCGGGCGCGGCGGTCACCCGGGGCCCTCCGAGGCGATGGGTCTGGGTCGGTACTGCGGTTCTCGGAGCCCTCCTTGCGGTCGGCACGCATCTTCCGTTCTGGCATCTCGCGAGGAGCGTGGTCCCGGGCCTGAAGGGCCTTCGCTACCCTGAGAAGTTCATCCTGCTCACGGTCTTCGCGATCGTCGTTCTGTCCAGCTTCGCTTTCGAAGAGCTGCAGCGCGACCGGGCGGACCTTCGCCACCGTCTCGTCCGGGGCCTCGGCGTCGTCGGATTCCTGGCGACCCTCGCCGGCCTCATCCTCCTCGGTCTCGACGTGTTCTACGGAAACCGTTACTGGGTGAGCTGGGGAATCTCGCCTGCCATCGCAGACTCCTGGGCTTCCGTGGCGGCCCGTGACGCGATCCGGATCGGAGCGATCGCCGCGGTCGCTCTTGCCGCGCTCGTTTTTTTTCGCCGCGCGTTCTGGCTCCTGTTGCTGGTCGCAGCAGCCGATCTCGTCCAGGCCGGGCGGCCGCTCGTCCCCACGAAGCCTTCGGCCGTCCTCTCCGCCGTCCCTCCATTCCTTTCCCCGCTCGTCGGTGTGAGACCTCCGGGGCCGCTCTTCCATTTCGCGGCGTGGGACCGGCAGCTCGGGACGACGACGGGAATCTGCAAGCCTCCCGTTCCGGCCCAGTGGGGGATCCCCACGACGCTGGAGGAGGATTTCGACCTGACCGAGCTTCGCTGGAGCACCCGGGCGACGCGGATGTTTTTCGAGGCGGTTCGCGCCGATCCATCCCTCTTTTCTCCGCTCCTCCGGCGAAGAGGAGTGGCCGCAGTGCTCCGCTTCCGTCCGGAGCTTTCCGGAGCCGTGGGAGACCGGTCTGGCAGTCGGTCCCGAGGGCCCCCTCCGGCTCTTCTTGACGCGCGATCCCTCCTCGTTCGCCTTTTGTGCGAGCCGGCTGGTGCCCGGTCCCGGAGAAAGAGGCTGGCAGGACGCCGTGAGGCGCCTTGGACAGGACGCGGCCACGACGGCTGTCGTGGACCCTCAAGACCTCGAGCCCTTCCCGGGCGAGGTGTCAGGGGGAAGCGTCGAGGGGCTCCTCGTGAGCCCGGGTCGGGTCGAATTCGATGTGACAGCGAACGGGCCGAACGCCACCTTCGTCGCCGTCAACCAGACCTGGGACGAGGGCTGGAGTGCGCGGGTGAATGGTGTCTTCGTCCCTGTCGTGCGGGCAGATCTCTCGCTCTGCGGCCTCCTCGTGCCGCCGGGCCGCCATCACGTCGCGCTCGTCTACGCGGATCCCTGGGTCACCGCCGGGCTCCTCGTGTCTCTGGTCGGCCTGGCGGCGCTTCTTGTCGTGCCCGTCGTCCCGCCGCTCCAGCGTCGCCCACCGGCGATCCCATGAGAGGATTCCGGCGATGTCGACCAAGCGCGCGCTGGTCACGGGAATCACGGGGCAGGACGGGAGCTACCTCGCGGAGCTGCTGCTCTCGAAGGGCTACGAGGTTCACGGCCTGATCCGGCGCTCCTCGTCGTTCAACACCGAGCGGATCGACCACGTCTACCAGGACCCCCACGAATCGGGGCGCCGGCTCGTCCTGCACTACGCCGACCTGAATGACGCGTCGTCCTTGAATCACGTCCTCCGGGTCGTCGGGCCGCACGAGATCTACAACCTCGGCGCCCAGAGCCACGTGAAAGTCTCGTTCGACGTCCCCGAGTACACGGCCGAGGTGACGGCGGTCGGCGCGACGCGCCTGCTCGAGGCGATCCGCGAGGCGGGCCTCCGGCCCCGCTTCTACCAGGCGTCCTCCTCGGAGATGTTCGGCAAGGCGGTCGAGTCGCCCCAGCGCGAGACGACGCCCTTCTATCCGCGGAGCCCCTACGGGGTCGCGAAGGTGTATGCCTACTGGATCACGGTGAACTTCCGCGAGTCGTACGGCCTGCACGCGTCGAACGGCATCCTGTTCAACCACGAGTCCCCCCGCCGCGGCGAGACCTTCGTGACGCGGAAGATCACGCGCGCGATCGGGCGGATCGTCCACGGCTTGCAGGAGACGGTCTGGCTCGGCAACCTCGACGCGCGCCGGGACTGGGGCTTCGCAGGCGACTTCGTCGAGGCGATGTGGCGGATGCTCCAGCAGGAGGCTCCGGACGACTACGTCGTCGCGACCGGGGAGGCGCACTCGGTGCGGGAGTTCTGCGAGAGGGCGTTCGCCCGCGCCGGCGTGGCGCTCTCGTGGCGGGGCTCCGGATCGTCGGAGACCGGTGTCGACGCGAAGACGGGCGCGGTCCGCGTCGCCGTCGACCCGCGCTACTTCCGCCCGGCCGAGGTCGACGTCCTCCTCGGCGACGCCTCGAAGGCGAAGCGGCAGCTCGGCTGGAGCCCGCGGGTCGGGTTCGACGGCCTCGTCGACATGATGGTTTCCGCCGATCTCGACAAGGCCCGGCTCGAGGCAGCGGCGCGCGCGAGGCGTTAGGCGCGAATCGAGGTCAGGCGGCGCGGGCGCCCGCGGCAAGCGAGACGGTGCCGCGGAACGCGGGGAGACCGCTCTCGATCGCGACGGCGGGCTGGCCGAACGGAAGATCCGCCAACCCCGGCCGGACCGCGCCCTCGACGACGGGAAGATTCGCGGTCGCACGCTTCTCGTCGAAGGCGAGCCAGCGGGGTGGCAGGAGGACGCCGTCCGTCTCGGAGACCGCGCGCAGCGTGTCGGCGGCGAGGTGAGTCAGCACTTCGCGCTCGTCGTTGCCCGAGGCCTGGATCGGCACAAAAAGCCCGTCGGCGACGGCGCCCGCCCCGGCGGGCGCCGGCCCGCCATACGACGCCTCGAGCAGCGCGACGATGAGGTCCTTGACGAGCTCCTCGCGGCTTCCGGCCGTGAGGGCGATGGTGAGTCCGGCGGAAGTACGGCTCAGGTTGTAGGGCACGTCCGAGTCTCCTTGCGGCGACGATCTTACTCGCCGCCCTGTTAGCCTCCGCGGGCGTGAGCGACCTCGGCGACCGGCTGCAGCTGCGGATCCGGGCGGAAGGCCCGCTCCGGTTCGACGTCTTCCAGGAGGCGGCCCTCTACGACCCGGACGGTGGCTACTACGAGCGGCCCGGCCGCGTCGGCCGCGCGGGAGATTTCGTGACCGGCGCGTCGTGGGATCCGGCGTTCGGGCGCTGTGTCGCCCGGGCGGCCAAGCGGCTGCGCGACGAATGGGGGGGCGGAGAGCCGCTTGACGTCGTGGACGTCGGCGCCGGAGAGGGAGAGCTGCTGGCGGCTTCGGACGAAGCGCTGCGCGGATGGGGACTCCGGGAGCAGTTCCGACTCGTCGGGGTCGAACGATCTGCGGTCCGCCGCGAACGGGCTCGCCAGAACTGCCCGGACGCGACCTGGCTTTCTTCGATCGAAGAAATCCCTCCTCTCCGGGGTCTCCTCGTGGCCTACGAATTGTTCGATGCGCTGCCGGTCAGGGCGCTTGTCTTCGAAGGTGAAAGGCTGCTGGAGCGCGTCGTGACGCTGGGGCCGGGCGGCGAAGGCTTTGCGTGGGGCCTCGCCGGCTGCCCGGACGGTGAAGAATTAATCGAGCGGTTTCGCGCGAGGGGCATTCACCTTCGAAGAAATCAGAAGCTCGAGATTCGCCCTGATGCGAGTCGACTCGGGACGTTCCTGGCCTCGCGCCTTTCGTCGGGCCTCCTCCTCGTCTTCGACTACGGCGCGCCGGCGCGGGCGCTCTACGGCCCGGTTCGGACGGAGGGGACGCTCGAGGCGTTCCTCGCGCACGACGTCACGCGCGACGTCCTGTCGGACCCGGGGAGCCGCGACATCACGGCCTGGGTCGACTTCACCGAGATCGGCGAGGCCTTCTCGGACGCCGGGCTCGACGTTCATCCCGTCGGCTCGCAGGCGCGCTTCCTCGCGGCGGCGGGACTCGCCGACGAGCTCGCCCGCGACCCCGAAGCGCCCGAAAGCCCGGAGCGCTTCGTCGAGCGGAACCGCCTCGCGAAGCTGCTCGCGCCGGGCGGGATGGGCGAGCTGATCCGCGTCCTCGCCGCCGGGCGCGGAACCGCTCTGGGAGCAGTGCTGACGCGGTGGCCGGATTCGCCTATGAGCCAGTCGAATCATTGACTTCAACCGCTCCGAAAACCAGAATTCCGCGCAGTGTAGCCGGCAGCGGCTCACTCATGCACTTTGGGGGAATGTGTGTCTGAACCGCCTGACATGGCCGCGTACTTGCCGGTTCTTTACTTCGCCCTGGTGGCCGGCGCGATCCCGGTCCTTGGCCTCCTCATCATGGCGCTCTTCCGCCCGTCGCGCCCGAACCCGACGAAGCTCTCGCCTTACGAATGCGGCATCGCGGCCCCGACCGAGGCGTTCGACCACCGGTTCTCGGTCCGCTACTACCTGATCGCCGTTCTCTTCGTCGTCTTCGACGTGGAGACGGTCTTCCTCTTCCCGTGGGCCGTCATGTACGACAAGCTCCTGCTGTTCGGCCTCGTCGAGATGGTCGTCTTCCTCTACATCCTCGTCGTCGGCTACGTCTACGTCTGGAAGCGGGGGGCTCTCTCGTGGGCCTGATCGAGAACACGCTCCCCGACAACGTCATCACGACCACGATCGACGCCGTCATCAACTGGGGCCGCAAGAACTCGCTCTGGCCGATGCAGTTCGGCCTCGCCTGCTGCGCGATCGAGATGATGGCCGTCGTCGACAGCCGGCACGACATGGCGCGTTTCGGCGCCGAGGTCTTCCGCGGCTCGCCGCGCCAGTCCGACCTGATGCTCGTGGCCGGCACCGTCACCGAGAAGATGGCGCCGATCATCAAGCGCCTCTACGACCAGATGGCGGATCCGAAGTACGTCATCGCCATGGGCTCCTGCGCCACGTGCGGCGGCCCGTACCGCAGCTACGCCGTCACGCAAGGGGTCGACCGGATCATCCCGGTGGACGTCTACGTCCCCGGCTGTCCGCCGCGGCCCGAGGCCCTCCTTTACGGGCTCATGGAGCTGCAGAAGAAGATCGAGAAGATGAAGAATCTGAGAAAGAGCTCGTAGGGAGGGCGCGTTGGCCGACGAACCGATCAACCCACCCCCCGCGCCTCCGGGCGACGACGGCAAGCCGCCCGCCCCGGCCCCCGCAGCACCAAAGCCAGCCGCCCCGGCGGCCGCGAAACCGGCCGCCCCGCCGAAGCCGAAGGGCCCCGTCGCGACCGACGCCTCGGCGCAGCCGGTCGTCGCCCGCCTGAAGGAGGCGCTTCCCGACGCCGTCCTCTCGGCGAAGGAGCTGGTCGGACAGGTGACGGTCGAGGTTCCCGCCGCGAAGATCGCCGACGTCTGCCGCCACCTGAAGGAGAAAGAGGCCTTCACCTACCTCGTCGACCTGACGGCGGTCGACTGGAAGGAGCGGCAGCCCCGCTTCGACGTCATCTACTGGCTCCACTCCTTCGAGAAGGAGAACTTCCGGATCCGCCTCCGCGCCGGCGTCGCCGACGGCGAGGCCTGTCCGACGGTCTCCGCCGTCTGGCTCACGGCGAACTGGATGGAGCGCGAGGTCTTCGACCTCTTCGGCATCACGTTCTCCGGCCACCCGGACCTCCGCCGGATCCTGACGTGGGACGGCTTCCAGGGGCACCCGCTCCGGAAGGACTTTCCGGTCGAGGGAATCGACACCGGCGCCGCGATCTACCCTGACCGGTACCCGGACGGCGGCGGCCCGGCGCCCGACGACTCGAACAGAAAGATCGTCTCGTGAGCGACGAACGCGCCGGCACCGCCGCACAGGTCTCCGAAGCCGGTCCGCCGATGCTCGGGCTCCGGGAGATGGAGCTCAATTTCGGGCCCCAGCACCCCTCCACCCACGGCGTCCTCCGCCTCGTCCTCAAGGTCGACGGCGAGCGGATCGTCTCGGCCCGCCCCGACATCGGCTATCTCCACCGCGGGACGGAGAAGCTCTTCGAGACCGAGACCTACCCGATGGTCGTCCCGCACACCGACCGCCTCGACTACGTGGCGGCGGCGACGAACAACCACGCGTACTGCCTCGCGGTCGAGAAGCTCCTGGGCCTCGAGCTTCCGAAGAGGGCGCAGTACATCCGCGTCCTCCTCGACGAGATGCAGCGGATCTCCTCGCACGTCCTCTGGCTGGCGACCGCGGCGATCGACCTCGGCGCCATTACGCCGTTCTTCTACACGTTCCGCGACCGCGAGGTGATCCTCGACCTCTTCGAGGACTACTGCGGCGCCCGCCTGACGCTGAACTGCATGAAGATCGGCGGACTCCCGGAGGACCTACCGCCCGGCTGGGTCGAACGCGTCCTCGCGTTCACCGAGCAGCTCGAGGCGCGCTACGACGAGTACGAGGACCTCCTGACGGAGAACCGGATCTGGAAGCAGCGGACGGTTGGCGTCGGCATCCTCACCGCCGAGCAGTGCATCGAGTGGGGCGTCACCGGGCCGCCGCTCCGTGGCGCCGGCTTCAAGTGGGACCTTCGGCGGGCCATCCCCTACGAGTGCTACCCGGAGATCGACTTCGAGATCCCGACTTTTCCGAACGCCGACACCTACGACCGGTACCGCGTCCGGATCGCCGAGCTTCGCCAGAGCCGCCGCATCGTCCTCCAGTGCTGCGACTGGCTCCTGAAGAACCCCGAAGGGGAGATCCGCGCCAAGGCGCCGCGCGTCATCAAGCCGGTCGTCGGCGACGTCTACGCGGCCGTCGAGGCGCCGAAGGGGGAGCTGGGCTTCTACCTCGTCTCGAACGGCGGCAACAAGCCCTACCGCCTGCGGATCCGCCCGCCGTCGTTCATCAACCTGCAGGCGCTTCCGGAGATGGCGAAGGGGCACCTCGTGTCGGACCTCGTCGCGATCATCGGAACCATCGACATCGTCCTCGGCGAGGTCGACCGCTGATGAGCGACACGATCCTCTACAACCTCGTGATCCCGGCCGTGAAGGCCGTGGTCGTCGTCCTCGTGATCGCGACGGCTGCCGGCATCCTGACGCTCGTCGAGCGGCGGGTCCTGGCGCAGTTCCAGATCCGGAAGGGGCCGAACCGCGTCGGTTGGAACGGGGCCCTCCAGTGGGTGGCCGACGTCGTGAAGCTCCTCTTCAAGGAGGACATCGTCCCGACCCACGCCGAGAAGTTCATCCACTTCCTCGCGCCCATTCTCATGATGACTCCGGCGCTGATGGTCTACGCGTTCATCCCGTGGGGCCCGGAGACGACGTTCCGCGTGCCGGGCCTCGGGACGATCCGGACCGGTCTCTACGCGACGGACGTCAACGTCAGCTTGCTGCTCCTCGTCGCCATCACGTCCGTGGGCGTCTACGGGATCATCCTCGGCGGCTGGGCCTCGAACTCGAAGTACGCGCTCCTCGGCGGCCTCCGCTCGGCCGCGCAGCTCATCAGCTACGAGGTGCCGATGGGGTTCGCGGTCGTCTCCGCGGTCCTGATGTCGCGCTCGCTCTCGCTCGTCGAGATCGTCGAGCGCCAGAAGGAAGCCCACCTCTGGTTCGTCTTCCCCGGGCTGATCGCCTTCTTCCTCTACTTCGTCTCGGGCGTCGCCGAGACGAACCGGATCCCGTTCGACCTGCCCGAGGCGGAGAGCGAGCTCGTGGCGGGCTTCCACACGGAGTACTCGGGGTTCCGGTGGGCGATCTTCTTCCTCTCCGAGTACGCCAACATGGTGACGATCTCGGCCGTCGCGACGGTCCTCTTCTTCGGCGGCTGGCTCCGGCCGTTCCCGAACGTCGGGTGGCTGTCGTTCCTCGACCTCGTGCCGCCCCTCGTCTGGTTCGTCCTGAAGGTCTCCGGCTTCCTCTTCGTCTACATGTGGTTCCGCGGCACGTTCCCGCGGTACCGGTTCGACCAGCTCATGGCGCTCGGATGGAAGTGGCTCATCCCGCTCTCGATCGTCAACGTCCTCCTCGTGGCCGTTGCGGCGCTCTGGAAGACGCCCGGGCTGAAGGTCCTCTCGATCCTGCTCTGGGGCTTCTTCGGCGCGGCGTTCTTCCTCGCGATGCGCGGGCAGCGGAAGCCGGCGGCGAGCCCGGCTGCGGCGGGGGTGCGCTGATGGGCTTCTGGGACAAGATCCTGCTCCTCGACATCTTCGATGGTCTCAAGACGACGGCGAAGCACTTCGTCCGGCCGGCGGACACCGTCGAGTACCCGGAGGCGCGCCGCGAGCCGAGCGACCGCTTTCGCGGGATGTTCAAGCTCGACGAGGAGCGCTGCATCAAGTGCACGCTCTGCGCGATCGAGTGCCCGATCGCCATCATCTTCATCGACTGGCACAACGAGAAGAACGAGCAGGGGAAGAACGAGAAGGTCCTCGACCGTTTCGACGTCGACCTGAAGCGCTGCATGTTCTGCGGGCTCTGCGAGGACGCCTGCCCGACGAACCCGAAGTCGATCTGGCTCAAGACGAAGTCGTACGAGCTGGGAGCCTACGAAAGGAACGAGGCCCTCTACCTCGACATCGAGAAGCTGACGACCTGGGACCTGAAGCAGGGCCTGACGCTCCCGCCGGCGCCCGGGGAGCCGAAGAAGAAGGAAGAGAAGAAAGAAGAGAAGAAAGAGGAGAAACCCGCGTGAGCGCCGCCCTCTTCCTCTTCTGGTTCCTGGCGGCCCTCGTCGTCGTCGGCGCCGTCGGCGTCATCGTCATGCGACAGCCGGTCCACTCGGCCCTCTTCCTCCTCCTGTCGTTCCTCGGCGTCGCGGGGCTCTTCATCCTCGCGCACGGCGAGTTCCTCGCCGCCGTGCAGATCCTCGTCTACGCCGGCGGCATCATGGTGCTGTTCCTCTTCACGATCATGCTCGTGAACGTCCGCCGGCAGGAGAAGGAGCGGTTCATCCACCGGCAGGCCGGCGTCGCGATCCTCGTCGGGCTCGCGCTCTACGCGCTTCTCGCGGGCCTCCTCCTCGGGGAGGTCCGGACGATGGCCGCGCACGATCTCGGCAGCGCAGCCGACCCCGTCCGGCTGGCGTCGACCGTCGTGGACGGCGTGACGGTCGCCGGAAACAGTCAGGCTGTCGGGTGGTCGCTCTACCGGGACTACTTCCTGCCGTTCGAGATCGCGTCGGTCTTCCTGCTCGTGGGGATGATCGGGGCCGTCGTGCTCGGCAAGCGGACGATGGAGAAGGTGGACTGATGGTCCCGCTGACCCACTATCTCGGCCTCTCGCTCCTCCTCTTCGTGCTCGGCATCGTCGGGGTCCTGGTCCGCCGCAACCTCCTGACGGTGCTGATGTCGATCGAGCTGATGCTCAATGCGGTGAACTTGAACCTGATGGCGTTCTCCCGGCAGCTCGGCGACCTGAACGGGCAGATCTTCGCCGTCTTCGTCATCGCGGTGGCGGCGGGGGAGGCGGCCATCGGCCTCGCCATCATCATCTCTCTCTACCGCCTGAAGAACTCGGTGAACCTGGACGACGCCGCGGAGATGAGGGGCTAGATGCGCGCGACGTCGCTTCTCCCCTGGATTCTCCTCTTCCCGCTCGCGGGATTCGTCATCAACGGCCTCGTCTACCTTGCTCTCGCACTCGAAGCTCGGCGGCAAGGACGCTCCGAAGGGTCCTCATGGTCGGGGAACCGACTTCGGCGGTTCCCCTCACGGCGGCCATGGTCGGGGGGCCGGCTTCGGCGGCCCCCCTCACCCCCCCGGTTCCCACGATGCAGGGCATGGCAGCGGCCACGGGGGTCACGGCGGCCACGTCCACATCCCGTTCGCCGCGCTCCACTCCGTCGTCGGCCCGATCGCCTGCGGCCTCTCGTTCGTCACGGCGATGCTCGCGATCTTCTCCTGGTGGGGCGAGACGCACGGCGAGTCGCCGATGGTCGCGACGCTCTGGTCGTGGCTCCCGATGGGCGACAACCCGACCTGGTTCGGCGCGAAGGCGCTCGCCGTCGACGTCGCGCTCCGGATCGACCCGCTCACGGCGCTGATGCTCGGGTTCGTCACGTTCGTCGGCACCCTCATCCACGTCTACTCGGTCGGCTACATGGGGCACGACCCGGGCTACGGGCGCTACTTCTCGTACCTGAACCTCTTCATGTTCGCGATGCTGACGCTCGTCCTCGGCGCGAACCTCCCGATCCTCTTCGTCGGCTGGGAGGGCGTCGGCCTCTGCTCGTACCTTTTGATCGGGTACTTCTACGACAAGGACTTCGCGGCCGACGCCGGCAAGAAGGCCTTCGTCATGAACCGGATCGGCGACTTCGGCTTCATGCTCGGCATTTTCGGCTGCTTCGCCCTCTTCGGGACGGCCGACTTCGACGCCATGTTCGCCGCCGCCGCGAAGGACCCCGGGCTCTACGCCGCCGGGGGCCTGATGACGGCCGTGGCCGTCGCCCTCTTCGTCGGCGCCTGCGGCAAGAGCGCCCAGATCCCGCTCTACGTCTGGCTGCCGGACGCCATGGCGGGCCCGACGCCGGTCTCGGCGCTGATCCACGCGGCCACGATGGTGACGGCCGGCGTCTACATGGTCGCCCGCTGCAACGTCTTCTACAAGATCTCGCACGTCTGGGCGGCGAAAACGCTCGGCGAAGGAGCCACGGTCTGGGGCCTCCTGACGCACGACGCCGCGTTCCTCGTCGCCGTCGTCGGCTGCACGACGGCCTTCGTGGCGGCGACGATCGGCCTCGCGCAGAACGACATCAAGAAGGTCCTCGCCTACTCGACGGTCTCGCAGCTCGGCTATATGTTCCTCGGCTGCGGCGTCCTCGCCTTCGGCAGCGGCATCTTCCACGTCTTCACGCACGCCTGGTTCAAGGCCTGCCTCTTCCTCGGCTCGGGCTCCGTCATCCACGCGCTCGGCGGCGAGCAGGACATGACGAAGATGGGAGGCCTCAGGAAGCTGATCCCCCACACCTTCGTCACGATGTTCGTCGCCACGCTGGCGATCGCGGGCGTGCCGGGCCTCGCCGGCTTCTTCTCGAAAGACGCCATCCTCGGCGAGACCTTCTTCGCGGGGCACCCGTTCCTGTGGGGCTTCGCCGTCCTGACGGCGGGGATGACGGCCTTCTACATGTTCCGGCTGATCCGGATGACCTTCTTCGGGACGTTCCGGGGGAGTCAGGAGCAGCTTCGGGCCGTCCACGAGTCGCCCGCGACGATGACGATCCCGCTCTGGATCCTCGCCCTCGGCTCGGTCGTCGTCGGCTGGTTCGGGATCCCGGCCTTCATCCTCGGCACCCCGCACGCCTTCGAGCGGTTCCTCGAGCCCTCCTTCATCCACCTCTCGCACGACTGGACGCCGGTGGCGCACGAGGCGTCGCACGCGGTGGAGTGGGGGCTGATGGGGGCGTCGGTCGTGATCGCCCTCCTCGGCATCGCGCTCGCGTGGACGTTCTACGCCGGGAAATACCCGTTCGCGAAACCCGAGAGGGTCGCCGACGCGCTCCCGGGCCTTTACCGGTGGGTCCGGAACAAGTACTACGTCGACGAGTTCTACGAGAAGGTCTTCGTGGAAGGGCTCGGGAAGCGGTTCGGGCGCTTCCTCTGGGAGGTCGACGCGCGCGTCGTGGACGGCGTCGGCGTGAACGGCACGGCCTGGCTGACGGTCGCGCTCTCGAAGGTCTCCTCCTGGTTCGACCTCCGGGCGGTGGACGGCGCCGTGAACGGCATCGCGGACACGCTCCAGGCCGCATGGCGCGGGCAGAGACGCCTGCAGAGCGGCCGGACCGAGAACTACGCGCTCACGATGGCGGTCGGCGTCTTCGGCGCCGTCTGCCTCTGGATCATCCTGAGATGAGCAAGGACGCGGCATGAACGGACTACTCTCGCTGTTGATCTTCCTTCCCGTCGCCGGGGCGCTTCTCCTTCTCTTCTTCCCGCGGGAGAAGACGAAGGCGATCATGTGGGCCACGACGGCGATTGCGGGTGTCGAGTTCGCCCTCTCGATCCCTCTCTGGACGGAGCCGGGCTTCCGCGCCTCGGGAGACTTTTTCTTCCGCGAGACGGCCGACTGGATCCCGTCGCTCGGCGCGAAGTACTCCCTCGGCGTCGACGGCATCGCGGCGCTGCTCATCCTCCTGACGACGCTCCTGACCTTCATCTCGGTCTACTCGTCGTTCACGGCGGTCACGAAGAGGCAGAAGGAGTACTACGCGTTCCTCCTCCTCCTCGAGGCCGGGATGGTCGGCGTCTTCTGCGCCCTCGACTTCTTCCTCTTCTACGTCTTCTGGGAAGTCATGCTCGTTCCGATGTACTTCCTGATCGGCGTCTGGGGAGGCCCCCGGAAGCTCTACGCCGCGATCAAGTTCTTCCTCTACACGCTCTTCGGCTCGGTCGTCATGCTGCTGGCGATCATCGGCCTCTACTTCTTCAACACGACGGGGCTCCTCTGGTGGCCGGGGCTCGGCAATCCCCCGACCTTCGACATCGTCCACTTCCACTCGATCGCGTCCCAGATCCCGCTCGACCTCCAGATCTGGCTCTTCTGGGCCTTCTTCCTCGGCTTCGCCATCAAGGTGCCGATGTTCCCCTTCCACACCTGGCTCCCTGATGCCCACGTCGAGGCGCCGACCGCGGGCTCGGTCATCCTGGCAGGCGTCCTCCTGAAGATGGGGACGTACGGATTCCTCCGCTTCTCGCTTCCGATCTGCCCCGACGCTTCCCGCACCTTCTGGGTCCAGATGACGGTCGTCGTCCTCTCGATCATCGGCATCGTCTACGGCTCGATGGTGGCGATGGTCCAGCCCGACATGAAGAAGCTCGTGGCCTACTCGTCGGTCGCTCACCTCGGTTTCTGCATGCTCGGCTTCTTCGCGCTGAACACCGCCGGCCTGCAGGGGGGCATCCTGCAGTCGATCAATCACGGCCTCTCGACGGGCGGCTTGTTCCTTCTCGTCGGCATCGTCTACGAGCGGCGGCACACCCGGATGATCTCGGACTACGGCGGTCTCTCGGCCGTCATGCCGATCTACGCGACGCTCTTCATGATCATCCTGCTCGCCTCGATCGGCCTGCCGCTCCTGAACGGCTTCATCGGCGAGTTCACGATCCTGACCGGGGCGTTCCTCGCGAACTGGCGGTGGGCGGTCTGGGCCTGCCTCGGCATCGTCCTCGGCGCCGCGTACATGCTCTGGCTCTACCAGCGCGTCTTCTTCGGCGAGATCACCCACGACGAGAACAAGGCGCTCGAGGACGTGAACGTCCGGGAGATCCTGACGCTCGCGCCGCTCATCGTCCTCTGCCTCTGGATCGGCGTCTACCCGAAGCCGTTCTTCGCGATGACGGCGAAGTCGACGGAGAAGATCGTGGCTGCGGTCAGCGCGCCTCGTCCGGCCGCGCCGGAGCCGAAGGTCGCGGCGGCGGCCGTGCCGGTCGTCGTCGCCCCCGCGGTGCTCGCGCCGGCCCCGGGGGCGGGGAAGTAGGCCGTGGGGACGTTTCCGTACCCGGCCGGGGCGCTCTGGACGATCCTGCCCGAGCTCTTCCTGACGCAGGCGGCCCTCGCCCTTCTGCTCCTTTCTGCGGTGACGAAGAAGGAGTCGGAGGGCCTGGTGGCACGCCTCTCGCTCGTCGCCCTCGCCGTCACCTTCGCGCTCCTGTTCGTGGCGGCCTCCATGTCGAGCCCGCTCCCGCACCCGGCCTTCGCGGGAATGCTGACGCTCGACCGCTTCGGCATCTTCTTCAAGGTCCTGATCCTCCTGGCGTGCGCCGTGACGATTCTCTTCTCGCTCCGGTTCGTCGGGCAGTCGCCGTACCCGTCGGGCGAGTACTACGGCCTCATCCTCTTCTCGGCCGTCGGCATGCTCTTCATGGTCTCGGGGACGCACCTCGTCTCGATCTACATCTCGCTCGAGACGATGGCGCTCTCGCAGTACGTCCTCGCGGGCTACTTCAAGCGGGAGTCGAAGTCGCTCGAGGCCGCGGCGAAGTACTTCATCCTCGGGGCGTTCTCGTCGGGCATCCTTCTCTACGGCCTCTCCCTGGTCTACGGCTCCGCGGGGACGCTGTCGCTCGCGGGCGTGGCGCAGGCCTTCGCGGCGCCGTCGCGGCCGGTGTTCCTCGTGATCGGCGTGATCCTCGTGGCGTGCGGCCTCCTCTTCAAGGTCGCCTCGGCGCCGTTCCACGTCTGGGCGCCGGACGTCTACGAGGGGGCGCCGACGCCCATCGCCGCGTTCTTCGCGGTGGGGCCCAAAGTCGCGGCCTACGCCATCTTCGCCCGGATCTTCTTCGTCGGGTTCGGGCCGGGCGTGAACGACTGGGCACCCATCATCGCCGCGTCGGCGGCGCTCACGATGATCGTCGGCAACGTCGGCGCGCTGATGCAGGCGAACGTGAAGCGCCTGCTCGGGTACTCGTCGATCGGCCACGCGGGCTACGCGCTTCTCGGCCTCCTCGCCTACAAGACCGATTACGGCCTCTGGGCGATCCTCGTCTACCTCGTCGCGTACAGCCTGATGACGCTCGGCGCCTTCGGCCTCGTCATCCTCCTCGAGTCGAAAGGCTACGCGGGGGAGAGCGTCGACGACTTCAACGGCCTCGCGCGGAAGAACCCGCTCCTCGCCGCGACGATGCTCGTCTTCCTTCTCTCGCTGACCGGGATCCCGCCGACGGCGGGGTTCATCGGGAAGTACTTCCTCTTCAGCGCCGCGATGAAGGCGGGCTGGTTCTGGCTGACGGTTCTCGCGGTCCTGATGTCGGCGGTCTCGCTCTTCTACTACTTCCGGATCGCACGGGCGATGTACCTCGTCGACGGCGAGGGGACGCTCCACTGGCGCGAGGAACCCGCCGTCAGCGCCGCCATCGCGGTCTGCCTCGCGGGGACGCTCGTCATGGGCGTCCTGCCCCAGCCGTTCGTCCGGATCGCCCAGACCTGCCTGCTCCGCTGAGGCGTACTCTCCGGCCGTGGCAGATCGGGCCTATTCGCGGCTGCTGGGGGACGTGCTCTCTTACGGGTGGGTCCTGCCCGCGTCGATCGCTACCGGCGCGGGCCTCGGGTGGCTGCTCGACCGGGGACTCAGTTTCTTTCCCGTCCTCACGATCGCGGGGGGCCTCCTCGGCTTCGCGGGCGGCGTCCTGCAGCTCTGGCGTGAGTCGAAGGCCCTGTCCGCGGCGACGGAGGATCCCGACGACGCGCCGAAGGGCGGCGGCCCGGCTCCCCCGTGAGCGTCTCGTCGGAACCTGTCCGCGACGCGGGCGTTCCGGTCCGCGGTTTCCTCCGGAGGGGCGTCGCGATCGCGCTCCTCGGCGGCTCCGCGCTCGCGGCGACGGGGCGTTTTCGAGGGGCCCTAGCCTTGACTCTCGGAGCGGCTGTCAGTATCGTCGGCGCGCTTTGGCTGGCCGATCTCGTGTCGCGTTTTCGCGCGTTCCCGGGCGGGCCCGCCGACGGGTTCGATTGGAAATTCGCGTTCGGTTCGGTTCTCCGATACGCGCTGGCCGGCGTCGCCCTGTTCTGGACGGTCACGTCGATGCCAGACGAGGTTCCCTGGTTGCTCGCCGGAGTCACGGTTCCGGTCCTCGCCACGATGGCGGACGGGTTCCGGGGCGCCGGAGGGCGGGAAACGGAGCGCCGCGGCCGGGCGCGTGACGACGTGAACGGCGACTGAGCGACGAGGGAGACGGCACCCGGACATGCACGAAACATCGATCCTCTTCGGGCCCCTGAACGCGTTCCTGACGATGCTCTTCGGGGACGTCGTCGAACGGCCCCGCCTGGTGGAAGGACGGCGTCACGATCGGCGGCTTCCACATCGAAGGCGTCGCCCCCCGCGGCGAGGACGGCGCGCTGATCGGCTGGATTCCCGACCACATCTGCATGGCCTTTCTCGTCTTCGCGATCTGCGCGGTCGTCTTTCCGATCCTCGCGCGCGGCTGGCGGAAGGATGCGCCGGGCGGCGCCCAGAACGTCGTGGAGGTCTTCGTCGACTTCCTCCGCGACGTCGTGAAGGAGAACATCCCGCACCACCCGGAGAAGTACCTCCCGATCGTCGGGGGTTTTTTCTTCTTCATCGCCATCGCGAACATGTTCGGCTGGTTCTTCTTCCTGCAGACGCCGACGGCGAACCTCAACGTCACGTTCGCGCTCTCGATCTCCTGCTTCCTCTTTTTCAACGCCGCCGGGATCAAGGCGAAGGGTCCTCTCGGCTACCTGAAGTCGTTTCTCGGCCCCATGCTCGTGATGGCGCCGGTCTTCTTCGTCATCGAGATGATCTCGAACTTCGCCCGCGCGCTCTCGCTGGCGATGCGTCTTTTCGGGAACATCTTCGGCGAGCACATGGCCAAGGGAATCTTCGCCGGCCTGGTGCCGATCGTGGTCCCCTGGCCGATCCAGGCGCTGAGCCTGCTGGTCGCGCCCCTCCAGGCTTACGTCTTCGCCCTGCTCGCGGCCGTCTACCTCGGGGGCGCCACGTCCCACGAGGGGCATTAATGATCCCGGGGGTTTCTCGATCCCCCCGGGGCCGCGAATTGATCCCGGGGGTTTCTCGATCCCCCGGGCCCCCCACGAAGAGAACCAGACAGTCTCTCAAGCTGAATCGCTCATCTCGAAAGGAGTTCCGGACATGATCAAGAAGCTCTCGACCGCGGCGGCACTTCTCGTCGCCGCCCTCCTCGTCCCCGGCCTCGCGTTTGCTGCGGAGGAGGCCGCCAAGCCGGCCACCAGCGGCGGGCCCCTGGGGCCATTTCTCGGCGGCGATCGCCATCGGCCTCGCCGCGGCGTTCGGCGCCCTCGCGCAGGGGCGCGCAGCGGCCGCCGCCTGCGACGGCATCGCGCGGAACCCGGGCGCGACCGGCCAGATCCGCGGCATGGCGTTCCTGGCGCTCGTCCTGATCGAGTCGCTCGTCATCTACGCGCTCGTCATCGCGTTCGTCGTCCAGGGGAAGTAAGGGGGGTCGCGGGGGGCCACAGCCCCCCGCGCCCGGAGTCCCAAGATGAATGAGCCCCGGCGCCGCCGGGGCTCATCGTGTCTTCAGCGCGCCGCGGGAGGCGTGAGCGTCTTCTCGAAGAGCATCGTCTCGCGCGGCCGCCCCGAGACGACGACCGGTGCCAGCCCGACGACGCGGAATCCGTGCATCCAGTAGAGGTGCGGCGCGGCGGCGCCGAGGGCGAACGAGCGGGCCCGGAGCCGGACGAGGCGCCGCTCGCGGCACGTCTCGACCCCGCGGGCGAGGAGCTCCCGGCCGATTCCCTGCCCGCGGGACGGTCCCTCCACGACGAGCCAGGCGAAGAGGACGCTCGGCGCCGGTGCCGGGTCGTCGTGGAGGACGAGGAGCGTCCCCACGGTCCGTCCGCCAGCCTCGGCGGTCAGGAGGAGGTCCCGCGATTCGTCGAACTCCCAGCGCGCGGTCTCCGCGTCGGCGGCGATGCGGTCCGCGAGCGGCAGGTCGAACTCCTCGCGGAAGACGCGCTCGACGAGGCGCTCCGATTCCGGCACGTCCGACGGCCCCCGCTGCCGGTACTCGACGGCGGGATGGAGCGTCACATCCGCTCCGGGATCGGCACGCCGAGAACGTCGAGCAGGTCGGCGAGCGTGTCGGACAGGACCTGCAGCGCAGCCCGCCGTGCCCGTCGGCTCTCCTCGGAGGGGGCCTGGAGGATCGGGTGGGTGTGGTAGAGGTGGTGGAAGGACGCGGCCACGGCGAGCGCGTGCCGGACGAGAAGCGAGACCTCCAGCGTCTCGGCCACCTTCTCGAGCGTCTCCGGCGTCCGGCCGCAGGTGCGGACGACGTCCCAGAGGCCGTCGTCGAGGTGCTCGGGGGCGAGCGACGCGACCGCCGCGCGCTCCGCCGCCTCGAGGCGGCCTGACAGTCCCTGCTCCTCGAGCTTCCGGAAGATGCTCGACGAGCGGACGGCGGCGTACTGGAGGTAGGGCCCCGTGTCCCCTTCGAAGGCGAGCGCATCGTCGAAGTCGAAGGCGATCACCTTGTTCCGCGAGAAGCGGGTCATGTAGACGCGGAGCGCCCCGACGGCGATCGCCTCGACGCGCGAGAGGTCCGGTGCGTCGGCGGGATTCCGGGAGACGATGGCGCCGTGCGCCTTCTCGGCGAGCTGGTCGAGGAGGTCGTCGGCCTTGACGCCGACGCCCTTCCGCCCCGACATCTCCACAAAGGCGCGCCCCCGGTCCTCCCCTTCGAGTTCGACGCCGAGCGCCTCGGCGGAGGCCGGCGTCAACGCCACCATCTCGTACGCGAAGTGGATCGAGCGCGCGGCGGCGTCGGCGAAGCCAGCCCGCCGGACGCCCTCTTTCACGACCTTCTGGAGGTAAGCCTGCCGGACGTCGATGACGTTGATGACGGTCTCGGCGTGGCCGAAGCGGCCCTTCGCGGCCGGGTCCGCGCCCTCCGGATCGTGGCGGGTCCGGTAGAGCGGCGAGACGCCGTCGGAGGCGTGGAACTCGGGATGTCCCTCCATGTCGCGGTACGGGACCTTCTCGTATTCGAAGTCGGCCTCGAGGAGCCCGAGCTTCCAGAGCTGGTACGCGATGTCCTTCCCGGTGTACGTGACCGTTCCGTTCGAGCGGACGAGGACCTTGTCGGCGTCCTCCATTCCCTCGAACTCCGATGCGCCTTCGAGCCGCATGACCCAGCAGCCGGCATTCTTGCCCTCGGCCTCCAGCGCGGCCGCGCCGACGCCCTTCAGGAGCTCGAACGCCTTCGCCCAGAAGCGGCGGCCGAGAATGTCGCTCTCGCGCGGAAGGAGGTCGTAGGCGACGCCGACGCGCCCCATCGTCAGGAGATGGCAGCGGACGACGGCCTCGGCGAGGCGCGCGGCGAGGGCCGCCGTGGCCCGCCCGGCGTCGTCGAGCGGCGCGCCGAGCGCCGCGGACTCGACGGCGTGGAGCGTCGAGCGGCGCTCTCCGTCGAGCGCCGGATCGGCGGCGTAGCTTCGGCCGACGAGGGCATAGAGGTCCCAGCAGAGGTCGCCGAGGCGCCGCGGCGCAACGCCGGGGGCGTCGTCCGGGAACGCGGCCAGGATCTCCCGGATCTCCTCCGCCAGCTCCTTCGCCCGCGCGGGCTCCGCCAGCTCGCCGGGATGCTCGAGGCCGACGACGACGTCTGCGACCTGGACGCCGGTGTCGTCGAGGTAGTTCTGGACCTCGACGCGCCGGGAGAGGCGTCTGAAGGTCCGGACGAGGACGTCGCCGAGGACGGCGTTCCTGAGGTGGCCGATGTGCGCCGCCTTGTTCGGGTTGATGTTCGTGTGCTCGACGATGATCTTCGGCCCCGAGGGCACCGGCGGGGCCGCCGGCTCGAGAAGACGCGACAGGGTCACCGCCCGGCGGAGGAAGAAGTTCAGGTAGCCGCCTCCCTCCACCGAGGCGCGCCCGACGACGGCGGGCAGCTCGAGGGCCGGCGCCAGCTCCTCCGCGATCTTCCGCGGGGGCCGCTTCAGCTTCTTCGCGAGCTCGAAGGCGACGGGACAGGCCACGTCCCCGAGCTCGACCTTCGGCGGCGTTTCGAGGACGAGGCGGGGCGGGTCGGTGTCGAAGAGGCGCCGGCAGGCAGCCCCGATCGACCGCTCGAGCTCCTGTTTGAGTCCGGGAAGCACGCGCGGATTCTCGCACGCCGCCTTCGCGTTCTCCGCCGGGAGACAGGGCGCCGGGACGCGCTCGCTACCGTGCTATCTCGAGGCCTTTCGCGCCCGGGGCGAGGGAGATCGCCTGGGGAAGGAAGAGCCCCTCGAGCCAGACGACGCGCTGACGGGAGAGGGCCTTTGCGAGTTGCGAGATCGCCTTGTTCAGCTTGCTCTCCGACGAGACGTCGGCCTCGCCGCTCGCGACCTTCGCCGAAGAGCCCTCCTTCGAGACGCGCCAGACGAAGAGCGGTACGTTGAGCGTCCGGAGATAGCGGCGGGCGACGTCCCATGCCGGGTCCGAGAGGTCGCGTCCTTCCGAGAGAATCCAGACGACGGCCCGCCGCCGGCCGTTCTGGACGGCGACGGTGCCGGCCATGGCGGCCACGTCCTTCAGCTTCGCGGCGTCGCGCGGCGGCTGGTCGACCCGGGCGATCCGGAAGGCCCAGAGGAGCCCGCCGTCGGAGTGGTCGAACGGCCCGATGGCGGTGAAGACCTGATAGCCCGTCCCGTCGTACCGGGTCGGCGCGGGAAGGGCGAAGAGGGAGTGAACGTCCTTCGGCAGGGCGAAGGCGAGACGCCCGAGCCCGGCGGGCCCGTAGACGGACACTCCCCAGTCGCTCTTCTCGCGCTCGGCGAGAAGCCTGTCGAGGGCTTCCTCGGCCTCCGGATCGGGGACGAAGACCACGTCGGCCGGCCCTTCTTCGGCGGCGGCGACGCCGACCGGCTTTCCCCCCCGGAGGAACAAGCCCGTGAGCGCCGCCGGTTCCGGCAGCTTCTTCCCCGTCGACAGGACCGGGATCGAAGTCAGCTCCGCCGACGTGAAGTTCCGGCCCTGCCCCCCGACGAAGGCCTGCGCCACGGCCGTGACGTTCCGGCCGAAGCCCAGCTCGGCGCGGAGGATGTGGAGGCTGCCGGGGTCGGCGGACGGGAGCTCGAAACGGTACGGGTCCGGAGGCATCAGCTTCTCGTTGTCCCACGCGAGCCGGACGCTCGAGGGTTTCGTGGCGAACGTGCAGACCCACGTCAGCCGGGCCACGCGCCTTCCTCCCGGCGCCTCCTCGATTGCGATCGACACGGCCGCGGGCGCGTGCGGCAGGTTGACCCGCTGGCGCAGCCGTCCCGACCGGCTTCCCGTCGGCGTCGAAGGCGATGGCTTCGAGGTCGTGCGGGACGAGCTCGAGGCCGAAATCGACGGTCGCGGTCCAGGGGGGCGCGGCGATGCGCGCGACCTCGGCGCCGTCGAGGCGGAGCTCCACGGCGGCCACCGAGGGCCCGGCCGAGAGCGCGACGTTCCTCGGGCCGGTGACCAGCCCGAGGAAGATCGTCAGAAAGGCGATGTCCACGTCAGTCTCCGCCGCGGCCGGGCCCGCCTCACTTCTTCGAAGCGGCGGGCAGCGTCACGATCGCGAAGCCGGCGTCCTTCCCGACTTCGTCGAGGACGCCGACCGAGATGCGGACCTCTGGGCTGCTCGCCGGAACGTCCACCTCGTACGTGAAGTGGGCCGCCCTGGCCTGCTCGAGTTGGGCCGCCGGGACGTCGAACGACCTCGGGGGATTCGTGATCTCGTTGAAGTTTCCCCTCGGTCCGACGGAGGCGACGAAGACCGAAAACGAGCCGGAGGCGCCCTGCGCGTTCGGCAGCAGCGCGAGCGGCTTGATCGGGACCTGAACCTCGAGCGGGATCCGCCAGCTCCCGTCGGGCGCGGGCGCCGGCGCCTTCGCGACGGCCTTGATCGGCAGCCGGGAGGATCTGTCGGGGCTGAAGAGGTTCGAGAGGACGCGATCCATCATCCGTTCCGCGGCCGTCCGCGCGACGAGGGCGCTCCGCACCCGGACCGTGAGATCGCGGTTCTTCAGGTTCACCGAGACGGCCGCGGTGCGCTTTGCGGGGCCCTCGGGAGGGGCATACCCGATCGAGTAGTACGACGAGAGATCGGTCGCCACGCGGTCCGCGAACTGGCGCACTTCGGCCGAGCCGCTCATCGCGAGACCTCCCGTCCGACCCGAAACGAGGAGCAGGGCCTCCATCTCGTTGTTCTCGACGATCTGCTCGCGCCCGCCGACGGGTGCCGCGTGGACCGACGGGTTGTAGACCGCGGAGTCGGCGGCCGAGGAGGTCTCCGTCTCCCACCCGACGGGGAAGAGCGCGTAGATCGTGACGCCATGCGCGTTCGCCGTCTCCGTCACGGCCTCGACGAGGCTTGCCGCGTCGAACTCACGGGCGTCCGGCCTCACGGAATCGCCCGGTTTCGCGCGTTTGTCGAGGAAGAACTCGAGACCGGCGTAGCGCCCGAAGCGGTGCGAAGCGAAGACCAGGATCTTGCGGCCCTCCATGCCGCCGAGCGTCGCTACCAGAGCCTTCAGCGCGGAGGCCTTTCCCTTCATGTCGCCGTAGGCCTGCGCGGCGGCACTCCGGTTCTCGAGCGGGCTGCCGGCGCCCCCCGGCCCGACGACCGGGCCCCTGTACCCTGGCGGGGGAGGCGCGTTCAGAGTGTCGAACCAGGCACTCTCCGAGGCGACCTGATCCCGGGTCGTCCCCTCCTCCGCGACCCGAGAGGTCTTTTTCGCGATGTCGTCGAGGCTCCGCCCGAGCGTCGCGAGGTCTCCGGTGAAGGGAACGATCGTGCTGATCGAGCGGTTCCATGTGACGATCATGGCGTCGTCGCCGGAGCCGAGCTCGCGGGCGAGGAGCCGCTTCAGCGAGTCGAAGAGGACCGCCCGCTTCGCCGCGTCGAAGATCTGAATCCTGTCGAAGAAGAGGACGATGTGGCGGGCGAGACGGGGCTCGCCGGCCGGCGCAGCGGCCTCTGCCGCCGCGGCGGGCGGCGCCCCGGCGGCAGGCGAGAGCTCACGCACCTCGCGAAAGTTCGTGATCGCGACCGGCTTCTTGTCGAGGAGGAGCTCGAAGTCCGTCCGGGGAAGGCCGGTGACAGGTTTCCCGCTCTTGTCGGTGACGACGACGTCGAGGTTCACGATCGTCAGCTCGACCGCCCCCGTGACCCTCGGCACGTCCGGCGGTTTCTGGCCCCGCGCTTCCCTCTGCCCGGCCGAGCCAAGAACCAGCATGAAAACGATCGACAGGAGCTTTCCGACCCGCATCGCGACCTCCACTCTGCGCCGGCGTCGCCGTTCACTCTAATCCCATGACGGTGACCCCCGTCAATTCAAGATACCGGATCCAAAACCGGTCCGGCGGACCGCAGAATCTCCGGAGGCTTTTCGATCTCCTTTGAAATGAAGCACTTGCATCAGGCCGCTTTGGACTTTACGCGCCGCAAAGGCGGCAGTAGGCTTGCAGAGCCAAAGACGAGGAAAAGTGCGAAACGGGCTTTTCGAAGGCGATTTTCACGTGTTGGTCACCGCAACCCGTGCGTTCATCCACATTTCCGCTCACGCGGATCATCTGGAAAGGAGACGGAAAGCTAATGAATAGAAGTCGAATTACGTGGCTTTGCCTGGTTCTGGCCCTGGTGCTCGGAACCGGCGCGGCCTTCTCACAGGGCCTGCCGACCGGAAGCATCTCCGGGCGGATCGAGAACGAAGGGCAGGGGCTGCCCGGCGTTTCGGTGACGGCGAAGTCCCCCAACCTGCAGGGCGTCCGGACGACGGTCACGTCCGTGAACGGGGACTACTACTTCGCGAACCTCCCTCCCGGCCAGTACACCATCCGGATGGAGCTCTCGGGCTTTGCGCCCCACGAGGAGCAGCTCCGGCTCGGGGCCACTCAGCAGGTGACCGTCAACGCCAGCATGGCCCTGAAAGCGGTGGAGGCGACGGCGACGGTCATCGCCCGGTCCGAGCAGGTCTCGACCGGCGCCGCCGACGCCGCGACCTACACGGGCGACACGCTGAGCAAGCTCCCCACCGCGCGGACGATGCTCTCGGCGGTCAACCTCGCCCCGGGCGTCAACAATAACGGGCCGAGCGGCGCCGTCACGATCTCGGGGGCAAGCTCCTTCGAGAACAACATGATGGTGGACGGCGCGAACATCCAGGACAACATCCGCAACACGCCGACCCAGACCCTTCTGATCGAGGACGCCGTCCAGGAGACGACGACGACCATCGTCCGGCGTCTCGGCCGAGTGGGGCCGCTTCACCGGCGGCGTCGTCAACACCATCACGAAGTCGGGCGGCAACAACTTCTCCGGGTCGTTCCGCGCCACGCTGAACAACGACAAGTGGCGGGAGCTGACGCCGTACCCCACCGACAAATTGACCGACGCGCTCGTCCCGACGTACGAGGCGACGCTCGGCGGGCCCTTCTGGAAGGACCACGTCTGGTTCTTCGGCGCCTTCCGGTCGCAGACGATCTCCGGAACCACCACGCTGGCCGCTCCCGTGGGTGTCAGTATCCCCACCACAACGAGCGAAACGCGGTGGGAGGGGAAGCTGACGATCACGCCGTTCCAGAACCAGACGCTGACCGGCACCTACGTGACTGTCAGCCCAGAGCGACGACCAACTACGTCTTTCCGCTGCCGGCCTACGACCTGGCCAGCGTCTACGACCGGCAGAACCCGCATAAATACTGGCTCGCCAACTACAACGGCGTCCTCTCCGAGTCCCTCTTCCTCGAGGGGCAGTACTCGGAGAAGCACTACACGTTCGCAGAACTCGGGCAGCAGATACACCGACCTGGTCCAGGGGAACGGTCATGTACGGGGGCGGCGCGTTCTACAACTCGCCGATCTTCTGCGCCGTCTGCCCGGGGGCGGGCGAGAAGCGCGACAACCAGGCGTACTTCGGAAAGCTGAACTGGTTCGTCTCCACGAAGGGCCTCGGCTCGCACAACATGGTCGGCGGGTACGACGCGTTCAATGGCTCCCGCCTGTCGAACAACTGGCAGTCGGGCTCGAGCTACTTCGTCTACGGCGACGGCATCATCTACCAGGGCGGCGAGATCTACCCGGTCATCGACACGGGCACCACCACCCTCTCCTACTATCCCATCTTCAACGTCGGCCCAGCCGAGCGCTACGGATACGTGGTCCCTCTTCTTCAACGACACGTGGAAGCTGAACGACAATTTCTCGTTCAACCTCGGCGTCCGGTACGACAAGAACCACGCGACCGACGCCTCCGGCGCGACGACGGCCCAGGACAGCAAGTGGAGCCCGCGTCTCGCGGCGATCTGGGACGTGACGGGGAAGGGGACCTTCCGCGTCAGCGCCACGTACGCCGTCTACGTCGCCGCCCCCGCCGAGGGGATCGCCGGCAACGGGACGGGCTTCGGCACCCCTGCCGGCTTCTACTACTACTACGACGGTCCGTCGATCAACAGCCCGGCCCGGCGCCCCGCTCGTCACCCGGACGCAGGCGCTTCAGCAGGTCTTCAACTGGTTCGGCATCACGGCGCCAAACCAGTTCCCGAAGTCAAGTATCACTCCGTTCGCCGCGGTGATCCCGGGTGTCAACCAGGTGATCACCCCCGGCGGCCTCGTCTCGCCGAGCACGACGGAGTGGACGGCCGGGGTCGGCGGCTCCGTCGGGCGCCGCTTCACCTACCGGGTCGACGGCGTCTACCGGAACTACACCGACTTCTACGTCACCGTCAAGGACACGACGACCGGCCAGGTCGTGGACCCCTACGTTGGCGACACGTACGACCTCGGGTACATCGCAAACGGCAAGGATCCGCTCGTTCGAAAGTACTATGGCCTTCACACGAACCTCCAGTGGCGGCCGTGGGATTCCCTCAACATCGGAGCGTCCTGGACCTGGTCCCACACCTACGGCAACACGGACACGGAGAACGTCGGCTCGGGCCCGATCTCGATCTACAACTTCGACTATCCCGAGTACCAGAACGCGGCGTGGTCCATGCCCGAAGGCAACCTGACGCAGGACCAGCGCCACCGGGTCCGCGCCTTCGGGACGTGGGACATCCCCTTCCCGAAGTCGCTCGGGCACCTCTCCCTCGGCTTCCTCTACTCGCTGGGCACCGGCCTCCCGTATGGCGGGTTCTATCATCAACACGAGCGGCACGGGCAGCGGGGACTACCCCGCCATCACTCGTGTCAGTACGACGGCCTATGTCACGAACCCCGGCTACGCCACCCCGCCGCCGAACGTTCCCTACTATTACACCGCGCGCGACGCCTTCCGGACCGGGATGTACACGCAGCTCGACCTCTCGCTGAACTACGGGATCAACGTCGGGCCGGTCGAGATCTTCGTTTCGCCGCAGGTCCTCAACGTCTACAACGGCGCCACCATCACCGCCAACAGCTATAACCGCATCAACCAGATCGTCGAGACTTCGGTGAGCCGCCCCGCGAATTACGCCGCCTTCAACCCCTTCACGACCGTTCCCACGCAGGGGGCGCGTAACACCGGCGCGAACTGGAATTACGGCACCAGCTTCGGCCAGGCAACCAGTTCCGCTGTCGTACCAGCAGCCGCAGCTGTTCCGGATCTCGATGGGGGTCCGCTTCTAGCTCTCTTTCCTTTCCGTTCTCGAAGCCCCGGCCTCGCGCCGGGGCTTTTCTTTTATAGTCGGCGGGTGAGACGACGCGCCGCCCTCTTCCTGACCTTCATCGCCCTGATGCCGGCCTGCCGGCGCTCCGGTCCCGCGGGCAGCTCCGGCGCCGGACGGACGGCCCCGACCTTCCCGAAGGCGCCGGTGATCCTCGTCTCGATCGACACGCTCCGGTCGGACCACCTGCCTTTCTATGGCTACAAGGGGGTCGCCGCGGCGGCGATGTCGGAGTTCCGGAAGGACGCCGTTCTCTTCACGCGGGCCTACACGCACGTGCCGCTGACGCTCCCGGCCCACATCTCGCTCTTCACCGGCGTCCTCCCCGCGCTCCACGGCGTCCGTGACAACCTCGGCTACCGCCTGAAGCCCGACGTCCCGACCCTCGCCGAGCTGCTGAAGAAGGCGGGATACCGGACGGGCGGCGCGATCTCGGCCGTCGTCCTGAACTCGGGCACGGGGGCGGGCCGCGGCTTCGACTATTACGAGGACAGCCTCGAGCCGACGGCCACGGTGCAGGCGCAGAGCCGCGTCCAGCGGCCGGGGGCGGAGACGGCCGCCCTGCTCGAGGGGTGGCTCGGGAAGCCGTCGGACGCGCCTCCGTTCGCCTTTCTCCACCTCTACGAGCCGCACGCGCCTTACGACCCCCCGGAGCCCTTCCGGTCGCTGCACCCGGACAACCTCTACGACGGCGAGATCGAGGCCGCCGACGCCGTCGTCGGCCGCTTCTTTTCGTTTCTCAGGCAGAAGGGGCTCTACGACCGGTCCCTCCTGATCGTCCTCTCCGACCACGGCGAGAGCCTCGGAGAGCACGGCGAAGACGAGCACGGGGTCTTCCTCTACCGGAACGTCCTCCAGGTCCCGCTCCTCGTGAAGCTCCCGAAGGATGCCTCGGGCTTTCCGTTTGCCGGAGCGTCCGTCGACGCGCCGGTCGAGCTGACGGACGTCTTCACGACGGTCGGGAAGGTGCTCGCGCGTGCCGGGCTTCCCGGCGCACGAAGGGACCGTCTCCGTGGCCGATCTCGCCGCCGGGGCTGCGGCGCCGGAGCGTCGCCTCTACGCGGAGACGCTCTTCCCCCGCGGGCGCTTCGGCTGGAGCGACCTCTCTCTCGCTCACCGACGGGACGGTGGCACTACATCGAGGCGCCGCGCGCGGAGTTCTACGAGATGGAGAAGGACCCGGGCGAGACGTCGAACCTCGTCGGCGACAAGCCCGGCCCGTTCCGGTCGATGAAGATCGAGCTGGAGAAGCGGAAGGCAGGCCTTCGTCGCGCCGAGCGCGGTCGACGAGGAGGAGAAGAAGAAGCTGCAGGCGCTCGGCTACCTCAGCTCGGGGGCGACGGCGGGCTCCGGGCCTCTTCCCGACCCGAAGGACGAGATCGGCCTCATCCGGACGCTCAACGAGGCGATGGGGCACGTCCGGGCGGGCAGCCCGGGGAAGGCCCTGCCGGTCTTCAAGGCGCTCCTCGACGCGAACCCCCGGATGACCGACGTCTGGGAGCTCTACTCCGAGGCGCTCAAGGAGTCCGACCGGCTGCCGGAGGCGCTCGAGGCGAAGAAGAAGATGGTGGAGCTTTCGCCTCCGGGGGCGACGTACCCGCTCCTCGCCGTCGCGAACCTCTGTCTCGAGATGGGACGGGCCGACGAGGCGCTCCAGAACGCCCGCCTCGCGCGGGAGCGGGGGGACCTTGCGGCGGACGAGGTTCTGGCGCGGGCGTACCTCGTCAAGAAGGACCTCCCCGCGGCCGAAGCGGCCGCCCGGGCCGCGATGGAGTACGGCCGGACGAAGAAGCGGGCCCACCTCGTGATGGCGCCGGATCGAAGTCCAGAAGGGGAATCTCCCGGCGCGCTCCGGCTGATCGACCAGGCGGCCGTCCTCTACGGCAAGGAAGGCGTGCCGGCCAACTTCCACCTCCTTCGCGGAGACATCCTCGCCCGGATGGACCGCCTGCCCGAAGCCGAGGTCGAGATGCGCGAGGAGATCCGGCTGCAACCGCGGGCCGTGCCTCCGCGAATGTCCCTCGCGCTCGTCCTCGCCTCCCGCGGCCGTTGGGCCGAGGCGCGGCGCATGGTCGTCGAGACGACGGCGGCGATCCCGCGCCTCGACGCCTTCGTCAAGGGGGTCGCCACGCTGAACTACTTCGGCGACCGCGCCGGGCGCCGAAGCGCTGAGGCGCCGGGGGCACGCGCTCTACCCGGACGATCCCCGGCTGAAATCGGGCTCCTGAAGGCAGGCTCAGCGAATGGCCTGGGCGGCGGTATAGTCGGAGACTCGGCCGCTTCGGCGCGCCCAATTCTGAAGATCGGGGGTTACGCTCCCATGAAGGCCCTCACCCGTCTCGCGGCGATCGCCGTTCTGCTCGCGATCGCGTCACTCCCCGCCGTCGCCGCCATCGAGAAGCACAAGGACTGGGACAAGAGTCCCGAGTTCCTCTATCTCGCCACGGAGCAGGAAAAGAACGCCTGGAAGTCCGTTTCCAGCGACGCGGACGCCGAGACAGCTCATCGCCCTCTTCTGGGCGAGGCGCGATCCGGACCTGAAGACCCCGGTCAACGAGTACCGGATCCGGTTCGAGCAGCTCGTGGCGACCGCCGACAAGTCGTTCTCGACGGGCAAGGTGCGGGGCGCCCTGACGGAACGGGGCAAGGCCGTCATCCTGATCGGACAGCCGAAGAAGATCAACCGCAAGGACGTCACCGTCGAGATGCCAGCCGCTTGCCGAAGGGCAGCCGGACACCCCGCTGTCCCGCGCCCAGCGCGCGAGCGGAACGTACCGGACCATCCAGTGGACCTTCGTGTACGAGAAAGAGCAGCTGGCCCCGTGGACCGGATTGAAGAACTTCGAGGCGACGCTTCGAGGTGGACGAGGCGCGGGCGCAAGGAGAGCATCACGAACGAGGGGAAGGTCATCGCCCTCGAGAAGAAGGCGGCCGAGGTCGCCCTCGTCAACCCCGACCTCAAGGAACCGCCCGTCTACAAGACCAGGGAGCAGGCCGAGGCCGAGCAGAAGGCCGCCGCGGCGGCCGGATCGGAGGTATTGAAGGGTCCGGCGCTGACGCCGGCGGTCCGGACGGAGCTCGAGGGCCTCTCGGCGAAGCCCGAGGGAGGGCCGGTCGCGCTCCTCCCGATCGCCTTCCGCGACGGCGCGACGCGCCTCATGGTCCAGATCGACGTTCCTGCCGCGGCCGTCCCGGTCCCGGCGGGGGCGAAGCTCGCCGTGCTCGCCCGGTCGAAGGACGGCAAGGACGCCGCCCGGATCGAGGAGGCGGCGGGGCTCTCGACGTCGAAGGGGGACCTCTACGCGAGCCGGTCCCTGAACGTCGAACCCGGCGAGTACGACGTCGCGGTGCTCCTGCTCGACGCCTCTGGAGCCGTCCTCGCCTCCGGCCGCCGGTCGGTCGCCGTCACCCCGCTCCCGACGGAGTTCGCCTCGACGCCGGTGGTCCTCGCCTACAACGACCTCGAGGCCGACGGCAAGAAGGCCGACGACCCGTTCGTCTTCTCGGGCCGCCGCTTCATCGTCAAGCCCGAGGCGAAGTACGACGCGAAGGACGGGCTGCTCTACGCGATCCGCGTCTACAACCCGTCGGTCGACCCCGCGACGAAGACGATGTTCGTGAAGCGGTCGCTCAAGATCAAGCCGAAGGGCGGCTCCGCCATCGACGTGCCGGGCAGCCCGGACCAGCCGACGCCCGTGCCGGAACTGAAGGAGAAGGGGGCGATCGTCCTCGACCTCGCGGGCGCGATCGTCGACGAGAACCTCGGAGACTACTTCCGCGCCGGCGAGTTCGAGCTGATCTTCCTGGCCGAGGACGTCGTGGCGAAGAAGACGCTCAGGGTCGTGGCCCCCTTCACGCTCACCGGCACGCTGAAGCCCGCAGCCCCGGCGCCAAAGCCAGCCGCGGCGCCCAAGAAGTAGCTCCGGCTACTCGATCCGGACGCTCGCCGACCCGATCCCGACCCGGTTCGTCGCCACGTCCCGCACGGTGGCGACGAACCGGTGGTTGCCGGTCCGGCTCTTCGCCTCGCCGGTGAGGACGTAGAACGGGCTCTTTTCCGGATTCCATGCCGCCGAGTCGATCGAGACCAGCTTGCGCTGAACGACGGGCGTCGACCGGTCGCCGTTGTCCTCGGCGGCGGCGAAGGAGAAGTCGATCTCGGCCTCCTTCCGGCCGCCGACGTCCCGGAACGAGAGGGCCGACAGCGGAATCTTCACCTCGAACGGCGACAGGCGGCGACCCGACCCGGCGGGCTTCGGAGGCCCGAGGACGAGCTCGACGGGAAACTCCCCCTGGACGTCGGGCGTGACGAGCGCCATTTCGGTCCGGTCGAGCACGCCCTGTCCCGGGGGCTTCGGAACGAAGCTCCGGCGGGTCCGGACGACGACGCCGGGGCGCCGTGTCGACACGTCGATGCGGTGCTCGTCCTTCTTCTTCGGCAGGCTCGAGAGCGTGACGCCGATCGAGTAGAAGCTGCTCGCCTCCCGCACGATCTGGTCGACGGCCCCCTTGAAGCTGTTCCGGTTCTCGTAGATCTGGCCCCCGGTTTCCCCGGCGAAACCGGCCATTCCTTCGCGCCGGTTCGCGTCGGTGAAGAAGCGGTTGACCGGGATCACCGCCGAATCCGCCGCGTCGATGTCGACGGTCAGGCCGCGGGCGTCGACCGCGTACATGGTGATGCCGGCGGCGTTCGCCTCCTTGACGGTCCGGCCGAACTCGGGGACGACCGTATAGTCGAACTGCTGCAGCCTGCCGATCGGGACCGCCTGGGCGAAGCTCTGCCCGGGCCGCATCTCGAATCCGCTCGAGACGTAGAGGAAGATCCGTTTTCCGGAGCGCGCGGCGAGCGCCGACAGGGCGCGCCGGACATCCTCGAGCATCGCCTTTTCGCGGCCATACGACTCCTGCGACCAGTTTCGGACGGCCGCGCTGCGGCCCCCCTGCGTCCGAGCCGAGGCCGCGTCTCGCCGGTACTGCTGAAAGTCCTGCTCCCACCTCAGCCCGTTCGGCGGGATCTTCGCGAGGCGTGAGATGCCGTCGAGGAGCGCTTCCTTCGAGCTCGTGAACGGAGTGAGGACGCCCGTCTTTCCCCGGTTGTAGCAGAAGATGGCCGCCTGGTCCGAAGGGGCGAGGCGCGTGACGAGATCGCGCGCCCCTTCGACGGCCCGCGGAACGTCGTCCGGCAGCATGTGCTCGTCGTCGAAGAAGAGGACGAACTGGCGGGCGAGGTACCGGTCGCCGGTCGAGGCCTTGTAGCTTTCGAGGATCAGGTCGGGCGAGGCGTTCGCGAGGTCCGGTCCGACGAGCTGCCCGGCTTCTATCTTCGTGAAGTAGTCGATCGGAACCGTCTTCCCGTCCACCTTCACCGTGAAGTCGTCCTTCGTCAGGTCGTTCACGAACTTCCCGTCCTTCGTCGCGACGACGTCGAGGTCGAGAGCCGTCACCTCGACGGCGGCGCGGACGCCCGGCGCCGAGGGCGGCAGGGTCTGGCTCCTCGCGGCGGGTCCCATGCCGAGGAGGACGGTGACGAGGAGAGCGGGGAAGACTCGCGGAGGACGTCCGGGCATCGGGCAACCTCGATTCGGATCTCAGCCCGGGAGGATCTCCCTGAGCCGGGTCGTGTCGCGGGCGATCAGCTGGGGAAGGGCCGGGTCGACGTTCAACGCGGCATAGCGGTCGGCGAGAGCCGGGTCCTCGCTCGTCCACTCGGGGCCGACGTGCTCGCTCGGGATCAGCTGCTTGGCGAAGAAGATGAGGTGCTCGGAAGGCGAGCTGTCGGCCGCGACGCGTCCGCTCGATCCGAGCACCTCTTCGTGCGCCACCGGCAGGTTCAGCTTCCGGGCGAGGACCCGTCCGAAGACGGACCGGAAGCGTCCCAGCGCCGCCGCGCGCAGAGCCCCGGGCGGGAACGGGACGTGCAGGAGCAGCTTCAGGAGCTCGAAGCTCCCGAGCGGCTCGACGAGGCCCATCGCATAGGCCGCCTCGGGAGAGAGTCCCTGAGTGGGGGCAAGGTGCGACGCCGCCACGGCGGTGGAGAGCGCCGTGCGCCGGATGATCTGCTCCAGCCGTTCGCCGGAGGCGACCTTGGGAGTCGCCGTGTCGGCGAGGAGGCTCGCGAGGCGGCGGAGCGCCTCGGGCCCGATCGCGGCGGCGGCCTCGGCCGCCGAGCCGATGACACTCCGCCGGTCCGGCCGGAGCGCGTTCGCGAGGTAGAGGAGGTTCGTCGTGAAGAAGGGGTCGAGCGCGGAGATCTGGACGAGCCGGTCCGGGTCCCCGCCTTCGGCGAGCGCCGTCCGGAGGAGAGTCGCCACGTCGTCGTAAAGGGGATAGAGGCGGGCCGGCTCCTGGAGGCGCGCGTGAACCTTCCGGGCGAAATGGTTGAAGGCGGCGAAGGCCTCCCGGATCGTGGCGAGAGACGGCACCTCCCCGGAGAGGTTGTCGACGAGACTCCAGAAGTCGGTCGCGAGGGCCTCGGGCTCGAACTCGCGCTCCCAGAGAGCGCCCGCCTCGTGCGCGGCGGACGAGCTCGCGAGGCTCCGGGACATCTCGTCGAGGCTCTTGACGCCGTGGAACGCCAGGACCTGCCCGCGGAGCGAAAGGTGAACCCGTATCAGATCCTCGATCTTGAAGAGCGGATCGAAGTCGAACGAGGCATTGGTCCAGCGGAAGAGGTCCAGGAGGATCTCGATGGCGAGGGCCTCGACCGCCTCGCTCAGCTTCTCGCGCGACAGGAGCTTTCGGTCGAGGATGAGGCGTGTCAGGTTCCGGCCGGTGGCGAAGCTCTCGGCGAGCAGCTCGTAGACGGCTTTCTCGGGCAGGATGAGGCGCTTCGCGAGGAAGACGCCGAGCCGCTCGCCGGGGCGAGACGACGAAACGAAGACAATGGCCCCTTCCTTCAGGTCGATGGTCCGGACGACGTCCCCCCGCCGGAGCGTCACACGGCCCGACAGGGCATTGATCTCCAGCCACTGGAGGAGGTCGGCGAGCGAGAAGGTATCGAGATTTCCGGTGAGCGTCTTCGACACGTCGGTTCCGGAGCCAAGTTTGACACGACCGGGCCCCGTCCGTGCTTTAGCATTCAGCCATGAGCCCGAACGCGAGCGAGACGACCTCTTCCGGCCTCCCCGTGAAAACCGTCTACGGACCGGGCGACGTCCCGTCGGGCTGGGCGCCGGGCATGCCCGGCGACGCGCCGTTCACGCGGGGCGTCCTGCCGGGCGGCTACCGGACGAAGTTCTGGACGATGCGCCAGTACGCGGGGTTCTCGACGGCCCGGGACTCGAACCAGAGGTACCGCTTCCTCCTCGCGCAGGGCCAGACGGGACTCTCGGTGGCGTTCGACCTTCCGACGCAGATCGGCTACGACTCCGACCATCCGCTCGCCCGCGGCGAGGTCGGGAAGGTCGGCGTCCCGATCGCCTCGCTCGAGGATATGGAGACGCTCCTCGACGGCATCCCGCTCGACACGGTCTCCATCTCGATGACGATCAACGCGACGGCCTCGATCCTTCTCGCCCTCCTCCTCGCCGTCGCGAAGGGGCGCGGGACCCCCTGGACGACGCTGTCCGGGACGATTCAGAACGACATCCTCAAGGAATACGCGGCTCGTGGCACCTACGCCTTCCCGCCGAAGCCTTCGATGCGCCTCATCACCGACGTCTTCGGCTTCTGCACGGAGAACGTCCCGCGCTGGAACACGATCTCCGTCTCCGGCTACCACATCCGGGAGGCCGGCTCGACCGCCGTCCAGGAAGTGGCGTTCACGCTGGCCGACGGCCTCGAGTACCTCAGGGCGGCCCGGGAAGCCGGACTCGCGCCGGCGGCGATCGCCCCGCGGCTCACCTTCTTTTTCAACGTCCACAACGACTTTCTGGAGGAGGTCGCGAAGTTCCGCGCGGCGCGGACCCTCTGGGCCCGACTCGTCGCCGAGCGGTTCGGCATCACAGACCCCCGCGGCCAGGCGCTTCGCTTCCACACCCAGACGGCGGGCTCGACGCTGACGGCCCAGCAGCCGGATGTCAACGTCGTCCGGGTGGCGATCCAGGCGCTTGCGGCGGTCCTCGGCGGGACCCAGTCGCTCCACACGAACGGGAAGGACGAGGCGCTCGCGCTGCCGACCGAGGAGTCGGCGCTTCTTGCCCTTCGAACCCAGCAGGTCATCGCCCACGAGACGGGCGTTGCCCGGGTGGCGGACGCGCTCGGGGGCTCCTGGGCCGTCGAGACGCTGACTGCGCAGATCATCGAGGCGGCGTCGGCCTTGATTCGCCGGATCGACGACATGGGGGGAGCGCTCGCGGCCATCGAGGCCGGCTTCTACCAGCGGGAGATCCAGGACGCCGCCTACCGGGCACAGCGGGCCATCGAGGAGAAAGAGCAGATTGTGGTCGGGGTGAACGAGTTCGTGGTCAAGGAGATGCGCTCCATTCCGACCCTGACGGTCGATCCGGCGGTGGAAGTCGAGCAGGTGGAACGGCTTTCGGCCTTCCGGGCCCGTCGGGACCCGGCGGCGGCGGTCCGCCTTCGGACGGGGCTCGTCGAGGCGGCAAGGGAAGGGCGGAACCTCCTTCCCCCGATCATCGACGCGGTGGCGGGGTCCGTTACTCTGGGGGAAATCGTGGAGTCCCTGAGGACGGTCTTCGGCGACTACCGGGAGTCGTCGGGAGCCTGACCTTTCGGGCTTCCGGGGATCCGAAAACCGGGCCTGTTTCCGCTGTTTTCGGGGTTCGGGAGGGACGAAACCCGCTCCCTGAGCCGCTTCGCCATTGTGGATATCGAAAAAACCCGCTTGGAATGCGGCTTCTCGTGGTCTTCACGGGGGTCGACATTTTCAAACTATTGCAAAATAGCCAGTTATGCGGCTGCACAGAGTCTCGTGCAAACCGGTGTTCGGGCCGCGTGAATGCGGGGTTCTTGGGATTTGGACAGCGAATCGCACAGGGCAATTCACAAAAGCGCTGAGGAAATCACCCAGCCGGATGGATCAGCGACCGGAGTCCGCCGGCGGGATGTCGTTGGAGGCGAAAGGAAGGCTCCCCTCGACGGAGGCGATTCCGGCCTCGAAGCACCGCCGGCAGCGGGCTTCGTAGAGGCCTGCGGCTCCGACGACGACGCGCTGCGTCGACTCGACGAGTCGTTGAGTGCGACTGGCGGGCGCCCCGCAGCGGACGCAGATCGCCCGGGTTTTCACGACGTCTTCGGCCTCCGCCATGAGGGCGGGCATCGGGTCGAAGGGCTTCCCGAGGTAATCCTGGTCGAGCCCGGCGACGATGACCCTCTTCCCGAGGTTTGCGAGGCGGGTCGCGACCTCGACGATCCCGGCGTCGAAGAACTGCGCCTCGTCGATGCCGACGACCTCGGTCCGGGCATCGGTCTTCTTCATCACCTCCGCCGAGCTCTCGACGGCGACTGCGGTCAGTCGCAGCCCCCCGTGCGAAACCACCTCGACTTCCGAGAACCGGACGTCGAGCTTCGGCTTGAAGACCTGCACCCTCTGGCGGGCGATCTTGGCACGGGTCAAGCGGCGGATCAGCTCCTCCGACTTTCCGGAGAACATCGAGCCGCAGATCACTTCGAGCGAGCCGAGGGGTCCCGAGTTCACGCGGGCACCCCCCGTTTCGGGCAGAGATCGGCGAGCGAGCAGTCGCCGCAGCGGGGCTTCCGAGAGGCGCAGACCTTCCGCCCGTGCAGGATGAGGGCGTGGCTGATCCAGACCCAGCGCTCGCGGGGGATCCGCTCGTTCAGGTCGCGCTCGACCTTCTCGGGATCCGTGTGGCGCGACCAGCCGAGCCGGCGGGCGAGGCGGCCGACGTGCGTGTCGACGACGACGCCGTCCGGCGCGCCGAAAACGTTCCCGAGGACGACGTTCGCGGTCTTCCGGCCGACGCCGGGCAGCGCGTTGAGCTCGGCCATCGTCCGGGGGACCTCGCCGCCGTGCTTCGCGACGATCGCTTTCGCGGCGCCGCGGACCGAGCGCCCCTTCGCGTTGAAGAAGCCGGTCGACCGGATCAGCTTCTCGATCGCTCCCTTCGGGGCACCCGCGAGGGCGGCGGCGTCCGGGAAGCGCGCAAAAAGCCCGGGCGTCACCTTGTTGACGCGCTCGTCGGTGCACTGGGCCGAGAGGATGGTGGAGACGAGGAGCTCGAGCGGCGAGGCATGCTCGAGCGAGCACCCGGCGTCCGGGTAGGCCGCCGCGAGGCGCGCCAGGGTCTCCGAAACTGGCGCAGGCGGAGCTTGCGTGGCTCGCGACCTCGTCGCGGCCTTCGTCTGGCGATTCATGGGCGCCGAGGATACAAGGACCCGCTCCGGAATGCCCGGCTCCGCGCTTGCCCGGCGGTCCGAAGCAGGATATGAACCGGGCCGGTGCGGCTCCAAACGGCGACCTTTCCGCTTCTCGTGCGAGGGCTGTTCGTCCTTCTCCTCGCGGCAGAGGCGGCGCCCCTTCCGGCGGCCGAGACGGTCACGGTCACTTTCCTCGAGACGTCGGACGTGCACGGCAACCTCCTGCCGTGGGACTACCTCCGCAACCGGCCGTCGGACGTCGGACTCGCGCGCGTCGCCACGCGGGTCGCGGCCGTCCGGAGGGAGACCCCGAACGTCGTCCTCCTCGACGGGGGCGACACGATCGAGGGGGCTCCGCCGGAGTACCTCCAGGCGCGCCGTGCGAGGTTCGCCGACCTCCTGGCGGAGGAGGGGGCCCCCGACGCCGACCCGATGATGCGGGCGATGAGCGCCATGGGCTACGACGCGATGGCCGTCGGCAACCACGAGTTCAACTTCGGCCTCGACGTGCTCAGGAAGGCGCAGAAGGACGCGTCGTTCCCGTGGCTTTCGGCGAACACCCGGAGGAGCCGCGACGGCTCGGCCGCTTTCGCCGAATACGTCGTGAAGGCGGTCGGCGGCGTGCGCGTGGGGATCCTGGGCCTGACGACGCCGAACATCCCGCGCTGGGAGCCCGAGCCGAACCGGCCGGGCCTCTCGTGGGAGGACCCGATCGCGACCGCGAAGAGGCTGGTGCCGGTGCTCCGCGGGAAAGAGCGGTGCGACGCCGTCGTCGTGCTGTTCCACAGCGGGCTCGAGGCTGATCCGGTCACGGGCGTGCCGGACGGGACCGGGGACGAGAACCGGGTCGTGGCGCTCGCGCGGGAAGTCCCCGGCATCGACCTCATCCTGGCGGGCCACTCGCACCGGCGGATTCCGCTGACGCGCGTCGCGGGAGTTCCAGTCCTCCAGCCCGGGCGCTGGGGCGAGGCGCTCGCCCGGGTCGACGTCGCCTTCGAGAAGGCAGGGTCCCGCTGGAAGGTCGCGGAGGTCCGGGGGGCCCTCCTGCCGTCGGAGGAGTCGGTCGCGGCGGACGCGGCCGTCGCCGCGATCGCCGCGCCCTTCGACCGCGCCGCGCGCCGCTGGCTCGACGAGAGCGTTGCCGAGGCCGTCGAGCCGTTTCCGGCCGCGCGCGCGCGGCTCGAGGACACGGCCCTCCTCGATCTCGTGAACGACGTGCAGCTCCGGGCGACGGGAGCGGATCTTTCGATGACGTCGCTCCTCCCCGGGGGGCGCTACGAAGGGCTTCCGAAGGGGCGCGTGACGGTCCGGGACGTCTTCGCCCTCTACCCGTACGAGAACCAGCTGGTCGTCGTCGAGATCGACGGCGCGCAGCTGAAGGCGTGCCTCGAGCGCGCCGCCGAGTACTTCGGCGGGGCGTCGTTCGAGGAGGGGAAGCTCGTCCTCACGCCGGCTTCGAATTCGATCCCGTACAACTTCGACGTCGTCCAGGGCGCGACCTACCGCCTCGACCCGTTCGCTCCTGTCGGCCAGCGGGTGAAGGAACTCTCCTTCCGGGGCCGGCCGGTCGGCCCGACGGACCGGTTTACGATGGCGGTCAACTCGTACCGCGCCCAGGGGGGCGGCGGCTACTCGGCGCTCCGGAATGCGAAGGTCGTGAAGAGCATCCCCGTGGAGATCCGCGATCTCCTCATCGAGAGGCTCCGCGAAAGCGGAAAGCTGGTACCGGCCTCCGACCAGAACTGGTGCGTCGCCCCGGACGCCGTCTGGGCGAAGCCCGCGCCCCGGCCGGCGCCCCCGAAGAGCTGACGGATCCTACTTCTTCACGAGATCGAAGGAACGGCTGATGTTGAAGCCGATGTGGATGTTCTTGCTCGTGGCCCCGCCGTTGAGGCCGCCGGAAATCAGCTGGTCGACGGCCGTCGGAAGGGCGTTTCCGATCCAGAGCTGGAACCGGTGGTGGTAGAGGGCCTTTTCGACGCCGAACGACCACTGGTAGACCGTGTCGGGCACGTCGTCCTTCTTCGGGATGAACTCCCCGAGAGCCCAGAGAGAATCCGTGATTCGGACCTGCATCTGAACGGGAACGTTCCAGATGTTCGTCGCGTAGCTGGTCCTCTGGACGTACGAGGGCGCGACCCCGACCGTGACTCGGTCGGCGATCGTCGCATTGACGAGGAGCTGTCCGAAGCCGCTCGACATCTTTTCCGCGTAGAAGGCCGTCGTCCAGTCGAGGCCGCCCCGGAGGCCGACGGCGACAGGCAGGGTTTTTGTCGGGCGGAGAATCGTCCACTTCAGAGCGAATTCGTAGTCGTAGTTGATGTTCTGCCATCCGACCTGGACGGCGAGGTTCTTGAGGAAGGCATAGTCCAGGCCGAGCCAGACGGCCGACCCGCCGCCAAGGCCCCAAAGGGCGCCGCCGCCGGCCTGGCGGGCCTCCTCGAGGAACCGGTGCATGAAGACGGCCTCCAGGACGCCGCGGTCGTTCGTCAGCGCCGTCTGCGTTTCCTGGAAGCGGTTGCCGAGCCCGGTAGCGACTCCGTCCACGCCCTCCTGGGCGGGGGCAGGGTGGGCCCCGGTGAGGAGGAGGGTGGCGAAGAGCGCGGGGGAGAGGAGGCGGCGGAGACGGATGATCATGGGGCGCTCCTTCTTCGATGAGACGCCATCTCAATCGACGGCGGAAGGAATGATAGCTCCGCGATCCGCGGTCACCGCGTGGCGGTGACCGGCGTCAGGGCGTCCGCGTCGCCCGACTTGACGTCCTTCCGGACGAGCACCGCGAAGAGCGGCCCGTCCGGCGCGACGTCGAGGCGACCGAGTGCGGCCGGCGCTCCGCCGACAGCCTGCCAGACCGACGGGACGCTCCGCGTCCCGTACGGCGCCACGACGAACGTCGCCGTTCCGGCCGCCGTGCCATCCGCGTTCCAGAGGCTGACGGCCGCCGAGACGGCCGCGTCGCCCGGGTTCACGAGGAGGAGCTCGTGCGTTGCCACGTCCGCCGGCTCCGACGCGGCGACGAAGACTCCCCTCAGGGTCGGAGGGATGGCATCGCCCGGCGGGCGCCCGGCGACGCCGTACCCGTAGGTTCCGCCGGCCGCCGCCTGCGCGTGGACGCGCGCAAAAGCGGAGACCGCGTTGTCCGCCGCGACCTCGATCGTTCCGTAGAGACCGTTCCCGAGCGGCGCGAGGACGTCGGTCAGCGTGACGACCTGCCCCGGCGGGACCGATGCCGGCGGCAGCGGGAGCGGCGCCGCCGCCGCATCGGTCTGCGTCGCGGCGAGGAACGCGAGCGTCACCGCCGCCGTGGACGAGCCGGCATTGAAGAGCTGGAGGTCCGTGCCCCCGCTTGCCCCGAGGGCGCGGCCTCCGCGCCAGACGGCAGGGACCGTCAGCGAGACGTCGGCGCTCTTCGGTCCGAACGCCGCGAGCCCGGTCGGGTCCCCGGTCGTTCCGTCGAAGGAGATGCCGAAGGGGAGGATCTTGCCGGTCGTCACGCTGAAGGCGATCCGGCCCGAGCTGACCGGCGTCGTGGCGAGGGCGTCCCAGATGGTGTCGCCCTCAACCTGGAAGCCGGCCGGCCAGTCGTAGGCGTATGTCGCCAGGACCGTTCCGTCGCCGCCGACGACGGAGACCGTCCCGGTGGACGCCGCGAGGACGAGCAGGCCGGCATACATCGGCTGGGCGCCGGCGTCGGGGGGGTGAAGACGAATCCCGTGTCGCCCGGACCGAGCGTGGCGTCCGCCCGGACCCCGTTCGCCGCATAGCCGTAAGTGCCGCCGTCCGGCGCGGACGTGGCCGTGCGGGCCGCGACGGCGAGGTCCGGCGTCCCGGCGGCATTGATCAACCAGAGGGCCCCGACGTTTCCCTGCGCCTTCATCGTGCCGCCGATGACGTCGTCCTCCGCAATGAGAGCGTTGGCCGGAACGGTCAGGCCGGCTGCCGGCGAGAATCCGGCGATCCACCCTGCCGGCAGGAGGCGCTGGGCGCCCGTGACCTCTTTGGTGGCGCCGGTCGAGTCGGGTGTGGCGCGGTTCCACGCGACGATTCCGGTCGTGTACGTCCGCCCGCCCGGACCGAGCGCCGAGCGTGCGGTCGGGATGTACAAATCGGAGTCGAAATAGGAGAGCGGCGGCTGGAGGGTCCCGATGGCGCCTCCCGCCCCGTAATAGATCTTGCCGAGCCTCTCGTCGACGGCGATCCCCCAGAGAGCGAAGGTGCCTCCGGCTGGCAGCTGGGCGTAAGGGGGCACCGTCAGGCCCGAGACCGCGGTGACGGCGCCGGTCTCGATCGCCGTGTCGCTCGGGACGAGTGTCGTGGGAACGGGTGTGGAAAGGCCGGAGCTGGCGACGGTCGTGTAGTCGACCGGGGTGATCGTGTAGACCGCGTTCGGCGTCGCGCCCGCGGGGTCGAAAACGCCGATCTGGCCGAGCGCTTGCTCCCCGTAGAGGATGCGGCCGCGGTAGGGCTGGATGTCGTACGGGTACGAGCCCGCCGCCAGGTCCCAGACCTTCAGCTCGCTGGTCTTTTCGTCGAACCGCCCGAGCTGGCCCGATCCCCAGAACGAGATCCAGAGTCCGCCGTCCGGCGTCCGGACGATCTTCGACGGGGCCGTCGGTGCGATGGTGTCCACCGTCGCCGGCGTTGTCGGGATGTTCCAGCGCGTCGCCGTGACGCCGTCGGGTGTGTACCGGACGATCGCGGGGTAGATGAAGTCGCAGGAATAGAGGGTCCCGTCCGGGTCCATCGCAGGATAGGCGAGGGACGTGGCGGGGCCACGGTAGTAGGTGAAGACGCCGGTCGCCGGGTTGAACTTCGCGAGAAGGCCGTCGGTCTCGGGGAGCCAGAAGGACCCATCGGGTCTCTTCACGAGGGCGGTGGGGCGGCGGGCGGCGTCGGGCCACTGCGTCAGGAGGTTCGTCGCCGGGTCGAAGTGGGTCACATTGAAGCCACCCAGCTCCGTGATCCAGAAAGTGCCGTCGCTGTCGGCGACGAACGAGCTGGGAGCCGCATTGGCCGGCATCGGCCAGCGCGTGACCGTCCTCCCGTCGGGGGAGAGCCGGGCGATGGCGTTCTCGCTCGCCGAGGCGGCCCAGACCGATCCGTCCGGTTTCACGACGATGTTGGCCCCGTCGTAGCGGCCGCCGCTGGGGATCTCAAAGATCGCCTGCGAGGCCGGGACGATGGAGCTCGAGAAGTCGGGGGTGGGGGTGGGGGTCGGCGTCGGGGTGGGCGTCTGGGCGAACGCACGGAACGACGCAACAACCACCACCGCCGGGAGGAGTCGGCGGAGGAGATTCAAGGGCACGGGCGGGATTGTAGCCGCTTGAAGACGAGTGGTCTCTGGCACCATATTGTCCAGGATGCAAGAGTCCGGCCTTTCCCGGCGGCTTCGAACCATGACGGTGCCCGGGGAGCTCCAATTCCCCGAGAAAGGGAAGCTCCGCTGCGTCGCGTGCGGGCACCGGTGTCTCATCGGCGAGGGCCAGGCCGGCGTCTGCCGCGTCCGCTTCGTTCAGGACGGCGTTCTCCGTGTTCCCTTCGGCTACGTCGCGGCGCTGAACGTCGATCCGATCGAGAAAAAGCCGTTCTTTCATGTCACGCCCGGCGGGCTGGCGCTCTCGTTCGGGATGCTCGGCTGCGACTACAAATGCCCTTACTGCCAGAACTGGGAGATCAGCCAGGTCCATCGTGACGTCGAGAGCGACGAGGTCGCCGAGCCGCGTCCGGCTTTCCCCGAAGTGCTGGTCGGGATGGCCCTCGCCTCAGGCGCGACGATGGTGACGTCCACGTACAACGAGCCCCTCATCACGTCGGAATGGGCCGTGGCCGTCTTCCGCCGGGCCCACGCCGCAGGGCTCATGACGAGCTTCGTCTCGAACGGAAACGGAACGCCGGAAGTCCTCGATTACCTGCTTCCCTGGATCGACGCCTACAAGGTCGACCTGAAGGGGATGCGGGAGGAGGGCTATCGGAAAGTCGGCGGCCGGCTCGATGCAGTGCTCGAGACGATTCGCGGCCTCGTCGCGCGCGGCCTCTGGGTCGAGGTCGTCACGCTCGTCATCCCCGGCTGGAACGACTCGGACGAGGAGCTCTCCGACGCGGCGCGTTTTCTGGCTTCGGTCTCGCCCGACATCCCGTGGCACGTCACGGCCTACCACGACGACTACAAGATGAACGGCCGGGGCGGGACTCCGGCGGCGAGCCTTCTGCGCGCCTCGGAGATCGGCCGGCGGGAGGGCCTCCGATTCGTCTATGCGGGCAACCTCCCGGGTCGCGTTGGCGACGGGGAGGACACGCGGTGCCCGGGCTGCGGGACCGCCGTCATCGAACGGCGGAGCTTCCGCGTCGTCGCGAACCGGCTCGGCCCGGGTGGAGCCTGCCCGACCTGCGGGAAGCGCCTGCCCGGGCTCTGGGAACCGCCCGGACGCCCTGCCGTTGACGCCGCATCGGGTTTGGCCGTAGGATCTCTTCCGGCGACAGGTGGCCGTTGAGCTGACGGACGAGACGTTCGTCGGCGCCGGTCGATAGAAGCAGAAGAGGCATCGGCCCGCCGCCAAGGTCGCTGAACGATCCCGGGACCCGTCGACGCGGCGCAAGGCGGACGCCGGCCCAACGGACCGGATCGGGCTTGGGGATTCTGCCGGCTCGAGGACGAGCCGGCGCCGGAGGACAGATTGGACGAGAGGGACCCGAAGAATCTTTCCGGGACCGTGAGGGAGGCGGCCGGGGCCGGAACTGCCGACCCAGTCGAGGAGTTCGACGGCGAAGGTCCGGACGACGACGGGCCGGATGAGGGGAGCGGCGAGGCCGTTCCCGCTGGCGCCGAGGGCGCGCCGCTTCCCGGCGGAGAGCTCTTTCGGCGCCGCCGACGGCGCCGGCGGCGCCGCGGCCGCAGCCGGTTCGGCGCCCCCGGAGCCGCCGACGCCCCGCCCGCCCCGGGCGATCCCGCGCCGGCGGACACCACGCGCCGCGAGGTTTTTCCCCAGAACGTACCGCCGACCGTCGTCAAGGGGATCCTGAAGCTCCACGGCGACCACTCCGGCCTTCTCGTCTCGCCGCGGGAATTCTTCGCCGAGCGAGGCGACCCGTTCCTTCCGAAGCACCTGATCGAGGCGGAGGATCTCGAGGAAGGCCTCCTGATCGAGGCGGAAGCGGCCCCCCGCGGCCCGAAGGGCCCGATGGTCCAACGGATCGTCTCGGTCGAAGGGCTGGAGCCGGCGGCCTACCGCTCGAAGTACGTCCAGTTCCACAAGGGGATTTCGGTCGACCCGGACCGCCGGCTCCGGATGGAGACGACGCCCGAAGAGGTCTCGGGCCGCGTCCTCGACCTCGTGGTGCCGATCGGGCGCGGCCAGCGCTGCCTGATCGTGGCCCCGCCGAAGGCGGGGAAGACGTTTCTCCTGAAGACGATGGCCAACGCCATCGCCAAGAATGACCCCGACGTCATCCTCTTCATGCTCCTCGTGGACGAGCGGCCCGAGGAGGTCACCGACATGCAGCGCTCGATCACGGGCGAAGTCGTCGCGTCTCCCTCGGACATGAACGCGGCGCATCACATCGCGGTCTCGGAGCTGACCTTCGAGCGCGCCAAGCGCCTCGTCGAGATCGGCAAGGACGTCGTGATCTTCTGCGACTCCATCACCCGGATGAGCCGCTCCTACAACAACGAGCAGCGCGGCAACGGCAAGATCCTCTCCGGCGGCATCGACGCGCGGACGATGGAGAAGCCGCGGCGCTTCTTCGGCGGCGCCCGGAACCACGAGGACGGCGGCTCGCTGACCATCGTCGCGACGTGCCTCATCGACACGGGCAGCCGGATGGACGACGTCATTTTCGAGGAGTTCAAGGGGACCGGAAACAGCGAGATCATCCTGGACCGCGGCCTCTTCGACCGCCGGATCTTCCCGTGCATCAACATCCCGGCCTCGGGAACGCGGAAGGAAGAGAAGCTCTACGACGCCGACGAGCTGCCGAAGATCCACAAGTTGCGCCGGGCCCTCGCCTCCGTCAAGCCGATCGACGCCATGGAGCTTCTCCTCTCGAAGCTGACGAAGCACCGGCTGAACAAGGATTTCATGAAGTCGATCCTCTAGATGCGGGGCCGGAGCGCCTCCGCGGCGTGGCCCGCGTAGACGCAGAGAATCGGGAGGATCGGGACGCGGTACCGGTCGTCGACGGCCTCGGGAGCGGCCATCACGGCCGTGAAGTAGAGGAGAGTCCCGACGAGGGCGACGTGCGCGAGGGGCCGTCGTTCGAACGGGGTCTTCGCGAGCCCCACGGCCGCGAGCGCGTAGAGAAGGAGAAGCGGCAGATACGCCGCCAGCGTGGCGAGGAAGAGCCCGCGATGCCGCTCGTAGAGCAGGGCGAGCGTCCGGCCCAGCCGTCCGGTCAGGATGGCGTCGATCATGTCCGGAGCCGGATGGAAGGTCCGGAACTGGTAGGCCCAGGTGATCGGGATCGGCGATGCGAAGAAGAGCCCGAGCCCTTTCAGGTGGAGCCACGCGGTCAGGCCGGGTGATTCCCGGAGGATCGCGAGCGCACGGGCGCGGTATCCTCGGGCGAGCTCGACGACCGACTGGCGGGACGACTCCGGAAACTCCGCCGCGTAGCTCGTGCCGGAAAAGACGTCGCTTTCCTTCTCGACGTGGCCGAATCGGAAGACGAACTCGTCCCACCCGAGGCGCCGCTGGGCCTCGAGCAGGGGAATCCCGTCGCGCGCGGCGACGACCGCGCCCGCGCGGCTGAACAGCAGATTCGCGCTCGCGACCTGGCTCAGGGCCGCGTCGCCGGTCCGGGCGAGGTTCCGGAGCTGCCAGCCGCCGACGAGGAGGACGACCGGCAGGAGAGCGGCGAGGCCGGTGGCGACGGCGCGGCGCCGGGAGCCGGGCGCCCGCCCACCGCCCCAGGCGAGCGCGAGCACGGCGAACGGAAGGGCGTAGAAGAGGATCGGCCGGACGAGCGTCGCCGCCGCGAGACAGGTGCCGGCGGCGCAGGCGCGGGCAGGGCCGGGGCCGGCGGGGGCGCCGGCCGCGAGCGCGAGGCCCGCGAGCAGAAGGAACGTGAAGAGCGCCTCGCTCATGACCATCGTCCCGTACCGGAACGTCGACACCTCGACTGAATAGAGGACCACCGCGGCGAGCGACGCGGCGCTTCCGAAGAGCGAATCGGCGAGCCGGGCCAGGACGAGGGCCGTGGCCGCGCCGAGAAGGGCGCTCGCCGCGGCGAAGACCCAGAGGCGGTCTCCGAACAGGGCGATGAGGCCCGCGAGGAACACCGGATAGCCGGGCGTCCGGACGACTTCGGGCTCCGGGGCCGCGGCGACGGACGGCGAGAAGGTCCCGGCGGCGAGGAGCGCGTGTGCGGGACGGAGATAGGTCCCTGTGTCGGGCGTCTGGAGCGCCGAGGGGATCGTCGCGGAGACGGACGCGATGAGAAGGAGACGGAAGAGAAGCGTCACGAGGACGACGACCCGGATCGCCAGGCGGATCCGGCGTTCGCGCGTCGCCTCGGGTCCCGCTCCGCCCGGCGACACGGCCTCAGACTTCCGGCATGTAGAAGTCGTTCAACTTCCTCATGACGGGGCGCGGATCCTCGACGTGGAAGAAGCGCGAGAGGCCCGGGAATGCCGTGAGCGTGGCGCCCGGGATCCGGCGCGCGATCTCCGTCGCACAGGTGAGCCTCTCCGGCTTGTCGCGCTCCCCGACGAAGACGGCCGTCCTCGCCTTGATCGATCCGAGGCGGTCGAACTGGGTGGGGCCCCCGTGCGCCGGGCGCCCGAGAGACGACCCCGACACTTTCGCGCGACGGTAGATGTCGGCGATCCGGTCGAAGACACGTTCGCGCTCCCGCGCGACGTCGAAGGCCGACGACGTCAGGAACTTCTCCTCGATGGTCCGCCCGGGATCGGCGGCGAACGCCTTGAGGAAAGCGGCGCGCGCGCTGACGGCCTCGGCGCTCCACGGGAAGCCCTCGACGGTGGGGGAGAGGAGGCAGAGCGACAGGGTACGGTCCGGGTGCGCGAGCGCGAAGGCGATCGAGAGGTCCGCGCCGTCGTCGTGCCCGAGGACGTGCACGGCGCCGGCCGAGAACCAGTCCAGGATCGCGGTCAGGTCGGCGACCTCCTCGGCGAGCGAGACCGGCCCCGGCGCGATGCCCGAGCGGCCGTGCCCGCGGCGGTCGTAGCGGAGGGCGCGGAAGCCCGACGAGATGCCGGTCGCCGGCGCCTCGAGGAGGTCGGCATCCGCGAAGGAGCCGTGTAGAAGGACGACGAGATCGCCGTCCCCGGCGACCTCGTAATAGAACCTCTGGCCGTTCACTCCTGCGTAGGGCATGACGTCACCTCACGTCGTGTCGGCGGCCTGGCGCGCCTTCCGTCGCCGCCGCCTTCTTTTGCCCGCGCCGGGGACGAAGGCCGCCACCTCGAGAAAGCCGCCCTCGGGCGCTTCCAGGCCGAAGGCCTCGCGCGTCCAGAAGTCGGGATCCGAGGGGGGGACGGCGTCCGCTTCGGCGGCCGTCTTGGCCGCCGGCGGCGGGGTCTTTCGGGAGGCCTCGGGCGCGTCGCCGGTCCCGGCCGCGATCGGCGGAGGAATCGTCTCGGCCGGCACGGGCGGCGGCGGCGGAAGAGGCCGGGGGCCGGCGGAATGCACCGGCCTCGGGCGCGGCGCGGGCGCCGGTTCCTCTTCGTCGTCGGGAGGGAGGTGCCGGGGGCTGCCCGACTGTCCCCCGCCCGCGAGGACGCGTGCAGGCCTCGGCGTCTCCCAGACGAAGAGCCCGGGATCGGGATGCTCGGTCGGGATCTTCATCCCGATCAGGCGCTCGATGGCATCGAGCGAGAAGACGTAGTTCTCGTCCGCGAGCGAGATCGCCTTCCCCGCGCGGCCCGCACGCGCCGTCCGGCCGATCCGGTGGACGTAGTCCTCCGCGTCCTGCGGCAGGTCGACGTTGACGACGTGTGTGACCCCTTCGATGTGGAGGCCACGGGACGCCACGTCGGTCGCGACGAGGAGCGGGAGCTTCCCGCCCTTGAAGTCCGCGAGGATCTTGAGGCGCCGCGCCTGGGGGAGATCGCCGGTGATCGCCGCGATCCGGAACCCGTGTCGCTCGAGCGAGGAGACGAGCCGCTCGGCGAACCGCTTCGTGTTGACGAAGAGCATGACGCGGGCCTCGCCGAGCGCCATCTCCCGCTTCAGAAGGCCGGTCAAGAGCGGGATCTTTTCCCGGGAGCCGACGTGGTAGAGCGCCTGGGTGACACGGTCGGCCGTGACCTGCTCGGGCCGGATCTCGATCTTCTCCGCGTCGTTCATGTGCTCCCAGGCCAGCTCCATGACGCGGACGGAGAGCGTCGCGGAGAAGAGCATGGAGTGGCGCCGCTGCGGCGGCGGACAGCGGCGGAGGATGCGGCGGAGGTCGACGATGAAGCCCATGTCGAAGAGGCGGTCGGCCTCGTCGATGACGAGCTCCTCGACGCTCCTGAACGACGTGGCCCCCTGCTGCTCGTAGTCGAGAAGCCGGCCCGGCGTTCCGATGAGGACGTCGCACCCCGCCCGGAGCTGGTCGCGCTGCTTGCCGTAGTCGATCCCGCCGAAGACGAGGACGATGCGGGGCTTCACGAAGTGGCCGAGCGCGACGGCGTCGTCGCGGATCTGCACGGCGAGCTCGCGCGTCGGCGCGACGACGAGCGCGCGCGGCGGGTCGCCCGCCTTCGGAGTCCGGGGCGCGGCGGCGAGCCGGGTGAACGCCGAGATCAGGAACGCGGCCGTCTTTCCGGTTCCGGTCTGCGCCTGCGCGGCGACGTCTCTTCCCGAGAGAAGGAACGGCAGAGTGGCCGCCTGGACGGGCGTCGCCCGGACGAAGCCGCACGCGGCGATGCCGGCGCGGACGGCGTGGGGAAGCGGCAGGTCGGCGAAGTAGACGTCCGAGAGGTGGTCCTCGAACGACCGAGGGGCGGGGCCCATGTGAGGCCATTGTAACGTCCGGACTGCCCGATGCGGCGCGTATACTCGCGCGCGCCGTGCCCCTGAAGGAGCTGACGAAGAGGGTCTTCCTCGGGAAGAGCCGCGACCCTCTCGATCCCCGCGTCTTCCATCAGCTGTCGCTCGTCGCCTTCCTGGCGTGGGTGGGCCTGGGCGCCGACGGACTGTCGTCGTCGGCCTACGGCCCGGAGGAGGCCTTCGTCGCCCTCGGAACCCACCCTCATCTCGCCGTCTTTCTGGCGGCGGCGACGGCGATCACCGTCATCCTGATCTCGGCGTCCTATTCGCAGATCATCGAGCTGTTCCCGGCGGGAGGGGGCGGCTATCTCGTGGCAACGAGGCTGCTCGGGAAGAGCGCCGGCCTCGTGTCGGGGGCCGCCCTCGTCGTCGACTACGTCCTGACGATCTCCATCTCGATCGCGGCCGGAGTCGCGGCGCTCGCCTCGCTGACAGCCGGCGTCTCGCAGCCGCGGCAGCTCGCGCTCGCGGTGCTCATCTGCGTCGGGTTGATCCTGCTGAATCTCCGCGGCGTCCGCGAGTCCGTTCAGGTGCTCCTTCCGATCTTCATCCTCTTTCTCCTGACGCATGCCGGCCTCATCGCCTTCGGAATCGGCCGACATGTGACGTCGATCCCGGAGGTCGCGGCGGAGACGGCACGCGAGTGGCAGGCGTCGGTGGCGGCCCTCGGACTCGGCGGGACGATCGCTCTCCTTCTGAAGGCGTTTTCTCTCGGCGGCGGGACGTACACCGGGATCGAGGCGGTCTCGAACGGGCTGCCGGTCCTCAGGGAGCCGCGGGCGCGGACCGGCAAGAAGACCATGACCTACATGGCCGTCTCTCTCTCGGTCGTGGCCGGCGGCCTGATTCTCTGTTATCTCCTCGCGGATGTGAGGCGGCAGGAAGGTCAGACGCTGAACGCCGTCCTCTTCAAGAAGCTGGCGGCGGAGATCTTCGGAGCCGGGGCGACGACCGGGCAGATCACCGTTCTCCTGACGCTCGTCGCCGAAGGCGCTCTCCTCTTCGTCGCCGCGCAGGCCGGATTCCTCGACGGCCCCCGGGTTCTTTCCAACATGGCAATCGACTCCTGGGTGCCGCATCGGTTCAGCCTTCTCTCCGAGCGGCTCGTGACCCAGAACGGGATCCTCGTGATGGGGCTCTCGGCCATCGGAATGCTCCTATATGCGGGTGGGCGCGTCGGCGTTCTCGTCGTCATGTACTCGATCAACGTCTTTCTCACTTTCACGTTGTCCCAGCTCGGCATGTGCGTCCACTGGTGGCAGGTGCGCCGGGAAGACCGGACGTGGGGTCGCCGATTCGCCATCAACGGCGTGGGGCTGCTGCTGACGTCCACGATCCTCGTCGTGACGGTGACGATGAAGTTCGGCGAAGGCGGTTGGGTGACCGTGCTGATCACCGGGGCCGTCGTGCTTCTTTGCGTCATCGTGAGACGCCACTACGCCTCCGTCAGCCTCCTCATGAAGCGGGCCGATGACGTCCTCACGACGCTTCCGAAATACAAGGGGAAAGAGAACTCGGGCGTCCAGCCGAAGGCGGAGCCGGTCAGCCGGAACACGCCGACGGCGGTTTTCCTCGTCTCGGGCTTCAACGGCCTCGGAATTCATTCGCTCCTTCAGGTCCAGAAGTACTTCCCGCGCTACTTCAGGAATGCCGTCTTCCTCTCGGTCGGCGTTGTCGACTCGGCGACGTTCAAGGGGGCCGACGAGCTGGAGAACCTGAAGAAGGAGACCGAGCGGGACCTGAACAAGTACGTCGAGTTCGCCCGGGGGCTCGGGATGCACGCCGAGCACCACTACTCGGTCGGCGCGGACCTGCTCGACGAAATCGTGGCGCTCTGCAAGGAGGTAAAGGAGCATTACGACCGCCCGATCTTCTTCGCGTCGAAGCTGATCTTCCCCGACGAGAACATGGCGAATCGCCTGCTGCACAACCAGACCCCCTTCGCCGTGCAGCGCCGCCTCCAGTTCCAGGGGCTCCAGACCGTCATCCTGCCGATCCAGGTCAGCGTGTAGGCGTGTCCCCCGCGGAGCCCGCTCCGACGCCGGCTCGCTTCCGCGTGCGGCGCCCGTTCCTCTCGAGCGTGCTCCTCTGCGCCGCGATCCTCGCTGCCACCGCGGACGAGCGCGTCTACGGGCTCCTGATCGACGGCCGCATCATGATCCGGACGGCCGTCTCGATGGCGACGCTCGGCGAGATCGGGATTGCGCGCGGGCAGGCCGTCGGGATCGACCGGCCGCAGGGCGACAGCGTCTCGCGCTACGGGATGGGGCCCTCGATCGTCCTCGCGCTCCCGGTCCTCCTCGCGCCGGGGGTGGCGCGGGTCTTTGGCCCCGGCGCCACCCAGACCCTGTTCGTCCTCTCGCAGATCCTCCTGATTCTCGGCGCCGCGGCCGCGGCGGGCTCGCTGGCGCGGGCGTGGGGAGGCGACCTCCTCGCAGCGCGGCGGTCGATCTTCGCGACGGCTCTCGCGTCGCCGCTCTTCGCTTACGCCGGCTCGGACTTCTCCGAGCCGCTCCAGGCCGCGCTCGCGGGGGCCGCATTCGCGGCGGCCGCCTGGGCGGCGAAGCCCGGGACCCCCGCGCGTCGCGCCCTCGTGCTTTCGGCGGCGGCCGGGGGAGCGGCCGGGTTTGCCCTCGTCACAAAGTCGCTCCTGATCGTCCTCGTGGCCTTCGTCGTCGGCCTCCTCGCGGCCGGGGACGCGGCGGGGCGGGCGAAGCGGCTCGCTGCGGCCGTCCTCGGCTGGCTCCCGTTCTTCGGCCTCTGGCTGGCGTTCGAGTTCGTCCGGTTCGGCCGACCCTTCGCCTCATATCAGGGCGAGAGCTTCAACCATCCGGTCCTCGACGGCCTCCTGCGGCTGACGGTCGGTCCGAACAAGGGACTGCTGCTCTACTTCCCCCTCCTCGTCCTCTCGGCCCTCGGCGCGGCGGCGCTCATGAAGCGAAATTTTCCGCCCGCGGCGCTCGGGGCCGGGTTCTTCGCCTTCGTCCTCGTGACGGCTTCGGCCTGGTGGGCGTGGGACGGGACGTTCGGGTGGGGGCCGCGCCTCCTCCTGCCGGCGATCCCGGTCCTCGCCGCCTTCGCCGCCCTGGCGGCCGGCGGGCTCTCGCCGCTTGCCTACCGGCTCCTCTTCGGGCTCGGCGTCGCCGTGAACGCGATCGGCGTTCTGCAACCTGACGTCGACACGATGGCCTACCTCAGGATCGTGGGGCCGAAGGAGCTCTCCCCGGAGGAGGTGCGAAGGTACCCGCCATTCACGTACGACCGGAACCCGGCGACCGGCGGCGGGCGCCTCGACTATCAGTTCCGGGTCGCACGGGAGCCGGCCCTTTCGCCCCTCCGGGTCGCGCCGTGGCTTCTCGCGCAGCGCCTCCGTGGCGGAGACGTCCTCGGGCGCCTCGAGTCGCCCCCCTGGGAGACGACCCGGCCCGGGCTCGGCGTCTGGAAGCGGCCCGAGCAGGCGATCCCGGCGGCGAACCTGGCCCACCTGACGCGCCCCTTCGCGTGGCCGCACGTCGGCATGTCCCTCTTCCGGAAGAAGAGCGACGTCTACTGGGCGCTCGCGTGGGTCGAAGGGATCCTGGACCAGGCGCTGCGGGCGCAGGACATGCACCGGCCGGACCGCGCCGTCGACTTCGGCGAGCGGCTTTTCGAGATCCTCCCGAACCCGCAGTCCGCCGTCGTCCTCGCGGAGAGCTACCGGATCGCCGGCCGGCGCGAGACGCTTCAGGCGTTTGCGAGGAAGATCGAGGCGCGGCGGCCTGTCGACCCGCACTTCGGGATCGTCCTCGCCCTCTTTGCCCGCGACCTCGGAGATGAAGCGGCGGCGCGCGAGCTCGTCGCCCGCGTCGCCAGGGCCGACCCGCGCCCGGAGGTCCGCCGGCTTCTCGAGACGCCGCTCGCCGATTGGCCCGCGACCCTGCGCGACGTGACGGGAGACAACCGCAAGCCTCGCGCCTGAGCCACGGAACGGATTAATCTCCGGGAGATATGCCCGGACTCGCGGCGGTCGTTCTCGTCATCGCGGCTTCCTCGGCCGCGAGGCCCGCGCTGGAGGCGCTCCGGCCCGCCCTCGAGAAGGCCGCGGGCGGGCCCGTCGAGATCCGGTACGGTGCGACGGGCGTCCTCGCCCGTGGAGTCGAGAAGGGAAGCGGGGCCGACCTCTTCGTCTCGGGCGACGAGGAGACCGCGCGCCGGCTCGCCGCGGACGGATTCCTCGAGGCGGCGAGCCTCTCCCGTTGCGGGCGCGGCGCCCTCGCGGTCGTCGCGGCAAAGGACGCGGGCTTCGCGCTGCCGCGCCGCCTCGACGGGGCGACGGCGCTCGCCTTCGCCCGCCTCCCGTTCCGCCGCCTGGCGGTCCCGTCCTCGAAGACGTCGCCCTACGGCGGCGCGGTCGAGGAGGTGCTCCAGGCGACCCGGATCCTCGCCGCCGTGAAGGAGCGGCTCTTCCCGGCCGAGAGCTCGGGACAGGCCCTGGAACTCGTTGTCTCCGGACAGGCCGAGGCCGGGATCGTGCCGCTCTCGCTCGCGAAGGCGTCGGGGCTTCGGTTCGCCGAGGTGGACGTCACGCTCTTCGAGCCGCTCTTTGGCGCCGCGGGCGTCGTCTCGGCCTCGCCCCGGAAGGAGTCCGCCCGACGCGTCCTCGACGTCCTCGTCGCCCCCGACTCGCGGAACGCGTGGCGGGAGACGGGGTTCGCGTTCCCGTGACCACGCCCTCGGGGGTTTACGATTCCCTCGTGCCGGAATCCGTGCCCGGGAGCGCCGCCCTCCCCATCCGAGTCGTTTCGCCCGCGACCGGGAAGCTTCTCGCCGAGCTGCCCGACGAGGGTGAGGCGGGTGTCGTGCGCGCGGTCGCGGCCGCGAGGGCCGCGGCGCCCGCGTGGGAAGCGCTCCCTCTCCGCGAGCGCGCCGAGGCGCTGAAGCGCTGGAGGGACGCCCTCCTGGACGACCCGGAGCTGGTGCCGACGCTCGTCGCCGAGAGCGGAAAGCCGCGCCAGGAAGCCGAGGGGATCGAGGTCCTCTACCTCTGCGAGCTGATTCGCTTCACGATTGGCGCCGCGCGGAAGGCTCTGCGAGAGGAAACGCGACACCCGCTCCTTTTCGTCACGAAGAAGACCGCGCTCGTCCGGCGCCCGCTCGGCGTCGTCGGCGTCATCGGCCCCTGGAACTTCCCGATCCTCAACAACGCCGCCGACGCGGTGGCGCCGCTTCTCGCCGGGAACCCGGTCGTCCTGAAACCTTCGGAGGTGACGCCTCTCACGTCGGTCCGCCTCGCCGAACTCTGGCGGCGCGCGAGGAACCCCGCGGACGTTTTCCAGGTGGTGACGGGCCGCGGCGCCACCGGGGCGGCGCTCGTCGAGCATGTGGACGGGGTGATGTTCACGGGCTCCGTCGCGACCGGCCGGAAGGTGGCGGCGCGGGCGGGCGAGCGCCTCGTCCCGTGCGTGACGGAGCTCGGCGGCAAGTCTCCCTTCATCGTTCTTCCGGGCGCGAATCTCGAGCGGGCGGCCGAAGCCGCGGCCTGGTCGAGCTTCATGCACAGCGGTCAGGCCTGCATCCGGACGGAGCGCATCTACGTCGTCGAGGAGGTGGCCGACCGCTTCGAGGAGCTCCTGTCCGGACGGGTGCTGGCCCTCCGCCAGATGCCGCCGGACGGCACCGCCGGGATGGCGCACGACCTCGGCTCGGTCACGGCCCCGCACCAGCTCGAGGTCGTGAAGCGCCACCTCCTCGACGCGCTCGCGAAGGGGGCGCGGCTCGCGTCGGGGGGAAAGCGGCGCGGGGACCTGGCCGGGCTCTTCTTCGAGCCGACGCTCCTTCTCGGCGCGACGCAGGAAATGGCCGTGATGCGGGAGGAGACGTTCGGGCCCCTCGTCGCCGTCATGCGAGTCAAGGACGCGGAGGAGGCGCTGCGCCGCGCGAACGACTCGCACCTCGGGCTCAACGCGACCGTCTTCGGCGCCCCGGCCGAGGCGCGGGCCTTCGCCCGTCGGCTGGAGTCCGGGCAGGTGATCGTGAACGACGTCCTCGTCAACTACTTGGTCGTCGAGGCGCCGCTCGGTGGCTGGAAGGAGAGCGGGATCGGCGTCCGGCACGGCGTGGAGGGGGTCCGCCAGTGGACCCGCACCCAGGCGATCACCGTTCGGCGCCCGCTCCTTGCCCCCGTCGAGCGCCTGATCGCGAAGCTCCTTGCCTTCCCGTACGACCCGCGCATTTTGGCCGTCCTTCGCCGGGCGATGCGCCTCCTCTACCGGCGGGGCCTCGGAGAAAAGCTGCGCGCGCCGCGCTGACCCGTCTCCCCGGGCTTCGCCCGTACAATCCGCCCGATGAAAACGACTCTCGCCGCGGCGGCGGCGCTGTCCTTCCTCTCCGCCGCCTCCGCCCTGTCCCAGGAGGCGAGAACACCGGCGCCGACGCCGGCGCCAACGCGCGGCGCGGGCGTCTCCGTCAAGGCGGGCGCCGAGGCGCCCAAGGGCGCCAAGCCGGTCGAGGCGCAGGACCTCCGCGCTCTCCCCGAGAGCCCGGACGACCCGTTCCAGCTGGAGCGCCTCGGCGTCGGCGCGGCCCAGGCGAACGACTTCGGCCGCGCCCGCACTTTCTTCGAGAGGGCCTGGAAGCTCGGCCAGCTGCCGACGGCGGCCTTCAATCTCGCGTGCATCGACGTGAGGGAGAAAAAGACCGACGCCGCCTGGAACGAACTCGATCGGGCCGTTGCGGCCGGCTTCGATGACGAGCTGTCGCTCACGAAGGACCCGGACCTCGCGCCGATCCGCGACCAGGCCCGGTTCCGGACGATTCTCGAGGGGACGAGGCGGAACCGCGCCGCCGGGGACGCCGCGGTCGTGAAGGAGGGGATCTTCATCGCGCCGAAGGGCGCCGCCATGGCGATCCTCGTGCTCCTCCACGACGCGGGCTCCTCGCCGATGGCAGTCGCCGCTCCGTTCGTCGCCGACGCCGGTCGGCGGAGCCTTTTCCTGGCCGTCCCCCGGGGCCCCGGGAAATCGGCGACGAAACGCTTCGGCTGGGGCTCGGCCGAGCGGGCCACGGCGGCCGTCGAAGCGGCGATCGCGGAAGCGAGGAAGCGGCCGGGGAACGCGAACCTGCCCCTGCTCCTCGTAGGTGCCGGCCGCGGCGGGACGGAGGCCTTCACGATCGCCTCCCGGAGGGCCCCGGGGCAGACCGCAGGCGTCGGCTCGATCGGCGGCCCGTTCGACTCGGGCGCGGCGCGGAACGAAAAGGGCCAGGCGCCGGGTCTCCGCGGCGCGCGGCTCTTCCTCGGCGTTCCCCGCGACACGTCGCCCGCCCGGATGACGGCCTTCATGCGCGGCGCCGAGGAGCTCCGGAAGATGGGCTTCGCCCCCGTCGTCGCGGACTGGCCCGGCGCCGGCGACACCTTCCCGAAGGACGTCCCGAAGGCCGTCGCCGACACGCTCGGCGCGCTCGGCGTGGCCCCCGCCCGCTGAGATGGCGGTCGACTTCTATCGGCACTCTCTCGGCGAGGACGAGAAGAAGGCCGTCGCCGCCGTCCTCGACTCGCTCTTCCTGACGACCGGGCAGCGCGTCACCGAGTTCGAGAAGGCGTTCGAGGGGTTCCTCGGCGTCCCCGCGGCCGTCTGCACCGCGCACGGCACGGCGTCGCTCCACATCGCGATGCTCGCGGCCGGCATCGGTCTCGGCGACGAGGTCGTGACGACGCCGATGACGTTCCTGTCGTCTTCGAACGCGATCCTGTACGCGGGGGGCACGCCGGTCTTCGTCGACGTCGACCCGGCGACGGCGAACGTCGACCCGGCGGCGGTCGAGGCGGCCGTGACGCCGCGGACGAAGGCGATCGTCGCGGTGGATCTCTACGGCCTCCTCGCGGACATGAAAGCGCTCCGGGCGATCGCCGACCGGCACGGGCTCGTTCTCGTCGAGGACGCGGCCCATTGCGTCGAAGGGCGGCGGGACGGCGTGGGGCCGGGGCAGCTCGCCGATTTCGGCTGCTTCAGCTTCTACGCGACGAAGAACCTCACGTGCGGCGAAGGGGGCGCCATCACGGCGCGGGACGCCGCTCGGAAGAACCTCCTCCGGCAGCTTGGCTCCCACGGCATGTCGAAGAGCGCGGCGGAGCGCTACGCGGGCCGGTACCAGCACTGGGACATGGAGCGGCTCGGGTTCAAGTACAACCTCTCCGACATCGCCGCCTCGATGCTGATCTCCCAGCTCCCGAAGCTCGCGGGGCGGCTCGCGAAGCGCGAGGCGATCTGCCGGCGTTACGAGGAAGCGTTCCGTGCGACCGAAGGGGTCTCGTTCCCGGCGGTGCCCGAGGGGGCGGTCTCGGCGCGGCACCTCTTCACGGTCTGGGTCGACCCCGCGAGGCGGGACGCGATCCTCGCCTCGATCCAGGCGCGAAGGGTGGGCGTCGCGGTCAACTACCGCGCCGTCCACCTCACCTCGTATTACGCGGAGCGCTTCGGCTTCCGCCGCGGAATGTTCCCGGTCGCCGAGCGGATCGGCGACTCGACGATCACGATTCCCCTCTGGCCCGCCATGACCGACGCGCAGGTGGACGAAGTGATCGCGGCCGTCCGCGGCGCGGTCGCGGAGAATCGCTAGCGCTCAGCCCGGCCCGGCGAGCTCGACGACCTTCAGGAGGTCGTTCGCCGGGTCGACGTCGATCGAGATGATCGGCACCCCGAGGGGATTTGCGACGTCGAAGGTCTCGGCGGCGCTCCGGCCGCCGACCTGGACCGTCACGTCGGCCGTCCGCCTGTCGGCGGCGGCGCCGTACAGCCTGACGGTCAGAGGAAACGCGTACCAGCGCGAGTCGTCCGGCCCCGCCTCGGGGTGGACGACGTCGTGCGCCTGCGTCTGCTGAACGGTGACAAAGACCCGGGACCCGCCCGGATCGTTCGTGAACGTCACGCGGAGAACCGGGCGGAAGGGCGACTCGACCCACTGGTCGAAGAAGGTCTTCAGGCTCCGCCCCGAGAGCTCTTCGTAGAGCGCGCGGAGATCGCCGCGCGTCGCCGTCCCCCATTCGTGGCGGACGAGCCAGCGCTTCAGGCCGTCGAAGAAGACGTCGTCGCCGACGCTTCGGCGGAGCATGTGGACCGCCCACGCCCCTTTCAGGTAGACCGCGCTCGTGTAGGCGAACGGATCGGCGGGATCGGCCACGACGGGCCGGCCGAGGGCCCCGTCGTAGAGGCGGTCGTCGCGCCTCCGCATCGCCTCCCCCGGCGCCATCCCCTGGGCCTTCTCCTGGTAGAGCACCTCGGCGTAGGTCGCGAACCCCTCGTTCAGCCAGATGTCGTCCCAGGTCCGCATCGTCACGGCGTCGCCCCACCACTGATGCGCGAGCTCGTGGGCGAGGAGGAGCGTCACGTCCCGGTTCGGGTCCGCGAGGGGGACCGCGCCGATCGCGGTCATCGTCGGATGCTCCATTCCGCCCCCGAAGTGCGAAGCGGCGATGCCGTACTTCGTGTCGGCGAAGGGGTACTCGCCGAAGAGGGGAGCGAAGACCCCGATCTGGCTTCCGAGGACGGCGAGATGCTGTCGGGAGGACGCCTCGTGCTCGGGGAGAACGTACGAGACGAGCGGCATCGTCCGGCCGTCGAGGCGGACGTAGGACCCTTCGACCGTCACGTAGTTCGCGACGGCGAGGGAGACGAGGTACGTCGGGATCGCCTGCGGCAGGCGCCACGTGAAAGTCCGCCGCCCGTCCGGCTCGTCGGCCGTGGTGAGGAGCCCGCTCGAGGCCGCGACGATCCCCGGTGGAACGGTGACGTGGACCGTCACGACCGCCTTGTCGCGGGGATCGTCGACGCACGGGAAGAAGTCGCGCGCGCCGAACGGCTCGGAGACGTTCCCGGCGGCGGCTCCCGTGTCGTGCCGCCAGAAGGTCAGAGCCCCCCCGGACGGGGGGACGCCGCGGAAGGCGACGGCGAGCGTCGTCCGCCCCTCGGCCCGGAGCGGCGGGTCGAGCGGCAGGACGAGCTTCGCGCCGCCCCGGGAGAGCGGGACGACCGGACGGCCGTCGCGGCTCGTCTCGGTCAGCTCGTAGCCTTCGAAGAAGTCGAGCGCGATCTCCTGCGTCCTGGCGGCGACCCCGGAAACGCGGAGAACGGCGCGCCCCTCGAGATACGCGTTCGCCGGGTCGAGCGAAAAGGAGAGGTCGTAGGTGAGGACGTCGTAGCCGCGGAGAGCCCCTTCGACCGAGGGGGGCAGCAAGCCGACGGGACCCCGCTCCAAGGCCGCGAGCGCCGCGGCCAGCCTCTTGGCGCGCCCTTCCTCGTGCTCGAAGAGGCGTCGATGGAGCCTTTCGACCGGAGCCGGCGCCTCCCGCCACGCCGCCACGGCCGTGGCCGCGACGAGGAGCAGGGCGAGGGACGGCCTCGAATTCACAGGGCCCGGCCGATGGCGTCCCCGCGATCGATGCGCGCGCCGAGCGCGATGCCGTCCCGCCAGCCCCCGGTCAGGACGAGGGTCTCGTCGACCCCCGCCTCGCGCGAGAGGTCGGCGAGGTCGGCTTCGAGCGCCGCCATCGTCCGGTGGTGCCCGAGCGGGAGCTGCGGGATCGCCTTCGGCCAGCGCGTGATCCAGTGCCGCACGGGATCCGCGGTCAGGAACGGGTGGAGCTGCCGGACCTCGCGGAGGGCGAGCGCGACGAGCTCGGCGTCCGGGAGCGCGGCCGCCTCGGGGTCGAGGGCGCCGCCGAGGAACGACGTCGTGAGGGCGGCGCCCGACGGCGCGCGTCCCGTGAAGAGGGAGGCCGGGTAGAGGATTCCGAGCGACCGGATCCCTTCCGTCCGGGGAACCAGCGCCCCGAATCCCTTCGGCGCCGCGTCGGGCGTGCCGGGCCGGAAGGCGAAGACGATTGTCGAGACCGGCGCGGACGGGATGGCCGCGACGAGGTCCCTAGACCGGGAGAGCTTCCCGTCGAGGAGGCGAGCCGTCGCCTGCGCGTCGATCGTCGAAACGACGACGTCGGCGTCGAACGCGCGCCCGTCCGCGGTCCGGACGGTCCAGCGCCGGCCCGATGCGTCCCGCCGGGGACCCTCAAGAGCGACGGCGGCGGCGTTCGTCTCGATCCGTGCGCCCGCCTCGGAGAGCTTCATCGAGAGGGCCTCGACGATCTGGAAGAGCCCCCGCGTGAAGTCGAGCGTCCGCGAGCGGAAGCGGGGCGCTTTCGTCCCGTCCGGGTTCCGCTTGAAGGAGAAGCCCCCCTTGAAGAAGTCGCGGATCACGCTCCCCGAGCGCCCCTCCGCCTCCCACAGGTGCGGGAACGCGCTCCGGACCGAGAGGGACCTCGGGTCTCCGGCGTAGACGCCCGAGACCATCGGCCCCGCGCCGTACGTCGCCGCGTCCTCGCCGAAGCGGCGGACGAAGAAGTCGTGGACGCTCTCGTCCTCGAGCGAGTCGGGGCGCCGGGGAACCCGCCACTCGCCGAGGAGCCGGAGCTTCCCCGACGTCGAGAGCGCCTCGTTGAAGATCCCCTTCGGCCCGGGGACGATGGCCCGGGGCCGACCGCCCCGGACGATCCAGCGCGGGGCGCGGCTGTCGGCGAGGACGACGTCGCCCTCGAGGCCGAGGTCCCGGAGGAGCGTCTCCGCGGCCGCGGTCGTCCGGATCGTGTTCGGGCCCGACTCGACGACGAAGCCGTCGTCGCGAATCGTCCGGATCGAGCCGCCGAGCCGGGGCGAGGCCTCGAGGACGGTCGTCTCTCCGGGCGTCGCCCTCCGAAAGGCCGCGGTGAGGCCCGCGATCCCGCCGCCGAGGACGACGACGCGGCCGCTCACGCCGCCCTCCTCGCCCGGCCGAGCGTCGCGGTCACGATGGCGGCGAGCGCCCGGACGAACTCGGGGTGGTCGTTCAGCCCGTCGGTGACGACGTAGTGCGGGATCCCGAGCCGCGCCGCCTCGCCGCCGAAAAGGAGGCGGCACTCGAAGAGCGTCTCGACGTGGTCGGAGACGAAGGCGACGGGGACGACCACGACCTGACGGACCCCTTCGGCGGCGAGCTCCGCGAGCACGTCCGGCGTCGAGGGGCCGAGCCAGGCGACGGGCCCCACCTTCGACTGGTATCCGAGACGAGAGCGGAGGTGGTGACCGAGCGCGGCGTCGATCGCCTTCATCGTCCCCTCGACGTGGGAAGGGTAAGGGTCCTTCTCCCTCTCGACGGTTGCGACCGGCAGCGAGTGGGCCGAATAGAGCAAGACCGTCTTCGAGGGGTCGGGGTCGGGGAGCGCCGCGTGGGCCGCGCGGATCCGGTCCGCATGGGCGGCGACGAAGCGCGGCTCGTCGAACCAGGCGTCCGGCGCGTCGAGGCGCTCGGGGCTCCAGCGCATTCTGGCAAGGGCCTTCCCGACCCGGGCGAAAGAGCCGCGCGTCGTCGTCACCGAGTACTGCGGGTAGAGCGGGAGGACGACGAGGCGCGTCACGCCCGCGGTCCTGAGGTCGGCGAGAGCGGACTCGACGGTGGGGGCCGAGCAGGTCATCCCGACGCGGACGACGGCGGGCGTGCCGGCCGCGAGGAGCTCGGCCTCGAGGAGGCGCGCCTGCGTCGCCGACCACCGGCGGATGGGCGACCAGCCGATCCGCTCGTAGGTCTCGGCGGACTTCGGCGCCCGCGTCACGGCGATGAGGAACGCGACGAGCTGCCGGAAGGGCGCCGGGATCGAGAGGATCTCCGGGTCGGCGAAGAGCTCGTAGAGGAAGGGGCGCAGCTCCTCGCGCCTCTCCGGCCCGCCGAGCTGGACGAGGAGGACTCCGGTACGGTCGGCCACGGCTAGAGCGTCCGCGAGAAAATCTTCGGCGCGTCGTCTGACTTCTTTTCGAGGTAGGCGTCGAAGAGCATGGCCACGTTCCGGATGAAGATCCGTCCCATCGTCGTCACGCGGATCTCCTCGCCGTTCGTCACGACCATGCCGTCGGCCACGAGCCCGGGGAGCTTCGCCGTGGCGCTCGCGAAGGTCTCGTCGAACGACTTGAGGCCGAACTCCTTCTCGATCTCGCGCTTCTTGACGACGCAGTGGCAGAGGAGCCTCGTGATGACCTCGCGGCGGAGAACGTCGTCGGGCGTCAGCCGCCAGCCGCGGATCGTCGAGAAGCGTCCTTCCGCGGCCGCCAGGTGGTATTCGGCGTAGTCCTTCGTGTTCTGCACGTACGAGTCGTCCACGGAGCCGATCGACGAGATGCCGAGGCCGTAGAGGTCGCATCCGGCCCGGGTCGTGTAGCCCTGGAAGTTGCGGTAAAGCGTCCGGTCGTTCTGGGCCTTCACGATCTCGTCGTGCGGAAGGGCGAAGTGGTCCATGCCGATGTAGACGTACCCCGCCTTCACGAACCGCTCGATCCCCGAGACGAAGATCGCGAACTTCTCGGTCCCCTCCGGCAGGTGGGCCGCGAGGACGCGCTGCGGCTTCTTCAGCCACGGCACGTGGGCGTAGGAGTACATCGCGACCCGGTCCGGTTTCAGGGTGATGACCTGCTCGACGCTCTCCGCGAAGACGGCGCGGCGCTGGCCGGGGAGGCCGTAGATCATGTCGATGTTCACCGACTGGTACCCGAGGGCGCGGGCCGCGTCGACGAGCCCTTTCGTCAGGTCGAAGGGCTGCACGCGGTTGACCAGCTCCTGGACCTCGGGGTCGAAGTCCTGCACGCCCATCGAAACGCGGTTGAATCCGCGCCTCCGGAGGACCGCGAGGTGCTCCGGCGTCGTCACGCGCGGGTCGATCTCGACGGAGACCTCGGCGTCCTTCGCCGGCGGGAAAGCCTCGAGAACGTGCTGCGCGAGGCGGTCCGCCTGCGCGGGCGTCAGGTAGGTCGGCGTGCCGCCGCCCCAGTGGACCTGCTCGATCTTCCGGCCGGGGGCGATCTTCGTCGCGAGGTGATCGATCTCCCGGTGCAGGTCGGCGAGGTACCCCTCGATCTCCTCGCGCCCTTCTCCCTTTCGGTCCGGCTTCGGGACGATCTTCATGAAGCAGCCGCAGAACCAGCACTGCTCGTCGCAGAACGGGAGGTGGACGTAGAGCGAGACGGGGCGTCCCGCGGCGTTCGCCCGGACGCACGCGGCCTCGTATTCGGCCGCCCGGACCGAGTCGCTCCACTCGGGCGCGGTCGGGTAGGAGGTGTAGCGGGGCCCCTGAACGTTGTACTTGTCCAGAAGCTCCGTCGTCATCGGGATCGTCTCGCCGCGAAGGCGGATGGGGATGGCGCTCATAGCGGCGCACGCGCGGCCGCGACGAAGGCGGCCACGTTCTCGGGGGGCGTCGGCGGAAGGATGCCGTGGCCGAGGTTGAGGATGTGCCCGACCGGGCCGGCGCTCTTCCGGGCCGCGAGGGCGGCGGCAGTGACGGCCTCGGGCGAGCCGAGGAGGACGCCGGGATCGACGTTCCCCTGCAGGGCCTTTCCGCCGCTCCGCGCGCGCGCCTCGTCGAGCAGGCAGCTTCCAGTCGACCGAGATCACGTCGACGGGCATCCGGGCGAAGGAGTCGATCAGGTGCGAGGAGCCCGACGCGAAGTGGACGACCGGGACCTGTCCGCGCCGCGGCAGGTGCGACAGGAGCCGCTCCGTGGCGGGGCGGGCGAAGCGGTCGTAGTCCTCGCGCGAAAGCTCGCCGGCCCAGGAGTCGAAGACCTGGACGACGTCGGCTCCCGCTTCGACCTGGGCCGCGAGGTACTTCCCGCAGGCGTCCGCGAGCCGGTTCAGCAGCTCCTCGAGGACCTTCGGCTCGCGGTGCATCAGCGTCTTGACGTGGACGAACGACTTCGACGAGCCGCCCTCGATCGCGTACGTGGCGAGGGTCCACGGGGCCCCGCAGAAGCCGATCGTCGCGGCCTGGTCGTGGAAGTCGCGCCTCAGCCCGCGGTGAATCTCCATGACGAACGCCGTCTCGACGTTCGGGTCGAAGTCGCGGAGCCTGGCGACGTCGGCGGCCGTCCGGATCGGCTCGGGCAGCTGCGGCCCCCCCTCGTCGAGCCGGACCTCGATCCCCATCGGCGGGAGGGGGATGAGGATGTCGGAGAAGAAGACGACGCCGTCCATGCCGAAGCGGCGAAAGGGCTGCAGCGTCACCTCGATGGCGGCCGGGACGTCCCGGCAGAGCTCCAGGAACTTCAGCCGCTTCCGGACGTCGCGGTACTCCGGCAGGTAGCGCCCGGCCTGCCTCATGAGCCAGACCGGCGGCCGGTCGACCGGGCGGCCGAACGCCGCGTCGACAAACCGTCTCCGCGACGGAAGATTCCTGGGATCGACCCCCACGAGCCGAGGTTATCAGGAGACAGCGGGTTCCGGCGCCGCCGGCCGGCGCGTCCCTATAATCGCCGCCTGTGACAGTTGTGCCTCCCGTCGCCTCCCTCGCCTCGATCTTCGGCGTGGGAGCCCTTCTCCTCTACGTCCTCTCGGCGACGCTCTACATCCTGAACCTCTATCGCCCGTCCGTCTCGGCCGGCCGGCTCGCGACCCTGTCCGCCGCCCTCGGCGCGGCGCTCAACTTCGCGGCGCTCTACGCGCGGTCCGTCGAGCTCCAGAGCGTGCCGTACCGGGACCTGATGGGGTCGATGAAGCTCTTCGGCTTCTTCCTCGCCGCGCTGAACGTCGTCCTCGAGCTGCGGCACAAGGACCGCTCGCTCGGGCCGTTCCTGATGCCCGCCGCGCTCGTCTTCATGGTCCTCGCGCTCCTCGAAACGCCGGTCGCGAAAGAGCCCTCGGCGATGCTGCGCGGCTCGGTTTTCGCGCTGCATGTCACCCTGAACATGCTCTCGTATGCGGCGTTCGCGGTGGCCTGCGCCCTCTCGCTGCTCTATCTCTCGGTCGGCCGCGCCCTGAAGAGCCGCGCGTCGAAGACGCTGGCGGGGCCGACGTCCCGCCTCCCGACGCTCGGGTACCTCGAGCGGGCCACGCGGACGTCGCTGGGCGTCGGCGTCGTGACACTGGTTGTCGGCCTCGCCTGCGGCTTCTACTGGGCCTCGCACGTCTGGAGCGGACAGGGGCTCCGCTGGGGGCTGGACCCGAAGGTCTGGATGGCCGTCGGGACGCTGGTCTTCTATCTCGTCGTCTTCATCCGCGCGCGGCGCGGCGCGGCGCCCGTCACGACGGCGCGCCTCTCCGTGATCGGCTTCCTCCTCGTCCTCTTCTCCTACACCGCCGTCAACCTGCTCGTCAGCAGGCTCCACGTCTTCGCATGAATCTTGTCTTCGTCGGGTGGAACCACCAGGGGACGCCGCTCGACGTGCGGGAGCGGATCGCCTTCACGCCGGAGCGGGCGAAGGAGGCGATGCAGCGCCTCTTCTCCGAGAAGATCCTGACCGAGGGCGCCATCGTCGCCACCTGCAACCGGTCGGAGGTCTACGGCCTGACGGACCGGGAGGACGACCTCGACGCGCTCTCGACGTTTTTCTCGCGCTTCCACCAGGTGGACGAGGTCGTCCTCAGGAAATCGGCCCTCGTCGGCCGGGGGGACGAGACGGCGCGGCACCTCTTCCGCGTGGCGGCGGGCCTCGACTCGATGGTCCTCGGCGAGGCGCAGATCCTCGGCCAGATCCGGGACGCCCACAAGCTCGCCGCCGAGGCGGGAGCGACCCATGCCGTCACGAACCGGCTCTTCATGTCGGCGATCGAGTGCGGACGAAAGGTCCGGAACGAAACGGCGCTCGGCCTCCGGCCGACGTCGGTCCCCGGCATCGCGCTTCTTCTCGTCGGGCGCATTTTCGAGGAGCTGGCCGGACGCCGGGTCCTCGTCGTCGGCGCGGGCGAGACGGCCGAGCTGACGGCCCGACTCCTCGTCGAGAACGGCGCCACCGACATCCGCGTCACGAACCGGTCGCCGGAGAAGGCGGCGGCCCTGGCGGCGTCGGTCGGCGGGACGGCGGTCCCGTGGGACGGCCGCGTCTCGGCGGCTGCCGACGCGGACCTCCTTCTCTCGGCCACCGGCGCGCCCGAGCCGGTCATCGGCGTCAAGGCGCTGGCGTGGGCGCGGCAGAAGGCGAAGCGGCGCGGGCCGCTCCTGATCCTCGACCTCGCCGTCCCGCGCGACGTCGAGGTCGCGGTGGACGAGCTCTCCGACATCTACCGGTACGACGTCGACGCCCTGAACGAGCTCGCGGCCCAGAACACCGAGGCCCGCCGGGCCGAGGTTCCGAAAGCGGAGGCCGTGGTCGAAGAGGCGGTGGGGAAGTTCCGCGACTGGTACAGCGGCCTGACGCACGTGGAGGTCCTGAAGGGGCTCCGCACCCGGCTCGAGGCGATCCGCCGGCAGGAGCTGGAGAGCTACCACGGAAAGGTCGCCGCCCTCGGGCCGGACGCCGAGAAGATCGTCGACCGGCTGACCGATTCGATCGTCGCCAAGATCCTCCACCACCCGACGCTCGGCCTGAAGGAGGGGGACGCCTCGGAACGGCTCGAGAAGGCCGCCGCGGTCCGGTCCCTCTTCAAGCTCGACCCGCCGGAGAGCTCATGACCGCGCCGCTTCGGATGGGGACGCGCGCGAGCGCTCTCGCCCGTGCCCAGTCGTCCGCCGCCGCCGCCGAGCTGACCCGCGCGACGGGGATTCCCGTCGAGGTCGTCCTCGTCAGGACGCTGGGCGACCAGCTCTCGACCGAGGGGAAGGCCCCGCCGGGGGGCGACGAGGCGGGAGTCTTCACGCGCGCCCTCGACGAGGCGCTCCGGAAGGGAGAGATCGACTTCGCGGTCCACTCCCTGAAGGACGTCCCGACGGTTCCGTCCGCCGACCTCCTCCTCGCGGCCGTCCCGCGCCGGGCCGACGTCCGCGACGCCCTCGTCGTCGCCCGCCGTGTGGGAGCGTCGGGGGTCGCCACACTCCAGGCTCTTCCGAAGGACGCCCGCGTCGCCACGTCCAGCCCGCGCCGAGTGGCCCAGATCCGCCGCCTCCGCCCCGACCTGACCGCCGTGGCGATGGCGGGGAACGTCGACACGCGGCTCGGCCGGCTCGAGGAAGGGCGGGCCGAGGCGCTCCTCCTCGCCTGCGCCGGCCTCGACCGGCTCGCGAAGGGCGGCGTCATCTCGCGCCGCCTCCCGCCCGAGGAGCTTCTCCCCGCGCCGGCCCAGGGGGCGCTGGCGATGGTCTGCCGCGCGGACGACGCGCGCGCCCGGGCGGCCCTCGCGACGCAGGACGACCTCGCCGCGCACGCCACCGCCGAGGCAGAGCGCTCGCTCCTCCACCACCTGCGGGGCGGCTGCCGGGCGCCCGTCGGCGCGCTCGCGACTCTCGAGTCGGGCGTTCTCCGGCTGCGGGGACGCGTCCTCTCGCTCGACGGCAGCGAATGCCTCGAGGACGAGGCCTCGGGCCGCGCGGCCACCGTCGCTGACGCGGTCGCCGTCGGAAAGGCCCTCGCCGAGAAGCTCCTCGCGCGGGGGGCTACGCGCCTCGTCGACGCGGCGCGGGCGGCGGGGCTCTGACGCCGGAGACGATGAAGAGGATCCTGGTCCTCCGTTCGGGCGGGGCCCAGCTTCCACGGGCGGCCGAAGGCGCGCCCGACGTCGTCCTCCTCGCCACGCACGAGGTTGTCCCCGTCGAGGCCGGGGTCGCGGCCGCGCTGGCGTTCGAAGCGCGCGGCGCGACGGCGATCGTCTCCTCGAAGGTGACGGTCGACGTCCTTCGGACTCCACGAGCGGGCGAGTTCTGGCGCCGCCCGTTCGCGGCTGTTCTCGCTGTCGGAGAAGAAACCGCCCGCGATCTCCGGAACGCGGGAGCGGCGACGCCGGTCGTCCCCGCGACGCCGGGGGCCGCCGGCGTCCTCGAGCACCTGAAGGGGAAGAAGGCCCTCGGCCTCCGGATCCTCTGGCCCCGCGGCGCCGACGCCGATGCGGCTCCCGTCGAGGAGCTCCGCGCCCGCGGCGCCGACATCGCGGCCCCGGTCGTTTACGAGAAACGCCCGCGGAGCCTCGCCATCGACGCGGCGGCGAAGGTGTTGCTCGAGGACTTCCGGGCCGGCGGCTTCGGGGCCGTGGCGGTCGGCTCGATGGCCGCCCTCGACGTCCTCTTCGCCGCCCTCGGGGACCCCGCGCCCGCCGAACTCCCGCAAGTAAGATGGGGCGTTCTGGGGCCGGAAACGGCGCGCGCCTTCGAGGCCCGCGGCCTCCCCGCGCCGGCCGTCCCCGCGCGCGCGCGCCTCTCGGACCTGATCGACCGCCTGCGACACGACATCGGGAGTCAAACGACATGAGCTTTCCCCTCCACCGCTACCGCCGCCTCCGCCTCACCGAATCGCTTCGCGAGATGGTCCGCGAGACGACGCTCTCGCCGTCGGACTTCATCGCGCCCCTCTTCGTCGTCCCGGGGAAAGGCGTCCGGCAGCCCGTCCCGTCGATGCCGGGGGTGGACCGGACCTCGGCGGACCTCGCCGGGAAGGACGCGAAGGCGCTCTTCTCGCTCGGCGTGAAGTCGGTGATCCTCTTCGGCATTCCGGACCGGAAGGACGCCCGCGGCACGTCGTCGGCCGATCCGGAGGGGCCGGTCTGCCAGGCCGTGAAGGCGATCAAGGGCGAGAGCCCGGGGACGGTCGTGATGACCGACATCTGCCTCTGCGAGTACACCGACCACGGCCACTGCGGAGTCCTGAAAGGCGAGTACGTCGAGAACGACCCGACGCTCGAGATCCTCGCCGACGAGGCGCTCGCGCACGCGAAGGCCGGCGCCGACGTCGTCGCGCCGTCGGACATGATGGACGGCCGCGTCGGCGCGATCCGGAAGAAGCTCGACGTGAATGGATTCCTGAACGTCCCGATCCTCGCGTATGCCGCCAAGTACGCCTCCGGTTTCTACGGCCCGTTCCGCGACGCGGCCGAGTCGACGCCGTCGTTCGGCGACCGGCGCGCCTACCAGATGGACCCCGCGAACGTCCGCGAGGCGGTGAAGGAGGTCCTCTCCGACATCGACGAAGGGGCCGACCTCGTGATGGTGAAGCCGGCCATGGCGTACCTCGACGTCGTCCGGGCCGTCAAAGAAGCGACGAACGTCCCGGTCGCGGCCTACAACGTCTCGGGCGAGTACGCGATGGTGAAGGCGGCCGAGCGGAACGGCTGGATCGACGGGAAGCGCGTGACGCTGGAGATCCTGACCTCCATCCGGCGGGCCGGCGCGGACCTGATCCTGACCTACCACGCGAAGGAGGCCGCGACGTGGCTGGCGTGAGGAAGCGCCGCTTCGTCACGACACAGTCCGACCGGCTCTTCGAGAAGGCAAAGACGCTCCTCCCCGGGGGCGTCGACTCGCCGGTCCGTTCCTTCGCGGCCGTCGGCGGCAATCCGTTCTTCGTCAAGAAGGCGGCGGGGGCCGTGATCGTCGACGCCGACGGGAACCGCTACGTCGACTACGTGATGTCGTACGGGCCTCTGATCCTCGGCCACGGCGCGAAGGCCGTGGCGGCGGCGGTCCGCAGGGCCCTCCCACGCGGCACGTCGTACGGAGCGCCGACGAAAGCCGAGGTGGAGCTGGCCGAGCGGGTCGTCAGGGCCGTCCCCTCGATCGAGAAGATCCGCTTCGTCTCTTCCGGCACCGAAGCAACGATGTCGGCCATCCGGCTCGCCCGCGCGGCCACCGGCCGCGACCTCGTCCTCAAGTTTGCGGGCTGCTACCACGGCCACGCCGACTCGTTCCTCGTCCAGGCGGGCTCGGCCGTCGCGACGCTCGGCATCCCCGGTTCGCCCGGTGTCCCCGCGTCGCTCGCCAATCTCACCGTCACGGCCGGGTACAACGACCTCGACTCGGTCGGGCGGCTCTTCGTCGCGCACCCGAAGAAGATCGCGGTCATCGCGGTCGAGCCGGTCGCCGCCAACATGGGCGTCGTCCTCCCGAAGCCCGGGTTCCTGCAGGGGCTCCGCGAGATCGCCGACCGCGAGGGGGCGCTCCTCCTCTTCGACGAGGTGATCACGGGCTTCCGCATTGCCAGGGGAGGGGCGCAGGAGATCTACGGCGTGAAGCCGGACCTCACCTGTCTCGGCAAGATCATCGGCGGTGGCCTCCCGGTCGGCGCCTACGGCGGCCGCCGGGACCTGATGGCCCAGATCGCCCCCGACGGCCCGGTCTACCAGGCGGGGACGCTCTCGGGAAACCCGCTCGCGATGGCGGCGGGAAAAGCGATGCTCGACTCGCTCACGCCGGCGGTCTACGCGAAGCTGGAGCGGACGTCCGCCGACCTCGAGCGGGGGATGCGGCGCGTCGCGGACGAGCTGGGCGTGTCGAAGCGGCTGACGGTCAACCGGATCGGCTCGATCCTGACGCCCTTCTTCACCCCCGGCCCGGTCGAGAATTTCGACGACGCGAAGCGGTCCGATCTCGCGGCGTTCCGGACCTGGTTCCACGCGATGCGCCGTCACGGCGTCTTCGTCGCCCCCGCCCAGTTCGAGGCGATGTTCGTCTCGACCGCGCACGGGCCGAAGGAGACCGCCGCGACCCTCAAGGCTCACCGGGCGGCGCTCGTCGAGGCGTTCGGTCTCGCCGGCGGCTGAGGCAGAGGCATCAGGAGGCGCACCATGCCGACACAGCGGCAAACGGTATCGACCGGCAGCCCTTACGAACCGCTCATCGGCATTTCGCGAGCCGTCAGGGTCGGCAACATCGTTGCCGTGGCCGGCACCGCACCGCTCGGGCCCGACGGCAAGACGGTCGGCGTCGGAGACCCGGCCATCCAGGTTCGTCGCTGCCTCGAAATCTCGCGCCTCGCGATCGAGCAGCTCGGTGGCAGCCTTTCGGACGTCGTGCGGACCCGGATTCTCCTGACGCGGATCGACGACTGGCGCGAAGCGGCCCGCGTTCATGGCGAATTCTTCCGGGAGATCCGGCCCGTGAACACGATCGTGCAGGTGGCTCGGTTCATCGACCCGGAGTGGCTCGTCGAGACGGAAGTCGACGCGGTGGTCCCGAGTCCCTGACTTCCGCCCACCCGCCCCGCCGGCGCGCCTTGCGCTCTCCGGCCGGCGCGGTATCGTCAGGAGGCGCGAGCGCGCGGGAAACCCTCAGATGCCCATCCCCAGAGCCCTCGTCCTGTTCGCGGCGCTCATGGCGACAGGGTGCGCGAGCGTAACGGTCCACGGCATCGTGCGGGACGAGCAGGGCCAGCCGGTTGCGATCGCCGCGGCGAAGGTGAGCGATGAGACCACGGGCGCCGTCGTCGTCGCCGGCGACACGAACGCGAACGGATGCCTCGGCCTCTTCGAGCTCGTCAAGGGGCGTCAGCAGTCCTTCGTCCTCCGGATCGAGGCTCCGGGCTACAGGGAAGCCGTTCTCTCGTTCTCGCGGAAGGAGGTGTTGACGTTGGCCGTCACCCTCATGGCGGAGTCCGGCGCAGCGGAGAGCACGATCCGCCGCATTCCGTGGGACGAGCAGGCGTCGACGTACAGGCTCTACTGCGTCCAGTCCGTACCGCCCGCCGCCGGAATGATGGGCGTCCGGTAGACCGTTCGCTTCGGAATCCGGGGGCGCCTGCCGCCGCGTAGGGAATGGGAGATTTCCGGAGGAGATCACCATGAAGATCGGAATTCTGGGTTCGGGAATCGTGGCGCAGACGCTCGCGGCGGGCTTCGTGAAGCACGGGCACGAGGCGATGCTCGGGACGCGCAGCTCCGGAAAGCTGGCGGAATGGGCTGCGAAGAACAAGGTCGTGAAGATCGGCAGCGTCGCGGACGCCGCCCGCTTCGGCGAGGCGGTCGTCCTTGCCGTGAAGGGGACGGCGGCCGCCGAGGTGCTCCGCGCCGCGGGACCGGCTGGTCTCGCGGGGAAGACGGTGATCGACGCCACGAACCCGATCGCCGAGGCACCCCCCGAGGACGGCGTCCTCCGCTTCTTCACGAGCCTCGACGAATCGCTCATGGAGAAGCTGCAGCGCGCCTTCCCCGAGGCCCGCTTCGTCAAGGCCTTCAGCTCCGTCGGCGCCGGGCTGATGGTCAACCCCGCGCTCCCGGGCGGAATGCCGACGATGTTCATCTGCGGGAACGACGACGGCTCGAAGAAGACGGTCCGCGGCATCCTCGACCAGTTCGGGTGGGAAATCGCCGACATGGGGAAGGCCGCCGCCGCCCGCGCCATCGAGCCCCTCTGCATGCTCTGGTGCATCCCCGGCTTCCGCGAGAACTCGTGGACCCACGCCTTCAAGCTGCTGCGGATGGGTTGACCACCGCCTGAGGTCGCGGCGATGGGGGTCCTTGGGAGCCATCCGCGGGAAGGGGTATCGTCCCGCCCGGTTCCGAAGGAGGCAGCATGGCGAGGTGGCGGATCGTGCTCGGCCTGGTTGCCGGCGTCCTATTCGTCGCGAGCGCAGCGGCCCATTCGCTTCTCGGCTGGAAGGCGCTGGCGGCGGAGCTGGCGAAGGTACCGGTGCCCCCGGATCTCGTGAGGGGTCTCGCGATCGGGTGGCACTTTGGTGGCGCCGCGATGCTGGCCTTCGGCGTCATCGTGATCCTGCTCTTCCTCGAAGCCCGGCGGAACTCCGCGGTCTCGCTCAGGCCGGCCCTCGTCATCGGCATCGCCTACATCGTCTTCGGCGACGCGGCGTTCTTCCTCGGCGGCTTCAACCCGTTCTTCCTCGTCTTCATCCTCCCGGGCCTCGCACTCGTCGCCGCCTCCTGGAAGTAGGCAGAGCGGCCCGGAGACCCGTCCGAGGGAGACTCGGTCCCGCGCCGCATTAGAATCGCAGGCGTTCTCGGGGGGGAACATGCTGCGACTGCTGCGCCGGACGCGAACACCTGCCACCTTCAGGACGGACGGGAACGTCGCCATTCACGTGCCCGATCTGGATCGTGCCCTGTCGTTCTACGGCGGCGTCCTCGGCTTCCCGGTGATCGAGCGGACGGCCGACCTCGTCGTCTTCGATACGGGATCGCTTCGGCTCTTCGTGAAGAAGGACGGCCGGAAGGCCCGCGGGTTCATCCCCGCGCTCGAAGTCCAGGACTGCCGGCGCGCCCGGAGGTACCTGAAGGAGGCCGGCTGCCGCATCGTCCACGACTGGCCGGGCGGGAAGGCGGCCTACTTCCAGGACCCCTTCGGGCTCGTCCTCGACATCACCGAACGGAATCCGGCCGTGAAGGACCGCTCCCGAAGGACGCCGCACTCCCGGCGTCGAGCGGGCGCGGGAGGGCGACTCCGGCCAGAGCGCGGGAAGAAATGAGGACGCGCGAGCCGCTCGGCCCGCCGGAAAGTTGATATCGTGACGACTCCGGACGAAAGGCGAACGACAAGGAGGGTCTGATGGTCCCCGTGCTCTCGCTCTGGCTCCCGATCCTTCTCTCGGCGGTGCTCGTGTTCATCGCCAGCTCGATCATCCACATGGTGCTCCCGTTCCACAAGAACGACTACCGGAGCCTGCCCGACGAGGACGGCGTCATGGATGCCCTCCGGAAATTCAGCATCTCGCCGGGCGACTACGTCTTTCCCTGCGTGAAGAGCCCGAAGGAGATGAAGTCTCCCGCGTTCATCGAGAAGCGGAAGAAGGGGCCGGTCGGCATGATGACCGTCATGGAGGGGGGCGAGGTGACGATGGGGCCGCAGCTCGCCCAGTGGTTCGTCTACTGCGTCGTCGTCGGAATCTTCGCGGCGTACGTCGCCGGGCGAGCCCTCCCGGTCGGCGCTCACTACCGCGCGGTCTTCCGCTTCGCGGGGGTCACGGCCTTCGTCGGCTATGCGCTGGCGCTCTGGCAGAACACGATCTGGTACAAGCGCGCCTGGGCGACCACACTCCGGTCGACCATTGACGGATTCGTTTACGGGCTCCTGACGGCCGGCGTCTTCGGGTGGCTCTGGCCGCGTTGAGGCCGGCCGGCTTCTGAACAGAATTCTCGAAGGGGGAAACATGGCCGAAAAGAAGATCATTGCCGTCGTCGGCGCGACCGGCGCCCAGGGGGGCGGCCTCGTCCGCGCGATCCAGAGCGACCCGGCGAGCGGGTTCGTCGCGCGCGCCCTGACTCGCGACCCGAACTCGGACAAGGCGAAGGAGCTGGCGAAGCTCGGCGCCGAGGTCGTCGCGGCCGACGTGGACGACACCGCGAGCCTCGAGAAGGCGTTCCGTGGCGCCCACGGCGCCTACTGCGTCACCTTCTTCTGGGCGCACCTCTCGCCCGAGAAGGAGTACGCGGAGGCCGGCGCGATGGCGCAGGCGGCGAAGCGCGCGGGCGTCTCGCACGCCGTCTGGTCGACGCTGGAAGACACGCGGAAGTGGGTGCCGCTCACCGACAACCGGATGCCGACGCTGATGGGGAAGTACAAGGTGCCGCACTTCGACTCGAAGGGGGAGTCGAACGCGCATTTCACGAAGGCCGGCGTCCCGACGACGTTTCTCCTGACGTCGTTCTACTGGGACAACTTCATCTTCTTCGGCATGGGGCCCAAGAAAGGGCCCGACGGCGTCCTCGCGCTCACGCTGCCGATGGGGGACAAGAAGCTCCCCGGCATGGCCGCCGAGGACATCGGCCGGTGCGCCCTCGGCATCTTCAAGAGAGGGAGCGACTTCATTGGGAAGACCGTCGGCATCGCGGGCGAGCACCTGACCGGCGCGCAGATGGCGGCGGGCTTCACGAAGGCGCTCGGGCGGGAGGTCCGGTACAACGCCGTCCCGCCCGACGTCTATCGCGGCTTCGGCTTCCCCGGCGCCGAGGACCTCGGCAACATGTTCCAGTTCAACCGGGACTTCTCGGACGACTTCTGCGCCGCGCGGAGCCTCGACTTCTCCCGGTCGCTGAACCCGCGGCTCCAGACGTTCGAGTCCTGGCTTGCAGCGAACGCGGCGCGCATCCCGCTCGAATAGGGCGCTGCGTCAATCCGACCGCCGCCGGATGGCGTCGAGGCGCTCGGGCACGATGCCGCCGACGTGAGAGAGCTGCGAAAGAACGCGCCGGACGGCGAACGCCGGCTCGTCGGGATCGGCGTCCGTCCCCCGGGGAGCCTGCTCGAGCCGGTCGAGGAGAGAGAAGAGCCCGTCGACTTCCTTCGCCTTTAGCGGCCGAAGGGCGGAGGCGCATTCCCGGACCTCCAGCGCCGCCTCGATCAGCCGGCTCGCGGCCCGGGGCGTCGTGGGCGCCTCGGCCGCGATCAGCTCGTGGAGCGAGCGGTGAAGGCGGAGCTCAAGGTCGTCCAGTTCGCGAAGCGCGCGGCGCTCGTCCTCGGGGAGCCGTTCGGTTTCCGGGCCGAGGGCGTGGCCAAGGGAAGCGAGCGTCCGGGCGAGCTCGAGGCGGGCACGGGCTGCGCCCGACGGCGTGTGCCGTTCGAAGAAGTCGTCCCGCTCGGGCAACCGGAGCGCCGCCGCCACCGAGGAGAGGCCAGCCGCCCGGCCCTCGCGCCGGGCCCGGCCGGCGACGAAGACGAGGTGGCCGAGCAGCTCGGCCGCGACGGCTCCCGTGAGGCCCGGCCGGCCGAGGGCGGCGAGCAGCTCGGCGGCCGCCGGCGCGGGGTCGTAGGCACCGCGCTCGAAAAAACCCCGGACGAAGCCCGAAATCGCCCACCGGTAGCTCGCGTACCAGGGCGTGAGGCAGAAGGCCGTCAGCCGCGCCGGAGTCGTGTCGCCGTTCAAGGCGGCGAGCGTCTCGGGTGGGAGGAGGACGATGTTGAAGGCGTCCTCCTTCTGGTCCCATGAGAGGAGCCACGCTCTCTCGCAGACGGAGCACCACGGAAGCACGAGATCCTCTCCCCGCATTTCGGACAGCCACGCTGTCGGGCGCTGGCCCGGCCTCCTTGAGAGCGGCTGCCACGTTGCGGGGCGATCTGCGCGGCCGGCGGCGGCGACCCGGTCCTCGAGAAAGGCATCGCAGCCGCAGGAAATCACGCGCCGAGGTCCAGCGCCGGGTCGAACCGGTCCCAGAGCTTCGAAAGGAACGAGACGCCGAGGGCAGCCTCGGCGAAGAGCGGGAGCGCGGCGGCGAAGCCCGCGAGCGGAAGGGTCCAGAGGCCGAGAGTCTTCCAGAGGAGAAAGACGAGGAGCGCGACGAGGACTCCCGATGGGACGAGGGCGACCGCCAGGACGAGCATCGTCGCCAGCGCCGCCACCATCCGGATCCCGACGTGCTCGAGCCCCGCGGAGGTCCGCGGGCCGGGCGGGAACCAGGACGGGAACGCGAGCGTCGCGCCGTTCTGGAGGACGAGAGTGGCTGCCGCGAGCGCGGGGAGAAAGACGGCGGCGCCGAGCGCGACCGGGACGAGAGCGCCCAGGCGAAAGAGGCCGCCGAAGGCGTCCGGGCCGGCCTCGCCCACCGCGACCGCCCGGCCGGCGCGGCCGGCGGCGAGGGCGAGGGCAAGGAAGAGCCCGCTCCACGAGAAGAGAATCGAGAGAAGAAACGGGGCCATGAGCTCGCCCGCGACGAGCCGTGGCGACGAGAGCGGCCAGAGCTTGAGCGTCGCCGCCTCCGCGAGGTCGCTCCGCAGGTCGTTCCGGAATCCGAGCGTCATCGTCGTCGCGAGCGCCGCGGTGACGACGACGATCACGAGCGCTCCCGTCGCCGCGACCGAGTCGGCCTCCGGGCGTGAGGTGGCGAGCGCCACGAGGAAGAGCGCCGCGCCTGCCGCGGCGACGCCGACGAGCGTCCGGCGAAGAGGGCTCCGGTTCCACGCGATCAGGTTCTTCCAGAGGATCGCGACCTCCGGGCGGCCCGCGGGCAAGAGCGGGAACGGGAGGCGCCGGCGCCGCGCGGCGGAGGGGAGGCCCTCCTTCCGTCCCCTCTCGCGGAGGGCGCGGTTCTCGGCGCGACGGGCGGCATTCTCGAGCGTCGCTTCCTCGTAGCGGACGTTCTTCCGGACGACCCAGAGGTAGAGGAAACCGAGAACGCAGAGGGCCGCGGGGAGGGCCCGGAGGAAGCGCGCCCCGTCCGGCGCGAGGACCGGCTCGAGGGCCGCGCGGAAAGGCGCAAGGATCCAGAGCGGGACGCGCCCGAGAGGTCCCGAGAGGAAAGCGCCCTGGAACGCGACGAGGCTCGGCCCGTGCCGGCCGGGCGCCTCGGCGGCGCGGGCGAAAGCGAACGCAAGCGTGCCGGCGACCGCCGAGGCGAGGACGAGGGCGGCGAGCACCGCGGCCGTCTTCTTCGCCCGCCGCCGCACTGGCGGCTCCTCCTCCCAGGCCGCCTTCGTGAAGCCGACCGCGAGGAGGTGGAGGTGCGACGCGGAGAGCAGGATCCACGTGCCGAGCGCCGTCCGGATCGCGTCGGCGGGCGATCCTCGCCGCGAGAGGAGCGTGATGAAGAGTGCGGCGCCCAGGAGGCCGATCTGCGGCCGGAGCAGGGCGAAGTGGACGACCGCGCGGCGCGGGAGCGGTCCGGCGAAGAGGAACTGCGCCTCGCCCTCGGTGAGGGAGAGGGCCGACGACCCCTTCCGGAAGATCCAGGCGAGGCCCGCGGCGACCAGGAGCCCGGCGGCGGCGAGGAGCGGCGCGACGAGGAGGAGCTCGGGCGAGACGCCCTGCGGCCGCGCCGGGAGGCGGCGCCCCCCTCCGGACCTGAAGAGGAGGAGGCCGAAGTAAGCGAGCGCCACGGCCAGCCCGACGAGATAGCGGGGCTCCTGAAAGCGCTTCACCCGCCTCCGGACGCCGTTGGCTAGCGACCGCGTCGCGAGGAAGGCGAACGCCCGGAGCGGGGAGGGAGCCGCGCTCAGGCGCCGGTCTCCGTGACCTTCAGGAAGACGTCCTCGAGCGACGCCTCGCTGCCCCCGGCCGCACGGACCTCCTCGAGAGTTCCCGCGAGGACGGCGCGTCCCTTCGACAGGATGAGGACCCGGTCGCAGATCTCCTCGACGAGCGGGAGGAGGTGAGACGAGACGAGGACCGCCGCGCCGGCCCGCGCGCGGGCCACGATCGTCTGTTTCATCCGGCGGATCCCGCCCGGGTCGATCCCCGTCAGCGGCTCGTCGAAAACGAGGACCTTCGGCTCGTGCAGGAGGCCGCAGGCGATCAGGAGCTTCTGCTTCATCCCGCGAGAGAGCTCGGCCGGCAGGGCGTTCTCCTTGCCGGTCAGCTCCATCTCCGAGAGGAGGGCCGCGGCCCGCGCCCCGGCGTCGGCGACGCCGTAGAGGCGCGCCGTGAAGGCGAGGTGGTCGGCGACCGTGAGGCTGTCGAAGAGCCTCGGCTCGTCGGGCATGAAGGCGAGACGCCGCTTCGCCTCGACCGGCTCCTTCGCGAGGTCGAAGCCGGCAATCTCGATCCGCCCCGACGTCGGCGGGAGGATTCCGGCGAGGCAGCGGAGCGTCGTCGTCTTGCCGGCGCCGTTCGGGCCGACGAGGCCCAGCACCTGCCCGGGCGCGACGTCGAAGTCGAGCCCGTGGACGGCGGTGACGTCCCGGTACGCCTTGACGAGTCCCTCGACGCGGATCACGGGCGGGAGTTTAGACTCGACCCGATGCCCCGCCTCCAGCTGACGACCTCCGGCGAGTCTCACGGCCCGAAGCTGACCGCGATCCTCTCCGGCCTTCCGGCCGGCCTCCTCGTCGACGCGGCCGCCGTCGATTTCGACCTCGCCCGCCGCCAGCACGGGTACGGCCGGGGCGGGCGGATGAAGATCGAGCGGGACTCCGCCGCCTTCACGGGCGGCCTGCGCGGCGGCGAGACGCTGGGCGGGCCGGTCTCGTTCGAGATCGCGAACCTCGACCACGGCGTCTGGGCGGCCGCCATGGGGCCGTTCGCGCTCGACGTCGAGGCGGCGCGGAAGAGGCGCGTCGCGTCGCCGCGCCCCGGGCACGCCGATCTCGCGGGCGGGCTCAAGTACGGCCGGCGCGACCTGCGCGACATCCTCGAGCGGGCGAGCGCCCGCGAGTCGGCGGCGCGCGTCGCCGCGGGCGCGCTCTGCCGGCAGTTCCTCACCACCTTCGGGATCTCGATCCGGAGCGGCGTCCTGTCGATCGGCGACGTCCGGGTCCCCGAGCCGGAGGATGGCTTCTCGTTCCGCGACCTCGAGCGGGTCGACGAGGCGTCCCTCTTCCGCTCGGTCGACCCGCGCGTCGAGGAGGGGATGAAGGCCGCCGTCGACGCCGCGGCGAAGGCGGGCGACACGCTCGGCGGCACGATCCTCGTCGGGGCGCGCGCCGTCCCCGCGGGACTCGGGTCGCACGTCGCATGGGACGTGAAGCTCGACGGGCGGATCGCGCAGGCGCTGATGTCGATCCCGTCGGTGAAGGCGGTCTCGCTCGGGGAGGGGGTCGCGAACGCCTCCCGCCCCGGCTCCCGCGCGCACGACCCGATCGGGTGGGAGAAGAGGCGCGGCTTCTTCCGCACCTCGAACCGCGCGGGCGGGCTGGAGGGGGGGATCACGAACGGCGAGGACGTCCTCGTCACCCTCTTCCTGAAGCCGATCTCGACGCTCAAGGAGGGTCTCCCTTCGGTGGACATCGATACGAAGGCGCCTCACACGGCGCAGTACGAGCGGTCCGACGTGACGGCTGTTCCCGCCGGGGGCGTCATCGGCGAGGCGATGCTGGCGTTCGTCCTCGCCGACGCTCTCCTGGAGAAGACCGGGGGCGACTCGATGGACGAGGTGCGTCGGAACTTCGACGGGTTCGTGGCGGCCCAGCGGGAGTTCTGAGGGTGGATCTCTCCCGGGAGTTCCTGGACCGGGAGTTCCCGTCCCGGAAGCACGGCGTCCAGTTCAACCACGCGGCGGTCTGCCCGCTCCCCGCGCGTGCCGCGCAGGCGCTGGCCGCCTACGCCGGAAGGCTCGCGGAGCGCGGCTCCCTCGACTGGCGGGAGTGGGGCGCCGAGGCCGACGCCCTCCGGGTGGCGGCCGCGTCGCTGATCGGCGCCGACGACTCCGTCGGGGGCGCGCGGTCGGTCTCCGTGGTTCCGAACACGACCTGGGGGCTCAATCTCGTCGCGCAGGGGCTCGACCTTTCGCCGGGCGACTCGATCGTCACGACCGCGAGCGAGTTCCCCGCGAACCTGACGCCCTGGATCGCGCTCGAGCGCTCCGGCGTCCGGGTGAAGCGGCTCGCGACGCGCGACGGCGCCTTCACGGCCGAGGAGATGGCGGCCGCCTGCGACGGATCGACGCGCGCCGTGTCGGTCTCCCTCGTCTCCTTCCACACGGGCTTCCGCGCCCCGGTCGAGGCGATCGGCGCCTTCTGCCGCGACCGCGGCCTCGCCTTCGGCCTCGACGCGATCCAGGGCGTCGGGGCGATTCCGGTGGACGTGGCGGGATGGGGCGTCGACTTCCTCTCGGCCGACGGCCACAAATGGATGCTCGGGCCGGAGGGGTGCGGGATCCTCTTCACGCGGCCGGCCTTCCGGGAGCGGCTGCGCGCCCCGGCGGGGTGGACGAACCTGAGGCGCGACGGCGGCGGGGATTTTCGCGTGCCGGATCGCCCCGAGTACGCCTCCGACGCCACGAAGTTCGAGGTCGGCGCGCTCCCGACGCCGGGCGTCTATGCGCTGCGGGCGTCGGCCGAGCTGCTCCTCTCGCTCGGCCTCGACCTGATCGGGCGGCGCATCGCGCGGACGCTCGCGGCTCTCGCCGACGGACTTCCGAAGCTCGGGTTCTCGCCCGTCCTCTTCGGCGGCCCGCCGCACGCGGGGATTCTCGCCGCGCGGCCGCCGGCGGGAAAGGACGCCCGCTTCTTCGCGAAGCGGCTCGCCGACGCAGACATCGCGGCGTCCGCGCGCGAGGGATTCCTCCGGCTCTCGCCCCACGTCGGGAACGACGAGGAGGAAGCGGCGCGTGTCCTCTCGGCGCTCGGGTAGGCCTGGCTCCGCCGCGGCGATCGCGGCCGTGGCGGCGGGGACGGCGGCGATCGCCTGGCCGCTCGTCTGGAACGGATTTCCGCTCGTCTTCTTCGACACCTCCGAATACCTGTTCCGGTGGGCCGACCTCGTTCCGGGTTTCGACCGGCCGCTCTTCTACTCTCTCTGGCTCGGGGCGTTCCATCCCGTTCCGCTCGGGCTCTTCGCCGCGGCGCTCGCGCAGGCGCTCGTGACCGCGCTCCTTCTCCTCGGCCTCTCCCGATCGTTCGTTCCGGGGCGCCGGGCGGCTCTCGTGACGGTTTTCCTCGCCCTGCTCGTCGCGGCGTCACCGTCAGCGTTCCATGTCGTGACCCTGATGCCCGACGTCTCGGCGCTCTTGATCGGGCTCGCTCTTCCGCTTCTCGCGCTCGCGCCGTCGCGCGGCGTGGCGGCGGGGGCGGCGGCCCTCCTGGCGGTTTCGATGACGTGGCACGGCGCCAACCTGCCCCTCGTCGTCCTCGTGGCGCCCGCGGTCCTCCTCGCGGCGCGCGAAGCCGGGCCGGGGACGGGACGGGCCGGACTTCTCCTCGGGGCGGCTCTCGCCGTTCACCTCGGGGCCCTGTCGTGGAACGGATCCCGGGCGGGGCTCGGCTTTCGCCCGGAGACCGGCGGGACGTTTTTCCTTGCCGCCCGCCTCCACGAAAGCGGAACGCTCGCCGCGGCGCTCGAAGCGCAGGCCGGGAAAGAGACCGACGCGAAGCGCCGGGAGGCGTACCTCGCCGCCGCGAGAGGCGAGCGGGAGTTCGTCGCGGTCAACGAGCCGTTTCTCTGGAGCGAACGGTCGCCGCTCAACCGCGCCTTCCCGGGCTGGCGCGACGACCTGACGGCCTACCGGAATGCCTCGGCCTTCTTCCGGCCGGTCCTCCTGCCCGGGCTCGCCGCCGACCCCTCGGCCTTTCTTCGGAGCGGCTGGCGAAACGTCCTTTTCATGGCTCGCGGGGAAAACCTCCTGGGCGACTTCGTGGTTCATCCGCCCGGCTCGGGCGTCGACCACGTCCTCGGAGAGCGGTGGGGCCAGGATCGCGCCCGCTTCCGCGCCTCAAAGCAGGGAAGAGGCGACCTGCCGGCGCGAACGCTCTTCCGGTTCGCGAGGGCCTGGGAAACCATCGCCCCCTACGTGTCGACGCTCGCCCTCGGGGCGGCGCTGTCGCTCGCGGCGATGACGGTCCTCCGGCCGCGCGGCAAGCCTGCGCCGGCCCCGGCGCTCTTCGCGGCGTCGCTCCTCTCCCTCGTTTTCGTCCTCGATCTGCTCGTCTGCGGCTTCCTGAGCGGGCCGTCGGCGCGCTATGGCGAGCGCGTCTTCGCACTGCCTCTTCTCGCGCTCGCGCTCGCCGCGCTCGGCGGCCGCCGCTTCGCCCGCGGCCGCTGAGGGGCTCAGCGGACGAACGCGGGGAGCAGCCGTCTCACTTGGCGCGACGGGCCGGTCCGCCAGCTCCGCGGCCGTGATCCAGTCGACGTCGAGGATGAAGAGGCGGGGGTCGAGCGGAACGAAGCCCTTCTCCGTCCGGCGGCACACCTCGTAGTGGAGGCGCGGGGCGGGCGCGAAGCCGCTCGTCCCGACGTGCCCGACCGGCTCGCCCCTTCTCACACGCTTCCCGCGCCGGAGGGCCCCCTTCGCGAGGTGGCCGAAGACGGTCCGCGTGTCGTCGTCGTGTGCCAGGACGACGAGGTTGCCGAGGCGCCTCCACGCCGCATCGCTTTTTTTCGGCGCGGGCCCGGACCAGACGACGGTGCCCGACGCGGGCGCGAGAACCGGAAGGCCCGCGGGCGCCGCAAGGAGAAGCCCCGGATAGAACTCTTCCTGGCTCGTCAGGTGGGAAGGCCGGAAGCCGAAGAGGGTGAGCGGCACCGCCGCAGAGGGCTCGACCGGAGAGCGGGAGGGAATGCGGAGCGGGTCGGGTTTCCCGCCGGGGCCGGGGAGCGAGGCGAGCTGCCGGCGGTAGAGCTCGGAGACGCGGAGGCGGCGGGCGAGCGCCATGACGGCCGCCTCCACGGCCACGGGCTCCGTGGGAGCGCCCGCGCTCGCCGTCGTCGGAAAGCCGGACGGGGAGGCGACTCCCGCCACGAGGCCGACCCGGGCGAGGAAGAGTCCGTCCGTGGCAAGCCTTCGTGAGAGCTTTTCGGAGCGGCGCCCGACGGTCGCGAACGCTTCGGCGCCGCGCTTCGTCGTCTCGCGCAAGGCCAGGCGGTCCACCGAGCGGACGAGATCCGAAAGGAGGGCGGGCGCGCCGAGGAGACCCGTGACGACGGCGGTCCCCGCGCCGACGACGAGCGCCGCGACGATGGCCCCGGTGGCGGGGGCGATTCGCACGACGCGCGTCTTCCGCTTCGCGTCGCCGGGGTGGAACCGGACCTCGGTCATGGCGCGAGAGGTCCGACTTCGATCCCGAGCCGGCGCGAGTCCTCGGCGCGGGAGGGACGGAACGTCTCCGACACCTCGAGGCGGAGGACTCCCGGTCCCTCGGCCGGCACCTCCAGCCGCTTCCACCCCGACGCGGCGAGCACCACTCGGCCGAGCGGCCGGTCGTTCCACAAGACCGCGAGCGGCACCGCCCGGAGGTCCGGTCGGGCGTTCCGGACGGGGAGCGCGACCGTCCGGCGGACCCCGGGCGTCCCGGGGACCCGCCACGCCGCCGCGTGCGACGTCCAGTGGAACGACCGGCCCGACGGCTCCCGCTCCACGCCGAAGAGGCCGGCGGTCTCCGCGTACTGGAACGCGTCGTCGGGCGCCCGCGAGGCGAGCCCGGCGTGGATCGCGCCGCCGGCGAGGACCACGAGCGTGCCGGCGACGACGACCGGGACGAGGCCCGCGAGGAGCCGGGCCGTCCGCCCGTCGGGTCGGAGCGGCAGCCGCGCCGACAGGATGCCGACGAACGCCGCGATCTCGGGGTAGAGGAGGTGGGAGCCGAAGAGGAAGACGACGAGCAGGCCGATGATCGCGGCGGCGGCCCCCGCGACCGGGAAGGCCGACTCCGTCGACGGGTCTGCGAGCGAAAGGGCGCGCCCGGCCGCGCGGAGGATCGCGAGCATCAGGAGGGCGAAGACGAGGCCCCCGGCGAGCCCCGACTCGGCCAGGACGCCGAGGTAGAGCGACGGCGGATGGTCGCTCCACGTCACGGGCGTTCCGAGCGCGGCGGCGACGTTTGGAAAGGCCGACGCGAACCCGCCGACGCCGAAGCCGGCCAGCGGCCGCTCCCGGAACATCGACCACGCGGCCTCGTAGAGGAGGAATCGCTCCGGCGTCCTCTCCTCCGGCGTCGGCGCGCGGCCGAGCGCTGTCTCGATCCGCGCGAGGAGAGCCGACCGGACGGCGCCGCGGTTCGGCCAGGAGAGGGCGGCCGCGAAAGCGAGCGCTCCGACGATCGTGAGCGCCCCGAGCGACGTGGCGAGCCGCCGCCGTCGCCCTCCGCGGGCGCCGGCGGCGAGCCGCATCGCGCCCCAGAACAGAAAGATCGCCGCCGACGTCAACGCGCCGATGAGGCCGGCCCGCGAGCCGGCGTCCGTAACCACGAGAATGACGAGCGGCACGCCGAGCGCCGCGAGTATCCGGAAAGCCGCCCCGCCGCTCATGGCGCGCGCGAGGAGCGGCGCGAGGAGGAGGGCGGCGGCCACGCCCGCGGCCGACGGGTCGGTGAAGAGGCTCTGGGACCGGCCCCACTGCTCCCATCGCGACGGCGCGCCAGTCGGGGAGGAGGCCCGTCTTCTGGAGGAGCGCCGCGCCGCCCGCAAGGAGGGCAGCCGCGACGAGCGACGCCTCGATCGCCCTGCGGCCGGCCGCGTCCCGCCCGAGGTCGGCGGCGGCGCGGTGAAAGCCGGCGGCGACGAACAGCGAGGCGAGGGCGGCCACGATCGCGGGGTAGGCCTGCGCGGCGTCCTGCCCGAGGACGTTGACGGCACGCGGCGGAGGGACATCCCGAAGCAGAAGGTACCCGGTGCGGAGCCAGACGATCGTCGTCGCCGCCGAGACGAGAGAGGCGGCCGCGACGCCCCGCCACACGGCGAGAAGGGGAGCGCTCCTTTGCGGAACGTCCATCTCGTAGATCCGCTTCAGGCTCGAGCCGGCGAAGTACCCGGCCAGGACGACCGGTGCCGCCCATGCGGGCTCCGGAGCGCCGAATGCCAGCGCCGACACACCGGCGGCCGCCGTGGCGAGCACGGCGCCGACGAAGGCCGCGCGCCGTGAGGCGAGCGCTCCGGCGAAGAGCAGCACCGCCCCTGCGACGAGCGTCGTCCGGTAGGCCGGAATCGGCGGGAGAAGGAATGGCACGAGTAGCGCCGCGGCCGCGATCCAGGAGAGCGCGCCCCAGAGGCCGGCGAGCGGAGAGGGCCGCGCCATCAGCGCAGAAGGGCGAGAAGCGGCGACGCCGCCTGCACGGAGAGGATGCGACGGTCGTCGCCCGCCGTCGTGGCGGGACAGAACGAGAAGGAGCTGCGGATCTCGCAGGCGGCCTTCCGGCCTCCTCCCGGGGACGGCGTGATGACGAGGTCGGTCCAGGTCGCCGGCGGCAGCGTCACCGACGCCCAGGGTCCGCCGTCGATGCGCGCGGCGACGGAGACGGGGCCCGGGGCGTCCGCGGCTTTCAGCCGGAGCCGGAACGGGCCGCTGCCGTCGGGCCGGGCGGCGTTCACCAGAGCCGCCGGCCCGATCCAGCGGACGGCATTCGGTCCCTCGTCGGGGCTCCACGAGCCGTAACCGTATCGGCCTGCCTCCCGGCCGGGAGAGAGGAGCAGCCTCGGGACGCCCCAGACGACGAGAAGCGCCGCCGCCGCGAGGACGGGGAAGGAGCGCGCGGCGCGGGGCGCGGAGTCGGCCGCGCCCGACATGGGGAGCAGCGCCGCGTGTCCCCAGAAGACGAGCTGCATCTCGGGCAGGAGCCAGGGGTGCGACGTCAGCCCGCAGAAGAGGAACGCGCCCAGCCCGAAGGCGAGTCCGGAGGCCGATCCGTCGCCCTCGGCCGCGCGTCTGCCTTCCCGGACGAGCCGCGGGACGAGCAACGCGAACGGCAGGAGAAGGAGGACGCCGCCCACGAGCCCATTCTCGTCCAGGCACTGGAGCGGGTAGTTGTGGACATTCTCCGCGTCCAGCGGAAAGTCCTCGGGCCGAAATTCGGAGAAGCGGGCCGGGACCCGCCCGGGCCCGACACCCGCGAGCGGGTGGGCCCTCAACATGGCGAGTCCGGCCTGCCAGAAGCCGACCCGTCCGGCCGTCAGCGCAAGCTTGACGGCGGCAGGGTCGCCGAGAGAGGCGACCCGGCCGCGGAGGATCGATCCGGTCCGGCCGGGAAAGAACGTGACGAGCGCTGCGGCGAGGAGTGCGGCGGCCGCGGCGCCGCCCAGCAGGGGCAGGAGCCGCGCGGGGTCGCGTCGGCGCAGGCCCGCGGCGGCCACGCCCAGGAAGAGGCATCCGGCGGCGGCGGCGCCGATCCAGGCCGTGCGTGATCCCGACAGGAGGAGGCCGACGAAGAAGAGGACGGCGAGGGCGAAGCCGAGGGCCCGCTTCGCGCCCCGCGCGGCGAAGGCCGCGCCGGCGGCCGGAAAGAGGAGGAGGGCGAAGTAGGCCCCGGCGGAGTTGTAGTCTGAAAGCGTCGAGACGACGCGCTTCATCTGCGACGCGGTCTCGTAGAACGCGGGAGGCCAGAGTTTGAGGCCCGAAGCCGCTTCGAGGACGGCATAGGCGGCCACGAGAAAGCCCCCGGCGAGCGACGCCCGGAGGACGGCCGCCGCGCCGTACCGCGCCGCCGCGCGCCGGAGGGCGAGAAACGCGAAGAGCGCCGTCGCGTGAACGAGGGCGGCGCGGAGCGGCGCCGCCGCCTGGTCGGCGTCGAGCCCGAAGAAGTTCCGCGTGAAGTCTCGTAGGCCGCCGGGAAGAAGAGGCGCGGGGAGCGCGGCGAGCGTTGCCGCGATCCCGCCGACGGCTGCCGCGAGGGCCGCGAGGACCAGCGGCGCGACGAGCGGGTCCCGCGGCCTCCCGCCGGCCGGGCGGGCCACGAGCCCTCCGGCGGCGGCTGCGAGGAGCGCCATCTCGGCCGGGGCGATCCACGGGCCGTGCAGTCGGGTGCCGAGAATCGGGAGGAGCGGGACGACGGCGAGAAGCGCCAGGGCAGCTGCCGCGGGGCGGAAGGCCGCGAGGAGGAAGACGGCGGCCGAAGGGAGCATGACGGCCCAGGGCGCCCGCTGAAGAGGGAGGTTCGCCGCGAATGACGGCAAGGGCGAGGAGGAAGGAAGCGCCGACGAGCCGCAGAACGAGCCGGAGGGGTTCCCGCGGCGCGTCGGCGTCGGAAGTCAGACCCGGACCTCCTCCTGGAGCGGCGCGTAGGAGAGCGCGCCGGCGGCGCGGGCGCGGATCGCCTCGATCGCGGCGGAGGCGGCCGAGAGCGTCGTCAGGCACGGCACGTCGCGCTCCAGCGCGGTCCTTCGGATCGCGACCTCGTCGTAGAACGACTCCCTGCCGAGCGGCGTGTTCACGATCAGGTCCACCTCGCCGTTGATCATCCGGTCGACGATGTTCGGCCGCCCCTCGTTCACCTTCAGGACGACCGTCGCCTCGAGGCCTCCGGCGCGGAGGGCCGCGGCCGTGCCCGACGACGCGAGGAGCCGGAAACCGAGCGAGCCGAGCTCCCGCGCGATCGGCAGGATCGCCTCCTTGTCGCCGTCGTGGACCGAGAGGAACGCCGTCCCCTTTTCGGGCAGGCGGATGCCGGCGCCGAGCGCCGCCTTCAGGAACGCGAGGCCGAAACTCCGGTCGTGCCCCATCACCTCGCCGGTCGAGCGCATCTCGGGCCCGAGGATCGTGTCGACTCCCTCGAACTTCCGGAACGGAAAGACGGGCGCCTTGATCGAGAAGCCGGCCAGCGGCGGCTCCTCGGTGAGCCCCACGTCGCGCAGGCTCTCCCCGAGGCAGAGGCGGGTCGCGAGCCGCGCGAACGGGACGCCCGTCGCCTTCGCGACGAACGGCACCGTCCGCGAGGCGCGGGGGTTGACCTCGAGGACGAAGAGCTGGCCGCCCTTGATGGCGTACTGGACGTTCATCAGGCCGACGACCTTGAGCGCCTTGCCGAGCCGCGCCGTCGCGTCGCGGATCTCGCCGAGCGCGGCGCGCGGGACGCGCCGGTAGGGGGGAAGGACCGCGTACGAGTCGCCGGAGTGGATGCCGGCCTCTTCGATGTGCTGCATCACGCCCGCGACGACGACCTCGGTCCCGTCGCCGAGGGCGTCGACGTCGAGCTCGAAGGCGTCCTCCAGGAACCGGTCGATCAGGACCGGGCTGCCGGGGAAGGCTTCGAGCGCCTCCTCGAGGTACGACTCGAGCGCCGTGTCGTCGTAGGCGATCCGCATGGCGCGGCCGCCGAGCACGTAGCTCGGCCGGACGAGGAGCGGGTATCCGAGCGCCCGCCCGGACTTCAGTCCCTCGGCGGCGGTCCGGACGGCGGCCCACGGCGGGGCCTGGAGCCCGACGTCGGCGAGGAGCCCGCCGAAGCGTTCGCGGTCTTCCGCCCGGTCGATCGCCTCCGGCGAGGTGCCGAGGATCTGCACGCCCGCCTTCTCGAGCGGCTTCGCCAGCTTCAGCGGCGTCTGCCCGCCGAACTGCACGAGGACGCCGAGCGGCTTCTCGCGCGCGACGACGGCGAGGACGTCCTCGATCGTCAGCGGCTCGAAGTAGAGCCGGTCCGAGGTGTCGTAGTCGGTCGAGACCGTCTCCGGGTTGCAGTTGATCATGACCGACTCGAAGCCGGCCTCGGAAATCGCCTCGGCGGCGTGGGTGCAGCAGTAGTCGAACTCCAGCCCCTGCCCGATCCGGTTCGGGCCCGAGCCCAGGACGATGACCTTGCGGTTGTCGCTCGGGTCGGCCTCGTCCTCCGTCTCGTAGCAGGAGTAGAGGTAGGGCGTCATCGACTCGAACTCGGCGGCGCAGGTGTCCACGCGGCTGAAGACGGGCGTGACGCCCGCGGTCTCGCGCGCGGCGCGGACGGCGTCCGGCGCGGTGCCGGTCAGGCGGCCGAGGTCCTCGTCCGAGAGCCCGTGGCGCTTCGCCTCGCGGAGAAGAAGGACGTCGACGAGGGCCTTCTTCCCGGCGGCCCTCACTTCGTTCTCGACGGCGATCACCTCGACGAACCGGTCGAGAAACCACGGGTCGATGCCGGTGGCCTCGTGGACGGCGGCGACCGCCATCCCGGACCGCAGCGCGTTCAGGACGGCGACGAGCCGTTCCGGGCGCGGCACGCGGAGGGCGTCCGGCTTCGGCGCGGCCGCCCTCGCGGTGTCCACCCAGCCCGTCCGCCCCGTCTCGAGGGAGCGGAGCGCCTTGCCGAACGACTCGTGAAACGTCCGGCCGAGCGCCATCACCTCGCCGACCGACTTCATCTGGACGCCGAGGCTCGTCGAGGCGCCGGGAAACTTCTCGAACGCGAAGCGGGGGATCTTGACGACGACGTAGTCGAGCGTCGGCTCGAAGGAGGCCGGCGTCTTCTTCGTGATGTCGTTCGGGATCTCGTCCAGCCGGAAGCCGACCGCGAGGAGCGCCGCGATCTTCGCGATCGGGAAGCCGGTCGCCTTGGAGGCGAGCGCCGAGGAGCGCGAGACGCGCGGGTTCATCTCGATGACGATCCGGCGCCCCGTCTTCGGCTCGACGGCGAACTGGATGTTCGACCCGCCGGTCGCGACGCCCACGGCGCGGATCACCTTCCGAGCGTCGTCGCGCATCGCCTGGTACTCGACGTCCGAGAGGGTCATCTGGGGGGCGATCGTGATCGAGTCGCCCGTGTGGACGCCCATCGGGTCGAGGTTCTCGATGGAGCAGACGACGACGAACGTGTCCGCCGCGTCGCGCATGACCTCGAGCTCGAACTCCTTCCAGCCGAGGACGGACTCTTCGACGAGGACCTGGTGGACGGGGGAGAGCGCGAGGCCGCGCTTGACGATGGCCTCGAAGTCGTCGACGTTGAACGCGATTCCCCCCCCCGTCCCGCCGAGAGTGAACGAGGGGCGGATGACGACCGGAAATCCGAAGGGCTTCGCAATAGTCCGCGCCTCGTCCAGGCTCTTCGCGAGGCCGGAGCGAAGGACCTCGACGCCGACCTGCTCCATCGCCCTCTTGAAGAGGAGGCGGTCCTCGCCGAGCTTCACGGACCGGACGGACGCGCCGAGCGTCTCGACACGGTGCTTCGCGAGGACGCCGGCCTCGTCGAGGGCCACGGCGAGATTCAGCGCCGTCTGTCCGCCGACCGTCGGCAGGAGCGCGTCGGGCTTCTCGCGGGCGATGATCGCCGCGATCGTATCGACCTCGAGCGGCTCGATGTACGTCGCGTCGGCGAACTCCGGGTCGGTCATGATCGTGGCGGGGTTCGAGTTGACGAGGACGACGCGGTACCCCTGCTCGCGAAGGACGCGGCACGCCTGGGTCCCCGAATAGTCGAACTCGCAGGCCTGCCCGATGACGATCGGACCGGACCCGATGACGAGGATCGAGGAGATGTCCGTCCGCTTCGGCATGGCCGGCGGGAGTTTACGGGAAGCCGCGCCGGCCCGAGGCGGAGAGGAACGGCGGCGCGATCAGGCGCGTCCGGAACGGCCCGTCAGCATGGAGAGCGCCTGCGAGACGAGGTCCTCGTGTCCTTCGGGAACCTGGCCGGTCGGCGTCATCTTGTCGACGAGCGTCGGCAGCATCGACGAAAGGCCCGACAGGGCCTCGCCCTGCGAGAGGCCGAGCTTTCCGGCCAGGTCGGCGAGGGAGCCGCCTCCGAGCGCCTTCCGGAGCTCCTCGGCCGAGACCGGGAGGTTCTCGCCCGTCCCGACCCACGATGCGGCCTTGTCCGCGAGGCCCGCCTGCTGCAACTTCGCGAGAAGCCCCTCGAGGCCGCCGTTCTGCTGGACGAGCTGGAGCGCCATCCTCAGGAGGGAGCTCCCTCGCGGCTCTCTGCCGCCGCCGAGGCTTCCGAGAATGCTGTCGAGAATACCCATGGACTCCTCCTTCGCGATGTGCCGTCAGAAATTCCGGGCGTAGACGTAGGTGAACGGGACGATCTTGCAGTTCTTCAGGGCAGGGGTGAACGTCATCAGCATCAGCTCGGACTTCGCCTTGTCGGCGAGCTCCGCGGAGCCGGACGGGTTCTCGGCCACCTTGACGGCGGTCACCTTGCCGCTCACGTCGACGGCCCCCTCCACGACGACGCGCCCCTTCGGGCCCGTCCCGTCGGAGATCCGGAGCGGGGGCTGCGTCAGGACGACGGGCGGCCGGTCGGCCGGGCAGGGCGCGTCCTTCACGAGGAGGTCCTTCCGGATCCACCCGACGCGGGTGTCCTTCAGCTTCACCAGCACCCAGCCGTCCTTCTCGTCGATCCCCGTGACCTTTTCGCCCTTGCCGATGCGAGCGAGGACGGACGTCTTCGTCGAGGGGCCCTCGCGGAGCTGCGTCTTCGCGTTCTTCACGAAATAGGGGACGGGCTCGGTGCCCGGGGCCGCCGGGGCGGGCTCGGGCGCCGGCTCCGGCGCCGGCGCGGGGGGCGGAGGGGGCGGCGCCGAGGCGCAGCGGAAGATCAGCGCGGCCCCGGCAAGGGCCGCCGCCAGTACCGCGAGCCGGCGCTCGTTTCACTTCGCCGCCGCCGGAGAGGCGATCGTCTTCGTCAGGAAGGCGTAGACGTCGCCCGCCTCCTCGATCTGCTTCGTCGTCGGCTTGCCCGCGCCGTGGCCCGCTTTCGTCTCGATCCGGATCAGGATCGGGGCGTCGCCGCCCTGCGCGGCCTGCAGCGCCGCGGCGTACTTGAACGAGTGCGCCGGGACGACGCGGTCGTCGTGGTCGGCGGTCGTGATGAGGACGGCGGGGTACGTCGCCCCCTTCCGGATGTTGTGAAGCGGCGAGTAGGCGTAGATCCACTCGAACGCCTTCGGGTCGTCGGGCGAGCCGAAGTCCGACACCCACGCCCAGCCGATCGTGAACTTGTGGAAGCGGAGCATGTCCATGACGCCGACCGCGGCCACGGCCGCGCCGAAGAGCTCGGGCCGCTGGTTCAGGACGGCGCCAACGAGGAGGCCGCCGTTCGACCCGCCGTAAATGGCGAGGCGCCTGGGCGACGTGATCCCATGGGCGACGAGCCACTCGCCCGCGGCGATGAAGTCGTCGAAGACGTTCTGCTTCTTCGCCATCGTCCCGGCCTTGTGCCACTCGTCGCCGTACTCGCCGCCTCCCCGGATCGAGGCCTGGGCAAAGACGCCGCCGCTCTCGAGCCACGGGATCCGGCTGACCGAGAAGGCCGGTCCCATCGGGACGTTGAAGCCGCCGTAGCCATAGAGGAGAGTCGGGTTCGACCCGTCCCTCTTCAGCCCCTTCCGGTGGACGAGGAACATCGGGACTTTCGTCCCGTCCTTGCTCGCGTAGAAGACCCGCGATGTCTCGAAGGCCGACGGGTCGAAGTCGACTTTCGGCCGGCGGAAGACCTCGCTCTTCCCCGTCCCGAAGTCGTAACGGAAGACCGTGGTCGGGGTGGTGAACGACGTGAACGCGTAGAACGTCTCGGTGTCGGTCCGCTTCCCGCCGAAGCCGCCGACGATGCCGAGGGTCGGGAGGGCGATGTCCCTCTGGAACTTCCCGTCGAGGGCGAAGAGCTTGACGTCGCTCGCGGCGTCCTTCAGGTACTCGACGACGAGGCGGTCGGCGAGGAGCTGGACGCCCGAGACGACGGCGTCCGACTGCGGAACGACGTCCTTGAGGGCCGGCTTCGCCTTGGGATCGGCCGCGAGCGCCTTCTCGTAAGCCGCGAGGTCGACCGTCACGACCCGTCCGCGCGGGGCGTTCCGGTCGGTCGAGACGTAGAAGACGGTCCCGACGTTGTCGACGACCCCGTAATGCGCGTCGAAGTCGTCGAAGAGCTTCACGAACGGCGCGTTCGGGATCGCGAGGTCGCGGACGTAGACGCGGTTCCGGGTGTCGGTCCCTTTCGAGACGCTGAGGACGAGGTACCGGCCGTCGTCGGTGACGGCGGGGCCGAAGCCGAGCTCCGGGTCGTCGGGCCGCTCGTAGACGAGCCGATCCTCCGACTGGGGCGTCCCGAGGCGGTGGAAATAGAGCTTCTGGTTCTTGACGACGGCCTCGAGCTCGGTGCCGGGCTTCGGCGCGTCGAAGCGGGCGTAGTAGAAGCCGGTCGCGTCCTTCGTCCAGGCGGCGCCCGAGAACTTGACCCACTTCACGACGTCGCCGGTCTCCTTTCCGCTCGCGACGTCGAGGACGCGCCACTCGTTCCAGTCGGAGCCGGCGGAGGCGAGGCCGAACGCCAGCCTCTTCCCGTCCTGCGAGACGGACCAGCCGGCGAGCGCCACCGTACCGTCCTTGCTGAGGCCGTTCGGGTCGAGGAGGATGCGAGGGGTGCCGTCGAGCCGGTCGAGGACGTAGAGGACGTCCTGGTTCTGGAGGCCGTCGTTCCGGGTGAAGAAATAGAGTCCGCCCTCGCGGACCGGCGTGCCCCAGCGCTCGTAGTTCCAGAGCTTCGTCAGCCGTTCCCGGATCGCGCGCCCTTCGGGGACGCCCTCGAGCCACGCGTCGGTCACCCGGTTCTCGGCCTCGATCCAGGCCCGCGTCGCCGGGGCGTCGGGGTTCTCGAGCGGGCGGTAGGGGTCGGCGATCTTCCTCCCGTGGTAGTCGTCGACCTGGCTCGACGTCGGCGCGGAGGGGTAGACGGCGGCCTTCGCCGGCGCGGTGGCCCTCTCGGCGGCACTGGCCACGTGGGCCGCGCCGAGGAGGAGGGCGAGGGAGAGCGGAACGAAGGCGTCGGGGAGCGACGGAGATGTCATGAGGGCGGGATCCTAGCCTGTCCGCTAGGCGGGTACCATTGGGACGCCATGCCTCACAGGCTTTCGGTCCACAAGTTCGGGGGAACCTCGCTCGGCGACGCCCAGCGGATCCTCCGTGCCGCCGATCTCCTGAAGTCCGCCGCGCGCCGGGGGCCGGTCGTCGCCGTCGCCTCGGCGATGGGAGGTGTCACCGACCAGCTCCTCGCCGCGGCGCGCGACGCGGAGGGGGGGCGCCTCGCCGCGGCGAAGCGGGCCGTCGAGACGCTCCGCGTCCGCCATGAGGAGGCCGCCCAGGCCCTTTCGAAGGCGACCGGCGCCCGTGTCTCCTTCGACGCCCGGCCCCTCGGCGAGCTCGAGACGGCTCTCTCCGGGGTCGCGCTGCTGCGCGAACGCTCGGCGCGGATCACCGACCTGATCTCCTCCTTCGGCGAGCGGCTCTCGGCGCCGCTCGTCGCGGCCGCGCTCGCGACCCGCGGCGTCCCGGCCGTCGCCGTCGACGCCCGCCGGATGCTCGTCACCGACGACCGGCACGGGGCGGCCTCCTGCGACCGGAAGCGGAGCGACCCGCGCGTGCGGCGCCTCCTCGGCCCGCTCCTCAAGCGGGGCGTCGTCCCGGTCGTGACGGGGTTCATCGCGAAGAGCGCCCGAGGCGAGACGACGACGCTCGGCCGCTCGGGCTCGGACACGACGGCTGCGCTCCTCGGCGCCGCGCTCTCTGCGCGGGAGGTCGTCATCTGGACCGACGTGGACGGAGTCCTCTCGGCCGACCCGAGGGTCGTCCGCGGGGCGCGGCTCCTCCCACGCCTCTCGTACCGCGAAGCGGCCGAGATGACCTATTTCGGCGCGAAGGTGCTCCATTTTCCCGCCGTCATCCCCGCCATCGCGGCGGGCATCCCGCTCGTCATCCGGAACTCCTTCCGCCCCGAGGGGAAGGGGACGACGATCGCGGCACGCGGGGCGGGTGGCGAGGGGATCCGGGCGGTAACGGCCATCTCCGGGCTCTGCCTTCTCTCGCTCGACGGGAAAGGAATGACCGGCATTCCGGGGATCGCGGCGCGGGTTTTCGGCGCGACGGCCCGGCTCGGTGTCTCGGTCGTCATGTTCTCCCAGGCCTCCTCGGAGCAGAACATCGCTCTCGTGGTCCCCGAGGGAGACCGCGCGCGGACGGTCTCGGCTCTGGAGCTGGAGTTCCGCTACGAGCGGCTGACGGGAGCCATCGACGCGGTGAACGCGCGGGCCCCGGTCGCGGTCGTGGCGGCGGTCGGCGACGGGATGCGCGGGACCCCCGGCATCGCCGCGAAGGTCTTCGGCGCGGTCGCGCGGGCCAGGGTGAACGTCGAAGCGATCGCGCAGGGATCGTCGGAGTGCAACATCTCCTTCGCGGTCGACGAGAAGGACCGCGTCGCCGCCGTGAGGGCGCTCCACAAGGTCGCGGGTTGAGGAGCGTCCGCGTCTTCGCACCGGGCTCCGTCGCCAACCTCGGCGTCGGGTTCGACGCCCTCGGCGCCGCGCTCGACGGCCCGGGCGACGTCGTGACGGCGCGCCTCACGGAAAAGCCGGGCGTCCGGATCGTCGCCGTCACCGGGGACGGGGGCCGGCTGCCGCGCGACGCCCGCAAGAACACGGCCGGCGTGGCGGCGGCGGCGGTGCTCGAGGAGTTCGCGGGACGCGGGCGCTGGGGCCTCGAGATCTCGCTCGAGAAGGGGCTCCCCCTTTCGAGCGGCCTCGGCTCTTCGGCCGCGTCGGCAGCGGCCGGGGCGTACGCGGCCGGGCTCCTCATCGGGGTCCGCGACAAGCGGTCGCTCCTCCGCGCCACGCTGCTGGCCGAGCACGCGGCGGACGGCGGGTGGCACGGCGACAACGCCTTCGCGTCCCTCCTCGGCGGCCTCGTCCTCGTGCCGGCGAGCGACCCCGGCGGCCCGCTCGCCCCGCTCTCCCTTCGCACGCCGGCCGCTCTCCGGCTCGTCCTCGTCCACCCGGACCTCGAGGTCGCGACGCGCGCGGCACGCCGGATCCTCCCGAAGCGGGTGCCCCTCGCGGCGCACGTCGCGAATGCCGCAGCCTTCGCGGGCCTCGTCGCCGCGCTCGCCGCCGGCGACCTCCGGGCGGCGGGCGGCTTCGTCGGGTCGGACGGGATCGTGGAGAAGGTCCGCGCCCCGCTCGTGCGCGGTTACGCGGCCGTCCGCTCCGCGATGGAGGCGGCCGGCGCCTTTGGCGTCGCGCTCGCGGGCGCGGGGCCCTCGCTGATGGCGGTCGCTCCGGCGGGCCCGGTGGCGGCGCGCGTGGCACGCGCGGCGGAGGCCGCGTTTCGCCGGGAGGGCGTCGCCGCCCGGGCGGCGGTCCACCGCATCGACCGGCGGGGAGCGCGCCGGGTCCCGCCGCCGCGCGGGGGAAAATAGGCCGATGGCAGAGCGGAAGTCCGCGGAGAACGTTCCCTCGTTCGCGTTCGAGATGCTCAGGAAAGTGCTGCGCGACCTTCCCGCCGGCATCCTCCTCGTCGGGCCGGACGGGAAGATCCGCCTCGTGAACAAGACCGCCGCGGCCCTCCTCTCCCGGCCGGAGCGCGAGCTGATCGGCACGAACGTCTTCGAGGACGAGTGGACCCCCCTCCGGGAGGACGGGACGCCGTACGGCCGCGGGGAGTCGCCTCTGATCCGGGCGCTGACGCTGAAGCTGCCGGTCCGGAACGTCGTCGTCGGCGTCCCGGGGCCCGGGGAGCCGACGTGGCTCCTGATGAACGCCGAGCCGGAGTTGACGCCGGACGGCGAGCTGACGCAGGTCATCTGCAGCTTCCTCGATGTGACCGAAGGGCGCCGCGCCGAGGAGGAGATCGAGCACCTCGCCTATCACGACTCGCTCACGGGCCTCCCGAACCGGCTGCTCTTTGCGGACCGGATCGAAGTGGCGCTCTCGAAGGCTCGCTATTCCCGCGAGCCGCTGATGGTCCTGGTCGTCGACATCGACCGTTTCAAGATGATCAACGACAGCCTCGACCACCGGGCCGGCGACACCCTGCTGCAGCAGTTCGGCGCGCGGCTGCGCCACTGCGTCCAGGACGGCGACACCGTCGCCCGCCTCGGAGGGGACCAGTTCCTGATCCTGATGCCCCGGATCGGCTCGACGTCGGCCATCCCCTCGATCGCCGAACGGATCCTCGAAGCCGTGCGGCGCCCCTTCCACATCGAAGGGCGCGAGCTTTTCGTGACGGCGTCGCTCGGCATCAGCCTGTTTCCCGACGACGGCGACGACGTCGCGACGCTCCTCCAGTGCGCCGACACGGCGATGAACCGGGCCAAACGCGAGGGGCGGGACGCCTACATGCTCTACCGCCCCGACATGAACGCCCGGGCGCGCGAGCGGATGAAGCTGGAGACGAGCCTTCGGCGGGCCCTCGAGCGGACGGAGTTCCTCCTCCACTACCAGCCCCAGATCGACCTCAGGACGGAGAAGATCGTCGGCGCCGAGGCGCTGCTCCGATGGCGCCGCGGCGACCTGGCGGTGGTGCCGCCGTCCGACTTCATCTCGATCCTCGAAGAGACGGGCCTCATCGTCACGATCGGCGAGTGGGTCCTCCGAACGGCCTGCACCCAGCTCCGCGAATGGCACGAGGCGGGATTCGCGGACCTCCGCATCGCGGTCAACCTCTCGGCCCGGCAGTTTCAGCACGCGGCGCTGGTCGACCGGGTCCGGACGATCCTGAAGGAAACCAGGATTCCGGCGAAGGCGCTCCTCCTCGAGATCACCGAGAGCGTCGCCATGGAGCGGGCTCAGGGAAGCCTCGCGAAGCTCGCCGAGCTGAAGGAGCTGGGCGTCCAGATCGCCCTCGACGACTTCGGCACCGGCTACTCGTCCCTCGCCTACCTCAAGCGCTTTCCGATCGACGTCCTGAAGATCGACCAGAGCTTCGTCCGCGGCGTCGAGTTCGACGCGAAGGACGCCGCCCTGGGCGTCACGTCGATCGACCTGGCCCACGGCCTGAACCTCCGCGTCATCGCCGAAGGGGTCGAGACCGAGGGACAGCAGGAGTTCCTGAAGAAGCACGGCTGCGACGAGATCCAGGGTTTCCTCGTCAGCCGTCCCCTGACGCCCGAAGGCTTTCGGAAGAAGCTCGGGTGAGCGCCGGGGCGGCCCTCTCCTCGTTCCGGTGCATCGCCTGCGGGTCCGCCTATCCGATCCGGGAGGTCCGGACCTCGTGCGACAGCTGCGGGGCGCTCCTCGACATCGTCCCCGACCTCGCCGCTTTCGGTCGCTCGGGCGCGGCGTGGCGCGACCTCTTCGAGGGACGGCGGACAGCGCCCCTCTCGCCCCGGACGCCGGCGCGGGACAGGAGCGGCGTGTGGCGGTTCCGCGAGCACGTCTTCCCGGCGCTACCCGAGGCGGAGATCGTCAGCAAGCCCGAGGGGGCGACGCGCCTCTACGCTCCGGAAGCGCTCGGGGAAGAGATCGGCCTTCCGCGCCTTCGCGTCAAGCACGAGGGGGAGAACCCGACGCTCTCCTTCAAGGACCGCGGGATGACGGTCGGCGTCTCCTGGGCACGGCACCTCGGTCTCAGGGACGTCGCCTGCGCCTCGACCGGGGACACCTCGGCCGCGCTCGCGGCGTACGCCGCCGAGGTGCCCGGCATGAGGGCCATCGTCCTCCTCCCGGACGCGAAGATCACCGGGGAGCAGCTCTCGCAGGCGCTCCACTACGGCGCGACGACGCTCGGGCTCGCCACCGACTTCGACGGATGCATGCGCCTCGTCGGCGAGCTGACGGCGGCGCGGCCGATCTACCTTCTCAACTCGAAGAACCCGGTCCGGATCGAAGGGCAGAAGACGATCGGCTGGGAGGCGATCCAGGACCTCGGCTGGAAAGTCCCGGACTGGTTCGTCGTCCCCGTCGGAAACGCCGGGAACCTCTCGGCGATCGGGAAGGGGCTTCGCGAGTGGCTGGAGCTCGGGATCATCGACCGGAAGCCCCGCCTCGCCGGCATCCAGGCCGCCGCAGCCGATCCGTTCTTCCAGTCGTACGAGACCGGCTTCTCGAAGCGCGTCACCCGGATCGCGGGGGAGACGGCCGCGTCGGCGATCCGGATCGGCGCGCCCGTGTCGCACCCGAAGGCCGAGCGCGAAATCCGGTTTTTCGACGGCGTCGTCGCCCGCGTGACGGAGGAGGAGCTTCTCGACGCCGGCGCGCTCGCGAACCGGCACGGCCTCGCCCTCTGCCCGAATTCGGCCGTCGCGCTCGCCGGGGCGGCGAAGCTGCGGGCGGAGGGAGTCATCAGGAAAGACGATCTCGTCGTCGTCGTCGCCACGGCCCACGCTCTCAAGTTCTCGGGCTCGGCGGCCGCGTACCACGAGGGGAAGCACCGCTGGTCGAATCCGCCGCGCCGCCTTCCGGCGACGCTGAGCGCGGTTCTCGAGGCGCTCGGAGTCTGACGCCCGTCAGCCGTGCGGCGCGTCGGGGGCGCTGCGGATCAGCATGAGCGTGGACGTGCCGATCTCGAATTCGCTCCGGTTCTCGAGGTCCTCGCGGCTGATCCTCAGGTCGCCGATCCAGGTCCCGTTCGTCGAGTTCAGGTCGACGAGGACGACCTTTTCGTCGGTCACCTCGAGGGCCGCGTGCTGGCGGGAGCACTGGATGTCGCCGACGACGATGTCGGCGTTCGCCCGCCCGATGACGACGCGCGGCTTCAGGATCTCGAAGATCTTCCCGGCGTCCGGCCCCGAGATGCAGGCGAGCGAGTAATGGAACGCGGTCGGGAGGCGCAGCCGCCGCTCCGCCGCGGGCACCTCGGGAATCCCCACCTTGTCCGTCGTCCGCAGGGGGTGGCTGCCTGTCGGCGGCGGCGCCGTGGCGTCGGGGGCGGCGGCGCTCCCGAGCGGGCTCGCCGCCACGCTCTCCTGCATCGCCATCGCACGGGCGGGCGCGCCGGGCATCTGGCGCTTGCGCTTGCTGGCTTCCGTCAGGGCGGTCTCGTCGAGGGCGAAGTCGTCGGGGCCGGGGATCCGCCCCTTTCCGGATTCATTGACGGATTTCCCCTGGGGCGGCTGCACGACGGAGCCGGGAGACGGATTCCGGATCTCGAAGACGTTCGAGCAGCGGGTGCACTTGATCTTCTTCGTCAGCGCGCCGACAAAACGGCTGTCGTCGTAGTTGTACCGGGCCTGACAGGAGGGGCACTGGATGATCAAAGGCTTCTCCCACGACGTGTGCGAACGAGGAGACCCCATTAGAACGCGAGGCGGCCCGGTACTTCAAGTCGGGAGCGCGGCCGCTGCCCGGGCCCAGAGGCGTGGAACGGCTTCGAGGAGCCGGCCGACGTCCTCCTCGCGCGTCGTCCGGCCGAACGAAAAACGGAGGGTGGAGCGGACTTCCCCCGCGGAGAGGCCGGTGGCGAGGAGGACCGCGCTCGGCTTCGTCGTCCCGGCCGCGCAGGCCGAGCCCGACGAGGCCGCGATCCCCTCGAGGTCGAGGGCGGCGAGCAGGATCTCCCCGTCGACGCGGGGCAGGACGGCCGAGGTGACGGTCGGCAGCCGGACGGTCCCCGGGCCCGTCCCGTTCACCGAGATCCCCGGGATGGCTGCGCGGAGCCCCGCCTCGAACCGGTCACGCAGGGCGCCCAGCCGGGTGGCCTCGGCGTCCAGGCGCCCGGTTGCGAGGCGAGCCGCCACGCCGAGGCCGACGAGCGCCGCGACATTCTCGGTCCCCGCGCGCCGGCCTTTTTCCTGCCCGCCTCCGGACTCCTGCGGAACAACGCGGACTCCCCTCCGGACGAAGAGGGCGCCCGCTCCCTTGGGCCCGCCGAACTTGTGTCCGGTGAGCGACAGGAGGTCGACTCCGAGCGCGCCGACGTCCACGGGAAGCTTCCCGACGGCCTGAACCGCATCCGTGTGGGCGAGAGCTCCCGCGCTCCGGGCCGTCTCCGCCAGTGCCGGGAGCCGGGTGTTCACGACGCCGGTCTCGTTGTTCGCGAGGATGGCGGAAACGAGGGCCGTCCCTGGACCGCACGCGTCCTCGAACTCGCCCGGGCGGGGCAGACCGGAGGAATCGACCGGAAGCTCGAGCGCCTCGAAGCCGAGCGGGAGGAGCGAGCGGGCCGCCTCCCGGACGGCCGGGTGCTCGGCCTGCGTGACGAGGACCCGCCGACGTTCGGGGTCCGACTCTCGGGCCGCGAGCGCGCCGCCCCGGACCGCAAGGTTGTCCGCCTCCGTCCCCCCCGACGTGAAGACGATCTCCGCGGGGGACGCCCCGATGGCCCGCGCAACCTCGGACCGCGCTTCTTCGACCGCATTCCGGGCGGCGCGCCCGGCCGAGTGGACGGACGAAGCGTTTGCCGCGAAGGCCAGCCAGGGCGCCATCGCCTCCAGGACCTCGGGCGCAACCGGCGTCGTGGCGTGGTGGTCGGCGTAGAGCAACTCCAGGCGACTCAGGGCGATGCGGCCTCCACGCGGAATTCTAGAAGGGAAACCCTTCGGGGGGTCACTCCGTATCGAGAACAGCTCGCAAGTGTGACGGAAGGCCTGGAATCACTCTTGCGTTCGAGAAACAATAGAAAGGCCTCCGGGGGTTCTCGACATGACGACCGGCGCATCTGCTTTCCGCCTCGGGTTCTTCCCGGCGGCTGCTCTGACGGCCTCCCTGGCAGGAGGCTCGTTCGCTGCGCCCCCGGCCAAGCCGACGCCGGCGCCTCCGTCCGCAGCTCCCGCCACCCCGCCGGAGGATCCCGAGACAGCCCGGCTCCGAAAGGAAGCGATGGTGTTCTTCGGCCGGACGGACGACGACCGGACCATCGTCTACATCCGGTCCGGCGTCCCCGACGGCCGGCAGATCGTCCGCTGTCCGGAGCTCTTCCGCGAGGTCGAGGTCTGGACCTACCTCGAGCACCCCAAGCTCGGAAAGAACGCCCGGATGGTCTTCTTTCCCGAGCCTGGCACGGGCGCCTACCGCTACTGGATGTTCCTGGACGGCGAGGCGCTCCTCTTTGCGCCCGAGGTCCGGACGACCCTCGAAGCCCTCGATCCCGCGAAGAACGCCTGTTCCGACGCCGCCCTTCTGAAGACCGCGGTCGCGGCGATCACGGCCCGGCAGAAGGACCCGGTCGGCGGTCTCGAGGAGCGCGCGACCATTGCGATGGTTCGCGAGATGCGGAAGGCCGCGGCCTCGTCCCCCGACGCGCTGCCTCCCACGGTGCTCCTGTCGAACAAGGCGCTCACGGGAAAGGAGCGGAAGAAGGCGATGGAGGAGCTGCCGGACAAGTACCGGCGCTTCCTCGAAGACGTCGATCCGATCATCACCGACCTGGAGCGCGACACGCTCCTCCGCCTCACGACGGACTACCAGCGCGATCACTTCGTCGACGAGTTCTGGAAGCGCCGCTCGTTCTCGCCCGACGGACTCCGCGTCCCGCTGCGGGACATCTGGGAGCTCCGCGTTCAGCAGGCGCGGCAGCTCTTCCGGAACCTTCAGAGCGACCGGTCCCGCATCTACCTCGTAAATGGTCCCCCCGACGGCCTCCAGAAGGTGGACTGCCAGGACATCTACTGGCCGATCCAGATCTGGTACTACGAGCGGATCGATCGGCTGCGCCTTTCGAAGGTCTACCTCCTCTTCTACCAGCAGTTCGGCGTGGGCGACTACAAGCTCTGGACCCCGACCGACGGGGCGCAGGCCCTCATCCCGGGGAACATGGCGGGAATCGCCGCGCCCGGCGGGCGCCGGGTCGACACGACGCGCTGCGGCGATTACCGGGACGTCCAGCGGGCGCTCAGCACCTCGGCGGCGATCTTCGGAACCATCGGGGGGTCGATGAAGATGGTCGACGATCTGAGCTCGGGGGAGAAGCCCGGCTCCGTGGAAGGCGTCGACGCGATCCTGCAGATGACGACGGACGTCCCGCCCGACGCGACGCCCCTGATGGTCCAGCGGACGATCCGGTTCCCCGAGATGTTCGGAAACAGGATGCGCGTGGAGCTGGCGATGCTCCTCGAGCGTGAGGCGCTGACGACGAAGAAGATGGGCGAGGAGACCTTCCTCGACATCGACGTCGTCGGCGAGATCGTCAAGGGCGACCGCCTCATCGACAACTTCCGGTACCGGTTCGACTTCCCGGCCTCGTCCGTTTCGGGGCCCTTCCTCCCTCTGACGATCGAGCGGGACCTCTACCCCGGTGACTACAGGATCAGGGTAAAGGTCGCCGACGCGAACCGAAACGCGGCGGGCCTCATCTCCGAGACGCTGAAAGTCCCCGACGTACCCGATCTCGGGTTGACCGCCCAGGAGAAAGCCGCGCGCGAAGCGGGGCGCCAGGCCGTCGCCCGCCTGGTGGCCGAAGGGGGCGGACCGAAGGGAGCTCTGACGCTCCTCCCGATCGCACGCGAGTTCGCCACGGGTCTGATCCGGTTCGAGACTCGTTCCTCCTCCCCCGACATCGCCTACACCGAGTTCTGGCTCGACAACCGCAAGATCACGACCGACCGCAAGGCGCCGTTCGAGGCCGACCTCGACCTCGGCACGCTCCCGCGCAAGCACGCCGTCAAGGTGATCGGCTTCACGAAAGGCGGCAAGGAGATCGCCACGGACGAACTGATCCTGAACGAAGGGCGCGAGGCGTTCCGCGTCCGGATCGGCTCGCCGGAAAAAGGGGCCCGTCTCGAGGGGGCGACGCGCGTCGTCGCGGACGTCGCCGTTCCGGAAACGAAGAAGCTCAAGCAGGTCGAGATCTACGTGAACGAGCGCCGCGCGGCCACGCTCTACCAGGAGCCGTTCCAGCAGGTCGTCGAGATCCCGAAGTCGAAAGACCTCGGCTTCGTGCGGGTCGTGGCGACGTTGACGGACGGGACGACGAGCGAGGACCTCCGCTACTACAACGCCCCGAAATACCTCTCCGAGGAGACGGTCCAGGCCATCGAGCTCTACACGACGGTCCTCGCGAAGAACAAGCCGGTCACCGGTCTCGCGAAGGAGGCCTTCTCGATCTTCGAGGACGGCATCCCTCAGCCGGTCGACGGGTTCGAGGTCGTCGCGAACCTGCCCCTTTCGCTCGGGATCGCGATCGACACGTCGGGCTCGATGGAGGAGTCGATCACCGACGCCGAGCAGGCGGCCGTCGGGTTCCTCAGGGACGTCATGACGCCGCGGGACCGCTGCTTCCTCGTCAACTTCGACAACGAGCCGCAGCTCGTCTCGCGCTTCACGACCGACCGCGACAAGATCGCGCAGGCTCTCGCCGGCATGCGGGCGCAGGGCTCGACCGCGCTCTGGGACGCCATCGTCTACGGCCTCTACCAGTATCAGGGAGTCCGGGGGCGCAAGGCGTACGTCATCCTGACCGACGGCGAGGACCGCTCGTCGAAGTTCCCCTTCGAGGCGGCCCTCGACTACGCGAAGAAGTCGGGCGTGGCCCTCTACTTCATCGGCCTGAGGATCCCCGGCTCGCAGCTCGAGGTCCGGCACAAGCTCGGAAAGCTCGCGCGGGAGACCGGCGGGAACGCCTACTACGTGAACGCGTCCCCGAGCCTCTCCCGGATCTACGCCGAGATCAACGAGGAGCTCCGGAGCCAGTACCTCCTGACGTACCTGCCGCAGAACAAGACGCCGGGCAACCAGTGGCGGAAGATCGAGGTGAAGATGACCCCGTCGAACCTCGTCGCCCGGACGATCAGCGGTTACTACCCGTAAGACTCCCCGGCGGCGCCACGGCCGCCGCGAGCGCCTCCTCCGGCGGGAGCGGCCGGCTGAAGAGAAACCCCTGGGCGACCCGGCAGCCGCGCGAGCGTAGGAACGCGACCTGCTCCTCGCGCTCGACCCCCTCGGCGACGACCCGCAGGGAGAGCCCCCTCGCCATCTCGACGATCGCGGTGACGAGCGCCTCGTCGGCGGGGCTCCCCGGGACCTGGGCCATGAAGGAACGGTCGATCTTCAGCGCGTCGAGGGCGAAGCTCTTGAGGTAGGCGAGCGAGGAGTGCCCGACGCCGAAGTCGTCGAGGACGACGGAGACGCCGAGCGCCCGGAGCTGGCGGAGCGTGGCGAGCGTCAACTCGAGGTTGCTCATCGCCACGCTTTCCGTGATCTCGAGCTCGAGGAGCGCCGGCGGGAACCCGGATCCGGACAGCGCCTCCTCGACGGAGCGGACGAGCGCGCCGCCGACGAATTGGCGCGGGGAGAGGTTCACGCCGATCCGGATCGCACGCCCGGCGGCCGCATGGAGGCGGGCGCCGAAGCGGCAGGCCGCGCGGAGCACCCAGTGGCCGATCGGGATGATCAGGCGGGTGTCTTCGGCCACCGGGATGAAGGCGGCGGGGGGGACGAGGCCGCGCTCCGGGTGCTGCCACCTGACGAGCGCCTCGAGGCCGACGACCTCGCCGGTCTCGATGTCGACCTGGGGCTGGTAGTGCAGCCGGAGCTCGTCCATCTCGATGGCGTGGCGAAGGCCAGAACCCATGGCCGCCCGCTCCCGCACGGCTGCGTTGAGCGCCGGCGTGCAGAACTGGAAGTTGTTCCGCCCGAGCTCCTTCGCCCGGTAGAGGGCGTTGTCGGCGTTCTTCATGAGGGTCGCGGCGTCGTCGCCGTCGTCCGGCGCGAGCGCGACACCCATGCTCGTCGTCACGTAGATCCGGTGGCCGTCGACCGGGAACGGGTCGGCGATGGAATCGAGGATCTTCTGCGCGACGCCGGCCACGTGCTCCTTCGGCAGGTCGGAGAGGAGGAGGACGAACTCGTCCCCGCCCATCCGGGCGACGGTGTCTCCGGCGCGGCTCGAGGCCCGGAGGCGCTCTCCAACGGCCCGGAGAAGCCGGTCGCCCGCGACGTGGCCGAGCGAGTCGTTCACGGGCTTGAACCGGTCGATGTCGAGGTAGAGCACCGCGAGGGAGCCGTGCCCGCGCTTCACGTGCGCGAGGGCGAGCTCCAGGTGGTCCGAGAGGAGCCGGCGGTTCGGAAGGCCCGTCAGGATGTCGTGGTACGCCTGATGCTCGATCTGCTCCTCGGCCCGGAAGCGCTCCGTCATGTCGCGGAAGCTCCAGACGCGGCCGACGGGACGTCCCTCGAGCCGCTGGGGAACGGAGTAGCGCTCGAAGACGCGGCCGTCGCGGAGCTTCAGGATGTCGAAGCTCTCGGCCTCGGGTGTCGCGTAGAGCTCGCGCACCTTCGCGAGGAATGACGCCGGGTCGACGAGCTTCCCCGACGCGGCGGCGAGGAGCCGCTCGTCGGCGCGGCCGGCGAGGAGGTCCTCCGGGAGGTCCCAGAGCTGGGCGAAGCGCCGGTTGAACGACGTGACCCGCCCGCCGGCGTCGACGACGAGGATGCCGTCCGCGGTCGATTCGAGCGTCGACTCGAGGAGGGAAACCGAGCGGACGAGGTCGGCTTCGGCCTTCCGGCGCCGGAGCGCGGCCTCGACGTGACGGCCCACGGCCAGAAGCAGCGACAGCTCCCGCTCGCCGAAGCGCGTCTCCCGGCTGTAGCTCTGGACGACGATGGCCCCGAAGGCGTCCGGTCCGGCGGTCAGTGGGACGCCGATCCAGTCGAGCGACGGCGCGCCGATCAGCTCCACCTCGCCGTCGCGGAGGAGCTGCTCGAACTTCTCGGGGCTCGCGAGCACCGGTGAGCCGGTCCGGATGACGTATTCCGTGAGTCCGCGGCCGAACGGCTTGGGGGCTGGCGTCGGATCGAACTCGTCGACGAAATAGGGGAAGTGAAGGAGGCCTGACTCTTCGCTTCGGAGGGCGATGTAGAAGTTCTTCGTCTCGATCAGCGCCGCCACCGTCTCGTGCACCGCGCGAAAGAACGCGGGAAGGTCGGCCGCCGCGCTCGCGGCCGCCCCGATCCGGTCCAGCGCCTGCGAGAGGATCGCCGCGCGCTGCCGCTCGAGGGCGTGGGCGAGGATCTCCCCGAAGAGAGGCAGCACGGCCACCATCTCGGGAGACCAGGCTTCCTCGCGGCGCTGCGAGGCGACCGCCAGGAAACCGACGGGCTCCGACCCCGCGCGGAGCGGGACGACCGCGATCGATCGCGCGTCGGCGGCGAGGAGGCGCTCGCCGCGGGCCTCCTCCGGGAGGTCGGCCGGGCGCGGGGCGTACGCCGCGTGGCCGGCGCGCCCGTGCTCGAGCGACCAGTTGAAGTCCCGGGCCGCCAGCGGGCCGGCCGGCGACGCGGCGGCCCCCTCTGCGGTCCATTCGGCACGCCGGACGACCCGGTGCCCGTCCTCCGAAAGGACCCAGAGCGCCACCCGGTCGGCGTCGAGGAGCGCCGCCAGCCTCTCGAGGGCCCTCCGCACCTCGGCGGCCAGCCCCGCGGCCGGCGCGCGGACGAAGGCCCCCGCCACGGAGAGGAGCAACTCCTCGAACTCGGCCCGCTCGCCGGAGCGCCTCCTCGGTTCGGCGCAGGTCCGTGATGTCCTGCGAGCTCCCAAGGCAGCCCACGACCTCACCGGACGGCGCGCGTAACGGGACGACGCGCGAGAGAAAGAGGTGTCCGCCGAACGCGGTTTCGTACGAAACGCTCTCACCCTCCAGCGCGCGCCGGGACGCGGCGATCGGGAGAAAGTCCGGGTCGTCGGTGCCGAAGTACTGGAAGAGCGAGCGCCCGACCACCTCGTCAGGCTTCAGCCCGAGGGCGGCGAGCCCGGCGCCGACCGAGGAGGTGAAGCGGAGATCCCGGTCCAGCGTCCAGGTGATCGTCGGGCTCGCCTCCAGCATGAGGCGGAGGCGGAGCTCGGCAGCTCCGGCCGTGGCCGGCGCTCTCTCTCGGGGAGGCGATCCGGAAAGTTCGGCCGGCATCGGGATTCCTCATTGTCTCCCGTTCACGCACCCGGAGCCAATGCGCCGGGCGACCGGATATCCTGAGGCCGTGCCGCGCCTGATCCTCGCCTCCGCCTCCGCGCGACGGAAAGAGATCCTGTCGGCCCTCGGCCTCCGGTTCGAGACGCGGCCGGCGGAGGTGGATGAGCGCGTCCGGCCCGGCGAGAGCGCCTTCGACGCGGCGGAGCGGCTTGCGCGCGAGAAGGCGGCCGCCGTCGCCGCGGCCGAGGGGGACGCCCTCGTCGTGGCGGCCGACACGCTCGTCGTTCTGGACGGGGACGCGCTCGGCAAGCCGCGCGACCGTTCCGACGCCGAGGCGATGCTCCGGCGGCTGCAGGGCCGGCGGCACCAGGTCGTCACCGGTGTTGCCGTCGCGTGGGGCGGCGGGCTCCTGTCGGGGCGGGAGACGACGACCGTCGTCTTCGCTCCGATGAGCGACGCCGAGATCTTCGCCTACGCGGCCACCGGAGAGCCCGACGACAAGGCCGGCGCCTACGCGGTCCAGGGGATCGGGGGCCTCTTCGTCGAGCGGGTGGAGGGGAGCCCGTCGAACGTCGTGGGGCTCCCCGTGCGGCTCCTCGCGCGCCTCCTCGCCGGGGCGGGGCTCAGCTGGCCGGCGGGACGTTGAAGGTCGGGCGCTCGCCCGACGGAGCGCGCGCGGCCTGCCGGGCCGCCTGCAGGACGGCCGCGAACTCCAGCCCCTCCTCGAGCATCGCGGCGCCGACCCGGATCTTCAGCGGGAGGGGGACGGGCCCTTTCCCGTCGCGCCACGGGCGGAAGAGGGTCCCGAAAAGCCTGATTTTCTGCCGGCAGGCTTCGATGTCGGCGGCGACGAGGAGCGCCACGAACTCGTCCTCCGCCCAGCGGCAGAGGAGGTCGGTGGCGCGGAGATTGGCCTGCAGCGTCGAGGCGGCCGACGAGAGGAGCGCCGTCGCCCCGGCAGGGCCCGCGGAGACCGTGAGTTCGTCCCACCCGAGGAGAAGGAACGAGAGCACCGACAGGACGTGGCCGTGACGCGTTGCGTGCTCGAGCTCGCGGGCGATGATCTCGTCGAAGAACTCGCGGGTGTAGACGCCCGTCTCCGGGTCCCGGATTTGTGCCCAGCTCCCCATGGTTTCGCCGATTGTAGGACGGGGAGGGCGCGGCGGCGAGGCCGCTTCCGGACCGGCCCCCGCTTTAGGTAGTCTGGCGCCGTGCCGACCCCCCGTCCGCTCCCGCTCTCGGGCTTCGTCGATGCTGCGCGCGGCGCCGTGCCGGCCGACCTCGTCCTCCGGAACGGCCGCGTCGTGAACGTCCTGACCGGGGAGATCCACGAGGGGACCGTCGGCATCAAGGGCGACCGGATCCTCGGTTTCGGCGACTACCGAGCCGCGCGCCCCGAGGACGAGATCGACCTCAAGGGCGCCTACGTCGCTCCGGCCCTCTGGGACGCCCACCTCCACGTCGAGTCGACGATGACGACGCCGTCCACGTTCGTCGCGGCTCGCGGCGGCCCACGGAACGGCGGCCGTCGTCACCGACCCGCACGAGATCGCGAACGTCCGCGGCGTCGAGGGGATCGCGCGCCTTCCAGCGGGCTTCCGAGGGGCTGCCGGTCGACGTCTTCATCATGCTCCCGTCGTGCGTCCCGTCGACGCACCTCGAGACCGCCGGCGCGCTCGCTCGGACCGGACGATCTCGAGCCGCTCTACGGGCTCCCGAACGTGACGGGCCTCGCCGAGATGATGAACGTCCCCGGCTTCCTCTTCGGCGACCCCGGCGTCCGCGCGAAGGTGGAGGACGCCACGGCGGCGGAAGGTGCCGATCGACGGCCACTCGCCGCTCCTCGCGGGCCTCGACCTGAACGCCTACATCGGCGCCGGCATGAAGACCGACCACGAGTGCCTCGTCGCGCGCCGAGGCGCACGAGAAGGTGCGGCGCGGCATGTCGATCTGGATCCGCGAGGGGACGGCCGCGAAGAACCTCGACGACCTCCTCCCGCTCGTCACGGCGCAGAACTCCGAGCGCTTCGCCTTCGCGACCGACGACCGGCACCCGTGGGATCTTCTGGCCCACGGCCACGTCGACCACCACGTCCGGCGCGCCATCGCGCTCGGTCTCGACCCGGTCCTCGCCTTCCGCCTCGCCTCCTGGTCGTGCGCGCGGCACTACGGCTTCGCCGACCGCGGGGCCGTCGCTCCCGGCTTCCGCGCCGACCTCCTGACGTTCGAGCGCGCTCGAGGACGTTCCGCCCCGACCTCGTCGTTCTCGGCGGCGTCCGCGTCGCGAAGGGGGGAGCGCTCCTCGTCGAGGTGCCGGCCTCCGCGGCATGGACGAGGGCCCGTCCTTCCGGGTCGACGGGCTTCGACCGACGCGCCTCCGCCTCGCCGGTCCCGGCGGGAGCCTCGCGTCCGCGTGATCGAGGTCCACGCCGGCTCCCTCGCGACCGGCTCTTCGGGCGAGCCGGCGCTCGTCGTCGGCGGAGCGGCCGTCGCCGACCCCTCCCGCGACCTCGCCAAGCTCGCCGTCGTCGAGCGGCACCGCGGAACCGGCAACGTCGGCGTCTCCTTCGCGCGCGGCTTCGGCCTCGCGCGCGGCGCGATCGCCTCGTCGGTCGCGCACGACTCGCACAACGTCGTCGTTCTCGGGTGCGGACGACGCGTCGATGGAGACGGCCGTCCGCCGGATCGCCGCGATCGGCGGCGGCATCGTCGTCGCCGACGGGGCGGAGGTGCTCGCCGAGGTGGCGCTCCCGGTGGCCGGCCTGATGTCGAATGCCCCGATCGAGGAGGTGGACGCGGCGGAGCGAAGAGCGAACGCGGCAGCCCGCTCCCTCGGCACGACGATCGACCATCCCTTCATGACGCTCGCGTTCCTCGCGCTGCCGGTCATCCCCGAGCTGAAGCTCACCGACAAGGGGCTCGTCGACGTCGCAAAATTCGACTTCGTCGACGCGGTGGCGTGACAGCGTGATCGTCGACTGCGCGGTCTACGCGAACGGGGTGCGGCGGGAAGGCGAGCTGGCGGTGGCCGACGCGCTCGAGGCGTCGCGCGAAGCCGGGAACTTCGTCTGGATCGGCCTGCACGAGCCGACGGCCGCCGAGTTCGAGGCGGTGAAAGACGAGTTCCAGCTCCACGAACTGGCGGTCGAGGACGCCATCAAGGCGCATCAGCGGCCGAAGCTCGAGGTCTACGACGACGTGCTCTTCGTCGTCCTGAAGACTGCCTGGTACGAAGAGGACGTGGAGGAGATCCACCTCGGCGAGATCCTCCTCTTCATCGGGGACTCCTACGTGGTGACGGTCCGGCACGGGCAGGCGAGCGGGCTCGCCGAGGTGCGCAAGCGCCTCGAGGGGGATCCCGAGCTCCTCCGATGCGGGCCGGGCTCCGTCCTCTACGCGATCCTCGACCGGATCGTCGACGACTACAAGCCGGTCATCCACGGCCTCGAGAACGACATTTCCGAGGTGGAGGGCGAAGTCTTCTCCGCAGCCCGGACGAACCCGGCCGAGCGGATCTACTTTCTCAAGCGCGAAGCCCTGGAGTTCCATCAGGCCGTGGCGCCGCTTCTGACGCCCGTCGACCGCCTCGCGCGCGGGGGCTACGCGCACATCCATGAGGACATCCGGCCCTACTTGCGGGACATCCACGACCATCTGCTGCGGACGGTCGACACCCTCGTCGGCTTCCGCGACCTCCTGACCAGCGTCCTCGACGCGAACCTGACCCAGGTGAACGTCCGTCAGAACGAGGACATGCGGAAGATCTCGGCCTGGGTCGCCATCATCGCCGTCCCGACGATGATCGCCGGAATTTACGGGATGAACTTCAAGCACATGCCCGAGCTCGAGTCCCGGTACGGCTACTACGTCATCCTCGGCGTGATGGCCGTCGCCTGCGGAACCCTCTACCGGCAGTTCAAGAAGTCGGGCTGGCTTTAGGGAGCGGCGCCGGGGCGTCAGCCGCGGCGGCGCAGGTGCTTCAGGGTGGCGAGCGACGCCTCCAGCCGCGTCCTCTGGTCCGCGGTCAGGACGGCCTTGACGTCGGCCATCAGCGCGTCGAACTGGTCCTTCGCATCGGCCCGGTTCTCCTTCAGCTTGAGGAACGCCGCGCCGACGGTGGCCGGGTCGGGAGTCGTAGCGTTCGCGGCGTCGTGCAGCGCCTTCGCGTCGGCCTGCATCTGCGTCCGGAGCGCCTCGAGTCCGGCCTTTTTCGCCTCGAAGATCGCCTTGATCCTGGCCTGCTGGTCGTCGGTCAGGTCGAGCGTCGAGAGCGCGGTCCGGAGCGCCCGAACGATCTGGCCGCCGGGCCCGCCGCCTGGACCCGCCATCGGGCCCATTCCGGCTCCCGCCATCGGACCGGCTCCCGCCATCGGACCGGGCCCGCCCATCGGCCCGGGCCCGAACTGGGCGTACGCCGCCGTGGTCAGGAGGATCGCTACCGAGCCCGCCAGGAGGCCCAGCGTCGTCTTTCGCGCCGTGATTCTCTTCATGTTTTTCCCTCTCCGGGCCCCCTCGTCCCTCCCGAAAGGGCCCCGTTCCGTCCCATGAGACGGCCTCCGGGGCCGAATCGTTTACAGGGAGGAGAGGGTTCCTAGATCGGCCCGCCGAGGAGGACGACATCGCCTGTCGGCTTCGGGACCCCTCCCTGCGGCTCGACCGAGACGGCGAACCTCTCGGGGCGGTGCCCGAGCGACTCCTGCCGCGAGAGGACGAAGACGGTCGCGCCGTCAGCCGCCGCCTGGAAGACGCCGGCGGGCTGGGGCTGGCCGTCGACGAAGGCCCAGAGCTCGTAGCTCTTCTCGGGCGGGAGAGGCGGGAGGCCCGTCGCGTAGAGGATCCCCAGCTTCGTCTCGGGGTGCCAGACGAGGCGGGCGCTCGCCGACGAGTTCGCGGCGAGGCCGCGGAGGAGCGAGACCTGCACGCGCGGATCCTTCAGCCAGGCCGTGGCGCGCTCCTGCTCCTTCAGGAGGGAGGCGAGGTTCGACTTCTCGCTCTGCAAGAGGCCGATCTCGTGCCACGCCGTCGTCAGGAGGACGCCCAGGACGGCGGCGATCAGAAGCGACGCCGCAATCGCGCCGATCCAGAACGTCCGGTGTCGGGGAAGCGGCGGCGGGAACGCCGCGAATTCCACGCTCGGCTTCACCGTTTCGATCCGCTTCATCACCCGTTCCTTCAGCCTCCGGCGGGAGGGGATGCGGGGCGGCCGAGAAGGGGAGGAGGGAGACCGCGCTCCGCCACGCCTCCAGCTCCGCGTCGAGGCTCTCGGAGCCTTCGGCGAGCTGCTCCTCGAGGCGCTTGCGCGCCTCTCCGTGGAGCGCCCCCAGAGCGTAGAGGGGAAGGTCTTCGGCGAACCGCTCGTCAGCCATCGGCCTTCTCCCCGAGGAAAAGCGAATGCAGCCTGGCGAGCCCCGAGCGGGCCCGGCTCTTGACCGTTCCGAGCGGCTCCCCGATCCGCTCGGCGATCTCTTCCTGCGTCAGCCCTTCGAAATAGGCGAGGGTCAGCACCGTCCGCTCCTTCGCCGACAGGCGCTCCATCTGCCGCGCGACGATCCGGGACAGGTGGCTCTGCGCTGCCGCGTCGCCGCCCGGCGCCGGGAGCTCCGGCAGCTCCTCGGCGCTCGCGACGCGCTGCTCCGCCGAGCGGCGGCTTCGCCACCGGTCGAGGGCGCGGCTCCGGGCGATCGTGAAGAGCCACGTCTTGATCGAGCCCCGGGCCGCGTCGAACCGGTGGGCGTCCTTCCAGACCTGGACGAAGACGTCCTGCAGCACCTCTTCGGCGTCGCCCGCATCCCTCACGATACGGACGCAGAAGCTGAAGAGGACGGGAGCCCACCGGTCGTAGAAGGCGGAAAACGCCTCCCTGTCCCTCTTGAGGATCCGGCCGAAGAGTTCCGCATCCGTGTCCATGGGGCCAATCTGTCGGGATTCAGACTGCACGGGAGCGGGCGCCGTTGTCAACCGGACGAACGGCAGTTTGACGCGCTCTCCTTCCCCCGTTACCTTCGAGGGGCCGGAGCGCCCGACGCGCCCCCGCGGAGCACCGATGGCACGACGAAAGACGGCTGCCGCCCCCGGCGGACAGCCCCCTCTCCCCTTCGACGCGGAAGTCGCGCTGCCGGAGGAGGTCCGCCGGCGGTACCTCAACTACGCGCTCTCGGTCATCACCTCGCGCGCGCTCCCGGACGTCCGCGACGGCCTGAAGCCGGTGCAACGCCGGATTCTCTTCTCGATGTTCCAGAACCTCCACCTGACCCCTGACGCCAAGTTCAAGAAGTCGGCGTCCGTGGTCGGCGACGTCATCGGCAAGTTCCACCCCCACGGCGACGTGGCGATCTACGACGCCCTCGTCCGGATGGCCCAGCCCTTCACGCTCCGGGCGCCGCTCGTCGACGGCCACGGCAACTTCGGGTCGCTGGACGGCGACGCGGCCGCGGCCTACCGGTACACCGAGGCGCGCCTGAAGCCGCTCGCGATCGAGCTTCTTTCCGAGATCCGGAAACGGACGGTCGACTGGCGGCCGAACTTCGACGGCGTCCACTCGGAGCCGATCGTCCTTCCGGCCCGCTTCCCGAACCTCCTCGTGAACGGCGCGACGGGCATCGCCGTCGGCATGGCGACCTCGATCCCGCCGCACAATCCGGTCGAGGTGCTCGACGCCGCCATCGCCGCCATCGACGACCCCGACGCCGACCCGCTGAAGACGATCAAGGGGCCCGACTTCCCGACGGGGGGCATCCTCCTCGGCGGAAAGCGCGAGCTCCGCGCGATTTACGAGAGCGGCCAGGGGACGCTCAAGCTCCGCGGCGACTACGCCGTCGAGGAGGGTCCGCGGGGCGCGAAGACGATCGTCGTCACCTCGATCCCCTACGGGCAGGAGAAGGCGAACCTCGTCGCCCGGATCGCCGACGTCATCATCGAGCGGAAGCTCGCGGCCCTCGTCGACGTCCGCGACGAGTCGACGGACGACGTCCGGATCGTCCTCGAGATCAAGCGAGACGCCGACCCGGCGCTCGTCATGACCTATCTCTACCGCCACACGCCGCTCGAGACGACGGTCCCGGTCAACCTGACCTGCCTCGTCCCGACCGCGCAGCCCGAGGTGTCCGAGCCGCAGCGGCTCTCGCTGAAGGCGATTCTTCGCCACTTTCTCGACTTCCGCTTCGACACGGTCAGGCGCCGCTTCGAGTACGACCTCGAGGAGCTCCGGAGGCGGATTCACCTCCTCGAGGGATTCGTCATCATCTACGACGCCCTCGACGAGGCGATCCGGATCATCCGGAAGTCGGAAGGGAAGGCCGACGCCGCGGAGAAGCTGAAGAAGCGATTCGGCCTCGACGACGAGCAGGCCGACGCCGTCCTCGAGACGAAGCTCTACAAGCTGGCCCGGCTCGAGATCGACTCGATCCGCGAGGAGCTCGCGGAGAAGAAGGCCGAGGCGTTCCGGATCGAGGCGATCCTGAAGTCCAGGGCGAAGCTCTGGGGCGTCGTCCAGCGCGAGCTGGTGGAGCTCCGGGGCGTGATGGAGAAGGAGAGGCGCCGGACGCAGGTCACCGCCTCGGCCGACGAGCCGGAGTACGACGCCGAAGCCTTCATCCAGCACGAGGAGACGGTGGCGGTCGTCTCGGCAGACGGCTGGTTGAAGCGCCTCCGCGAGCTGAAGGACCCGGCCGGAACGCGGCTTCGCGAAGGGGACTCGGTCCTGGCGGTGATGCAGGGCTCGACGAAGGAGTCCGGCGTCCTCTTCTCGAACCGCGGCACGGCCTACGTCCTCCGCCTGAACGACGTGCCTCCCTCGACGGGGTACGGCGAGCCGGTGCAGAAGCTCTTCAAGTTCGGCGACGGCGAGCGGGTCGTTGCGGCGCTGTCGCTCGACCCGCGGATCACGGCGCCGAAGGGCTCCGTGGCCCTTGCCGCGACGCGAATGGGGTTCGTCTTCCGGTTCGACCTCGACGCCTTCCGTGAGCCGACGACCCGGGCGGGCCGCCGCTTCGGGAGGCCGCCGGAAGGGGACGAGATACTCTTCGTCGGGCTCGTCTCGAAGAAGGACGTCGTCGCGATGGCCTCCGAGCAGGGGCGGGCGATCCTCTTCTCCGCCGAGGAGGTCCCGGTCCTCGCGGGCCCGGGAAAGGGCGTCATCGGCCTGAAGCTCTCCCCGGGCGACCGCGTCGTCGGTGCGGCGCTCTTCGGCGCGGACGAGGCGCGCGCCACCCTGACGCTTTTCAACTCGAAGGGGACGGAGCACACCGTGACGAAGCGGTACGACGTCGTCGGGCGCGGCGGCCGGGGCTTCCACCTCATCAAGCGCGACCGGCTGGTCCGGGCCCTCCCGCCACCCGTCGCCCTCGCCGATCTCGGTTGAGACGGCATCGCAACGCGCTAACATCGGGCCCGAGGAGGAGCGCATGAAGATCGCCCCCGTCGTCCCCGCTCTGGCGCTCGGCGCCGCCCTCGCGGCCCCGGCCGCGGTCGAGCTGCCGCGCCCGAGCCCGGGCGCGACGATCTCGGAGAAGGTCGGGACGGCAAAGGCGACCGTGTCGTACCACCGCCCGGCGGTGAAAGGGCGCGAGATCTGGGGCGCACTCGTGCCGTACGGAGAGGTCTGGCGGCTCGGCGCCAACGACGCCACCACGCTCGAGATCACCGAGGACGCGAAGGTCGCAGGCCAGGCTCTCCCGGCCGGCACCTACGCGCTCTTCGCGATCCCGGGGAAGGCGTCGTGGACGATCGTCGTGAACGCCGACCCGAGGCAGTGGGGGGCGTACTTCCGCGACCCGAAGAAGGACGTCCTCTCCTTCCCGGTGACACCCGAGGCCGGACCCCACCAGGAGTGGCTGGAATTCCGATTCCTGCCGGCCTCGCGCTCGGCCGTCCGCCTGGAGATGGCGTGGGAGAAGCTCCGCGTCGGATTCCCTCTCGAGTTCGACGTCAATGGCATCGTCTGGAGGAGGCTCGAGGCGGCGCGGGCGGCGGCCGGCCCCAAAGACTGGATCGACTTCTACCAGTCGGCGCGCTTCGCTCGCGAGACGGGCGAACACCGCGCCGAAGCGATGGGATGGCTGGACGAGGCGAGGAGCCGGGGCGACAGCTTCTGGATGGACGAGCTCAAGGGGGACCTCCTCGCCGACGAGGGGAAGTACGCTCAGGCGATCCCGTATCTCGAAATGGCGATCGAGGCGTCGAAGAAGGCGGGCGCCCCGGACGAGTGGCGCGCCGGCGCGCGGAAGAAGCTCGAAGGCTGGCAGGGAAAGGCGAAGAGCTGATGGACGTCGTCCTGGCCGAAAAGTACGGCTTCTGCGCCGGCGTGCGCGTCGCCGACAAGCTCGTCCGAATCGCGGCGGCGAAGAAGCAGACCGGCGCGATCCTCGGGCAGGTCGTCCACAACGAAAGCGTCGAGGCCGAGATGGCCCGGCTGGGGTTCCCGACCGTCCACCTGCTCGAGGAGGCGAAGGCCCACCACAATCGGATCGTCTTCTCGGCGCACGGCGTCGCGCCATCGGTCCGGGCGGAGGCGGCGGCGCTCGGCCTCAAGGCGATCGACACGACCTGCAAGTTCGTCACCGACATCCACACCGAGGTCGCGCGGGCCCTCGCCGAGGGCTGGTTCATCGCCATCATGGGGCAGAGGACCCACCGCGAGGTGGTCGGCTACACGAAGGACCTCGATCCGTCGACGTACGAAGTCTTCTACGACCTCGCCGACGTGAAGGCCTTCGACTGGTCGAAGGCACAGAAGGTCCGGATCGTCTTCCAGACGACGCTGAATGCGGACAGCTTCGCCGAGCACGTCGACGAGATTCGCCGGCGGGTCGCCGAGGCGCGCGTCGCCGACACGATCTGCTACGCCACGAAGGAGAACCAGGAGGCGCTCCGCGTCCTCTGCAACGACCCGACGATCGACGCGATCGTCGTCATCGGGGGGCGCTTCAGCAAGAACACCAAGGAGCTGGCGAAGATCGCCGGGGAATTCAAGCCGACGCTCCTGATCGGCACGGCGGCCGATCTCGAGCCGGACAAGCTGGCGGGCGCCCGGAAGGTCGGCGTGACGGCCGGCGCCTCGACGCCGGACTACGACGTCGAGGCGGTCCTCGCGAAGCTGAAGACTTACTGACGCGACGCGGGCTACTTGGAGTTCTTGTCGCCGGGGTTCGTGCCGGCCTTGATCTCGTCGATGTTCTTGACGCCGTCGCCGTCGCTGTCCTTCTGCTCGATCTTGCCGAGGTCGATCTTCTTGGCCGGGTCCTTCGGGTCGATCGTCGACTTGACGTCCTTCCCGTAGGCGTTCGACTCGTGATCGTCCTTCTTCGGAAGGGGCTTCACGTGGCAAGTGGTGCACTTGCCGAGCTTGGCCTTGGCGTCCGGGTACTTCTCGTTGAACGCCTTCTGGTTCTCCATCGTGGCGAGAAGCGTGCCCGTGGCGAGCAGAGCGGTGAGGAGCAGGGCGACGGCGACGTAACTCTTTTTCATGAAGCCTCCATCAATCGATTATAGGCAACGATTCAGCGCCGCCGGCGCGGGACGCCGAGCACCGCGTCCGCGGTCTCGAGCGCCTCGCGCTCGACTTCCTTGCAGACGACCGAGCAGATCTTCCTGAGGGTCGGGTCCGCGATGGCGTAGACGGTCCGGGTGCCGGCCTTCTTCCGGCTGACGAGTCCGGCGGCGTGGAGGAGGGCGAGGTGCTTCGAGACGTTCGCCTGCGTCCCGCCGACGTGCTCGAGGATCTCGCCGACGGACGCGGGGGAGTCGAAGAGCCGCTCGAGGACCTTGAGGCGCATCGGCTCGCCGAGAGCGCGGAACCTTGCGCTCACGCGCTCGCGCGCGGCCTCGGAGAGCTCGAGGTGGTTCTCCATCGCCATATGGTCATCATGGCCGAGGAAGCATCCCGGGTCAAACGCCGGTGCGGCCGGCTCGGTGGCGTCACCGTCGGGGCCCGCCGGGCCCCCGGAGCTCACCCTCACGTGAAGCGGCCGGAGCCGCCGCACGACGACCTGCCGGAGCTCTTCGGGCCGGATGGAGAACCCGGCGAGAGCGAGGCGAAAGAGGAGAAGAGCTTGACGACCTGCCCGGATCCGCATTCGGGGCAGACGGGCGCGGGTTGCTCCTGGTCCCGGCTCCGCAGCTCCTCGAATCGCTCCCCGCAGGCGCGGCAGACGTACTCGAACATCGGCATGTCGATTCCTCCGGATCAGGCGACGAGCGACTCGACGCCCCAGGTGAAGAGGTGAAGGCGGCCTTCCGCCGGGCAGCCGGCGCGGACGGCGGCCGCGACGCGCGCCACGTCCGAGTCCTCGACGAACGTCAGGACGATCGCGGACGTCTTCGGGAAGGCCGCGGAGCCGAGACGTGGCCCGCTCGTCCCCATGCCGGCGGCGCGCGGGATCTCGGTGAACCCCGACACGCCGGCCCGAGTCAGGAGCACTTCGAGCTCCTCTTTGCAGCTTTCGTCGACCAGCACCATCAGCAGCTTCATGCCGTCTGCTCCTTGAGCCCCAGCTTTCTGAGGATCGTCATCATCGGGCACCACTTCGAGAATCCGGACTGCAGGAGGTTTGCGCCGACGAAGGCGGTGAACAGGAAGAAGCCCGGGTGGACGAAGTATCCCAGAGCGACCGAGATCAGGATGAACAACCCGGCGATGGCACGGAGCGTGTCGTTGACGGTCATGACTCTTCTCCTTGAATGTCGGCGGTGCCGACGGTCTTCAGGTACATGTAATAGAGCAGCGGGATCACGATGAGGGTGAGGGCGGTCGAGACGAGGACGCCGGAGATGAGGGCCACGGCGAGGCCCTGGAAGATCGGGTCGAGCAGGATGACGCCGCCGCCCGCCACGAGGGCGAGAGCGGTCAGGACGATCGGCCGGAACCGGACGGCCCCGGCCTTCATGACGGCGTCCTCGAGCTTCTCCCCGGCGCGGAGCTCCAGGTTGACGAAGTCGACGAGGAGGATGGAGTTCCTCACGATGATGCCGGCCAGGGCGATGAACCCGATCATCGAGGTCGCCGTGAAGAAGACGCCGAAGAGGCCGTGCGCGGGCAGGATGCCGATGAGCGTCAACGGGATCGGCGCCATGATGATGAGCGGCGTGACGAAGGAGCGGAACCACCCGACGACGAGGACGTAGATCAGGACGAGGACGGCCGCGAAGGCGACGCCCATGTCCCGGAAGACCTCGTAGGTGATGTGCCACTCGCCGTCCCACTTCATGGCGTAGGCGGTGCTGTCGGACGGGAGACTCGTCGAGAGGACCTCGAGCGGCGCGCCGCCGGGCTGCTTGAGCGCGGCGATCTTCTGCTTCATGTCGAGGATGCCGTAGACCGGCGCCTCGGCCACGCCCGCCATCTCGGCGAGGACGTACGTCACGGGCTGGAGGTTCTTGTGGTAGACGAACCGTTCGCGGACGTCGTTCCGGACGGTAACGAGCTCGCGCAGCGGAACGAGCTTCCCGGAGGCGGACGGGACGGTCACCGAGAGGAGGCCCGAGAGGCTCGAGCGCTGCGTCCGGTCGAGCCTGAGGACGATCGGGACGGGGGAGCGGGCGCGGTCGTCGTGCAGGAGGCCGGCCTCGGCTCCGTCGAGGCCGACGCGAAGCGTCTTCACGAGGACCTCCGGCGTCACGCCGGAGAGCATCGCCTTCTCGCGGTCGATCACGAGCTCCGTCCGCGGCGCGGGCGCCTGGACGAGCCAGTCGACGTCGACCACGCCGGGCGTCGACTCGAAGATCCCGCGGACCTGCTTCGCGAGGGCGACCCGCTCTGCCGGGTCGGGCCCGTAGATCTCGGCGACCATCGTGGAGAGGACCGGCGGCCCCGGCGGGACCTCGGTCACCTTCACGTTCGCGCCGAGGCGGTGCGCCGCGTCCTGGAGCTTCACCCGGACGTCCTTGGCGATCGTGTGGCTGTCGCGGGAGCGCTCGTCCTTCGGGCGGAGGTTGACCTGCATGTCGGCCACGAGCGGCCCCGAGCGGAGGAAGTAATGCCGGACGAGACCGTTGAAGTTGAACGGGGCCGACGTGCCCGCGTAGACCTCGATGTCGGTTGCTTCCGGAATTCCGCGAACGATGCCCGCCAGTTCCCGCGCAGCGGCGGCGGTCGCTTCGAGCGTCGTTCCCTCCGGCATGTCGACGACGACCTGGAGCTCGCTCTTGTTGTCGTACGGGAGCATCTTGACCTTGACGCCCCGGACGACGAAGAGGCTGCAGGAGAGGAGGAGCAGGAGGACGACGGCGCCGATCAGCGTCCACCGGCGCGAGGCCTTCGCGAGAAGCGGGGCGAAGAGGCGCCGGTAGAAACGGTCGAGGCGGCCCTCGGCGGCCGTCTCGGCGTCGGGCGACGCGTGGGCGGCCCCCTTCAGGTGCTCCTCCGCGTACTTCCGGAAGAGCCGGAACGTCAGCCAAGGCGAGACGATGAAGGCGACGAGGAGCGAGAAGACCATGGCCGCCGACGCATTCACCGGAATCGGCCGCATGTACGGCCCCATCAGGCCGGAGACGAACGCGAGCGGGAGCAGGGCGGCCACGACCGCGAACGTCGCGAGGATCGTCGGGTTCCCGACCTCGTCGACGGCGTAGACGGTCGCGAGCCGCGGCTCGCCCCACCCCAGCTCGTAGTGCCGGTGGATGTTCTCGACGACGACGATCGCGTCGTCGACGAGGATGCCGATGGCGAAGATCAGGGCGAAGAGCGTGACCCGGTTCAGCGTGTAGCCGAAGAGGTAGCTGGAGAAAAGCGTCAGCGCGAGCGTCGCCGGGACGGCCACGAGGACGACGACCGCCTCGCGCCGGCCGAGGAAGAGGGCCATCAGGAGGACGACCGACAGCGTCGCGAGCCCGACGTGAAAGATCAGCTCCGACGACTTCTCGTTCGCCGTCCGCCCGTAGTCGCGCGTCTTCGTGACGTGGACGTTCGAGGGGATGACGGGCCCCTTCAGCGAGGCGAAGCGCGCGTCGAGGTCGCGGACCAGCTCGACGGCGTTCGTCCCCGGCTTCTTCGCGACGGCGATCGTCACCGCGGGGGCGTCGGCGCCCTCGCGCGTCAGCATCCACGCGTACTGGGAGGCCTCCTCGGGGCCGTCGGCCACGCTCGCGACGTCGCGGAGGTAGACCGGCTTCCCCGAGAAGGCACCGACGACCGCCGAGCCGACGTCTTCCGCGCGACGAAAGAGCGACCCGACCTCGACGAGCGTCTCGGTGTTGCCCACGGAGAAGCTCCCGGCGGGGAGCCGCCAGTTGAGGCCCGAGAGCGCCTGGAACGCCTGGACGAGGGAGAGGTTGTAGGCCGCGAGCCGGTCCCGGTCGAACGTGACGCGGACGACGCGGCGCTGACCGCCGAGCACCGTCACCTGCGCGACCTGCGGATGGCGGGTCAGCCGGGACTTCAGCTCGTCGGCCACCTGACGGAGGGCGACCGGGGAGACGTCGTTCGACCAGAGGGTCCAGGCCGCGGCCGGGACGTCGTCGATCGAGCGGGGGGCGACCGCCGGCGGCAGAGCTCCAGGCGGGAGCGACGGCGCGAGCTCGCCGAGCTTTGCCTGGACCCGGACGACGGCCTGGTCGGGGTCGGTGCCGACGAGGAAGCGGACGATGATCATCCCGCCCGACGGCTGCGAGATGGAGTAGACGTACTCCACGTTGGGAATCTCGTAGAGCGCCTTTTCGACGGGCGAGACGACGCGGCGCTCGACCTCCTCGGGCGAGGCGCCGGGCATCCCGACGAGGACGTCGATCATCGGGACCTTGATCTGGGGCTCCTCCTCGCGCGGCGTGATCAGGATCGAGAAGGCGCCGAGAAGGAGGGAGGCGACGACGAGGAGGGGCGTCAGCTTCGACTCGAGAAAGGCCTTCGCGAGGCGCCCCGAGGCGCCGAGAGGGCGGCGCGTCATCTTCAGGCGCAGCGCCTCGCGCCGCGCGTCGGGCGGAAGGCCCGGGGACGGAGGAGAGCTCACTTCGAGCCCTCCGTCACCGGCGATCCGTCGGGCGGAAGCACCTTCAGCCCGACGAGGACGGTCTCGCCGCCGGAGAGGCCCGAGAGGACCTCCACGCGGCCGTCGTGCGCCGCGCCGGTCGTCACCGCGCGGGAACGGGACTTGCCGTCGGCGTCGCGGACCGCGACCATGGAGACGCCACCCGACGCGAGGACCGCGCCCGCAGGAACGAGGACGGCCTTCCGCTTCCCGGCGTCCAGGGCGGCGCGCCCGGTGAGGCCCGCCGCGACCGGCGCGCCGGCGAGCTCGATCTTCGCCGTGAAGGTGTGGCTCGACGGGTCGGCCCCGGGGGAAACCTCGACGACGACCCCGGTCAGAGGGGCGGCGATGCCGTCGACCCGGACGGCGACCTTCTGGCCGGCCTTCAGACCGGTCGCGACGGCGGCCGAGGCGGGGACGGAGACGACGAGCCGCCGGCCGACCGCCGACTCGACCGTCACGAGAGGCCGGCCGGGCGCCGCGAAGTCGCCCGGCTCCACCATGCGGGCCGCGATCCGACCCGGGAACGGCGCGACGACGCGGGACTCCTTCGCGACGGACGAGGCGGCCTCGACGGCCCCTTCACCCTGCTGAACGGCCCCCTTCGCCTGCTCATACTGCATCCGGGCCATGTCCAGCTCGAGCTCCGACGCGGACCCGGTCTTCGCGAGCGCCTGGAACCGCTGGTAGTTCCGCTCGGCGAGGGCGAGGGCGCCGCGCGCCTGCGCGAGGGCCCCGCGGGCCTGCGCCTCCTGGCCCTTCGCCGTCTGCGGGTCGATCTCGACGAGGACGTCGCCGGCCTTGACGAGGTCTCCCACCTTCACGGGCACGGCCACGACGTTCGCCATGACGCGGCTTCCGATCGCCGCGGTCGAGTCCGCGGAGACGGTGCCGTAGAGATCGACGAGGTCCGGGACTTCCAGGGCCTCGGCCCTGGCTGTCGCGGCGGTGACCGCCACAGGAAGGGTGTCCTTCGCCTCGTGCTTCCCGCCGCAGCCGGCAGCGGCGAGCGTGGCCGCAAGAGCGGCGGCGAGAGCGACGGGGGTTCTTGTCCAGAGCTTCATCCGTTCCTCCATGATCGTCAGGGCAGGACGCTTTCGGGGCGCCGTCCGGCGCGGACGGCGAGTCGCAGGACGGCGGCGTGCGCGTCGGCGCGCGACACCAGCTCCCGCGTCTCGGCCTCGCGCCGGGACGTCGTCGCGTCCACGAGGTCGAGCATCTTCACGACGCCCGACCGGAATCTCTCGTCGACGATCCGTTCCGACTTCGCGCGCGGCGGCAAGCGCCTTCAGCGCGGTCGCGTGCCGCGCACGTGCCGTCAGGGCCTCTTCGTAGGACTGCCGCACCTCGAGGCGGACCCCGTCGGCGAACCGGGCCACATCTTCGCGGCCGGCACGGGCTTCCTCGCGGGCGGCGAGGGCGGCGGCCCTGTCGCTTCCCCCCTGGAAGAGGTTCCAGGTCGCGACGGCCAGGATCGAGCCCGAGGTGCCGCTCGACCCGAAGACGTGGTCGCCGTAGAGCTCGCCGCGGGCCACGAAGGCCACCTTCGGCCAGAGCGGCGCCTTCCGGATCTTCTCCTCCAGCTCGCCCGCGGCCAGCATCTTCCGGGCCGAGAGGAGGTCGGGACGGTCTGCCGCCGTCGCGAGCCAGGCGTCGACCGGTCCCTCGACCGGCACGGGCTCGGAAAGCGGCGAAAGGGCCCACGCCTCGCCGCCGGGCGCGCCGAGGCGGAAGGCGAGGTTCGCGTTCGCGACGCGGACGCGGCCCCGGGCTTCCTCGAGGAGGTCCTCGACCCGCGCGAGCTCGACCTCGGCCCGGAGGAGCTCGGACCGGACCAGCATCCCCTGCTCGACGTAGTTCCGGCGCGAGGGCGACGTGGGCGACGACGGTCTCGCGCGCCTTCGAGAGCAGCGCGGCGTACTCCTCGGCCTGCGCCACCATCACGTACGCCTCGGCCGCGGAGAGGGCCGCGCCGTTGCCGGCCCAGTCGGCGGTCCGCGCCGCGGCCTCCGAGGCGAGCGTCGCCTGCTGGACGCGTCCCGAGAGCTCTCCGCCGGTGAAGATCGGGAGCGCGATCTCGGCCCGCGTGATCCCGGAGTTGATCGGCGCCGGGCTGTTCGGGTCGCTCTGGACGAAATCCGGGAACGAGAACGTGCCCTGGTTCAGCTTCAGGGCGAAGACCTCGGCCGGGTTGTTCGTCCGCGTCCAGAGGGCCGTCAGGTTGAGCGACGGGAGGCGGAATCCCCTCGCCTGCGAGGCGCGCGCCTCGGCGGCCTGCTGGCGCGCCCGGGCGGCGACGACCTCGCGGGCGTTCTCGCGGGCCCGCTGCATCGCGCCCGAGAGGGTCAGGACTTCCTCGGCCGCGGGGGCGGGAAACGCGGCGAGCGTGCCCAGCGCCGCGAGCGCGATGAGAAGCAGGATGGATCGGTTCGGTTTCATCGAGCCTCCGCGGGATTCACTCAAAAAGCGGAGGCAACTATAACTATATAGTTATAAATGTCAAGCGACAGGATCCGTGGGCCAACCCTTTGGGCCGCAGGGACTTCGGGCGGCCGGGGTCAGGGGGCGGGGTCGGTATCGGCCGCCAGCCCGGTGTCGCTGAGGAGCTCCGAGAGCCTCCGGACGACCTCGAGGCCTGCGTCCGCCGTGTACGGCGCCGCGTGGAAGGCGGCGAGGTCGAGCGGCGGGAAGAGGCGCAGGCGGCACTTCTTGAAGAACTTGCCCGGGAGCTGCTTGTGAAGGAGGAGGTCGCGGAAGCCGTCGACGCGGACCGGGATTGCCATGGCCCCCGTCCGGTGAAGGATCTGGGCGACTCCCTTCCGGAGCGGTGCGCCCGGCTGTGTCGTTCCGGCGGGGAAGTGGAGGAGCCAGCCGTTGCGGATCGCCTGCTCGACGCGCGCGACGCCCTCGAGGTCGACCGGCCGCCTCACGTCGCGCCCCTCCTCGCGGAAGCTCCTCTTGAAGATGACGCCCCCCGCCTTCGTGAAGAGCATCGTCAGGAGGTTCTTCTTCATCGTCTCCTCGGCGGCCGAGAAGCGGAGCACCGGATCCTCCAGGTCGAAGCCGTGTCGCACGTAGACGAGGTCGAAGAAGGCGACCGCCTCCATGAAGTAGGTCTGGTGATTCGAGAGGAAGACGACGTTCCTGTGCGGCAGCGTGTCGAGAATCTCGTCTCCCTCGACGTGGACGTGGTTCAGGAGCCGGAAGTAGGGGAGCGAGAAGCCGAGGCCCGCGCTCAGGATGAGGCCGTGGCGGAGCCAGCGGTCCGCAACCGCCTTCAGGGGATTCATGGGTGACGGAATTCTAGAGGAGGCGCGCCGGAACGTGACGCGGCGACCTCTCGGTCGAGACGAGGGGCGGAGCCGAACGGCGGAAGGCCTCCCCCGGTTCGCGTTACCCTTTCTTCCCGATCCCCTTCGCGGCTTCGTACCGGGCGATGTAGGCGTCGGGAGGGACGCTCGCGACGATCTCGCCGATGACGTCGAGCGGGAGGTCGTCGAGGCTCCGGAAGCGGAGGCACGACTTGCCCATGTCCAGCTTTTTTCCCGCCTTCTTGTAATGGTCCTTCAGCTTCTTCAGGAGAGCGGCGTCCTGGTAGACGCACATCAGGTAGAGGCCGTAGTAGTTCTTCTGGGCGGCGAGGGCGGCCACGGCGAGCGGCTGGCCGTTGTAGGTCACGGGATACCGGCTGAGCGGGATCTCGTAGCAGATCATCCCCCAGTTCATCGACTCGACGTAGCCCTTCGGGAGGTGCTTCCTGATCACCGCCCGGACGGCCGAGACGACGGCGCTCCGCTCCTTCGGCAGGGACTTGAGATAGGCCGCGACGGTCGTCGCCGCGCTCGAAACCACTCCTACCTCCCGGATGTCTGGGAGCCGTGGATCTCGATCCCCCAGCGGACCATGTCCGTCGCGATCGGCTTGCCCCCGACGCGGCGGACCATCGAGGCGATCTGGCCTCGGTGGTAGGTCTGGTGGTTCACGACGTGCCGGACGACGATCTCGAACGGGGAGGTCTTCACCTCGCCGGAGAGGTTCGTCCACGAGAACGGGCGCTCGAGCTTCTCTCGCGTCAGGTTCTTCAAATGCTTCCGGTGCTTTTCCTGCGCCGCCACGAGGACCCGGACGGCGTCGTCCAGCTTCGGAAGGTCCGTCTCCTTCGGGAGGACGAGGACGTCCTTCCCGCCGAAACGCTCCGCCCAGGCGTCGGTCGCTACCGCGATGTGGACGAAGGTGGCCCGGAGGCTGGGCCAGCTCCCGCCGAGGTCGCGGACATAGTCGGCCTCGGGGAGAGAGCGAAGAGACGCGATGGTCTTCTCGTTCGCCCACTCGTTGTAGTCGTAGAGCCCGAGAAGTTCGATCATCTTTCCGGGTCTTCGACGATGTGGTGGGTCAGCGTGCCGAGGGAGTCGATCGTCAGGCTGATCGAGTCGCCCGGCTTCAGCCACTGGTTCTGCGTCACCTTCGAGCCGTTCAGCTCCAGGAAGCAGCCGGTTCCGACCGTCCCCGAGCCGATCACCTCGCCGGGCACGAGCTCGACTCCGTCGGCCGCCCGCTGGACGATCTGGGCGAAGGTCCAGTTCATCTGGGCGAGGTCCCCCCGGCTGACCTCGAGGCCGTTCACCTCGGCGGTCATCGCGGCCTCGATCACGTTGCCGCGCGTTGTCTTCACGAGTCGGCCCTCCGCCTCGAGCTCGTCCTTCGTCACGAGCCACGGCCCGAGGGCGGTCGCGAAGTCCTTCCCCTTGGCCGGCCCCAGGTTCAGCTTCATCTCTTCCGCCTGGAGGGCGCGGGCCGAGAAGTCGTTCATGACGCCGTAGCCGAAGATCGCGTCGTCGGCTTCCTCGAGCGACGGGTTCGTCACCTTCTTCCCGATCACACAGAACGCCTCGAGCTCGAAGTCCAGCTGCTCGAGGCGCCGCCGGCCGACGCGGAGCTCGCCCGGCCCGATGACCGTGAGGTGGTTGGAAAAGTAGAAGACGGGGAACTGGTCGAACTCGGGGATCATCCCGAGCCCCCGGTTCCGGCGGGCCGTCTCGACGTGCTGCCGGAAGGCGTACCCGTCCCGGAGCGAGACGGGCTTCGGCAGCGGAGCCTGGAGCTCGACGCGGCGCGGGTCGTGGAGGGCGGCGCCCGGCAGCTCGGCCTCCATCGAGAGGAGGGCCCGGATGTGCGGCATGTGGACGTCGGGCTCCTGCAAAACGTCGAGCATCGTCACGCCCGAGAGGCGCGGCTCGACCTTCGCGAAGTCGAGGACCCGTCCACTCTCGAGGGCGGCCCCGATCCGGCCCCGCTTCGAGAGGATCCCGGACGACGACGCATCGCTCGCGGTGGGGCGGAAGGTGACGAGCTTCACCGGCGCCTTTATACGCCAGAACCGCCGGAAAGCGGGAGCCTTGGGCCGCGATAACATCGCGCCGAGGTGTGCTCATGAGGCTTTGCCGGCCCGCCCCGGCTTTCGCCGCCCTTCTCGCCTTGCCCTTCGCTGCTCCCGGCGCCGGCCCGACGGACGCGCCGCTCACGAAGAGCGAGGAGCGTGCGAAGTTCCACCCGGACGCCACGGCGATGCCGGTGGCCGCGCGGCTCAAGGGGTGGGAAGAGCGCGTCGCCCGGGAGAAAGCCTCCCCGCTCGCCGCCCTGAAGTTCCGGAATGTCGGCCCCGAGGTGCAGGGGGGACGGATCGTCGCGATCGAGTCCCCGGCCGCGAAGCCCGACACGCTCGTCGTTGCCTACGCGTCGGGAGGCCTCTTTCGGAGCGACAACCGGGGCGGGAGCTGGACGCCGCTCTTCGACGACCAGTCCGCGATGACGATCGGGGCTTTCGCCCTCGGCGACCCGGAGGGGAAGGTGATCTGGGTCGGGACGGGCGAGGCGAACTCCAGCCGGACGTCGTACGCCGGGACGGGAGTCTTCAAGTCGGCGGACGGCGGAAGGAGCTGGGCGAACACCGGTCTCCACGACGCGCACCACATCGGAAAGATCGTCGTCGACGCGAAGCGCCCCGACACCGCCTGGGTCGCGGCGATGGGGCCGCTCTACACCACAGGCGGCGACCGCGGGATCTTCCGGACGACCGACGGCGGGAAGCGCTGGACGCGGACTCTCTTCGTCGACGACCGGACCGGAGCGATCGACGTCGTCCAGGACCCGTCGCGGTCCGAGGTCCTCTACGCCGCGACGTGGGAGAGGGACCGCAAGGCGTGGAACTTTCTCGAGTCGGGGAGCGGAAGCGGCATCTGGAAGTCGACGGACGGCGGGGCGACCTGGAAGCGGCTCGCGGGCGGCTTCCCGCAGGGCGACGCGGTCGGGCGGATCGGCCTCGCGCTCTCGCCGGCGAACCCCGACCGGATCTACGCCGTCGTCGACGACCAGGCGCGGCGCCCCGCGAGCGAAGCCCCGGACGAGGAAGTGCCCCCCGGCGAGCTGACGCCCCGGCGGCTGAAGGCGCTGTCGACGGAGCAGTTCGCGAAGCTCGACCCGGCGGCCGTCCAGCGATTCCTCGCGGCCAACGACTTCCCGAAGACGCTGAAGGCGAAGGCTCTGATCCGCGACGTGAAGGCGGGGAAGTTCACGATCGCCGACCTCGTTGCCTACGTGAAGGACGCGAACCGCGACCTCTTCGAGACGCCGATCGAGGGGTCCCAGATCTTCCGGTCGGACGACGGCGGCGCCACCTGGAGGAAGCCGCACGAAGGGCGGCTCGAGAAGATCTACTACACGTACGGCTACTACTTCGGCAACGTCTTCACCGCGCCCGACGACGCCGACCGCGTCTACTTCGGCGGCGTCCCGATGCTGATGTCGACGGACGGCGGGAAGACGTGGAAGGGGATCGACCGCCAGGGCGTCCACGTCGACTACCACGCGATCTCGTTCGGCCCCGGCAACTCGAAGCACGTCGCGATGGGGAGCGACGGGGGCCTCTACCTTTCGTTCGACGCCGGCCTCACCTGGGCGAAAATGAACAACCTCCCGGTCGGGCAATTCACGACGATCGCCGTCGACGACGCCGAGCCCTACAACATCGTCGGCGGCTTGCAGGACAACGGGACGATGCGCGGGCCGTCGAACTACGTGGCCGGCGCGATGGACCCCGGCGCGTGGCGCTCGATCGGCGGCGGCGACGGGAGCATGGTCCAGATCGACCCGAAGGACCGGAACGTCGTCTACACGGCGTTCCAGTTCGGTTTCGCCCAGCGGCAGAACCTGAAGACGGGCGAGCGGGTCCGGATCCGCCCGCGCCCCGAGCTGAAGGAGGGGCCGCTCCGCTACAACTGGGTGACGCCCTTCCTTCTCTCGCCCCATTCCCGGGAGATCCTCTGGTACGGGACGAACCGCCTCTACCGCTCCTTCGACCGGGGAGACACCTTCACGGCCGTCAGCCCCGACCTGACCTCGAACAGGGAGCAGGGAGACGTGCCGTGGGGGACCGCGACGTCGATCGCCGAGTCGCCGAAGACGTTCGGCGTCGTCTGGGTCGGGACCGACGAGGGGAAGGTCTGGCTGACGAAGGACGGCGGCGCGAGCTGGAAGGACGTCTCGAAGGGGCTCGCGAAGGACCGGTGGGTCACGCGCGTCGTCGCGTCCTCGTTCGACGAGGGGACCGTCTACGTGACGCAGAGCGGCTACCGGAACGACGACTTCCGCGCCTACGTCTTCCGCTCGACCGACCATGGCGACGCCTGGACGTCGATCGCGAAGGGGCTTCCCGCCGAGCCGGTCAACGTTCTCCGGGAGGACCCGAAGGCGAAGCACCTCCTCTACCTCGGCACCGACACGGGCGCCTGGGCGTCCCTCGACCGGGGAGAGAGCTGGACGCCGCTCACGGGGGGCCTGCCCCACGTGGCGGTCCACGACCTCGCCGTCCAGCCGCGCGAGGGGGACGTCGTCCTCGGGACGCACGGACGGAGCGTCTTCGTCGCCGAGGCCGCCCCGCTTCGGAAGCTGACGGACGAGGTCCGGAAGAAGGAGCTCGCGGCCTTCCCGGTGAAGAGCGCCACGTGGGACCGCCGGCGGGGCTACGGCGAGCACCCGTGGATCACGTGGCCCCGCGTCCCGCCCGTCTCGCGGATCGCCTGGTGGGCGTCCTCCGCGGCGGCCGGCCCCGCGAAGCTCGTCGTGAAGGACGCCTGGGGCAACGTCTGGAAAGAAGCGGTCGCGACGTCCGTCGCGGGCCTGAACGTCTTCGAGTACGACCTGACGGCCGACCCGGCGAAGGCCGACGCCGCCGAGGAGGACCTCCGCAAGCGGCTCGAGGAGAAGTCGAAAGCGCAGGAGGAAATCGACCAGAGATTCTCTTCGAAGGAAAAAAAGGAGGGCGTCGGGAGCGAGAGCGGCGGGGGCGAGGCGGAAGACGATGACGGCTCCGATGCGCCGGCGGCGGCATCCTCCTCGAAACCCCTCCCTCCCGATCTCGAGGCGGCGCTCGCCGACCCGTTCCGGAGCAAGCGGACTCGCTATCTCCCGCCCGGGACCTATGCCGTCGAGATCGAGGCGGCGGGAAAGACCGCCACGACGAAGCTCGAGGTGAAGAAGCCGAAGGGCGAGAGCCTCCCGGAGGACGACGACTGAGGGTCCGGTCCTTCGCTTCCCGTGGCCGCCGAGTTGAGACATAATCTCGGCCGCCTCCGAAGACAGATGAGAACGCAATCCTGATCGGAACCCGGCTCGCGAATCGGTACGAAATCCTCGCCGAACTGGGCCGGGGCGGGATGGGCGTCGTCTACCGGGCGAAGGACCCGGTTCTGAACCGGGACGTCGCCGTCAAGCTCATTCCTCCCGGAAACCTCACGAAGGACGCCGAGGAGCGATTCCAGCGCGAGGCCCAGATCGTGGCGCAGATGGACCACCCGGCCATCGTGCCCATTCACGACTTCGGCCGGCACGAGGGGGCCCTCTTTTTCGTGATGCCCGTGCTGCCGGCGACGAACCTTCGGCAGCTCCTTCGCGAGGGCTCGCTCCGGCTGGGCGACGTCCTCGACGTCGGGACGCAGGTTGCCGAGGCGCTCGACTACAGCCACGCCCGCGGCATCGTCCACCGGGACATCAAGCCCGAGAACATCATGACGTCGCGCGACGAAGCGGGCCACGTCCGGGCCCGCGTGATGGACTTCGGCCTGGCGCTCGCGACGAGCGAGGACCGCCTGACGAAGACGGGAACGCTCGTCGGAACGGTCGCGTACTTCAGCCCGGAGCAGGTCACCTCCCGGACGTTCGACGGCCGGACGGACATCTACGCGCTCGGCACGGTCCTCTACGAGTGCCTCGCCGGAGAGCCGCCGTTCGCGGGAGAGGTCCAGTCCGTCCTCTACCGGATCGTCCACGAGCTTCCGCAGCCGCTCCGGACCCTCGGCGCGGACGTGAGCGAGGAGCTGGAGGCCGCCGTTCTGCAGTGCCTCGCGAAGGACCCCGAGAAGCGGCCGAAGCGCGCCGGGCACGTCGCGGAAGCGCTCCGCCGGTACCGGGCCAAGCTCCGCGACGAGGACTTCGGGAGATCCGTCGTCTTCACCGCCAGCCGGATGCTGCCGCGCCCGGCGGTGGCCGCGCCGTTCATCGGGCGCGAGAAGGAGATGGCCGAGCTGCAGCGCCGGCTCCACGCCGCCATCGCGGGGGAGTGCGAGTTCGTCGTCCTCGCGGGCGAGCCCGGCATCGGCAAGAGCCGCCTCGTCGACGAACTGAAGAACCTCGCGCGTGCCCGGCGGATCCGCGTCCTGTCCGGCCGCTTCGTCGAGCACGACCGCGCCTTCGCGCACCAGGGCTTCTGCGAGCTGATCCAGGACTACTTCCGGTCGAAGGACACGGGCCTCTCGGAAACCTCCCGTCCCGACTTCTCCGACCTCGCGGGCGACCTCCTCGCGCTCTTCCCGGTCCTCTCCGAGATCGGCGAGCTGCGCGCCGCGGCGAGCAGCGACTCGGGGGCCTCCCGGGCGGGCGACGGACGGAAGGCCGAAGACAAGACCGCGATCTTCGAGCTGATCGCCCGCACCCTCACGCGGATCGCGGGGGGCAGGCCGCTCTTCCTCGCCCTCGAGGAGCTGCACGGGGCGCAGCTCTCCATCGAGGCGCTCCAGTACGTCGCGCGGCGCCTCGGCCCGACGCCGACCCTGATCGTCGGAACCTACCGGCAGACGGAGGTCGACAAGGGGCATCCCCTCGTGAAAATGCTGGAGTCGTTTCGCGGCGATCCCCGCTTCGCGGCGCTGACGCTCGGCCCGCTGACGCCGTCGGAGCACCGGGCCCTCGTGGAGCTCGCGGCCGGCGGCGGAAGGCTGTCGGACGACCTCGCCGGGCGGCTCCTCGCGGCGACCGAGGGGAACCCGCTCTTCACGAAGGAGCTCGTCCGGTCGCTCCTCGACTCCGGAGGGATCGCGCGGGACGACTCCGGCGGGCTGAGTCTCTCCGGGGCGACGGGCATCTCCTCCGACGCCCTGCCGGAGACGATCCAGCAGGCCGTCGAGGCGCGAATCGAACGGCTGTCCGAGGAGCTGCGCGACGTCCTCCAGATCGCGTCGGTCCTCGGGAAGAGCTTCGAATTCAAGGACCTCGAGCTGCTTTCCGAGAATGCGAAGGGCCTCGACGAGGCGATCGACAGGCTCGTGAAAGAGGGCCTTCTCGAGGAAGAGCGCGAATCGCGCGGCGACAGGATCGCCTTCGCGAGCGGCATCGTGCGCGACGTTCTCTACGGCGCCCTCATGCGGCGGAGGCGCCGCACGCTGCACCGGACGTACGCGGACCTTCTCGAGAAACGACACCAGGGCCGCCTCGACCGCGTCTATCCCGAGCTCGTCCATCACTTCTCGGAGGGCGACGTCCCCGGGAAGGCGGTGGATTACGGCCTGAAGCTCGCGAAGAAGTCCCTCGACGCCTTCAGCCCGGAGGAGGCGGCGCGCGTCGCGAAGACCGCGCTCGATTACCTCGGGGACGAGGAATGGGAGGGCGACAAGGCGCTGGAAGGCGACGCGCATCTCCTTCTCGCCCAGGCGTCGCGGATGTCGGGCCACACCGACGCCGCGCTCCGCGAGGCCGAGGCGGCCGGAAAGATCTTCGAGCGCGAGAAGCAGCCGGCACGCTTCCTCGAATCGATCCTGTTCGCCGCCGACACGGCGTGGAACGGCCGGAAGGTGGACGAGGCGCGGCGGCTCGTGGAACGCGGCCTCGAGGCGGCGGCCGCCGGGAAGGACACGGTTCACCTGCCGCGGCTGCTCTCTCTCGCGGCGACGGTTGCAAACCTGCGGGGCGACTATGCGCGCGCCGCGGCCTACACGGCACAGCTCGAGCGGCTCGGAAACCAGGAGGGGCGGCGGGCGGACGCGATCGCTCCCGGCGGCCGGCTCGTCGTCGCGATGACGAGCCCCGTCGCCGCCTCCGAGCCGGCCACGAGCCGCCTCGTCGAGGAGACGGAGGTCCTCGCGACCGTATTCGAGTCGCTGCTCGCCACCGACGCCGACGGCGCCCTCGTCCCCGCGCTCGCCGAGGAGTGGTCCCTCGCCGACGGGGGCCGCTCCGCCCGGCTTCGGCTGCGTCCGGACCTTCGCTTCTCGGACGGGACGCCCGTGACCGCCGCGGCGGCCAAGGCCTCGCTCGAAAGGGCGATCCGCCTCCGCCCGGTCGGGATTCCAGCGGCGCTCGCCGCCGTGAAGGGGGCCGAGGAGCATCGAAAGGGCGAAACCCCCGAGGTTCCCGGAATCCGGGCCGCGGCCGACGACCGGCTCGAGTTTGACTTCGTCGAGCCGCTCCCCGTCTTCCCCGCCCTGCTCACCGACATGACGACCGCGATCGTGCGGGCCGTCCCCGGCGGCGACGGCGTCGAGACCGTGATCGGCACAGGCCCCTTCGTCCTGACGCGCCGCACGTCGGACCGGATCGTCCTCGGGCGGAACCCCCATTACGGGAAGGAGCCCGCCCGACTGGAGGCCGTCGAGTTCCGGACCGGAATGAGCGCCTCGGCGATCACGTCGGGAGTCCGCTCGGGAGAGATCGAGCTGGCCCGGGACCTTTCGCCGCTGGACCTCGACGCAATCCTCCGGGAGCCGCGCTTCCGCGCGGGCCTCGTCGAGACGCCGAAGAAAGGGACCTACTTCGCGCTCTTCAACTCGAAGAGCGTCCTCGGCGGAAACGTCGCCCTCCGGCGCGCGCTCGCCGGCGTGACGCGCAGCCAGGACTTCGTCTGGGCCGCTCTCGGACGATTCGCCGTTCCCGCCACCGGAATCCTGCCGCCGGGGATCCTCGGGCACGACGCCGGCCGGCGCCGCCCGCTCCTGCCCCGGGAAGAGGCGCTTGCGCTGCTTTCCGGTGCGGGCCTGACCGCTCCGATCCGGCTCACCGCGGCGGTCCACCCGATCCTTCAGGACCGGCACCGGGCGCTCACCGCCGCGCTCTTCGCGATCTGGAAGGAGCTCGGCGTCGAGATCTCGATCGTGACCACCGACATGAAGTCGTACCTCGAGGCGCGGGCGAAGGCGGCGACGGACCTCCTCGTCTCGCGCTGGATGGCCGACTACGAGGACCCGGACGACTTCACGTTCAACCTCTTCCACTCGACCGTCGGGTACTTCCGGTCCTTCTTCTCGTCCGAGGAGACCGACCGCCTCGCTGACGAGGCCCGGATGGAGAGCCGTCCGGCGATCCGCGAGGGCCTCTACCGGAAGTTCGAGGGGATCCTCCTCGACGAGCCGGTCCTGATCCCGCTCTTCCACGAGGTCGACTACCGGATCGCCGGCCCGGGCGTGCGCGGCCTCGCGCTCCGGAGCAGCGCCCCCTTCATCAACTATCACGAGATCGGAAAGTCGGAGGCGCCGGCGGCGCACGCCGCGCCCGAGTGGAGCGGGGGCATCGTGCAGGTGCCGATCGGCGGCGTCGTGCACGACTTCGATCCGCTATCGATGGCGATCCACGAACAGGCCGAGACGATGCCGCTCGTCTTCGAGCCGTTGACGCGGGATGTCGAGGGGGGGCGCGTCGTTCCGTGGCTCGCCTCGGAGGTGATTCCGGAGGAGGGCGGCGCGCGCTTCCGCTTTCGCCTCCGGCGGGGCGTCCGTTTTCACGATGGTCGCGCGCTTTCCGCCCGAGACGTCCGATTCTCCTTCGAGCGCATTCTCCAGAAGGGGACGAGCGGAGGCCGGTTCCTCCTCGCCCCGATCCGCGGCGCCCAGAGCCTCCTCGACGGCAAGGCTTCGGATCTCGAGGGTTTTCACATCGTCTCGCCCTCGGAGTTCGTCATCGAGCTGGAGAAGCCGCTGGCGTTCTTCCCGGTCCTCGTGTCGTGGCCGGGCGCGGGGATCCTGCCCGAAGGCACCGGCGCGATCGGAGAAAGCTGGCGGAAGGGCTGCATCGGGACGGGGCCGTACCGGGTGACGAGCTTCGAGCCCGGAAAACGGCTGGAACTCGAGCGGAATCCCGCCTACTGGCGCGAGGGCTTTCCGAAGAACGAAGGGGTCGTCTTCCGGTTCGACGTTCCCCCCGAGGAGATCCGCTCCGAGTTCCTGGCCGGCCGGTTCTCCCTCGCTTCGGACCTCCTTCCGACCGACGCCGAGGCCCTTCGCCAGGACCCGCGCTTCCGTGCGACGTATCGCGAGAGCCCGAGCCTCGTGACGTACTTCGTGGTCTTCAACGTCCACAAGGGAGTCTTCGCGGACCGTCGGACGCGCCTCGCCGTCGCCCAGGGGATCGACGCCGCCGGCATCGTCCGCCGGACGCTCGGCCGTCACGCGATTCCGGCCAACGGGCTCATACCGCCCGGCCTCCTCGGATACGTCTCGAAGCCGCGGAACCTCTCCCGGGCGCCCGCGCACGTCTCGGGGGCGCACACCGTCTCCCGCGAGACGATCGAGGTCACGGCCGTGGCGAACCCGATCATGTTCGGGGAGTTCGGCGCCTTCACCAAGGAGCTCCTGCAGGCCTTTCGCGAGATGGGCTTCGGCGTCCGCGTTCTGAACAAGACGGTGGCGGAGTTTCTCGCCGCCCAGAAGGACGCGCCGACGGACATCCTGATCGGGCGCTGGATCGCCGACTACCCGGATGCCGATACTTTCGCGCAGGGCGTCCTCCATTCCCGCGAGGGCGTTTACGGCCGCTACTGCGGGACCCCCGAGATCGACGCCCTCTCCGAGCGGGGCCGCGCCGAGATCGACCCCCGGACGCGCGAGTCGATCTACCGGGAGGTCGAGGAGACCGTCGCGCGCGAGGCGCTCCTGATTCCGCTCTTCCACGAGCAGGTCTACCGGTTCGCGCGCCCCGAAGTCGAGGGCCTCGCCGTCGGATTCGGCCAGCCGCTCGTCCTCTACGAAAACCTGTCGATCCGGGGGTAGAGGGCGGCCGGACGTCCGGCCTCCCGGAGGGCCTATCCTGATCCCGTGCCCCGTCCCGTCCTGACGGACCGCCTCGAGGCAGGGCCCGCCGGCCGGGTGGTTCTCCGGTCGACGACACCCAAGGGGTGGCGGGCCCGGAAGAGCGCGACGCGGAGCTCGGCGGAAATTCCGGGGACCGCGGTCCGCTGGGAGGACAGCCTCTTCGAGGTGGTCGAGGCGGCGTCTCTCCCCGGCGGCGAGGTCCGGTACGAGCTGGCCTCGTGGGACGAACGCCACGCGGCGCGCCACGTCCAGACGTACGACGAGGCGGCCGAACGCCGCCGCGCCGCGTCCGAAAATCGGGACCGGCGCCGGGAGGACCACTTCGCGCTGGTCGTCCTCCTGTCGCCCCTCCTCGGCCACCTTCCCTCGGACCTGCAGCAGAAGATCGAGAACGAGACAGCGTTCCCTGCCCCGCGGCTCACGCTTCTTTCGGCGATTCCGCTCGCGCTCTTCGGCTTCTTCTGCCTCCTGAGCGTCCTCGTGGGGGTCGTCGGCGGCGAAGCGTTTCTCCCCCGTGGCTCGGGCTCGTCGGCATCTTTCTTCTCTTCGAGTCTTCGGCCCGGATCTCGATCGCCGTCGCACAGGGGCGCCCGATCGGCTCCTTCGCGGGCGAGGCGGTGACGGCGGTCGTCCGCGCGTTCCGCCGTCCGGCCTGAGGCAGAATCCCGGAATGAGACCCGGTCCCAACCGCCTCGCGAAAGAGTCCTCCCCCTACCTCCGCCAGCACGCGCTGAACCCGGTCGACTGGTATCCGTGGGGCGAGGAAGCCTTCGCGAAAGCGAAACGCGAGGACAAACCGATTTTCCTCTCGATCGGCTACTCGTCGTGCCACTGGTGCCACGTCATGGAGCGGGAGAGCTTCGAGAACGAGGAGATCGCGAGCGTCCTCAACGAGCGCTTCGTCGCGATCAAGGTCGACCGCGAGGAGCGCCCCGACGTCGACGACGTCTACATGACGAGCGTCCAGCTGACGACGGGGCGGGGGGGCTGGCCGCTCTCGGCGTTCCTCCTCCCCGACGGGCGGCCTTTCTTCGGCGGGACCTATTTCGCTCCGGACGACCGGCACGGGCGGCCGGGGTTCCGGACGCTCCTGACGCGGCTGTCGGAGACGTTCCACGAGCGCCGGGCCGACGTCGAGGAGCTCGCGGGGCGCCTCACGGCCGACATCGACGCCAGCCAGCGCCTCACCTCCGGCCGAGGGAAGGCGCCGCTCGGTCCGGAGACGGCGGACGCCCTTTCGGACGCTCTGGCGTCGTCGTTTGACGAGACGCACGGCGGTTTCGGAGGGGCGCCGAAGTTTCCGCCCCACCTCGCGATCGCGTGGTGGCTCGGGCGGGGCGCCGCAAGCGATGCCGCGGCCCTCGGGCGTGCGTCGAAGACGCTCGAGGCAATGGCACTCGGCGGCATCCACGATCACCTCGGCGGCGGCTTCCACCGCTACTCGACCGACGAGCGCTGGCTCCTTCCGCACTTCGAGAAGATGCTGACCGACAACGCCCAGCTTCTCGGCCTCTATGCCGAGGCGTGGGCGGCCACGGGGGGGGATCTCTTCCAGCGGACCGCCCGGGATATCGGCGACTACCTTCTCCGCGAGATGCGCGGCCCGGAGGGGGGCTTCTTCGCGGCGACGGACGCGGATTCGGAAGGAGAAGAGGGAAAGTACTTTGTCTGGGACCCGGTGCAGATCCGGGAATGCCTCGGAGAATCGGACGGCAGTTTCTTCTGCGAATGGTATTCGGTCAGGCCGGAAGGCAATTACCTCGATGAAGCGACCGGACGGTCCACGGGCCTCAGCGTCCTTCACCTTTCCAGGAAAATCTCCTCTTCACCGGGTGCGGAAGAGAGGCTCGCGCCGCTCAGGCACAGGCTTCTCGATGCGCGCGCGAAACGAATTCCTCCCTCGCTCGACGACAAGCGGGTCGCGGGGTGGGTCGCCCTCGCGGTCTCCGGCTTCGCACGGGCCGGCCGCCTCCTCGGCGAGCCGCGCTACCTCGAGGCGGCGAGGAGCGCCGCGCGGTTTCTTCAGGCCGAGATGCGGGACGGAACCGGTCGCCTTCAGCGAACGTGGAAGGACGGCGAGGCGAAGATCCCGGCGTTTCTCGAGGATGAGGCGCTTCTCGCCCACGCGCTCCTCGACCTCGCCGAGGCGGAGGACGGAAGCCGGGCGGACGGCTTCCTCGCGGACGCGAAGGCCTGCGTCGGCGCCTTCGCCCGATTCCGGCGGGAGGACGGGCCGGGCCTTGCCTTCACGGGCGAAGGGCACGAGACGCTCCTGACTCGTGGGCGCGATCTCTTCGACAAGGCGATCCCGTCGGCGTCGGGCTCGGCGGCCTTCGCGCAGGCGCGCCTCGCGCGGAAGACCGGCGACGCCGCTCTTGCTCGCGAGGCGGCCGAGGCCGTCTCCGACGTCTCGTGGCTCCTTGCCCGCTCGCCGCACGGGACCGAGTCGTGGCACCTCGCGCTCGTCGAGCTGCTCGAGTTCGACTCGGAGAATCCGGAAGCGGGCGTCGGCGCTCTCCTCTCGCTTCGGGGCGAGGGCAGCGCGGGCGGAGTGATTCGACGTACAGCGAAGCAGGACGCGGGTCATTTTTCTTCGAAGGTGAAGAGGGCGGAGCTAGGGCGGGGAGGGCTTCGAAGTGGTTTCGGCGAGGGCGTGCTTTCGTGTCTCGGCCCTTCGAAGCACCGCGCGAAGCGCGGAGCGGCGTCTGCGGATCCCGCTGACGTTCCAGGTGTCGCGCACGGCTGGCACCTGCAGGGAGCCGACGGAATCCGCATCGAAGCGTGGGGCGGGTCTGATTTCACCTTCGAAGAAACGCGCCCTCGCCCGAACTCCACCGTCACCGGCGAAGAGCCCGCCTTTCCGGCCTTCTCGGGCTACTTTCGAAGCAGATCTCTCCTTTTCCGTCTCCCGGCGGCAGCGAGCGGCCAGAGGACGATCTCCGTCGTCGTGACCTACCGCGCCTGCGGCGAGGGGGCCTGCCGTCCCGAGGCCGCGCTCACGCTCTCGATCCCGGTCGAGGTCGTTTGATGAGAAGGGCCCGTCCTCAGCGCGTGTAGCTCTCCGGCCGGCGGTCCTTCAAAGCGGTCAGCTTCGCGCGCGTGTCCGCCACCAGCTTCGGGTCGACGTCGACGAGGAGGACGGTCTCGATCTCGGCGGCCGAGGCGAGGGTCTCGCCCCACGGCGAGATCGCCGCCGAGTCGCCGGCGTAGTGAATGTCGTCCCCGTCGCCGACCCGGTTGACGCCGAGGACGTAGGCGAGGTTCTCGATCGCACGGGCGCGGAGGAGCGTCTGCCAGTGGGCGCGGCGCCGATCGGGCCAGTTCGCGATGACGACGTAGACGTCGGTCGCCGAAGCGGCGAGGCGGAACGGCTCGGGGAAGCGGAGGTCGTAGCAGACCTGCGGCGTGACGCGCGCGCCGGCGACCTCCCAGGTCGGGACTCCCATCCCGCCCGCGAAGACCTTTTCCTCGCCGGCGAGCGAGAAGGGATGGATCTTCGAATAGCGGCGGACGTCGCCGTCCGGCGTCACGAGGAGGGCGTTGTTGACGGGGAGGGGCGAGCCCGTCTCCGCGACCCCCGCGAGGAGGTGCATCGAGAGGCCGCGCGCCATCCCGAGGAGCCAGCGCTCCGTCGGCCCGCCCGGGGCCTGCGCGATCTTCGCGGCGTTCATCGAGAAGCCGGTCGCGAACATCTCGGGGAGGATCGCGAGGTCGGCGCCGGCGTCGGCCGCGCGCTTCAGGTGCCGGGCGGCCGACGCGTGGTTCGCGGACCATTCCTCCCAGGCGAGGTTCATCTGGACAAGGGCGGCGCGCATGGGCGGATTATGGATTCGTTTCGGGGAACGGGCGCGCCGGTGCTAGCCTTTCCGGCCTCATGGCGGAGACGCTCTACCGGAAGGTCTGGGACCGGCACGCGGTCCGGAAGCTCGCGACGGGGCAGACGCAGCTCTTCATCGGGCTGCACCTCGTCCATGAAGTCACGAGCCCGCAGGCCTTCGAGATGATCCGGCGGCGAGGCGGCCGCGTCCCCTTCCCTGACCGGACCGTCGCCACCGTCGACCACATCGTCCCGACCGACGGCGCGGCCCGCCCCTTCCGTGACGCCATGGCCGAGGAGATGCTCGTCGCGCTCGAGAGGAACTGCCACGAGTTCGGGATTCCGTTCTTCCCGCTCGGCGACGACGGGCAGGGGATCGTCCACGTCATCGGGCCGGAGCTGGGGCTCACGCAGCCGGGGATGACCATCGCCTGTGGCGACAGCCACACCTCGACGCACGGCGCGTTCGGCGCGCTGGCGTTCGGAATCGGGACCTCGCAGGTCCGGGACGTCCTGGCCTCGCAGACGCTCGCGCTCGAGCCTCTCAAGGTCCGGCGGATCGAGGTCGCGGGAGGGCTCGGCCCGGGCGTCTACGCAAAGGACGTCATCCTCGAGGTCCTGGGTCGCCTCGGCGTCAAGGCGGGGGCGGGATTCGCCTACGAGTACGGCGGTGCGGCCGTCGACGCGATGTCGATGGAAGAGCGGTTGACGCTCTGCAACATGTCGATCGAGGGGGGCGCCCGCGCCGGCTACGTCAACCCCGACCGGACGACGTTCGACTACCTGCGCGGCCGGCGCTTCTCTCCGAAGGGAGAGGCGTTCGAGCGGGCGGTCCGCTGGTGGGCGTCGCTCGCTTCCGACGCGGGCGCGCCGTACGACGACGTCGTACGATTCGACGGAGGCTCGATCGAGCCGAAGGTGACCTGGGGGATCAACCCGGGACAGGTGGCCGGCGTTTCGGGGCGGGTCCCGCGATTGGAGGACGCCCCGCCCGACGAGAAAGCCGCGGTCGCCGAGGCCCTCGAGTACATGGGTTACTCGGGCGGCGAGACGATCACCGGAACGAAGATCGACGTCGCCTTCATCGGCTCCTGCACGAACGGCCGCCTCTCGGATCTCCGCGAGGCCGGCCGCGTCGTGAAGGGGCGGCACGTCGCGAAAGGGGTCAAGGCGCTCGTCGTCCCGGGCTCGAACGCCGTCCGCGCGGCCGCCGAGAAGGAGGGGCTCGACGAGGTCTTCCGCAATGCCGGCTTCGAGTGGCGCGGTGCGGGTTGCTCGATGTGCCTCGCCATGAACCCTGACCGGCTGGAGGGGCGGCAGGTCTGCGCCTCCTCGTCCAACCGCAACTTCAAGGGGCGGCAGGGGAGCCCGACCGGCCGGACGCTGCTGATGAGTCCCGCGATGGTGGCGGCCGCCGCGATCGCGGGCGAGGTGACGGACGTGAGGATGCTCCTCCGATGAGCGCGATCACCCGCATCGAAGGGACGGCGCTCCGGCTGCGGGGCGACGACGTCGACACCGACCGGATCATCCCGGCGCGGTTTCTCGTCTCCGTGACGTTCGAGGGGCTCGAGAAGCACGTCTTCGAGGACGACCGGGCCGCCCGCGCGGGGTCGGCGTCGCCCCACCCGTTCGACGCCCCGGCCCATGCCGGCGCCTCGATCCTCGTCGTGAACCGGAACTTCGGCTGCGGCTCTTCGCGCGAGCACGCGCCACAGGCGATCCAGCGGTGGGGGATCAGGGCCATCGTCGGGGAGTCGTTCTCGGAGATCTTCTTCGGGAACTCGATGGCGATCGGCCTGCCATGCGTCGTGGCGTCGCCCGGCGACGTCCGGACGCTGCAGGAGGCCGCGGCGCGAGAGCCGGGGCGGATCTTCGCCCTCGACCTCGCCGCCCGGACCGTCACGGCGGCCGGAATCCACGTCGCCGTTTCCCTTCCCGACTCCGTCCGCGGCGCCTTCCTGACCGGCCAGTGGGACGCCACGGGCCTTCTTCTCGAGCGTTTCGAGGAAATCGAGGCGGTTGCGGCGAATTTGCCGTACGTGTCAGGTTTTTCGTCCGAGCGGTTTAATCATTGACACGGACCCTCGAAGTCCGTAGGGTTCGCGTTTAAATGTTGGCCCGCACGCTGAGCCCCGCGAGCACGCTCCTTTCGGCGGTGAACGTCCGCCGGCTCGTCGGGCTTCTGGGCCTGCTTCTGGTCGTCATCGTCGACGTCCTCGTCCTTAGCGGCGGGGTGCGGGCGACCTAGACGACAGACAGTCAAGGAACAAAAGCCCCGCACCCCGCAAGGGTCGCGGGGCTTTTTCGTTTTGGTGGCAGCTTGAGGAGGTAGAAAGGGTGTTCAGCGACGTCGTGAAAAAAGGCCCCGCACGCGCTCCGGCGCGGGCGATGCTCCGGGCGACCGGGCTCAGCGGGGCCGACATCGAGCGTCCGCTCGTGGCGGTGGCGAACACCTGGACCGAGGTGACGCCCTGCAACCTCCACCTCCGCCGGCTCGCGGCGAAGGTGAAGGAGGGGATCCGGGCGGCCGGCGGGACGCCGATCGAGTTCAACACGATCGCCATCTCCGACGGGATCTCCATGGGGACCGACGGGATGCGGGCCTCGCTGATCTCGCGAGAGGTCGTGGCGGACTCGATCGAGCTCTTCGTCCTCGGCCACTCGCTCGACGCCGTCGTGGCGATCTCGGGCTGCGACAAGACGATTCCGGGCACCGTCATGGCGCTCGCCCGGCTCGACCTCCCGTCCCTCGCTCTCTACGGCGGCTCGATCCAGCCGGGGAGCTACGAGGGGCACGACATCACGATCCAGGACGTCTTCGAGGCGGTCGGTTCCTACGGCGCCGGGAAGATGGGCGCGAAGGAGCTTCAGGAGATCGAGGAGCGGGCCTGCCCGGGCGCGGGGGCGTGCGGCGGCCAGTTCACGGCGAACACGATGGCCACGGCCCTCGCGTTCCTCGGAATCTCACCGATGGGCGCGAACGACGTCCCTGCCACCGACCCGCGGAAGGACGACGTCGCCTTCGCGTGCGGCGCGCTCGTGATGGAGCTCCTCGTCAGGAAGCTGACGCCCCGGAAGATCCTGACCCGGAAGGCCTTCGAGAACGCCATCGCGGGCGTCGTGGCGACGGGTGGCTCCACGAACGCCGTCCTCCACCTCCTCGCGATCGCGCGCGAGAGCGGCGTGCCGCTCTCGCTCGACGACTTCGACGCAATCTCCAGCCGGACGCCGATTCTCGCCGACCTGAAGCCGGGCGGACGCTTCACGGCGGTCGACCTCGAGCGCGCGGGGGGGGTCCGCCTCGTCGCGAAGCGGCTCGTCGACGCCGGGAAGCTGAAGGACGAGATCACCGTCACCGGCCGGACGCTCTTCGCCGAGGCAAAAGACGCCGTCGAGACCCCCGGGCAGGAGGTCATCCGGCCGGTCGGGAATCCGATCAAGGCGACCGGCGGCCTCGCGATCCTCCGCGGCTCGCTGGCCCCCGAGGGGTGCGTGGCGAAGCTGGTCGGGCACGAGCGGCTCTCTCACTCGGGCCCGGCCCGCGTCTTCGACGGCGAGGCCGCGGCGTTCGAGGCGGTGCAGGCGCAGCGGATCAAGGCAGGCGACGTCGTCGTCATCCGCTACGAGGGGCCGAAGGGCGCCCCCGGCATGCCCGAGATGCTCGGCGTGACCGCCGCTCTCGTCGGGCAGGGGCTCGGCGGCTCGGTGGCCCTCGTCACCGACGGGCGCTTCAGCGGTGCGACGCACGGCTTCATGGTCGGCCACGTGTCGCCCGAGGCGGCGGCCGGCGGCCCGATCGCCCTCGTCAACGAGGGGGACACGATCACGCTCGACGTCTCAGCCCGCCGCCTCGACGTCTCCGCGCCGCTCGAGGCGCGCCGCGCGACATTCCGCCCGCGCGCCCCGCGCGCGACGGGCGGCGCTCTTGCCAAATACGCCCGTCTCGTCTCGTCCGCGTCGGACGGGGCGGTGACGGGCTTCCAAACGGAAGGGGTCTCCGCATGAGCTCCGCGATCCGAACCGACGCCTCTCCCCGCCCCCGCGCCAAAGCCGCCCGCTACTTCGTGGACGAGCTGGTTCGGCAGGGGGTCACGCACGTCTTCGGGCATCCGGGAGGGGCGGCCCTTCCGCTCTACGACGCGCTCTACGGCACGCCGGGGATCCGGCACCTCCTGATGCGGCACGAGCAGGGGGGCGCGCATGCGGCCGAGGGGTTCGCGCGGGCCACCGGGCGCCCCGGCGTCTGCCTCGCGACCTCGGGCCCGGGCGCCACGAACCTCATCACCGGCCTCGCGGACGCGATGATGGACTCGACCCCGGTCGTGGCGCTGACCGCGCAGGTTCCGACGCACCTGATCGGCCGCGACGGCTTCCAGGAGGCCGACATCTTCGGCCTCACGCAGCCCGTCACGAAGCACAACTGGATCGTCCGCGACGCGGACGACGTCGTGCCGACCCTGCGCGACGCTTTCCGGATCGCCGTCTCGGGGCGCCCCGGTCCGGTCCTCGTCGACGTCCCCCGCGACTTCATGCAGGCGGAGATCGAGGCCCCTGACGCCGAGCCCGAGCCGCCGCACAAGAAGCACCGGATCGACGCCGCCGCGCTCCGCCACGCCGCCCTCGCCATCTCGAATGCGCGGCGGCCGATCCTCTACGTCGGGGGTGGCGTCATCTCGTCGGGAGCCTCGGAGGAAGTGCGGCGGCTCGCGAAGAAGGCGCGGATCCCGGTCACGACGACGCTGATGGGGAAGGGGGCCTTCCCGGAGACCGATCCGCAGTCGCTCGGGATGCTCGGGATGCACGGGACGGCTTACGCCAACCACGCCATGCACGAGTGCGACCTGATCATCGGCGTGGGCGTCCGGTTCGACGACCGCGTCACGCTGAAGCTCGCGACGTGGGCGCCGCACGCGCGCGTGGTCCACGTCGACATCGACGAGTCCGAGATCGGCAAGAACCGGAAGGCCGACTACCCGCTCGCAGGTGACGCCCGGACCGTCCTGCACGCCCTCCTCCCGCTCGTCGGCGCGCCCGACACCACCGCCTGGTGGGCGCGGATCGAGGAGCTGAAGCGGGCCTTCCCGCTCCGCTACCGGCAGGGAGACGGCCCGATCCTGCCGCAGTACGCCGTCGACCGGCTCTGGCGGATGACGCGCGAGAAGCGCCCGATCCTGACGACCGACGTCGGCCAGCATCAGATGTGGGCCGCGCAGTACTGGAAGTGCGACGAGCCGCGGACATTCATCACCTCGGGCGGCCTCGGGACGATGGGCTTCGGCCTCCCGGCGGCGATCGGCGCCCAGTGCGCGATGCCGAACCGGCTCGTGATCAACCTGAACGGCGACGGGAGCTTCCAGCAGACGATGCAGGCGCTCATCACGGCCTCGGAGGAGCGGCTCCCGATCAAGATCGTCCTCCTCGACAACAAGAACCTCGGGATGGTCCGCCAGTGGCAGGAGCTCTTCTACGAGAAGCGCTTCTTCTCCGTGGCGCTCGCGAACCCCGACTTCGTGAAGCTCGCCGAGGCGATGGGCGCGAAGGCCTTCTCGGCGTCCCGGCCCGACGAGCTGGACGCGGCTTACGAGAGGCGCTCTCGCCGTCACGGACGGCCCCGCCCTCGTCCACGTCACGGTCGACCCGGCCGAGAACTGCTACCCGATGTGGCCGGCCGGGCAGTCGATCGACGCGATGATCGCCGAGGACCCGCGGCACGCGTTTCCGAAGGGGGGGCCTGAGATGCGCCGCACCCTGATCGCCCACGTCGACAACGTGCCGGGGCTCCTCGCGCGCGTGGACGGCCTCTTCCGCCGGCACTCGATCCGGGTCGAGAGCCTCGTCCTGGACGCCGCGGCGACGCCCGCCCGGCTCACGATCATCGCCCGCGCGTCGGCGGAAGTCGCCGCGCTCCTCGTCAAGCAGATGCGCCGCTTCGAGGACGTGCGAGACGTCCACGAGACCGCGCTCGAGTCCGCCCACGAAGCCGTCGCGCGCCTCAAGAGCGCGAGCTGATCCGGAACCGAAGGAGAGAAAGATGGCCAAGATCTACTACGACGCCGACGCCGACGTCTCCCGCCTCAAGGGGCGGACGGTGGCTGTCATCGGTTACGGAAGCCAGGGACACGCCCACGCCCAGAACCTCCGCGACAGCGGCGTCGCGGTCATCGTCGGCCTGCACGACACCTCGACGTCGGCGGCGCGCGCGAAGGCCGACGGCTTCACGGTCCTCCCGGTCGACGAGGCGGCGCGCCGGGCGGACCTCGTGATGATCCTGACGCCGGACACGGGACAGAAGAAGCTCTACGAGCAGGCGATCGCGCCCCACATGAAGAAGGGGAAGACGCTCCTCTTCGCGCACGGATTCAACATCCGGTTCGGCCAGATCGTCCCGCCGCCCGAAGTGGACGTCGCCATGGTGGCGCCGAAGGCGCCGGGCCACCGGGTGCGCGAGCTGTACAAGGACGGGGAAGGGACGCCGGCGCTCGTCGCCGTCGACCAGAACGCCAGCGGCCACGCCCGCGAGGACGCCCTCGCCTACGCGCGCGCCCTCGGCTGCACGCGGGCCGGGGTCCTCGAGACGACGTTCGCCGAGGAGACGGAGACCGACCTCTTCGGCGAACAGGCCGTCCTCTGCGGCGGTGCGGCCGCCCTCGTGAAGGCCGGGTTCGAGACGCTCGTCGAGGCGGGGTACCAGCCCGAGGTCGCGTATTTCGAGTGCATGCACGAGCTGAAGCTCATCGTCGACCTGATGTATCGCGGAGGCCTGAACTACATGCGCTATTCCGTCAGCGACACGGCCGAGTACGGCGACTACACCGCCGGGCCGCGGATCGTCCCGGAGGCGACGCGGACCGAGATGCGCCGGATCCTCGGGGAGATCCAGGAAGGCGCCTTCGCCGAGAAGTGGATCGCGGAGAACGCCGCGGGGCGGCCGTGGTTCGAGAGGCAGCGCGAGGCCGAGCGCGAGCACCCGATCGAGAAGGTCGGGCGGGAGCTCCGCGAGCGGATGCCGTTCCTTCACCCCGTCACCATCGATCGGGTGGCCTGAGATGGAAGCGCCCGTCTCCCGCATCGTCATCTTCGACACGACCCTGCGCGACGGCGAGCAGGCCCCCGGCTTCTCGCTCCGGCACGAGCAGAAGCTCCGCCTCGCCCGAAAGCTCGAAGAGCTCGGCGTCGACGTCATCGAAGCCGGCTTCCCGATCGCCTCGGATGACGACTTCGAGGCCGTGCGCGACATCGCTCGCGAGGTGAGGCATCCGTCGATCGCCGCGCTCGCGCGCTGCCGCCCCGGGGACATCGACCGGGCCGGCGCCGCGCTCGAAGGCGCCGCCCGCCCCCGGATGCACGTCTTCGTCGCCACCTCCGACCTCCACCTTGCGCGGAAGCTGGGGATCACGCGCGAGCAGGCGGTCGAGGCCGCCGAGGCCGGAATCGCCCGCGCGCGGCGCTTCGCCGACGACATCGAGTTCTCGGCCGAGGACGCGACGCGGAGCGATCCGGAGTTCCTCGCGGCGATCGCCGCCGCGGCGGCGCGGGCCGGGGCGACGACGATCAACCTCCCCGACACCGTCGGCTACGCCCTGCCGGACGAGATCCGGGCGATGTTCCGCTCGGTCCGCGCGAAGCTCCCGGAAGGAAAGCCGGTCGTCCTCTCCGCGCACTGCCACAACGACCTCGGCCTCGCCGTCGCGAACTCCCTCGCGGCCATCGAGGGGGGCGCGCGCCAGATCGAGTGCACGGTGAACGGCATCGGCGAGCGGGCCGGGAACGCTTCGGTCGAGGAGCTCGTCATGGCGCTCCGGGTCCGGGCGGACCGGATGCCGTACGCGACGGGCGTTGTGACGCCGGTCCTCTTCGCCGTCAGCCAGCTCCTCGCCGAGCTGACGGGCGAGCCCGTTCAGGCGAACAAGGCGATCGTCGGCCGTAACGCCTTCGCTCACGAGGCCGGCATCCACCAGGACGGTCTCCTGAAGGACCGGCGGACCTACGAGATCATGCGGGCCGAGGACGTCGGCCGGCCGAGCACGACGCTCGTCCTCGGGAAGCACTCGGGCCGGCACGCGCTGAAGGCCCGCTGCGAGTCGCTCGGAATCGAGCTCTCGCGCCTCGAGCTGGACGAGCTCTACCGCCGGATGATCAAGCGGACGGAGGCGCGGAAGGTCATCGGCGACACCGACCTCCTCGAGATGACCACCGAGATGCGGGTGACCGAGGCGCGGCAGAAGGCCGCGGCGAAGCGCTCGGCGACGTGGGAGCCGACGCCCCTCCTCGACGAGGCGGGCTACGGGTTCGGAGTCTGAGTGGGGCGAAGGGCGCGCATCGTCGTCCTGCCGGGAGACGGCATCGGCCCCGAGGTTGCGGCCTCTGCGGCGCGCGTCCTGTCGTCCGTCGCGAAGCGTTTCGGCCACACGTTCGCCTTCGAGGAGCATCTTCTCGGAGCGTCGGCCCTCCGGTCTGACGGGACGCCGCTGCCCAAAAAGACGCTCGACGCGTGCCTCGCGTCGGACGCCGTCTTCCTGGCCGCCGTCGGCGATCCGGCGTTCGACGGCGCTCCGCCGGAGAAGCGGCCGGAGGCAGGCCTTCTCGGCCTCCGGAAAGCGCTCGGCGTCTTCGCGAACCTCCGCCCCGCCCGGCTCCTCTCGGGGCTCAACGGCGCCGGGCCGCTCAAGCCCGAGGTCGCGCGCGGGCTCGACCTCGTCATCGTCCGCGAGTTGACGGGCGGTCTCTACTACGGCACGCCGCGGCGCCTCGACCTCGCCGGCGGCCGCGCCGTCAACACGCTTCCTTACACGACCGCGGAGATCGAGCGGGTCGCCGACGTGGCGTTCCGGCTCGCCCGCGGCCGGCGCCGGCTCGTGACGTCCGTCGACAAGTCGAACGTCCTCGAGACGTCGCAGCTCTGGAGGAGCGTCGTGACCGAGGTCGGCCGCCGCTACCCCGACGTGACGCTCGAGCACCAGCTCGTCGACTCGTGTGCGATGAGCCTCGTCCTGACCCCGGGGCGTTACGACGTCCTCGTCATGGAGAACCTCTTCGGCGACATCCTGTCGGACGAGTGCGGCGCGCTCGTCGGGTCGCTGGGGCTCCTCCCGTCGGCGAGCCTCGGCGACGGGCCCGGCCTCTTCGAGCCGGTGCACGGCTCCGCCCCGGCGCTCGCGGGGAAGGGGATCGCGAATCCCATCGGGGCCATCGCCTCGGCCGCGCTCCTTCTGCGGCACGGCCTCTCGCTCCCCGAAGAGGCTGCGGCCGTCGAGCGGGCCGTCGAGGCCGCGCTGGCGTCAGGGGCGCGGACCGCCGACCTCGCGCCGCCGGGAAGCGCCGGAGTCCTTTCGACGACCGCCATGACCGATTCCATCGTCCGCGCATTCGAAACGGCACACTGAGGGGGACCCCATGGGACTCGAGACGAAGACGATCTGGATGAACGGGAAGCTCGTGGACGCCGCCAAGGCGACGATTCCCTTCCTGACGCCCGGCCTCCACTACGGCATCGGCGTCTTCGAGGGGATCCGCTGTTACGCGACCGCGGACGGCCCGTCGGTCTTCCGCCTCGAGGAGCACCTGACGCGGCTGATCGACTCGGCGACCTGCCTCGGCTTCAAGTCGCTCCCGTACTCGCTCGACGAGCTGACAGAGGCGGTGGACGAGACGATTCTCCGGAACGGCTACGACGAGTGCTACATCCGGCCGCTCGTCTGGCTCGAGGACGGCGGGTGGAACCTGAACCTCGACGGCGGGAAGCCGGGCGTCGGCATCGCCGTCTGGCCCTGGAAGAACTACCTGGGCGCCGAGGCGCTCGAGAAAGGCGTCCGGGCGAACGTCTCCTCGTACACGCGCCACCATCCGAACGTCACGGCCACGAAGGCGAAGGTGAGCGGGAACTACGTGAACAGCTTCCTCGCGAAGACCGAGTCGGTGCGGCTCGGATTCGACGAAGCGATCCTCCTCGATCCCCAGGGGTACGTGTCCGAGTGCACCGGGGCGAACCTCTTCCTCGTCCGCGGCGGGAAGATCGTCACGCCTCCCGACGCCCCGGTTCTGGAGGGAATCACCCGGGACTCCATCCTCACGCTGGCCGGCGACCTCGGCTACGAAGTCGTCGAGCGCCCCGTCTCGCGCGACCAGCTCTACATCGCCGACGAGGTCTTCGTCTGCGGCACGGCGGCCGAGTGCATCGCGCTTCGCGAGATCGACTTCCGGACGATCGGCGCGGGAACGGCGGGCCCGGTGACCCGCGCCCTGCAGAAGGCCTACCACGCGGCCGTCCTCGGGAAGCACAAGCGGTCGGCCGACTGGTGCCACCCGGTCCCGGCGGCCGAGCGGCCGAAAGTAGCGGCGCGCTTCGGGCGCCGCGGCTGACGCCTTGGGGAAGGACTACCTCGAGAGGATCCTCAGGGCGCGCGTCTACGACGTGGCGGTGGAGTCGCCGCTCGACAGCGGCGCCCAGCCTCTCGCGCCGGACGGGGAACGAGGTCCTCCTGAAGCGGGAGGATCTCCAGCCCGTCTTCTCGTTCAAGCTGCGCGGCGCCTACAACCGGATGGTCCGGCTCTCACCGGCGGCTCTCCGGCGCGGCGTCGTCGCGGCCTCGGCGGGGAACCACGCGCAGGGGGTGGCGCTCGCCGCCCAGCGCCTCGGCTGCACGGCGACGATCGTCATGCCCGTCACGACGCCCCGGATCAAGGTCGAGGCTGTCGCGGCGCGGGGCGCGCGGGTCGTCCTCTCGGGCGACTCGTACGACGACGCCTACGCCGAGGCGAAGCGGATCGCGCGGAAGGGGAGCCGGACCTTCATCCACCCCTATGACGATCCGGACGTCATCGCGGGACAGGGGACGATCGGCCTGGAAATCCTCCGCCAGCGGCCGGTGGGCGTCGACGCGATCTTCGTCGCGGTCGGGGGCGGCGGGCTGATCTCCGGGATCGCGGCGTACGTGAAACGGCTGCAGCCGCGGATCCGCATCGTCGGCGTCGAGCCCGTGGACGCCGACGCGATGCACCGGTCGCTCGCGGCCGGGCGGCGGGTGACGCTCCCGCGGGTCGGCCTCTTCGCGGACGGCGTCGCGGTCCGGAAGGTGGGGAAGGAGACGTTCCGACTCTGCCGGAAGTTCGTGGACGAGGTCGTCCTCGTCGACACGGACGCCATCTGCGCGGCGATCAAGGACGTCTTCGAGGAGACGCGCTCGATCCTCGAGCCGGCCGGGGCGCTTCCGGTCGCCGGACTGAAGGCGTGGGCCGAGCACGGACGCCACCGGGGGCGGACGATCGTGGCCGTGACGAGCGGCGCCAACATGAACTTCGACCGCCTCCGCCACGTGGCGGAACGGGCGGAGCTCGGCGAGCGGCGGGAGGCGATCCTCGCGGTGACGATTCCCGAGCGCCCCGGGAGCTTCCGCGAGTTCTGCGCCGTCATCGGCCCCCGGAATGTCACCGAGTTCAACTACCGCTACGCCGACTCCGTCGACGCGCACGTCTTCGTCGGGCTGGAGGTTTCGAACGCGGGGGAAACGCGCGAGATCCTGAAGCGCCTGAAGGCCCGGGGCTTGCCGGCCCTCGACTTCTCGGAAAACGAGATGGCCAAGCTCCATGTACGCCACCTCGTCGGCGGGCACGCCCCGCAGGCGCGCGACGAGCGGCTCTACCGGTTCGAGTTCCCCGAGCGCCCCGGGGCCCTCCTGACGTTCCTCTCGAAGATGCGGAGCGACTGGAACATCAGCCTCTTCCACTACCGGAACCACGGCGCCGACTACGGGCGCGTCCTCGCCGGGATCCAGGTGCCGCGCCGCGACGACGCGAAATTCCGCCGCTTCCTGACGGACCTCGGCTACCGCCACTGGGACGAGAGCACGAACCCGGCGTACCGGCTTTTCCTGGCGTAGGCCGCTCAGGTCGCCGGGGCGGGGCGGCCTTCCTTGACGAGGACGGCGGCGAGCTTTCGCCGCGCGCGGGACGATCCCGCTCGACGAGCCCGACGCTTCGGGCGGTGGCGAGGGTCGCGTCGAAAGCCTCACGGGCGACGTGACCGCGCGGTTCGATGAGGACGAGCGATCCGCCGGGCCGGAGCGCGCGGGCGACCTGTCCGAGGAAGGCGCCGGCGTCGCCGACCTCGTGGACCGTGTGAATCGCCACGGCGAGGTCGATCCGCCCCTCCCAGTGGTCCGAGAACGAGGTCGTCCGCGGCGCAGACCGATGCCTCGATCCGGTCGAGGAGGCCCGCCCGGCCGGCGCGGCGGCGAAGCCCCTCGATCATCCGCGGCTGGACGTCGACGCAGATCACCTTTCCCTCCGGCCCGACGAGCCGGGCGAGCGGCAGGCTGAAGTAGCCCATCCCGCAGCCGGGCTCGAGAACGGTCATCCCGTGCTTCACGTGCGGCCCGAGAAGGCGTTCCGGCGATTCGAGGAGCCGCCGGAGGGGTGAGACGAGGAGCGGCCCGATCCACCACGGGCAGACGTGCCCGGGCCCGACGAGGGGTGGCGACGCGACTGAATGCGAGGCTTCCTTCGGTTTCATGTTCCCAAGATAGAAGGCGGAGAAGGCACTGTCGAATGAAACGCTGGGACCGGACGGGACTAGAATCCCCGCAGTAACACGACGACGGGCCGCCGGAACGAGCGCCTTTGTGCCGGGGGGACACGACCCGCCCCTTCCTCCGACCCGGTGAGGCATGCCGCATGGGCCTCTCCGCGGGGATGAAGCTCGGTCCTTACGAGATCCTCGGCCCCCTCGGCGCGGGAGGGATGGGAGAGGTCTACCGGGCTAAGGACACTCGGCTGGGGCGCGACGTTGCCGTCAAAGTCCTCCCGGCGTCGCTTGCGAGTGACGCCGACGCCCTCGCTAGGTTCGGGCGGGAGGCGAAGGCGGTGGCCGCGCTCTCGCACCCGAACATCCTCTCGATCTTCGACGTCGGGAGCGAGGGCGGGACAACGTATGCAGTCATGGAGCTTCTGGAGGGCGAGACGCTGCGCGAGCGGCTCCGCGAGGGGCGCCTGCCGCCCAGGAAGGCCGTCGAGATCGCCATCCAGGTGGCGAACGGACTCGCCGCGGCCCACGAGAAGGGGATCGTCCACCGCGACCTGAAGCCCGAGAACCTCTTCGTCAGCGCGGACGGCCGCGCCAAGATCCTCGACTTCGGCCTCGCGCGCCAGACATCTCCCACGGCCGGCGACGACACGAAGTCCCCGACGATCGAGAAGGCGACGGATCCCCAGACGGTCCTCGGCACGGTCGGCTACATGTCTCCCGAGCAGGTGCGCGGGAAGCCCGCCGACCACCGCTCGGACATCTTCTCGTTCGGCTGCGTCCTCTACGAGATGCTGACCGGGGCGCGGGCGTTCCACGGCGACTCAGCCGTCGAGACGATGAATGCCATTCTCAAGGAGGAGCCGCGTGATCTCTCGGCGGTGACGACGGGGATCCCGCCGGCGCTCGACCGGATCGTGAGGCACTGCCTCGAGAAGAGCCCCGCCGAGCGCTTCCAGTCCGCACGCGATCTCGCCTTCGACCTCGGCTCGCTCTCGGAGGCCTCGACGCCCTCCGCCACCGCGCACGTCGCCGCGTCGCGCTCGCGTGCGATCGGTCGCCGCGTCCTCCTGGGCGCAGCGATGGCCGCCGCGCTCGCGCTCGCGTTCGTTTCCGGCCGGAAGACGGCGCCCGAAGGTATCTCGCCCGGCAACGTGTCGTTCCGCCAGCTCACCTTCCGCCGGGGGAACCTTCTGGGGGCCCGCTTCGCGCCGGACGGAAAGACGGTCGTCTACAGCGCGGCGTGGGACGGCAAGCCGGCCGAGCTGTTCTCGGTGAGAACGGACAGCCTCGAGTCCCGGCCGCTCGGCATCCCGAACGCGGACATCCTTTCCATCTCGTCGAAGGGTGAGCTGGCGATCCTCCTCAAGAAGGGTTTCCTCTACGACCCGTGGGGCGCTGGCACGCTCGCCCGTATGCCGCTCGGGGGCGGCGCACCGCGCGAGGTCGCCGAGAACGTCGCTGGCGCGGACTGGAGACGCCGACGGCTCCGAGCTGGCGTTGATCCCGGAGTGGGCCCCGGAGGGAAGGGCCGGCTCGAGTACCCCGTCGGAAAGACCCTGTACGAGACGACGGGCATCATTGCATGGCGGCCGTGTGTCTCCGAAGGACGATTTGATCGCGTTCGTCGAGGAGGAGGGTGAGCGCCGCAGTTTCGTCGTCGTCGCCGATCGAGACGGAAAGATCCGGAAGCTCTCGGGTCCGTGGGCGTCAGTCGACGTCCGGTGTGGCGACCGGACGGACGCTCCGTCGTGTTTCAGCGCGGGCTTGCGGGCTGACAATCTCGGCCATCCGCGAGGTGTCCCTCGCGGGCAAGGAACGCGTCCTCTACCCGCCCGGGGAAAACCTCGTCCTGCACGACCTCTTGCCCGACGGCCGGCTGCTCGTGGAGAGAGCGATCACTCGCCTTGGAATCGTGATGCGCTCCCCTGGGATGGAGCGCGAGCGCGAGATGTCGTGGCTGGATGGCTCCTCGCGCCCCATTCTCTCGGCCGACGGGTCGACGCTCGTCTTCACCGAGAGTCAGGCGAAGGAGGGGGACCCAAAGGGAGCGTCTACCTCTGGAAGGTCGGCGCGGAGTCCCCTGTCCGGCTCGGCGACGGCCGGGCCACGGAGTCTCTCCCCGGACGGAAAGTGGGTCACGTCGATCGTGCCCGGCCCGCCGCCGGAGCTGGTCCTTCTCCCGACGGGCGCCGGAACCGCGCGCAAAGATCATCGCTCCCGGGCCTGACCATCTCCAGCGGCTCATCATGCCTGACGGACGCACGCTCTGGGTCCGGGCTTCCGAGCCCGGCAAGCCGATCGAGCCGGTGGACTGTGCCGATCGAAGGCGGAACGCCGCGCCTCGTCACGTCCGAACAGTGCGACCAGGGGAGCAACGTTCTTGCCCGACGGGAAGAGGCTTGCACGGCACATGGGTGACGGGAAGGGCTTACATCCTGTCGCTCGACGGCGGACAGCGGACGCCGCTCAAGGGCCTCGAGCCCGAAGACGTCATGGTGGATGCGGACGCAAATCGGACGCGAGCGCACATTTTCGTCTTCCGCCCGCAGGAGACTCCGGGGAGGATCTTCCGGATCGAGATCGAGACGGGGAAGCGGGAGCTCTGGAAGGAGCTGATGCCCGCGGACCCGGTCGGCGTCATCCAGGGCGACCGCTACGGTCGCGATTTCGCGTGACGGCAGGAGCTACGCCTACGGCTACATACGCGCCAATCGCGTCGGACCTGTACGTCCTCGAGGGGGTGAAGTAGCTACTCGACGTACCTGTAGCCCGTCCCCGTGTCGAAGGCGACGACGCGCTCGCCGCGGTCGCGCTTCACTCGCGTTCGAGTGTTGGGGCGCGACGGGAATTGCCGAGGGCCACTGCGCATCTCTGTGCGAACCCGGCCTGCCGGCTCTTCCTCAGCCAGGAGGGGAGGGACGCCGGGGCACCACCGCGAGGGTGACCGTCGCCTTGGAGACGAGGCGTTCCTCGCCCGAGGCGACGCAGAAGACCTCGGATTCGACGACGATGAGCTGCGAGCCCGCCTTCAGGACCTTCGCCCGGCAGATCAGCCGCTCGCCCTTCGCGGCCCTGAGGAGGTTGATCTTGAACTCGGCCGAGAGGACGGACTGGCCGTCCTTGACGAGGGACGCGGCGGCGGCGCCGGCCGTGTGGTCGGCGATCGTGGCCTGGACGCCGGCGTGGACGTAACCGTCCTGCTGGAGATGGCGCCGTTCGAGGGGGAGCACGGTCGTGCACGCGCCCGTGCCGGCGGACTCCAGGCGGATGCCGAGGTCCGCGATGAACGGAGCGCTCGTGAAGATCCGCTTCACCTCGTCGGGGATGGCTGGAGACACCGCGCGGTCAGCCGGCGGCCTTTTTCGGGCAGGTGCTGATCCCGAGCAGGCTGTAGGGCGGGCACCAGCCGGTGAGGGCGGTGGCGAGTGGGAATATTCCGAGAAGTCCCCAGTTGCTCGTCGGGCCCCAGACGACGAGGCTCAGGATGAAGAGGCCGACGACGCCCCGGATGACTCGTTCGACCGGATGAATGTTCACCGTGAACATGGAGTACCTCGCTTTCGTCGAGCCGGAGGCTACCTCTCGAAAACGGTCGCAATCCCTTGCCCGAGGCCGATGCACATCGTGGCGACGCCGGTCGTCAGGTTCCTCTGCTTCATCTGGTGAAGGAGCGTCGTCGAGATCCTCGCCCCCGAGCAGCCGAGCGGGTGGCCGAGCGCGATGGCGCCGCCGTTGGCATTCACCTTCGCATCCATGACGTCGAGGAGCCCCAGGTCCTTGACGCAGGGAAGCGACTGCGCCGCGAACGCCTCGTTCAGCTCGAAGAGCTGGATGTCCTCGATCTTCATCTTCGCCCGCGCAAGGGCCTTCTTCACGGCCGGGACCGGGCCGTAGCCCATGATCGACGGATCGACGCCGACGGAGGCCATCGCCTTCACCTTCGCCATGGGCTGAAGGCCCAGCGATTTCGCGCGTTCGGCCGACATGACGAGCATCGCGGAGGCGCCGTCCGAGACGGCCGACGCGTTCCCCGCGGTGACGGTGCCGTTCTTCGGGTCGAAGACCGGCTTCAGCTTCGACAGGGCGTCGAGCGTCGTGTCGGCGCGGATCACCTCGTCGTGGGCGAAGACCTTCGGCGCCCCCTTCTCGTCGTGCCCCGCCATCGGGACGATCTCGGCCTTGAAGCGCCCTTCCGTCTGGGCCGCGGCGGCCTTCTGGTGCGACCGGAGAGCGAACTGGTCCTGCATCTCCCGCCCCATCCCGTGCAGGCGGGCGAGAAGCTCGGCGGTGATCCCCATGTTCATGGCGCCCTTCGCCACCCGCTTGCTCATCGCGGGGTTGATGTCGATCCCGTGCGTCATCGGGACGTGCCCCATGTGCTCGACACCGCCGACGACGAAGAGGTCCCCCTGCTCGGCCATGATGGCGAGCGTCGCGGTGTGGAGCGCCTGCATCGACGAGCCGCAAAGGCGATTGATCGTCTGGGCGGGGACCTCCTTGGGGATGGAGGTCATCAGGGCGGCGAAGCGCCCGATGTTGTAGACCTGCTCGAGGGTCTGCTGGACGCAGCCCCAGATGACGTCCTCGATCTCGGCCGGGTTCACCTTCGGATTCCGGTCGAGGAGCGCCTGGATGACGGCGGCCGAGAGGTTCTCGGCGCGGACGTTGCGGAACATCCCCCCCTTGGAGCGGCCCATGGGGGTGCGGACGGCATCGACGACGACGGCTTCTCTCATCGGTTCACTCTCCGGTGTGGAAGGGCTGTCCCTTCCGGGCGAGATCGCGTAGCTGGGCGGTCGGCTCGTAGAGCTTGCCAAGTGCGGCGTGTTTCTCGGCGGCGGCGAGGAGGGCCGGGGCGCCGAGCGAGTCCGCCCAGCGGAAGATGCCGCCCCGGAACGGCGGGAAAGCCGAGGCCGTAGAGGAGCGAGAGGTCGACCTCGACGGGCGTACTCGACGATCTTGTCCTCGAGGCAGCGCGAGCACTCGAAGAGCATCGGCAGCATCATCCGCTCGACGATCGCCTCGTCCGTGACGGTCGCTCCGCCCTTGACGATCGGTGCGAGGAGGGCGGCGGCCTCCGGGTCGGGCGTCTTCTTTGGCGGCCCCTTCTTCTCGGGCTTGTAGACGTAGAACCCCTTTCCGTTCTTCTGCCCGTACCGCTCCGCCTCGAACATCGCCTCGCTGGCCGTCTTCCCGGCGTGGCCCATCCGGTCGGGGAAGGCCGCCGCCATCACCTTGTCGGCGTGGACAGCGGTGTCGATCCCGACGACGTCGAGAAGGTAGGCCGGCCCCATCGGCCAGCCCCACTTCTCCATCACCTTGTCGATCCGGGTGTAGTCGACCCCGTCCTGGACGAGCTTCATGAAGCCGGCAAAGTAGGGGAAGAGGACGCGGTTGACGAAGAAGCCGGCACAGTCGTTCACGACGACGGGCGTCTTCCCCATCGCCAGCGCATAGGCGACCGCCGTCGCGATGGTCGCCTCGGACGACTTCTTCCCGCGGATCACCTCCACGAGGGGCATCTTCGGCACCGGGTTGAAGAAGTGCATCCCGCAGAAGTCCTCGGGGCGTTTCAGGCTCTCGGCGAGGCGGGTGATGGAGATCGTCGATGTGTTGCTGGCGAGGATGGCTCCCGGCTTCAGAAGCGCCTCCACCTCGGCGAGGACCGCCTTCTTCACCTTTTCGTTCTCGACGACCGCCTCGACGACGAAGTCCACGGAGCCGAAGTCGCCGTAGGAGAGGGCTGGCCGGATCCGGCCGAGCGTCTCGGCCATCTTCGCCGGGGTCATCTTTCCGCGGGAGACCTGCTTCTCGAGGAGCTTCCCGGCCTCCGCAAGCCCGAGGTCGATCGCCTTCGGGTTGATGTCCTTCATGACGATCGGGATCTTCTTTGCGGCCGACTGGTAAGCGATGCCGCCCCCCATGATCCCGGCGCCGAGGACGGCCGCGCTCTCCACCTTCCGCGCCGCCTTCGAGGCTTTCTTCGCGATCTTCTTCAGCATCAGGTCGCCGAGGAAGACGCTGACGAGGGCGGCGGCAACCGGCGTGCGCGCGATCCGGACGAACGCCTCGGTCTCGATCGGGAGCGCCTCGTCGCGGCCCTTTCGCGCCGCTTTCTCGATCGCCTCGATCGCCGCGATGGGAGCGGGGTAGTTCGGACCGGCTTTCCCGCCGACGAAGGCCTTCGAGGTCTCGAAGACCATCGCCGACTCGATCTTGTCCAGTTCGAGCGGGCCGGTCTTCTCGGCGCGGCGCTTCCTCCAGTCGAGCCCGCCGGCCGCTGCGTCCTTGAGGACGCCGATCGCCACGTCGCGAAGGTCAGCCTTCGCGACGACGCCGTCCACGGCGCCGATCTTCAAGGCGTCGGCGGCGGACCACTGCTCGCCGGAGGCGATCCACTCGATGGCGTTGTCGGCCCCGACGAGACGCGGGAACCGGACCGTTCCGCCCCAGCCCGGGAAGATCCCGAGCTTCGTCTCGGGGAAACCGACCCTCGTGTCGTCGGCCATCACCCGGTAGCTGGCGGCGAGGCAGAGTTCGAAGCCCCCGCCGAGAGCAAAGCCGTTGATGGCGACCACCGTCGGACAGTCGAGATCCTCGAGATCCGAGAAGGTCCGGTTGGCGCGAGTGACCCAGGCGGTCATCTCCTCGGGGGACTGTTTGAAGAGGGTCAGGAACTCGGTGACGTCGGCGCCGACGATGAAGACGTCCTTGCCGCTCGTCAGGAGGACGCCCTTGAGCCCCTTTTCGGCCTTGAGCAGGTCGACCGCCTCCCGAAGCTCCTTCACGGTGAGTGCATTGAACTTGTTGACCGAGTCCCCCTCGAGGTCGAACCGGAGCTCGACGAACCCGTCGTCCAGGGGGAGACACTGGATCGCCTTGCCGGCGTATCTCATGCGCGTGCTCTCCTTTTGCGATCCTATACCGAAAAATGAGCGGTGGCTCATCCCGACGCCGCCCCGATGCAGGGCCGTCGTCTCCGGCAGGGAACTTGCGTTTTTCCAGGGAGGACGGCCGAATCGTCGACCGAAGGAGCCCCCGTGCACCCTCATCCCTTTCGTCTGGCGGCCATTTCCGCCGCTTCGGCCTGCTTCCTCGCCGCAGCGGCGTCCCGGCTCGGCGCCGAGACGGCACCGTCCCCCCGCACCGGCTTCTCGGGGAGCTGGGGGCTGACTGAAGCGACGGTCAGCGACCCCGCCGCGGCGCTCGGGAAGGTCGCGTCGGCGGCTGGGGCCGACGGGTCGTCGGGAGCGGCGGGGCGCGGCCGCGGCGGGCGCGGGGGCTCGGGCTCCCTGGCCTCGGCTCTGGACGACCCCCTCGAAGCGCTCGGAGACGCCCGCCGGGTCGTCGTCGTGGACGACGGCCGACGGGTGGAGATCACCTACCCGTCGGGGCGAAAGCGCGTCGTGATCACCGACGGCGAAGAGCGGGAGCAGGACGACGGCGACGGGCCGGCGAAGGTCGACGGCGAAGCGGAAGAGCGCGCCGGAGCGGATCATCGTGACGTCCAAGTGGTCGGCCGGGCACAGCCTGAAAGAGACGTGGGAGCTCTCGCCCTCGCCGCGCCGTCTCCTCGTCGAGGGCAAGGTCGACGGACGCCACAATTTCTCCTACCGGCGGGCCTTCGAGCCGGTGCCGGACGCTCCGCCCACGCCAACCCCGGCGCCGGTCGTTGCGACGGTCCCCACCCCGGCGGCGCCGCAAGGGACCTCGTCCGCCCCCGCGACGGCTTCCGCTCCCGCGCGTCCGGCCCGAATGTTCGCTCCGGCCTCCGAGCGGCCTTTCTTCGTCGGAGCTCAAGCGGCTCGCGAAGGTCACCCTCGCGGATGCCCAGAGGCGCGCCGTCGCGTCCGCCGCGCCACAACGGGTCACCTCGGTGATGTCGTCGGACCCCGAGGTGAACGAGGGGTGCCTCGTCTGGCCGCTCGACCTCAGGATCGAAGGGAAGTCCGGCGTCCTCGAGGTCCTGATCGACGCGGGCGACGGCAAGGTCCTCTCATCGACGTTCGAGGGCTCGAACTAGCGCGAGGTGCCGCCGCGCGGCCTGCGTATCATTCGTCGATGCCGGACGACAGGCGGACGGGAGCGGGGGGATCGCCCGTCTGGTGGACGATCGACCCGGCCATCGCCCGGGCCGCGACGCTTCCGGCCGAGGTCTACGCCGACCCGCGCTGGCTGGAAGCTGCCCGGGAGAAAGTGTTCGCCCGCACCTGGCATCTCATCGGCGACGCCGACCAGCTCCTCGAGCCGGGGCAGTGTCTCCCGGTGACGCTCCTGCCGGGCTTCCTCGACGAGCCGCTCCTCCTGACGCGCGGCCGGGACGACAGGGTTCACCTCCTTTCCAACGTCTGCACTCACCGGGGGGCGCTGCTTTGCGAAGGGCCGGCGGTGCAGCCCGGACTCCGATGCCGGTATCACGGCCGCCGCTTCGGGCTCGACGGCCGCTTCCTGTCCATGCCCGAGTTCGAGGGCGCCGAGGGCTTTCCATCACCGGCAGACGACCTCCCGCAGGTCGCGTTCGCATCCCTCGGGAAGCTGATCTTCGCCTCGCTCGCCCCGGCCTTCCCGTTCGAGGAGCTGGTCGCGGAGATGACGGCGCGCGTCGGGTGGCTCCCGATCGGCGATGCCGTGCTCGACCCGTCCCGGTCGCGGGACTACGACGTTCCGGCGAACTGGGCGCTCTACTGCGACAACTACCTCGAAGGGCTCCACATTCCGTTCGTCCACGCCGCCCTGCTCGAAGCCCTCGATTTCGGCGCGTACCGGACCGAGGTCTACCGGTGGGCGAGCCTCCAGGTCGGAGCGGCGTCCGGCGACGACGCCACTTTCGACTTCCCTCCGTCTTCGCCGGACCACGGCCGGCGGATCGCCGCCTACTACTGGTGGTTCTTTCCCGACACGATGATCAACGTCTACCCCTGGGGACTGTCGGTCAACCTGGTGCAGCCCCTCGCGCCGGACCGGACGCGCGTGGCGTACAGGACGTACGTCTGGGAGCCGGGGCTTCTCGGCCTGGGGGCCAGCGCCGACCTGGACCGGGTCGAACGCGAGGACGAAGCCGTGGTCGAAAGCGTCCAGCGGGGCGTGCGGTCGCGCCTCTACCGGCGCGGCCGCTACTCGCCGAAGCACGAGGCCGGCGTCCACCATTTCCACCGGCTCCTGACCCGCTTCCTCGCGGCTGAATGACGAGGCCCGAAGAGGGAAGCGCCCGCCTCGAGAGGCGGCTCGGGGCGTGGGACGGGGCGCTCCTGACGGTCGGCTCGGTCGTCGGGACGGGGATCTTCCTGACGACGGGCGACATCGCGAAGGCCCTGCCTCACCCGGGCCTGATCCTCCTGGTCTGGCTGCTCGGGGGGCTCTTCACGCTCGCCGGTGCCCTGAGCTACGCCGAGCTGGGAGTCCTCTTTCCGCGGGCCGGCGGGATCTACCACTTCCTCAAGGAGGCCTTCGGCCCGTTCGCCGGCTTCCTGTACGGATGGACTTCTTTCGTCGTCATCATGTCCGGCGGCATCGCGGCGATCGCCGTCGGGTTCGGGGAATACCTCGGCGCGTTCGTCCCGTTCTTCGCGGGCGGGCGGGTTCTCGTCGAGCTTCCCTTCGGCCCCTTCATCTGGAGACTCGAAGGACCGCAGATCGCCGGTGCGATCGCGATCCTGCTTCTCACGCTGCTCAACCACGCAGGGCTCCGTGAGGGAGTGGCGGTGCAGAACGTTCTCACCGTCGTGAAGGGCGGCGCGCTCCTCGTCCTGGCCCTGCTCGGGCTTTTCGGAACGGAGTCCGTCTGGCGGGCGGTGACCGCTCCCGTCGGCCTCTCGCCCCGGGCCTTGCTGGCCGGACTCGCGAGCGCGATGGTCGCGGCGCTCTGGACGTACGACGGGTGGTATGCGCTGACGCTGTCGGCGGGCGAGGTGCGCCGTCCGGCGCGCGACCTGCCCCGGGGCCTCGTGGGCGGGACGGCGGCCGTCGTCGGGCTCTATCTGCTCGTGAACGTTGCGTACCTTCGGGCCCTTCCGATGAATCGCCTGGCCGGGATGACCCGCGTCGGCGAAGGGGCCGCCGAGGCTCTCCTCGGGCCCTCGGGCGGCCGGCTCGTCGCCGCGCTGATCGCGGTCTCGATGCTGGGCTGCCTCGCGGCGACGATCCTCTACGCCTCCCGTCTCTACGTTCCGATGGCCGAAGACGGGGTTTTCTTCGAGGCCGCGGGGCGCGTCGACCCGGCAAGGCACACGCCCGCCGGAGCTCTCTGGTTGCAGGGCGTCTGGAGCGCGCTTCTGGCCGTGACCGGCGGCTACCGCGCGCTCTACACGTGGGTGACGTTTGCGGCGGTGCTGTTCCACGTGGCCACGTGCATGGCGCTCTTCGTCCTCCGGCGCACCCGGCCAGACGCCGAACGCCCCTACCGCGCGTGGGGCTATCCCGTCGTCCCGGTGCTGTTCCTCCTCGCAAGTCTCGCCCTCACGGTGGCCACGCTCTTCCAGAACCCGGTCGAATCGGGCCTGGGCCTGATCGTCGTGGCCTCGGGCGTGCCGGCGTGGCTCTGGTGGCGGAGGAGAAAGGGCGTCGGGTTCCGGGGCGCTTGACACGCCGAGAGGCGGCAATCAATAGTCGTCGAAAAAGAGAGGGCGGAGTCCTCACATGTACGCCGAGATGAAACAGGCGGTCGTCCTCGGGGACGCGGCCCGGGCGAGGCAGCTCGCCGAAGGCATCGTCGACGGCGAAGGCGACCTCGTCGCGGCGATCGAACAGGGCTTTGCCGCCGGGATCCGCCGGGTGGGAGATCTTTGGGAGGAGGGAGAGTATTTCCTCCCCGAGCTCGTCCAGGGCGCCGAGGCCATGAAGGCCGCCATGTCGGTTCTCCAGCCCGCGCTTCGCAAGCTCCACGGCGGGCAGGCCTCGAAAGGCCGGGTGGTCATCGGAACGGTTCAGGGAGACCTCCACGACATCGGGAAGACCCTCGTCGCGACTCTTCTGTCGGCGGGAGGTTTCGAGGTCGACGACCTCGGCAGCGACGTGCCTGTCGATCGATTCCTCGCACGGGCCAAGGAAAACGGCGCCGACATCATTGCGGCCTCGGCGCTCCTGACCACCACCATGCCGGCCCAGAAGGCGATCGCCGCGGCCATCCCGTCCCTGGGGCTCACCCGGCGGCCCCGGCTCCTCATCGGCGGCGCGCCGACCACGGCGGCCTGGGCGACGGAGATCGGCGCGGCCTGGGCGGAAAACGCCCTTCGCGCCGTCGCGGTCGCCGAAGCGCTGGTGGGCGCCGCAAGGCACGCCTGAGCGAGTCTCTTACAGAGACGCATGAACGCCTTCGCCGAGCGCCTGCGCCGCCGCGAAACGACCCTGCTGGACGGGGGCCTCGGCAGCCTGCTCATCGCTCGGGGCCTCCCCGGGGGCGCGGCGCCCGAGTCGTGGGTCCTTTCGCGGCCCGCGGAGGTCAGCCGCGCGCACGCCGACTACGTCGCCGCCGGGAGCGACGCCGTACACGCGGCGACCTTCGGGGCGAACGCGATTCGCCTGGCGCGGTTCTCTCTCGCCGACCGGTGCGAGGTTCTCAACGCGGACGCCGTTCGGCTGGCTCGTGACTCCGGCGCACGCTTCGTCCTTGCGGACGTCGGTCCCACGGGCGAGTACCTCCCTCCGGTCGGGGCGGCCGACCCGCGGGCCTTTCGGGAAGCGTTCCTTCAGCAGGGGAGGGCGCTGGCCGCCGCCGCGCCGGACGCCCTCCACGTCGAGACGATGTCGGACCTCCGCGAGGCCCTGGTCGCGCTGGAGGCCCTGTTGGAAGCCGCGCCGGCGATTCCCGTCATGGTGTCGCTGACCTTCGAGCGGAAGAAGCGCGGTTTCTTCACGATCATGGGGGATCCGCTGGCGGGAGCGCTCCGGGCGCTTGCAGGCGCGGGGGCCGCCGCTGTCGGCGCGAACTGCACGCTCGCGAGCGGCGAGATGCGGCGGCTCGCCGAGGAGGCCCGCGGAGCGGTAGATCTGCCGCTCGTCATCCAGCCCAATGCCGGGTCGCCGGAGACCCGGGAGGGCTCGGTTTACTACTCGCAGGCGCCCGACGCCTTCGCCGACGACATGGCTCTGGTCGCCTCCCTCGGCGTCGAGCTGGTCGGCGGATGCTGTGGAACCGATCCGCGCTTCATCCGGGCTCTCAGGAGCCGCCTCGTGTCGACGGGACCTCGCGCGTGACCGGGACGCGCACGCGCGGCCCGACGCCGCCGGCGGCTGTGGCGTCCGCAGGGCCTCCCATGATCGTCGAAAGGCTTCGACTCTCGATTCGGGAGAGAGAGGTCCTGCACTTTCTCGGCTACCCGGCAGGGCGGCGTCCTCCGGCGCGACTCGAGCCCCTCCTCGAGGGGACTCTTCACGAGGCGAGAAGGCTGGCGGCGGCGCGCGGCGCCTTCCGGACGTTTCCGGTCTCCTCGGCCGCCGAGGTCGGCCTCCCGGCGGAGGAGGCCGACGGGCTCGTTCTCGGCCTCGTCACCGCGGGAGGCGGGATCGAGCAACGCGTGACGGAGCTGCTCGGCCGGGGAGAAGCTGCCCGCGCCCTTCTGCTGGATGCCGCCGGGAGCGCCGCCGCGGAAGAAGCCGCCCACCGGCTGAGCGTCCGGGTCGTCGGCGGAAGGACGAGCGAGGGGGCCGACGTCGGCTGCCGGGTCAGCCCCGGATACGGCCGCTGGCCCCTTTCCGCGCAGGAAGCGCTCTTCGCGCGCCTCCCTCACGACGCGGTGGGCGTCTCGCTGAATCCTTCCATGATGATGGTCCCGCGAAAGTCGATCTCCTTCGCCCTCTGGATCGGCGCGAAAGGCGCGCCGAGATCGGGGCTCTCCGGATGCGACACGTGCGGCCTTCCCCAGTGCCGCTACCGCCGGCCCGCCGGAGGCGGGGCATTGCGTTCTTCCCGCGAGGTGACGAGCTGATGGCACTGCAACTGAGACCCACCGTCTCCCTGTTCTCTTCCGACGACGTGGAGACCGTCGTCCGAGAGGCGATCAGCGTCCTTTCCCAAACCGGGGTCCTCGTCGAGAACGCACGACGGCCAGGTTCTTCTGAAAGGAGGGGGAGCTTCGGAGGCGGGCGGCCGCTTCAGGATTCCGGAGGCCATGGCTCGCGGGGCGCTCGCGACCGTTCCGCCGCGCATCGGGGTCTTCGACCGGGAGGGCGCTCCCGCGATGGACCTCGGCGGAGATCGCGTTCACTTCGATCCCGGCTCCGCGGCCATCCACCTCTTCGACGCCCGCGACGGGCCGGCGCCGCGCGATCGGGACCGATGACGTCGTCCGGTTCGCCCGCCTCGTCGACGGCCTGCCGAACTACGCCGCCCAGTCGACGGCGCTGACGCCGGGCGACGTCCCCGGCGAGGTCGCGGACCGGTACCGGCTCTACCTGATCCTCAGGAGCGCCGTGAAGCCTGTCGTCACCGGCACGTTCCGGAAGGACGGCTTCGCCCCCATGCGCGAGATGCTCCTCGCCGTGCGCGGGAGCGACTCGGAGCTGAAGCGCCGTCCCCTCGCCATTTTCGACTGTTGTCCGAGCCCCCCGCTGAAGTGGAGCGACCTGACCTGCCAGGCCCTCGTCGACTGCGCCCGCTCCGGGATCCCCGCCGAGCTGGTCTCCATGCCGCTGACCGGCGCGACCTCGCCGGTCACCCTCCGCGAGGCCATCGTCCAGCAGTGCGCGGAGAACCTGAGCGGCGTCGTCATCCACCAGCTGGCGGGCCCCGGCTCGCCGATCGTCTGGGGCGGCTCGCCTGCCGCCGTCGACATGCGCCACGGCACGACCCCGATGGGCGCCGTGGAGACGATGATGATCAACCTCGGGTCGTCGCAGGTGGGAAAGCGGCTCGGCCTGCCGACGCACGCCTACATGGGGCTGTCGGACTCGAAGTGCCCCGACTATCAGGCGGGGCTCGAATCCGGGGTCGGATCCATCCTCGCGGCGCTGGCCGGCATCAACGTCGTCTCCGGCCCCGGAATGCTCGACTTCGAGATCTGCCAGTCGTTCGAGAAGCTCCTCCTCGATCACGATGCCTGCGGCATGGCGCTGCGGCTCGTCCGCGGGATCGAGCACCGTGAGGAGGGCGCCGTCGACCTGATCCGGCAGGTCGTCGAATCGACCGAGTTCCTCTCGCACCCTCACACGCGGAAGCACTGGCGGGAGGAGCTGACCATCGCGTCGCCGCTGGTGGCGCGGGACACCTACGGCGACTGGGAGGCCCGGGGCGCTCCCCGGGCGGACGAGGTGGCCGCGAAGGAGGTCGAGCGCCGGCTCTCGAAGTCCCCGCCCCGCCCGCCGGCGGCCGACGTGACCCGCGCTCTCGACGAGATCATGCAGCGCGAGGCCCGGGCCGCCGGCCTCTCAGAGCTGCCCGCCGTCGAGTGAGGTTCGGTCAGCCCGAGCCTATCGACTGGCGGAAGATCAACCCCCCGGCGGCGGCGTACTCGACCTGATGCTTCAGGGAAAGCCCGCGCGGGGCCGCCGAGGAACCGAGAGCAAGAACATGGGGTCAATCCAGCCGACTTTCCTCCACTTTCATTCTGGGTGGCCGAAGAAGCCGTGCTGTCGCTGAGCGTTTCGATTCATCTGCATCATGCGCTCGTAGGATCTTGGAGACATTCTGTCTTTAACTAGACGTACTCGCGACGAAAGGAACGCTCTTGCTCAACAAGGGGGGCCTCGTTAGCCGAATGGCGATAGCCGTTCGACGAAAGAGGTGGAGAACTCGCTAATTCATGCAGATGCAGACGAGTACCAATGACGTCCCGGCGCTTCGAGTCTCAGCTCTTGGACTGGCGTCTCTCTCTGCTCTTATCGGCACCCTCGTGCCGACGCGCAACGCTCAAACCTGCGTCAAGCACTCCGACTTCGAGGGCTGCGGCCTGCCAGCCGCGAGCAGTGCTTCCCGGTCCTGGCAGGGCCGTCCTTCCTGGCTCCAAGACCCTGGCGGTGCCCGGACCTGGCAGGATACCGCCGGGCGCCGCAGAGCCCGCTCAAGCACGTGCGAGCCCCCCCTCGGCAACTCCATCCCGAACTGCTGCGGGGGCCGGCCGCCCAGCGACAGTCCCGCCCCGACGATTCTCGCTTCGCACCGCGGGGCACGCGGCTTGCTCGTCGACTACGACGCCCCCAACTTGTACTGCACCGACGGTGGGGATTGGCCCCCCTTCTTCACCTGCACCAACGACCCCATGGTGGACGGCGATCACCTGTCCATCAGCGATTCCGGAGGGCCATCGAGTTCGCCTTGCATCTACTTCGAGCACGGCACGTGGGACACGGGCATCGACATCCCGTGCGGAACGACGAGAAGCTATCAGGCATCGATCAGCTACATCAAGGCCGGAGGTTCGTTGACGGCCAGCACGACGCTGGCGCCCCTTCACCGGCACCTGCCCGGATCGCCAAATGCTGCCCTTTCACCGGGGCGTCGGGCAGCCGATCAACGTCGGCTCGGGCGACGTCATGGCCACCGAGCGCACTCTTCAGCGTCGGTCAGGGCCCTCTGTCGCTGCCGTTCTCGCTCACGTACCACAGCTCGGTCCCCATGTTCCCCGGGCTCGTCGAGCTCGCCGGTGGGGGTCGGATGGACGCATCCGTACGCCCAGACCCTCAGGCCCGAGGACGCCACCAACAACCGCCTCTATCACATCACGGCCGGGGGCTACGAGTCGGAGTACGCGCGGATCGCCCCCGACACAACCTGGATCGCCATCAACCCGGGAGAGCTTCGGGGCGCGATCAAGCAGGTGGGCTCGGAGTACCAGCTCACGAACCTCGAGGGCACCGTGACGCATTTCGACGTGGCCACGGGAAACTGGCTGGCCACCACCGACCGCTGGGGGAACAGCATCACCGGGACTTACACGGGCGGCCAGCTCACGACGATCACCGACTCGGAGGGGCGACAGATCCAGCTCGTCTACGGGAGCGGGCAGGTGACGATTACTCTGCCCGACGGCAATGTCTGGAAGCTCGTCCTGGGCGCCAGCAACACCCTCACGCAGATTTTCGATCCCATGCACTTGGGGGCAGCTCCCTGGCACAGCTACGCCTACCAGAATGACCACCTGGGAGCCCTGCGCCTGCTCACCTCGATCACGGACGATGCGGGCCAACAGCTCGAGGGACACACCTACGACTCCGTGACCGACCGTGGGCTGACCTCCTCGCAGGCTGGCGGCACGCGGAGCAACGTCAGCATCGTCTACAACACTCCGACGACTCGCACCGTCACTCACACGATCGACGGCTCCACACAGGAGACGACCACATTCACAATGGCCTACCTCGTCGGCCGTTGGCTTCCTACGCAGATCTCGGGCCCGTGCGCCTCCTGCGGCGGCTCGGACGCCGACCTTCAGCTCTTCACGTACGACTACTCCAACCATGTGATCGACAAGAAGAACGGCTCGGGGGCGGAGCAGTCCGAGACCCAGTACACCTACGACGGCAACGGAATGATGCTCACGCGGAAAGAGGCCGTGGGCAAACCCGAGCAGCAGACGACGACTTATGCCTACGGCTATGCCTCCGGAACCCCGTCGGGCGGCGCCCCCTGGCCCAGTTTTGTCACTTCCGTGACTCAGTCCTCGGTCGCCAAGGCCTTCCAGAGCAAGGTGACGACGTACGCCTGGAATGCCGCTGGAACGCCCGAGACCACGCTGACGACCTCTGCGTCCGGCTACCTGAAGAACACTGACACCTCGCCGACCGTCTACACGACGACGACGATCTTCGATTCTCACCATCGCCAGACCGAGACGGACGGCCCCGCGGCCAACCAGAGGACCACCTTCTCGTACTTCGCCGACGCGGACGCCACACTGAATCGGCGCGGGCGTCTCCAGCGAACATCGGTCTACACCTCGGCCACGGCTCACCTGGACACGCAGTACGACAACTACGACGTTTTCGGAACGGCGAAGAAGGTCCTGGATGCCAATGGCGTCGAGACCGACCGCGTGACGGACGCCGTGGGCCGGGTCACCAGCGTAACCTCCCTCCATGTCACGGGCGATCCCAATGAGACGCTCGACTACACCACCGGCTACGCGTACGACACCCGGGACCGCCTCACGAAGGTGACCCTGCCGCTCGGCAACCAGCTCCAGTACAAATACGAAGACGGTACGAATCGGCTGACCGACACGATTCGGGCCGATGCCTCGGGGATCCAGCGGGAGAGGCTGCACCTGACGCTGAACGTCATCGGAGGCAAGACCCTGGAAGAGGCCCAGAGCTGTGACGCGCCCGCCACCACCTGCGCCGCCTGGACGACCCGGCGAAGCGACAGCTTCAGCTACGACTCGCACAACAGGCTTTCTGCCATGACCCACCCCGATGCCACGCACCTGAACTACACGTACGACAGCCGAGGCAACCTCCTGACCGTCCAGGACGAGCGGCACACCGCCGCGAACACGGTCTATGCCTATGACTTCCTGAACCGGCTCAAGACGGTCACCCAGCGCCAGACGCTCGTCGTCGGCCCGGACGTGGTCACGCAGTACTCCTACGACGTCCAGGACAACCTCACTGTCGTGACGGATCCGAACAGCAACGTCACGACCTACGCGTACGACGACTTCCGGCGGATGCAGATGCAGACGAGCCCCGTCACCGGTGTCACGAGCTACGCCTACGACCCGGCGGGGAACCTGCTGACCTCCACCGACGCCAACGCGGCCACCACGACCCGCGTTTACGACGCGGCCAACCGTGTCACGGGCGCCAGCTCCGCCCGGACGGGCTTCACGACCGAGGCCGTGACCTGGACCTATGACAGCTCCACCGCGGGCGCCTACGGGCTGGGGCGTCTCGCCACGATGGCGGACCCCTCGGGGTCGACCACGTACGCCTACGAGCGGCGCGGGCTCATGCGGTCCGAGGGGCGGAGCGTCCAGGGGAACGCCTACTCCCTCGCCTACGGCTACGACGCGAACGGAAACCGCAGCAAGGTCACGTATCCATCCGGGATGCTGGTCAACTACGCCTTCGACTTCGCCGACCGGCCGCTGTCGGCCTCCTCGGGAACGACGACGTTCGTCTCCGCGGCGGCCTACGCCCCATTCGGGCCGGAGACGCAGATCACGTACGGTAACGGCACGACGAAGACAGTGACCTATGACCAGCGGTACCGGCCCGCCGAGAACAAGCTCACCGCCGGGGCCAATACCCTGGCCGACTACGTCTACCAGAAAGACGCCACCAGCAACATCATCCAGATCCACGACGCGACGAATGCCGCCTACAACCGTGACATCGGCTACGACGACCTCAACCGCCTGACCACGGCCAACACCGGATCCTCCCTTTGGGGCACGGCCACAGGCAACAGCTACACCTACGACAGCATGGGGAACGTCCTGAGCCTGACGCTCGGGACGGCCCGGACGGCCACCTTCACATACGTCCAGAACGCCTCGTCCAAGAACCTGCCGAAGCTGGCCTCCGTCACGGAGACCGGCCCCGGGACGCGGACCGTTGCCTACGACGCCGCGGCCAACGAAAGCTCGGTCGGTACCGGGACCTTCAGCTATTCCACCCGCAACCTCCTGGCCACCGGCGACGGGAACGCGTACACGTACGACGGGCGCGGGCTGCGCACGGTGACCACGGTGACGGGCAGCCCGACGCCCACGCCCACTCCCACGCCGACGTTGACACCCACCTCGACCCCAACGGCCACACCCACCTCAACTCCGACGGCCACCCCGACGGCGGCTGCTACCGCCACGCCGACAGTAACGCCGACGGTGACGCCGACGCGGACGCCGTCAATCACGCCGAGCCGCACGCCGACAGCGACGATTTCGGCCGACGCCGAGCCGCAACGCCGACGGTGAACCCGACCGACGCGACGCCGTCGAACACGCCGAGCCGCACGCCGACGGCGACGATTTCGTCGCACGCCGACCGTACACGCCGACGCGTAACTCTGCGCGGACGCGCGACGCCGTCGCACACACGCCGACGCCGGTCGACGCCGACGGTGACTCTGACGCGGACGCCGTCGAACACGCCGAGTCGCACCCCGACAGCGACGATTTCGTCCACGCCGACCGTCACGCCGACGGCGACCCTGACTCGGACTCCGTCGAACACGCCGAGTCGGACCCCAACAGCGACGATTTCGTCCACGCCGACCGTCACGCCGACGGTGACGCTGACGCGGACGGCGTCGAACACGCCGAGTCGCACCCCGACATCGACGATTTCGGCCACGCCGATCGCACGCCGACGGCGACGCTGACTCGGACGCCGTCGAACACGCCGAGTCGGACGCCAACAGCGACGATTTCGTCCACGCCGACCGTAACGCCGACGGTGACGCTGACGCGGACGGCGTCGAACACGCCGAGCCGCACGCCGACGGCGACGCTGACGCGAACGCCGTCGCACACGCCGAGCCGTCACGCCGACGGTGACGCCGACGCGGACGGCGTCGAACACGCCGAGCCGCACGCCGACGGCGACGATTTCGTCCACGCCGAGCCGTCACGCCGACGGTGACGCTCGACGCGGACGGCGTCGAACACGCCGAGCCGCACGCCGACGGCGACGATTTCGGCCACGCCGAGCCGCACGCCGACGGTGACGCTGACGCGGACGGCGTCGAACACGCCGAGCCGCACGCCGACAGCGACGATTTCGTCCACGCCGACCGTCACGCCGACGGTGACGCTGACGCGGACGGCGTCGAACACGCCGAGCCGCACGCCGACGGCAACGATTTCGTCCACGCCGACCGTAACGCCGACGGTGACGCTGACGCGGACGGCGTCGAACACGCCGAGCCGCACACCGACGGCGACGATTTCGTCCACGCCGACCGTCACGCCGACGGTGACGCTGACGCGGACACCGTCGAACACGCCGAGCCGCACGCCGACGGCGACGATTTCGGCCACGCCGAGCCGTACGCCGACGGTGACCCTGACACGGACTCCGTCGAATACGCCGAGTCGCACGCCGACGGTGCCGACGCCACGCCGTCGAACACGCCGAGCCGCACACCGACGGCGACGATTTCGGCCACGCCGACGCGTGACGCCGACGGTGACCCTGACGCCGACCGTGACCCCGACGCGGACGGTGACCCCGACGCGGACACCGTCAAACACGCCGAGCCGCACGCCGACGGTGCCGACGCCGACGCCGACGAACACGCCGAGCCGCACGCCGACGGCGACGATTTCGGCCACGCCGACGCGTGACGCCGACGGTGACCCTGACGCCGACCGTGACCCCGACGCGGACGGTGACCCCGACGCGGACACCGTCGAACACGCCGAGCCGCACGCCTACGGTGCCGACGCCTACGCCGACGAACACGCCGAGCCGTACGCCGACGGCCACCCCCACGGGCGGCCTGCAGACGATCACGAGCTTCTCGCCCACCAGCGGGGCCACGACCGGGACGACTGCTGAGACGACGCCGGCGGGAACCGGCACCAGCTCCGGAAGCTTCACCCGGGACGGTCTGATCCCCCGCGAGCCGGCAGATCTCTGGTACGCGCAGGGAAGGCCGGGAGGGCGGAGCCCGGGGATAGACCTGGTTTCGCGACGCTCGGGCCCGATCGGCCAGCCGGGGCTCTCCGGGTCAGCAGCCTCGCCGCCGCGGCGATAGACTTCGAGGGCGTCAAGGAGGCCGCTGGCTTGACAGAGCTGACGTCCGAGACCGGATCGAAGCAGCCGCAGCCGGTGGCTCAGCTGGCGTCTCTGGGGCCGAACTGGAACAGCTCGAGCGACGGGACCGCGATCACGTTCTCGCTCACGGGGTCTGGGCTCAAGCTGCTCAGAGGTATTACCCCCGGTCCCGACTCGATCTCGGACCAGGAGGGCGGCGATTTCCGGTACATGCACCTGAGCCTCAAGCCGGTCCTTCTGGCTGTCGGTGGGCGGGCCCCGACCGCCGCAACCGCATGGCGGTACTCCGTTCTACAACCCCGAGATGAACCTCCTCTGCGGAGACGGAACTTCGCACGACGACCGGCACGCCGCTGGTCCTCTACGAGTACATCTGGTTCAACGGGCACCCGGTGGCGCAGGTGGAGCCGGGCCCCGTGACCCACTGGACCTTCACGGACCACCTCGGGACACCGATCATTCAGACTGATTCAGCTGGCAACACCTACTGGCGTGCCGAGTACGAGCCTTACGGCCAGGTCTTCGCGCTACGCTCCCCCGACCAGCACCAGCCGCTAAGGCTTCCCGGCCAGGAAGCCGAGCAGCTCAACCTCGGCCCGAACGGAACCACGGAACGCAGCTACAACATCTTCCGGTGGTACAGGAGCGGGTGGGGGCGGTATACCCAACCGGATCCGGAGCCTTTCGCGTGGGCAATTTCGCCTGAAGCCTTCGGGTACTCCGGCCAGAGTCCTCTCCGCTTTGTCGATCGAGTCGGGCTCTACTCCGTTGACGGGAGCTGTTCCAATGAACCGTTTGGGACCGGCATCGCGGCAGGGATAAAGGACACGTGTGACAGAACGAAGCCGGGCACGAAATGTTCGGAGGCACTAAAGAACGTTAGCGCGGCTCTCGGCGGCGGGGCGAACCTTCCCGGGTGCTTCAGCGACCTTTGCGGTGGGAAACGCAACGCCCAAATCAGCTGCGACCCGTGTTTTCCCTACTGCGCCGGAACCATCGCCTCCCTAGGCGGAACAAAGACTGTGGTTGGGCTGGGAAACTCTGGCTGCCCATTCCAGAAAGGCACGGGCTTCGGCGAGACGATCTTCCACGAAAGCCTGCATATCTGCGCATTCGGAAACAAGGCGGATGAACCGGACCAGCCGACGATGCGGGCCTCATGGTTCCGGTACTTGGAGAAGGCGTGCTTCAATTGGCGCGATCCGAACCTGCCGCCGATCGGGCCGCCTCGCCTCGGACCGCCATGATGAAACTCATGAAACCGATCGTGGCTCTGACCGGAGCTATAGCTGGACTTCTTTGTCAGCCGGCTGCGCGCGCTTGTCAGTGTGGGGCCATTCCGCCTCCGGCTCAGGCTGCAGAACAATCTGTGGCGGTACTTGCGGGGACCGTGCTGACCATCCAGGAGACCAGATTCCACGTGCGCATAGGTGACCGTGACGAACCCATTACCGCGAGTCGCGTGGTTGTCAAGCCGCAGCGCGTGTGGAAAGGCAAGCCAGGGACGTCCATCACGCTTCTGACAGGAGTCACGAACTGTGACTACAGCTTCGAACCAGGAGGCACGTACCTTATCTACGTCGAGAAGAGTGTCCAGCCCGAGGAACTCACTGCGACAATTTGCAAGCCTACGAAGCGCTACCGCGACGCGGCGGCAGATCGGAAAGAGCTCGGCCCGGGGGAGCTCGTCAGGAAGCGCTGAACGGACCGGTGGCGAAGGCCGAGTCAAGAGGCGTCGAGGTCGGGTCCGGGTGTTAGGGATTTTGGCGTCAAGAGATTTTGGGGTCAAGATTTTGGGGTCAGGTCTATATTATCTATTATAGTTCGCCGCTGCCGTTGACCTGGGCGTTGGGTTCTGACCGCTGAAGGTCATGAGCGCTGAGGGGCAGGGCGCGGTGCGGCTCCGCTCTTGCAGCGTGGCGTGCACAGGTTGATGAAGATTTGAGGGGCGGGGGTCCTCACCCTGGCCGGTCTGATTCCCCGCCAGCCGGGGCTCTCCCAGGCTGCCGCTGCGGCGATAGACTTCGAGGGCGTCAAGGAGGCCGCTGGCGTGACCGAGCCGACGCCCGAGACCGGATCGAAGCAGCCGCAGCCGGTGGCTCAGCTGGCGTCTCTGGGGCCGAACTGGAACAGCTCGAGCGACGGGACGGCGATCAGGTTCTCGCTCACGGGGTCGGGTTTCAAGCTGCTCAAAGGCGTCACCTCAGGGCCCGACTGGATCTCGGACCAGGAGGGCGGCGATTTCCGGTACATGCACCTGAGCCTCAAGCCGGTCCTTCTGGCTGCCGGTGGGCGGGCCCCGACCGCCGCAACCGCCTGGCGGTACTCCTTCTACAACCCCGAGATGAACCTCCTTTCGGAGACCGAACTTCGCACCACGACCGGCACACCGCTGGTCCTCTACGAGTACATCTGGTTCAACGGACACCCGGTGGCGCAGGTGGAGCCGGGCCCCGTCACCCGCTGGACATTCACGGACCACCTCGGGACGCCGATCATTCAGACTGATTCAGCCGGCAACACCTACTGGCGCGCCGAGTACGAGCCCTACGGCCAGGTCTTCGCGCTCCGCTCCCCCGACCAGCACCAGCCGCTGAGGCTTCCCGGGCAGGAAGCCGAGCAGCTCAACCTCGGCCCGAACGGAACCACGGAGCGCAGCTACAACATCTTCAGGTGGTACAAGCCGGGGTGGGGGAGGTACACCCAGGCGGATCCGCTCAGCTTCCTCGACCCGCCAGATATCGGGCGCCTGCAGGCATTCCGCCGCTTGTCACCCTACCTCTACGTGGACGCCAACCCGCTGAGACTCCGCGAAATCCTTGGTCTTTGCACAAGTTGCGATCCCTGCCCCAGCGGGAACTGGAAGCTCGACATGACCGCCGGCGTCTCGGGCGGCGCCGGGTTTGGCGGCAGTAAGGGACGCGGAAGGCTAATCTGTCACAATCCAAACGACCTTGTCCACGAATACGTGACGAGACCTGTAGACGTTGAGTGCTGGTGGGGCGGCCCCATGTTAGCCGTGGGCGTGGGCGGAGACGTGCAGTTCAGGGGCTACGCCGTAACCGGAACCTGCCGGCCTGAGAAGCTTCATTCCTTTGGCTTCACGAACAGCTTTGGCAGTTTTGGACCGATTTCAGTCACCGGAGATCCGTCCGGGTTCGGCATCGGCATTTCAGTTTTTGACTGGGGCGCTGGCTTCGCCCGGCAGGAATGCTGGGTCAGGCCTAGATGACACCCATGAGGAAAACGCGCCGTTTCTGGTTCGGTCTACTTGGTTGGTTGACGCTCGTGGGCGTCTTTGGCCTGATCGCGAGCGTGTTCCTGACGTTCTTTCACGCCCCGATCACGCAAGCCTGGATGGAAGAGGACAGTCCCTGGGCTATTTTTGGCTTCTTCATGCTGGCAGCTGTCGGCACGTTGTCAATGATCGTCCATCTCAATGTTACTGACGAACTGAGCGAAGAGGAGAAAAGCAGTTGGCGGTCTCTCTTGGCGATCGGCGGTCCGTTAGCAGCTTGTTTCTATTTCTTCCGCGGTGGCCGGAGCCCAAACTCTCGGGCCCTCTCTCGGATGGGGAAGGTGACTTGGAACAGGCCGTTTCGCCGCTGATGTGAATGATTTTGGGTCAAGGATTTTGGGGTCAGGTCTATATTATCTATTATAGTTTGGCGCTGCGTCTGGCCTAGACGCAGGGTTCTGACCGCCGAGAGTCCTGAGCGCTAGGGGCGAGGCTGCGGGGCGGCTCCGCTCTCTCAGTGTAGTGCGCACAGGATTCTGAACATTTGAGGGGGGAAGACGCCAAGCGCTTTTCCGCTTTTCGGGGCGACAGCGCCAGCTGGAAAGGAGAGACCTCCGTAGGTACTTTGAGGAAAGGGGAGCGGTCGATGGAGTGTGTCGCCGAGGAGACCGGCGCGCCAGGGGGCACGAGGGGGGCACGAGGGCCAGGTCTTTCATCTACCGTCTGCTCGTGTAGCGGCGCCCGACGGCGGTCCGGCCGATGAAGTGCGGTGATCCCCCGACGCCGGGCCTTGGCGGGTGGCGATTACGCGGCCGGCTGGCCTTCGGCGTTTTGCTCCTCCCTTTCTGCCGCGGTGACAAGAGACGGCAGATCATCGACGCCGAGGGGCTCGCAGAAAGGGAGCACCCGGTGGTACATCAGGCCGACGGCCGTGATCAGCTGCTTCCGGGCGCTGTCAGCCGGTCGGGTTCTCCCAGCGCAGCCCCTTGAAGCGGGAAAAGTCGTTGTCCGAGGAGACGAGTACCGCCCCGTGGCTGATCGCGAGGGCCGCGAGGTGGGCATCCGTCGTCAGGTTCCCCGCCGTCCCCGTCTCGGCCAGGAGCCGCCGGAGGATCTCCCAATGCTCGTCTTTCTCTCTCACGAGGCGGGCTACGGGAAGAGAGAGCCAGGAATCGACTTTCCGGATCGCGCTCTCCGGTTCGAGCGGACGAGAGAAGACCGCGGGGTTCGTGGAAAGACGCAGGAAGCCGAGCAAGACCGTCCACGGAAAGCCGATCGGCTCGCCGCCATTCGTCGCCCCATGCCACCAACGAAGCGCCTTCCGATGGTGAACGGCGTTTTCGTTGACCGCATAGAGAAGAACGTTCAGGTCGACGATCTTCACTTGCGGAGCATCAGCTTGCGGAGGATCTCCGCGTCCTCCAGCCGGGTCGCCGCCGCGAGGGCCTTCGTGAGGTCGATCTGGGGTCGCCCCATCGGGTAGGTCTTTTCGCGGTGACGGTTCCGCCGCCGGGCGGGAACTCGCGAGGCGGACAGGCCCGCGCGGAGGGTCCGGTTGAGCACCTTCGTGAGCGGAGTCCTCTCCATCCGGGCGCTCTCCTTCAGCTCGTCGAGAAGGTCGTCGTCGATCCGGGTCGTCGTCCTCACGGAGGCATCATAGCATCATCTTTGCTGATGCTGAGATGCGTATTTCTTTCCGATTCCCGGACGGGAAGAGCACCGGCGCTTCATCCTGCCCGTCTACGCCGTCGTCTTCCGGAAGCGGAAGACCGCGACGCCGACGATGAGGACGGTGTAGACGACGAGGGCGGCGACGGGCTGCCAGAGGTCGGCGAGGCCCGCGCCCCGGAGGACGATGCCGCGGATCACCTCGATGAAGTACCGCGCCGGGATCAGGTAGGTCACGAGCTGGAACGCGGGGGGCATTCCGTCGATCGGGAAGACGTAGCCCGAGAGGAAGACGAACGGGAGCATGAAGAAGAACGACATCTGCATCGCCTGCATCTGCGTCTTCGCGACGGTGGAGACGAGCATGCCGAGGCCGAGGACCGCGGCAATGAAGACGAGACCGGCCGCGTAGAGACCGGCGAGGCTCCCCGCGATCGGGATGTCGAAGACGAAGCGCATCAGGGCGACGACGAGCGTCAGCTGGAAGAGGCCGATGACGAGGTACGGCAGGATCTTCCCGAGGATCAGCTCGACGCGAGTGAACGGGGTGACCTGCAGCTGCTCGAGCGTTCCGCGCTCGCGCTCGCGGACGATCGCCATCGCGGTGAACTGGATGAGGGTGAACGTCAGGAGGATGGCGATGAGTCCCGGGACGATGAAGGTCGACGTCTTGAGGTCGGGGTTGTACCAGGCGCGGACGCGAAGGTCGACGGGGAGGGCGTCGGACCGCCAGCCGGCGCGGCGGGCGAGGGTGGCGATGGAGAGCTGCATGGCGACGCCGCCCGCCACCCCCATCGCCTGGCTGGACACGACCGTGTCCGAGGCGTTGACGACGAGGAGGGCTTCGGCCGCCCGTCCGCTCCGCCGGCTCTTTCCGTAGTCCCGGTCGATGACGAGGCCGACCGAGGCTCGCGCGGCGTCCAGCTCGCGCCTCATCTCGTCGAAGGAGTCGACGGATCCGAGGACGCGGAAGTAGCCGCTCGCGGCGAGCTTCGCGACGAGCTCGCGGCTCTCGAAGGAGCCGTCCTCGTCGAAGACGACCGACTTCAGGCGCTTGACGTCGTAGTCGATCGCGAAGCCGAAGATGATCGTCTGCATGACCGGGATCAGGACGATCATCCGGAGCGTCACGCGGTCGCGCGACAGCTGAAGGAACTCCTTCCGGATGAGAGCGAGCAGGCGCCTCACGCGGCCCTCTTCCGGAACTTCAGCGCCGCCGCGCCGACGATGAGAACGGCGTACAGGAGGAGGAGGGCGACGGGGCGCCAGAGGTCGAGGAGGCCGGCGCCGCGGAGGACGATGCCCCGGATCACCTCGATGAAGTAGCGCGCCGGGACGAGATAGGTGACGAGCTGGAAGATCCGCGGCATCCCGTCGATCGGGAAGACGTATCCCGAGAGGAAGACGAACGGGAGCATGAAGAAGAAGGAGAGCTGGATCGCCTGCATCTGCGTCTTCGCGGCGGTGGAGACGAGCATCCCGAGGCCGAGGACGCAGAAGATGAAGACGATCCCGGCCGCGTAGAGGGCGGCGACGCTCCCGGCGATCTCGATGTCGAAGACGAATCGCATCAGCCCCGTGACGAGCGTCAGCTGGAAGAGGCCGATCAGGAGGAACGGGAGGATCTTCCCGACGATGAGGCTGAGGCGCGAGACGGGGGAGAGCTGGAGCTGCTCGAGCGTGCCGCGCTCCTGCTCCCGGACGATCGCCACGGCCGTGAAGGGAATCAGCGTGAAGGTGAGGATGAGGGCGAGAAGGCCGGGGATGACGAACGTGGCCGTCCGGAGGTCCGGGTTGTACCAGGCGCGGACGCGGAGGTCGACCGGCGGCGCGGCGTCCTGCCAGGCCGCCTTCCGGATCAGGACGCCGGCGGAGAGCTGGCGCGCGACTCCGGAGGCGACCGCGATGGCCTGTCCCGAGACGACGTTGTCGGAGCCGTTGACGACGAGGAGGGCGCGCGCGGGGACGCCGCGCCGCAGGTTCCGGCCGAAGTCGCGGTCGATCACGAGACCCACGGAGGCATGGGCGGCGTCCAGCTCGCGCCCCATCTCGGAAAGGGACGGGACGAACTTCACGATCTTGAAGTAGTCGCTCGACGTCAGCCGCGCCACCAGCTCGCGGCTCTCGTACGAGCGGCTCTCGTCCACGACGACGGTCGGGAGGTGCTTGACGTCGAAGTTGATGGCGTAGCCGAAGAGGAGCGTCTGGAAGATCGGGATGAAGAAGATGAGCCTCACCGTGATCGGGTCGCGCCGGAGGTGGGCGAACTCCTTCCAGACGAGGGTCAGGAGGCGCTTCACGCGGCGGCTCCCCGCTCGCTCCTCTGGCGCGCCAGCGAGACGAAGACGTCCTCGAGGGACGGTTCGGCAGGCTCGGGGGGGCCGGACCTGCCGAGGAGGCGCATCGCGGACTCTCCGGCACCGGGGCGTGCCACGGCCCGCAGCCGCGTGCCGAAGAGATACGCATCCTCGAGCGCGGCGTCGCCGCGGACCGCGGCGAGGGCCGCGAACGGCTCGGATCCGGCGGCCACCTCGAAGAGGCGGCCGGCCAGTCCTTCCTTCAGGTCGGGCGGCGTCCCCTCGGCGATCAGTTCCCCCTCGAGGAGGAAGGCGAGGCGGTCGCACTGCTCCGCTTCGTCCATGTAGTGCGTCGTGACGAGGACGGTCATCCCGCGCCCCGCGGCCAGCTCGTAGATGAGATCCCAGAAGATCCGCCGCCCCTTCGGGTCGACGCCCCCCGTCGGCTCGTCGAGGAAGAGGAGCTCCGGCTCGTGGAGGAGCGAAGCGGCGAGGGCGACGCGCTGGCGCCAGCCGGTCGAGAGCGACTCGGTCAGATCGCGGCGGAGGCGCGAGAAGCCGAGCCGTTCGGACAGCTCGCCGATCCGGTCCGGGAGGCGGGCGTTCGAGAGGCCGTAGGCCGCGCCGAAGAACCGGAGGTTCTCCTCCACGGTCAGGTCGAGGTAGAGGGAGAACTTCTGGCTCATGTAGCCGAGCCGCGTCTTCCAGCGGTCGGTGTCTCGGACGACGTCGAGCCCGCCGAGACCCGTCACGGTGCCGGCCGTGGGCGCGAGGAGGCCCGTCAGCATCCGGATCGTCGTCGACTTTCCGGACCCGTTCGGGCCGAGGAATCCGAAGACCTTCCCGCGCGGAATGTCGAAGCTGACGCCGTTGACCGCCGTGAAGTCGCCGAAGCGCCGCGTCAGGGAGCGGACGGTGACGGCGGCGTCGCTCACGCGTCCTCGCTCCGGAGGACGAAGACGTCTTCCAGCGACGGCGGGATGCGGCGAATGTCCCCGCCCGGGACGAGGCCCTCGAGGGCCCTCGTGATCTCACGTTCGAAGACCTCTTCCGTCTTCTCTTTCCCGCGGGCGTGAAGGCGGGTTCCGAAGAGCGAGACGTCGTCCACGATCGGGAGCTTCGCGAGGAGCGCTCGGGCGGCGAGGCGGTCGCCGGTCCGGATCTCCACGAGGGGGCGGGGGTAGAGGGCCAGGATCTCGTCGCGCGTCCCGACCGCCGCGAGACGCCCCCGGTCGAGGAAGCCGATCCGCGTCGCGTACTCGGCCTCGTCCATGTAGGGCGTCGAGACGAGGATCGTCAGCCCCTCCGCGTGGAGCTGGTTCAGGAGGAGCCAGAACTCGCGCCGCGAAACGGGGTCGACGCCGGTCGTCGGCTCGTCGAGGAGGAGGAGGTCGGGCCGCGTCAGGAGCGCCGCGACGAGCGAGAGCTTCTGCTTCATCCCGCCCGAGAGCGCGCCCGCGAGGCGGCGGCCGACGCCCGAGAGCCCCACCCTCGAAAGAAGGGCGGCCGCGCGCTCGCGCGCCTCGCCGTCCGGGATCGCGTACATCCTCGACCGGAGGAGGAGGTTCTCGTCGACGGAGAGGTCCTCGTAGAGCGAGAAGCGCTGCGGCACCATGCCGAGCGTCCCGCCCTTCTCGACTTCGACCGTGCCGCTCGTCGGCGCGAGGAGGCCGGCGACGCAGCGGAAGAACGTCGTCTTTCCAGCGCCGTCGGGGCCGATCAGGGCGAAGAGCTCCCCGCTCGCGACGGAGAGGTCGACGCCGCCGAGCGCCTTCACGGCGCCGAAGCGCCGCGTGAGGGCCTTCGCCTCGATCATTTTGCCGGGAGCGCGGCCGTCACGGCGACCTCGGCGGGCTGTCCCGGCACCAGAGGCTCGCTCCATCCGCCGTCGAGGTCCACCTTCGCCGCGTAGACGAGGTTCACGCGCTCGCGGCGCGTCTCCACGGGCTTCGGCGTGAACTCGGCGTCGGGGGAGATCTCGGTGACGCGGCCGGGAAAGCGCCGGCCGGGGAACGCGTCGACCGTCACCTCGGCGGGCTGCCCCGGCTTCACGCGGCCGAGCTGCGTCTCGGGGACGAAGGTCCGGACGTAGAGGCGGTTCGCGAAGGCCATTGTCAGCGCGGGCGACCCGGGGCCGAGCAGGAGCCCCGGCTCGGCCATCCGGTGGAGGACGACGCCGTCGGCCGGCGCGCGGATCTCGCTCTCCTTCGCGACCGACTCGGATTGCTTGAGGACGCTCTTCGCCCGGTCGACGTCGAACCGCGCCTGCTCGGTCTGGTACTTCCGGAAGCCCTCGTGGAGGAGTTTCAGTTTTTCCTCGCTCATCCTGAGGTTGGCCTGCGCGCGTTCCAGAGTGGTGCGCGCCACGTCGACGTCGCGAGGAGTTCCGACTTTCTTCGAAAGAAGGACCTGCTGGCGCTCGAGCTCCGGCTTCGCGAGTTCGACCGCGGCTTTTCGATCGGCGACTTCCTGCTCGGCGGCTCGAAGCTCGGCGTCCCGGCTTCCGACCTTCAGGTCCTCGAAGCGTGCCGTCGCGGACTGCACGCCCTGCCTGTCGCGCTCGACGGCGATCGCGGTCTCGCCGAGGTCGAGCTTCACCAGCACGTCGCCGGCCTTCACCCGGTCCCCCTCGCGGACGAGGACCTCGACGACGCGTCCTGCCACCTTCGGCGCGAGGTCGACCAGCGGCGCCTCGAGGCGGCCGTTCAGCCGGACGACGTTCGGGTCGTCCTTCCGGCCGCACGCCGCGGTGAGGAGAGCGAGGGCGAGCAGGAGGGCGAGGCGTCTCATCGCGTCAGGCCTGCGGTTTCACGAAGAGGCCGGAGACGCTGACCTCGCGCGCGGGCGTTGCAGGAGCCGGCCGCCGCCGGAAGAGCCGGGCGAGGGCCTGCTGGACGTCGTCGAAAAGGGAGTAGGCGACGGGCGTCGCGAGGAGCGTCAGGAGGAGCGCGAGCGTCTGTCCACCCGCGATGACCGAGCCGATGGCGCGGTTCGTCCCGGCGCCGGGGCCCGAGGAGACGACGAGGGGAAGCATGCCGGCGACGAAGGCCATCGTCGTCATCAGGATGGGGCGAAGCCGCTCTCGGCTCGCCTCGACGACCGCCTCGTCGCGGTCCATGCCGCGCTCGCGGAGCTGGTTCGCGAACTCCACCTGCAGAATGCCGTTCTTCTTCACGACCCCGAAGAGGACCAGGATGCCGAGCGACGTGAAGATGTTGACCGACTGCCCGAAGACGAGAATCGCGAGGAGGGCGAACGGGACGGTCAGCGGCAGCGCCACGAGGATCGTGATCGGGTGGAGCCAGCTCTCGAACTGCGCGGCGAGGATCAGGTACATGAAGATGAACGAGAGGCCGAACGCGAGAAGGAAGTTCTGCGCGGCGCGCCCTTGCTCCTTCGACCGCCCGATGAACCGGGTCGTGTAGGCCGGGTCGAGGTTCATCGCCTTCGTCTCCTTGACCAGGAGGTCGATCGCATTCTGCGACGAATAGCCCGGGAGCATGTTGGCGAAGATCGTGACTTGCCGCCGCCGGTTCAGCCGGTTGATCTCGGAGGGGCCGGTGCCGGGCCGGGCCGTGGTGACGTCGTCGAGCGGGACTCCCCCGAGACGGACCGAGGGGACGTTGAACCTTCGGAGCGTCGACCGGTCGGTCCGGTCCTCGGGCCGCGCCTGGAGCCAGACGTCGTACTGCTCTCCGCCGTCGTCGAAGGCGCTCGCCTTCTCGCCGCCGACGAGGATCCGCAGCGTATCGGCCACGTCGGACACGGAGACGCCGAGGTCGGACGCCTTCGAGCGCGCCACGGTGACGCCGATCTCGGGCTTGCCGAAGATGAGGGACGAATCGACGTCGACGATGCCGGGCACCTTCTCGAGCTTCTTCTGCAGCGCGTCCGAGATCTCGGCGAGGCGCTTCAGGTCCGGCCCGTTGATGACGAACATGATCTCCGTGTTCTTGACGCCGCCCGAGAACGCGTTCACGTAGCTGACGTCCGTCCGGAGCTTCTGGTCCGCGTACCTCGGCAGCACGTCCTTCCGGACGAGGTTCATGACGGTCGTCTGGCTTTCCTTCCGCTTCTTCACGCCCGCGAGCTTCACGTAGACGCTCCCGACGTTCGCCGTCCGTTTGGCGTCGCCGGCGACGGTCGTCAGCGTCGACACGACGCCGGGGAGCTCCTGGATGTCCCGGGCGATCCGGGTGCCGAGGAGGCCGGTCGCCTCGAGGGAGGTCCCCTCGGGGGCGCGGAAGTTCACCTCGAACTGCGACTCGTCGTCGTAGGGGAGGAAGTTCTTCGGCACCTTCATGAAGAGCGGAACGACCGAGACGAGGGCGAGAGCACAGATCAGGACGATCGCCCAGCGGTGCGCCATCGACCACCGGAGCATCGCGATGTAGGCGCGGTCGACGAAACGGTAGAAGCCGCGGTCCTTCGAGCCCCCCCCGTCCGCCTTCTTCGGGTCGCGCTTCAGAAGACGTGCCGAGAGCATCGGCGTCAGGGAGAACGAGACGAGGAGCGAGACGAGGATGGCAAACGCCATCGTGAGCCCGAAGGAGTTCATGAACCGGCCGACGATTCCTCCCATGAAGGCGACGGGGAGGAAGACCGCGACCAGCGAGAGCGTCGTCGCGAGGACCGCCAGCCCGATCTCCTTCGTCGCGTCGATGGCGGCCTGGAACGGCGCGACCTTCTTCTCCTCGATGAACCGGAAGATGTTCTCGAGGACGACGATGGCGTCGTCGATGACGATGCCGACGGCGAGGGTCAGCGCGAGGAGCGTCAGGACGTTCAGCGTGAAGCCCATCGCATACATGAGCGCGTAGGTCGCCACGATCGAGGTCGGGATCGCGACGGCCGCGATGAGCGTCGACCGGAGGTTCCCGAGGAAGAGGAGGACCACGAGAGCGGCGAGGAACCCGCCCAGGAGGAGGTGCTCCTGGACCGTGTGGACGGCCGCGATGATGAACTGCGACTGGTCGCGGACGATCTCGAAGGAATAGCCGGCCGGGAGCTGCGGGGCGAGCTCGGCGAGGCGCGCCTTGACGCGGTCGACGACCTCGATCGTGTTCGTCCCGGACTGCTTCCGGACGGAGAGGACGACCGTCGGGACGCCGTCCTTTGCGGCGACGGTCTTCGCGTCCTCGACGCCGTCCTCGATGGCGGCCACGTCGCCGATCCGGATCGGCAGGCCGTTCTTCTCGGTGATGACGACCGATTCCAGCTCCTTCGGGTCGGACGACCCGCCCGTAGACACGGACGGTGGCCTCGATCGCCCCGGACTTGAGCGTCCCGCCGGGGATCTTGACGTTTTCTCTCTGGAGCGTGCGGCGGACGTCGACGGCCGAGAGGCCGTACGCCTTCAGCCGCTCGGCGTCGAGGAGGACGTTGATCCGGCGCGAGCGGCCGCCGAGGATCGTGACCTGCCCGACGCCGTCGATCGACTCGATCTGCCGGCGGAAGACCTTGTCGGCGAACTCGGTCGTCTCGCGGAGCGACCGCTTCCCGGTGAGGGCGACGCTCAGAATCGGCGTCGCGTCCGGGTCGAGCTTCTCGACGATCGGCGGGTCGATCCCCTTCGGCAGGTCGCCGAGGACGCGGCTCACCTTGTCCCGGACCTCCTGCGCGGCGACGTCGACGTTCTTCTCGAGGATGAACGTCACGAGGATCTGCGAGATCCCCTCGGCGGAGGTCGACTGGAGCTCGTCGATGCCCGCGATCGTGTTGACCGATTCCTCGATCTTGTCGGTGATCTCGGTCTCCACCTCCTCGGGCGCGGCGCCGTCGAGGCGGGTCAGGACGCTGATCGTGGGGAAGTCGACCTTGGGGTAGCGGTCGGTGCCGAGGCGGCTGTAGCCGACGCCGCCGACGACGATGAGCGCCAGGATGAGGACCGAGGCGAAGACGGGCCGGCGGACGCAGAGACGGGCGAGGGCCTGCATGGCGATTCCTTTCCCCGCTCCGTCAGCGGGCCACGGCGAGGCCGTCGGTCAGGCGACGGTCCGGGGAGACGACGACGCGCTCGCCGGCGGAGAGACCCGAACGGACCTCCACGAGGTCGCCGCGAGGCTCGCCGAGGGAGACGAGGCGTTCGGAGACGCGGTCGGGGCCGAGGACGAAGGCGCGCGAGACGCCCGCCTCGGTCACGACGGCCGACCTCGGCGCGAGGAGTGTCGGCACCGTGGTCGGCAATTCGATTTCGGCCGTCACGAAGAGTCCGGGCTTCAGGAGCCGGCCCGGGTTCGGGACGAGCGCCTCGACGACGAGCGTCCGGGCCTCGGAGCGGAGCGACGGGCCGATGTAGGCGATCCGCCCCTCGAACGGACGGTCCGGAAACGTCTGGACCGAGAGCCGGACGATCTGGCCCACCTTGACCGCACCGACCGCGGACTCGGGGATCGAAAGCTCGGCGCGGAGCGGCTCGACCTTCACGAGCCCCGCGACCGGCTGGCCGCGCTTGACGAACGCTCCCTCCGAGATCTTCTTTTCCGTCACGAGGCCGGCGAAGGGCGCGCGGATGACGCAGTCCTGGAAGGCTTTCTCCGCGAGAGTCAGCGACGCCTGCGCGAGGTCGAGGTCGATCCCCTTCCGCTGGTCCTCCGCCTTCGCGACGACCTGCTTCTGGCGGAGCTCGGCGTAGCGGGCCACCTCGGCCTTCGCCCAGGCGAGGTTCGCCTTCGCCTGCTCGAGCGTGGCTCTTGCCTCACGGTCGTCGAGCTCGGCGAGGACGGCGCCCTTGTCGACGAACGAGCCCCTCTCGACGAGGACGCGGGCGACACGGCTGTCCCGCTCGGACGACACGTCGGCGGTCTCGTCGGCGACGAGGGCGCCGGTGACGGCGAGGATTCGGGGCAGAGTCTTCTGTTCGACGGGCGCTGAGGTCACGTGGATCGGCTCCGGCGTCGGCGCGGCCTGCGCCGGCGCGCCGCCGGCTTTCGCGCAGCCGACGGTGACGGCGAGGGTCGCCGCGAGCGAAAAGAGAACGATGAGGAGGGCCGCATTTCGGTTCGGGCGGGCCAGGGTCGTCGCGTTCACCGGGAGCCTCCTTCGGTCCGGATCGCGGGAACGTCTCCGGTCAGGACGATGTGGCGCTCTTCGAGGAGGGTGCCGATCGAGCGGTCGAGCGACGTCAGCGCAATCCGGTAGTCGGTCAGCGCCTGCGTCTCCGTGAACTCGGCCCGCGCCAGCTCGTTTTGGCGGGTCAGGACGAAGAAGTTCGTCGAAAGGCCGACGGCGAACCGCTCGGTCTCGGCCCGGAGCTGGATCTCCGCGGCGGCCCGGCCGGCGCGGGCCGCCTCGAGGCGCTGCGCAGCGGTTTCGAGCGTGAGGGCGGCGTTCCGGACCTCGACGGCGACGCGCTGCTTCGTCTGGTCGTAGCGGGCCGTCAGCTGCCGCTTCTGGGCCTCGGCGATGACGGCGTCCGCCTTCGCAGTCCGGTTGCCGATCGGCAGGGCGAGCGCGATCCCCACGAAGGCGTCGGGGAATTCGTTGCTCCCGATCGTCCCGAACGAGCGGCCGAGGCCGCCGACCATCGCCTCCGGGGCCGTGATCGGGGCGCCGCCGAACGAGATTGTGTTCGGGTTCGCCGTGCCGGCGAGGCCGCGCCGGCCGTAGGAGGCGACGAGGTCGAGCTGCGGCTTGATCCGGTCCATCGCGGCCTCGATTTCGACGTCCTGGCGGGCGACGAGGAGCGAGGCGTCCTGAAGCTCGGGGCGCCGTTGCTCGGCCTCGGCAAGGGCGGCGGGCAGGTCGACGCTCCGCTTCGGGGCGTCGGGCGAGTCGACCGGGTCGAGGGTGTCGTTCCAGAGCGGGTCCGCCGCGTCGGACAAGATCAGGCTCTTCAGGACGAAACCGGCCTGTTTCTCGAGTTCCTCGGCGGAAAAGAGCTCACCCTTCCGCCGCTCCACCTCGGCGACCGGCTGCGCGAGATCCGATTCGGGAAGGACGCCCGCCTCGATCCGCGCCTCGGTGTCGCCCTTCTGCGACTCGGCGAGGCCGACGCTCTTCCGGGCGACGGCCACGGTGCGCCGCGCCGCCACGAGCGACCAGTAGACGCGCTCGACCGAGGCGACCGTGTCGGAGACCGTGCGCCGGAGGGAGGCGACGGAGCGGTCCTTGTCCAGCTTCGCGATCTTGATGGCGCGCCGCGCCGGGTCGATCGAGAACCCCTGAAGGAGCGGCTGCCGGAGGTCGATCGAGAAACCGGTCGCGTAGGCCGGCGTCAGGAGCGCGAACTGGCTCAACGCGGTGTCCCGCCAGAGGAGGCCCGAGACCGACACCGTGCCCCCGGTCGGGAGGAGCTGGGAGAGCGAAATTGCCGACGTCAGGTTCGTGTAGGCGGGGCCGAGGTCGGGGGAGATCGCACCCGAGAGCGCGGAGTTCAAAGCGTCGGTGTGGTCCCGGTACCGCGCGTCGAGCCGGAAGTTCGGGTCGTACGAGCCGTCCGCCCTCGTGAGCGACGCGCCCGCGATCTGGAACGACTGCTGCTCGATGGCGATGTCGTGGTTCTTCTTCAGGGCGAGCGCCGTCGCGTCGAAGAGCGTGATCGGCCGGTCGGCGCCGGTCGCAGGAACCGCGACTGCGGCCGCGAGCGCCGCGGCGAGGAGGGCAGCGCGCGTCATGACGTCCTCCGGTCGAAGGGGGACGGATGCGTGCCGCTCCGCAGGCTCGCCTTCTGGAGGCGCGGGTCGAGAGTCTCGGCGATGCGGTCGAAGACGAATGCGTCCGTCGCGACCAGCGCGGAGACTTCGGAGCGCGTCAGCTCGGTCCCGTGCTCCATCAGCTCTCGGACGGCCTGGCCCGGGTCGGTCCGGAAGAGACGACGGAACTCTTCGTCCGTCGCGAGCCTTCCGATGATCAGTTCGACGTTTTTCTGCGACATGGCAGCTCTGTGCCCCCTGCTGTGGCTCTTTACACACTCCATGCCAAGTCCGTTATCGGCTCCCATGATCGTATTTAAGCGACCACATGAGAGCATGTTGCGAGATCGGAACTGGAATGCGGCGAGAGGTCCCGGGGAGAGTCGATATGTCGAAATATCAGCACTAATGATTGCGGGTAATCAGTCGACATCTACGTCTTGCGCCGGCGAGGTCGTCGTCGCGAGGGACTTTTCCGGCGTCAGCGAGCCGACGACCCGGCCAGCCGGTCCATCGCCGCGGCCAGCTCGAAGTCGAGGACCGTGAGACCCCCCGCGTCGTGCGTCGAAAGCTCCACCGTGACGCGGTTCCAGACGTTCGACCAGTCCGGGTGGTGGTCCATCTTCTCGGCGGCGAGGGCGGCGCGGGCCATGAAGCCGAAGGCCTCGGAGAAATCGGCGAACCGGAACTCGCGCCGGAGCTTCCCGTCCGCGAGCGACCAGCCGGGGAGCGAGGCGAGGCGCGTCTTGATCTCGGCGTCGGAGAGGCGTGTCGGGCGCGTCATGAGAACGATTCTCCACCGAACGGCGATTTCGCGCGAGGAAGCCCCGGAGTTAACGTGTCGGACAGCAGGATTCCGACATGAAGTGGCTGAAGGCTCTCGGCGCTGCCGCCGCGGCTCTCGCGGTGGGCCTGGTGATCTGGCTCGTCGTCGGGAACGACGTCGCGAACCGGCGTCGAGATCGAGGTGCTGCAGGCCTGGGCGGAGGCGCCCGGGCTCGTTCCCTGATTTCCTCGCGCGGTATCCCTTCGAGGAGACGAACGAAACGGCCCGCCGTCTCGAAGCGGCCGCCGATCGCCCTGGGCCTCGACCTGAGGCCGCGAGCGAGGCCTTGGACGGGTCCGGAGACCGATTCGTCGACGAAGGCAAGCCAGGAAAGGCAGCTCATCGGCGGCTATATCGACGTTGAGCTGTCGAAGCCGTCCGGCGACGGCTGGAGCCTCCGTCCCCGGAGGCCGCGGCAGTTCTCGACCGGATGGCCCCGCCTCTCGGCGCGGTGGAGCAGGCGCTCGCCGGGGGAGAGCCCCGGTGGCGGATGGACGTCGCCCGCGGATTCGACGCGCCGATTCCGAATCTGCTCGGACAGATCCAGCCTCCAGCGCGTTCTTCTCGCGTCGGCACTTCGGGAATCCTCGCGGAAGAGACTTCGCCGCTGCACGAGGCGTTCCTCGAGGCCTCCTGGGCCTTGAACGTCGCCGCTGCGCGCAAGGCCGGAGCTGATCTCGAAGCTGATCGCGATGGCGTCGACGCGGATTGCAGGCGGGAGTCCTGCGAAAGGTCGCCGGTGAGCCCGGACGCCTGGATGCGGCGGCTCTCGAAGTATCGACCCGCGGGCAGAGATGATCGACGCGCTTCAGGCGGGACGCTGGATGACTCACGAAGCGTTTCCGAGGCCGCGCCCGCGTCGGCGACTCCAGGACGTTGACTTCGGACGTCGTTCGTCGACTCGGGTCGTCCTCGGGCCCCTGCATCCGGATCCAGGTCGCGCGACATGCTCGAAAAATGGCGGCAGATCGTCCTGCTGCCGAGAGCGAGGAGTCACTGGTCTCGGACGGCGACGGGCAGGCCGACTTGGTCGCGCGGCTCGAGAGACCCGGAGCTGCATCGGCGGACATTATGGTCGCGATCTGGCGATGCCGAATACGGTCAACGCGTGGAAGCGTGCCGACCGCCTGACGGTCGAGCTGGAGCTGACACGGAAGGTCCTCGGAATCCGGGCGGCCCGGGGGCGTCGAAGACGTGGCCCCGAGGCGTCGATGCGGGATCGAGACGTCGGCCCTGAAGGACGCCCGGTGGATCTACGCCGTGACACCCGACGGCCGCGCCTCGATCGAGCTCTCGCGGCAACTCGACTGGGGGCAGACCGTCGGCGTCGTGCTCCCGACCCGCTGGACCTCGGCCGACTGACGAAGGGCTTCCGTGCACTCTCTACAATGGAGGCGATGCGGATCGCGGTCGCGATGTCGGGAGGGGTGGATTCGTCCGTCGCCGCGCTTCTCCTCGCGCGGGAGGGGGCGGAGGCGATCGGTCTGTCGATGCACCTCTGGGACCACGACCGCGACGGGACCGGCGCGGCCGAAGGGCGCTGCTGCACGGCCGACGACCTCTCGACGGCGCGCCGGGCGGCCGAAGCGATCGGCATCCCGCACTACGTCCTGAACCTCGAGGAGCGCTTTGCCGAGGCGGTCGTGAAGCCGTTCGTGACGGGCTATCTCGACGGGGAGACGCCGATCCCGTGCACGGCGTGCAACACCGAGCTGAAGTTCAAGACGCTCCTCGAGCGCGCGGCGGCCCTCGGCTGCGAGGCGGTCGCAACGGGGCATTACGCGCGGATCGAGACGGACGCCGGCGACGGGCGAGGTGCGGCTTCTCAAGGCGCGCGACCTCTCGCGCGACCAGTCGTACTTCCTCTACGACCTGAGCCAGGCGCAGCTCTCCCGCGCGCGTTTTCCGCTCGGCGACCTCCTCAAGTCGGAGGTGCGTCAGATCGCGCGCGAGGCCGGGCTCCCGAACTGGGACAAGCCCGACTCGCAGGAGATCTGCTTCGTCCCGAAGGGTGGCCCGGAGGAGTTCATCCGGAAGGAGGCGGCGGCGTTCGGTCTCTCGCTGCCGTCGCTTCCGGGGGCCCGGCCGGGGCCGATCAGCGACGAGGCGGGGAACGTCCTCGGGAGGCACGAGGGGACGTTTCCCTTCACCGTAGGGCAGAGGCGGGGTCTCGGAATTGCCGCGAAAGAGCCTCTCTACGTTCTCGAAGTGCGGCCGGCGGAGGCCCGCGTCGTCGTGGGGAGAGAAGAGAGGCTCCTGTCGCGGGCCGTTCCTCTCACTCGGGTCCACCTGCTCGAGCCGGTGGAGCCGGGCGGGGAGCTTCGGGTCCTCGCGCGAATCCGTTCGCGCCACCAGGAGCAGCCGGCCAGGCTCGAGCTCCTGGGCGGCGGACGCGGCCGCCTCGTCTTCGAGGAGCCCGTGCGCGCGGCGGCGCCGGGACAGTCGGCGGTCTTCTTCGACCCCGGCCGCCCCGAGCGCCTGCTCGGGGGCGCCGTCATCGCGCGACCCTCTGCCGGCTGAAGAACCAGGGTATCCGGCCTCCCCCTTGACTTTCGACAAACTTACGTCTAACTTACGTCACGAGGGGGAACGTCATGAAGGCGTCGGAACTGAAAGGAAGCGAGACCGGTACCAGTTCCCGGGAAGGGTCGGTGAATCCGCTCCGGTACGCGCGCCAGATGATCGCGCCCGGAGTTGGCGGGCGGCGTGTCTTCACGCTGCTCGTCCCCGACGCTTGCCGCTACGCCTGCTCGTTCTGCCCAATGGCGGGGGAGCGCTCGCTTCCGAATCCGCTCCGGACCACGCAGGGGCTCGCGAGGGTCTTCATGACAGCTTTCCGACGCGGTCTCTGCGACGGCCTGTTCCTCATGGCCGGCGTGCCGCGGAATCCGGTGCGGGCGACGGCGCGAATGATCGAGCTCCTCGAGACGCTCCGAGTCCACCACGGGTTCCGGGGATACGTCCACGTGAAGGCCGTGCCGGGCGCCGAGGCCGGCCAGGTGCAGAAGCTCATGCGGCTCGCCGACCGGGTTTCGTCGCATCTCGAGCCTGCCTGCGGCCGCGCGCTCCTGGAGAATCCGACGGGCCTCCGTACGAAAGGGATGGAGCTCTTTTCGAGCCCGGAGAAGGCCGAGGCGGAGCTTCGGGCGGCGGCCCGGGAGTCGGCCCGGCGCGCTCCGGAGCTTTTGCCGGCGCCGGGAATCGCGGAGCCGACGCGCCGTCAGATGAATCTCTTTATGTCGTCAAGTAGTTCTATTCCAATGGGTTCTGGCTGAGACGGCGACTCGATACCGGGCTTTTCAGAGGCCCGGATCAGGTGCACAAGAGAGCTTTCGCGGCAGAGTTGGACGACGCGGTCTCGTTCGCCGTGTCTCATTGGCATGCTAGAATTTAGGGTTGCGTATGGCGAAGACGACATCCTCCGCCGTCCCGATTCTTCTCAAAGAGATTCGAACTGCTCTCGAGGCGAAGGCCGACGAGCGGACGCGTCTTTCTGCGGCCGCTGCCCAGCCGAAGACCCCTCTGAAATCTCTCGGCGTCAAGGCGTCCCTCGTCCGTTCGGTCGCGCGCGACGTCGGACAGAGGGCGAAGCCTCCCGTCGATTACGCGACGGCGCTCGCACTTCTCGACGCGGCCGCGTCGCGGAAGATCCGCGAGGAGATCCTGGTCGCCATCGAGATCCTCGAGCGGTTCCGACGCGAGTTCGGCGGGTCCATCTTCCCGCACCTCGAGAAGTGGGGCTCTGCCGCGGAGGATCTCGAGGTGGCTGAGGCGCTCGGCATCCGCATCGCCGCGCCGGCTCTAGCGAAGGAGCCCGGGAAGATGGCGATCGTGAAGAAGTGGGCGAGGCTGAAGAGCGTGGGCAAGCGGCGCCTCGCCGTGCTGGCCGCGTCGGGCCTCGTTACGGAGGGCCGCCGGGAGGCGTCGCTCGTGCTCGACATGTGCGAGCACCTGCTCCACGAGGACAACCCGGCGCTCGTGTCGGCCGTGGCGGGCCTGCTCCGCGACACGACGAAGGTGGACGCGAAGGCGGTCCAGGATTTCCTCTTCCGCCGTTCCATTGACGGGAACCCGCAGATCCTGCGCGCCGGCTCGGAGAATCTCGACGCCGCCCGTCGCGCCGCGCTCATCGCGAAGCTCGAGGCGCAGGCCGGGATCCCGGTGCCCCTCGCCGCCGCCGAACGCTAGGACGGCAGCAGCAACCTCTCGCCGCTCGCGATCTCCTGCCCGGTGAGGGTGAGGATGAAGGGGTGCGAGCGCCATTTGAGGCGGCGTTCCGACGCGCCGAGGCGCGTCATCGCACGGACCTCGGACTCGAACCGCGTGCGGCGCTTTTCGTCCATCTCGGAGAGCCTCGCGGCGAGTCGCTTGAGTCCGGCCTTCTCGTCGGGCGTGAATCCGCGGACGCGGCGCCAGCGTTCCTCGAGGGTCTGGCGCTCGGCGAACGGGCGCGCGGCGAAGGCCGCCTCGAGCTTCATCCACCGGGCGCGCTCCTCCGGGGAGGCGGCCCTCCAGTCGGCGAGGCGGTCGGCCTCGGCCTCTTCGCTCTCGCGCGGCGGCGCCGCGGCCTGCGCCCCGGGAGCGGCGGGCCCGATCTCGCCGGGGAAGAGGGGTCCGAGGCGCGCCAGCGTCTCGACGAAGCCGAGGAATTCGACGTTTTTCAGGGCGAGGATCCGCTGGCGCTCCTCGTCTCCCAGCGGCCCCTTCTCGAGTGCGATCGGCGTCGAGCGGACGGCGAGGATGTCGGGGGGACGTGCGGCCCGGTCGGCCGGAGTCGCGGCCCGGCGGGTCGCCGGCGCTGCGGGCGCGGGCGCCGGGGCCGGCGCCTTGCGGATCAGCAGCCCGGCGAGGCCGAGCCCGAGGACGACGGCGGCCGTGCCAAGCACGCGGCGCGAGGCGAGCCGCGCGAACATCCGGGCCGCGGCGGTCTCGCGCGCCATCCGGAGGCTGACCTTCTGGTCGAAATCAGGCGGCGGCTCGGCTTCGGGCGCGGCGCGGAGTAGATTCTCGATGGCAGCGAAATCGCGCGCCAGCGAACGGCAGGCCGTGCACTCCTGCAGATGCTCGACGACCGGCGCGTGGCCGCCCTGCGATCCGGAGGACGGGTCGACGATTCTCTCGCGAAGCTCCTGGCAGTTCACGGCTCGATCCCTCCAGGAACCGGGCCCTCGCCCTCCGAGCCTGCGGAAGGCTCCAGGTGCGGATTCAGAAGCGGCTGGAGCGAGGCGGCCAGGGACTCGAACGCACGCACGAGCCTCCGCCGGAGCTCTCCTTCGGATGTTCCGAGCGCGTCGGCGACGATGGGGAGCGGCTGTCTCGCGACGCGAGCGAGAAGAAACGCACTTCGCTCACCGGGCGGGAGAGCCGCGACGGCGGCGCGCTGGAGCGCGATCTGCGCGGCCGCCGACTCCTTGAGCCGGGCGGCGGGGATCGTCGGGACGTCCGCGGCCGGCAGCCGCGAGGCCTCCTTCGCGACGAGGCCCCAGAGCCTTGCGGGGAACGACGTCTTCGGGTCGAACCGCGGCGCGGAACGGAACAGCGCCTCGAAGACTGCGGCCGCAGCTTCGGCGGCGGGCGCCGGGTCGAACGTCCGTTCGAGGACGGTGTACACAGGCCGTCGCCACCGATCGAGGAGGCGCCGCTCGGCCGCAGCATCACCTGCGGCGACGAGCAGCAGGTCGCCGGTGTCGGGGAGCGGAGCGGTTCCGGTGAGCGGTCGTGCCACCCAGGCTCCATTCTAGAGGAGGGGCGGCCGGCGCCGCCGGCCGCGCGTCAATCGGGTTTCGAGCGTTCGAAGCGCTGAACGATCCAGAGCTGCGCGTATTCCGGCCCCTTCGACGCGATCGCCGCCATTTCGCCCGCCTTGAGGACCTCGTCGACGTTTCCCCGAGGCCCGAAGATCACGATCGCGGGGAGCGGCGCCTTCGGATCGACGCCGAACCTCTCGGGGATGGCGGCGTTCGCGTTTCCGGGCGTGACGTCGACGAAGGCCGGGACGAACTGCCGCAGGAGCTGATTCAGGAACTTCGGTTCGAAGATCGCCGTGTTCAAGTTGCGGCACGGCTTGCAGTCGTTCGTCCCGAAGACGAGGAGCATGCGGCGGTTCGACTGGTCGCAGACGACCTTGTAGTGCGCAATCGTCAGGTCGCCGTCGGCTTCGGCGTCGAAGATCGGGAGCGAATCGGCCTTCGCCGGGGCCGCAGAGGTCGGCGCCGCGGCAGGCTTCTTCGGCGGCGGCGCCGCAAGAGCGGCTCCGGCGACGAGAGAGGCGAGTGACAGGGCGAGCGTCAGTTGTCGGGTCATCGGGGCTCTTTCCTTCCGCGGCGGCCGGCGGGCCGCCGTCGAGATGTCAGTTGGGACGCACCGGCGCGGGCACGTCAGCCCGCGAGGCCTCGAAGTCGGTCCGGATCGGGCCGAAGGTCTTCTCGTAGAGGGCGATGTTCTGCGCGAGAGCGTTCAGCAGCTGCTTCGCGTGGACCGGGGTCGTGAGAACGCGGGAGAGGACGCGGACGTCGTTCCGCCCCGGCACGGCGCGACCGAAGTCGAGGACGAACTCCGCCGGGTTGTGGATGATGTTGGCGAAGTTCACGTAGACGCCGTTCGCCACCGTGTCGTCGATGGAGAACTGGAGCGTGGACGCCGCGGGCGCGTCCGGTTTGGGAGGCTGGTCGGTCACGGTGACACCTCTCGGCCGCATGTCGCGGCCACCCGCAAAGGACGCGCCAGTATAGTGGAGACCATGCGTGCTCTCGCCCGTGCCGCCGCCTTCGCCGTGGCCCTCATCGCCCTTCCCTCGGCCGTGGCCCAGTCGCCCGCGGCCGAAGGCGCCCTCGCCGAGGCCGACCGGCTCTGGACCGAGCGGGCGCTTGACTCGACGGGGGGCGAGGCCTCCGCCCCGCGCGCCGCGGCGCTGGTCGCCGCGTGCCGGAAAGCCGCCGAACTCGACCCCGGGTCTCTCGAGCCCCGCTGGCGGCTGATGCGCGCCCTCTACTTCCAGGGCGAGCACGCGACGGCCGACGCCGCGGAGAAGAAGACGATCTTCGCCGAGGGGAAGAAGGAGGGAGAAGCGTCGCTGGAGATCGTCCGGCAGGCCGTCGCGACGACGACGGGCCGCAAGACCGCGGACGAAACGCCGGTCCGGCTCGCCCCGGACGCCAAGGGAATCCCCGGCATCGTCCCCACCTTCCTCTGGGCGGGGATCGACTGGGGGAAGTGGGCGCTCGTTTTCGGGAAGACCGAGGCGGCGAAGAAAGGCGCGGCCGACAGGATCCGGGACTACGCGGCGGCTGTGGTGCTCCTCGACCCGTCCTTCGAATCCGGCGCCGGCTATCGGGTCCTCGGCCGGCTCCATCACCAGACGCCCGCGATCCCGTTCTTCACGATGTGGGCCTCGCGCGACGAGGCCCTGAAGAACCTCCGCCTCGCGTACGCCGCGGGGCCGAAGCACTTCTACAACAGGCTCTACCTCGCCGAGGTGATGTGGGACTACGAGAAGCCGAAGCGGCCCGAGGCCCGGAAGATGCTCGAGGAGCTCGCCGCCGCCACCCCCTCGGCGGACTACCTCGTCGAGGACCGGCGCGCGCAGGAGGACGCCCGGGCCCTCCTCGTCGTCTGGGCGAAGTGACGCGCGCCTCGCGCGACTAGAATCCCGCCATGAAGAACGTCTCCAGTCGGCCGCCGTCTCCCCGGCCACGCGTCGCGGAGCGGCTCCGGCGCGCGATGAACCGGATCGTCGAGACGGCGGAGGCCCGGCCGCTCCTCTCGGCGGTCGACGCGCCGCCCCGGCCCCAGAAGGGGGAGATCGTCGAAGTCCTCCGGATGCTTCAGGAGGTCCTGTTCCCCGGTTATCACGGCCACGCCGTTCTCTACCGCGCGAACCTCGAGAATCACCTCGGCGACGTCCTCTTCCGGATCCACCTCAAGCTCTCGGGCGAGATCGAGAAGGCGCGCGCACACCTCTCCGACCCCGGCGTCCCGGCCGAGGTGGCGCGCGAGGTCACGACGGCCCTCTTCGAGAAGCTCCCCGAGATCGCCGACCGGTTGGCCGAGGACGTCCAGGCGGCCTTCGACGGTGATCCGGCCGCCACGGGGCACGAGGAGATCATCCTCGCCTATCCCGGGCTCCAGGCGGTCTTCACGTACCGGATCGCCAACGCGCTGCTGCTCCTCGGCGTGCCGCTGATCCCGAGGATCATGACGGAGTTCGCACACGAGGTGACGGGGATCGATATCCATCCCGGTGCGCGGATCGGCCGCAACTTCTTCATCGACCATGGGACGGGAACGGTCATCGGCGAGACGACCGACATCGGCGACCGGGTGAAGCTCTACCAGGGCGTGACGCTGGGAGCCCTCTCGTTCCCGAAGAACGAGAAAGGCGAGCTGATCCGGGGGAAGAAGCGCCATCCGACGGTCGAGGACGACGTCGTCATTTACGCCGGGGCGACGATCCTCGGGGGCGATACGGTCATCGGGAAGGGGAGCGTGATCGGAGGGAGTGTCTGGCTCACCTCCTCCGTGGCGCCGGGCATGCGGGTTACGCTCGAGGGGTCGCAGCTCCGGGTCGAGCCGCGCGCGCCCGCCGCGCACGCCCGCTGACCGCGGGCTCCGCGCCCAGCCTCCGGATCGCTTCGCTCGAGCTCGCCCTCGCCTCGCGCAGGAGGCGCGCCACCGTCTTCCCGGTTCCGGGCACGACGCGCCGCGGCGCGAGTCGGGCGAGCGGCTCGAGGACGAAGAGGCGCTCCGCCATCCGGCGGTGGGGAATCGTCAGCATCCGCGTCTCAAGGCGGGCCGTGCCGTAGAGAAGGAGATCGAGATCGAGGAGGCGCGGGGCGTTGCGTCGGCCGGCTCCTCGGCCCGCGGCGCGCTCCAGCTCCTTGAGGCGTGCGAGCAGGGTCCGGGGCCCGAGGCGCGTCGTCCCGACGAGGACGGCGTTGACGAAGTCGGGCTGGGGCGGGCCGCCGACGGGGGAGGTCCAATAGAGCGGAGAGAGGCGGCGACCCGCGACGTCCCGCGCGAGGCGGCGCGCGGACTCGCGGAGCGCCGCGACAGGGTCTCCGAGATTGGCGCCGAGCCCGATCGCGACGAAGACGGCGCGGGCCGGAGCGGCCTCAGTACTCTTCGTCGTCGGTCTCGGGGCCCTGAAGGCCCGTGGCCGCTTCGCCGAGCGGCAATTCTTCTTCGTCGTCGAGGCGCTTGAGGTTGGGGTCCTCCGCTTCGGGAGTGCTCCCTTCCTCGTCGTCGCGCGAGCGCTCGAACATCTCCGGATCCGCGAACTCGTCGCGCTTGGCGCGACGGGCCGCCTGCAGCATCACGGGGGACGTGGGCTGCGGCGGCGCTTCCTTCTGGTCGGCGCCGCATTTCGGACAGAGGACCGGCGTTTTCCGGAGGTCGTAGAACTTGGTCCCGCACTTGAAGCAGGAATGTTTCAGTCCCAAGTCGGGCATCGTTCCCCCAAAGAAAAAGGCGGGCGGAACATAGCATCCAGGTTGCGGCGGGTCAACGACTTGCCCAGGGCTAGACTCCCCCCGTCGATGCTGGGCTTCTCGGTTCTCGGACGGGACGGCGCCTCGGCAGCGCGCCGGGGACGCCTGGTCCTGGATCACGGCTCCGTCGAGACCCCCGCGTTCATGCCGGTCGGCACCGCCGGGACCGTCAAGGCGGTCCGATGGGAGGACGTCTCGAGGGCGGGCGCGGAAATCGTCCTCGCGAACACCTACCACCTGATGCTCCGGCCGGGCGGCGACACCATCCGGCGGCTCGGGGGGCTCCACCGCTTCTCGGGCTGGACCGGTCCCATCCTGACGGATTCCGGCGGATTCCAGGTGATGTCCCTTGCCGCGAACCGGAGGCTCTCGCCGGAGGGAGTCGCGTTCCGGAGTCACCTCGACGGCAGGGAATTCCTGTTGACGCCCGAGCGTGCGATGGAGCTCCAGGCTCGCGACTTCGGCGTCGACGTGGCGATGGTCCTCGACGAGTGCACGCCGCATCCGGCGACGCTCGCCGAGGCGCGCATCTCGATGGAGCGGACCCACCACTGGGCGGCGCTTTCGCTGGCGCGCTTCCGGGAGATCGCCGGGGACGGGGGGCGCGGCGCGCTCTTCGGCATCGTCCAGGGCGGGATGCACGTGGAGCTCCGCGCGGAGAGCGTCGCCACGCTCTCCGCGATGCCCTTCGACGGCATCGCCTGCGGCGGCCTCTCCGTCGGAGAACCCAAGGAGGAGATGCGCCACCTGGTGGCCTTCACCGGCCCGCGACTCCCCCGGGAGAGGCCCCGCTATCTCATGGGCGTCGGGCGGCCCGACGACCTCGTTCACGCGGTGGCGCACGGCTTCGACATGTTCGATTGCGTCCTCCCGACGCGGGCCGCCCGGCACGGGCTGCTCTACACCTCGGAGGGGACGCTCACGATCAAGCAGGCTCGCTACCGCGAGGACGCCGGGCCCCCCGATCCCGCCTGCGCCTGCCCGACCTGCCGTTCCTGCTCGCGGGCCTACCTGCGGCACCTGTTCGTCTCCGGCGAGCCGACAGCGGCCACGCTTCTGACGGTTCACAACCTGACGTCGATCCTTGACTTGATGCGCCGAATCCGTGACGCTCTCGAAACGAACACGTTCGGGGCGCTCGCCGCCGGAACTGCGGTGCGCTCCCGGACCGACGACCGAAAGGACGCCCGATGACTCTCGCTTTCCTTCAGCAGGCCGCTCCCCCTGCGGGACCTCTCCAGGGCCTCGCGAGCTTTCTCCCGATCATCCTGGTCTTCGTCATCTTCTATTTCGTCCTCCTCGCGCCGATGCGGAAGCAGCAGAAGAAGACGAAGGAGATGCTCTCGCACCTCAAGAAGGGCGACCGCGTCGTCACCTCGGGCGGCATCTACGGGACGGTCGCCCAGGTCGAGGACCCGGTCGTCTGGGTGAAGATCGCTGACACGGTCAAGGTGAAGATGGCCAAGAGCGCCATCACGGCCGTCGTCGAGGACGGCGAGACCCCGAAAGAACCCGCCGCCTGACGGCGCGACCCGCCCCTCGAGGGGGAGGAGGACGGATACGGCCGCACCCCCGATCGTGATCCTGCAGACGTCGGACTGGCACGTCGGCTCGGCGCTGACCGGGCGCGGGCTGTCCTGGCCCGCAGAGCTCCGGGCCGAGCGCCGCGACGAGGTCGACGGCGCGCCCGAGCGCGCCGTCCGGGCGGCGCGCGAAGCCGGCGCGGACGCCCTGCTCGTGCCGGGCGACCTCTGGGACGCCGAGAGCGCGCCGCCGTCGTCGATACACCGCCTTCTCGAGGCGCTCGCCTCGTTCGCGCCGCGTCCCGTCTTCGTCGCGCCCGGGAACCACGACTTTGCCGGGCGAGGCGGCTTCTACGACCCGTCGGTCCTTGCCGCGCTCGGGATGCGGGCCTGGCCGGAGAACGTCGTCGTCTTCCGGGAACCGTCGTGGACCGTCGCCCTGTTTCCGGGGCGTCCGGACGTCGCCGTCGTCGGCCGCGCGTTCCTCTCGGCCGCCGCGGTGGCGGACCGGCCGCTCGCGCCGCCGCCGCCCCGGCCCGCGGTCCCGCACGCGCTGCTCCTCCTCCACGGGTCGCTCGAGACCTACCCGGGCGCCGACGCACCCCGCGGCGCAAAGGTGACGGCGCCCTTCTCACGGCGCGAGCTGCTGAACGCCGGCTTCTCGTGGGCCGCGCTCGGCCACCACCACCACCAGTACCTCGTCGCCGACGACGCGGGCGGGCCGCGAGCCGCCTACGCGGGCTGCCCGACGGGGCGCGGCCTCGACGAGACGGGGCTGCGCGTCTTCCTGAAGGTCACCGTCCGCGACGGCGAGCCGGCCGAGGTCGAGGCGATCCCCGCCGACGCGCGAACCGTCTACGACGTGGAGATCGACGCCTCGGAACTCGACGCGCCGGCGCTCCAGTCGAAGGCGGACGCCGTCTTCGGGCGCGAGGGGATTGCAGCGCCGGACGTCGTCCGCGTGACGCTCCGGGGCGCCCAGCCGTTCGGAGCTCAGCCGGCGGCAGCGCTCGAGCCGCTCGCCGTACGAGTCAGGCACCTCGTCGTCCGCGACCTGACATCGCCGCCCGCGCCGGCGGCCGAGGGGCCCGGACTTCCGACCGCAGAGGGACGCTTCCTCTCGGAGCTCAAGGGCCGTGTCGACTCCGCTCCGGACGAGGCAGCCCGCCGGGTGGCCTCTCTCGCGCTCCGCCTCGGGTGCGACGCCCTCGCGGGGCGGCCCGTACGGCCGCCGGACGCGGAGCGCCCGTGAGGATCGAGCGGATCCGGATCGACGGCTTCGGAGCACTCACCTGCGCCGATATCGCCTGGCCGGAAGACCGCCTTCTCCTCGTGGTCGACCAGAACGAGACCGGGAAGACGACGCTCTGCGAGGCGGTCGTCACCGCCCTTTACGGACTGCCCCGGGGGCGCGGCCAGGCGCCTCGGCTCCGCGAGCTGCGCCGGCCCCGGAGCGGCGCGCCGCTCCGCGTGGGCCTCGACCTCTCCGCAGGGGGCCGGCGCTTCTCCGTCGACCGCGACCTCGACGCCGGGACGGTCCGGATCGTCGACCGCGACCGGGGGCTCGACGCCACCCGGGAGTTCCTCCGCCCCGGCGGGCGCGATGCGTTCGGCGAGATGGCCACCGGCGGCCTCAGCGAGGCGCTCTTTCGCGCCTCGGCGTACGTCTCCCAGAACGTGCTCGACCGCGACAGCCTCGATTCGTCGCTCACGGTCGAGCTCGCGCGGATCGCCGACTCGGGAGGCGGCGAGGCGTCGGTCGTGCGGGCGCTGGGGCTTCTCGACGCGGCGCGGAAAGCGATGCTCGACGCGACGACCGGGAGCACGGTCTCGGTCGAAACCGAGATCGTGCGCCTCTCGCGAAAGCTCGAGACCCTTCGCGCCGAGCGGGCGGAGCTGGCGGGCTTCAGGGACGCGGCGGCCGAGGCGTCGGCGCTCCTCGCGGCCCGGACGCGGGCACGCGACGACGCGAGGCGCCGCACCCATCTCGCGGAGGTCACGGTCGTCGAGGCGGAGCGGCGGACCCTCGCCCGCCGGCTCGCGGCTCTGACGGCGGCGCGCGAGGCCCTCCGGTCAGCCGAAGCCGAGTCCGCCGCCCTGGCGCGGGACGCGGAGCTCTTCGGCCCGGAAGCCCTCGCGGAGATAGACGGCTTCAGGGAGCGGCGCGGGGCCCGGCCCCAGGCTCTCCGCGAGGCGCGCATCGCACTCGGCGCAGCCCGGGCGGAGGCCGAGCGGGCCGAGCGGGACCGCCTGCGGCTCTTCGGCGAAGCGCTGCGCCTCTCCGACGAGGAGCGCCGCCGGGCGCGAACCCTCCTCGACGGGTCGATCGAGGCCGCCGAGGAGCGGTCCGCCGCCGAGACGGCGCTCGCGGCCCAGTGGGAGGAGCTCCGGAAGGAGGGCCTCGCCGACGACCTCGCGAAGCTGGAGGCGCTTCCGCCCGCGGAGCGGAGCTTCGTGGCGGCGGCGGACGACGAGCGGGGGTCGCGCGAGCTGGAGGGAGTGAAGCTCGACCGGAAGGTCGCCGACGCGGCGGCGCTCGTCTCGATCATCACGGGCGAGCGGCGGGAGCGCGTGACGCGCGCGCGAGCGCTCGTGGTGGTCGCGGGGATCCTCGTTCCCGTCGTGCTGGTTCTCGCGCTGACGAAAGCCTCGTTCGCGGTGACGGTCGCCGCGGGCGTCTTCGCCTTCGCTCTCGGCGTCTTCGGCGGTGTGGCCTGGTTCAGCGGCTCCCGGCACCGCCTCGCCGAGCAGGCGCGCGCGCGCGGCGACGAAACGTCCCACCGGCAGAAGGCCGCCGAGGTTCGGCGGCGGCTCTCGGATCTCCGGCAGCGGCTCGAGCGGACGGCGCGCGGCGCGGGATTTCCCGACGCCTCCTCGCTCGTCCGGGCCCATCGGCGGCTGCGGGCCGCCGACGAGCTCCGCCGGGCGCTCCTCTCACGGACGGCCCAACGCGACGCAGCGAGCGACCGCGTCCGCCAGCTCTCCGCGGAGCTCGCTTCTCTTGCCCCCGCCCTCGGCCTTCCGGACGGGCCGCCTCCACCCGAGGCGGCGCGCCGCGCGCTGGCGTTCCTTTCGGAGCTCGAGGCGCGGCTGGAGGAGGACCGGACGGCCTCCGCGGTCCTCGCGCGCGAGGAGGAGCGGCTCGCCCGCGAGGGCGCCGACCTCGCCGCCCTCGAGGACCGGCTCCGCGCCGCCTTCGCGCGGGCAGGGGCGCCGCCTGGCCTCGCAGTCGCGGAGGCGTTCGCGTTTGTCGAGGCGGGCCGGCGGCGCGCGGCGCGCTGGAAGGAGCTCCTCGAGGTGGAGCTCCCGGCGCGGCGCGAGGCGGTGCGCGACGAGGAGATCGGCGAGCTGACGGAGCGGGTCGCTTCACTGGCGGCGGAGGTCCTTTCGAGGCTCGGAAGCCTTGGCGCCGACGAGACGGCGCTGCCGGAGGCGCCCGCGCCCGAGGCGGCCCGCCGCGCGGCCGCGGTGGCGCGCGCGGCCCTCGAAGCGGCCGAAGGCGAGTGCCTCGCGGCCGAGCGGGAGCTCGGGGCCGCGGCCCGGCGCGGAGGGGAGAGAGCCCGCGCCTGCGAGGAGAGCCTCGACGAGGCCGAAGCGTTCCTTGTCCGCGCAACGCTCTTCCGCGACGCGCTCGACCTCGCGCACCGGACGCTGACCGGCGCGGCGGCGGCCGTCTACGGCGACTTCCGGCGCGGGCTTTCCCGCGCGTCGCGGGCGATCCTCGAAAGCTGGCGCGTGCCGTACGAGGCGCTCGAGTTCTCCGACGACCTGTCGCTGACCGCGGTCGCGCGCGGCGGGCGCGTCTCGACGAAGGGGGAGATTGAGAGCGCGCTCTCGACCGGGGCGCGCGAGCAGCTGCACCTGACGGCGCGACTCGCGGTCCTCCGCTACCTCGGGACGGGAGCGGAGGGCGTTCCGCTGCTCCTCGACGACCCGCTCACCGGCGCCGACGACGAGCGCTTCGTCTCGGTCATGCGGTTTCTCGCGTCGAACGTCCTCGCGGAACGGCCCGTCCTGCTCGTCTCCTGCCACGGCTGGCGGCACGAAAAGCTCCTCGAGGCGCTGCCCGCCGAGGTCAGCGCCCGGCTGACGCGGGTGTCGCTCGCCACTTTCTCGTCGAAGCCTGCGGTTGCGGCCGAATCCGGGCCGTCGGAGGCGGACGAGCCCGGTCCGCCGGCCTGACGGGGCGGTTGCCCGCGACCGCCTCCTCCCGTAGACTCCGCCGGTTCGCCCGGGTGACCCGGGCGCGATCCCGCGGTTTCAGGGAAGCGTCGAGCGGCGTCCTCTTGCCGCCGCCGTTCTCTCCTCGGACCGCACCCGGAGGTTTCGTCCGTGCAAAAGCCCGTCGGATGGCGCGTGGCCCTGACGCTCGCCGTCCTCGTAGGATCCATCGTCGCCTACTGGTGGCGCGGCCACGAGGCGCTCAAGGTCAACCCCGCGGCGCCGCCGAACCCGACCGTGGGCGACATATTCCGCAACGGCCTGAAGCTGGGGCTGGACCTCCGCGGAGGCATTCACCTCGTCATGCAGGTCAAGACCTCGGACGCGCTCCGCGTCGAGGCGCAGGACGCGCTCGAGCACGTCAAGGACGAGGCCGGGAAACGGGGCGTTGCCCTGACGCCCGCCGGGCCCGCCGACGCCACGGGCTTCGTCCTCGCGCTGAACGAGAAGAGCGAGCCGACGAAGCTCCGCGACCTGCTGAAGACGGCCCTCCCTCCGAACGCGTGGGACGTCTCCGAGCGCGGGCGCGAGTGGAAGGTCTCCCTGAAGGACGTCGAGCGGAGTGCCATCGAGGACCAGGCCGTTCGGCAGGCCGTCGAGACGGTGCGCAACCGCGTCGACGCGCTCGGCGTCGCCGAGCCCTTCATCGGCCGCCAGGGGACGGACCGGATCCTGATCCAGCTTCCCGGCGTCGACGACCCGGGCCGCGTCAAGGAGATCATCGGGACGACCGGCCTCCTCGAGCTGAAGCTCGTGGACGACAAGGGCGGCCCCTACACGAAGCCCGAGGACGCCACCGCCTCCTACGGCGGCTCCATCCCGCCCGAGCTCGTCCTCGTCGAGGGCTTCAACGAGGACGCCGAGGCCCGGACCCGCACACCGGTCTACTACGGGCTGAGGAGGGCGTCCGTCGTGACGGGCCGCGACTTGAAGAACGCCCGGGTCAGCCGCGACAAGTTCAACCAGCCGGCGGTCGAGTTCTTCCTGAACGCGGCCGGGGCCGTGAAGTTCGGCGACGCGACCGGCAAGAACGTCGGCAAGCGCCTCGCGATCGTCCTCGACAACCGCGTCCAGTCGGCCCCGGTCATCAACAGCCGGATCGACTCGAACGGGATCATCGAGGGGAACTTCACCCAGGAGAAGGCCGAGGCGCTCACGCTCGTCCTGAAGTCGGGCGCCCTCCCGGCGGAGATGATCATCCTGGAGGAGCGGACCGTCGGGCCGTCCCTCGGTCTCGACTCGATCAAGAGGGGAGTCCTCGCCTCGATCGTGGGGATGCTCCTCGTCTTCGTCGCGACGATCTTCTACTACCGGCTCGCGGGCGTGAACGCCGTCGTCGCGCTGATCCTGAACGCGATCATCCTGCTCGGGGCGATGGCGTGGCTGAACGCGACGCTCACCCTGCCCGGCATCGCGGGCTTCATCCTGACGATCGGCATGGCCGTCGACTCGAACGTCCTGATCTTCGAGCGGATCCGCGAGGAGATGGACGGCGGCAAGGCGCCGCGGGCCGCGATCGACCTCGGCTTCAAGCGGGCCTTCGGCACGATCATCGACACCCACGTCACCACGATCTCGGCCGCGGCGTTCCTCTTCCAGTTCGGCACCGGGCCCGTGAGGGGCTTTGCCGTCACCCTGGTCATCGGCCTTGCGGCCTCGATGTTCACCGCGGTCTTCGTCTCCCACCTCCTCTTCGACCTCCACTACGGGTCGAAGCCGAAGGTCGAGACGATCTCCATCTGAGGGGAAGGACAAGGACCCGTGCGTCTCTTCAAGAACACCCACATCGACTTCCTCGGCGTCAAGTGGATCTGCATCGGGATCTCGATCGCCCTGTCGGTCATCGGCCTCGTCTCGCTCCTCCTCAAGGGGGGGCCACGGCTCGGCATCGACTTCACGGGCGGCGCGCAGATCGTCTACGCGTTCAGCCAGAAGCCCGACGAGAACCAGATCCGGTCGATCGTCGAGGCGGCGGGCGTCAAGGTCGACTCCGTCCAGCGCTTCGACAAGGCCGAGAAGAACGAGGTCCTTCTCCGGATCCCGATGGAGAAGAAGGAGGGGCGCGACCTCTCCCGCGAGGTCACGGCGTCCCTTCAGAAAGCCCTCTTCCCGAAGGGGACGGAGGCGGGCGCCTTCGACCTGAACCTGAACGGCCAGGACGTCCTCCTTTCGAAGCTCCTCGCGGACGACCCGGAGAAGTTCGCCGCGCGCCCCTCCGTCGACCCGAAGACGGAGTACACGCGGATCGCGCAGGCGATCATCTCGAAGCGGTCGGAGATGACGCTCTTTCATTCGATCGGCGAGGCGGCCTCGGCGCCGGGCGTCCCGGCCGCGACCGCCGCCTGGCTGAAGGAAAAGGCTGTCGTCGGGCCCTTCACCCAGCTCAACGCGGAGAACGTCGGCCCGCAGGTCGGGAAGGACCTCCGCGAGAAGGGGACATGGGCGATCGTCCTCTCCTGGGCGGCGATGCTGGCCTACGTCGGCATCCGCTTCCGGTCCTTCTCGTTCGGGGCGGCGGCCGTCGTCGCCTTGATGCATGACACCTGGGTGACGCTCGGACTCTGCTCGATCCTGAACGTCGAGATCTCGCTGACGGTCGTCGCCGCGTTCCTGACGCTGATCGGCTACTCGATGAACGACACCGTCGTCGTCTACGACCGGATCCGCGAGAACATGCAGAAGTCGCGGAAGAAGCCAATGGTCGAGCTCATCAACGAGTCGATCAACCAGACGCTCTCCCGGACGGTTCTGACGTCGGTCCTGACCTTCATCGTCGTCATCGTCCTCTTCTTCATGGGGGGCGAGGTCCTGCGGCCGTTCTCGTTCGTCATGATGGTCGGCATCATCATCGGGACCTACTCCTCGATCTTCATCGCGGCGCCGCTCGTCGTCGTCTGGGAGGAGTGGAAGCAGAAGCGCTCGGCCCGGAAGCCCGCGTCCGCCCCGACCGCTCCCTCGGGCAAGAAGGCCGCGGCCGCGAAGGCGCGCTAACCCGGGGCCGGGGGCGTCTCGAGCTCGCTGCCGAAGACGCCCTCCCAGCGCGCGACGACCACCGCCGCGACGCAGTTGCCGACCAGGTTGATGGATGTACGGGCCATGTCCATCAGCTCGTCGACCGCGAGGATCATCGCCACGCCCGCCTCGCCCGGCAGGCCGAACGAGGCGCAGCCGGCGGCGATGATGACGAGCGAGGCCCGCGGCACGGCGGCGACGCCCTTCGTCGTCAGCATGAAGGTGAGGAGCATGGCGACCTGCTCGACGAGCGTCAGCTCGCGCCCGGCCGCCTGGGCGATCGTGAGCGTCGCGAGGACGATGTAGAGCGTCGAGCCGTCGAGGTTGAAGCTGTAACCGGCGGGGAGGACGAACCCGGCGACGCTCTTCGGGACGCCGAACTCCACGATCCGCTCCAGCGCGCGCGGAAGCGCGGCTTCGGAGGAGGCGGTGGAAAAGGCGATCAGGAACGGCTCGCGGACCGCCCGGAAGAACTTCAGGACCGGGACCCGTGCCAGCCTGAGGGCCGGAATCAGGACGATCAGCGCGAAGACGACGAGAGCCGCGTAGAGCGAGCCCACGAGCTTCGTGTAGCTTCCGAGGACCTGGATGCCGTGGTGCGAGACGGCGCCCGCCATCGCCCCGAAGACGCCGAGCGGCGTCAGGGACATGACGTAGTCGGTCAGCTGGAAGAGGACCGCCACCGACGACTCGAAGAAGCTGATGAAGGGACCGGCCTTCGCTCCGACGTGAGCGGCGGCGACGCCGAGGAGCGTCGCGAAGATGACGATCTGCAGGATGTCCTGCCGCACCATGGCGTCGAAGACGTTCGAAGGGAAGAGGTGGATGAGCGTCTCGACCGCCGTCTTCGGCTTGGCGAGCGTCTCGCCGGACGGGGGGAGGTGCAGGCCGACGCCGGGTTTGACGACGTGGGCGAAAACGAGTCCGATGACGAGGGCGATCGTCGTCGCGACCTCGAAGTAGATGAGCGCCTTCACGCCCATCCGCCCGACGGCCTTGATGTCGCCCGTCTTCCCGATCCCGAGGACGATCGTGGAGAGGATGAGGGGGACGACGAGCAGCTTGATCAGGTTGATGAACGCCCTCGAGAGGAAGCGGAACGTCTCGTAGGCCCCGGGGTATCTCTCGGCGGGGAGAGTGTGGCCGAGGACGACGCCGAGGATCAGCGCGTAGAAGATGAGGGCGGTCGACGACAGCCAGCCGGATCGCCGCCGGGCGGGCGCCCCGGTCATGCGGGCGATGTCCCGCGCCGGGCCCGCCAGGCCTTCCAGGCTTCCCGGAGGAGCGGCAGGGTCGAGATCAGGATGATCGCGATGATCGCGATCGAGAAGTTGTTCTTGACGACCGGGATGTTCCCGAAGAAGTAGCCGGCGAAGACGCAGGCCCCGACCCACGCCACGCCGCCAATGACGTTGTAGGCGAGGAAGACGGGATAGTGCATCGACCCGACCCCGGCCACGAAGGGCGCGAAGGTCCGGATGATCGGGACGAAGCGGGCCAGGATGATCGTCATCCGGCCGTGCCGCTCGTAGAAAGCCTCGGTCTTCCGGAGGTGCTCTTCCTTCAGGAAGCGGACGGTTCCCGTGAAGGCGCGGGGTCCGATCTTCTTTCCGATCCAGTAGTTCGCCGTGTCGCCGAGGATGGCGGCCGCGGAGAGGAGGCCGAAGAGGACCCAGGGGGAGAGCGACCCGAGCGCCGCGAACGTCCCCGCCGCGAAGAGGAGGGAGTCCCCGGGAAGGAACGGCGTCACGACGAGCCCCGTCTCGAGGAAGACGATCAGAAAGAGGATCAGGTAGGTCCAGGTCCCGTACTGCCGGAGGACCTCGGCGAGGTGCTTGTCGAGATGCAGGAACAGGTCCACCAGCTGCTTCACGAGATCCATCTGGGCCCTCTTTCGTCGGAGATTAACCGGAATCCCCCGGAGCCGGGATAATGGGTGCCATGCCGAGGTTCGAGGACATCCTCGAGAAAGTGGAGAGCTACAACCCGAAGGTGGACGAGGAGTTGCTGCGCAAGGCCTACGTCGTCTCGGCACACGCCCACCGCAACCAGCTCCGCTCGTCGGGGGAGCCGTACCTCGTCCACCCGCTGAACGTGGCGATGATCCTCGCGGAGATGCGGCTCGACGAGGTCTCGATCGCGACGGGCCTCCTGCACGACGTCCTCGAGGACAGCGAGATGACGAAGGAACGGCTCCAGGAGCTGTTCGGGCCGGACGTCGCGCACCTCGTGGACGGCGTCTCGAAGATCAGCCGGTACGCCTTCACCTCTCGGGAGGCTCGCCAGGCCGAGACCTTCCGCAAGATGCTCCTCGCGATGACGGACGATCTCAGGGTGATCCTCGTCAAGCTCGCGGACCGCCTCCACAACATGAGGACGCTCGAGCACCTCTCGGACGAGAAACGCCGGGCGATCTCGGTCGAGACGATGGAGATCTACGCGCCGCTCGCGAACCGGCTCGGCATGGGCAAGGTGAAGGGCGAGCTCGAGGACCTGTCGTTCCGGTTCCTTTACCCGGACGAGTGGGCCACGCTGAATACGGCCGTAGACGAGCGGCTCAGGGCCTCGTCGGCGAACGTCGAGAAGATCCGGCGCGAGCTCCTCGAGAAGATCCACGCGGCGGGCCTCGAGGCCGAGGTGACGGGGCGCGTCAAGCGGGCGTGGTCGATCCGGCAGAAGCTCTCGCGCCAGCAGATCCCGCTCGACCAGCTCTACGACATCCTCGCGTTCCGGGTCCTCGTCGACACGATCCCGGCCTGCTACAGCGTCCTCGGGATCGTCCACCAGGCCTGGCGCCCGCTCCCGGGGCGGATCAAGGACTACATCGCGATGCCGAAGCCGAACTTCTATCAGTCGCTCCACACGACTCTCGTCCCGGAGAAGTCCCCGCCGTTCGAGATCCAGATCCGGACGGGCGAGATGGACCTGATCGCCGAGAACGGCATCGCGGCGCACTGGAAGTACAAGGAAGGGAAGCTCGACCCCCGGGCGGACGAGGCCTCGATCGGGATGGTGCGGCAGCTGCTCGAAACGACGAAGGAGATCTCCGACCCGCGTGAGTTCCTCTCGGCGCTCCGGATCGACCTCTACCCGGACGACGTCTACACGTTTTCGCCGAAGGGCGCCGTCTTCTCGTTCCCGCGCGGGGCAACGCCGGTCGACTTCGCCTACCGGATCCACACCGACATCGGCCACCGCTGTGTCGGATCGCGCGTCAACGGGCGCCTCGTTCCGCTGAAGACGCCACTGGCAAACGGCGACATCGTCGAGATCCTCACGTCCCCCACGGCCCAGCCCTCCCGCGACTGGCTCGGCTTCGTGGTGACGACACGCGCGAAGAACAAGATCCGCGCCTTCATCCACGGGGCCGAGAAGGAGAAGTCGATCGAGATCGGGCGCCGGCTCCTCGACCGCGAGCTGAAGAAGTTCAAGAAGAGCCTGCCGCGCCTCCTCGAGGCAAAGGCGTTCGACGGCTTCCTCGGTGACTTCGGCGCCGCGAAGGTGGAGGACCTGATTGCCGACGTCGGCTACGGGAAGGTCTCGCCCAAGCTGGTCGTCTCCCGGCTGCTGCCGCCCGACGCGGCCGAGACTCCGGCCCCCGTCCCGTCGCGCGTCACGACGCTCCGGAACGCCGTCCGGCGCGTCCTGCCGTTCGGCCCGACGGCCGGGATCCGCGTGAAGGGAGAGAACGACCTCCTTGCGACGCTCGCCGAATGTTGCCGTCCCGTCCCCGGGGACGAGATCGTCGGCTACGTCACGCGCGGACGTGGGGTCTCGGTCCATGGGACGGCATGCCCGAACGTCCGAAACCTGCTCTTCGATCCCGCCCGGGAGATCGAGGTCGAGTGGCAGAGCGCGAAGGATTCGTCCTTCACCGTGGACCTCGAGATCCGAACCGAGGACCGCCCGGGGATGCTGGCGAAGATCACGCATGTGATCTCCGCCGCGAACTCGAACATCCGGGCGATCGAGGCGCGGACGTCCCGCGACGGGACGGCCACGATCGAGGGGAGCGTCACGACCCGGGACCGGCGCCACCTCGAGAAGCTTCTCCTGACGCTCCGGGCCCTGCCCGGGGTCACCGAGGTCCGGCGGCGGTTCAACCTTTCGGGTGTCGAGGCGGGCTGAAATGAATCGGGGGAACCCGGCGGCCGGGTTCCCCCAATCCCCCTCCGCGCCTCGCGAAGGGGCCGCTGACGGGCGGTCGGCCTATCTAACGACCTTCGTGACCTTGCCGCTGCGCAGACAGCGTGTACAGACGTTCAACCGCTTCGAGCCGCCCGGGGTCGCCGTCCGGACGGACTTGAGGTTCGGGCGGAATCGGCGGTTGGAAACGTTGTGAGCGTGGCTGATCCGGTGGCCGGCCACCGAGGTCTTCCCGCAGATGTCGCAGCCGTGGGCCATGCTGATCCTTCCTCGCCCGTCCCGGCGACAGGCGCGAGACTATACCGTTTCACCCTTGCGGGCGCAAGGGAAATCGTGAAGATCGAGGTACTTGACAGGTGGCGGGGGGGAAGCGGGAAAATAACCCTCGGAATTCTGCCTATAGAGATTTGGTCCCCCGCGTCGGCGTTTCAGGAGGGGAGGGTAGCCGAACCGTGTTGTTCCGGAAACCCAAAAACCTGATCGGACTCGACATCGGCTCGTCCGCCGTCAAGCTGGTGGAGTTCCGTGAAGGCAAAGAAGGAACCTACCAGCTCGTGAAGGCGGGTCTCGAGACCCTCTCGCCCGAAGCGATCGTGGACGGCTCGATCATGGACTCGTCCCTGGTCGTCGAGACGATCTCGCGCCTCATGGCCGCAACCGGGGTCAAGGGGCAGAATGTCGCCGTCTCGGTCTCCGGGCACTCCGTCATCGTCAAGAAGATCCTCCTGCCGACGATGCCCGAGGAGGAGCTTTCCGAGTCGATCCGGTGGGAGGCCGAGCAGTACGTCCCGTTCGACATCAACGATGTCTACCTCGACTACGTCGTCCTCGACCCCGGCGCCGTCGGGGAGACGATGGCCGTCCTCCTCGTGGCGGCCAAGAAGGAAAAGGTGGACGACTTCAAGAACGTCGTCACGCAGGCGGGCCGGATCCCGTCCCTCGTCGATGTGGACGTTTTCGCCTTGCAGAACTGCTACGAGGTGAACTACGGCCTCGACCCCGGGCGGGTCGTGGCGCTCGTGAACATCGGGGCCTCCGTCATGAACGTGAACATCGTCGCGCAGGGCCAGACGGTCTTCTGGCGGGACATCACGTTCGGCGGCAACCAGTTCACCGACGCCTTGCAGAAAGCCTACTCCCTCAACTTCGAGCAGGCCGAGGCGCTCAAGAAGGGCGAGCCGGTTGCGGGGCAGACCGCCCAGTCGATCCAGCCGGTCCTGACCGGCGTCTCGGAGGACGTCGCCGCCGAGCTGCAGAAGACGATCGACTTCTTTCAGGCCACGTCGGGCTCCGACCGGGTGGACTCGATCATGCTCTCGGGAGGCAGCTCGAAGGTCACGCACCTCGACGAGGTTCTGAAGGAGAAGTTCACGCTGCCGGTCGAGCCGCTCAATCCGTTCCGGTCGATCTTCACCGATGACCGCGCCGTGGACGCGGCCTGGCTCTCCGAGCATTCCCCCTCGCTCGCCGTCGCCGTCGGGCTCGGCGTGAGGCGGATCGGCGAGTAGAGAGACGCGCCATGATCCGAATCAACCTTCTCGCCGAAGCCAAGCCGGCCAAGAAAAAGAGAGGCGTCGCCGCCTTCGGAAGCGGCGGACGCCTCAACACGGTCCTCATCGGCGGTGCCGTGGGTGTCGCGGTGCTCGCAGGCCTGATCCACTACTTCGTCCTGTCGTCGGCGATCAAGGCGCAGCAGGAGAAGATCCGCGTCGCCCAGGTCGAGGTGACTCGGCTCGAAACCGTCCTGAAAGAGGTCAGGGATTTCGAACAGAAGAAGGTGCGGCTCCAGAAGAAAGTCGATCTGATCAACCTTCTCAAGGTGAACCAGCGGGGTCCTGTGCGGCTCATGGACGAGGTCTCCAAGGCACTTCCCGACCTCGTCTGGCTCGAAAAGCTGGACTACCGGGGGAACTCGATCTCGTTCGACGGAAAGGCCTTCAACCCGCCGGCCGTGGCGAACTTCCTCGAGAATCTGAAGCGTGTTCCGGCCTTCCAGGAACCGAAAGTGGAGTTCTCGGCCTGCGGAGGCGCGGGAGGCGCCCAGCTCTATTGCTTCAAGATGTCGTTCCTCTTCTCGACGCTCGACAAGACGCAGCCCGATGCCTCGGGGCCGAAGGCCCCGGGGACAACGGCGGTTCCGGGGAAGACGGCGGGTGCGCCGGCGCCCGGCGCCGGGCCGGGGATGTGAGGACGCCATGGCCATCGACCTGAAGCAGCTCGAAGGCAAGCCGTGGTACTACGGACTCGGGCTCGGCGTCCTCCTCGCCGGGCTCCTCTACGCCGCCGCCTACTTCTACCTTCCGAACTTCAGCGAGATGAAGCAGCAGCTCGAGGCGAAGAAAGCCGAGCTCACCCAGCTGAACGAGAAGATTGCGCAGGGGCGCGCGGCCGAGCGCCGGTTGCCGCAGCTTCGCGAGGAAGTCCGCCGCACGGAACTCGACCTGCAGCGGCTGCTCCAGGTGCTGCCGACGACGCGGAACGCGGAGGAACTCATCAAGCGCTTCGAGGCGCTCGCTCGCCAGGGCGACTTCTTCCTGAAGAAGTTCCAGCCCAAGGAGTACATCACCAAGGACTTCTACGCCGAGTGGCCGATCGAGATCCAGATCGACGGCACCTACCACAACCTGGCGCTCTTCTTCGACAAGATGGCGCGGTTCTCGCGGATCATCAACGTCGAGGACCTCGTCATGATCGGGATCTCCGACCCGGCCGGGGGGAAGACGCTGGGGGCGAACTTCACGGCGAAGACCTTCATCTACCTGGGCGACCAGGAGCCGGCCGCCCCTCCGCCGGGAAAGGCGAAGCCGAAGCCCGCGCCGGGGGGACAGAAGGAAGAGAGGATCGACGGATGAGGCCTCTCCGTTTCTTCTCGTCGGTCGTCCTCCTCTCCGCCGCTCCGGCGGCGCTCGGGCAGGCAAAAGGAACCCCACCCGCGACGCCCCCGCCGGCGCCTGAAGCCGCCAAGCCCGCCGAGCTCGAGTCGGGCCCGGCCTACACCTACGAGGTGAGCGGGCGGCGGGACCCGTTCCGGTCCCTCCTGGTCCGCAATACCGTCGACCGGGACCGCGTCCGGCCTCCCGGCCTCGCCGGCGTCATGGTGGACGAGATCGAGCTCCAGGGTACGGTCCGGACGAAGGGCGGATGGCTCGCCATGGTCCGCGCCGCCGACAACCGCTCGTACCTGATCCGGAAGGGCCAGGCGCTGTTCGACGGTGAAGTCATCGAGATCACAGCGGTCGAAGTCATCTTCCGGCAGAACGTCAACGACCCGACGAATCCGAAGCCTTTCCGCGAGGTGACCAAGTCGCTGGGTCTCCAGAGGAAACGGTGACGAGGGAACGCCTGATGACGCTCACCGATAGGTCGTCCCGGGCCTCGCATTCCGGGGGAGGAAGCATGCTGCGAATTCGATGGGGCCTCCCAGCCCGACTCCCGGTTCTGGTCGCGCTCCTCGGACTGACGGTCGCCTGCGCGACGCAGCCCGCTGCCGAAACGGCGGCGGGGGTCGCCGGGAGCGGACCTGCCGTTCTGACCGGAGCCACGCTGCTCACCGACGGTGATGCGCCGCGACTTCTTCTTTCCGGCTCGGGGCGCCTCTCGCCCACGGTTTTCAGCCGCGAGGGTCACCTGAAGATCGTCGTCGACCTGGCCGACACGGTCGCCTCGGCCGGCCTCGAGCCGCCCCGCGCCGACGGGACGGTCCTTTCGAAGGTCGAGATGAGGTCCTTCACCGAGCTCGGTAAGCCGCACGTCCAGTTCGAGCTGACGGCCCGGGCCGCGGTCGATCCGAGAATCGGCAGTGAGCCGGGCTCGACCGCCACCGCGATCGTCCTCGACCGGACGACGGCGGCCGCCGCCGCCGCCGCACCGGCCCCTGAAGGGCCGGCGGAGGTGAAGCTCCCCGAGGCCCCGGCCGTCACGGTCGAGGCCCTCCCCTCGGCCTCCGCCATGAAGGCTCCGGCCGCTCCCGCGACGCCGTCCCTCGTCGCGGCATCGACGTCGGCGCCTCCGCCGGCCGACGTGGCGCCGGTGCCAGTGAAGCACGCGGCGGCCGGCATTCCCGCGACGCGCCTCGCGGCCGTCAGCCTCAAGCCGGGAACGGGCGGCACGATGGTGACGCTGGCCGGCGACGGCTCCTTTGCCTACGAGACTTTCCGGCTCGAGAACCCTCCGCGGTTCGTGATCGACCTGCCGGGCGTCGTGAACGGCGCCGGAAAGAAGGTGCAGGACGCCCACTCGGCCGCGCTCACGCGCGTCCGGGTGTCGCAGTTCCGCGGCGGTCCCGACCCGGTGACGCGCGTGGTCTTCGACCTCGCCTCGGCGGCGGACGAACCGTCGATCTCCCCCGCCCCGAGTGGCCTCCGGGTGACGTTCCGGGCCTCCGCGCCGCGCGAGGCGGCTCAGCCCGTCATCTCCCCGCCGGCCTTGTCTCCGGCGCCGGTCCAGGTCGCGGCGGTTCCTTCCGCCGCGTCGTACGAAAAGCACGAAGTGGAGGACCCTGCCGAGAAGGTCGTCCCCGCACCCGCTCCGGCCGTGCCGGCGCCCGAGCCCGTTGCCGCGGCTTCGGCGACAGGACCGGCCTCCCAGCCGGCCCTGGTCGTTGCGGCGCCCGAGCCGGTCGCGGTCGTCGCAGCGGCATCGCCCGCGCCGGCCCAGGAAACGCAGGCGACTCCGGCGGCTCCCGCTCCGGCCCCGGCGGCGCCGGCGATGGCGCCACCGCCGCAACCCGTGAACGCCGCTCCGGCGCCGGCACCGGTCGCCCCGGCGGCGCCGCAACTGGTTCCGTCGTCTCCCGAAGTCAGGGAAATCAAGGTCGTTCCGCCCGCGGCAAAGCCCGCGTCGGCGAAGAAGCGGGCGACGAGCGAGGACAAGGCCCTGATCGAGGCGGCCGAGGCGCTCCTCAACCAGCAGGACGCCACCGGCAAGGGGAAGACGGAGCTGCAGAGCGCCTTCGAGACGAAGACCCTCGGCGCCGGGGACAAGCAGTACACGGGCGAGCCGATCACGCTGAACCTCAAGGACGCCGACATCAAGGACACGCTCCAGCGCTTCAGCGAGCTGACGCAGCTGAACATCGTCCTCGACCCGGACGTCCGGGGCACCGTGACGGTGAGCCTGCAGGACATCCCCTGGGACCAGGCGCTCGAGCTGATCCTCAAGATCAACCAGCTCGGCTACGTCCTCGAGGGGAACGTCATGCGGATCGCCTCGACCGCCAAGCTCGCGCAGGAAGAGACCGGGCGGCTGGCGTTCCTCCGGGCCCAGGACCAGAACCGGCCGATGAAGACGGTGCTGCAACGCGTCTCCTACGCCAACGCCGACTCGATAGCCGCTGTCGCAAAAAAGGTGATGTCGTCCCGGGGAGACATCTACGTCGACACGCGCTCCAACACGCTCATCATCAAGGAGCTTCCAGACTACCTGCCGACCGTTCTCGACCTGGTCAGGAACATCGACATTCCGAATCCGCAGGTCATGATCGAGACGCGGATCATCGAGGCGACGAGGACGTTCTCGCAGGACCTCGGCATCGTCTGGGGGTTCCAGGCGAATTCCAGCGCCGCCACCGGCAACACGACCGGGCTGGTCTTCCCGAACACCGGATCCGTCGCGGGCCTCGTGTCGCTTCCGAGCGGTGCTCCGACCGTCCTGTCGCTCGCGGCCGCCAACGTGCTCGACACGTTCAAGCTCAACGCGGAGATCCACGCCGCCGAGGCGCGGGGCCTCGTGAAGGTCATTTCGACGCCGAAGGTGCAGACCCAGACGGGCGAGCAGGCGTCGATCCAGTCCGGATTCCAGATCCCGGTTCAGACGACCGTCAACAACACGACGACGGTCCTCTACATCAACGCGACGCTCCGCCTCGACGTGACGCCGCACATCACGACCGAGGGGACGATCATCATGGACGTCACGGTCCAGAAGCGCGAGCCGGCCGTCGGTATCAACATCTCCGGCGGGCAGAACATTCCGCTGACGACGCGCGATGCGAAGACGAGGCTCATGGTCCGTGACGGCGGGACCGCCGTCATCGGCGGCATCTTCAAGCTGACGACCAACGACGGCCAGTCGATGATCCCGGGCCTGTGGAAGATCCCGGTTCTCGGCAACCTGTTCCGGAGCCGGACGAAGCGGGAAGACACCGACGAGCTGATGATCTTCATCACGCCGCGGATCATGAGGTAGAAGGGGTGAGGCGCATGAAGAAGAGTTCCCGTTCCCTTGCGCTCGTCGTCGTCCTGGCGGTGCTGGCGGGCGGCTGCTCGACGAACACTCAGGGCGATGATCCGTCTCCGGTCTTCCTGACGGCCGGTTTCACGCTCCTGCCGGCCATCAAGTGCGTCAACGACGGCACTCTTCTCCAGTTCGATTCGACAACGCTGAACAGCCGGCTGAAGGGGTCGGCCACGGCGGGCTCTTCCGGATTCCTCGACACCCGGGTGGAGACGTACACGATCGTCTGGACCCGCGTCGACGGCGGCAAGACCGCGTCGCCGACGGAGACCTTTGGCGGCAACGTCTTGGTGCCGGCCGGCGGCCAGTCGTCCCTCCAGAACTACCCCTTCATGAGCATCTCCGCGCTCCAGGAGCCGCCCTTGAACCAGCTCTTCCCTTTCAACGGGGGCGTCGATCGGGAGACGGGGAAGTCCGAAATCCGGCAGGCCGGCACCGTGACGTGGTACGGGCACACGGTTTCCGGCCAGCCGGTCACCTCGGTGCCCGCGGTGTTCAACATGACGTTTATCTATTGCGCGGCCGCAGGTCGAATCGAAATCTCCCGAGCCCATTGAGCCGGCGCGCCCGATGTTTGGAAACGATCGCCCGCACCCTGGGAGGCTGACGAGGTGAAAACCATGCGCCGAATCCTGAGTCCCTTCGCCGCGTCCGCGGCGGGGCTGGCCCTGCTGCTCTCCGGCTGCTCCGGCGAGTCGCCGACCGCCCCCAAGACCGTCCCGACCCCGGTGCCCCCGGGCTGCGGTGTCGTCGCTGACGCTGCCGTCGGGTCCGATTGACACGCTCGGCGGCACCGCGGTCGTGATCCGCGCCACGGTGAAGAAGGACGGACAGGCCGTCCCGGACGGCACGTCGGTGACCTTCATGACCGATTTCGGCTTCTTCAACGAGAACGGCCTTCCGACGATCTCGAAGACGACGTCCGGCGGAGCGGCCGACGTGACGCCCGGCTCCTTCAACACCGGGAGCGCGAACGTCCGGGCCTCTTTCGAGTGCGGGACGGCGACGGTCCAGATCAACTACCTGCAGGCCCCCACCTCGGGGCCGTACATTTCCTCCATCGACCCGAGCGCGGGATCGGTGAAGGGCGGCGAGACCGTTTCGATCCTCGGCGGCCGGTTCGGGACCGACCTCGCGACCACACTGGTGTCGTTCGGCGGCATTCCGGCGTCGGTGAAGACGGTCACAAACACGCAGATCACCGTCTCGACCCCGTCGTGGACCCTGGCGAATCCGAGCGTCCCGGAGGCCGTCAACGTCTCCGTCACGGTGGCCGGTACGACGGTTACCAAGGTCAAGGGTTACACGTACGTCGGGATCGATCCGAACAAGCGGGTCTTCGTGTCGAACGTGTCGCCCAACACCGGCTCCCCTGCGGGCGGGGACCAGGTCAACGTGTACGGCGGCAACTTCGGGAGCTCGGTGGCGACGACCCGGGTGACGTTCTGCGGGCTGCCCGCCACGATCACGACCCAGACCGACGCGCAGATCATCGTCCTGACCCCGAACAAGACGCTCGCCGACCCGTTGGTCGCCGAGACGTGCGACGTCGCCGTGACGACCGACCTCGGCCTCGTGTCGCAGCAGTCGGCGGTCCTGCCCCGGGCGTTCACATACACGCCCTTGGCGCTACCAGCCGGTCATCAACTCGATCTCGCCCAAGGTGGGCCCGAATGACGCCACGACCCGCGTCACGATCTTCGGCACGGGCTTCCAGTTCCCGTTGCAGGTCTTCATGACCGGAGGCGGCTGCGGCACGCAGAGGATCGAGGGGACGATTCTCAACCCGATCACGCTGACGAACGTCGTCTTCGGGACGCCCCGCGCGATCGGCCCGTACTCGTGCCTCTCCAACTCGCTCGTCGACGTCGAGGTCCTCAACCCGACGACCGGCAAGAAGGCGAGCTGCCCGGCGTGCTTCCGCTATTACGGTTGCCCGACCGTCACCGGCATCTCCCCGTCGCTGATCCCGTATGACCAGACGACGCTCGTGACGGTCAGCGGCAACAACTTCGAGGAGCCGATCGAAGCCACGTACCAGCCGACGAGCCCGTCGGGCGGCGCGGTTCGCGTCAACGTGACGTCGGTCGCCGCGGGCAGCGTCATCGTCCAGATGCCGCCGCTCAACCAGATCCTGCAGAGTGGCGGCGGCCAGACGAACTGCCAGAACGTCACCGGAACGCTGACCCTGACGTCGACGGCCCTCACCTGCCAGCCGGTGACCACGACCCTGACATACCGCGTCGACCCGCCGTCGATCACGAGCGCCTCACCGACGAACCTGAACCAGGACGGCTCGCTCTTCCCGACGCTCGGTGCCCCCGCCACGATCACGGTCCTCGGGACCAACTTCACCGACCCGGTCACGGTCGAGATCACGAAGGGCGGCGCCGCGGTCGCGACCGTGAACAACGCCGTCGTCTCGAACAGCGGCACGCTGACGTTCCCGGCCCCTGCGCTCGCCGACTCCCTGATGAACCGCCAGAACTGCAACACCGGCGGAGCGGTGATCGGCAGCAAGATGGTGCCGACCTCGTTCGGCATCCGGATCCGCAGCCAGCGGACGGGTTGCTCGGCCGAGCTGCCGTCGATCCTCATCTACAACCCGATCAACCAGGCCTGCACGGCGAGCCTCGCGATCACGACCACCTCGCTGCCGAATGCGACGCTGTGCGTGGCTTACTCCGCAACGGTCGTCGCCGGCGGAGGCACTTTGCCTTACATCTTCAGCCAGAGCGGCCTGCCGGCGGGCTTCTCCCTGAACACGTCGACCGGGCAGATTTCGTCACCCCCGCCGCAGCTCTCGAATGGCCCGATTGGAGGCAACGTGTTCGCGAGCGTGACGATCACGGTCCAGGACAACGCCGCCGCGACGGTGAACCAGACGTTCCCGCTCACGATCCTCGACCCGAACGGCACGTTCACCGTCTCGGGCCCGGCCACGTTCGCGACCTCGGGAGGCACGTCGCCGCCGCTGACGGCGAGCCACAACGACCCGGGCTTCGCGCCGATCAACTGGGTCATCGATTCCCAGACGCGGGATGACGCGGGGCCGATCAGCGATCCGATCACGCTCACGGCCGCCACGGGAGGGACGACGGCGCTCGAGGTGCTTCCGGCTCCTGACCGGCGGTCACACCTATACCGTGGTCGTCCGCGCGACCGATACGCCCGCCTGCGGCGGACCTTCGCACACGAACACCTTCACCGTCTCTGTCATCAAGAGCTGATCCTGGATCGGGAAGAGACCGAAACGGGCCGCCCTGCGGGGCGGCCCGAACTTTCTCGGGCCGTTTGACTTAGACTTCAGAGTTCCGATGGCTCTCTTCGGCAGCACGCCGCCCCCGACCTCGCGGCTGGAGGAACTGAAGCGGATCCTGCAGCGGGATCCGACTTCCCGGCAGTTCCTCGCCCTCGCGGAGGAGTACCGGCGGCACGGAAAGCTCCGCGACGCCATCATCACGCTCGAGCGCGGCCTCGCGGTCCACTCGAGCGCGGTGGCCGCCCATGTCGCTCTCGGCCGGATCTACCAGCAGCTCGACCGCTTCGAAGACGCCATCCGGTCGTTCACGAACGCCCTGCGGATCGACCGGGAGAACCTCGTCGCGATCCGCCAGCTGGCCGAGGTCCACCTGACCCGCGGAGACCGGCTGGACGCCCTCAAGAAGCTGAAGCTCTACCGGGGGCTGAACCCCGGCGACAAGGACGTCGACGACTTGATCCTGAGGCTGGAAAGCGAGCTCGCGCCGCCCCCGGAGCGTTACCCGTCTGGCGCCCGGACGTACCGCGAAGGGGGATTCACCCCCTTCCGGCCTGCCACGCCATCGCCCTACGCAAGCGGCGTTCGTTCCGGTGTCTTCCCGGCCCCGAGGCCCGCGCCCGACCCCGCGCCGGCGTATCGGCCGCCTCCGCCTCTCGCCGCAGAGCCCCCCCCGGAGGCGGCCCCTGCCGAGTCGGCGTGGGAGATGCCCGCTCCCGCACCCCGATGGAATGACGCGGCGCCTCCCGCCGGGACTCGCCCGGACGAGGGGACGTTCGACTCAGAGGAGCCGGTCTTCGAAACCGAGCTCGCGCCCTCCCCGGAGCCCACGGCTCCGGAAGCGGAATCGCCGCCGCTCTTCGAGGTGGTGCCTCCTGCCTCGACGGCCCCGACGCCCGCTCCCGAGCCACTGCAGCTTCCCGAGCCCTTCACGATCCCGATGGCGATCCTCGGAGCCCGGACCGGAGCGGCGGAGGGTATTCCCATCCGCGAAACGCCGTCCGGCGAGATGCCGCCGCCCGTGGACGACGGCGATTCACCGACGGCCCCCCTCGTGACCGAGACGCTCGCCGAGCTGTACCGCTCGCAGGGCTACGTCGTGGACGCGGGGGAGGTCTACAGGACGCTCGCCGCGTCGACGCCGGACGCCGGGGCGGCGCGCGAGTTCGCGGAGAAGGCCGACGAGCTGGAGCGGGAAGCCGGACCCCGGACACGGCTTCGGAGCTTCCTCGCGCGCTTCCCGGCCCGGCGGCCGGTCACGCTGGACGACCTGTCGGCCGTCTTGAACGACGTGCTGCTCGGCATCCCGGGCCTTTCCGTCGCGGCCCTGACGGACCGGGAAGGTCTCGCCGTCGTCACTCGGGGGTCGTCGCGGAACGGCGGCACCACCGAAGTCCTCGTCGCGGAGCTGACCTCGTTCTTCCGGAGCGTCGGGCGGAGCGGCGCCGAGATCAGCGGCGGGTCCCTCAAGCGCCTGTCGCTCGTGACCGAGAAGGGGACGGCGGTTCTCTCCCGCGTCTCGGCCGACTACGCCCTCATCCTGCAGGCCGAGCCCGGCGCCGCCCTCGGGGAAGTGCGCTGGGCCGCCACCCGCGCGGCGGACCGCCTGCGCCCCGCGCTTGGCTGACGACGCAGAGAGAGAAAGGACCCATGAACGTCAAGGAAATCAAGGAACTGGTCGATCTCGTCGCCCGCCGCGGCCTCGCCGGCCTCGAAGTGGAGCGGGCGGGCTTCCGCTTGCGCATCGAGGGCCCGATACGCGTCGCGGCCGTCGCCCGGCGAGGCGCTGCGGCGCCGGCGCCGGAGGCTTCGGACCTGGCCGAGCTGGCGCCCGCCGGTGCCCTGGCCGCGCCGGCCCTCGCGGCGCCGCTGCCGGTCGGTCCCCCGGACTCGGGTGAGCGGGAGGGCTTCCACGTCCTGACGTCGCCGATCGTCGGCACCTTCTATCGCGCGCCGAGTCCCGACGCCGGGCCGTTTGTGAAGCTCGGGGACGAAGTGGAGAAGGGGAAAACGCTCTGCATCGTCGAGGCGATGAAGCTGATGAACGAGATCGAGGCGGACGTCTCCGGAACGATCGTGGCGATCTACCCGCAGAACGGCCAGCCGGTCGAGTTCGGCGAGAAGCTCTTCGCGATCCAGCCCCGCTGAGGCGCCGGATCCCGATGTTCCAGAAGATCCTGATCGCCAATCGCGGCGAGATCGCCCTCCGGATCATCGCGGCATGCAAGGAGCTCGGTATCGCGACGGTCGCCGTCCACTCGGAGGCCGACGGCGATGCGCTCCACGTGCAGGCGGCGAACGAGTCGGTCTGCATCGGGCCGGCGGCGGCGGCCGGCTCCTATCTGAACATCGCATCGCTCGTCGCGGCCGCGGAGATCACGGGCGCCGACGCGGTCCACCCGGGCTACGGCTTTCTCGCCGAGAACGCTCACTTTGCCGAGATCCTCGGGGAAGTGGGGCTGGTCTGGATCGGCCCCTCGCCGGCGGCGATCCGCTTGATGGGCGACAAGTCCGTGGCGAGGTCGACGGTCAGCCGCGCGGGCGTCCCGACGATGCCGGGCTCGCCCGGGCCGCTTTCGTCGATCGAGGACGCCATGACCCTCGCCGGGCGGATCGGCTACCCGGTCCTCCTGAAGGCCGTCGCGGGGGGCGGCGGGCGCGGCATGCGCGTCGCGCAGAACGACAGGGAGCTGGCGGCGGGATTCGACCTCGCGACCCACGAGGCCGAGCGCGCGTTCGGCAACGGGAGCGTCTACCTCGAGAAGTACCTCGCCGAGCCCCGCCACATCGAATTCCAGGTCTTCGGCGACAGCCAGGGGCGCGTCGTCCACCTCGGCGAGCGCGAGTGCTCTCTCCAGCGGCGTCACCAGAAGATCCTCGAGGAGGCGCCGTCCCTGGCGCTGACGCCCGCCCTCCGGGAGCGGATGGGAGAGGCGGCCGTGCAGGCGGCCAGGGCCGTCGACTACGTCGGCGCGGGGACGATCGAGTTCCTGCTCGACGAGGACGGCTCCTTCTTCTTCATGGAGATGAACACCCGGATCCAGGTGGAGCACCCGGTCACCGAGATGGTGACGGGCTTCGACCTCGTGAAGGAGCAGATCCGCGTGGCGGCGGGCGAGCCACTCAGTTTCGGCGAGCCGCACGTCGGGTCCGGCTTTGCGGCACGCGGGCACGCCATCGAATTCCGGATCAACGCCGAGGACCCGCGGACCTTTGCACCGTCGCCGGGGACGATCACGACGCTTCACCTGCCCGGGGGACCGGGAGTCCGCGTCGACACCGCGGCGTACGCAGGCTGGAAGATCCCGCCCCATTACGACTCCCTCATCGCCAAGCTCATCGTCCACGGCCGCGACCGCGAGGAAGCGATCATGCGCGGCAAGCGCGCGCTGGAGCTGTTCATCGTGGAAGGCGTCAAGACGACGATTCCGCTCCACCGGCGCCTCCTCGACGACCCCGACGTCCGCGCCGGGCGGTTCTCGACGAAGTGGCTGGAACGATGGCTCGCGAAGGAGACGGGGGACTGACGCCCGGCGACGCGGAGCGCGTCTATCTCGTCGGATTCATGGGAAGCGGCAAGACGACCGTCGGCCGGCGTCTCGCGGAGAGGCTTGGCGTGCCGTTCGTCGACCTCGACGCCGCGTACGAGGCCATGGCGGGGGAGACCGTCCGCTCGACGTTCGAGACGCGGGGGGAGCCGTTCTTCCGTGAGCGGGAGGCGGAGCTGCTGAAGGGGACGGCAGCTTTCCCGTCGGCCGTCGTCGCGCTCGGCGGCGGGACGATTTCCTTCCCCGAGAACCTCGCCTTCGTGAAGCGGCACGGCGTTTCGGTCTTCCTCGACGTCCCGTTCGAGGTTCTGGCCGAGCGGCTGGCGGGAAAGACGGCGGACCGGCCCCTCTTCCGGACGCCCGCCGAGGCGCGCCTCCTGCTGGAAGCGAGGCTTCCTTTCTATAGAATGGCGGATTGGGCGGTTTCCGTGAACGGAGAGATGACGGTCGACGAGGTCGCAGCGCGCGTCGCGGCGGTCCTCCGCCCCTCGTCGGACGAGGCTGGCGGAAAAGGGTGACGTGCGTTACCTGATCGTCTCCGACCTCCACTCGAACGACGAGGCATTCTCGGCGGTCCTGTCGCGTGTGAAGCGGAAGCGTTTCGATCGCGTCATCTGCCTCGGCGACTTCGTCGGTTACGCCGCCGACCCGAACAAGGTGCTGGACCGCTTCCGCCACCTGTCGAAGACGACCTTTTCGATTCGCGGAAACCACGACAAGGTCGTGACGGGCGCCGACCCGGGAGAGCTGTTCAACCCGCCCGCGCTCTACGCGGCGCGCTGGACGACGAGCCGGCTCTCCAAGCCGAACATCGAGTTCCTGAAACGACTGCCGCCTGGCCCGACCATCGTGGACGAACTCTTCGTCGTCTGCCACGGCTCGCCGCTCGACGAGGATGCCTACATCTTCTCGGACTTCGACGCATCGATGAACTTCATCCAGATGGACCGGATGGCCGCCGGGATCGACGTCTGCTTCTTCGGGCACAGCCATATCCCGTCGGTCTTCACGCTCGAGACGGACGGCATTCGCGTCGAGGCGATCCGCGGCGCCCGCGCGAAGCTGAGGCTCGAGCCCGGGAAGCGATACCTGGTCAACCCCGGATCGGTCGGACAGCCCCGGGACCGGAACCCGAAGGCGTCCTATGCGCTGTACGACACGACCGAGGGCGTCGTTCACTTCGACCGGGTGCCCTACGACGTCGAGGCGACGCGGAGGAAGATCCTCCGGGCCGGCCTGCCGCCCGTTCTCGGCGACCGCCTCGTCATCGGGCTTTGAGGCGCGCCCGCCTGGCGGCCGCCGCGTCGCTCGCCGCCTGGCTGGCCGCGTCCTGCGCGGGACCGCCGGCGGCGCCCGCTCCGCCGAGGGAGGCGGCCGGCGAGAGGGTCGAAACGCACGCCCGCCTCCTTGCGGCCGAGGATTCGCGCACCTTCGACCCGGCTCTCTTCGGCGGCGCCGCAACGTCTTCCGATCCGTGGCTCCGCTCGAACGCGGCGCTCGCTGCGGGCCGGCTGAAGAACCCCGAGGCCAGCACGATCCTCCCGGCTCTCCTCGGCGACCCCGATCCTTCGGTCCGGCGGTCGGCCGCTTTCGCCGCCGGTGTCTCCGGCGACCCGAAGCTCGTCGACGTGGCCATCCGGGCGCTCTCTGACCCGGATCCCGCGACGGCGGCGTTTGCGGCGGAGGCCCTCGGGAAGCTCGGACGCGACGAGGCAACGGCGGCGCTTCTCGCCGCGCTGGGTCGGCCGGGTCCGGCCCGCTCGGCGGCGGCGCGAGCCCTCTTCCGAACGGACGATCCGAAAGTCGTCGCCGCGCTCGCTCTCGTCGCGCTCGATTCCGCGACTCCGCCGGTTGTCCGCCGGGCGGCTGTCTACGCTCTGGCGCGGCGGCCGGCGAAAGAAGCCCTTCCCGCGCTCCGCGCCGAGCTCCAAAGGAGCGAGAAGGACGAGGAGGCGGACGCCCTCGCCTGGTCGGCCCGGGCCGTCGGCCTTCTCGGCGACGCGGAGAGCGTGCCCGACCTCGTCCGGCTCGCGGACTCCGCAAACGTCTCGGTCGCGGTCCAGTCGCTCCTCGCTCTCGAGAAGATCCTCTCTTCCTCGAAGGCCGAAGGGCTGGCGTCCGCGGCGTCGGCCATCGCGTCGAAGCGGTCGAGCGATCCCCTGCCGGGCGTGGCCGTTGCGGCCCTCCAGCTGCAGGGCGCACTCCCTTCGACGGCCTCTTCGCGGGCAGTGCTCGAAGAGAACCTGCTTCGAGGAGGATGGAGAGGGCAGACGGCTCTCGTCAGCCTGACGCGACTCGACGCCCCGGGAGCCCCGAGCCTCGCCACGAAACGCCTTGCGGACGCGGCGGCGTCGAGCTCGCTCGAGCTGAAGCTCGGAGCCAGCGAGGCGCTCGAGCTCCTCGCCGCAGAACGGGCCGAACGGATCGGTGCGGCGCTTCTCGCGGATTCCTCGCCGCGCGTCCGCGCCGCGGCGCTTTCCTCACTTTCGAGGAAGAGGACTCCGAACCGGCTGACGGTCCTCGAGAGCGGCCTGAAAGACCCTTCTCCTTCGGTCCGTGCGGCCGCGCTCGAGGCTTCCGCGCCGCTCGTCGACGGAGCCTCGGGAGGGTTGCTTTCGTCCTGGAGCGGTGCCTTCGAGAAGAGCTTCCCCGGGGCCGAGCCCGACGACGTCGTCACGGCGCTCGACGCCGCCGCGGCACGGGGCGAGAAGGGGAAGCCGCTCGTGGCGGCGAGGGTCGACGACCCGGAGCCGGTCGTCCGGGACAAGGCCCGCCGGGTGATGATCACGGCCTACGGCGCGTCACCCGCCGGCTTTCGAAGGATTCCGGTGAAGACGAGCCGGACTTCTGTCGACTACCGCTCGCTCGCGCGGATGGCGGGCGGCTTCGGGGCGGAGGTCGCCTTCGTGACGCCCCGCGGCACCTTCACGGTCGACCTCGACTTCGCGGCGGCCCCCGCGACGGCGTTCAACTTCTACTCGCTCGCGAAGCGCGGTTTCTTCGACGGTCTCGTCTTCCACCGGGTCGTCCCCGACTTCGTGGTCCAGACGGGGGACCCCCGCGGCGACGGCACGGGCGGGCCCGGCTACGCGATCCGGGACGAGATCAATCCTCTTCGCTACCGCCGCGGAACGGTAGGAATGGCGCTCTCGGGGGCGGACACGGGCGGCTCGCAGTGGTTCGTCGCCCTCTCGTCGCAGCCGCATCTCGACGGCGGCTACACGGTCTTCGGCCGGATCTCCTCCGGGATGGAGGTCCTCGACCTCATCGAGCAGAACGACCGAATCGTGTCCGTCCGCGCTCACGAGAAGGCGGGCGGGCCGGCCGGAGCCGCGCGGTGAAGATCTTCGTCGGCCAGCCGCTTCTCGAGCCGTCGACGTCGGAGCTCCTTGCCGGGCACGACGTCGTGATCGGGACGGGCGGCCTCCCGGAGGATGAGATCGCGGAGCATCTCGCCGTCGCGGACGCGTTCTTGCCGACGCCGTGCGAGCGGGTGACGCGCGAGGTCCTCTCACGCGCGCCGCAGCTCCGGATCGTCGCGAGCTGCTCGGTCGGAGCGGACCACATCGACCTCGCGGCCTGCCGCGAGCGGGGCATCTCCGTGACGAACACGCCCGGCGTCCTGACGGAGGCCACGGCGGACCTGGCCTTCGCCCTGATCCTCGCGGTCGCCCGCCGGATGCACGAGGGGGAGGCGCTCCTCCGGTCGGGGCGCTGGGACGGCTGGAAGCCCACCGAGCTCCTCGGAACGTCGCTCGACGGGAAGACGCTCGGCATCTTCGGCCTGGGGCGGATCGGGACGGCGGTCGCGAGGCGGGGCGAGGCGTTCGGGATGAGGACGCTCGGCGTCGCCGAAGGGGACCCTCCGGAGCGTTTCGAGGAGCTCCTCGCGCGGTCGGACGTCCTCTCGATCCACGCGCCGCTCACGCCCGCGACCCGCGGCCGGTTCTCGCGCCGGGAGCTGTCGGCGATGAAGAGGGGAGCCATTCTCATCAACACGGCTCGCGGGCCGCTGGTCGACGAGGCCGCTCTCGTCGAGGCGCTCGAGGCGGGGCACCTCCGCGGCGCGGGGCTCGACGTCTACGAGAAGGAGCCGGCCGTCCATCCCGGCCTCCTCGGGCGGGTCGACGTCGTCCTCCTCCCGCACCTCGGCTCGGCGACAGGGGAGACGCGCCTCGCGATGGCACGGCTCGCCTGCTCGGAGATCGCGAGGTTCTTTCGCGGCGAGCCGCTCCGCCACCCGGTCAGTTGACCGATTTCGTGCGATTGGCGGAGCCTCCCGAAACGGGTATCGTTCGCGGCGTGATGGACGCGGATGGGACGGAGCCCCGGCGCTTCGACGTCGTCGTGGTCGGAGGCGCCATCGCGGGCGCGTCGACGGCGATCCTCCTTCGGCGCTGGCATCCGGAGCTCTCTGTGCTGGTCGTCGAGAAGGGGACCGCGTTCGACTGGAAGGTGGGCGAGTCGACGGTCGAGATCTCGTCCTACTTCCTCACCCGCGTCCTCAAGCTTTACGACTACCTCTCCCGGGAGCAGATTGCGAAGCAGGGTTTCCGGTACTGGTTCTGGAGCGGAAGCGTCACGTGCCTGCGCGAGGCGAGCGAGGTCGGCCCCACGCAGCTCGCCCGGACTCCGGGGTTCCAGCTCGACCGGTCGCGCCTCGACGAGCACGTCCTCGGCGTCGCGCGCGCCGAGGGGGCGAAAGTGTGGCGGCCGGCGAAGGTGGCCGAGATCCGCCTCAAGGAAGACACCGGCGCTGCGGAGAACGTCGTCGTGGTCGAGAAGGACGGCCAGCGGATCGAGATCGCGGCCGGGTGGGTCGTGGACGCGAGCGGGCGGGCCGCCATGATCGCGCGGAAGAAGGGGCTCCTGAAGCCGCTCGAAGCGCATCCGACCGCTTCGATCTGGGCTCGCTTCCGAAACGTCAAGGACCTCGACGGCAAGGAGGTCGCCGGCGTCGACCCGGCCGACCCGTTCGTCCGTCCGGTGATCGCGGCTCGCCGCCTTTCGACGAACCACTTCGTCGGTCTCGGCTACTGGATCTGGTTCATCCCGCTCAAGGGGGGCGAGACGAGCGTCGGCCTCGTCTGGGACAAACGCCTGATCGATCCGCAGGGGGCGAACCCGGGAGAGAAGCTGATGAGGTTCCTGGACGGGAATCCGCTCACGAAGGAAATGCTCGAGAAGGCGGAGATCGCGCCGGGCGACACGCGGTTCTACGGGCACCTCCCGTACTTGAACGATCGGGTCGTGGGGGAAGGCTGGTCGCTCGTCGGCGATGCCGCGGGCTTCCTCGACCCGTTCTACAGCCCCGGACTCGACCAGATGGCGTACTCGGTGTCGTGGACGCTCGAGCTGATCAAGCGCCGTCGGATGCTGGCGCCGGAGGCCTTCGCGAAGGAGCTCGAGATCCACAACCGGCGCTTTGCCCGTTACCTGAACTTCTTCTTCGGCTCGATCTACCAGAACAAGTACTGGCTGATGGGGGACTACGACACGATGACGTCGTCGTTCCTGATCGACACGGCGCTCTACTACCTCGCGGCCGTCATTCCCGTCTACCGCTGGTCGGCCGACCGCGTGCTGGTGCCGCCGTTCTACCAGGACTTTTCGGAGGTGGCCTTCTACCCGATGCGGTTCTACCAGCGCCGCCTGATCTCCATCGCGAAGCGGAAGCTCGCGCTCGGCATCTACGGGAACCACAACGCGGGTCGGCGCCCGGGCCTCGTCGGCTTCTCGCTCCGGTCAAGCGCCTGGGTCATGCTGGGGCATGGTCTCGTTCGCTGGCTGAAGGCCGAGCTCGCGAACGCCCTGACCTATGTCGTCCGTCCGCGGCCGATGACGGCGCGGATGCCGATTCAGGACCGAGTCGGCGACGTCGCGGGAGCGCTCGATGGGCGCGATCCCGGGGTCCCCGTCCGGGCGGCCTGACCGCCCTCCCGGTCCCGACTGTTCCACGAAGACGCCTCAGGATCCTGAAAGATCCCGTCGGGCGAGCGCGCGGCTCCCGAGGACGAGCGGAAGGACCGCCGCAAGAGCGCAGGCGCCGAGGAAGAGCGCTGTCAGCTCCACGCGGCCGAGCGGCACGTGGAGGAGCGCGGCCCCGAGCGCCCGCAGCTCACCGGAGACGACGAGCGCGGAAAAGAGGGCGAGCGCGGTCGAAAGGACGAGCGCGAAGAGCCCGGCCGGACCGACCGCGACCGCGACCGCGCTCGACGCGTCGTATCGGGGGGAGAGCGCCCCGAGCCCGACGTGGAGCGCGGGAATCGCGAGGGCCCCGGCGAGCCCGGCCGCGAGCGAGGCGGCGACGGCTGCGGGGGACGGCTTCAGGACGGCGCTGCTCGCGCCGACGAGGACGAGCACGGCGAGAGCCGCCGGAACGACGCGGACGGCCGTCCGGACGAGGAGATGCCGGCGGGGCGAGAGGGGAAGCGTCCGGAGGACGAGCGCGGCGCGTCCGTCCGAGGAGACGGCGGGCGTCCCGAAGCGGAGCGAGAGCGCCGCGACGAGGAAGAGCGCGAGCGCGGTTTCCAGCCCCGCAAGGACGTCGCGCGACGAGGAGTCGCCTTCCGGCAGGAGCAGGAGATTGAGAATCTGAAGGAGGAAGACCGCCGCGAGCGAGCCGATCTGGGCGGGGGTCGAGGCGTCGCGGAGGAGGCTCGCCGTCTCGGCGCGGAGGAGAGCCGTCCCGAGAGACCGGACGGGGCGGCCGGAATCTCTTGCGAGGCTTTCGCGGCATGACGCCTCGCGCGACTCCTGCCAGAGCCGGAGGTGAAGGGGCGCAAGGGCCGTGGCGACGATGGCCGCAATCGCCGCCGATGTCGCGAGAAGAAGAACAGCGGTTCGGAGGCCGAGGGCGTCTCCGAAGAGGGCCTGCGTCACGGCGTGGGCGCCCGCGGCGAACGGGTCGAACGGGGACCGGGACGGGGCAATCGTGCCGAATCGCTCGAGGAGGGCGAGGGCCACGACAGGGTCGAAGAGGCGCTCGGGGCGTGTCCCGCGGACCCCGAAGAGTGCCGCCGAAAGGCCGAGGGCCGAAACCGCGGCCGCGAACAGACGGGCGCGTCTCGGAGGGACGAGGCGGACGAGCAGGAGTGCAAGGGCGCAGCCGACGAGACCGGCTCCGAGGAGGAAGGCCGCGAGGACGGAAAGGCCCGCGGTCCCGGCGAGGAGCGGGCGCGGCGAGGACGCCGCGGCGACGGCCAGGACCGGCAGGACGAGGAGCAGCATCGGCGCCGACGCGGAGAGAACCGTCCGAGAGAGCTGGCGCCCGAAGAGACGTGTGTGGGGGATGGGGAGCGGGACGAGGGTCTCCGTGTCCGACGAGAGGAAGAGCATCGAGACGGCGGTCGTCAAGGCGCCGAGGACGAGGAGAAAGGACGCCGAGACGAGGCCGGCAGCGAGGAGCCGTTCGACGAGGACTTCGGGGACGAGGGCGGGAAGTTGCGGGAGAGCAGCGCGCGCCGCCCGTATCCCCGACCGGGTGGCCCAGCCCGCTCCGGCCACGAACGCGAGGGCCGAGACGAGCGCCGCGGCGCCGCCGGCGGCCGCGCCGGCGCCACCCGAAACCAGGGTCCGCGCGGCTGCCGCGAAGCGAGCTCGCCGCGGCGATCCGGAACGGGCGCGCGCGAGGCGTCATCCGGCGGCGCCGTCCACGTGCTCGAAGAAGACCGCCGAGAGCCCCGTCGAGCCCCTCGAGCTCCGCATGGCGCGTGGCGAGCCGCGGGCGACGAGCCGGCCGCCGACGAGAAGGCCGGCGTCGGACGCCAGCTCCTCGGCGACCTGGAGCTGGTGCGTCGTGAAGAGGACCGTGGCTCCGGCGGCCGCTTTCTCCCGCAGCCTCTCTCCGAGGGTGCGCTGCGCCACCGGGTCGAGCCCCGCCATCGGCTCGTCCAGGACGTAGAGCGGCGGATCGTGAAGAAACGCCTGCGCCAGCGCCACCCGCTGTCGCGTGCCGTGTGAGAGGGAGTCGTTCCTCGCGTCGGCCACGTCCTGGAGGGCCTGCGCCGCGAGTTCGCCGTCGATTTTCGCCTCGAGCTCCGCGCCGGTGAGCGCGAAGACGGCCCCGACGAAACGGAGCGTCTCCCGCGGCGTCCAGCGCGGCCAGAGGAGCGGCCGGTCGGGAACGAAGCCGAGCCGCTTCTTCGCTTCCAGCGGCTCCGCCGCGACGTCGAATCCCGAGACGAAGGCCCGTCCCGAGGTCGGTGCGAGGAGGCCCGTCAGGAGACCGAGGGCCGTCGTCTTCCCGGCCCCGTTGGGCCCGACGAGGGCGAAGAGGACGCCGGGGCCGATCGAGAGATCGAGCGCGTCGAGGGCGAGGAGGGTGCCGTAGCGTTTCGCGGCCTTCTCGAACCGGGCGGCGGGAGCGGAGGCGGCCACGTGGATCGATTCTAGCGGCGAGGGACCCGCGTGGGCTGTGGCACGATGGTTTGGTGCTCCCGAACGCCGACCTCGACGACGCGGCGCTGATCCGCAGGATCCTGGCCGGCGACGTCGGGTCTTTCGAGACGCTCGTCGGCCGATACCAGACGCGCCTATTCCGTTTCATCTGCCGCTACACGCGGGACGCGGAAGACGCCCGCGACCTGACGCAGGACGTCTTCGTGAAGGTGTACGGTGCCCTCGACTCCTACGACCCGCGGTACCGCTTTTCCACCTGGCTCTTCCGGATCGCCGGCAACGCGGCCATCGATCATCTCCGGCGGCGAAAGACGCGGGCGCTGCCTCTCGAGCTGCCGGTCGACGAGGAAGGGGAAGCCCGGAGCGTCGAGCCGCGCGAGGAGCGTCCGGACCCGTTCGAGGAGCTGACGCGGCAGCGGCTCCGAAGCGCCATCGACCAGGCGATCGAAAAGCTCCCGGACGACTACCGCGAGCTGATCAGCCTCCGGCACTATGGCGAGCTCCCGTACGAGGAGATCGCCGAACTGAAGGGAATGCCCCTCGGCACGGTCAAGAACAAGCTCTTCCGCGCGCGGCAGGCTCTTCGAGATCTTTTGCCGCCCGGAATCGTATAGAGGTGACGATGATGGTGAACGAGTTCGGCCTCCCGACGGAAGACCGGCCCGATCCCGCCGAACTGGTGCGCGATCGGAAGCTGGAAACCCTTCTGGATGAAATGGTTAGCTCGTCACCGTCCCTGCCGCATGGATTCGCTGCGAGGGTCGTCTTGGACCGACCGTTCGCTCCGTGGGAGGTCCGCCGGGCGTCGTCGTGGAAGGCGCCGGCCGCCGTCCTCGCCGGCCTTTTCATGTCGAGCGCCGCGATCTTCCTCGCCCCGCTCGGGGATCTCGGCCCCGCGGCCGCCCTCGCCGTCTGGGGAAGCGTCGTGACGGCAGCGTTCGCCCATCCCGTGGGCGCGATCCTCTCCGCCGGGCCGGCTCTCGCGTCGGCGGTCGAGGCCGTCCGTCAGGATGTCTCGCCGGCGAGCGCCCTGGCCCTGGGAGGCGCGGCCGCAGTCGTCGCCGTCCTGACCGCCGCCGTCCTCCTCCGCCGCCCGGCGCGCGCCGCGCGCTGAACGGAATGCGACCTCGCGTCCGTCCGGACGTCGCGCGGCTCGGCCGCCTGGCGTTGCTCACGCTGCTCGCGGCGGGGCCGGTTTCGGCCGACACGTTGCGCGTGGGCCGCGGCACGAGCCGGCCCGGCGACGTCGTCGCCCTGGGCCGGGAGGTCGTCGTGGAGGGAGAGGTGGCCGGCTCGGTCGTGGCGACGGGAGCGCCCGCGACCGTCTCCGGGAATGTCGCGGGGCACGTCGTCGTTCTCGGTGCCGGCGCGACCATCCGGGGCGCGGCCCGGATCGACGGCGATCTGCTCGTCCTTGGCGGCACCGTCTCGTTCGAGGACGGCGCCTCGGCGGAACGCTCCGTCGGCGGCCGCGTCCGGTCGGTCGAGGCGCTGGAGGCGGCGTTCCTGACGGAGCTCAGGACCTCACCCGTCCGGAACGCGGCGCTCTCACCGCTCCTCGTCTCGTTCCGCCTGCTTCTCGTCGCTGCCTGGCTCGTCATCGGGCTCGTCCTCCTCCGCCTCTTCCCGCGGCGGCTGCTCGCCGGGGCCGGGCGCGTCCCGGGTCACGCGGTTCTTCTCGGCGCGGTGGGGGCATCCGCCGTGCTGACAGCCCTTCTCCTCTCGGCCGGTCTCCTCCTCGTCCTGCCGGCCGCGGCCGGCCTCGCGGCCACCGTGGTTCTTGCCGGGGCGCTTTTCCTTCTCAAGGCGTGGGGCCTCGCCGCAGTTTTCGTGGCCGTCGGCACCCGCCTTCTCCGGCGCTCCTCGCGGGGTGAACTGCTGTTCGGCGCCCCCGCGGCGCTGGCGGCGGGACTCCTCGCGCTCGGCCTGCCGTCTCTCCTCCCCCTCGTCGGACCCGTGGTCTGGGGCGTCGCGTCCCTGGTCGGCATCGGCCTCTCGCTTCGGGCGCTGGCCGGCCGCGAGCGCGAGGCGCTCGTCGGGCCGGTCTGGCCCGCTGCGGCGTGATCCTCGTTCCAGCACCGGGGCCCGGACGCTGATAGATTCGGGCGCCGGCGGCGCTGAGCACCCGCCGGACGGGAGTCGGCAGGAAAAATGAGCCTCGAAAAGATCGGTGTGATCGGCGCGGGCCAGATGGGCAACGGGATCGCGCATGTCGCCGCGCTCGCCGGGAAAGCGGTCGTCCTCGTGGACGTGTCGGCGGACCTCGTGCGGCGCGGGCGCTCCGCCCTCGAGAAGAACCTCGGGCGGCAGGTCGAGAAGGGGAAGGTGACGGCGGAGGCGCGGGACGCTGCGCTCGCGCGCGTGTCGACCTCGATCGATCTGGCACCGCTCGCCGACGCGGACCTCGTCGTCGAGGCCGTGGTCGAGGACGAAGACGTCAAGAAGGAGCTCTTCGGCCGGCTCGACCGCCTCGCGAAGACGGACGCGCTGCTCGCCACGAATACGTCCTCGATCTCGGTGACGCGCCTCGCGGCCGCGACGTCGCGGCCGGAGAAGTTCATCGGGATGCACTTCATGAATCCCGTCCCGGTGATGGCGCTCGTCGAGGTGATCCGCGGCCTCGCGACGTCGGACGAGACGGCCGCCGCGGTCGCAGCGCTCGCGAAGGAGATGGGGAAGACGCCGGTCGAGTGCCGGGACTTCCCGGGATTCGTCTCCAACCGGGTCCTGATGCCGATGCTCAACGAGGCGGTCTTCGCGGTCCACGAGGGGGTCGCGACGCCCGAGGCGGTCGACACGATCATGAAGCTCGGGATGAACCACCCGATGGGGCCGTTGACGCTGGCCGACTTCATCGGCCTCGATACGTGCCTCTCCATCCTTCGCGTTCTCCACGACGGGCTCGGCGACGACAAGTACCGTCCCTGCCCGCTTCTCGTGCAGATGGTCGACGCGGGCTGGGTCGGTCGGAAGGCCGGCCGCGGTTTCTATCGCTACGCGGGGCCGGGAGGCGAGAAGCTCTCTTGATCTGCCAGGTCTGCGGCCTCAAGAACGAGCTCGACCGCGAATTCTGCCGGAAGTGCCAGAGCAAGCTCCTCGTCGTCTCGGGCGCGTCCGAGACGTACGACGAGCCGACCGCCGGCGACGAGGGAGTCTCCCTCGACGAGCACCTGCTGGAGCGGGTCTCGGTCCTCGAGGAGGTCGTGAAGCGGAGCGCCGAGACGCTCCGGATGCTCCTCGACTCCGTCAACGTGCAGGAGAGGAACAGCTTCGTCGCCCAGTCGGGACTCCTCGCGCTGAAGGACCTCCTGGAGCGGAAAGGGCTCGTCGCCGAGGAGGAGATGGTCGAGCTGTGGGAGACGCGCGTCGACCACCACATGGCGGTGCTCGAAAAGCGCGAGAGGTTCCTCGAGCGGAAGGAGCGGATGGTGGGCGGCTACTCCGGGGCGCGCCGCGACCGGTTCCGCGCTCTCCTGGCCGACGCCGAGTTCGCCTTCTTCGCCCTCGACCCGGCCAAGGCGATCCGGACGCTCGAGGAAGCCTTCAAGCTCGACCGGACAAACGCCGAGCTGGCCTTCTTCCTCGGCGAGACCTGCTTCAACGAAGGGGAGACCGAGCGGGCCGCGGCGATGCTCCGGCAGGTGCTGGCCAAGGAGCCGAAGCACTTCGAGGCGCTCGTCTACTCGGGCGTCCTCGAGAACGACGCCGGGCGGACGGAGCGCGCGCTCGAGCTGCTGAAGGCGGCGGTCGCGGCGAAGCCCGACGCCTTCCTTCCGTACTTCGCCGTCGGCGCGCTCCTGGCGCTCCAGGGCCAGCTGACGAAAGCCGAGGCCTACCTGAAACAGGCGCTCGAAGTCGAAGAGAACGCCCAGGCCTACTCGCTCCTCGGGGTCATCGCGTACCAGCGGGGGAGGCTGAACGAGGCGATCGAGTCGCTCCAGAAGGCCGTCCGCCTCGACCCGGAGGACGAGGACGCGCTCTACCAGCTCGGCCTCTGCTACCTCGACCGCGGGTGGACGCAAAAGGCGTCGGAGCGGTTCCGCGCCGCGCTGGAGCTGAACCCGAACCGGATCGAGTATCAGGAGGCGAGCCGCCTCCTCCTCCCCGCGGGCTCGCGCTCGCTGCCGAAGGTGAGCGGCGAGGCGGCGCGCCTCGCCCGCCGCGGCGAGGCCGCGGCGAAGACCGACCCGCTGAAGGCGCTCGCTCTCTACCGGCGCGCCCTCGCCCTCGACCCCGAGAACCCGACGCTCCTCATTTCCTTCGCCCTCCTCTGTTCGGCGGCGGGCCGGACCTCGGAGGCCGTCGCCACGACGCGGCGCGTCCTCGCGCGCCAGCCGGGGGAGATGGTCGCGACGGCGGCGTACGCCACGCAGCTCGAGGCGCTGAAGGCCGAGGGAAAGTTCCGGGAGGGGAGCCGGGTGGCCGAGGAGATGCTCTCAGTCGTCCGGTCGAACTACGCCCGCTCGATCGCCTACTTCGAGAGGGCCACGGCTCTGGCCGAGACCGGGGAGGACCTCGACGCGGCACTGGAGCTGGCCGACCTCGGTCTGAAGCTCTCGCCGAAGGAGATGCGCCACTTCCCGCTCGCGGCAAAGGGGTGGGTTCATTACAAGCGGCGGGAGTTCGACCGGGCCGTCGAATGCCTCCGCCGCGCGACCGAGATCGGGGAGACGTCCACCCACCTCACTCACCTCGGCCTCGCGTACCTCGCCGTCGGCGACGCGCGTGCCGCGCGGCAGGCGTTCGGCCGCGCGAAGCGCAAGAGCGTCCGGACGTCCGAGCGCGGCGGCCTCGAGGCCAAGATGCTCGAGCAGATCCGCCGCCATCTCCAGCTCACGGAGAAGCTGGCCGGGCGGAAGCGCCCCGCGATCCGCTAGAAGACGTAGATCGCGTTGGCGAGGATCGTGGGCTGGGAGTCGGTGAAGGCGGACTTCTTCTCGAAGACGTCGCGGCTGGACCAGTCGAGGCGGAAGTCGCCGCGGACGAGGAAGTGGCGGGAGATCTTCCATTCGGGGGTCAGGGTGACCTCCTTGAGGTACTGGGGGACGCCGGTCCGTGCGCCGTCGGGGTCGGCGAAGTACTCGCCGCGGAGACTGAGGGCGAAGCAGTCGGTGAGGCCGAACCGCGCGTAGCCGACGATCCCGCTCCAGGTGGCCGTCTCTCCGCTGGCCAGGAGCGTTCGGTTCGCCCCCGTACGTCAGCTCGAGGGTGAAGACCGTCCGGTCGGTGGCCTTCCACTGGGCCACGACGTTGCCGACGTTGCGCCAGTTCGCCGTCGTATTGGGCTGCTCGGGGCCGCCCATGTAGTTGCCCGTGATCGTGACGGCCTTCGAGGGGGTCCAGATGAGCTGGGCGCCAACGGACTTGCCGCTGTTGTTGTCCTGCACGACGTCCCAGCCGTTGCAGAGGACCAGCATGGCCGTGAGCTGGTCCCCGAACGACGTGGTGGCCTTCAGGCCGGTGTGGGTGAAGGGGATGGCGTAGCCGAAGACGAAGGAGCGGGTGGCGTTGTCGTTCCAGCCGTCGTACCCCTCGATCACCTCGTTGCCCATGTGGGTGATGAACTTGCCGAAGTCGAGGCGCAGGCCGCTGCCGACGGGGGCGATCCAGCTGACGGTGGCCTGCTGGAGGTCGAAGTCCTGGCCCTGGAAGAGGCCGGCGGCCGACGAGACCCTCGCCACGTTGCCGGCGACGGCGTCGACCCTGAAGCCGACGTCGCCGGGCTTCTCGACGGCTTTCTGGATGACGATCTCGGCCGCGTCGACGCTCACGCTGTTGTCCAGATAGTCGAAGACGCGGTACTGGTTGCGGCCGGAGGCCGGGCGGTTGGTGTTGTACTCGTACCAGACCGAGACGAAGCCGTTGACGGCGATCTCCTCGTACCAGGGCTTGGCGGCCGGGGCTGGGGCGGGGACCGGCGTGGGCGTCGGCTCCGGAGTCTCCTGTGCGAAGGCATGGCCGGCGGTGCCGGGAGCGGCCGCGGCGACGAGAGCTAAGACGAGAGCCCCAAGGCGAACGCGGGGCCGCTGCCGGAACCGTCTTCTCGGATTCATCAGGAACACTCCTCTCGGGCGGGGCCACTCCGGTGAGAGGCTTGCCGCAGTTGCTTGGAACGGGTGGCTCGAGGCCTATGCTCTCTGTGCGACGTGGATCGGGGTAACGGCGTCGCGGTCCAGCTCGCCGGTCCGGATCCTGACGACCCTCTCGACCGGAGTGACGAAGATCTTCCCGTCGCCCACTTCGCCCGTCCGGGCGGCCCCGACGATCGCGTCGATCGTCACGTCGACGAACGGCTCCGAAACGCCGATGTCGAAACGGATCTTGTCGTGGAACTCGTAGACCAGCGGCTGCCCGCGGTAGCTCTCGAGGACCGTCTTCTCGCCCCCGTGCCCGGAGACGCGCGTGATCGTGAGCCCTTCGACCTCGGCCTGGAAAAGGGCGGCCTTGACAGCCTCGAGCTTCTCGGGGCGGATGATGGCGGTGATCATCTTCATGGCTTCGCTCCTCTCACTTGGCGCCGGCGGAAGACGTGCTCCCGGCGAGGACGGGGGGCGCCATCCGTGCCGGAACGCTTGCGAAGACGGGGAACTGGACGGGAGAGCCGTCACCGGGATAGGCGGGCGCCGAAACCTCGCCGAAGTCGAGACCCTGCATCTCCTCCTGCGGAGAGACGCGCATGCCGATCGCGAGGTCGATGACTTTGAAGAGAGCGAAGCTCGCGCCTCCCACCCAGAGGACGTTCGCGCCGATGCCGATGACCTGGGCGAGGAGTTGCTTCGCGTCGCCGTAGAGGAGCCCCGTTACGCCGGACGCGGAGGCACCGTTCCAGCCGCCGCCGTACGTGCCGTCGGCGAGCAGTCCGAGCGCGATCAGCCCCCAGGCGCCGTTGACGCCGTGGACGGCGATGGCGCCGACCGGGTCGTCGATTTTGAGGCGGTTTTCGATGAAGAGCGCGGCGTAGACGACGAGGACGCCGGCGACCGCGCCGATGAGAATGGCCGAGGGCGCCGTCACGAAGGCGCAGGGAGCGGTGATCGCCACGAGGCCCGCGAGCATCCCGTTGACGGCCATCGACAGGTCGGGTCGCCGGAACTTCTTCCACGTGGTGAGGTAGGCGAGAAAGGCGCCCGAGGCCGACGCCAGCATCGTGTTCGTCGCGACGACGGCGATCCGGAGGTCGGTCCCGGCGAGCGTCGAGCCGGCGTTGAACCCGAACCACCCGAACGCGAGAATGAAGCAGCCCAGCACCGCCATTGGCAGGTTGTGGCCGGGGATGGCCTGCGCCCGGCCGCGGACGTACTTACCGATCCGGGGGCCGAGGACGAGCGCGCCGGTGAGAGCCATCACGCCGCCGGTCAGGTGGACGACACCTGAGCCGGCGAAGTCGACGTAACCGTGCCCGAGGCCCGTGTACTTGCCGAGCGTCGACAGCCAGCCGCCTCCCCACGCCCAGCAGGCGAATACCGGGTAGATCAGAGCCGAGGTGACGAAGGCGTAGATCACGAAGGCGGAGAGCTTCCAGCGCTCCGCCATCGCTCCGGTGGGGATCGTCAGCGCGGTGTCCATGAAGACCATCTGGAACAGGAAAATGGCGAAAGCGGCCACGTCGTATGAGGCGCCGGTCAGAAAGAACCCCGTGCCGCCGAAGAGGCCCCAGGCATTGCCGCCGATGACCGGACCGATCAGCTTGCTCATTCCCTCCGGGACGGTCAACGCCGCTCCCATGGCGGACCCGGCCCCTCCCATCTGCAGCGCAAAGCCGGCCGCCCAGAACCCGAGGATTCCGAGGGCGTAGACCATGAAGTTCATCATCATGGTGTGGGCGGCATTCTTGGCCCGCGTGAAGCCGGTCTCCGCGAGTGCGAATCCTGCCTGCATGAACATCACGAGAAACCCGGCGACCAGCGTCCAGACGAAATTCAGCGAGACTCGCGTCTGTCCGACGGCGGCGCCGATTTCCTCGAGTGTCGGCTGGCCTGTCACTTTCGCGGGGACGTTCGAAATGCCTCCCGTCTTGTCGCCCGTGGCGTCGGCCATGACGGACCACGACGCCAGGATCAGCGCGCAGAGGAGAACGCTCAGGATCAGCCGCTTCTTCATCCTTCCACCTCCTGGTTGCCCGGGAACGCCTCTCCGGGTCTCGTTGTCCGCGCCCGAAGCACGAGCCGTGCCGCGCCCGCCGCGCGGGCAAAGATTTCCCGGAAAGCACTTCAGGGACGCGGCTTGTCGCATTCGAGCCGGCCCGGGACGCCTGCTTTGATAGCGACAAACTTGTATTGTTCTAGTTTTGGAGTGACGGTTATGTAAGAGACGACGCGCCGAGGCGCCTCCCCGGCCGCGCCCTCGGCCGGGTTCGGAGGATGGGGACCTTCCGTCCTTTCCCCGCCCTTAAACGCTGCGTTCAGGGTTTATGGCGCAGTTTCGGAGTCGTTTGCCGAGAAATGGCCGGCCGCGCTCCTCTGGCGAAGGTGACAGTCTCGATTGTGGCTACAGAAATGTCGAAACTGAGATCTGAGCATACAGGACTGTTGGAGCGAAATTCCCCGCCACCTGACCATCACCACATCCCGACTGGGCGCGACGCGTCATAGCGCTCGGCGAAGGAAAGGCCGGCCCAGAACGTCTCCGGGGCCGAGGAAGCGATCTGGATCTCCCAGTCGCCCTTCCGGTTCCGAACCTCGGAGCCGAAGAGCTTGCGGCGCTTCGTCTCCGTGAAGACCTCCCAGAAAACGGTCCCGAAGTCGAGGATGGGGGGGCGGAAGAGCCAGGCGGGGACGCGGACGCCCACCTCGATCCGGACGTCCGCGACGCGCGTCTCGACGAAGCCGCAGGCGGAGAGCCGCTCCCGGACGAGCGCGGCGAGCGGGAGCGGGATCTCGTGCCGCCCGCGCCTGACGCCGCGGCCGAGGATCAGGTCGTCGATTGCTGCCGGATCGGCGTCCATTTCCACTCAGCGGCCGGGGCGGACCGTGTCCGCCAGCGTGGTCCGGAGGCGCGGCAGGACGGCGCCGATCTTCAGGATCTCGGAACCGATCACGCCGCGGGCGAGCGACGAGAGGCCGGCATCCGCCTTCTCCAGAGGGCCGAAGAGGAGGGCGACCTCCATGGCCGTGGAGTCTATAGCCCCCGGGGCGACCTGAGAGAGAGTCGCTTCGGGACCTCGAACTTCAGGAAACAAAGTACTTGACAAGACGTGTACCTGGCGCGAGGCTTCGGGAGATGGCCGCCGCCACCCAGCTGGATGCGATCGTCCACGCACGGCTCCGCCTCGGAATCCTCTCCTCGCTGGCAACGGTGAAGTCGCGAACGTTCGTCGAGCTGAAGGAGCTGCTCAAGGCGACCGACGGGAATCTCTCCGTTCACGCGCGGAAGCTGGAGAACGCCGGTTACATTCGGTGCACGAAACGATTCGACGGCCGCGTGCCGTGCACGGTGTACCGCCTCACGGAAAAGGGCCGAAAGGGGCTCGTCCGCTATCTCGACCAGATGAAGGTCCTGATCCGGGGCGTCCGGCGCCGCTGAGGAAGCTGACGGGAGGGCGGGATCGGAAACCGCTGCTATCCTCGCGGCCCTATGCGCTGGTCCCAGTCGTTTCTCACCACACTTCGCGAGGTCCCCGGCGACGCCGAGGTCGTCTCGCATCAGCTGCTCTACCGCGCCGGGATGATCCAGAAGCTCGCGGCGGGGGTCTACTCGTTCACGCCGCTCGGCTTCCGGTCGCTCCGGAAGATGATCGAGATCGTCCGCGAGGAGATGGACGCCACGGGCGCCCAGGAGGTCGACCTCCCGATCCTTCAGCCGAAGGAGCTCTGGGTCGAGTCGGGGCGCTGGGACCGCTACCTCGACGACGGCATCCTCTTCCACCTGAAGGACCGGAAGGAGGGAGAGTTCGCCCTCGCGCCGACGGCCGAGGAGGCCGTCACCGACATGGTCCGTCGCTCGGTCACGTCGTGGCGGCAGTTGCCGTTCAACCTCTACCAGATCCGGACGAAGTTCCGCGACGAGATCCGCCCGCGCTTCGGCCTCCTGCGCGGCCGCGAGTTCCTGATGAAGGACGCCTATTCCTTCGACCTCGACGCGAAAGGGCTGGACGCCCACTACCGGAAGATGGACGCGGCCTACCGGAGCATCTTCCGCCGCTGCAGCCTCGAGTTCGCGGTGGTGCAGGCCGACTCGGGCGCGATCGGCGGCTCCGCGTCGGAGGAGTTCATGGTCATCGCGGACACGGGAGAGGACGCGCTCGTCTTCTCCGACGCGGGCGACTACGGGGCCAACATCGAGAAGGCCGAGACCGGCCCGCTCCCAGAGCCGTGGGCGGGGGAAGAGGCGAAGCCCTTCGGCGAGGCGAACGCGCCGACGCCGGGGATCACGACGACGGAGGGACAGGCGAAGCACCTCGGGACGACGCCGGCGCGCATCGTCAACACGATGATCTACGAGGCGGTCGGGGCGGACGGCAAGGCGTGGCTCGCCGCCGTCCTGATCCGCGGAGACCTGGAGATCAACGAGGTCAAGCTCCCCAAGGCGATCGGCGCGCTCCACGTGAAGCTGGCTTCGGAGGAGGTTCTTGGAAAGGTCACGGGCACGCGGCCCGGCTTCGTCGGGCCGCTCGGGCTTCTTCCTCTCGAAGAAAACCCCGTTCTTCTCTTCGTGGACCGTTCCCTGGAGCATGGACGGAACGTGTGGTGCGGCGCGAACCGGGAGGGTCTGCACCACTCGAACGTGTCCATCCCGCGCGATGTGATGTCCGTTTCCTCGTTCAAGGGCGTCGTCGAGGTCGCGACTGCGCGCGACGGCGATCCCTCGCCCGTCGGGACGGATGTCACGGTCGCCCTAACGGGAGTGAGCGCAAAGGGAGGGGTGGGGACGCTCCGGATCAAACGCGGCATCGAGGTCGGGCACATCTTCAAGCTCGGGACGAAGTACTCCGAGGCGATGCGCTGCGAGGTGGCCGACCAGAAGCAGCAGGCGGTTCCGCTGACGATGGGCTGCTACGGGCTCGGCCTCGGCCGGACCGTGGCCGCCGCCATCGAGCAGAACCACGACGACGACGGCATCATCTGGCCGGTCCCGCTGGCCCCCTATGCCTGTGTCGTCGTCTCGCTCCAGCGCGACGCCGAGGTGATCGCGGCGGCCGACCGGCTCTACGCGGCGCTGAAGGCCGCGGGCGTCGAGGTCTTCTACGACGACCGGGACGAGCGCCCGGGTGTGAAGTTCAAGGACGCCGACCTGATCGGCTTCCCGGTCCGCGTCGTCGTGGGCGGAAAGGCGCTCGCGAAGGGTGTCGTCGAAGTTTCGGCGCGCCGCGAGAAGGTCAAGCACGAGATCCCGCCGGAAACGGTCGTCGACGTCGTGATAAAGACGCTGGCCGCCGGAGCGAGATCGCTCGTTCCATAGTTCCCGGGATGCGCGGCGAAAGGCCGGGGGAGAGAAGAGGGCGTCCCGGCCCGTGACAAAGACGCTCGGCCGCAGCGCGTCGCCCCGGACGGAAGTCGTCTGGATCGGGGCCACCGCTGTGGTCCTCGGCCTGCCGCTCCTCTCCGGATCGGTGCTCGCCGGACACGGCATGCGGACGTACCTGTTGTATGCGCCGCAGGTCGCCGCGAACCTCCGAGACGGGATCCTGTTCCCCGCATGGGCGCCGGACCTGAACGGTGGCCCTGCGCGGCTGGCTGGGCGCCGAAGGGTGGGAGGGCACCCTCGCGGCGCCGATCGTCTACATGGCGGCGCCGTACCGCGTCATCGACGTCCACGAGCGGACCGCGCTCTCCGAGCACTGGGCCTTCGTCTTTCCGCCGCTCGTCCTCTGGGCGCTGGCGTCCGGGAGGCTCTCGCGGGGCCGCCGCTCCGGGTCCGGGTGACCGAGTGGAGGAGGCTGCGGCGGAGCGTCGCCGTGTCCCTCGAGCACCCGACGACGGTCGTACTCCATGCCCTTTTCTTCCCGGGGATGGGGATCGAAATCGACGGCCGCAGGGTCGTCGCCGCGGTGGAGCGTCGGACGGGTCTTCTCTCGGCCGTCGTGCCGGCGGGAGAGCACGTGGTGACCTGGATCTGGCGCCCGTTTTCTCCCCTCGGCGCGGCCCGGATCGCCAGCCTCGTCTGCCTCGTCGCCGTTCTCAGCGCGGCGGGGTTCCCGCGGACGGCGCCGCGTCCGGCGGCAGCTCCCAGATCGTGATCGAGTTGCCGACGGTGGCGAGGCGCCGGCCCGACCGGTGGAGGCGCCGGACGAGCTCCTCGACGCGTTCGCCCTCGGCCGGGCCTTCGAGAAGCGTGACGAACGGCCGCCCGACGGTCTCGACGAGGGCCGACACGGCGTAACGGCCTGGCCGAAGCGGCTCGCCCGGGAGGAGCACGCGCGCCCCCGGAAGGTAGTAGTTCGTCGCGAGGCCCGAGTAGACGACGATCGTCGTGTCGTTCTCCCAGCCCTTTTCGCGCAGAAAGACGGAGAGCCTCTTCAAGTCCTGTCCCCAGTCGAGGTTCGAGTCCGAGAGCCATTCCCGTCCGCGCGCGGGCCCGCCGGCGAAGACGTTGAAATAGGTGAACTCGTGCGGGTGGATCGATGCGAGGCTGACGCCGGCGGAGACGAGAAGTGCGGCTGACAGTGCGGCGAAGGTCCGCGGATGCAGCCGCCGCGCGGCGAGACCGGCGGCGGGGATGATGAGAAGCGGGTAGACGGGCAGGATGTGACGAACGCCGATGTTGAAAGCGGAGCCCATGGCGGCGAGGAAGAGAGCGGCCGCGGGGAGGAGGAGGCCAAGGCTCCAGTAGCCGGCGAGTTCGCGCCGGCCGAGAAACGGCAGGAGCGCGACGAGGACGAGGACGGCAGGTGTCGTCTTGACGAGGAAGGCGGTCGGGAAATAGGCGGGAGTGCCCGATTCGGACGTTCGGCCCCTGAAGTAGTTCGAGCCCCGGCCCTTCCGGCTGAAGAGGGAAACCCCCTCGAGCCCCGCGGCATAGTGGGCGAGGGGAGGCGTCATCGCTGAGAGGCGCGCGACGCGGACGAGCGAGGCCTCGTCGGCGCCGCGCCGGGAGAGAAACTCGCGCTGAGCACGCGCGGCGTATTCGGCCGGCATCGCCCGCAGACATGCGGCGTAAGCGCCCCCGACGACGAGGAGCGCGACCACGACCGACACGGCGGCTCCGACGAAGCGGTCGCGGACGACGGCGGGGGACGGGCGGGGCTCCTCGCACCGAAGGGAGAGGAGGGGGAGAGCGAGGAGTATCGGGACGAGGACGACAGCCGAGAATTTCGTCGCGAGGGAGAGGCCGAGCAGGAGCCCCGCGAGGAGCCACCAGCCCAGGTTCCGCCGGCGCGCCGCGACGAGCCCCGCGGCCAGCGTCGCGAGCATCGTGAGCGTGGCGCCGACGTCGGTGTGCACGACGCCGGCGTTCGCGACGAAATTGGGCTCGAGCGCGATGAGCCCGGCCGCGAGCGGCACCGCGGCCGGAGAGAACGCCTGCCGCGTGACGATCCAGACGAGGACGACGAGGGCGGCGAGGAGCCACGGAAAGGGGCGGCGCCCGGCCGCGACGATCCTGTCGGCGGGGATTCGATTGCCGTAGAGAAACCGGAGGTAGTTCCCGTGCGGCGAGTGGTCGAGCGGGGCCAGCCCCCACGAGGGCGGCACGAGATCGAGGCCGCGGAGCGCGGAGGCGCCGAGCACCTTCATCAGGGGAGGGTGCTCGAGGTTCAGCCAGTAGGTGCCGTCCCTCACGTACTCGGCGCCGGCGAAGAGGTGGAACGCCTCGTCGAGCGTCGGAGAGTCGTCGCGCTGGTGGTCCCGGACGAGTGCGACGGAGAAGGCGCAGAGTGCGGCGACGCCGATGACCTCCAGTAGCAGCGCCGTTCGTCGTCCCATCCGCGCATTCTAGGGTTCACCCCTCGAGGCGCGCGGCAGCGGCAGATGCCCCCTGATGCATTTGAACCTGCCAACGTATGAGAGCGGGTGCCTAGAATCCCCGTGGAAGGGGACCAACTCCATGAGCATCAGCAAGCAGGACGCCCTCGACTATCACTCGATGGGGCGGAAGGGAAAACTCGAGGTCATCGCGTCGAAGCCTTGCGCGACGCAGCGCGATCTGTCTCTCGCCTATACGCCCGGCGTGGCGGATCCCTGTCTCGAGATCGCGAAAGACCCCGAGCTCGCGTACGAGTACACGGGGAAAGGGAACCTCGTCGCGGTCGTGTCGAACGGGACGGCGGTCCTCGGCCTCGGCGACATCGGCGCACAGGCCGGCAAGCCGGTCATGGAAGGGAAGGGGGTCCTGTTCAAGAGGTTCGCCGACGTCGACGTCTTCGACATCGAGCTCGAGGAGCACGATCCCGACATGATCGTCGAGGTGGTCGCGCGGCTGGAGCCGACGTTCGGCGGCATCAACCTCGAGGACATCAAAGCGCCCGAGTGCTTCTACATCGAGGAGAAGCTCAAGGCGCGGATGAAGATCCCGGTCTTCCACGACGACCAGCACGGCACGGCCATCATCTCGGCCGCGGCCTTCCTGAACGCCCTCGAATTGACTCACCGAAAGCTGGATCAGGTGAAGGTCGTCTTCGCGGGCGCCGGCGCGGCGGCCATCGCCTGCGCGAATCTCTACGTCACGTACGGCGTCAAGCTCGAGAACATCCTCATGGTCGACCGGACCGGTGTCATCTACACCGGCCGCACCGAGAACATGAATCCCTACAAGGCGAAGTTCGCCCGCGACACGAAGAAGCGGACCATCGCCGAGGCGCTGGACGGCGCGGACGCCTTCATCGGCGTCTCGGCCGCCAAGCTCGTCACGGGCGAGATGATCAAGAAGATGGCGAAGGACCCGATCATCTTCGCCATGGCGAACCCGGTTCCCGAAATTTCCCCCGAAGAGGCCCGCGCCGCGAGACCCGACGTCATCATGGCGACCGGCCGGTCCGACTACCCGAACCAGGTCAACAACGTCCTCGGCTTCCCGTTCATCTTCCGCGGCGCGCTCGACTGCCGCGCCACGCAGATCAACGAGGCGATGAAGTTGGCCGCCTCCAAAGCGCTCGCCAACCTCGCGAAGGAGGACGTCCCCGACTCCGTCGCGCGCGCCTACGGCGTCGAGAGCTTCCGGTTCGGCCGGGAGTACCTCATCCCGAAGCCGTTCGACTGGCGCGTTCTGATGTGGGTGGCTCCGGCCGTGGCCGAGGCGGCCGCCGCGACGGGCGTCGCGAAGAGGCCGATCCAGGACCTCGTCGCGTACCGGGCGAAGCTGGAGGGGATGCTCTCTCGCGCTCGCTCCTTCATGCAGGTCATCCACGAGAAGGCCAAGTCGAACCCGAAGCGGATCGTCCTGGCGGAGGGAGATCACCCGAAGATCCAGCGCGCCGCGAAAATCCTCGCCGAGGAAGGGATCGCCGAGCCGATCCTCCTCTCGCGTGGAAGAAAGGCGGAGGCGGCACTCAGGAATCTCGACGTGAAATCTGGCGTCACGGTCATCGACCCGGAGGAGCACCCGCATTTCGAGGCCTATATCGAGGCCTTCTGGGAGAAGCGGAAGCGCCTCGGGGTGACGAAGGAGGATGCGTATCACATGCTGCGCGTCCGGAACTTCTTCGCGGGGATGATGGTCGCCCAGGGGGACGCCGACGTCGCGCTCTCCGGCCTGACGACCTACTACCCGGAGACGATCCGGCCGGCGCTCATGACGATCGGCGTGGCGCCCGACGTCAAGAAGGTCTCCGGGCTCTACATCCTCATCCTCCAGGACCGCGTCTTCTTCTTCGCCGATACGACGGTCAACATCAACCCGACGGCGGAGGATCTCGCCGAGATCGCCATCCTGTCGGCGGAGACCGCGAAGCTCTTCAACATCACGCCCCGTGTCGCGATGATCGCGTTCTCCAACTTCGGCTCGACGCGCTCGCCCGAGACGGACAAGGTGCGCGAGGCGGTGAGAATCGTGCACCGACGCAGGCCGGACCTCGAGTGCGACGGCGAGATGCAGACCGACACCGCCGTCCTGCCCGAGTTCCTGAAGGAGAACTACCCGTGGGCAGCGCTGACCGGCCCGCCCAACATCCTCGTCTTCCCCGAGCTGCAGAGCGCGAACGCCGCGTACAAGCTGGTCTGGAGGCTCGGGAAGGCCGAGGCCATCGGGCCGATCCTGATGGGGATGGGAAAGCCCGTCCACGTCCTCCAGCGCGGCGTCGAGGTGGCCGACATCGTCAACATGGCGGCCTTCGGCGTCGTCGATGCGCAATCGCGGAAGAAATAGCCTGGCGCCTTTTCATGGGATCGCGGGGTGAGGTCCTGAACGCCTCGCCCCGCTTTTCTTCCGGTTCGATCCGTCGGTATCGAACCTCGTCGGCGGCGTGAAGGTGCGGTCCGCTACGATCGGAGCGTGGATCCTCTCACCGTCGCGCTCGGCGCCGCGGCCGCGGCCTGTCTGCCGCCGCTCCTCGACGCGCTCGGACGCTACCGCCGCGCGGCGTGGCCCTCTCCCGCGCCGCCGCCCGGAAAGTGCCCGGCGCGCGTCCTCGCCCTGATCCCGGCCCGGGCCGAGGGGACACGGATGCTTCCGCTCTGCCGGGACCTGCGACGCGAAGGAGACGCGGCCGGCGTGGCCCTGGACGTCTGCGTCGTCCTCGATGGCGGGGACGCCCCGGCCGCGGAGGCACTCGCGGCCGAGGGCGTCGGCCCGCTCGTCAAGACGCCCGCGGGGCCGACGAAGGGCGCGGTGCTCGCGTTCGCGACGGAAGGGCTCGACGCGGACGGGAGGATCGGCGCGGCGGACCTCGTGCTGGTCTTCGACGCCGACATGCGGCTCGCCAACGGCTTTTTCCGGGACCTCGCCGTGCCGGAGGGATGCGAGGCCTTCCAGCTGCCGGTCCGACCCTTGGGAGCCCCGGCTCCCGGCGCTCCGCGCGTCGAGGCGCTCTCTCTCGCGGCGGCACTCGTCGACGACCTCTCGCGCGACGAGGAGGGGCTTCCCGTCCGTCTCCGCGGGAAAGCGATGGGGTTCTCGCCGCGCGCCTGGCGGCTCGGGCCGGCGGCGGCGCTCCGGACGACGGCCGAGGATTCCGAGGCGACGCTCGCGCTCGCGGCGGCCGGCGTTCGCGTCCGGGCGCTTCCCAAGCCGTTCGCCTTCGACGAGCCTGCGGCCGGCGCCACGGCGATGGCGGCCTCGCGGGCGCGGTGGCTCGGCGGCCAGACGAAGCTCCTCGTGACCGGCTTCGCGAAGCTCCTCGCGATCGCGGCGCGGAGCCCGCGTGGAGCGTTCGTCCTCGCGGCGGACGTCTTCCTCCGCCCGAGGGCGTTCGTCTGGCTCTTTCTCGCCGCGGCCGCGCTTTTCGCGGACGCCGTCCTCGTCTTTCTTGCGGTGACGTTTCGCGTCGGCGGTCTCGCATTCACGCTCGCGGCGCTCCTCTCCGCCGGGGCCAAGGCCGCGCTCGTCGCCGAGGCGATGACGCTTGGCGCGGTCCGGAGCCGGATCGGCACGCCGCCGGAGGTCCCGCCGGTCGCCTTCGCGGACCTTCGTGCGGCGCTCGGCGTCTGGCTGAGGGCCGCCGCGAAGGCGCTGAAAGCGCCTTCCGACTGGCACCGCGCGAGGCCCGCCGCGTGAAGGCGCTTCTCGTCGTCCCGCGTCTCCCGGGAACCGGATACACCGGGGACCGGCTCCGCGCCGGAATCCACGCGGCCGCGCTCGCGCGGGCCGGATTCGAGGTCTCATTCGCGAGCGCCCCGGCCCCGGGGTTCTTCGGCGCGGGGCTGGGCCTCGTCCGGGCGCTCGTGTCGGGCGGGCCGTTGCAGTCGGCCCTCTTCTCGGGAGGCTGGCGGGACGCGCTTTCCGGGGCCGCCCGCGACGCGGGTCTCGTCGTCGTCCTCCTGCCGCAGAGGCTGCCGGCGACCGTGCGGGAGCATCTGCCGGCTGCTCCCGCCGTCTTCGACTACATCGACGCCCTCGGCTTCGCCGCGAGGCAGGCGGCCTCGGCGGACCGGGCGGCCTGGCGGAGGCTCTACTGGCGTTTCGATGCGCCCCGGCTGGAGGGCGCCGAACGGGAGTCTGCCGGGCGGGCGAGCGTCCTCATGGCGACGACTCCGGCGGATGCCAGGCACCTTCCGGCCGGGACAGAGTCGGTCCCGAACGGCGTCGAGATCTTGCCGCTCGCGGAGCGGGCGCGGGGACCGGTCGTGGCCTTCACCGGGCGGCTGCGATACCGTCCGAACGAGTTGGCGGTTGAGACTCTGCTCTCCGAGGCGTGGCCGCGCGTGCGGCACGCTTTTCCCGCCGCCGAGCTCCGCCTCGGCGGGGCGGACGCGCCGGCGCACCTCACCCGGCGCCACGGCCGGGACGGCGTGACGGTCACGAGCCCGGTCTCCGACATGCCGGCGTTCCTCCGCGAGGCGCGCGTCGCGGCGGTCCCCGTCGACCTCGGCACGGGGACGCCGAACAAGCTCTTCGAGGCGTTCGAGGCAGGCTGCGCCGTGGTCGCCACGCCGGCGGCTCTCGCGCGGGCTGCGGACGGCGAGAGCGTCCCGCCCGGCCGGGTGGCGTCGTCGCCGGCCGAGGTGGCCGCCGCGATCGTCCACTACCTGGGTCAGCCAGAGGCGGCCGCCATGGACGGTCGCGCCGGCCGCGTGTGGGTCGAGGCCCACGCCGACCGGGAAAAGACCCTTGCGGCACTCGCGGCGCTCTATGCGCGGGCGCTCGGGGGGCGCGCGTGAGGCCTCGCGGGCGGAAGGCCGGGAGGACCCTCGTCCTCGCGCTCGGCGACTCGGTCACCGCGTGCATCGTGTTCGTTCTCGTCGTCGCGCTCCGCCGGAACGTCCCGCTCCCGTTCACGAAGGAGCTTCTCCCCGAGCAGAGGGTCCCGCTGGAGCTGTTCCCGTGGCTCGTCTGCGTGGCGGCGGCGGCGCTCCTCGCCCTCACTCTCGCCGGGACGTACGACGAGCCCGCCGCGTCGGTCCGGGAGCGCGGAGGCCTCCTCGTGTCGGCCCTTCTTGCGGCGGCGTTCCTCGTGGCGGTCTATTTTTTCGCGGGCCGCGCGCTGCCGCGCACGGTCATTCTGATCTTCGCTCCGGTCCTCTGGCAGGCGCTCGAGCTCTGGAGGCTCGCGGCTGCGCGGCTCGTGCCGATCGGCGTGAGACCCGTGATCGTCCTCGGGGACGGTGAAGACGCGGAAAGCGCCGCGGCCGCGCTCGCCTCCGGCGCCATCACCGGCCACCGGCTCCTCCTCTTCCGGAGGGACTTCGACTTTCTCCGTCCATCGCGTCGAGAGGAAGGCGCGCTGCTCTCCCGCGACGGGCTCGACGCGTTGCTCGCGGCCGAGGGCCCGGTGGACCTCGTCTTCGCGTCGTCCCGGCCGGAGGACCGGCTGGTTCTCGTCGGCCTCCTCGAGCGGAGCCTGGAGCACGACTTCGACCTCTGGATCGTGCCGGGCCTGACGGACGTCGTCGCGACGCGCGTCGTGACGCGCTCCCTCGGCGACCTCCCGCTCATGCCGGTGGCGACTCGCGGAGCGGGGCTCGCCGCGCGGACGCTCCGACGCACCATCGACCTGACCCTCGGGACCGTCCTTCTGGTCCTCTCGATCCCGTTCCTCGCGGTCGTCAGCCTCACGGTGGTCCTCGAGAGCCGCGGGCCGGCGTGGCTGAAGCAGCGGCGTGTGGGCCTCCACGGCGTCCCGTTCGACCTCTGGAAGGTCCGGACGATGCGCGAAGGAGCGGAGGCCGGGACCGGGCCGACGCTCGCGGCGGCGGACGACGACCGGACGACGCGCGTCGGACGGCTCCTCCGGAAGTCACGGCTCGACGAGCTGCCGCAGCTTCTCCACGTCGTGGGCGGCCGGATGAGCCTCATCGGTCCGCGTCCGGAGCGGCCGGAGTTCGTCGCGGAGTTCGAGCTGCAGGTGCCGGCCTACCGCCTCCGGCACGCGCTGAAGCCGGGGATCACGGGCCTCGCGCAGGTCATGGGGGCGTACGCCACGAAGCCCGACGTGAAGCTCCGGTACGACCTCGGCTACCTCTTCCACTGGAGCCCGTTCCTCGACCTCTTCATCCTCCTCCGAACGATCGTGACCGTCCTGAAGGGGACGGGGGTCTAGCCCCTCAGAGCTTCGGGGCGAGACCGTCGGGGAGGTCGGGGGGCCTGCCCCCCTCTCGGAGGCGGATCTCCGCGTCCTTGATCGACTGCTTCATCGAGGCGGCGTCGACCGCCGGCGGGAGCGCCCAGATGAGCCGCGGGAGGATCCAGATCGATCGACGCCAGAACTGGAACGCCTTTTCCCGCGCCTCGGGGCTTCCCTGGGACGCGACGAGGGCCAGGTTGAAGTCGGTCTCGGCGCGCTCCTCGATCGACAGCGACCTCAGGTAGGCGAGGAATGCGTTCTCCCAGTCGCGTTCGAGCCGATAGCTGGAGCCGAGGGCCATCCAGCCGGTGGTGCTCCGGCTCCGGAGGTCGAGCGCTCGGCGAAGCTGGCGCCGGGCAGAGTCGTTCATTTCGGAGCGGTCGCCGCCCTCGAGAAGGCCCGCCCCGCGGAGTCGGCTTTCACCGTCGGCCTGGAGCCACCCCGCCCAGAAGCGAAGGCCGACGGTGGCCGTCATACCGACGAAGAGAAGGGAAAGAAAGGCGGCGACGGGCGCGGCGGACGACTTCCGCGGGCCCGGCCGCGCTCCGCTTTCCGAAACGCGCCGGAAGGCGAGCCCGGCGACGTATCCGAAGGGTCCCGAGACCACGGCGAGCCGGAGCGGAAAGCTGGCGACGGAAAGGACCCCGAACGCCGACAGGAGCACGAAGAGCTCTTCGGCACCAACGGGCGGCCTCGCGCCCTCCGCACGCTCTCGGCGGGACGCGCGAGCGAGCCCGGTCGCGAGAACCCCCGCCGAGCCGAGCGCGAGAAGCGCCGCCGGAAGCCCGCATTCGGCGGCGAGGGTCAGGGGGTCGCAATGGGCGTTCTCGAAATGCGCGGCGTCGGACGAGTGGACGAGCCGGCGGCCCGTCCGTTCCTCGGCGCGGAGCCGGGCCGGAACGAAGGCGTTCTCGAACGCTCCGGGCCCGACGCCGAGGAGCGGATGGGCCCGGATCATTTCGGCGGCGGCGAAAAAGCCGATGTCGCGCTGGGTCGTCGCCTTCGCCATCTGGCCCCGGGCCAGCTGGTCAGCCTTCACGAAGGCCCGCCGGCCGGCGCCGGTCACGCCGAGCACGGCTGCGACGACGAGGAGGCCGGCGGCGAACGCTTTCCACCGGGCGCGGAAGTCCATGAGCAGATGCAGCGCCCAGCCGGCGAGGAACGCAACGAGCGGGGCGATCGCCTCCGCGACGCCGAGCCCGAGCAGGACGAGGAGGAGGCCGGCGCCCGCGACGAGGCGCCGCCGGAGGGATGCCGCTCCGGTCACGCGCATCCAGAGGAGGAGAGCGGGAAAGACCAACGCCGCCGCGACGTCCCCGGGGTTTCCGATCAACGCCGCGGCGTGGAACCGCGGCTCGACGGCGGGAATCTCGAGAACACGGAAGATCCCCGGGAAACGCTGGAGCGCGGCGAGAAGGCCGGTGAAGGCGCCGGCGATCGCGAGCAGCCCGAGCGCGCGCGGCGCGCAGGCCTCGCCGGCCTTCGACGCGCCGGCGATCGCCAGGACGAGAGGAGCGAGAACCGCCGCCGACGCCAGCGGATCGACGCGGTGGGCGTTGAGGAGACCGGAGAGGACGGCGAGCCCGAGTGTCGACGCGAGGAGCAGGACGACGGCCCGCGGGAGAGGGGAGCCGTCCGCGGGCGGCAGGCCCTGCGGCCGCCGGAGCGCCGTGACGATGAGGCCCGCAAGAGCCAGCGCCCCGCCTGCGGCCGTGGCGAGGAGCTTCGAGTCGCGGAGGAGCCCGGAAGAGAACGAGGAGTAGAAGGCGTGCGGCAGGGCGAGGGCGACGAAGATGCCGAGCGGGACGAGGAGCGCTTCGATCCCCTCGCTCCCCGCGGTCGCCGGGGCCGGGCGGCCAGGGCCGGTCGACTTCTTCGGCGGCATTTTCCGGAGAATAGCCCGGGCGCGAGCTTCAGCGCGCGGCGGAAGACAGGCGATGGAGGCTCAGTACTTTCAGCAGAAAGCCGCCATGGGCATGGCGAGAAAGCTCAGCCGGGCGAAGCAGCCGGAGTCCCCATCGCATCAACGGCCGGCGGCGGACCCGGCGAGAGGGCTCCGTTTCTTCGAAGGTGAAGACGTCGACGACATACCGCCTGTCGAGGACGGAGTGGCGAAGCCGTCCGAGCGGCACGAGAGGCCCGGCTTCGCGGCCGGCGGCAGGCCCCCATTCCTTTCGAAGGATCTCTTCAGGCCGTTTCTTCTTGCGAACGGGAAACAGCGGAGTGACGAGCTGCCCGGGCACGAGGTGCCGATCCTCGACGAGGACCAGCCGGCCGCGGCGGAGCGCGAGGCCGGTCACGAACCGGAGCACCGTCGTCTTCTTCCTCTTCGCGGCCCGCGGATACTGCTCCGGCCGTCCCTCCCGTGCTGCCGCGCACGCGTTCCCGAGGGGGCACTCGCCGCAGAGGGGCGCGCGAGGCTTACAGACCATCGCCCCCAGCTCCATCACGGCCTGGTTGAAGTCGCCGGGCGAGTCGGGGTCGAGGAGGGCGTCGGCCAGCTCCCGGACGCGGGCGAGGCCGCGCGGCGTCTTCGGGTCGACGCGGAGCGCGAAGAGGCGTGAGATCACGCGGACGACGTTCCCGTCGACGACGGCGGCGGCCTCGCCGAAGCAGATGGACGCAACGGCCGCCGCCGTGTACGGACCGACGCCCGGCAGCTTTTCGAGCTTGCTGGCCGATTCCGGGAAAGAGCCGCCGGAAGCCGCCACGGCCCGCGCCGCCCGGTGGAGGTTCCGGGCGCGCGTGTAGTAACCGAGGCCGCTCCATTCCGCGAGGACCTCGCGCTCGGAAGCCCGAGCCAGCGCCTCCACGTCGGGGAAGCGCCGGAGGAAGCGCCGCCAGCGCGGCGTCACCGTGGCGACGGTCGTCTGCTGGAGCATGACCTCGGAGACCCAGACCGGGTACGGGTCTTTCGTCCGCCGCCACGGGAGGTCGCGGGCGCTCTTTTGGTACCAGGCGACAAGGGCTCGGCGAGTCGGCGCGACGGGTCGCAGCACGGCGCGGTCCCCGGCGTCAGTCGAGCTGTTTCCGGAGGCGGATCAGCCCCTGCCGGATCCGCGTCTTCACCGTCCCGAGGGGCTGTTTCAGCATCGTCGCGATCTCCACGTGCGTCAGCCCCCGGAAGAACGCCAGCTCGACCGCAATCCGCTGCGCGGAAGGGAGCGTCTTCATCGCGTCCTTGAGGACGTCGCGGGTCTGGCGGAACGAGGCGACCTGGTCGGGGGAGGCCTCCTCGTCGAGTGGGTCGAGCTTCACGGCGGGGTCGTCGAACGAGATCGTCCGGTCCTCCCGGCGGTGGCGGGCGCGGAGGCGATCGATGGCCCGGGACCGGGCCACCGTGAAGATCCACGCGGGGGGCGATCCGCGCGACGGGTCGTAGCGGTCGGCCTGCTGCCAGATCTGCCAGAAGGCGTCGAGAGTGACGTCCTCGGCCTCCTCGGCGTTCTGGAGGACCTTCCAGACGAGCGAGTTCACGGGCGCCGAGTAGCGTCCGTAGAGAACCTCGAGCGCGGCGGCATCGCCCCCCCGGATCCTCTCGAGAAGAGCCAGGTCCGAGACGCCGCCGTCATGTCGCGAGTCGGCTGCACGACCGGGGGTCTCGTTCGTCCGGGACATGCCCGATGAGATTAGCAGGCCGGTTCGAGCGATGCGGGCGGCACGTCGAAGAGGATCCGTGCGAAGCGCGAGGGGACGTGAAAATCGGGCGGCGACGCGCGGAATGTCGGGGAGAGCGCCTGGAACCGCGTTGTCCGGCCCCGCGCGATCCGGTAGGCGTTGAGGCGCCGCTCGTCACCGAGCGACGGCGGAAGCCCCGAGGCCGAGAGCGACCTCCACGGCACCTCGATCCGGCAGCGCCACCGCGTCCACGCCGCGGGGGGCGCACCCGCCGGCTCGCCCGCGACGTCGACGGTGAGCCCTTCCGGGAGGTGGCCCGGGGCGAGCGTCCAGGTGGCGCGGCTCCCGTCGGGGTTCCGGACCTCGGCGCCGTAGCGCTCGCCGGCCGGGTTGACGACGATCTCCAGGTAGGCCGCGGGATCGCCCGGATCGGCCACGAAGAGCTCCACGCACTCGTCCTCGTAGACGGGCCCACCCGCGGGCGAGGTCACCTTGAGCGGCGGCTCCGCCTCGGCTTCGAAGACGACGGCGAGGATGCGCGGCGACGCGGCGAGGGCGACGAGCGTCCGCGGACCCGCGTCCGGCGAGCCGCCGACGTCGAGGAGGGGGACACGCGCGACCCCGGCGAGCTCCGGGCCGAGACGTCCGTCCGGGACGAGCGAGATCCGGAGCATGGGGATCCCGGCCGCGGGGGAAGGGCCGGGAGGAGTCACGCCCATTCGACCGGGACGGCCTCGAGGAGGCGGAAGAGCCCGCGGGCGGATCCCTGGGCGCGCCGAAGGGTGCGGGCGGCGTCGAGGCGCAGGACGGGGAGGATCGTCCGCGCCGCTCTGCGGAGCGCGACCGATCGTCTGCTGGAGACGCGCTCGACGATGGCAATCAGCTCGATCCGGTCGTGTGCGTCGCCGGCCGCGTCCTGGAAGCGCTGGAAGGCGGGGAGCAGCTCGGGGACCCCGGGAATCAGGTGCCGGACGAACTCGAGGCTGTAGCGGAGGTCCTTCGCGGCGATCCGTGCCGCGTGAAGAGAAATCTCGTCGGGAAGGCCGGAAAAAATGATCCGGCGCTTCTTCTTCCGGAGGCGCGCACGGACGAGCTTCGCGAGCGAGGCGTCGGCGGCGGTCACGGGCGCGAAGAAGAAGGGCCGAGCGAGCCGGGCCAACTCGGCGTCGCGAAGGGAAAAGGCCCGCCGAAGGGCGGCGAGGCCGCGGTCCCCGGAGCGCCTCCGGGGCCGCCGGGCCTTCTCGTGCGGCACGATCAGCGCCGCGAGCGTCTCGGCCGGCTTCCGCCGCCGGGGATCCCGCCGGAAGCGGGTACCGAGGATCCCGGCCGCGACCTCCAGCGTCCGTGACGGCGACAGGGAGCGCCGGAGGTTCCGCGCAGCGACGCGGAGCGGCTCGCCCGAGCTCTCGTCCGGAAAGCCGCGCGTCAGCTTCGCGACCGCCGCGGTGCGCCGGAGCGCGACGCGGAGGTCGTGAAGGACCCGCGGGTCGTCGAGGCGGTCGGCCCGCGCGAGCACCTGCTCGACCACGGTCCGCTGGGCGCTCACCGTGGCGGCGAGGTGGGGCAGGAGGGACGGAACACGCGCCATGGCGGCGCGTATCCTACGCGCCCGGTGTCAAAGCGGTCTGACGCCGGAATCCTCGTCGTCGCGGCCCGCCCAGAGCCCGAGCTCGTCCGCGCTCGCGTCGAACTCGAAGAGCTCGGCGTTCCGCCCCCAGTTGACGACGGTCTCGAAGAGCGCCGGGATGTCGTCGGCCGGGAGGTGTGTCGCGAGCATGTCGCGCACGTCCTCGCCGCGGCGGGGCGTGTCGGGCGTCTCGGCGAGGAACTTCACGACGACGCAGAACGTCCCGAGCGAAAGGAGCTGGCGCTTCAGGAGCGGCCGCCGCCCGCGGGGGTCGGTCGTGACGTACCGGCGTCCGAGGTCGGTCAGGAGGACGCGCTGTTTCGGCGTGTCGACGAAGTCGAGGAGCTCGGCGCCCTTGACGACGGCGATCGTCCTGCCGAAGTCGTACTCGGTGATCCGGTCGAGGGCGAAGAGCTCCATCTCCCCGCCGTTGTCGAGGAGGATGTCGAGGAGCCCTTCCATCTCGCCGACCCAGACGTGCGGCAGAGGAACGACAGGCGCCGCCGCTCGGCGTCCCGCGGGAGCGGGCCGGGCCGGGACCGCCTCCTCCTCGGGAAGGTGGACGCCCGCGACGGCGTCGTGGACCTTCTCCACCATCCGGAGGAAGGCGGGATCGCGCAGCGCGCGGGGCTGGGGAAGCGTGTTGACGATCTCGCGCCGGACGGTGCCGGGGTTAGCGCCCATGACGACGATCCGGTCGCCGAGGAGTACCGCCTCCTCGATGAGGTGCGTGATGAGAAGGACCGAGGAGAGGCTCGTGCCGGGGTCCTCGAAGAGGCGCGCCACCTCGGACCGGAGGAGCTCGGCCGTCAGGATGTCGAGGGCCGAGAAGGGCTCGTCCATGCAGAGAAGCTCGGGCCGGCCGACGAGGGCCCGGGCGATGCCGACCCGCTGCTTCATCCCGCCGGAAAGCTCCTTGGGGTACGCGCGGACGGCGCCCGAGAGACCGACGGAAGAGATGACGTCCCGGACGCGGTCCGTGACCTCGTTCTCGGACAGGGACCGTCCGTGCAGGCCGAGGCGGACGTTCTCCTCCACCGTCAGCCAGGGAAAGAGGGCGAAGTTCTGGAAGACGACGGCGGCGCCGGGGTGGATCCCCTCGAGCGGCCGGCCGTGCTGCTCGACCGTCCCGCTCGAAGGGGGGATCAGGCCGATCAGGACCCGGAGGAGCGTCGACTTTCCACAGCCGGAGGGGCCGAGGACGGCGATCACCTCGTCCGGACGGACCTCGAAGTCGACCCCTTTCAGGATGACCCGCTCGCGCCCGTCCTCGTCCCGGAACGACTTCGAGACGCCGGAGGCGCGCGCGATGGGGGTCGAGGAGGGAGCCGGGACGGCGCTCATCGGTTGAGACTGTACTTCGTTTCGGCCAGCTTCCAGAGCCGCCGCCAGAAGAAGCGGTTCAGGAAGACGAGGGCCAGCGACATGGTCAGGACCCCGGCCGCCAGCATCGGGAAGTTCGCCTCGCGCGTCGCTTTCGTGATGAGGGAGCCGAGGCCGAACGTCTCCAGCGTGCTGCCGCGGTACATCATCGTCTCGGCGACGATCGAGGCGTTCCACGCCCCTCCCGCGGCCGTGACGAGGCCCGTGACGAGGAACGGAAAGATGCCCGGCAAGAAAGAGGGCGCGCCACCGGGCGAGCCCGGAGACCCCGTAGACGGCCGACACCTCGTCGAGGTCGTGCGGGATGGCGCTCGTGCCGGCGAGGACGTTGAAGAGGACGTACCACTGGGCGCCGAGGAGCATCAGAACCGCCGCGATCGCCGCGAACGGGAGCCGGAGCGCGAGAAGGACGCCCGTCACGAGCGGGAAGATCATCGGGGCCGGAAACGACGCGACGATCTGGACGACGGGCTGGAGGCGGCGCGCCAGCGCCGGGCGAGCGGCCGACGAGGATTCCGACCGGGACGGTCCAGGCAACGGAAAGGAGGAGAGCCGCCGCCGTGCGGAGCCCGGTGGCGCCGAGCCCCGCCCCCAGCGTCAGCCACTCGGCGCCCTGGACCCGTGCGAGAAGCCGGACGAGCGCGGCGCCGCCGGCGATGGCGCCGACGCCGCCGACGATGGCGATCCCCCACGACAGGGTGACCCGCAAGGCGCCCGACGGCTCCGCGGCGGTCGGCGGCGGCGTCGCCGCTGCCACCGCCCGGCGGGCGCGCCGCCGCTCCCGCGCGGCCCGCAGCGTGCGGCCGAGCCGCCTGAGGAGAACCGAGCGGCGGATCAGTCGAGGATCCACGACGTCGGCGCGTCGGCGCCGGAGACGTCTTCGAGGCGGAAACGCTGCGACCAGACGACGAGCGGCCGCCAGAGGAGCTGGTCGACGGCGACGATCATCATCGTCATTGCCACGAGTGCCCACGCGATCGCGCGACCGTCGTTCTTCTCGATGGCGACGGCCATGTAGGAGCCGATGCCGGGGAGGCGGAAGTCGCGGTCGCCGAGCGTGAACGCCTCGGTCACGGTCAGGAAAAACCAGCCGCCCGCCATCGAGAGCATGGAGTTCCAGACGAGGCCGATGACCGACGTCGAGAGCTCCACGGTCCGGAAGCGCCGCCACCAGCCGAACCGGTGGATCCGCGCCACCTCGTTCAGCTCGACGGGGACCGCGCGGACCGATCCGTAATAGGAAAAAGCCATGTTCCAGACCTGCCCCGTGAAGATCATCAGGATGCAGGCCAGCTCGAGGCCGACGTTCGTCCTCGGGAAGAGGGCCACCATCCCGAGCACGAGGCCCGGGAGGAAGCCGAGGACGGGGATCCCCTGCCCGATGTCGAGGAGCGGGATCAAGACCCTTTCGGCGCGGCGGGAGTGCGCCGCCGTCGACCCGACGACGAGCGTGAAGAGGAGCGACAGGGCGTACGCCGCGAAGCCGCGCGAGAGCGACAGCAGCGTGTAGCCCGGAAGGGCGGAGGGGGAGAGGTCGATCTCGACGGCCGCCCTCATCGGCGCCTCCCAGCGCTGGGCGAGCGCGACGAGACCCGCGAGGAGGGCGCCGACCGCGAGAAGGAGGAGAGCGTCGATGCCGAGGCGCGACAGCCGCCCGGCGCGCCGGCGCGCTCGACGCGTCGTCAGGCGCGCGATCTCCGCGTCGTGTCGTCGGGGTTCGCGAGGGGGAGGTCGGGCGAGGGGTAACCGATGTAGTACCCCTGCACGCGGTCGACGCCGAGCGTGGAGACGATGTCCAGGATCTCCCGGGACTCGACGCCCTCCGCCACGGTCTTCACGCCGAGGCCCCGGCAGATCTCGGTGATGCCGCGGACGAAGACGCGGTTCTCCGACTGCCGGGCGAGGTTCTGGACGTAGGAGATGTCGAGCTTCAGAGACGAGACGGGCAGCTCCCGGAGGTAGCGGAACGACGAGAAGCCGACCCCGAAGTCGTCGAGCGCGAAGCGGAAGCCCTCGGCCGTCAGCGCGCGGGTGAAGTTCTGGACGCGGGCGAGGTCGCGCAGGACCGCCGTCTCGGTGATCTCGAACGTCACGCGCTCGGGACGGATCCCCTTCGCGCGCGCGAGCCGCGAGATGTCGGCCACGAGCGAATCGTCCTCGAAGTCGAGGCCCGACAGGTTGATCGCCATCTCGAGGTTCGGCACGGTTCTCTGGCGCTCCGCGGAGAGCCGCTCGAAGGCCGCCGCGATGACGATCCGGTCGATCTGCGTGATGAAGCCGAAGCGTTCGGCCGCGTCGAGGAAGTTGTCCGGCGTCGTCAGGTGCCCCGTCGGCTCGCGGAGCCGGGCCAGCGTCTCGACGGCGACGACCCGCCCGGTCCCGACCTCGGCGACGGGCTGGAAGACCGGGACGAAGCTCCCCTCGACGAGGGCCGTCCGGATTCGGTTCACCTGCTCGCGCATGTGCTGGATCCGGTGGCGCTCCTTGTCGTCCGGGTCGTGCATCAGCGCACGGGCGCCGCCGCGGCGCTTCGCCTGGTGCATGGCGAGGTCGGCCGCGCGGACGAGGTCCGCCGCACCGCCGGCGTGGTCGGGGTAGACGGAGACGCCCGCGCTCGCCGTGAGCGAGAGCGGGCTCCCTTCCCAGACGGGCGCCATCTTCCCGATCAGCGTGACGATCTCCTCGGCGCGCGCCACGGCGTCGCCGGCCTGCGTTTCGGGGAGGAGGAGGAGGATCTCGTCGCCGCCGACCCGCCCCGCGAGCTCCGGCTGCGCGAGGCTGTCGCGAAGCGCAAGGCCGAGGGCGCGCAGGTAGTGGTCGCCAGCCGCAAGGCCGTGCGTATCGTTCAGCGACTTGAACCGGTCGAGCCCGACGCAGAGGAGGGCGAGGGGCTGCCCCTTCCGGTCCGCCTCCGCGATCTCGCGGTCGAGGACGAAACGGAAGTTGTCGCGGTTCAGGAAGCCGGTCAGGCCGTCGCGGCTCATGTGGTCCGCGAGGTCGTTGTAAAGGGACTTGAGCTTCTCGAACTCGGCCGTCTTTTCCGTCACCTCGCGTGCGACGGCGACGAAACGCCCTTTGCCCGCCTCGGGGCAGGGGCGGACGGTCACCCAGAACATCCGGCCGGGGAGCACGCCTTCGCCCGGGACAACGATCTCGATGTTGCGCATCCCCTCCGGCCGGCCCGCGGCCTCGAGGAGCCGCGAGAGACCCACCGGGTCCGTCCAGAACGGGAGGACGCGCTCGATCGCCCCGCCTCCGTCCGAGGGACTCGGCGTCCCCTCCGCGATCGCCGCGTCGTTCAGCGAGAGGATCCGGCCGTCCTCGTCGATGAGCGCGGTCGGGTCGGGCGAGCTGAGGAACAGGGACGGGATCGACTTCTTCGGCAGGATGCCGGACGCCGGGCGACGCCCTTCCTTGCCGGGGGCCGGCATCAGGCCAGAAGTCGAGCGTTTCGTCGTCATCTGTTCACGCGGACTTGCGATGGTCCGAACAGCGCATTATCGCGGAGGCGGGCCTCCGGCGCCACGCCGGCCGGTGGGTGCCGCTCCGGACCCGAGGGCGGAGAGCGGGTTTCCCTCGAGCCGGTAGACCTGCCATTCCTCCATGGGGACGGCGCCCAGCTTCCGGTAGAAGCCGATCGCGGGCTCGTTCCATTTCAGGACCGACCATTCCATCCGGCCGCAGCCCCGCGCGACGGCGATCTCCGCCAGCTTCACGAGGAGCGCCCTTCCGACGCCGCGCGCCCGGAACCCGGGCTTCACGTAGAGGTCCTCGAGGTAGAGCCCGGGGCGCGTCAGCCAGGTCGAGTAGTTGTGGAAGAAGAGGGCGAAGCCGCAGGTGACGCCACCGGCGTCCGCCATCACCGCCTCGCAGAAGCGCCTCGGGCCGAAGAGGTGCTCGCGGAGGAGCGCCGGGTCGGCGTGGCAGTCCTGCGGCTGCCGCTCGTACTCGGCCAGCTCACGGATCAGGCCGGCGATCGCGGAAACGTCTTCGGGCCGGGCCTCGCGGAGGATGAAGGACGGATTCACGCGGAAGCCTCCTGAGACCGGATCTTAAGGGGCGCGGACGGCGAACAGGGGAGGTGGATGCTAAAACGGTCCCGTGGCGCGCCCCCGATTCCGCACCGACGGCCTCCTGACGCGGCCGCTCATCCGCGCGCGGCTCGCTGCGGCGCTCGGCGTGGTCCCGCCCGGCGCGCGGGTCCTCGACGTCGGCTGCGGCCTGACCGATCTCGCCGCGCGCCTTCCGTCGTACGTCGGGTGCGACCGGTGGCCCGAGGTCCTCGAGGAGAACCGGCGCCGCCACCCGGGCGCGAGGTTTCTCGCCTGGGACGTTCTCGCGTCGGACGCGCCCGCCGATGTCTCCGCCGCGGGGCCGTTCGACGTCGTCCTGATGCTGGCGCTCCTCGAGCACCTGTCGGACCCGGCCGCCGCGCTCCGGCGAGCCGCGCCGCTCCTCGCCCCCGGCGGGCGGATCGTCGTCACGACGCCCCATCCGGTCGGACACGCCCCACTCGAGGCCGGCGCCGCGCTCGGGCTGCTCTCCAAGCACGCGGCCGAGGAGCACGACGCGCTCCTCGGCCGGGTGGAGCTCGCGGCCGCGGGGGAGGCGGCCGGGCTCGCCCTCACGTCGTACCGGCGGTTTCTCCTCGGGTTGAACCAGCTCGCCGTCTTCGCGCGGACGCCGGCGGCGCTTCGCTCGACGTTACAATCCGCGGCAACGTGACTGTCGAAACGTGGCGCTACATCCTGACGGTCGAAGGCCGTGAGATCGATCTTTCGGACGGTGAGGTCACCCTCGGCCGGAGCCGGACGGCGACGGTCCGGCTCGAGCACGAATCGGTCTCCCGCTCGCACGCGCTCCTGACGCTTCATCGCGGCGAGGTGACGATCCGCGACCTGAACTCCTCGAACGGCACCTGGCTCTCGGGGAAGCGCCTCTCCAACGAGACGCGCCTCGCGCACGGGAGACGCGTCCAGCTGGGCGCGGCGGTCCTCGAGCTGAAGATCATCCCACCGAACGTCCCGTCCGAACGGACGGCTCTGATGGACGCCTCGGACCTGCCCGGGGGCGCTGCCGCTCCGGCGCCGGAGCCGGCCCCGGCGCCGCCTCCGATCGCCCCCGCGGCGATCACGTACGAGAGCCACGCGATCCTCCCCGACCACGCCGAGCCGGAGACGCGGAGCGGCCTTCCGGAAAAGCCGATGACGGCGTCGGGCCTCTTCGGCAGCGTCGATCGCCAGGCGCTGGCTGCCCAGGCGGAGCCGCTCCTGGTCATTGACGAGGAGCTGCCGGCGCAGGGAGCGCCGGCAGCGCCGCCGCCCCCCGCCCCGCCGCCGCCTCCCGCCGAGGCGGTGACGCTGCCCCCGCCTTCGCCCCTCGGGCCGAGCATCGGCGACGTCCCACTCCCGCTCGGGGGCGAGCCTCCGCCTCCCGCGGGGCGCGTCAGCGACCTCGCCGGGATGATCGACCGCCGGGCGCCCGGCGCGAGCCGGTCGAACGCGGCGCCACTTGCAGGCCTGGGCGAGCGGTTCCTGGCGGTCCTCGTCGACTTCGCCATCGTCTCGGTTCTGAACGTCGTCCTGATGTCCCCGGTCTTCCTGATCCTCTACTTCCGCCCGGAGCTTTCGGCGCCGCAGCCGGGCCCCGATCCAGTTCTGGCGGGAATCGCGCTCCTCTCGGCCGTTCTTCTCGCCGCCGCCGACCTGCTCTACTTCGCCGGCCTCTGGGCCCTTCGCGGGCGGACGCCGGGACAGTCGCTCCTGAAAATGGCCGTCGTCCGGCGCGGCGTTCCTCCCGGCGAGGGGATCGGCTGGAGCGCGGGAATTCTCCGCTTCGTCTTCTTCGTCCTCGGGGCCGTCCCGCTCTACGCCGGCTGGTGGATCGCCTTTTTCTCCGACGACCGGCTCGCGTGGCACGACCGGATGGCCGGCACCCGCGTCGTCCGGACTTTCTGACGGCTCAGTTCGCGAGGAGGGAGCGGAGCGCGGGCGAGAGCCACTCTTCCTCGGCCCGGCGCGATCCCCCGCGCTTTCGGAACTCCTCGAGGCTCCGCTTCGCTCGTCCGAGGAGCTCCGCGTCGCGCCGCCCGTCGAGGAGGTAGCGCGACCCGTGGACGACGGTCGAGAGAAGCCACGTCTGGGGCGCGTCGGGGCTTCGAGCGCGGAGCCGCGCGAGGCCGCTCTCGGCCTCGGCGAGCCGCCCGGACGCAATCGCCTCGACGACTGGCGCGAGGTCGCCGGGATCGGGCGCGGGGCGCGCCGGTACGGGGGTCGCGGTCCGGACCGGCGGCGGCCCGCCGCGGGGAACGGCCGGCGGCGGCACCGCGGGCGTCGCCACCATCTCGGGGGTCGGGGCGGCCGCGCTCGGCGTCGGCGCCCGGGAGGCGGCCTCGCGCTGGTCGAGCGTCCGGAGCCGCTCGAGGAGGTCCCCGAACTCCGGGTGTTTCTCGATCACCGAGGCCTCCCGGGACCTTCGAAAGCTCTCGCGCGCCTCCGCGTCCTGTCCCAGCTCCATGTACGCGACGCCGAGGCCGTAATAGGGGTCGTAGAGGTCGACCGAGTAGCGGCTCGTCCCGAAGCGTTCCTGCGGCAGGGTGTGTCCGGTTGCGAGCGCGGCGTTAAACCGCTGAATCGCCTTGAGATAGTCGTGCTTCTTCAGGGCGGCCATCCCTTGGTCGTACTCTTTCACCGCGGCGTCGGGAGGTAGAATGCTTCCTTGTCCGAGCGCGATCCCCGAAGCGAGGAACGCGCCGAGGAACGCCCGGCCGGTTCGGCGTGGGATCGGCGTCTCCGGGGGACACTTCACGAGAGGCTTCACGTCGTCGGATTGTAGAAGCGGAAGGGGCCCGAATTGACCTCGACTCAGGGAAGAAAGTTCGTTCTCGTGGCACTCGTCGCCATGGCGGCCGGAGCATTCCACGGGGGCGCCCTCGCGGACCACGCGGACTGCCCGCCCGACAAGCCGAACCTGAACGGCCCGAGCAGCGTCCTCGCGACCGAGAGCTACTCGATCTCGTGGTCGAGCGTTCTCGAAGGCGCGGACACGGAGAACGACTACTTCGTCGTCGAGCGCTCCGCGGACCCGGCCTTCGCGGCCGCCGTCGAGCGCACGTCGACGACGCGGACGTCCCTCTCCTTCAAGGCGCCCGGCGCGAACGCCGTCACGACGCCTGTCCTGTACCACCGGATCGTCGTGCACAGCTCGTGTCCGACCATGTCTCTGATGGCAGTCGTCTCGAACACGCTGAAGGTGACGTTTCGCCTCGACTGCCCCGTTCCCGACTCCGCGCCGGCGCTGACGGTCAGCGCCATGAACCCGCCGGCCCTCTCGACGTACGTCGTCTCGTGGACGAACTTCGGCAGCGGCTCCGCCGGCCCGGGCGGGGGGTATGCCGGTCTGAAGTTCCGCCTTCGGCGGACAGCGCCGGACGGCGTCAAGGAGAGCCTGACGGACAGCAGCTCGGCTTCGTTCGCCGACTGGCCCGGCGTCTATCTTTACGAGGTGCGGGCCGAGTCGGTCTGCGGCGCGGCCGGGCCCTGGTCGCCCGCGGTCCGCGTGGTCGTCGGGTATTCACCGACGGAGCTCCTTCTCATCTCGGAGCCGAAGCCGATCGTCGTCGTCGGAGGCCCTGCGGGCGCGGAGAGCCTCGTAACGCGGTTCACGGTGAAGAACGGCGGCCTCCTGGCCGTCGGCGTCTCCGCTGCGGTCGACCAGCCGTTCCTGTCGGTCAGCCCGGTGGCCTTCGGCCTCGCGCCCGAGGAAACGCGGGAGATCGCGGTGACGATGGCCCTGACGTCGAACGTCCCGGCCGGCGGCACCGGCACGGTGACGCTGAGAGCCGCGGAGGCGGTGCTGACGGTCCCGATCTCGTTCTTCATCGCGGCGAACCCGGCGGCGTTTCCCGTCGTCTGGAGCGACGTGGACGCCGACGTGAATGCCCGCGGCGATTCCTTCGTCCGGTCGATCGTGAATCCGAATGCGACGGCGGCCGCGTTCCTCGCCCTCGTCCGCCAGCCGTGGGTGGCGGTCCAGTCGCTCGACGGCCAGCCGTGGCAGAGGCCAATGGCGGCCGGCGAGGTGCGGACGGTGCGCCTTTCGATCGACCGCTCGAAGAGACGCTCGCCGATGGGAACCGAGGTCGCGACCATCACGTTGTTCACCGGGGGCCGCCCCGATCTGGCGAGCAATCTCGTCGTCGTGGACGACGGCCCGCCGCCGCCCTATACCGTGGGACCCGCGATGCCGGGGGGTCCGGGGGGAGGAGGCTCCCCGGCGGGCCCATCGCCGGCCACACGCATTCTCTTCCCGTCGCTGCCCAACGCCGTCGACGCGAAGGGAATCGGGCGCTTCACGTCCGACGTCTGGCTGACGAACACCGATGCGGCGAAGTCCGCCGACGTCACGATGCTGATGTCGCCCGTCCTCCCGCACTACGGGCCCGGCCCCGGCGTGCCGTACGACACCCAGCAAGTCTGGCGCCTCGACCTGACGCTCGCGCCGGGCGAGACGCGCCGCTTCCGAAACCTCCTGCGGCTCATGGACTACGAGGGGGCGTGCTCGGCCGAGATCCGTTCGAACGCGACCACGGTCAGCGCGACCGCCGTCGTCAACAACCAGCCGCTCGCCGACGCGCCGGCTTCGCGCGTCGCGCTGGCGGGCGAGACGCCGCTGCTCGCCGGGTCGGCGCCCCGCACCTTCGGCTCGGAGATGCGCCCCGTGGCCCCGGGCGAGGGAGCGCGGAACGGCGGATCCGGCTTACGCCGTCTCCGGACTCGAGTTCGACGCGAACCGGCGGACGAACCTGCTCCTCGCCGAGACGTCGGGTTACGACACGACGATCCGCGTCCAGCTCTTCCAGTCGAACGGCTCGCCCGTGACGAAGGGAGGGCAGCCCGTCGACTTCAAGCAGCTGGTGCCGGCGGGCCAGACCGTCCAGGTCAACTACCCGGACCTCTTCGAGGACGGGGCCGCCTACGCGAGCGCGTACTCCTGGGGTCTCGTCACGTTCGACTCGAGCGCCACCGACTCCTTCGGCGTCCCGGCGGGGTCGGTCGTTCCGCTCGCCACGGTGATCGACAACCGGACGCAGGACACCTCCCTCCGCGTCGGCACCTCGACCCGCTCGCTGAACCCGGTCCTGCAGCCGGCGGCCCGGGCGGCGCCGGCCGGGCGCGAGGCGCTGTCGGTCTCCGAGCCGCAGACGACGCTGCCGTTCGACGGCGGCCCGGCGCCCCTCTTCTTCCCGGCCGCGCACGCCGTCGGCGCGCCGCTCGCGAGCGGGAACGCACCGGTCTGGAGAACGCGCGTGACGCTGACGAACACGTCGACGGCGCAGCGGCAGGTGCAGCTGACGTTCGTGGACCAGGTGGGCGGCGCGATCCCGGGCGCGACCTTCGGCGTCGGCCTGACGCCGCAGGGCGTCTTTTCGTCCGAGGACCTCCTCGTCCAGGCCTTCGGGACGCCGGAGGCAGGCCGCGCGTACGGCGGCGTCCGGATCGAGAACGTCAAGAACCCGGACGGTTCGTGGTTCAGCACCTGGCAGGACGTCGACGTCCAGACCGAGGTCTACACCGTCGACCCGAACGCCTCGTCGGCGCCTCTCGGGGAGTTCCGGACCGGGATGGAGGCCTACCCGTACTGGCACGGCTACTCGTCGTTCCAGTCGAACCTCGGGACGGTCGCGATGGAGGGGGCGGAGACGTCGTCGCGCTACCGGACGAACCTGATCCTGCAGGAGGTCGGCGGAGCTCTGTGCGAGGTCTCCGTCGCGGCCTACCTCCCTGGCTCGTTCACGCCGGTCGCGCAGACGACCGTCACGCTCAGGGCGTTCGACTATTTCTCGCAGGAGCTCTTCAAGAGCGTCCTCGGCCTGAACCTGGCGGAGCTGACCGACGTGAGGATCGTGGTCCGCCAGACCTCGGGCGACGGAGTCTTCCTGGCGTTCGCCTCGAAGATCAACCTCGCCACGGGCGACCCCGCCAACATCTTCCTGCGCCCCGCCCTCGCCGGCACGGGGCGGTGACGGCGTTGGAGGCCCGGCGCCCCGGATTCATCGCCCACTACCGGATCCTGAAGCGGATCGGCCGCGGGGGGATGGGGATCGTCTACCAGGCGGTGGACGAGCGGGACGGCCGGCTCATCGCCCTGAAGGTGATCCGTGACGCCGAGACCGGGGGCGCAGAGGGAGAGCGCCACGCGCACGAGGCGCGCGTCCGCTTCGACCGCGAGGCGGAGATCCTGAAGAGCCTCCTCCACGTCAACGTCGTGGCGTTCGACGAGATCGGCGAGGAGGATGGGACGCCGTGGCTCGCGATGGAGTATCTCGACGGTGTGGCGGTCACGTCTCTCGCGGGGCGCCCGTGGACCGAGACGGTGCCGCTCCTCGTTCAGGCGGCGCACGGGCTGGAATACCTGGCCTCCCGCGGCATCGTCCACCGCGACCTCTCGCCCGACAACATTCTCGTCATCGAGCGGGGCGGCGAGCGTTTCGTGAAGCTCCTCGACTTCGGCGTCGCGAAGCTGTTCGACCGGACGGCGGGGCTCGACTCGCTCACGGCGACGGGCTTCTTCCTCGGCAAGGTGGCCTACGGGTCGCCGGAGCAGCTCGGCGCGCTCGGCCACAACGCGACGCTCGACTGGAGGAGCGACGTCTACAGCCTCGGGATCATCTTCTACCAGGTCCTCTCGGGACGGAGGCCGTTCGAGGGAAAGGCGCCGGTCGAGTACATCGCGGCGCACCTGAACACCGAGCCCGCGCCCGTTGCGGCTCCGCCCGAGATGCCGCCGCTCCCGATGGACCTCGTGCGGCTCGTTTCGCAGATGCTGGCCAAGCACCGGGAGGACCGGCCCGCGTCGTGGCGCGAGATCGTCGACCGCCTCGTCGCCGTCCTCCGCGACGCAGGCCAGCCGGTCCGGACGCCCACCGAGCCCCTCCCGGCGCCGCTCCTTGCGGCCCCGCCGACGACGCGGACGTCCCTCGTCTCGCATGGCGACGGCTCGGCCCCCGGCCCCCCGCCTCCTCGGCGCGCGCTCGTCTGGGCGGGCGCGGTCGCCGGGCTCCTGCTGGTCGGCGGTGTGGCCTGGGAGGTCCTCCGGTCGGCTTCGGCGCCTCCGGTTACGGCGCCGGCGCCGGTCCCCCGCCGTGCCGCGAAAGTCTCTCCTGCACTTCCGGCGCCGGCGCCCGCGGCGGCTCCTGGCCGGCTGCAAATCTACGCCACGCCCTGGGCCCGCGTCGTCTCGATCGTCGACGTCGCCACGGGGCGCCCGCTGCCGCTCGCCGACGGCACCGAAACGCCGTGCGTCCTCGAGTCGGTCGCGCCGGGCACGTACCGCGTCCTCCTCTCCTCCCCGCCGGCCGGACAAAAGAGCGTGGAAAAGACCGTCACGGTGGCGCCGGGCGGGACGGCTTTCCTCTCGGAGGCGTTCCTCTCGAACGCGGCGCTCGTCGACTCGCTCCGGTGAGACAATCGCCGGGAGCCTCCCGACGATGCGCTTCCCGAAGACGACCGCGACCGCGCTGCTCGCCGCCGCCTCTCTCGCCCCGCTTCCGGCCCGCGCGCAGATCGATTCCGCCCTCCTCTCGAAACTGTCGTTCAACCTGACGAACCCCGGAGGCAAGTCCCTCGCGATGGGGGGCGCCTTCACGGCGATCGCGGACGACACGACCGCGGCGCTCGCGAACCCCGCCGGCCTCGGGCTCCTCTCCTCGATCGAGTTCGGCATCTCGGCGAAGGGAATCGACGAGACGATCGGCCTCGTGACCGCGCAGTCGGCGGCCACAGGGAGCCTCACGGCGCCCTGGTCGCCGGTCCACGCGAGCCAGTCGCCGTTCACGTCGAGCAGCGTCGGCGTCGAGTACGCGGGGCTCGTCGTTCCCGTCTCCCGGCGGGTCGTCCTCGCCCTGAGCTACGCCGAGAACCTCCGGTTCGAAGGGGAAGCCGGCGGAGACGGCTACTCGTACATCGACTTCCGCGACAACCGCACGGGCGGCGTCACGCGGCGCGACATCCTCTACGAGTACCGGGAGTTCGGCGCGGTCGAGCTCCGGAACCGGCTCCTCGCCCTCTCCGTCGGCTACCGGCTGACGGAGCGGATCCGGCTCGGGGCGGGGCTGACGCTCAACAAGACGACGTTCGAGCTGAACGGCGACGCGCAGGGGCCTCACCGGATCGTGAACACGACCTACGTCTCGGCCGTCGCCGTCGACACGCGGACGCTCCTGATGCAGGTCGACGACTTCGGCGGCACGAAGCCGGGCTTCATCCTCGGGCTCCACGCGGACCTCGACGCCCGGGGGATGGCCACCGTCGGCGCCTCGTACCGGAGCGGCGCGAAGACGAACGGGACGCTCGTGATCGGAGGCGACGTCCCCACGGCGCTCGCGGAGCAGACGTCGCGGCCGTTCACGTTCTCGGTGCCGCAGGACGCGAGCGTCGGCGTCGCCGTCCGGCCGGTGCCCGGCATGACGATCGCGGCCGAGGCGCAGTGGATCGACTACGGCAGCATCTTCGACCGGCAGCTGCCGATCCAGTCCTTCAGCGGCTTCGTCGGCCCGCCCCCGGGCTTTCCGGTGGAGGGCGCGCTCGCTCAGGTGTCGCCGTCGAGAAACGCCTGGGTGCCGCGCGTCGGGCTGGAGTACGTCGCGGCCGCGGGCGCGACGCGCGTCGCCTTCCGCGTCGGCTACCACCTCGAGCCGGCCCACGGTGCGACGGCCGCGCTCGTCTTCCAGGACTCGCAGGGTCAAGCGTTCTCCATGACCGATCCGCCGTTCTCGTCGGGCGTCGGAGCCGTCTTCGACGGCGGAAAAGCCGACAACCGGTTCTCCGGCGGCCTCGGCGTGACGGTGGCTCGCTCGCTCTCGATCGACCTCGCCTTCGACGTCGGCAAGACGTCGCAGCGCTTCGCGGGGAGCCTCTTCTACCGCTTCTAGAACGAAGGGCTCAGGTGGTTTCTTTCCGGGCGAGCGAGTACGCCCAGAGGCAGAGGCCGCCCGCCCCCGGGAAGCCGAGCCACGAGACCCAGAGCGGAACGACTGTTGCCCCGATGAGGACGGGCTCGCTGGTGAAGAGCCGGAGCAGGTGAAGCATCGCGACGACGAGGAAGATCGTCCCCGAAAGGAGCAGATAGGGCCTGCGATTCATGATGTGGGTCCTTCTCTAACCCTCGATGCCGTCCTCAGAGTTGCGGAGCGGAGCGCTCCTCTTTCACTTGATATGGTAGCCGGAGACCCTCCAGGTGCCGTCCTTGTCCTTCATGGGCGTGACGGTCTCGATCGCGGCGGCCTTGTTCTCGAACTGCGCGTCGAACTGAATGACCACGTACTCGCCATCCGGCGCGCCGGGAAGGGTGCGGGCGAACGTGGCCGACTTGACCTTCCGGGCCTTCAGCGCTCCAAGCGGTGCTCGGACGCCCTTGACGGCCTTCTCCCAGGCGGCCTTCGTGACGGCGGCCTTGAAGAGGGACGCCGCTTCGTCCCAGCTCTGGCCGTACTTGCCGTCGTCGACCAGGACGAGCCAGCTTTTGGCAGCAACCTGGCCTTGAGCGACGGCATCTGTGTCGGCGGCCGGCGCCGAGAAGACCAACGAGGAGGAGCGTCGCGGCGACAACGGCACAAAGGCTTCTTCATGGCGATCTCCTTACGAAGTGACCCGGCAGGTGCGAAACCGGCGGCAAGCTAACGATACCTCTCTCAGCGGCGGGCGCAAAGGTATCGGTCGATTCGGGTCAGAGTCGAAGCGGACCTCGCCAGGGGGTTTGTGGCCTTGGTTAGAATCTGCGGCGCAGTACCGATGTACGCGATCGTCCTTCTGGCCCAGATCGCCGCGGCACCAACGCCGGTGGCCGAGCCGGCGGCGACACCGCCGGCACGCCGTCGGCGCGGGCATCCGGGTCAGTCTCGGCGGCGCCGAGGACGCTCGCGGACGTCGCCCGCGAGAGGAAGCTCGGAAACAAGGGCGTCGAGGGCGGAACGCTCTCGGTCGCGGGCACGTCTGGCTCGCCCGCCAGCGCGACCGGCGGGAAGCCGACTCAGCCGCCTTCTCCCGCCTCGCAGGCGAAGGCTCGCGTGCGCGCCGCCGAGGCCGAGGTTCGGGCGGCACGCCGGGCGCTCGACGAAACGGTAGCGCGCACAGGGATGACGTCCGAGGACGCGGCGGTGAAGCGCGCGCGAGTCATGCTGGCGCGAAAAGAGCTCGCCGAAGCCAAGGACGCTGCGGCGCTCGCCAAGCGCTGACCTCCCGGTCCGGCGGTCAGGACAGCGTCCGGAAGTAGGCGATCGTCTCCTCGAGCCCGGCCTCGAGGGGGACCTTCGGCTCCCAGCCGAGGAGTGTCCGGGCTTTCGTGATGTCGGGGCGGCGCTGCTTCGGGTCGTCGACGGGGAGCGGCCGGCGGACGATCGGCGCGGGCGTCCCGGTCAGCTTCTTGATCGTCTCCGCGAACTCGAGGACGGTCATCTCGGTCGGGTTGCCGACGTTGACCGGCTCGCGAATGTCCGACATCAGGAGCCGGACGATGCCGTCGATCAGGTCGGAGACGAAGCAGAAGGAGCGGGTCTGGGAGCCGTCGCCGAAGACGGTCAGCGGCTCGTTCTTCAGCGCCTGCCCGATGAGGGACGGGACGATCCGCCCGTCGTTCGGGCGCATCCGCGGTCCGTACGTGTTGAAGATCCGGACGATCCGCGTGTCGATGCGGTGGAAGTCGCGGTAGGCGACGGTCATCGCCTCGGCGAAGCGCTTCGCCTCGTCATAGCAGCCGCGTGGCCCGACGGGGTTGACGTTCCCCCAGTAGCTCTCGGGCTGCGGGTGGACGAGCGGGTCGCCGTAGATCTCCGAGGTGGAGGCGAGGAGGAAGCGCGCCTTCTTCGCCCGGGCGAGACCCAGCGCCTTGTGCGTTCCGAGCGCCCCGACCTTCAGCGTCTGGATCGGGATCTGGAGGTAGTCGATCGGGGAGGCGGGCGAAGCGAAGTGGAGGATCGCGTCGACGGCGCCGTCGAGGTAGATGTACTCGGTGACGTCGTGGAAGACGAAGCGGAACTTACGGTTCCCGGCGAGGTGCGCGATGTTTCGCTCGTGCCCCGTGACGAGGTTGTCGAGAGCGACGACCTCGTGCCCCTCCGCGAGGAGCCGGTCCGCGAGGTGACTGCCGAGGAACCCCGCGGCTCCCGTGACGACGATGCGCACCGGACCTAGGCCCTCCCCAGGCCCACGTAGTTCCAGCCCAGCTTTTTCATCAGGGCCGGCTCGTAGAGGTTCCTGAGGTCGACGAAGTTCTTCGCCGCCATGGTCTTCCCGACCTTGTCGAGGTCCAGCTTTCGGAACTGGTTCCAGTCGGTGGCGAGGACGAGGGCGTCGGCGCCTTTCAGGCAGGGGATGACGTCGTCAGCCAGCTCGAGGTCGGGCATCTCCTTCCGCGCGTTCTCCATGGCCGCCGGGTCGTAGGCGATGACGGAGGCGCCTCGCCCCGTCAGGTCGCGGATCAGCTTCAGGCTTGCGCTCTCGCGGATGTCGTCGGTCTCGGGCTTGAAGGCGATGCCGAGGACGGCGATCCGCTTTCCCTTCACGTTCCCGCAGACCTGCTCGACCTTCTCGATCATCCGCGCCTTCACGGCGTCGTTCACCTCGAGGACGGTCTCCATGATCCGGAAGCTGTAGCCGCACTTTTTCGCGAGGTCGACGACGGCCGAGGAGTCCTTCGGGAAGCAGGAGCCGCCGTAGCCCGGGCCGGGCAGGAGGAACGCGGGGGCGATCCGCTTGTCGAGCCCCATCCCGCGGGCGACGTCCTTCACGTCGGCGCCCATCCGCTCGCACATCGCGGCGATTTCGTTGATGAAGGTGATCTTCAGGGCGAGGAAGCCGTTCGAGGCGTACTTGATCAGCTCGGCCGACTCGACGTCGGTGACGACCAGGGGAACCCCCGCCACGAAGAGCGGCGAGTAGACGTCCTTGACGATGGCGATCGCCTCCTCGTCCCGCGAGCCGATGACGACGCGGTCCGGGCGCATGAAGTCCTCGATGGCCGACCCCTCGCGCAGGAACTCGGGGTTCGAGACGACCGAGAACTTGTGCCCCTTCGAGTTCTTCCGGAGAATCTCCTCGATCTGCGCCCCCGTGCCGGTCGGGACCGTGGACTTCGTCACGACGACCTTGTAGCCGTTCATGTGGGCGGCGATCGACTCGGCCACCTCGAAGATGAAAGAGAGGTCGGGCGATCCGTCCGCCTTCGGCGGCGTCCCGACCGCAATGAAGATGACGAGCGCCCGCTCGACCGACTCCGCGAGCTCGGTCGTGAAGCGGAGCCGCTTGGCCTTCTCGTTCTTGTGGATGATCTCCTCGAGCCCCGGCTCGTAGATGGGGGAGATCCCCTTCTTCAGGAGCGCGATCTTGGCCTCGTCCTTGTCGACGCAGGTGACGTCCATGCCGAAGTCGGCGAGGCAGGCACCGGTCACGAGGCCGACGTAGCCCGTCCCCACCATGCAGATGTTCATGTGGCCTGAAATCTCCTCGGCCCGCAGGAGGCGGGCCCGGCGCGCAGTTTACCGTTCTCCGCCCCGGAACGGCCGGCGGAAGAGGTCGAATAGCTGGCGGCGGGAGACCGGCTTCGGCGGCTCCTCGGGCTCGGGACGGCCCCACGAGAGAGCCGTCGTCCCCCGCGAGGGCAGGTCGTCGACGGGCGCGATGCGGGCCTTCACGATCGACTCGCAGATGCCGTCGAGCGTATGCACGGGCGCCCAGCCCAGCTTCTCCCGCGCCGCGTCCAGCTTCGCGATTCGCGGGTGGCCGGCCGCGGCGTTCGGAAGCGCGGTGAGAGTCATCTCCTTCCCCGTCTTTCGCGCGAGAAGCGCCAGGAACGTCCGGGGGTTCACGGCGAGGCCGCCGCCGACGTTGAGCGTCGCCCCGACCGGCCGCCGGCCCAGGGCGAGGACGACCGCGCGGACGACGTCGTCGACGTGGACGAAGTCCCTCCACCGCTCGTCCTGAAGGAAGGCCTCCTCCTCCGAGAGGATCGCTTCGAACGCCTCGACCGGGAAGCGCCGCGGCGGAAAGAGCGGGCCGACGACGTCGAACAGGCGGAGGCTGACGAAGGGGAGGCCCAGCTCGGCCAGCCGCCGCTCCTCGATCAGTTTCGAGGTCAGGGCGATGTCCCCTTTTGCGTCCGGCTCCTCGTCCTCCGAAGCGGGAAGGCCCGTCTCGGCCCCGGGCGCGTAGAGCTCGCCCGTCGAGAGGTGGACGAAGAGCCCGGTCCCCGCGCTGCGGGAGGCCTTCATCAGGGCGCCCGCGTCGGGCCGGAACGGGTCGAAGAGGGCGGCGTTGACGACCGCGGCGGGGCGGTGCCGCGAGAAGAGGTCCTCGAGGACGGCGGCGTCCGAGAGGTCGGCTCGCTCCACCGCGGCCCGGGGATGCTTCCCGAAGAGCTCCGCCCTGTGTTCCTTGACCGCGCGCCCGTCGCCGGAGTCGTCGAAGTGGTCGGCGACGACGACGCGGTCCGCCTCGTCGAGGAGCCCCTTCGCGATCGCCGTTCCGAGCAGGCCGGCGCCTCCGGCCACGAGGACGAGCACGGTCAGCCGGAGGGAGTCGGGACGGGCGCGGCCGTCGCTGGAGCGGGGTCGGCGGGGGCCGGGAGGGCGGGCTTCGCCTCCTCCTTCGCCTTCGTGTCGTTGTACCGCTTCTCGATCCCCGACTTCTGCCGGTCGCGGATGAGCCACCGGAGCGTCTTCGACTGGTTCACACCGACGAGAATGTCGTTGATGGCGTCGTAGACGGCGGGGTCGGCGATGATCCGCCCTGCGGTCCCCTCCGTCGAATCGAGCTTCGCCGCCACGTTTGCGAGGTGGGCCGAGAGCCTCTTCAGGTCGCCGAGGAACTCCTTCGCGAACGCCTCGTCGTTGACGAGCTGCGGCAGCGTCCCCTTCCCGTCCGCGAGCTCCTTCGAGAAGGCGGCGAAGCCGTCCGCCGTCGCCTTCAGCGCGTCGACCATGGCGAAGAACTTCTTCTTCCCCTCGGGGTCGGAGAGGAGGGCGGGAACGAGCCCCTCGCCGGTCGCCGTCCCCTTCTCGATCGTCTTGGCGATCCGCTCGATCGAGGCCATCGTGGAGCGGAGCTGGGCATCGACCTCGTCGGCGAGGCCCTTGTCCTGGACGAGGCGGCCGACGAGCCCTTTCCCGTGGCGGATGTCGGCGAGCAGAAGCCGGGTCTCCTCGAGGGCGTCGTGGAGCGACTTCGAGAGCGCCTTGCCGGTCGTGCTGTCTGTCGTGATCTCGCCGAGAAGGCCCTCTCCTTGCTCGGTGCGGCCCAGGATGTTCCGGAGCGACTTCGAGATGGCCAGGATGTTCTCCACGAGGTCGCCGCTCGAGGCGAGGATCTTGTCGAACTCGGGGCTGGTGACGGCCGTGATCTGGGAGTCGGGCGGGAGGTCGGGCTTGTCCGGAGAGCCGGCGGCCACCTCGAGGTACTTGTCGCCGAGGAGGCCGATCGTCCGGATCTCGACCTTGCTGTCGGTCTTCACGAGGTGTTGGTATCGGCGCTCGATGTCGAACGTGACCGTCAGCTCCTGCCCCGGCTTCTTCGGCACCTCGAGCGAGCGGACGGCCCCGACGCTCACGCCGGCGAGCCGCACCTGGCCTCCGGGCGCGAGACCCTGGGAGCTCGGAAAGCGTGCGAAGTAGGAGGTGCGGGCGAGGAAGAAGCCGCTCTTCCCGCCGACCGTCAGGATCGCCCCCGCGAAGAGGACGATGGCGGCGAAGAAGATGATGCCGACGCGGGACTTGGTGCGGGCGTCTGCCCTCATGTCTGAGACTCCTCGGCGGCGAGGAAGGCCCGAAGATCCGGGACGTCCGATTGCCGCGCCTCGTCGGGTGTCCCGATGAAGGCGAAGCGGCCGTTCTTCAGGAAGGCGATCCGGTCGGCCACGAAGAGGGCCGACGTGATGTCGTGCGTGACGACGACCGAGGTCGTCTTCAGGCGCGTGTTCAGGTCGACGATCATCTTGTTGATCGTCATCGACGTGACCGGGTCGAGGCCGGTCGTCGGCTCGTCGTAGAGGAGGACGTCGGGCTTGAGCGCGACGGTACGCGCCAGCGAGACGCGCTTCTTCATGCCGCCCGAAAGGGACGAGGGGAGAAGCCGGACGACGTCCCGTCCGAGGTTGACGTAGCCGAGCACTTCGTAGACCCGTTCGGCCAGCTTCTCCTCGGACATCTCGAACTTGTGCTCCCGGAGGGCGAAGGCGACGTTCTCGAAGACGGTCATCGAGTCGAAGAGCGCGCCCCCCTGGAAGAGCATCCCGACCTTCCGGCGGATCGGCCCGAGCTGCTCCTCGTCGAACCGCGAGATCTCGACGCCGTCCACGTAGACCTCGCCCTTGTCCGGGTGGTCGAGGCCGTTCATCTGGCGGAGGGAGACCGACTTGCCCGTCCCGGAGCCGCCGAGGATGACGAGCACCTCGCCGCGCATCACCTTCAAGTCGACCTCGTCGAGGACCCGTTTCGAGCCGAACGCCTTCGAAACGCCCCGGAACTCGACGACCGGCAGCGAGGGGTCCCTCTCGAGGTCCTCGCGGACGAAGCGCATGACGAGGGTTTCGCTGATCGTCAATTGACCCCCCACGGGAGCGAGAGGAAGATCTTCGTGAGGAAGAAGTCGGACGCGAGGACGGCGATCGAGGAGATGACGACGGCGATCGTCGTCGCGCGGCCGACGCCGTCGGCGCCCCCGGTCGCGGAGAGGCCGTTGTAGCAGCCGATCAGCGCGATCTCGAAGCCGAAGAACGGCGTCTTGCAGAGGCCGTGCAGGATGTCGTTCGGGGTCGTCGACTGCATGACCGTCGAGAGGTAGAACGACGCCCCGATCTTCAGCTCGACCGTGGCGATGAAGAGCCCGCCGACCATCCCGATGAAGTCGGTCAGCATGGTCAGAAGCGGCAGCATCACGGTGATGGCGACCACTCGGGGGAGGACGAGCTTCCGGATCGGGGAGGCGCCGAGCGCGCGGAGGGCGTCGACCTGTTCCGTCACGGACATCGAGCCGATCTCGGCGGTAATGCCGGCGCCGCAGCGCGCGGCGACCATCAGGGCGGTGAGGACGGGCCCCAGCTCGCGGCAGACCGAGAGGACGACGATGCGGCCGACGAAGAGCTTGCCGCCGAACTGAGACAGGGCGTAGGCCGTCTGGAGCGCGAGGACCATCCCCGTGAAGAGGGCCGTCAGGCTGGTGATCGAGATCGACTGAACCCCGAGCGCGTCCATCTGCCGGAGGATCTCGCCCGTCTCCCAGCGCTTCCGCGCCTCCCGGAAGAGCTGGATCGTCATGATCCCGATCCCGCCGAGGTGGTGGGTCGCCTTGTCGAACCAGCGTTTGAGGCGCGGCAGCTTCCACCACGGCGTCCGCTGGATCAGCAGCGACGAGGTCGAATAGATGCCGGAATCCATGCGGCGATTGTACGGGTCCAGACCGCTTGCGGCCGGACCTCCGGGCCTAGAACGGCGGATTGAAGCTCGAGCCGACCAGGCCGCAGGTGAAGCCGACCTGACCGCGGACGGCCGGCAGGTAGTCGGACGGCTTCACGCGCGAGTCGAAATCGACGTTCACCTTCCGGTTGTCCCACTGCTTGTAGTCTTTCCTGTGCTCCGCGCCGAACTGGAAGTGGAGGACCCCCCAGGCAACCGGACGCCCGCCGATGGAGAACGTGCCGAGGACATTCCGGTTGTTGATGAGGTCGAAGTTGTTCCCGGACAGGCTGAAGAGGAGCCGCCCGTCCGGGTAGAGGATCGCGGCCCACCCGAGGAAGTCGATGCCGCAGTTGCCGGGCATCCCGCCCGTCGAGTACGTCGCGGGCACGCCGCTGATGGAAAAGGAGGCCTTCTGGGAACCGCCGCCGTATTCCAGGACGAGCTCGCCGGCCTTCGCGACGCCGTCGGCCTGGAAGCCTCCATTCCAGTTGAGCTTGAGGGGAACCGTCACCTTCTTCTCGCTGCCGGGAGGCACGGTGACGGCGACGGGCGTGACGCTTACCCCGGCCGGCAGGGATCCGCCCCGGATCGTCCCCTTCAGCTCGGACGACGTCGCGGCAATCGAGACGGCAAGGTCGAGCCCCGGCGCCGGCGAGACGGCGACCGGCTCCTTGTCGGCGACGACGAACGTCGCGGCGATCTTCAGGCCGTTGAACATCCCCGCGAGGGGAACCGAGAGGGTCCAGTTCCCTTGAGGGCCGGGGCCGGTCACCTTCATCGTCGCGGGCTTCGGCCCAGCGGTCATGGAGAAGAGGTCGAACTTCGGCTCGAAAACGAGGTCGATCTGGATCTCCGCGCCCGGGGCAAGGCTCCACCGCCAGGGCTTCGAGGGGTTCGTGATGTGGGACTTCACGTTCCGGGCCATGAGCGGTCCGCCCCCTCCGAACGCTCCTGCGCCCATTTCGCGGAACTCCGCGACGCGGTACGGCCCGGCGGGGATCTCCACCGCTACGTATCCGTTCCCGTTCGTGGTCAGGGCAAACGTCCTCTTCGACGACTGTCCGTTCCAGACGGCGCCGAAATCCAGGGAGGCGGGGGAATGGACGGGTGCGTTCAGGATGTTGGCCACGCCCGGCGCCATCGGCTTGACGGACGCCGCCGCGGCCGCCGTCGGGGTGGGCGTCGGGAGGCGAGACATCACGGTCTGGGCGCTGGCGGCCCGACCGAGGACGGCGCACGAGACGACGATCGCGGCGGCGAAGAATTTCATCGGCAACCTCCCGGTTCCTGATCATGCTGGCGTCCCGGCCCCGCGAATTCAAGTGCCCGGTATGGCCCGTGGGCGTCAGCTCCGTGTCCGCACGCGCCGTCCGTGACGGCGGTCACGGGGAGCGGTCCCGTAGACTCGCGGCATGACCGACGCCGCGCCGCGGAGCCTCCTCGCGACGGTCTGGGGCTGGCTCGTCATCGTTTCCATGACGGTCGTCTTCGGGACGCTCGCCGTCCTGACGTCGTGGATCCCCCCGCGCGGCCGGCTCTTCCTCTTCTGGGCCCGGGCGTGGTCGAACGCGCTCCTCGTTTTCTGCGGCATCCCGACGCGGATCGAGGTCTCGGCCCCGGCGGCCGCCGTGCCGCAGGCGGTTTTCATGTCGAACCACGAGTCGCTGGTCGACATCCCGCTCCTCTTCGTCGGCATAAGACAGGAGGTGAGGTTTCTGGCGAAGAGGTCGCTGTTCTACGTGCCGTTTCTCGGCTGGTCGATGTGGCTCGCCGGCTTCGTGCCGGTCGACCGCGAGCGGAAGGAGAAGGCGGTCGACGTCTTCGAGACGCTCGAACAGCGCGTCCGGAAGGGGCACTCCATCCTCGTCTTCCCCGAGGGAACCCGCTCGCGGACCGGCGACCTCCAGCCGTTCCGGAAGTCGGGATTCCTCCTCGCGATGCGAACGGGACTCCCGATCGTGCCGGTGGCCGTCTCGGGCGCGCGGCGCGTCGTGGGGGCGGACTCGCTCTGGATCCGGAGGTCACCGGCCACCCTCCGGATGGGGGATCCGATTCCGACGAAGGGGGTGCCGCTCTCCGAGCGAACCGCGCTGATGGAGGGCGTCCGACGGGAGATCCTCCGCCTCAGGACCTGAGGCCGTTGGCTTCGCAGAAACCGAAGCGCAGATAATCGGGCGCGGGAGGCGAACGATGACCTCCGCGCAGAAGATCGCGAGAGAGCGCCTCTCGGCGTTTCTGTCGCCGGCGGGCGTCGCCATAGACGGGGGAGCCCCGTACGACCTCCGCGTCCACGACGAGCGGGTCTTCGCCCGGATTCTCGCCGGAGGCTCGCTGGGGCTCGGCGAGAGCTTCATGGACGGCTGGTGGTCCGCAGACCGTCTCGACGAGCTGGCCTGCCGGATCTTCCGGGCCGGCCTCGACCGGACGGCGGCGGAGCCCGGGCGCCTCGCGCGCAAGGTCGCGGCGTGGCTCCTTCCCCGGGGGCGGCGGGCGCGCGCGTTCGTCGTCGGCGGGCGCCACTACGATATCGGCAACGACCTCTTCGAGAAGATGCTCGACCGCCGGATGATCTACTCCTGCGCCTACTGGAAGGGCGCCTCGACGCTCGACGACGCGCAGGAGAAGAAGCTCGATCTCGTCTGCCGCAAGGTGGGACTGAAGAAAGGGCAGACGGTCCTCGACATCGGATGCGGGTGGGGCGGCTTCGCCCGCTTCGCCGCCGAGCGCTACGGGGTTCGGGTCGTCGGCATCACGGTCTCGAAGGAGCAGGTGGGCCCCGCGAAGGAGTGCGTCCGCGGACTTCCCGTCGAGATCCGGCTGCAGGACTACCGGGAGCTCTCGGGGCGATTCGACGCCGTCGTCTCGCTCGGGATGTTTGAGCACGTCGGCCCGAGACACCACCGGGACTTCATGGACGTCGTGACGCGCTGTCTCGTCCCCGACGGCCTGCTGCTCCTCCACACGATCGCCGCGCCCGATTCGACCTGGTCCCCCGACCCGTGGATCGAGAAGCACATTTTCCCCCAGAGCCATGTTCCCTCGCTTGCGCGGATCTCGCGTGCGGCCGAGGGACGGTTCGTCGTGGAGGACGTCCACAACTTCGGGGCTTTCTACGACCGGACCCTGATGGCGTGGGACGCGAACGTCGAAGCGAACCGGTCTGAAATCGCGGAGCGGTACGGCGAGCGGTTTCTCCGGATGTGGCGCTTCTACCTGCTCTCCTGCGCAGGGTCGTTCCGGGCACGCCACAGCCAGCTCTTCCAGCTCGTCCTCTCGCCGGGCGGCATCCGCGGCGGCTACGACTCCGTCCGCTGAAGGCGGGAACCGGCGGATCTGTGCGACGATTGCCGCGGGGAGGGATTCCGTGCCCACGGCCACGCTCAGTGAACAGACTGCGCTCGACGCGCTCCGGACCGTCAAGTACCCCGGATTCTCCCGGGACATCGTCTCGTTCGGCTTCGTGAAGGACCTCGCCGTCGGGGGCGGGAATGTCTCGTTCCGTCTCGCGATGACGGCAGACCAGCCGGCCATCGGCGAGCAGCTGAAAGCCGAGTGCGACGCCGTGCTCCGCCGCCTTCCGGGCGTCACGAGCGTCACGATCTCGGTCCAGGCGGCACCCCCGCGCCCGCCCGTCGTGGCGGCCGGAGCGCCCCTGGGCCAGGCCGAACTCCTCAAGGAGACGCGGTTTACGATCGCCGTCGCGTCGGGAAAGGGAGGCGTCGGGAAGTCGACCGTGGCGGCGAACCTCGCCCTCGCGCTGACGAGGCTCGGCTATCAGGTCGGATTGATGGACTCGGACATCTACGGGCCGTCCCAGCAGATGATGATGGGAATCTCCTCGCGCCCCTTCGTCAACGACGAGGAGAAGATTCTCCCGATCGAGAAGCACGGCGTCCGCGTCATGTCGATCGGCTTCCTGATGGACGTCGACACGCCCGTCATCTGGCGGGGGCCGATGATCTTCAAGGCCGTCGAGCAGTTTCTCGGCGACGTGGCGTGGGGGAAGCAGGACTTTCTCGTCATCGACCTGCCGCCCGGCACCGGCGACGCCCAGCTGACGCTCACGCAGAAGGTCCACCTCTCGGGCGCCGTCATCGTGACGACGCCGCAGGACGTCGCCCTGATCGACGCCCGCAAGGGACTCGCCATGTTCCAGAAGGTGAACGTCGACGTCCTCGGCATCATCGAGAACATGAGCTACTACGAGTGCCCGAAGTGCGGGAATCGCGAGGAGATCTTCAAGCATGGCGGCGGCAAGAAGACCGCCGATCTGCTCGGCGTCCCGTTCCTCGGAGAGATTCCCCTCGACCCGCGCGTCGCGGTTCAGGGCGACGCCGGGACGCCGATCGTCGTCGCCGAACCCGACTCGGTCGTCACGAAGGCGTTTCTCGAGCTGGCCCGGCAGGTCGCGAAGGCCGTCGGCGCCTAAGGGGCCGGGGGCGCCTGGGGCGCCGTGGCCGCGGCCCTGAGGAGTCTCGGCGCGAAGACGAGCGCGAGGCCGTAGAGGGCGAAGGCGGGGAAGAGGGTCGCCGGCCGGCCGTTTGGCAGGTCCTCGAGGACGAGCTTCAAGCCCCCGAGCGCGAGGAGGGGCCAGACGAGCCACGAGAGCTCGAGGAGCCGGGACCTTCTTCTGCCGGCGGCGAGGAGGATCGCCGCCCCCGCGAGGACGCTGCTTCGGATCATCGCGACGAGACCCGGATCCGCCCCGACGCCGGCGCCGATGAACCTGGCGAGCGCGTGCTCCACGATCGTCCCGGCGCCGAGCGCCGCGAGGACGGCCGACGTGAAGACTGGCAGGCGGGTCCAGAAAGTCGAGCGGTGGGCTCCGGGCGCCGTCAACAGGGCATAAACGCCCGCCGCGGCCGCGAAGACCAGGATGGCCGTCGCGGGAATCGGAGCGTCCGAGGCCGAGGAGGGCGCCGCGAAGGCGACGTAGGATGCGGCGAGCAGCCTCCCCGTCGCGGCGGCGAGGAGGAGGTAGACGGCGGCGTGAGCCGCCGGGGTCCGACCGGCGCCCCGGGCCGCGAAGGCCGAGGCGACCAGACTGAAGAGGACGAGGGGCGCGAACCGGAGGCCCGCCGGGAGGGCGAGGCCCACGAAGGCGAGCGCGAGGAGGAACGCGAGGGTCGCATGGAGACGCGCCACCGGGGCGGCTTCCTTCCGGGCATTCGCGAGGGCGTAGAGCGCCGCGGCGCCGGCGGCCGCGCCAGCGCCGACGGCGGTCACCGGGAGTCCGGCCCGTGATCCGAGCCACGCGGCCGTTCCGAGGCCCGCCGCGAGCGCGGCCGGGGTCTGGATCCAATCGAGCGCGGAGGGCGCGTGCCTCCGGAGGGCCGTCCGCCAGACGGCGGCGGCGAGATAGAGCGCGGCGAGGAGGATCGCGAGGGCGGCGAGGACGCCGGGCGAGATTCCCGGATACTCGTCGGCAGCCGCGCCGGGCCGCGTCGCAACGAAACCCGCCGAAGCGACGGCGAAGTCGGCCGCGACGGCCGCCGGCCAGGGGAGGCCGGTCCAGCCCCTCTCGTTCGCCGCCCCGAGCGACAGCGCGCCGACCGCGAGGAGGAGCGCGACGAACGTCGCCACCGCATGCGTCGTCACGAGCAGAAGGAGGGCCGCGGGGAGGACGCCGAGCACCACGAACCAGCCGGCGGCCGGGAGGTTCCGGATCGCCGAGAGGGCGAGGCCGAGGGCGGCGAAGACGCCGAGGAGCGCGGCGGCCGTGCCTGCCGAGAGGACGCCGAGGCGCGTCGCCGCCTCCCAGACGAGGGGGCAGACGACGAGCGTCGCCGTGAGCGCGTCGGCGGCCGCCCGGAGGCGGTCGCCCTTCCGCGCTCCCCTCTCGGCGAGGAAGAGCCACGCGAGGGCGTACGCGAGGCCCAGCGTCACGCCGGCGCCCGGCGGGAGCGCACCGGCCTCGGTCACGGCGCGAATGAGGAAGGCGCCTCCGAGCGCGAGAACGCCGCGTCCGGCGAGGGCGATCGTCCGCGAAAACGACTCGAAGGGCGGCGTCGCGGCATCCACCGGGGAGACCACGGCGGCGGCGGCCGCAGCGGCGGGCGCCGGCTCGGCGACGGCTGCCGAAGGAGCCATCGGGGCTTTCCCGGGCATCTCGAGTGCGGCCACGCGGGCCTCGAGCGATCGGAGCGTCTCGGCGAGTTCGCTCACCTTTGCGGTCAGTTTCGCGACGGCGTCGTCCATGGTCCGGTCTTTCCTGCGCGGCGGGCCGCCGGGGTCACGCGGTCTTCGTGCCCTCCTCGTCCCACGGCGGGAGCACCTTCAGGAGAGCCCAGAGGATGACGAACGGGAGGATCAGCAGGAGGATCGCCGGAAGGAGACCCTCGCGCGTGGCGAAGGCCATCTTGTACGTCGTGTAGCCGAGAAAGCTCTTCGAGAAGAGCTGCCCGCCGATGACCACGTTCCACCGCATGGCGAAGATGCCGATGAGCGTCAGGACCCCTGCCAGAACGTAGATTCCCTTCCGGGCCCCCTCCGTCAGCTTCACGATCTGCGTGAAAGCGAGGAGTCCGATCGGGACGATCGTGCCGAAGACGATCTGGATGAGGATCTGCGACGTGTAGAGCCGCGTCCGGACCATGAAGTCGAGGCTCTGGAACGACTCGTCGGCTTCGTAGATCCGGTGGATCAGGTCGAGCAGCTCGATCGAGAAGTCGATCAGGAAGGCGTACAGGAGGTACCGGGCGATCGTGTCGATGCACGGCATGTCGATCTCGATTCCCTTGAGGAAGCAGACCGCCATGTACATCAGGAGGACGAGGGCGATGCCCGAGACGATCGCCGAGAAGAGAAAGACGATCGGCATCACGGGAGTCGACCACCACGGATTCGCCTTGACCGACCCGAAGATGAAGCCCACGTATCCGTGCAGGAAGAACGCCGATGGGATGCCGATGATCGTGATGAAGCGGCCGACCTTGTCGTCCACCTTCAGCGAGGCCTCGCTGATGTCGTCGACGCCGAGCGTGAGCGCCTTGTAGAGCTTCTTCTTCCACCCCGCCTCGCTCCGCGACATCAGGACGATCTCCTTCCGGTAGTCGAGCCAGATCTCGACGACGAGGACCGCCATCAGGTACCAGAGGTAGACGAAGCCGAACATCGCCATCGCCGACGTGGTGTGCGGCGTCAGGTACATCTCGTACGAGCGTTCGGGGTGGCCGAGGTGGAGCTGCAGGGGAAGCGGCGCGACGAGGAGAAAGGCCAGCGCCGTCAGGAGCGCCAGCCGGTAGGTCGGCTTCACGGCCTGGACGTTGAAGACGCGCTCGAGCGAGGCGAGGATGAAAGCCCCGGCGACGAGTCCGGTGGTGAAGGGGTAGAGGACGATCAGGATGCTCCACTGAAGCTCGATCTCGTTGGGGTACATGTACCCCTGGACCGCGGAAATGAGGGCTTCTTCCATCGTCCTATCTCACCGTCCCGTCGAGGTTGTTGTAATAGACCTTCGCGCCGGTCGCCATCTGCGGCTTGAGGACCTGGACCATGTGCGTCCTGAGGAACTCGTGCACGGGGTCCTTCGGGTTCTTCAGGTCGATGAGCTGGCGAGCCCCGGTGGGGCAGGCCTCGCAGCAGGCGGTGGTCAGTCCCTTCGTGATCCGGTGGTAGCAGAGGTTGCACTTGTCGACCGTGTTCGTGGCGGGGTGGATGTACCGGCAGCCGTACGGGCAGGCCTGAATGCAATAGCGGCAGCCGAGGCAGTAGGTCTTGTCCACGAGGACGGCGCCGTCAGGGGTCTCGAAGGTGGCTCCCACCGGACACACCTGCGTGCAGGGGGAGTGCGCGCACTGGTTGCAGAGCTTCGGCACGAAGAAGCTCTTGGCCCCGTCGCCCGCCGGGTACTTCTCGGCAAAGCCGTCGTAGCCGCCGTTCGGGGAGTCGACGTCGGGATGCTCGGACCAGCCCCCCTCGATGTGATACCGCTCGACCCAGGTCCGGAAGAAAAACGGCTCGAGGGGGACGCCGTTTTCGGCCTTGTCGGCCCGGACGCAGTTGCCGCACCCGATGCACTTTCCGATGTCGATGATCATCCCCCAGTAGTGATCCGCCATCTTGTAGGCGGGCTCCATCTCCTTGCCGGACTCGGCGGCCGAAAGGTAAGCGGCCGCGGGAGCCGTGACGATCAGGAGCTTGCCGGCCGTGAGGACGAAATCCCGGCGGTTCGACGTCATGATTTCGGCTCCTTGTTCGGCGCGTGCGAAGCGTGGCATCCGTGGCAGTCGCCGCCGTCGAAGTGCGCCTTCAGCTCGATCTGCGGGAACTTCCTGGGCTTGGCCACGTTGGCGAGGTGGCACCTCACGCAGAGCGTCTTCGGCTCCGGCTTCGCCGGCTTCAGCGCGGACGGGTCCTCCGCGTGCCGGGCAAGAGGCCCGTGGCAGGCCTCGCAGCCGACGCCGGCGTGCTTGCCCGCCGCCAGTTCCTCCTTTTTGTCCGTGTGGCAGTCGCCGCAAGGGGCCCGACCGGCGAAGGAGACCGGCCGGGACCGGTTGTCCGCGAGCGCCCCGGCCCGGTAGTGCCCGTAGAGGCCGAAACCCTTGGGGACGAAGATCGCGCGGGCGAGCACGAACAGGACGAGTCCCGCGGCGAAGAGGCCCGCCATCCGGACAAGGTGCATCTTGTCCTTGAAGAACTTCTGCATGATGGCCGACTATTGATCCGGCGACGGCTGGCTGGCCATGATCAAACCGGATGGACGGAGTGATTCACTTGCATCACGTGTCCGGTCGCGCCCGGCCTCCGCGCCCTTGATCGGGGCGCGAAGGCCGGAGGCGACGGTCAGCGCCGCGAGCCCGGTTCGCGGTCAACCTGACGGATCTTCGCGTAGAGGAGGATCCCGAAGATCGAGATGAAGGCCGTCGTGAGCAGAAGGCCGTTTCGCCGGTAGCGGTACTCCCCCCACGTTTTCGCGGTCCCGTCCTTCAGCTGGTCGACGGATTTCGACGCCGCCTCCGAGTTCCGCAGGAAGTCGCTTCGGTCGAACGTGTGGGTGCCGAGGCGGGTCTTCCGGAGGGCGTCGTTTACCGCGCTGGACTGGAACCGGAGTTCGTCCACGTCGAAGCCCCGCTCCGAAAGGTGGTCGACCTCGGTCTCGAGCGTCGAGGCCCGGCCGGCGAGGCCGGTGATCGTCGTGTAGAAGAAGCCCGCCGTCTCGATGCATTTCGGCGTCCCGAACTTCTCGTGGCAATCCGTGCAGAGCGCCTTCGGCCCGGGCTTGAGCATCGCGTCCGTGGGAACCTCGATCAGGTGGTTGTTGTGACAGGTGGCGCATTCGGGCCACTGGTTCCGCTCGAAGGCCTTCTTGTGCGGGCTGCCGTCGAACAGCGTCGCATTGGACGCGTGGCAGTGCCGGCAAACCTGCGAAACGAATGCCGTCTGCGGCTGCAGGGCGGCGTGGTTCCCGTGACAGCCGTTGCAGGCCGGGGCTCCGGCGTCGTGCTTCTTCAGAAGGGCAATGCCGTGCACGCTCTTCCGGTACTGCGCCAGCTGGTTCGTCGGGAGCGGCCTTCCGTCGGGAAGGCTGTAGCCCTTCATGTACGCGGCATCGGCGTGACACCGGCCGCAGGTCGTCGGGATGTTCTCGGGGAAGACGAGCGACGCCGGGCTGTCGGGGCCGCGGATGCCGTGGACGCCGTGGCAGCTGACGCACTGGGCCGCCTTCGAGTCCTTTTTCGTGAGGAGGAGCTCGCCGTGACGGCTGCTCCGGTACTTGGCGAGCTGGTCCACGGGGAGCTTCGGGTTGTAGCTCCGCATGAACTCGCTCGAGGAGTGGCACCGGGCGCAGAACCCGGGGATCCAGGAAAGGTCCTTCTTTCGCGCCTCGCCGGCCGGCCAGCGCTTGTAGATCTCGGGGGACATCTCCATGTCGGTCGGCTTGCCGCCGTGGCAGCCGGAGCACATCAGGCCCTTGCGGAAGTGGACGTCGCTCACGACTTCCTTCAGGTCCAGGTGTCCGTACGGCGCGCTGTGGTCCTCGCGGATCCTGAAGATGATCTCGTCCGGCAGGTCCGGATTGCTGTGGCACAGGACGCAGTTGTCCGAGAGGACGAGCTCGGTCTTTCGGTCGTCGAGCTCCAGCGAGAGGAGCGTGGCGAGCTGGACGGGGGACGCAAGGAGTCCGGAAGCCGCCGCCTTGAAGAAGAGCTCCTGGGCGTGACTCGGGAGCTCCCGGAATCGGGCCTTCGATTTCTCGTCGAGGACCGGCTTTCCTTTTTCCTCGGCGGCGAAGAGCTTCCGGAAATCGGCGGGCCACGAGCCCTCGGCGACGTGGGCGCCCGCCGGGGCGGCAGATGCGGTCGTCGGCGGGGCGGGGGCGCCCTTCTCTTCGGCGCGGGCCGGGATCCCAGTCAACGAGGCCAGAACGAGGATCGCCGCGGCTCCGGCCGCGCCGCGTCGGGTGTACCTGAAGAGGCCGTAGGCCGCGAGGAGCGCGGCGGCGATCCCGCCGGCTGCGAGCCAGCTGACGTGGGCGAAGCCGTTGAGAAACGCCTGAAGGAGGACCGCCGCCGTGAAGACGAACGCCACGTGCTTGTAGCGGAGGCGGCGGAACGCCGTCACGAGGAAGCCCGCCGCGAAGGTCCAGATCGCGGCCGTCCGCGCGATGACGGCGGCGAGGGCCGGGTCGGCGGCGGGGTCCTGGCCCTTCGGGACGGTGACGCCGATGTCCCAGGCTTTGAGCGTCAGGAAGCCGATGAAGAGGAGGCCTGCCACGCCGAGGTCCGTGAAGAGCGGGCTCGGCTTGTCCTTCGCCGCGTTCCGGTCGAGGAGCGGGACGAAGAACGCGATCCCCATCAGGATCGTCGAGAGGAGCAGGCAGGCCTGCGGGCCTTCCATCCCGAGGACGTGCGCCGGGAACTCCTTGAGCATCTGGTAGATCCAGAGGAAATACCACTCCGGCTTGATTCCCGGGTAGGCGGGCTTCAGCGGGTTCGCCTTGTCGCCGAGCGCCCACTCCATCCCCGGGATCCCCGGCCCGAAAGGAAGAACGACGGCCAGGATCGCGAGAGCGTTCAGACAGACGACCCACAGCAGGACGTCTCGCAGGGCGAAGTTCGGGAAGAAGGGCATGCCGGGGGACCGCGGCGCCGGATGGTGTTCGGACTCGAGCGGCTCGGCCATCCCCTGGCGCTGCACGAAGAGGAGGTGGACGCCGATGATCCCGGCGATCACGAGCGGAAGGATGCAGACGTGGAGGGCGAAGAAGCGGTAGAGCGTCTGAACCGAGACCTCTTCGCCTCCCCGGAGAACGCGGAGGAGCCACGGGCCGACGAGCGGGACGGACTTCACCGAATCGGTGCCGACGGCCGTCGCGAAGTAGCTCAGCTCGTTCCACGGCAGGAGGTAACCCGAGAAGCCGAAGCCGAGGACGAGGCCGAACATCGCGAAGCCCGAATACCAGGTCATTTCTCGCGGCTTCCGGTAAGCCTTCACGAAGAGGACGCTGAAGAGGTGGACCAGGACGGCGAGGCTCATCAGGTGGGCCGACCAGCAGTGGATCGATCGGATCAGCCACCCGAACGGCACGTGGCCGACGAGGTATTTCATGCTCTCGTACGACGTCTTCTCTCCGACCTGGTAGTACATGAGGAGCAGGATCCCGGTCACGATCTGGACGACGAAGAAGAAGAGAGAGACTCCGCCGAAGTAGTACCAGACCGTCGAGTGCGCGCCGACCGGGACTTCCTTGTGGCTCAGGAACTCGACGAGCCCGGAGATCTGGTATCTCTCGTCCAGCGCGTGCCAGAGCCGGCCGAGCGCGGTCGTCTGCGGAGGCCCGGAAGCCGGGTTCGTGCTCACGCGACACCTCCCGGTTTCGAGACCGTGATCGTCCCCTTCAGATCTCCGTCCACGGCGTAGGCCGCGAGCGGCCGGGGCGGGGGACCCGAGAGGACCCGGCCGTCGAGGGAGAACTTCCCGTTGTGGCAGGCGCACCAGATGAGGGCGTCGGCGGCGACGAACTGCACCGTGCACCCCTCGTGCGTGCACTTGGCCGAGAACGCGCACAGCTTTTCGTCCTTCTTCTTCAGGACGATGACCCGATCCGAGCCGATCCGCGTGATCAGGGAGCCCATGTTGGAGAGCTCCTGCCTCTGGGCGTCGGTCAGGGTGATCTTGTTCGGGCCGCCGGCGTCCTTGGGTGGCGTCAGGTACCGGAGGATCGGGTAGACGACGGCCGCCGCCCAGGCGACGAGGCTGCCGCCGAGCAGGGTGTCGAGCCAGCGCCGCCGCGAGACCGGCTTGCCGGCGCCGTCCGGTTGAAGGTCTTCGCTCACGTGGCCTCCTGCTTTTTGGGGGTGAGTCTAGCGGACGGTCGGCCCGGCGTCGCATAAGATCCGGACGGAAAGTGGGGGGAGCATGGACGGAAGAAACCTCGTCGAGTCGCTGTTTCGCTGGATCCACGTCCTGGCCGGCATCCTCTGGATTGGCCAGCTCTGGTTCTTCAACTGGGTCAATTCGAATTTCGTGCCGACGATGGACGCGGAGACGAAGAAGAAAGTCGTCCCGGAGCTGATGCCCCGGGTGCTCTACCTCTTCCGCTGGGGTGCGGCCTGGACCTGGGTCACGGGGCTCCTGCTGCTCGGGCTCGTCTACCACGCCACGGGGCTGCAGTTCGCCGATCCCGGCGCAAAGAACGCCATGGCGGGGGGGATCCTGACCCTGGTGGCGCTCCTGATGTTCGCGGTCTACGACCCGGTCATGAAGGCGATCGCGAAGCCCGAGGTCCAGGCGGCCGTCGGCTTCGTCGGGATCGTGGTCCTCGTCTGGGCCTTTGCGTCCGTGGGGGGGTTCGGGTGGCGCGGCACGGCCATCCACCTCGGGACGACGCTCGGCACGATCATGGCGGCGAACGTCTGGATGCGGATCTGGCCCGCGCAGCGGAAGATCATCACGGCGACGAAGAACGGCGAGAAGCCCGACCCGGCGCTCGTCGCCCAGGCGGGGCTCCGGTCGAAGCACAACACGTACATGTCGGTGCCGCTCGTCTTCACGATGCTCGCGCAGCACGCCACGTGGGCCGCCGGTACTCTCTGGGCGCTCCCCGTCGTCGTCCTCGTCGGCTGGGGCTTCGTCTTCTGGATGTACGGCAAGGCGGCGAAGGTCAAGGGATTCTGATCCGGGAACCGGATCCCCGGTTCCTCGGTCGAAGGGTGGGCAGGCCATGCGGCGACTCGCGCTCCCTCTGACGACGCTCCTGCTCTTCGGGACCGCCGTCGGCGCTTCCGAACCCGGGGGCTCGGCCTTCACGGCCGGGAACACCGCGTTCGCCCTCGACCTCTACCGCGAGGTCGGGAAGGGCGGAAAGAACATCTTCTTCTCGCCGGTGAGCCTCTCGGAGACGCTCGCCATGGCCTGGGCCGGCGCGCAGGGAGAGACGGCCCGGCAGATGGCGAAGGTCCTCCGATTCCCGGCACGGGAGGAAGAGGTCCACGCGGGCTTCCGCGACCTCGAGCGGCGGATTTCGGCGATTCAGGCTGGCGGGAAGGCGGAGCTGGCGGTCGCGAACGCCCTCTGGACCCGGGCCGGCGAGCCGCTCCTGCCGCGGTTCGTGACGCTGCTCAGAGATTCCTACGGTGCCGCGCCGACGCCCGTCGACTATGCGAAGGCGCCCGAACTGGCGCGAAAGACGATCAACGCGTGGGTCGCGTCGAAGACGCGGGACCGGATCCAGGACCTCCTCCCTCCGGATTCCCTGGACCGCTCCACCCGGCTCGTCCTCACCAACGCGATCTACCTTCAAGGGAAAGTGGAAGAGCCCGTTCGAGAAGTCGATGACCGTGGACGCCCCGTTCTTCGTCGCGCCGGGGAAGAAGGTGGCGGCTCCGTTCCTGCGCGGCTCGCCGAAGTCCGGCTACCTCGAGGTCGAGGGCGCGCAGCTCCTCTTGCTGCCGTATGAAGGAGACGACCTGTCCCTCGCCGTCCTCCTCCCCCGGGAAGCCGACGGGCTCGCCGCGCTGGAGGAGTCCCTCACGGCCGAGCGTCTGACGGCGTGGCTGTCGGCGGCGGGCCGCGCCCGCCAGGCCGTCGAAGTCTTCCTGCCGCGGTTCCGGATGGCGACCGGCTTCACGCTCAAGGCGGCGCTCACGTCGCTCGGGATGACCGACGCCTTCGACCCGTCCCGGGCGGACTTCGCCGGGATGAGCAGCGCCCCGCCCGGCCTCTTCATCGGGGAGGGCTTCCACAAGGCGTTCGTCGAGGTGAACGAGGAGGGGACCGAGGCGGCCGCCGCGACCGGCATCGTGATCATGCCCACGTCGATGCCCCCCCCGAAGCCGGTCTTCCGGGCGGACCACCCGTTTCTCTTCCTGATCCGGGATGAAGCGAGCGGAGCGGTCCTCTTCCTGGGGCGCGTCGCGGACCCGACGCACTGACCTCGCGGCCCGCCGCCAGCCGGAGGCGGGCTAGGCCATCGACGCCGCGCGCGCGTCTCGGCCGCGGCGGAGGAGGGCCACGAACCCTCCCGCCATCATCACGTAGAAGCCGCCCCAGACGAGCGAGATGAGGGGCTTCGTCGTGACGTCGACCGAAAAGCTCTCGGTCGTGGGCGGCTTGACGTCGCCCGCCGGGTTGAGCCCCAGGACCTCGATCTCGAGGGAGTCGGCGCCGGCGGCTCGCAGGATCCGGTAGCGCCCGGCCGTGCCCGGAATTGCGGTGTCCGGGGCCGACGACTCCGACTGTTCGTTCGCGCCCATGGTGATGACCATCTTCGCGGTCTGTTCCAGCGGCTTTCCGCCAGGAGGCGTCACCAGCATCTTCGCGTTCAGCGTCACGCGCGGCGGGTTGGCGTTCAGTTCGGAGCGGTCCATGACGATGGCGCGGAGCTGGAAGCGGACGCCGTCGACGGTTTTCTCCTCGCTCTGCTTCAGCGGAAGCCGCGTTCCCTCGACCCGCATCGGCGAGCCGGGGTCGTACGACTGCGGCGACAGGTAGAGATCCATCATCGTGGTCGACCGGACGTCCGGGTTCGCCATCATCTGCTGGGTCCGCTCGTTCATGTAGAGCTTCGGGTACGCCTTCCAGACTTTGCCCCGGGGCGACGCGACCTCGACCTCCATCGCCTGCTTCGCGCGGCGGTCGGAGAGGCGCGACCGGTCGAGCTCCTCGGGCTTCTTGACGTCGCCGTTCTCGGTCACGAAGACGGACCTCACGAAGGTCATCGTGTTGCGGCCGACCTGCGTCGGCGCGCCCCGGAGGAGCGTCACCTGCTGCTTCCGCTCGTAGGCGCCGGAGATCAGGATGCCGACGAGCATGATCGCGACGCCGACGTGGGCGAGATAGCCGCCGACCGAGGCGATCGCCCGCCGCCTCACGAAGAGGACGACGCTTTCCACGTTCGCGGCGCACCCCATGACCGCGAAGCCGATCAGGAGGAGGTCTTTCAGGCCGCGAACGCCGGCGGCGAAGGCGACGCCCGCGCCGAGGACGCCGATGGCGAAGGCGACGAACGCCTTCCGGACGACGTCGCGCCCCGTCTCGCCGCGCCAGGAGAGGAAGGGCACGAGGGCGATGAGGAGACCGATCAGCATCGCGACGGGCGCGTGCGTGATGTTGTAGAACTCCGTCGCGACCTGAGACGGCTTGCCCGTGACGCGCGTCAGGATCGGCGCGGACGTGCCGAGGAGGATCACGGTGGCCGAGGCGCAGATGAGCGTGACCGAGAGGATGAAGAGGACGGAGCGCGACAGGAACGCCTCCTCCTTCTCCTTGCCGGTCGCGGGGTCGATTTCAGGGGCGACGGGAATCTCCTTCCAGCGGAACGCGAGAAGGCCGAGGCCGCCGACGAGGAAGACCAGGATGATGCCGACGAGCCAGCCGGTGATGCCGAGGTCGATGAAGGAATGAACCGAAAAGTCGGCGAGGACGCCCGAGCGTGTCAGGAAAGTCCCGTAGAGGATGCAGCAGTAGGCGAGGATCGCCAGGATGACGTTGATCTTCCGGTGCTTCTCGCGCGCCTTCTGCAGGTACATCCCGTGGACGAGGGCCACGGTCGCTAGCCACGGCACGAGCGAGGTGTTCTCGACCGGATCCCAGGCCCAGTAGCCGCCCCAGCCGAGCGTCTTGTAGGCCCAGTAGCCGCCCATCAGGATCGCGGTGCCGAGCGTCAGGAAGGTGAAGAGCGCCCAGGGCATTGCGCGAACGACCCAGCCGTCCCAGCGCTTCGTCCAGAGGGCCGCAATGGCAAACGCGAATGGCACGGAGAGCGACGCGAAGCCCGCGAACATCACCGGCGGGTGGATGACCATCCAGGGGTCCTGCAGGAGCGGGTTCAGCCCCTGCCCGTCGAACGGCACTTTCTCGAGGAACCGGAAGGGGGGCTGCTTGCAGAGGATCGCGACGATGCCGAGGAAGGAGGCCAGGTAGACGACCATGACGGCCGGCTCCTGCTCCTTCGCGGTGCGAAAGACGACGAGCCCGATCAGCGCGCCCCAGAAGAGCCAGAGCATGAACGAGCCTTCCTGGCCCGCCCAGAACGTCGAGAAGAGGTAGTAGGAGGGGAGGTCGCGGCCCGAATAAGACGCCACGTACGAGAGGCGGAAGTCGTGCGACATCAGCAGCCGCATCAGGAGGACGGAGGCGAGCAGAATCGCGGTGGCGTAGGCCGCGTAGAGGCGCCGCCCGAAACCGACCGCGGCGTCGTAGTCGGCTGCTGGGGCGCCGGCCGTCTGCAGGCGCCAGGCCTTCACGTAGACGGCGATCGAGGCGAGCCCGAAGAGAAGCGCCGCCCAGATCGCGGCGGTGCCGGGGGCGAAGCCGATGGCACGGACCATGTCGCTCATCGGCTCAAGCCTTGTTTCCGTACTGCTTCTCGACCTCTTCTCCCTGGTACTTCGAGGGGCATTTCACGAGGAGCTTCTCGGCCCGGAAGCCGTCGGCCTGGTACTTCCCGATGGCCACGATCGAGACCGCGTCCTCGAAGTTCGCGGGCTTCACGTCCGTGTAGGTGACCGGGAAGACGTCCTTCGTCTGCGGGTCGACGAGGTTGAAGTGCAGCGTCTTCGTCGCGATGTCGTACCGGGACGTCCCCTTCTCGAGGGCGCCCATGACCTGCACGGTCCGTTTCGACGTCTTCGCCTCGCTGAACGACACGTAGGGCGTCATCGACTTCGAGAACGTCGAGAGCCCGAGAACGAGGAAGCCGAGCAGGACGGCGGCTCCGAGCCAGTACGCTTTCTTCATGGACGGTCCTCCGGGTTGGGGTGGGCCGCCTGGGCGGCCCTGACCTTGCGGTCGAGATAGAAGAGATAGAAGAAGAGCCCCGCCCAGATGACGAGGTTCACGGCGGCCACGTAATAGAGGGCCCCGTGAGCCGGGGCGATGGCGCTGGGAGCTGCGGGATTCATGGGCGGGCCTCCCGGAGCATGCGCGAGACCTTCCGGTCCAGCGAGTAGAGCCAGAAGAAGAGGACGAGAAACGCGAGGTTCGCGGCGAAGAAGACGGTCTTGATGTCCCGGGACATCTCGATCCGTCCGCGCGCGTTGATGACGGTGTCGGGGTGGAGCGAGGCGTACATCCGCGGCACCCCGAACATCAGGAAGGGCACCGTGACGAAGGCGACGAGGGCGTAAGCCGCGGAGAGCGTCGCGCGGCGCTCGGGGTCCTCGATGGCGCCGCGCAGGCCGAGGTAGGCGCCGTAGACGAGGAGGAGAAGGGTGATGGAGGTCTGCCGGGGATCCCAGTTCCAGTAGGCGTTCCACATGACCTTCGCGAAGATCGCCCCGGTCACGGTGGCGAGGATGCAGAAGAGAAGGCCGAGGCGGGCCGCGGCGGCCGCCGCCTCGTCGCTTTCCACTCGCCGCTTCCGGAGATAGACCGCCGAGTGCCAGGCCGCGAGGAAGAACGCCACGGTCGAAACCCACGACATCGGCACGTGGTAGAAGACGATCCGGGACGACTCTCCGACGAAATTCTCCGCCGGCCGGGCCCAGAGAAACGAGGCCCAGATAATGACGGCCATGGCGAGCCCGAGGCCGAGCTTGGCTGCGCTTACCGCGCCGGACAACCTCACGCGCCCGGATGATAGACCGGCGGGGCCGCGGGACGCCCTAGAGCATTTGAACTATTGGAGCGCTTGGACTTATTCCCGCCAGACGGCGTCGAAAAGCAGGAAGGCGGCCGTCGTCACGACTCCGTCGTAGGCAACGAGGAGCTTGACGAAGTCGAGGCCGGCCGAGAGCTCCGCTTCCGTCGCCGCGACCCTCGTCCCGATGACCGCCCCGACCAGCGGAGGGAGGAGAAGCGGGACGGCCAGAACGGCGAACATCGTCCCCTTCGCCGAGGCCTTCGCGACGATCGCGGCGGTGAACGTGCAGGCGGAGGCGAGCCCGATATTTCCCAGGACGAGGAGAAGCAGGAAGAGAGCCGGTCCTTCGATCCGGAACGACATCATCGCGAGGAAGAGCGGTACGACGAAGGCGGTCACGACGGAAAGGAGGGCCAGGTTCGCGAGGAGCTTCCCCAGGAGAACGGCCGGCGGGGGCGCCGAGAGCCGGAGCGCCGCCGCCGTCCCCGAGTCCTCCTCCTTGACGAAGACGCGAGCGAGCCCGGTCATCGCCGAGAAGAAGAGGACGATCCAGAGGAGGACCGAGTGGACGGTCGGGCGGTCCTCCGGGGAGAGGCTGGCGGGGCCGACGGCGTAGCCGACGAGGACGAGGACGGCGAAGGCGAAGAGGAGGAGCGCGTTCGTCGACACGCGCGTCCGCCACTCGCTCGTCAGGTCCTTGACGAAGACGGCCTTCGCAGCGGCGAAAACCCCGGGGCGCTCGGGCCCGCTCAGAGGGTGATCCTCTCGTCGGCCAGCGCGAGATCTCCCGAGTCGTTCGAGGCGACGACGCAGATCCCGCGCGCCCGCTGCTCTCCGACGACCTTCGCGACGACCTCCCGGCCCGCGTCGTCGAGGTTCGAGCTCGGCTCGTCGAGGAAGAGGATCGCGGGCTCGTGGAGCGTGGCGAAGGCCAGCTTGACCCTCTGCCGCTGCCCCGTCGACAGCGCGCGGATCGGGTGCGCGGCGATCCGGGACGGGTCGAGACCGACGGCGGCGATCCGCTCCTCGGCCCAGCCGGGCCCCGCGGGCCGGCCGTGGAGCCGGGCGAAGAAGCGGAGATTCTCGGCCGCCGTCAGCTCCCCGTACAGGGAGAGGTCGGGCGCCACCCACCCGATCGCCCACGAGGCGTCGCGGGGAAGCGTCCGGGCCCCGTTCCGGGCGAGGAACGACCTGTCCGGACGAGGGGCGGAGCAGGCCCGCGAGCACCTTCACGAGCGTCGTCTTCCCGCTGCCGTTTTGCCCGGCAACGGCCAGCACCCGTCCCGGCTCCACGGCGAAGGAGAGGGGGCCGACGATGCGGCGGCTCCCGAAGGAGCGGGTCAGGTTCTCGGCGACGAGCTGCACGCGACGTGGGGAGGATAGCGGAGGCGGCGTCTATCATCGGGGAGCGTGCGCGGAAAGCTCCTCGGCTTCGCGATCTTCCTCCTCGTCGGCCTCTGGCGCGCGACGCTCCGGGTCCGGGTCGTCGGGATCGAGAACTGGGACGCCGTCCGGAACGCCGGGAAGCCGACGATTTTCGCCCTCTGGCATCAGCGGATGCTGCCGCCGATCTTCTACCGGGCCGGGAGCGGCGACGTCACGATGGCGTCGCGGAGCCGCGACGGCGAGATCATCGCGGGCTTCCTCTTCTTCTGGGGGTTCAGGGTGGCGCGCGGCTCGTCGTCCCGTGGGGGCGGCGAGGCGCTGTCGCAGATGATCAAGGCCATTCGAAACGGCGCTCCGGCGGCGGACCTGACGACGGACGGCCCGCGGGGGCCGGCTCGGAAATCGAAACGCGGCCTCGCGCTTCTCTCCGCGGCCCTCGACGCGCCGGTCATTCCGGTCGGAAGCTCGGCCACGAGGCCGAAGTTCCTGGATTCATGGGACCGCTACATGCTGCCATTGCCCTTCTCGCTCTGCGTCGTCCACCCCGGGCCCGCCGTCTACCGCGAGCCGGGGGAAAGCGACGAGAGCTTCCTCACGCGTATCGACGCCGGAATCGACCTCGCCACCGAGGAGGCGGACCGGATCTGCGGTGTCGCCGACGCACCGCGGGGGCGCGAGGCCGCGGGGCCGCGCCCGGAGTCCCTCGATGACTGAGTCCCTGACCGTCTCGCCGGCCGACGTCGCGGCCGCCCGCGTGCGCATCGCCCCATACGTCCACCGGACGCCCGTCCTCACCTGCCGTTCGCTCGACGAGCGGACCGGGGCCTCGCTCTTCTTCAAGTGCGAGACGTTCCAGAAGGTCGGGGCCTTCAAGGCGCGCGGGGCCTTCTCGCGGCTGCTCCTCCTCTTGCCCGAGGAGCGCCGGAGGGGGGCCGTCGCCTTCTCGTCGGGGAACCACGCCCAGGCGGTGGCGCTCGCGGCGCGGACGCTCGGCGTCAGGGCCACGATCGTGATGCCGAAGGACGCCCCGGCGCTGAAGCTCGCGGCGACGCGTGGCTATGGCGCGACCGTGCTCCTCTATGACCGGCGCGAGGAGAGCCGCGAGGCGATCGCCCGGAAGCTGATCGAGGAGACCGGGGCCGTCCTCGTCCCTCCGTTCGACGACGACGCCGTCATCGCGGGGCAGGGAACGCTCGCGCTCGAGCTCCTCGAGGACGTGCCGGACCTCGACGTGATCGTGACCCCCTGCGGCGGGGGCGGCCTTCTCTCGGGGGTGGCGGTGGCCGCGAAGGGGACGAGGCCTCCGGTCCGGCTCTTCGGCGTCGAGCCGGAGGCGGGCGACGACGTCCGTCAGTCGGTGGCGAAGGGGGAGCCGGTCCTGATCCCCGTCCCCGACACGATCGCCGACTCCCTCCAGACGACCCGCCCTTCCGAGCGGACGCTCCGGATCATCCGCGCGCTCGTCGAGGAGATCGTCACGGTCTCCGACGACGATCTCCGGCGGGCGATGGCGCTCCTCGCCTCGCGGATGAAGCTCGTCGTCGAGCCGGGTGGCTCTGCCGGATTCGCCGCCGTCCTCGCCGGACGGATCCCGCGGGCGGCGGGGAAGAGGATCGGCGTCGTCCTGTCGGGCGGAAACGTCGACCCGGAGCTCTTCGGGCGGCTCGTGGCCGGCGTCCCGGCCTGAGGCTCAGAAGTAGAAGTTGAAGCCGATTCCGGCCTGCCAGTAGTCGGCTTTCTTCGAAAGGTTCGAGACGGCGTCGATGTCGAGAAAGACGTACCGCGCGTCCGCGCGGAGCGAGAGCCGCGTCGCTACGCGGACGTCGACTCCCGCTCCGACATGGAGGCCGAACTTGCTCGAGCCCGTCGAGGCGACACCGGCTCGGGCCGGTGTCGGTGACGTTCACGTAGTAGTAGCCCCCGCCTCCGAGGAGGTACGGTTGCACCCGGGCGTTCGGAAGAAGGTAGAAAAGGAGGGAGAGCTGCACGGGGATCTCCCAGACGCGGAGGTCGTGCGCTTCGCCAGGCAGGTTCTTTCCCTCGTAGCGCTCCTGCCGGTACCCGGCCGCGAGCTCGACTCCGACGGCTCCGGTCAGGCGGGTCACGACGAGCGCCGACGCGAAGAACGAGGAGCCCGAGGCGTCACGGCCCTGCGAGATTCCCCCGAGGACGCCTGCGCCCGTGCCCGGATCGGCGAAGGGCTGGGCGGCCGCCGAGCCGGCGAAAACCGCAAGAGCGAGGGTGAAGAACGGGAGAGCCCGGACGGTTTTCTGCATGGGCAGGCGCTTCCGCTGCCGAGTTTACGGCCTCGGTGGCAGCTGGGACTTCCGCTCTCAAAGCTTTCGCGGATAATGCTTTGCTGACGTGAGACGGCGCACCTGGAAAGACGAGCTCGCGACGCTTCTGTTCGCGACCTTTGCCCAGTTCGGCCTCGTGAGGGTCATGGACTGGTCGCGCGAGAACGTGGCGACGCAGGAGGTGGCCGCGCGGCTCGTAGCGGACCACTTCTATTTCGCGCCCCAGATCCTGACCGTCGTCCTCGTCTACCTCGTGGCGCGGCTCGTGCGCAGCATCCTCGATCTCAGGGGAATGCGTTTCGCAGAGTGGATCCGCTCTTCCGCAGTGCTGGTCGGGTTCGGCGCGGCCTTCATCCCCGCGGCGCACCTCGACCAGATTCTCCGGTTCTTCGCGGTGGACCTCGGAGTCCCGGCCCTCGAGTCGTCATACCAGAGCCTGCGCGGCGCCCCGTTCTACCAGGCGCTCCAGCGGACCGGGACCCTCCGGTTCGTCGTCGACCTCGTGGGCCTGCTGGTCTTCCTCGTGGCGCTGCGTTTCGCCAAGCCCGTTACGGCGGACGTCGCGGCGGCGAAGGACGCGGCGCGGTTCGCGGACTTCATCCGCGCCGGCGAGCTCTTCCTGAAGGCCGGCGACGTCAAGAAGGCCCGGCAGATGTTCCGCCGCGCGAAGGCCTGGCCGCGCCTCGCCGCGCTGGCGCAGCGGGACGGCGATCCGCGCGAAGCCGCGACCCTTTACGAACGGGCCGGCGACGCCTTCGCCTGGGAGGCTTCGCGGGCGTGGGACGCCGCGGGCGAGGCGGATCGGGCGCGCACGCTCCTGGAGTCGGCGCTCGCCGCCTCGCGCGGCGCGGGGCGGTGGGACCGGGTGGCCGAGATCGCCGAGACGGTCGGCGACCAGACGACCCTCTCCGAGGCCTGCCGCCGCCTCGCCGAGATGGAAACCTCCGGCCCCGTCCGGGCCGCTCTCTGGAAGCGGGCGGCTGGCGCAGCGCGCGCGGCGGGACGGCCGCTCGAAGCGGCGGAGGCCTACCGCCACGCGCAGGATTTCTCCATGGCGGGCGAGATGTTCCTCGAGGGCGCGCGGCCCATTGAGGCGATCCGGGAGTTCGAGAGGAGCGGCGCCCTCGACCGCGCCGCCTCGGCCGCCGCGGCGGCCGGCGACGAGCGGGCCGCACACGAGCTGGCGGCGCGCGAGGCCGAGAAGCGCGGCGACATAACGGCGGCCGCCGAGGCGTGGCGGAAGTCGGGGCAGGTCATGCGTGCGGCTGCGCTTTTCGAAAAGGTCGGCGAAATCGCGTCGGCGGCTGCATCCTGGAAGGAAGCGGGCCGGCTGGAGCGCGCGGCGCCGCTCTTCGAGCGCGCCGGGGACCTGGCGAACGCCGCGGCGACGTGGGAGGCCGCTGGGCAGCCGGAGAAGGCTGCTTCCCTGTTCCTGGGCCTCAGGGACTACGAGCGGGCCGCGGAGCTCTTCCGCGTCGCCGGGAAGCTCCCGCTCTGCGCGGCGGCGCTCCAGGCGGCCGGACGCCACGACGAGGCGGCCTCGCTCTTCGTCCGGGTCGGGAGGCGCCTCGACGCGGCGCGGAGCTACCTTCTCGGAGGACGGCGGGACCGCGCCTGGGAGGAGGCCGTCGGCGTCCCGCGAAACGACCCGGGCGTCGTGGAGCTCTTCGACGAGCTCGCGCGGGCGCATCTCGCCGCGGGCGAGGCGAAGGACGCCGTCCACGTCCTCCGCGAAGTGCTGGGGAAGGGTCATGTGACGGCGGAGAACCTCCCCTACTACCGGACGTACCTCGAGGCGCTGCGCGCCGCGGGGGACCCGACCGAGGCGATAGAAATGGGGCGCGTGGCTGCGGTCGATCCGTCGGTTCTCGACGGCAGCCCGATCGCGATGGTGCCGGCTCCGGTCGGCCGAAGTGGAGGCGTCGGGGATGCCGCCCGCCCTGATCCAGACGCCGCCCGCGGTCGGCCGGATGGGGCAAAGGCGGATCCCGCAGACGACTTCCTCGTCGACGATCCCTGCCCACGAGGTGCCGGCGCAGACCAGCGCCCCCCCGCCTCCGCCTTCGGCCGTGAACGTCAACTCGTCGGGGACCTTTTCGGCTCTCGAGGCCCCGGAACAGCGCTACCAGATCCTCGCTGAGCTGGGACGTGGCGGCATGGGCGTCGTCCACAAGGCGCTCGACCGGAAGCTCGACCGCTACGTGGCGCTGAAGATCCTCCCGTGGCAGCTCCGCAGCGACGAGACGGCAATGCGTTACTTCACGCGCGAGGCGAAGTCGATCGCCGCTCTCAAGCATCCGAACGTCGTCGCCCTCTACGACTACGGAGAGGGCTTCGGCAGCCTCTACCTCGCGATGGAGTACCTGGACGGGCCGAACCTGCAGAAGCTCCTGAAGACGGAGCCCGAGCGGGTCCGGAAGAACTGGCGCGACTGGTTCGTACAGGCGGCGCGGGGCATCGCGGCGGCGCACGCGAAGGGGATCCTCCACCGGGACCTGAAGCCCGCGAACCTTCAGCTCGACGAGCACGACATCCTCCGGATCCTCGACTTCGGCCTCGCGCTCCCGCAGGCCGACGCGGGGGGCACGTCGAAGCTCATCGGGAGCCCGGCCTTCTTCCCGCCCGAGGTACTGCGCGGCGAGATGCCGAGCCCGGCGTCCGACGTCTATTCGCTCGGCGCCGCTTTCTATACGCTCGCGACGGGACGCTGGCCGTACGTGGGCGACGACGTCCTCGTCGCCCGCCTCGAGCGGGACCCGGACGACCCGCGGCCCTACGCCCCGTTCCTCAACGAGGAAGAGATCGCCGTCCTGATGCGGAGCCTGGCCCGTCACCGGCCCGACCGCTACCCGGACGGCGGCGAGCTGCTGGGGGACCTCCTCGCCCTGGAAGGCTGACGGCGGCGCACCTTAGAACCGGAACGTGATCCCGAAGAGCATCCGGAGCTGGCGAACGGTGTCGTCGCGGAGTTGCTCCGCCGTCAGGAGGAGCGAGAACGCCCGGCTGAGATTGACGACGCCCGAAGCGGCGTAGCGCTTCGACCGCGGCCGGCTCTGGACGACGACGCCGTCCGAGTTCGTGAGGCTGAGGACCGAGAGGGACGTCGTGTAGTCGAGCGTCAGGTAGAACCGCGGCCCGAGGCTCCTCCCGATCGACGCGTAGATCGAGTCGTAGCTGCCGGTCGAGGGCCGGTTGTACCGGTTGTCGCTCGCGGTCAGGTCCAGGCCGGACCCGAAGACGTTCGTGACGGAAATGCCTGCCTGGATCCTCGGGTAGTCCTCGCCGGCGCGGCTGCTCTGCTCCTGCGCATAGCCGCCCCAGACCCGGAGGTTCGGGAGCGGGATGAACGTCACGCGGCCGCCGATCGACCCGAAGAGAAACCCGTCGAGAGCGCGAGGGTCGACCGGCCGGCCGTTCAGGATGTCCTGGGCGATCGAGCGCGTGTCGATCGAGAGGCCGTGGTGGTAGAGCGCCTGGAGCTCGATCCACTTCGCAGGCGCGTAGCGGGCGTTGATGAAATTGTAGGTCACGCGCGCGCCGCCGCCGCTTCCCGCCGGGCCGGTCGTGTCGATCTCCGCGGCCTGGTAGAGGAAGAAGTCCCTCCCGATCGGGATGAAGTTCAGCATCGTGACGACCGACCGTTCGGTGACGGTCTTGTCCTTGATCAGGACGTAGCCGAGGACGTTCTTCCAGCCGCGCTCGCCGTCGAGGGCCACGTAGCCGCCGTATTTCTTCACGCCGTTCACGTAGCCGACCTGGTAGAGATCGGGCTCGAGGCCGCCGAAGAGGCCGAAGCGGAGCTGTCCGGCCGCCGTCGGCGCGAAGGGCTTCGCCTCGAGCTGGACGCCGCCGACCGCGCCGAGGCCTCCGAGGTCGTTCAGCCACATCTGGCCGACGCGGAGGCCGAGGCCGCCCCCCGAAATGCGCCCGCCCACCCAGGCGTTGTAGAGGCTGACGCGGTTGGTCTGGCTTTCGGACGGGTACTCGGCCCCTCGCGCGTCGAGGGCGTACTCGAAGCCGCCGTCGTCGGCCGTCTTCGAGACGACGTTCACGAGGGCGGAGATCTCGCTGAAGCTGGAGGTCGGCCCTCCGTCGGTGCGGGTCGTCTGCATGTAGTTGCCGAAGAGCGTGATGCGCCCATAGCCCGGAGACGACTGCGCGACGGCCAGGGACGAAAGGCCCATGGTCGAAACGAGGACGATGAGGAGAGCGGTGCGACGACTCAATCCTGCTTCCTGCCTCAGTCGCCCCGCCCGTTCGGGTGGCAGGAGTAACAGGCCTGTGAGTTGTACACGTAGCCCGGCCGGCCCTGGTGCTGCTGATTCGTCTGGCCCTGCGAGTGGCAGATGGTGCAGCTGAAGACGGCGTAGTTCGATGGGTTCGTGTGGCAGGCGGAGCAGACCCCGCCGGAGTTGCCGTGGTTCCTGGGGAACCAGGTGTGGTTGAACGTCCCCTGAGACCAGAGCGTGTCGGAGAACTTGTGGCAGGTGTCGCAGGTCGTCGGGAAGCCCGCCGCGATGTGGTTCACCGGGGATATCGCGTTCTGGTAGTCGGCCATGTGGCACGCGGAGCAGGGGGTCGTGGGCACGGTCAGGTAGTTGTTGTTCTTGTGGCACTGGGCGCAGGGCGCCGTGACGTGAGCTCCCGCCAGGGGGAAGTAAGTGGCGTGGTTGAACGCGGATTTCTGGGACCACGTGGTGTCGGAAAACCGGTGGCAGGAGTCGCATGCGGTCGAGAAGCCCGTGTGGGGGACCGGCGACGTCGCGTTCTGGAAATCGGTCATGTGGCAGGCGGAGCAGGGGCTGGTCGGGACGGTCAGGTAGTTGCCGTTCTTGTGGCACTGGGCGCAGGGCGCCGTGGTGTGAGCGCCCGCCAGCGGGAAGTAGGTGGCGTGGTTGAACGCGGATTTCTGGGACCACGTCATGTCGGAGAACCGGTGGCATGAGTCGCACGCGTCGGGAAGCCCTGTGGGGGACCGGGGTCGTCGCCGTCTGGAAGTCGGTCAGGTGGCAGGTGTAGCAATCCCGCGGCGTCCCCTTGTAAACGTTGTTCTTGTGACACTGGGCGCACGGCGCCGTGGCGTGAGCGCCGGCCAGCGGGAAGACCGTGGTGTGATTGAACGTCGCCTGCGACCAGGTGGTATCGGAGAACTTGTGGCAGGAGTCGCAGGTCGTCGGGAAGCCGGAAGCGACGTGGTTCAACGGCGTGATCGCCGTCTGGTAGTCGGCGAGGTGGCAGGCGGAACAGGGGCTGGTGGGCACGGTCAGATAGTTGTTGTTCTTGTGGCACTGGGCGCACGGCGCCGTGGTGTGAGCGCCGGCGAGGGCGAAGTAGGGCGTGTGGCTGAAAGCGGACTTCTGCGCCCACGTCGTGTCGGTGTACCGGTGGCACGAGTCGCAGGCGGTCGGGAAGCCGTTGTGCGGGACCGGCGTGGCCGCGTTCTGGAAGTCGGTCAGGTGGCAGGTGTAGCAGTCCCGCGGCGTCCCCTTGTAGACGTTGTTCTTGTGACAGCTCGCGCAGGCCTGCGTGGCGTGGAGGCCCGCCAACGCAAACGTCGAGTGCGCGAAGGTCGCCTGGCTCCAGGTCGTATCCGAGAACTTGTGGCAGGAGTCGCACGTCGTCGGGAAGCCGGAAGCGACGTGGTTCACCGGCGCGATGGCCGTCTGGTAGTCCGCCTGGTGGCAGGCGGAGCAGGGGCTGGTCGGCACGGTCAGGTAGTTGTTGTTCTTGTGGCACTGGGCGCACGGCGCCGTGGTGTGAGCGCCGGCGAGGGCGAAGTAGGCGTGTGGTTGAAGCGCGGACTTCTGGGACCACGTCGTGTCGGAGAACCTGTGGCAGGAGTCGCAAGCGGTCGGAGAAACCGGTGTGGGGGACGGGCGTCGTGGCGTTCTGGAAGTCGGTCATGTGACAGGCCGAGCAGGGGCTCTTCGGCACCGTCGTGTAGTTGTTGTTCACGTGGCACTGGGCGCACGGCGCCGTGAGGTGGGCGCCCGCCAGCGGGAAGACGGCGGCGTGCGTCGTAAACGTCCCCTGCTGCCACGTGGCGTCGGAGAACTTGTGACACGTGTCGCAGGATGTGGAGAACCCGGCCGTGACGTGAGGCGGGTTCTTCGAGTTCTGGAAGTCGGCCTGGTGGCAGCCGACGCAGTCGCGCGGCGTCCCCTTGAAGACGCTGTTCTTGTGACAGGTGGCGCACGCCGTCGTCACGTGGACGCCGGCGAGCGCGAACGAGGCGCTGTGGTTGAACGTCCCCTGGTGCCACGTCGGGTCCGAGAGCTTGTGGCACGTGTCGCACGCGGTCGGGAAGCCGGCGGCGGCGTGGTTCGGGTTCTGGGCCTGCTGGTAGGCCGCCTGGTGGCAGGAGAGGCAGGTCGTGGGGAGGCCGCGGTAGACGGCCGCCGTGTGGCAGTTCGAGCAGGTCGCCGTCACGTGCGACCCGACGAGCGGCCAGACGGCGTGCGGGTACTTCGCGAGGCGCCAGCTCGCATCCGTGAACTTGTGGCAGCTCTCGCAGGCGGTCGCGAAGCCGGCGGCGAGGTGATTCGGGCTGGCGGCCTTCGCGAAGTCGGCCTGGTGGCAGCCGTTGCAGTCGGTCGGCGTCGCCTTGTAGGACGCGTTCTTGTGGCAGGCCGGCACACGGCTGCGTCGCGTGGACTGCCGGCCAGCGGGAAGGTCGCCGTATGGTCGAAACGCGCCGAGTGCCACGTCGGGTCACCCGGCCGGTGACACGAATCGCAGGTCGTCGGGAAGCCGCCGCCGCGGTGGTCGGGATTCCGCGCCGCCTCGTAGTCGGTCCGGTGGCACGAATAGCAGGCCGTCGGCGTTCCGGCGAAGACCCTGTTCTTGTGGCACTGGTCGCAGCGGAGGGTGCTGTGGGCGGCGCTGAGCGGGAATCCCGTCTGGGCGGCGTGGTTCCACGTGACGGAGGTCCACGAGGTCGGCCGGTGGCAGTTCTCGCATTCGCTTCCGAGGAGCGTCCGGTAGAGGTCGTCCTGCCTTCGAATCCAGTGGCAGTCGTAGCAGCGGTTCGGCGTCCCCTTGTAGACACTGTTCCAGTGGCACGACGCGCATGGCGTCGCGAGGTGCTGGCCCTCGAGTGGGAACGTGCCGCCCTTGTGGAACGCGCGGTTCGCGGTTCTCCACTGGGAGACGTTGTGGCACGAGGCGCAGTCGCCCCCGAGGGCTCCCCGGTGCGGATCGTCGTGGCACGCCGCGCAGTTCGAGGAGGCGACCGTGTACGACACGGCGGTCCCGCGGCCCGCGGGAAAGACGGCATCCGTCTTTCGGTGGCAGGACGCGCACGGCGCCGAGGCGTGCTTGTCGACGAAGAACCCCGAGAGCTTCGTGTCCCGGTGAACGTAGGTCTTCAACTCGAACGTCTTTGTCGAATGACAGGTCTCGCAGGCGGCGCCGAGCTGGCCGAGGTGGACGTCCTTGTGGCACCCCTTGCAGTCCGTCGGAAGGCCGGTCAGTCTCAAGGCCGTCCCGTCCCCGGCGGGGAACGCTCCCGTTTCTTTCCGGTGGCATTTCGAGCAGTCGAGCCCGACGTGCTTCCCGGTCAGCGGGAAGCGCGCCTTCGCATGGTCGAAGGTATTCGGCGCGTACTTCGCGCCGTCGACGCCGTGGCAGTTCGCGCAGCTCGTTCCGACCTGACCCAGGTGCGGGTCCTTGTGGCAGGACGAGCACTCGAGCGAGACACCCTTGTATCGCCGGGCCGGGAGGCTCCTTCCGCTCGCGAGCGGCGTCGCCGGCGCCTTCGGGTCGGCCGCGTGGCACTTGTCGCAGGAGATCTTCGCGTGCCCGCCTGCGAAGAACTCCGGGAAGCGGGGGTGCTTGAACGCCGCCACCTGGAAGGAGGCGGTCGAGTGGCATGTCTGGCAGGAAGCCCCCAGCTGTCCCTTGTGGACGTCGGCGTGGCACGAGGCGCACTCCGGCCGGGCGCCGCGGAAGTCGACGCTTCTCTTCGCCGCGGCCACGCCCGGGGCCGCCGCGGCGCCCTTGTGACACGAGGCGCAAGCGACGGCGGCGTGCTTCCCGTCGAGCGGGAACCGGGCCTTCGCCGCGTGGTCGAACGTCCCACCCTTGAAGCCGGTCTCCTTATGGCAGGCGCCGCAGTCTTGCCCCTTGAAGACCCCCTTGTGGACGTCCTGATGGCAGTCGGCGCAGCGGGCGGACTTCAGGCGGACCTTCGTCGCCGGCTGGACGTGGCAGCTTGCGCAGGCCACGGACGCGTGCCGGCCGACGAGGGGATAGCCGGTCTTCGCGTGGTCGAACTTCATCGGCGCGGCCGCTCCCGCGCCCGCGGCGCCTGCCGCGCCCGCCGTACCCGCGGCGCCCGCCGCCGCACCGGCCGTGGCGCCCGCCGGACTCCCCGCCGCCGTCACCTTGAAGCTCTCCGTCGTGTGGCAGCTCGCGCAGTTCCCGAGCGGCTTCGAATGCGGATCCTTGTGGCAGTCGACGCACGAAGAGAACTTGATGCCCTTGTACTTCTTCGCTGCGTGGCACTTTTCGCAGGGGGTGCGAAGGTGCGCGCCGGTCAGCGTGTAGGGCGCCTTCGAGTGGTCGAAGAACTTCTGCGTCTCCTTGAACGGAACGGACGCCGGGTGGCACGTTCCACAGGTGGTGCCCAGCACCCCCTTGTGCGGGTCGGCGTGGCACGACGCGCAGTCGGCCTTGAGCGTGAGAAACGAGCGCGCCTTGTGGCAGGCGGCGCAGTCGATCGCGGCGTGCTTGCCGTCCAGGACGAAATTGGTCTCCTTCGCGTGATTGAAGCCCTTCTTCTCCAGCGGACGGATGTCGGCGTCCAGTCCGGCGTGCTCGACGTGGCAGCCGACGCAGTCCGTCGCGGCGGCACGATGAACTCCCTTTTTCGCGGCGATCCGCTCGGCGATCGGCTGGTGGCAGGCGAGGCACTTCTTCGGCGAAACCTGCTTTCCGGGCTCGTGGCACTTCTGGCAGTTGTCGAGCCCCTCCAGCTTCCCGTGAGGCTTCGAAAGCGCTCCCGGGGAGACGAGCGACCCGAGCGACTGGGCGGCCGCGGCGCCTCCCCCGAGCAGCGCCACACCGAGCGCGAGGGCTGCCGCCGCGAGGGGGACAGGCCGGCGGTGTTTTGGGATCGGGGCGCTCGTCATCATCAGAAGTGGACGAACGAATAGCCCATGTAAAGGGCAAGGGCGACCTTCACGGTTTTCTGCATATGGCTTCAGCGAGTACGCCCGGCGTCGTCCTGCAATGTCCCCCCTGCTTGGCCTGGAGTTAAAGCCCGTCAGCCCTGGATTCCGCTCCCCGTTTTGGGGAAGTGAGCGAAAACCCGGAATCTCACGCGTCGATTGTGCAGTTCGGTTTTAGCCCAGGCGACGCAGGGATAGATGTAACCGCGGTCACGGTCCTGGTCGTCCCGAGCAGGCGCCTCGCAGTCCACCTCCCCCGCGAGCAGCCGGGTCCGGCAGGACTGGCAGACGCCGGCGCGGCAGGAGAACGGGATCTCCGCGCCCGCGGCCTCGGCGGCGTCGAGGAGAGAGCGGCCGGGGGGGACCCTGACCGTGCGGCCGGTCTTTTCGAGGCGCAGGTTGACGGGCACGCTCGCGCCGCCGGCCGACGCCGCGGAATCGACGGCCGACTGGAACGCCTCGGCGTGCACCTGCGGCTCCGGGACCCCGAGCGAGGCCAGGAGGCGCCGCATCCCGTCGATCATCGGCGGGGGTCCGCAGATGCAGTAGACCGCGCGGGCGGGGCCGCCCGTGATCCGGAGGAGGAGGTCGACGTCGACGTGGCCGGCATGCATCCCCGGGCCGGCGGTGCCGCGCGTCACCGCGATGACGACACGCGCGCGCGGATGGCGCGCGGCGATCTCCGTGAGCTCCGCCCGGAACGGGACATCCTCGGGCGTCCTGACGGAGAGGACGAGCGTCACGGGCCGCTCAGGGTCGGCGATGACGGCGTGCCGGAGCATGCTGATGAGGGGCGTGATGCCGACGCCGCCCGCGAGGAGGACGAGCGGCCGCCCGTCGCCTCCCGGGTAGACGAACGGGCCCGCGGGGCGGCGGACGAAGAGCGTGGAGCCCCGACGGAGCGTGGCGTGGAGAGCGCCGGAGACCGCTCCCTGCCGCTTGACCGAGATCTCGAGGACGTCTTTCGACTCCGGCGGCGAACAGATCGAGTAGCAGCGAACCATCGCCTTGCCGCCGACCTTGACCTGGACCGTCAGGAACTGTCCCGGCTTGAACTCGAAGCCCTTCGGCCGGCGCAGCCGGAACGTCCGAATGTCCTCGGTCTGGTCGGCGATTCCGAGGACCTCGACCTCCGCGTAGCCGGGCGGCACCGGATCCGGGGGCGGATAGGCCCGTTCGCAGGCCGCGAACCAGAGGAGGTGGCCGGCGAAAAAGGCGGCGAGCGCCGCGGGTGCCGGGAAGACCCACGGGAGTGCGACGAAGAGGAACCCCGGGATGACGACGGTGGAGAATCGCCGCGGCGCGCTCCGGTGCCTGCGGAGCAGCGCGAGCAGCAGGTGGGCCGTCGAAACCGCGGCGAGGACCGCCGACGAAGCGGGTTCCAGGAGCCCGGGAGGCATCAGTCCAGGCGCCCGCTACTCGTCGTCGAAGATGCCCTTGGGCTTCGTCGACGGGTCGGCGTGGGCCTTTTCGAGCGCCTGCTTGAAGGTCTTCTCGAGAATCTCGCTCTTGTGCTTCTCGCGCTCAACCGTCGCGGCGAAAAGATCCTCGGCGCGCGCCTTCCGCCGCTGGACCTCCTGTGCGGCCTCCTCGATCGAGCCGAGCTTGTTCTTGTTCGCCACCGCCTCGTGCGAGAGGACGGCCCCCGTCGCGGCGTCGATCTTCAGCGTCGCGCCGCAGTCGGGGCAGAGGACGAGGAGCGAATCGGCCATTGCTTCCGAGATTATGCTCCGCGCCGTGGATCCCGCCGGCGGCGACTGGAAGGGGAAGCTGAAGGCGCTCGGGCTCGGGCGGAAGCGACGCGCTCCGGGCGAGGCGCCCGCCGCGCGCCGCGACCGCCGGAAGCTCGACGCCGGCGAGGCCGGCGAGGCGATGGCGGCCGGGCATCTCGCGGAGCAAGGCCTCCGCGTCCTCGCGCGAAACGTCCGATATCGGAACGGGGAGCTCGACCTCGTCGCCGAGGTCGGAGCCGTCGTCGTCTTCGTCGAGGTGCGGCGCCGCCGGACAGCCGAACGGGGCGGGCCCGCCGAGTCGGTCACCGCGCGGAAGCGTGCGCGCGTCGTCCGCGCCGCCCGCCGCTGGCTCGTCGAGAACCCTCGCTATGCGGGGCGCGAGATCCGCTTCGACGTCGTCGCAATCCAGGACGAACCCTTCTCCCTCGACTGGATCCGCGGCGCGTTCGACGCCGTCTGAGGCCCGGGGAAACCGTCACCGCTTCGGGGTGCCGTCTTCCTCGAAGTGCTCCTTGTACCAGCGCTGGTAGTGGTTCTTCGCCCACTCGCGGTCGACGCGCCCCGTGAACATCCCGCTGAGGCCCACTCGGGTGCTCGGGTTGACGACCGCCATGTAGATGTGGCCCATCATCAAGAGGGGGGCGACCAGGGACATGCTGATGTGAAGGACCCAGGGGAGGAAATGATCGACGCCGCTCCCCCAGAGAATGAGGCCGGTTGCCACGAACAGCGGATACGTGACCATGACCATCATGAAATTCAGCCTCTCGGCCGCGTTGAACTTGCGCTGTTCCGGCAGGACGATCCTCTTGTTGACGGTCGCCGGCCCGACCAGGAAGAGCCACTTCAGGTCGTCGATCGTCCAGGAAAAGCCGACCTTGACGTTGTCGATGTGGACTTTGTAATCGCGCCAGTTCCGGAGGACCGCCAGCGTCGGGAAAACGGCCAGACACCCGCCCGAGACGCGGTGAAGGAATGAGAGAACTGCCCGGAAGAGGCTGTCGGAATGAAGGTTGTAGAAGAGCTTCAGGGTCACGCCCGTCACGAAGCAGATCATGAAGGGGATCGCAATCGACCAGTGGAGCATCATCTCCCCTCTGGCGAAGCGCAGGATCTGCTGGACCTGCTCCTTCCTCGGGAAGAGCAGGACCTGTGGCGGGCGAGACGTCTCGTCGACCTTCTCGTCGGGGACTCCGATCCCGTCGTCGGTATGGGTGTCGACCTCGATCGCCAGAGGCGCGGGAAGGTCCGGAAGAGCGTCCGGCGTGGCCGCCGCCGGGGGGGCGACCGCGAGAAGAGATCCGACGCCCACCGCCGAGTGGAGGACGCTCGATGCGGTCCCATTCCGCCTGACCGAAATGTCGAGAAATCCGAACGACTCCGGAGCCGAGGTGATCGGGTAGCGTTGGGCCGCCCACTCCCCGTCGATCTTGATCGCCACGGTCAGGAGCTGGCCCGTCCGGAAATCGAACCCCATCGGGCGCGCCATCCGGAGGATCCGGACATCGTCGGTCCCGTCGAAGACCTCGAGGATGGGAATCGAGACGAAACCGGACCGGTTCTCGGGCGAGGCAGGAGTCTCCTGCAACACCCCCACTTCGCTACGCCCGTTGGTCTTGAGCAATCGGCTCGCCCCCCAAGATCGAGATTCCTCGATGTCGGAATCCGCTCCGCTTCCCGACGAAGTGAACGGACGGGCCCGAGATCTCACGCTCATTGTGCCGCTCATCCCGGAGAAGGCGAGCACGCAGAGCGTAATCAGAGTCACGGTTCATGCCGGAAAAGGAGAGAAATCCGGAGTCGAGGCGGCCGCCGGGCGTTCGACGAGATGCGGGTCGTCGGTCGGGCAACTCGTTCGCGAGACCGCTCCACCGGCGCGCGCCCGCAGGTCGCTGAGCCGCCGCAGCTTGACAGGGGAGGAGGCCTCCTCTAGATTCTGCGGCTCGGGCGGAGACGCCCGATTCGCGGGACTAGCTCAGTGGTAGAGCGCTACCTTGCCAAGGTAGAAGTCGCGGGTTCGAGCCCCGTGTCCCGCTCCATCGATTCCTGAAAGCCGGGAGGATCCTCCCGGCTTCTTCTCTTTCAGGCCGCCGCTGCCGCCGCGGCCGCCTCGCCCGCGAGGGCGCGCTGCTTCCGCGCGAGCGCCAGCGCGTTCCACGCCCAGAAACCCGCGACCGGAAGAAACGCGAGCGCGAAGCCGGCCGGGGAGAGGCCGAGGAGGACGAGCGCCTTGTCGAGGAGCGCGCCGATCGCGTCGCCGCTCCGGTAGACGAAGGTGTCGATGAAGCTCTTCGCCGCGTATTTCTCCTCGCGGGGGATGACGGTGAAGAGGACCTCGCGGGCCGGCTTCACGAGCGCGAACTCGGCGGCGCGGCGGAAGACCTGGACGCCGGTCAGGACCCACGGCGTCGGCGACGCGGCGAGAGCGAGGAAGCCCCCGCCCGTGACGAGCGGCATCAGGAGGAGCGCCGGCCCGAGGCCGAGCGCGGGGAGGAGGCGTCCGGTGAAGAACGCCTGCGTGATCGCGGTCAGGAGATTGACGCCGAGATCCATCCGGGCGAAAAAGGCGGTCCGCGACGCGGCGTCGTGGAACGACGCGCGGACGATGCGCGCCTGCTCGAGGTAGAGGAACGTCGAGCCGATCGTGAAGAGAAGAATGAAAACCGCGATGGCGAGGAGGTACGTCGACTTCAGGAAGAGCCGCATCCCGGAGAGGGGGCCGGTGCCCGGCGGGACGCCTTCGGCCTCGGGGTCCGGTCCCTCGTCCGTCCTGCGCAGCACGACCTCGTCGACGCGGAAGATCCGGAGGAGCCGGTAGGAGCAGAGGATCGAGATCTCGAGGAGAAACGCCGAGAGGAGGAGCAGCCCCGCGACGCCGAGCGGCCGGGCGAGCGACGCCGTCAGCGTTCCGCCGAGGACGCCGCCGAGCGTGCCGCCGAGCGCGATGAACCCGAAGAGCCGCTTCGCGGGCTTCGGGCGGAAGAGATCCGCGAGGAAGCCCCAGAAGAGCGACACCGAGAGGAGGTTGAAGACGCTCGCGTAGACGAAGAAGAAGCGGGCCACGGCGGTCCGGGAAGGCCCGGCGAGAAATGTCAGCGGGAAGAGGAAGGCGACGAAGCTCGCCGCCATGAAGTGGTAGACGGCGGGGACGAAGACCCGCCGCGGGACGCGCGACGTCAGGGCGCCGAAGAGCGGGTTCATGAGAAGCGTCCCCGCGAGCGTCCCGAGGAAGAGCCAGTTCAGGGCGTCGCCGCCGGCCGACACGCCGAGCTCGTCGCGCAGCGGGCGGATGACGTAGTAGCTGGCGAGGAGAAAGAAGAAGCCCGACGTCGCCCAGGCCAGGGGAAGGCCCTCGCCGGGCTCGGTCTTCACCAGCCGGGCGAGCCCGGCGGGGGGCGTCACGAGGCGGGAATCCTCACGAAGCGGCCTTGGCGGCGCTCTTCTCGCGCCAGGCCTTCAGGACCGCCGCTTCGCGCTCGGCCGTCACGCCCGACTTCATCTTCTCCTGCCGTTCCTTCGGCAGCTTCCGCCACCAGTCGAGCGTGTCTTTCACCGTCACCGCGAGCGGGCGGAACGCCAACCCCTTCGCCATCGCGCGCGCGATGCTCGTGCTGTTCGCGCCCGCGTTCTCTCCGGTCGGCGGCAGCCAGACGGGCATGTCGCTCCAGGCCTCGACCTTCTGCTCCTCGAGGAAGGGCGCCGGCACCCAGATGAACTTCGCGTCGCTGGCGCTCACGGTCCTGCAGGTGTCGAGGAGGCCGCCGATCCCGAGAGTCTTCGCCGGGCCGGTGGCGTTGAAGACGCCGGTCGTCGTCGTGTCGAGCAGGCGGATCGTCCAGTCGGCGAGGTCCCTCACGTCGATGAACTGCACCGGGTCCGACGGGACGCCGGGCGCGAGAACGTCGCCCCCGCGGGCCACGCGGACCGGCCAGTAGGTGAAGCGGTCGGAGCTGTCGTCGGGCCCGACGATGAGGCCGGGGCGGATGTTCGTCACATGGCCCGGCATCGCCTTCTCGGCCGCCTGCTCGCACAGGGCCTTCAGCGCACCGTAGTTCTCGCCGGTGACCTTCTCCGCCGCCTCCTCCTTGGTCGTCGCGACCGGCGAATTCTCGTCGCAAGGTTTCGACGTGTCGGCGTAGACGGAGATCGACGAGATGAAGACGTACTGGCCGATGTTCCCCTTGAGCGACTCCATCGCCGTCCGGATCTGCCGCGGGAAGTAGCCCGACGTGTCGACGACGGCGTCCCATTTCCGTCCTTCGAGCGGCTTCGTCGACTCGTTCCGGTCGCCGTGCAGCTGCTCCAGCTCCGGGAAGAGACCGGGGTTGCTCTTGCCGCGGTTGAAGAGGGTGATCGTCCAACCGCCCTTCCGCGCGCTCTCGACGAGAGCGGGGCCGAGGAACCGGGTGCCGCCCAGGATCAGCAGCGTTTTCTTCTTCTTCGGGTCCGACGGGGGCTCGTTGTCGCGGACCGCCGCCATCGCGGGGAGGCCCGCGAGGGCGGCTCCGGCGGCGGCGGTCTTCAGGAAATCGCGACGGGAGGTTCCGGCCTCGTCACGGCTCGTCTTCGGCATGGGCAGACTCCTTCAAGAGCTTTCTACGCCCGGGCGGTCAGGTTGTTTCCGGAAGGTGTTCGGGCCGGAGCAGGTCGAAGACGGTCTTCACCGGCGTGAACGCCTCGATCGGGATCTCGACGAAGAGGGTCTTCCAGCCGGCCATGGCGCCGTTCCAGAGCCCGGGCCTCTCGAGGGCTTTCAGGTCGCGCCCGTCCTTCGTCTTCCGCGCGATGAAGACCGCGCCTTCGTCGACGAAGTCGACCAGAGGGAAGGGCCGGCCGCTCGCGTCCCGGAGGGAGACGGCGAGGTCGACCGGGTTGAAATGCGTCGAAGCCTTCCAGATGGCGGCCTGCCCGGGGTCCGAGAGGTCGACCTCTGACGACTCGACGATCTGAAGGGCCGGCGCGTCGTCCGGCCCCGCCACCCAGAAGGGCCCGCCGCCCGGCTCCCCCTGATTCCGGACGACGCCTGCGACGCGGACGGGGCGCCCGTCTGCGCGCGCGGCGCCCTCGATCTCGAGGAGCGAGCCGACGAGGAGCTTCTTCCAGAGGATCCCCGCTGCCGCGCGTTCCTCGCGTTGGACGTTGTCGATGTTCTTCACGAGGACGACGTCCCCGCCGGAGGCCTCGAGGTTCGAAAGGAGCGCGCCGTGTCCGCCGGGGCGAAAGAAGAGCCTCCCGTCGGCGAGCCGGAAGGGGCGGTTCTCGAGGTCGACGGCGACGGTGTCGGTCGAAGGCTCCTGATGGGAGAAGACGACTTCGAACCTGACGCCGAGCTGCCGGGCGAGGCGGGCCCCGGAGCCGTCGAGCCGCTCGCGGAACGCCGCCTCGTGCTCCGGGGGAACGGTGACGTGGAGGCGGCAGAGGCCACCGGCGTCGCGCGCGACGGCGGCCGCCTCGACGAGGTGCTCCTCGAACGGCGTCCGCGCCCCGTCCGAGTAACGATGAAACGGGACGAGCCCCTTCGGGAGGTCGCGGAGCGCGTCGAGGCTCTCCGTGAACGGGAAGCGCCCGGCGATCTCGAGGAACCGGGCCCTCTCTTTCGTGTCGCCCCCCTCGAGGCCGGCAAACAACCGGCTCGCCGCGCCCGAGGCCGGAACGAACTTCGAGAGGCGCCCGGCACGCGAGGCCTTCTCCCAGAGGGCGAGAAGCCCGGCGTGCCGCTCGGTGCCGATCCGCTCGACGCCGTCCCCGACGGTCGCGGGACGGAGAAGGCGCGCGGGAGCAGGCGGCCTCGCGAAGAGAGCGAGCTGGCGAAGGACCTCGTCCCCGGTCAGGCCGTGGGCCGCGATCTGCCGGAGGTCGGCGTCGGTCAGGGGCGGACGCGGACTCAAGAGGATTGCACGGGTGTCGTCTCCTCGAGCATCCGGAGGAGGTACTTCCCGTAGTCGCTCGCCTTCATCGGCTCGACGAGACGACGGATGCCGTCCGCGGTGATCCAGCCCAGGTGGTAGGCGACCTCCTCGGGGCAGGAGATCTTCAGCCCCTGGCGCGCCTCGATCGCCTGGATGAAGGTCGACGCCATCATGAGGGCCTCGGGCGTCCCCGTGTCGAGCCACGCCATCCCGCGCCCGAAGATCTCGACGTGGAGGTCGCCGAGCGCGAGGTAGGCCCGGTTGACGTCGGTGATCTCCAGCTCGCCCCGCGGCGACGGCGAAAGCCGCGCGGCGATCTCGAGCACCCGGTTGTCGTAGAAGTAGAGCCCCGTCACGGCGAAGGGGGAGCGCGGGTTCGCGGGCTTCTCTTCGAGCCCCACGGCCTTCCCGTCCGCCCCGAACTCGACGACGCCGTAGCGCTGCGGATCGAGGACGCGGTAGGCGAAGACGGTCGCGCCGGATGCCCGCTTTGCGGCGGCCTGAAGAAGCTCCGGAAGGCCGTGGCCGTAGAAGATGTTGTCGCCGAGCGCGAGGGCGACCCGCTCCTTCCCGACGAAGTCGCGCCCGATCAGGAAAGCCTGCGCGAGCCCGTCCGGGCGCGGCTGGACCGCGTAAGAGATCCGGACTCCGAATCGAGCGCCGTCGCCGAGAAGCCGTACGAATCCTGGCTGGTCCTCCGGCGTCGTGATGACGAGGATGTCGCGGATCCCCGCGTGCATCAGCGTCGAGAGCGGGTAATAGACCATCGGCTTGTCGTAGACGGGACAGAGCTGCTTGCTGACGGCGAGCGTCATCGGGTGCAGCCGCGTCCCGGACCCGCCAGCCAGGATGATTCCCTTCATGTGGCTCTCCCGGAAGAGGATACCCGGAAGAGAGGTCTGGCGCGGAGAGCCTTCCGACCGGCCTGTCCGTAAACTTCGGCCGGGAAGGGACGTATCACGACAGGGAGGCGGTGCGTGAGGATTCTGCTTCGGGAGCGATGTTCACGGTGAGGCGCTGGGCGTTGCCGCTGGCGGGCCTTCTCGGCCTCGCCCTTTACGCGGCGCTTCTGCCGTTTTACTCCGCCGCCCAGCCGCGCGGCCTCTCGATTACCCGGAGCGACGCCCGCCGGATCGCCGACGTGGAGGCGGAGAGGCTCGGCGTGCCGCTCGAGCGGAGCTGGGCGGTCGTGACCTGGGAGGACTCAGACATCCTCGAGCGGGAGTTCCGCGGCAGCGCGGAGCGGCGCAGAAACGCTCTCTCCGATCCGGTCGTCGGGCCGCGTCTCGGCGGCTACAAGGTGACATATTTCCGCCTCGGCCTCGAAAAGGCCCCGTCGGCGGGCGACGTCCTCGTCGGCGTCGACGGGAAGGTCCTCTGGGCGCTCCGCCGATTCCGGACCGAGGAGCCGGGGGCGTCGCCGGCCCCCGAAGCGCTCCGCGCCCGGGCGGACGCCTTCGTCGCGTCGCGCGAGTTCCCGGGCGCGCCGGACCCCGTCTTCGAAGACGTCCGGCCGAACGTCCTCCGCGGGCGAACCGACAACCTCTTTCGCTACCGCGTGAAGCCGTTGATCCCGGTCGGCGACGTCGTTTTCTACCTCGGCGTCCAGTTCGCGGGCGACACGCCGGCGGGCTGGGTCCTCCTCGAGGAGTACGCCGACGGCCGCCGATTCCGGAGCGACTTCGGCGGGAACGTGGCACTCACCTTCGTCCGGTTCGGGTTGACGTTCGCCCTCCTGATCGGCCTCCTCGTGGTCTTCCTCCGGAAATACCACGCGGGAGAGGTCGGAGTCGAAACGGGGAAGATCCTGTTCGCGGTCATGCTAGGCGCCTCGCTCCTCGGGGGCGCCCTCCTCGCCTCGCTCGCCGCCTTCCAGACGCAGCTCGGTCCCATCGACGCGTTGCAGACGGCGTGGGCGATCTTCGGGTTCCGGTTCCTCCTCTACGACCTTCCGCTCTGCCTCCTCGTCTTCGTGGCGTGGGCGGTGGGGGAGAGCACCGCCCGCGAGCGGTGGGGCGCCCGGCTGGCGTCGTTCGACGCGTTTCTCAAGCGCGACGCCGTGAACGCCACGGTCGGCGGCTCGGTCCTGACGGGCGTCGCCGCGGCGCCCGCGATCGCCGCGGCGTCGCTCGTCGCCGGCCTGCCGCTTCTCCTCTCGGGACGCGCGTTTCCGGCGCTCGGCGAGGGCACGATCGTCGTGCTGGGCTCCTCCGGGGCCGCGCTGACGGCCGTCGTGACGTCCTTCCTCGGGGCGCTCACCGGCGCCGCGGTGGCGCTTCTCTGCGTCCTCGGGTCGCTCTGGCGGAAGGGACGCCTGGTGCTCGGTCTCCTCTTCGCGACGGCGGTCGGCGTCTTCATGATGGGCCTTTCGCGGCCCGTCGCCCCGGTGACGGCGTCCCTCGTCGTCGGCCTCGGCGGCGCGGCGGCGGCGGTCGCGGTCTTCCTCGCGTCGGACCTTCTCGCCGCGGCGACGGCCATCTTCGGCGCCTCGCTCATCACGGCGCTCGGGCCGCTCCTCCCCGGCCTCTCGGGGCGCGCGCTGGCCGGTCCGGTTCTCGCGCTCGTCGTTCCGGTCGCCGGCCTGACCCTCTTCGGGCTCGCGGGGCTCGCGACGCGGCGAAAGGTCGAGTACGCGTACGAGGACCTCGCCCCCCACGTGAAGCGGATCGTCGAGCGCGAGAGGATCAAGGCCGAGATCGACGCAGCGAACCGGATCCAGTCCGCCCTCCTCCCCGCGCGCGAGCCGTCGCTCGGCGGGACGGAGCTTTCGTCCCACTACCGCGCGGCGACCGAGATCGGCGGCGACTATTTCGACTTCCTCCACCTTCCGGGAGGCCGGCTCGGGCTCGCTTTCGGCGACGTGTCGGGGCACGGCCTGACGAGCGGCATCGTCATGGCGATGGCGAAGTCCGCGCTCCTCGTGCAGGTGGACTACGACCCCTCGCCCCGGCGCGTCCTCGAGGTCCTGAACGACGTCGTCCTCAAGACCGCGCCGAAGCGGATCCTGATGACTTTCTTCTTCGGCGTTCTCGACCTCGACGGGCGGACGCTCCGCTATTCCTCCGCCGGGCACCTCGACCCCTACGTCTACCGCTCCCGCGAGGGAAGGCTCGAGGAGCTCTCGGCGTGGGGATTTCCGCTCGGCGTTCGGCGCCGATCTCCCTTCGTCGAGCACGAGGCGCAGTTCGAGATCGGCGACCGGCTCATCCTCTACAGCGACGGCCTCATCGAGGCGCTCGACGACCGGGGCGAGCCGTTCGGCTTTGCGCGCTTCGAAGAGATCCTCTCCAAGCACGGCGGGGAGAGCGCCGCCGAAATCAAGCACGCCCTCCTCGACGCGGTCTCCACCTTCACGCGGAACCGCCCGCCCGAGGACGATCAGACGCTCGTCGTCGTCTCCTTCGAGGAGGCGGCCGAGGAGGCCCTCCGGGCGAGCTGAAGGCCGGGTTCGCCCCCGCCGGGCGCTACTGCTTCAGCTGGATCTTCGACCCGGCGGGGACGAGCTTCAGGATCGCGATGATCCCGGCGGAGCTGTTCGACGAGTCGAGCTTCAGGGTGAGCGTCCCGCCCCCCTCGGTCTGCTTCAGCGGCGTGTTGGGGCCGAAGCCGGCCGCGCCCCAGCTGAAAGCCCGGGCACTGCCGGGGGCGCCGGTGTCCGCCTTCTGCTCCTTCATCTCGTTGCCGATCTTGGCGGATGTGAGGTCGGAGCTGCTCTCACCCTTGATGTTCAGCGCGCCCTGCTTGTTCTGGGTGTCCAGAGGCGTTGTCTTATCCTGCGCCGTGGTCCCGGCGGGACTATTCATCTTGATGTAGGCGTCGTCGTACTTGAACTGAGTCGCCGCCGGGGAATGCGGGCCGCCGCCTGGGCCAGCGAATCCCCGCGCCTCGCCGCGGTGCCGGCCCTTCGCGACGTTCCCCTGGAGAAAAACGAAGTCGGCGGTCTTTCCGTCGCCGTTCAGGATGACCTGGACGTCGTAATGACCGGCCTTCAGGACGTTGCCGTCGGAGAGCTGGACGTTCTGCTTGAAGGTGATCGCCGTCCGAAACGCGTCGTACGCAGCGCCTGCGGTGAAGGCGGCAAGGACGAAAAGAACGGTCGCAGCGGCGACAAGGACGACGCGAAACCTCTTCATAATGCCTCCTGGTTTTGAGGAATTCTACTCCTGCAACTCAGTCTCGGACGACGCTCGCCGTCCTCGCCGCCAGTTTCTTCCTGACGGGCGCCGCCGGCCTCGTCTACGAGGTCGTGTGGGCGCGGCACCTCGCGCTCCTCTTCGGCTCGACCGCCGAGGCCGTCGGCCTCGTCCTCGCCGTCTACATGGCGGGGCTCGGCCTCGGGGCGCCGCTCTTCGGGCGCCTGGCCGACCGGTCGCGCTCTCCCCTCCTTCTCTACGCCGCGCTCGAGGCGGGCATCGGCCTGCTCGCGCTCTCGACCTCGCCGCTCCTCGCTTTCGTCCGGGCCGCCTATCCCGCTCTCGCGGGGGGCGCGTCGGGTCTCGCGCTCGCCGGCGCGAAGGCGCTCCTCTCGGCGGCGGTTCTCCTTCCGGCGACGCTCCTGATGGGGGGGACGCTCCCCGCCCTTTCGCGCGCTCTCGGGCGGGATGCGACTCGCGCACCCCGCACGGTCGCTCTCCTTTACGCGCTGAACGTGACGGGTGCGGTGGCGGGGACGCTGCTCGCGGGCTTCCTGTTCGTCGAGCGGCTCGGCCTCGCCCGGACGATGGCCCTCGCCGCCGCGGCCGACCTCGCGGTGGCCGCGACGGTCTTTGGAGCGTCTCGCGGCGGAGCGGAAGCAACTGGCACGGCGGAGAGACGGGAGGAAAGCCCGGCGGCCGGCCTGCCGGTGCGCCACCGGGCCGCGGCGCTGATCGGCCTCTTCGGCTCGGGCGCGACATTCATGGCGTACGAGGTCGTCTTCACGCGGCTCTTCGGAATCGTCTTCGGCGTCTCGTCGTACGCTTTCGCCCTGACGCTCGCGGTCTGTCTCGCGGGGCTCGGCACCGGGGGCTTCCTCGCGGCGCGACTCGTTGCGCGCCGGCCCGCGACGCTCGGGGCGTTCGGGGCTTCGCAGATCGCGGTGGCGCTCGCGGCTGCGCTCGCGAGCCTCGCCGTACCCCTCGTCCCGTGGGGGGTCGCGCTCGCGCGGCAGATCCCCGAGCTCGGCTTCGAACAGACCCTCGCCGTGAAGGCCGCCCTCGCCGCGGCGCTCCTCTTTCCGCTGTCGCTCGTCGCGGGGCTTGCGGTTCCCCTCCTCCTGGCGTGGATCGCGCGCGACGCGGGCCGGCTCGGCGCGCGGATCGGCGGCGCGTCGCTTGCGAACACCGCGGGGACGCTCTTCGGCAGCCTGCTGACCGGCTTCGTCCTCGTGGCCGCGCTCGGCTCGCAGCGGACGCTCCGGCTCGCCGCGGCGGCGAGCCTCGCGACGGGCGTCGCCGTCATCCTTCTCGAGCGTGGGCGGCGCGGGCTCGGGGCCGTCGTCGCGGCGGTCCCGGTCGGCGCGTTCCTTGCGTTCTCGCCGACCTGGCCACAGTGGGTCTTCCTCCGCTCGGATACGGCGCCGCGCCAGCGGCCCGCGTCGACGTGGCAGGAATTCGAGGACCGGGTGACGCTCGCCGGGCGCGAGACGCTCTTCTTGGAGGAGGGGCGCAACGCCACCGTGGCGGTCGTCGCGTCGTCCTCGACGCGGACGCTCCTTTCGAACGGGCACCCCGAGGCGTCGGACACGGGCGACATGCAGACGCAGTGGTTTGTCGGCGCGCTGCCCCTCGCGCTCCACCCCGGGCCGGTGGACGTTCTCGTCGTGGGCCTCGCATCGGGCGTCACGGCGGGGACGGCGGCGCGCGTGCCGGACGTCATGCGAGTCGACGTCGTCGAGCTCGAGCCCGCGATGGCGCGGGCCGCGGCGTTCTTCGGGCACGTCAACTTCGGCGTCCTCTCGAACCCGAAGGTGAACCGGATCGCCGACGACGCCCGGAGCTTCGTCCGGACGGTGCCGCGCCGCTGGGACGTCGTCGTCTCCGAGCCGTCGAATCTCTGGAGACCGGGCGTGGCGTCGCTCTTCACGGCGGACTTCTACGCGGACGCGCGGAAGGTCCTGAAGCCCCGGGGGCTCTTCGCCCAGTGGGTCCAGACGTACGGCCTCGGCTTCGACTCGCTCCGGCGCGTCCTGGCGACGTTCGGGCGGACGTTTCCCGAGGTCCAGGTCTGGTGGGTCGACGGGGGGAATCTCGTCCTCCTCGGCTCCGACGCTCCGATGCCGCTCCTCGGCCTGCGGATGGAAGCCCTCTTCGGAGGACTCTTCGCCGACGAGACGAGACGCTTTGCGGGTGCCGCCTCCCCGGCGGAGCTCGGGGCGCGGTTTCTGCTCGGCACCGCGGAGGTGGAGGCGGTCGCGGCAGGCGCTCCGGTTCACACCGATGACCGGCCGAGCCTCGAGTTTGAGGCGGTGAAGGGGCTGTTCACGGCAAAGGGGGGAAACGGGCTCCGGCTGCTCCAGGAGAAGCTCGGCCGCGGCGTCGGTCCGCCGCCCCATGCCGGGGAGCCTGCGTCCGCCGTCGAGACGTGGCGAGGGCTCGCGGGAATGTATGAGTCGATCGGCGAGCTGGCGCTTGCCCGGGCTGCCGCCCTCCGTGCCGCGGACGGCGATGGAGGGCCGGCCGCGTTTATCCTCGCCGCACGGCTCGCCTTCGAGGAGGGCGACGTCGACGACGCTCGGAGCCTCCTGGCCGAGGGCCGGCGCCGTGGGCCTCCGCCGAGTTCGTTGCGGGACACGGCTCTGATCGAGGCCCGGATCGCGCTCCGGGACGGGAAGCCGTCTGACGCCGTGGAGGTGCTCACAGGCGTGGGGCGTGTCGGTCTCCTGCGGCTCGAGGCCCTCCTCCGCGCGGGCCGGAACGGCGAGGCCCTCGACGAGGCCGAGCTGCTTCTCGGGACGGCGAGGCTCGGAGGCGAGGTCGGCGCGGCCGAGGTCGTCGGGGTCTGGGAGCGGCTTGCCTCCCTCCCCGCCACGGCGGAGGAGACGGTACGCGCCCGGTCGCTCGTAGCGACGAAGCCGCCCGCCGGTGTCGGCTTTCCGCGCTTGCCGCGCGAAGCGGCGCTCACGGCCCTCGGTGGCAAGGTGCTCGGGCCCGATCACTGACCGGCCCGGGCTCCGGTGCTAGCATCGGGCGTCTCGAAGAAATACGCACAAGGAGATCTGCATGAACCTCTCGTTGAAGTCGGCGGCCTTCGCGCTGGCCCTCTCGGCCCTGCCGGCCCTCGCGGAGTTCGAGGGTGTGATCGACATGAAGATGGAAGGGGGCGGCGCGGCCGCGATGTCCGGAACCGGAAAAACCTACGTCACGAAGAGAGCCTGGCGCTCCGAGATGGAGATGAGCTCGGAGGAGATGAGGAAGAACCCCGAGATGCTCAAGGCAACGGGGGGAAAGACTTCGGTCCGGCTGATCATGCTCGGAAAGCTCTCGGAGCCGGGCATCTCGTACATGATCAACGAAAACACCAAGACCTATGCCCGGATCGACGCAGCCGAGATGGCGAAGGACCTTCCAAAGGACACGGAAAGGAAGTGGTCGGTCAAGCGGCTGGGGAAGGACCACGTCGCCGGCCTCGCCTGCGAGAACGTCCGGGCAGTCGAGACGGGAAAGAAGACCGAGTACGAAATCTGTGTTTCGACCGAGCTCGCGTCGGGCGAGTGGATGCGAGCTCTCCAGGGCCAGCAGCGGGGGGCCGGCGGCATCTGGGTGAAGGCTCTGAAGGACGCGGGCGTCGAGGGCTTTCCGGTCCGGATGGTGATCAAGGAGTCCGAGACCGGGCCCGTCACGATGAAGATGGAGGCGACGAAGGTGGAGCGCAAGTCGCTTCCCGCCGCGCTCTTCGAGGTCCCGCCCGGCTACAAGGAGACGAGCATGATGGGCGCCATGGCCCAGAATCCGGCGCAGGCGAAGCAGATGGAGGACGCCCAGAAGCAGATGAAGGAAGCCATGGACAAGATGACGCCCGAGCAGCGAAAGCAGATGGAAGAGATGATGAAGAAGATGGGGCAGCAGAAGCAGTGACGCCCGGCGCTACTGGATCAAGCAGCCGTACTGGATCATCGTCCCGTTGAAACTGGCCGACAGGCCGACCGAGTACGAGGTTTTCCCGGGCAGCGCGAAGAACTGGTTCTGGCACCAGCCGTCCGAGCTCATGGGAGCGCCACCCGCGTTGTAGAGCGTGAGGTCGGCGAACCGGAACGAGTGAAAGCCCGGCTCGAGCGGCCCGAAGGTCACGCGCCCTCCGGCGCCGGCGTTTGAAAGGCTGCCGGCGCGTTTTCCGTCGATGAGAAGCTGGAATCGTGCCGATCCGCGCCCGGGAAGCCAGGGCGCGAACTCGAAGACGGCTTCCGCCGGGGGAGCGGGGAGCGGCGCGGGGAGCGGCGTGGGGAGCGGCGCGCGGTTCGCCTCTCGCTTCTGCTCCTCGAGGGCGTTGTAAACGGCTCCCGCGAGGGCGAGGACGAGGAACGCGATCCCGGCGAGCGCGGCGATGAGAAGCCCTGTTCGGCGCTTCTTCACCGGGGGCGCGGGCTCGGGCGGCCGCGGCTCGGGTTTCCGGGGCGCCGGCGGGAGCGGGGCCGGGCGCGGGGGCGCCGGTCGAACGGACTCCGGCTTCGGAGGCGGCGGGGGAGGCGGCGCGGGGAGAGGAAGCGGCCGGCTGGTGTCGAAGTCGCCGGTCCCTTCGGCGTCGATCCGCCCTTCCTTCGCAGCGTCGAGGACCTTACGGGCGGACGAACGGACCCGCCGATCGGCGTCCTTCGAGAGCTTCTCGAGCGCGTCGCGCGCCGACTCGGCGAGCGCGGGATTCGACCCCCGGAGAATCCGTCTCAGCTCGTGGACGACCCCCTCGCGGACGTACGGGAGCGGGCTCTTCACCGCGCTCGTGAGGTCCTCGGGGAGCGGGGCGCTCGGCGCCGGGTTTCGCGCGATCTCGATGTCGCCCGCGGCATCCGCGAGCTTCCACTGGGGCGTCTGCTTCGGCGTCGTCTCGAGGACCTTTCCGTGGACGTACTTGTAGAGCTCGTCGAGCGTCACGAGGCCGTCCCCGTTCACGTCGGCCTTCCCGGTCCTCAGGCCGTCCACGAGGAAGTGCGTGAAGAGAGAGTTTTCGAAGGCGGCCGGCGTCTCGCCCCCCTCCCAGGCGAATTCGTACGAGTCGGACGCCGTGATGATCACCTTGCCGGTCCCGCGGCCGGTGAAGGCCTCGAGGGACCCGGCGGACGCATCCGCCGCTCGGACCCCTTCGGCGATCGCCCCGCTGTGGCAGCAGTCGAGGAGGAGGACCTGCTTGCGGCTGTGGCTCTGGTCCATCTCCTGCGTGATGAAGTCGGCGCCGAGCGCCGTGGCCGTGAGGAGGTCGCGGTCGGTGTCGCTCGCCACGAGGTAGAGCTTTCCGTAGTCGTCCTTGACGCCGTGTCCGGCGAAGAAGAGGAGGACGAGGTCGTCCGGCTTCCGGCCGGCGAAGAGGCGCGCCACCTCGCGGCGGACCTTCTCGCACGGCGGGTCGAAGAGGGCGCGGACGTCGTCGAACGCCCCGACGGCGGCGTCGCGGAGGACGGCCTCGAGGGCGGCGACGTCCTTCGCCGGCTTCGTGAGCGCAGGAAAGCGCGCGTCGCCGAACCGGCTCGTGCCGATCAGGAGGGCGTACTTGCCGGGCATCCGCTCTCCGAGTCCTCCCGCCCCCGGGCCGCCCTCAGCGCGGGGCGTCCTTTCCGCCGTCCCGCACGGCGTCCTTCAGGCCGGCGATCAGGGACAGCGCGTCGTCCTTCGACATGAGCGAGGGCGCGTACTCGAACTCCACGGTCCGGGTCCCGTCCGACACCTTGAATTTCACCGTCCGGTTTTCGCGGTTCGGGAGCCAGCTCTGAAGGAAGTCGATCAGCTTCGGGAGGAGCGTCGGCAGGAGCCCGACGAGGAGGCTGCCGGCGGCCACCATCTCGGGCGAGCGGGTCCCGGCCGGGGCCGCTCCCGCCGAGACGAGGGAGACCGACTCCGCGCCGAGCCCCTCGAGCTGCCGTTTCAGGTTCCGGGCGTCGGCGTCCAGGACCTTGGCGTCGGCTTCGGGACCGGCGCCAAGCGTCAATTCGAGGCGTAGAGGCTCTTTCGTCGACATCGGTTCCCCCCCTTGTCGGCTTTCGAACATTCTAGCGCCCGGGAAGCGCCGGAGGCTGCTGCAGCCTCGATTTCCTTGCCTCGCTGTCCGCCGAATCCGATATCGTGTGACTCGGGAAGCCGAAGTCCCCTGGAGGAGCCATGGGCGCGACACCGAGCGGGACGCTGATTCTCGGCGGCGGATTCGGGGGCATCGCGGCGGCCAACACGCTGCGCCAGCTCCTGCCGCCCGACCATTCGATCACCGTTGTCGAGAGGAATCCGGCGTTCCACGTCGGTGCGGGAAAGACGTGGGTCATGCTCGGGGAGCGAACGCCGGAGCAGATCTCGCGGCCGGTGGCGGACCTTCTGGAGCGGGGCATCCGGCTGGTGCCGGGACTCGTCCAGAGCCTCGATCTCGCCCGGGGTGCGGTCGCGACCGACCGCGGAGAGCTTCACGGCGATTCTCTCGTACTCGCGCTCGGGGCCGAGCTGGACCTCGCGGGCGTCCCCGGTCTCGCGGAGGCCGCGCAGACGTTCTACACGGTCGAGGGGGCGGTGCGCCTCAGGGCCGCGCTCGAGGGCTTCGGCGGCGGCGACGTCGCCATCCTGATTCCGAAGACTACCCTTCAAGTGTCCGCCCGCGCCTTACGAGGCGGCGATGCTCCTCGAGCAGACGTTCGCCTCGCGCGGTTTGGGCGGGAAGGTGCGCCTCGCGGTCTACACCGTCGAGGGAGCGCCGATGGCGACGGCAGGACCCGAAATGGGGCAGCTCATCCGGGACGAGCTCTCCCGGCGCGGGATCGCGTTCCACCCGCAGAAGAAGGCCGTCCGGGTCGACGCGGGCGCACGGCGCATCGGTTTCGAGGACGGGAGCGGAGCGACCTACGATCTTCTCATCGCGATTCCCCCGCACGAAGCTCCAAAGGTCGTCCGTGACGCCCGGCTCGTCGGGCCCTCGGGCTGGATTCCGGTGGATCCCCGCACCCTGAAGGTGGTCGGCGCCGCCGGAGCGGCCGAGGTTTACGCGGTCGGCGACATCGCCTCGGTGGCGCTGCCGGGCCGTTTCCGTCCCGACGCGCCGCTCTCGCTTCCGAAGGCGGGGGTCTTCGCGGAGGCGCAGGGAAAGGTCGTGGCGCATCAGATCGCCGCCCGGGTGCTGGGGACCGCGACGGGCGAGACGTTCGACGGAACGGGATACTGCTTCCTCGAAGTCGGCGGCGGGAAAGCCATTCGGGCCGAAGGCCGCTTCTTCGAGATGCCTCACCCGGCGATGCAGCGGCGGCCTCCCGACGAGGCGCAGCTCCGCGACAAGCGGGAGTGGGTGGCGCGCCAGCTTCGGCCGGTGCGCTAGAGCGGGCCGTCCGCGGCCGGTATGCCCTCCTCCTGGCGCGCGAACTCGCTTCGCTCAGACAGCGCGCGCGGGCGTCGGAGGGCACACCGGCCCGCGTTTGGCTATGCCGCCGCTTCCTTGTCCTTGAGCTGCAGAGCGTAGAGGCGAGCGTAGAGGCCCCCCTTCGCGAGGAGCTCGGCGTGCGTCCCCGCCTCGCGCACCTCGCCGTGCCCGAGGACGAGGATCTGGTCGGCGCGGACGACGGTCGAAAGGCGGTGGGCGACGACGATCGAGGTCCGCCCTGCGAGGAGGCGGGCGATCGCCCGCTCGATCACGCTTTCGGACTCGGGGTCGACGCTGGAGGTCGCCTCGTCGAGGATCAGGATCCGCGGGTCGCGGGCGAGGGCGCGCGCGAAGGAGACGAGCTGCTTCTCGCCGACCGAAAGACCGCCCCCACGCTCGCTGAGCTTCGTCTCGAGCCCGTTCGGCATCCGTGCGAGAAGCGGCCCGAGCCCCACCTCGCGGCAGGCCTCCTCGATCGTCCGGCGCGGCATCGTCTCGTCGAAGAAGGAGACGTTCTCGGCGATCGTCCCGGTGAAGAGGAAGGTCTCCTGCAGGACGATGCCGAAGTGCTCCCGGTACGTCACGGGATCGAAGCGCCGGATGTCGACGCCGTCGACGGCGACCCGCCCGGACGTCGTGTCGTAGAAGCGGAGGAGGAGGTTCAGGATCGTCGACTTGCCCGCTCCCGTGGCCCCGACGAGCGCCACGGTCTGGCCCGGCGGGACCTGGAACGACACGCCCTTCAGGATCTCGTCGCCCGGCTTGTACGAGAAGCGGACCTCCTCGAAGCCCACCTCGCCGCGGAACGGCGCCGGCACGGGGAGCGGATCGGCGGGCGCCTCGATCGTGGGCTTCTGGTCGAGGAGCTGGAAGATCCGTTCCGACGACGCCATCGCGGCCTGCAGGATGTTGTACTTCTCCGAAAGGTCCATGAGGGGCCGGTAGAAGCGCTTCGAGTACTGGAGGAACGCGACGACCGACCCGAGCGTCATCGTCCCGTGGAGCACCTGGAAGCCGCCGTACCAGAGGATCAATGCCATCCCGACCGCCGAGAGGAAGTCGAGCGCCGGGTAGAAGACGGCGTAGTAGAAAATCGAGTCGATGTTCGCGGCGCGGTGCGCGTCGTTGATCGCCGAGAACGCCCGGGCCGACTCCGCCTCGCGCCGGAAGAGCTGGACGACCGGGATGCCCGAAAGCTGCTCCTGCAGGAACGCGTTGACCCGCGCGATCTTCACGCGGACATTGCGGTAGGTGTCCCGCGCTCCCTTCCGGAACCAGTTCGTCACGAAGAGCATCGGAAGGAGGATGGCGAACGTCACCGCCGCGAGCGGCGGGCTCATCAGGAAGAGGATCGCGACGATTCCCACGAGGACGACGACGTCGCCGAGGAGGGCCACGAAACCCGAGGTGAAGAGCTCGTTCAGGGCGTCGACGTCGGTCGTCAGGCGCGTCATGAGCCGGCCGACGGGCGTCCGGTCGTAGAGGGCGATGTCGGCGCGCTGCAGGTGGCCGAAGATGGCCTTCCTGAGGTCGTACATGATCCCCTGGCCCATCCGCGACGTCCACGTCACCATCACGAAGTCGAGGACGAAGCCCGCGGCCGCGGTCAGGAGAAAGAGACCGGCGATCGCTTCCAGGCCGTGCGGGCCGGTGACGTTGACGCCGACGAGGGCGAAGACGCGCGCGACGCCGCGCGCTGCCGGGCTCGCCCCCGTCCGGTCTTTCGTGAAGAGAAGGTCGACGGCGGCGCCGGTCAGGAGCGGCCCCGCAAGCTGAGTGAGCGACTCGACGAGGAGGACAGCCACCGAACCGCCCACGTATCCCCGGTAGGGACGGGCCAGCTTCAGGAGCCTCCGGAAGAGGCGCGGCTCGAAGGCCTTTCCGAGCGCCTCTTCCTCTTGGGGGCTCGTGGCGATGTCGGCCATCAGGCGGCCTCCACTTCCTCGGCCAGCCGCTGCCGCTCGGCCAGCTCCGCGTAGGCGCCCCCCTTCGCGAGGAGCTCCTCGTGCGTTCCCGTCTCGACGATCGTCCCCCCGTCGAGGACGGCGATCAGGTCGGCGTTGCGGAGCGTCGACAGGCGGTGAGAGACGAGGAAGACCGTCCGCCCGGCCGTCGCGTCCCGGAGGCCCGAGAGAATCTTCGCCTCGGTCTCGGTGTCCACCGACGAGAAGGCGTCGTCCAGGATCAGAACCGGCGCGGGGGAGAGGAGCGCCCGGGCCAGGGCGGTGCGCTGCTTCTGCCCTCCCGAGAGCGTGATGCCGCGCTCGCCGACGACGGTGTCGAGCCCTCTCGGGAAGTGCGCGACGTCGGGCGCGAGGCCCGCCGCCGCGACGACCCCCTCGATCGCCTCGCGGCTCGCGCGCGGATCGCCGAAGGCTACGTTGCCGGCCAGCGTGTCGGAGAAGAGAAAGGTCTCCTGCGGGACGACGGCCACGTTTCTTCGAAGGACGGGGAGGGGGAGCGCCGTGACGTCGCGTCCGCCCACGAAGATGGTGCCCGGCGGCGGCTCGTCGAGCCGGAGCAGAAGCTGGACGAGCGTCGACTTCCCGGCGCCGGTCCGCCCGACGAGAGCCACCGTCTTCCCCTCGGGGACGTGGAGCGAGACGCCGGCCAGAACCGGCCGCGTTCCGTCGTAGCCGAAGGAGAGATCCCGGAACTCGATCCCGCCGGCGAGGCGCTCGCCGGAGTCCTTCTCGCCGGGCAGGGGCTCGGCGTCCCACAGCTCGACCATCCGGTTCCACGAGGCGGAGCCGCGCTGCCACAGGTTGACGACCCAGCCGAGCGCCATCGCCGGCCAGATCATCTCCATGAGGTAGAGGTTGAACTCCACGAACCGGGCGACCGAGAGCGTCCCGGCCAGGATCTGCAATCCGCCCGCGAAGAGCGTAAGCGCGAAGCCGGCCTCGACGATGAACCGGAGCATCGGAAGGTAGAGGGCGTTCAGGCGCGCGAGGCCGAGGTTCCGGCGCATCAGTTCGCGGCTCTTCGCGTCGAACCGCGCCTCCTCGCCCTCCTCGCGCGCGAAGGCCCGGACGAGCCGCGCGCCGGAGAAGTTCTCCTGCGCCTCGGCCGAGACCTCGCTGAAGAACTCCTGGATCTTCGTGAAGCGCCGGTGCGTCGCCTGCCCGACGACCTTCGTCGCGACGGCGATGAACGGAAAGACGGTCAGCGAGACGAGGGTAAGAGAGGGCGAAACGACGAACATCAGGACGAGAGCGACAGAACCGACGAACAGGGTGTTCGCCGCCTGCATGATGCCGGGGCCGATCATCATCCGCACCGCCGCGAGGTCGTTCACGGCCCGGCTCATGAGATCGCCGATGCGGTGCTTCCGGTACCAGACGGGCGGCAACTTGAGAAAGTGCGCGAAGAGGTCCTCGCGCATCTCGTACTCGATGTGGCGTGAGGCGCCGATCAGGAGGCGGCGGGTCAGGAAGAGGCAGATCGCGTCCCCGACGGCGAGAAGGACGATGAGGAGCGCCAGGCGGGCGATCCGCCCCCCGGAGAGCTCCGCCTCAAGGTCTTCGATCGCGCGGCCGACGAGGCGCGGCATCGCGAGGAAGAACGCCGTGGAGCCCGCCATCGTCACGAAGCCCCAGACGTACGGGCGCGGGCGACGGAGGAAGTAGGCGACGAAGCGGCGGAAGTCCCTCAAGAGAGGCTATTGTAAAGACGCCTTGAGCGGCCCTGGCCTGACCCTCCCGTCGATACCTCCGCTCCCGCCCCGAGGCGAGATCGACCCGATCTGCGGCATGACCGTCGACCCGGCGCGCGCCGCGGCCGTCGTCGAGAACGGCGAGGAAAAGGTCTATTTCTGCAGCGTGAGCTGCGCCGAAAAGTTCGAGCGAATGAAGATCGGTGCGCCGGCGCCGGTCGCGGCCGAGGGGACAGACTGGATCTGCCCGATGGACCCCGAGGTGCGCGAGAAGAAGCCCGGCCCCTGCCCGGTCTGCGGCATGGCGCTCGAGCCCGAAAACGTCGCGGCGGCGGGAGAGGTGGACGAAGAGAACCCCGAGCTCCGGGAGATGACCCGGCGCTTCTGGGTGAGCGCGTCGCTGACGGTTCCTTTGATGCTCTTCGAAATGGGCGCGATGCTGGCGCCCCGGCTCGGCGGGGCCGTCCCGCCGCGGTGGATGCTGGCGTTGCAGTTCTTTCTTGCCACGCCCGTCGTCCTGTGGGGCGGAGCCCCGTTCTTCCAGCGCGCGTGGACTTCACTTCGCACACGGCGCCTCAACATGTTCACCCTGATCGGCCTCGGAACGGGCACCGCCTACATCTACAGCGCAGCGGTCGCCGTCTCCTCGTTCTTTCACCTTCAATGGACCGTTGCGGGCCTCCACCCGAGCCACTCCGTCTATTTCGAAGCGGCCGCCGGAATCACGACGCTCGTCCTTCTCGGGCAGGTGCTGGAGCTCCGCGCGCGGCGGAAGACGTCGGACGCGATCCGCGCCCTCCTCGGCCTCGCGCCGAAGACGGCGCGGCGGCTCGCCGACGGAAGGGAAGAGGACGTCCCGCTCGACGCCGTGATGCCGGGCGATCTTCTCCGCGTCCGGCCCGGAGAGAAGGTGCCGGTCGACGGCGTCGTCTTCGAAGGCTCGAGCGCCGTCGACGAGTCGATGGTCACCGGCGAGCCGATTCCGCTCGAGAAGGCCGCCGGAAGCCTCGTGACGGGCGGGACCGTGAATGGCTCCGGCGGCTTCGTCATGCGCGCCGAGCGCGTTGGGCGGGAATCGCTCCTGGCCCGGATCGTGGCGCTCGTCGTCGAGGCACAGCGGAGCCGCGCCCCGGTCCAGCGCCTCGCCGACCGCGTCGCGGCGATTTTCGTCCCCGCCGTCGTCGGCGTCGCGGCCGTGACGTTCGCCGCCTGGGCCGCGTTCGGGCCCGAGCCGCGGTTCACGAACGGGCTCGTGAACGCCGTTGCCGTCCTCATCGTCGCCTGCCCGTGCGCGCTCGGCCTCGCGACGCCGATGTCCATCATGGTGGCGACCGGACGGGGGGCGCGGGCCGGCGTCCTCGTCAAGAACGCCGAGGCGCTGGAGCTCCTCGCAAAGGTCGACACGCTGGTCGTCGACAAAACGGGGACGCTGACGGAAGGGAAGCCAAAGGTGACGGAGATTCGCCCCTTCGGCGCGTTCGACGAAAGGGAATTGCTGCGGCTCGCCGCCTCCGTGGAGAAGGCCAGCGAGCATCCTCTGGCAGCGGCCGTCGTCGCCGCGGCCGCGGAGCGGAACCTGACCCTCTCGCCCGCCGAAGATTTCGTTTCTGTTCCCGGCCAGGGTGTCAGGGCCGTCGTCGACGGTCATGTCGTGGCGGTTGGAACGAAGACTTTCTTAGAAGGTGAAAAGAACGATTCGCTCGCAAGTGCGGCATCGGCTGGCGGCCAGCTCGGGTTATTCGAAGAAGATCTCCGGTCGTCCTCTTCGCCCTTCTCGGAGTCTGCCGACGTCGGGTCGCCCGCCGCTGGAGAGTCGGTCCTGTTTCTTTCATTCGAAGGAAAGCTCTCCGGCGCTCTCTTCGTTTCGGACACCGTCAAGGCGTCCGCGGCGCCGGCGGTCTCCGGGCTGCACGCGGAGGGACTCCGCCTGGTGATGCTCACGGGCGACCGGCGCGAGGCGGCCGAGGCGATTGCCTCCTCGCTGGGAATCGAGGACGTGAGAGCCGAGGTGCTTCCGGCGGGGAAGAAGGACGTGGTGGCGGCCCTCCAGGCCGAAGGGCGCGTCGTCGCGATGGCGGGGGACGGCGTCAACGACGCTCCCGCGCTCGCGGCGGCCGACGTCGGGATCGCGATGGGGACGGGGACCGACGTGGCGATGGAGAGCGCCGGGATAACGCTTCTCTCGGGGGACCTCGGCGGCCTCGTCCGGGCGCGTCGCCTCTCGCGCGCCACGCTCCGGAACGTGAAGCAGAACCTCTTCTTCGCCTTCGTCTACAACGCCATCGGGGTCCCGGTCGCGGCGGGCGTCCTCTACCCGTTCTTCGGCATCCTGCTCTCGCCCGTCCTCGCGAGCGCGGCGATGACCTTCAGCTCGTTGTCGGTCATCTCGAACGCGCTCCGCCTCCGGCGGGTCGAGCTGTAGGGAAGACGCGCTCCGGCTGGGCTATCTGCACCATTCCCCCGCGGCCGACGGCGAATGCATTCTGTCGAAGGGATGGCTCTGTCCCGTAATGCCCGCCGCCTTCTCGTCCTCGCGGGCCTCGTCGCCGCCGCGGTCCTCCTTCGCCTGACCGTCTTTCGCCCTGCGCCCGTTCCCGTGACGGTCTTCAGGGTCGAGAAGGGGCGTGTGGAGGAGACGGTCGTCAACAGCCGCGCGGGTACGGTCAAGGCGGAGCGGCGGGCGACGCTGAGCGCGGAGCTGGGAGGCAAGGTCGCGGCCCTCCCTGCGAAGAAGGGGAAGAAGGTCCGTGCGGGCGAGGTCCTCCTCCGCCTCTCCGACGGCGACTATCGGGCGCAGCTCGCGTTGCAGGAGAGCGCCCTCGTCTCGGCGCGGGCGGCCGAGCGGGAGGCCTGCCAGTCGGCCGTGCAGGCGGCGCGCGACCTCGCGCGGAACGAGAAGCTGGCCCGGGACGCGCTCGTGTCCGAGGAGCTGCTCGACCGGTTGCGGACCGTGCGGGACAACGCCGCGGCCGCGTGCGACGCGGCGCGGGCGCGCGTGGCGCAGGCCTCGGCGGGCGTGGAGGTGGCGCGCGTCACGCTCGAGAAGACCGTCCTCCGCGCCCCGTTCGACGGCGTCGTCGCCGAGGTGACGACCGAGCTGGGGGAGTGGATCACCCCGTCACCGCCGGGCCTCCCGATCCCGCCGGTCCTCGAGATCCTCGACGTCGGCACGATCTACGTCAGCGCGCCCCTCGACGAGGCCGACGTGGCGAAAGTGGCCGCGGGCCTTCCCTGCCGGGTCACGTTCGACGCCTACCCGGGCCGGAGCTTCACCGGCAAGGTGACGCGGGTCGCCCCATACGTTCTCGACGTCAAGGAGCAGAACCGGACGTTCGACGTGGAGGCGTCGCTCGACGAAGCGGCTTTCGCCGCGACCCTGAAGCCCGGGCTCTCGGCCGACGTCACCGTCATTCTCCGGGCGAAGGACGGCGTCCCCCGGTTCCCCGGCTACGCGCTTCTCGAAGGGGACCGGGTCCTCCTCCTCCGGGAGGGACGGCTCGTGCGGGTGCCGGTGAAGACGGGGCTCAGGAACTGGGACTTCGTCGAGGTCTCTTCGGGGCTTGCGGAAGGGGACCCCGTCGTCGTCTCGCTCGACCGCGCCGAGGTCAGGGAGGGGGCCCGTGCCGTGATCGCGCCCGCCGCGCCTCCGGCGAAGTGATCGAGCTCGAACGGCTCTCCCGCACCTACGTCGTCGGCGACCGCCCCGTCCATGCCCTTCGCGACGTGACGCTGACTTTCCCGGACGGAGACTACGCCTCCGTCATGGGGCCGTCGGGCTCGGGAAAGTCGACGCTCCTGAACGTCCTCGGCTGCCTCGACCGGCCGGACGGCGGCTCGTACCGCCTCGACGGGCGGGAGGTGGCGCGGCTCTCCGAGACCGAGTTGACCCTCCTTCGCCGGAACCGGATCGGCTTCGTCTTCCAGACGTTCCACCTCGTGCCCCGCCTTTCCGCCCTCGGCAACGTCGAGCTGCCGATGATCTTCGCCGGCGTGGGGCCGGACGAGCGCGAGGCGCGGGCGCGGAAGGCGCTCGACGCCGTCGGCCTTTCGCCGCGGGCCGAGCACCGGCCCGAGCAGCTCTCGGGAGGCGAGCGCCAGCGCGTGGCCCTGGCCCGCGCGGTCGTCATGGGGCCGTCCCTCATTCTCGCCGACGAGCCGACGGGGAATCTCGACACGACCTCGGGCGGGGAGATCGTCCGGCTCCTCGAGGAGATGAACGCCCGCGGCCTGACGCTCCTCGTCGTCACGCACGACCCGGCGATCGGCGGCCGCGCGCGCCACCGCGTCCGGCTGGTGGACGGCGCCGTCGCGGAGGAGATCCGCCCGTGAAGGGCGAGGACATTCTCCGTTTCGCGTTCGGCGGTCTCCGCGGCCACCGGCTGCGCGCCGCCCTCTCGCTCCTCGGCGTCGCCATCGGCGTGGCGTCGGTCATCGTCCTGACGAGCCTCGGCGAGGGGGCGCGCGAATTCGTGACGGGCGAATTCATGAGCCTCGGGACGAACCTCCTCATCGTCCTCCCGGGGAAGACGACGACATCGGGGATGGTGCCGGCGGTCGGCGGCACGACGCACGACCTGACGCTCGCCGACGTCGAGGCCGTCCGGCGCCGCGTCCGGCAGGTCCGCTACCTCGCCCCGATCGGCATCGGCACGGCCCCCGTGAAGTGGGGCGGAAGGAGCCGCGACGCGATGGTGTTCGGCACGACCTGGGAGATGCAGCCGGTCCGGCGCTTCCGGGTCGCCACGGGCGGGTACCTTCCCGCGGGAGAGGCCGAGCGGGGAGAGAGCGTCTGCGTCCTCGGCTCGAAGATCCGGACCGAGCTCTTCGGCGCCGCGAACCCCGTCGGAGAGATGCTCCGGATCGGCGACGAGCGGTACCGCGTCGTCGGCGTGATGGCGCCGCGCGGCCGCGGCCTCGGCTTCGATTTCGACGAGGTGGTCCACATCCCGATCGCGCGGAACATGAAGATGTTCAACCGGCGGTCGATCTTCCGGATGCTCGTCGAGATCGCGTCGCGCGAGGAGATCCCGGCGGCGAAGGACGCCGTCCTCGCGGTCCTCAAGGAGCGGCACGACGGGGAGGAGGACGTTACGGTCCTCACTCAGGACGCCGTCGTCTCGACCTTCGGGAAGATCCTCGACGCGCTCACGGCGGCGCTCGCGGGAATCGCGGCCATCTCGCTCTCGGTGGCCGGGATCCTCATCATGAACGTGATGCTCGTCTCGGTGGCGGAGAGGACGCGCGAGATCGGCCTTCTGAAGGCGGTCGGCGCGGGCCGGCCGCAGATCCTCGCCGTTTTCCTCGCCGAGGCGGCGATGCTCTCCACCTCGGGCGGCGTCGCGGGGCTCCTCGCCGGCCTCGGCGCGGCGCGGCTCTTCTCGGCGATTTATCCCGACTTTCCGGTCTCGCCCCCGGCGTGGGCCGTCGGGGCAGCGCTCGCGGTGTCGGTCGGCGTCGGGCTCCTCTTCGGTGCGCTCCCCGCGCGCCGCGCGTCGCGGCTCGAGCCGGTGGCCGCGCTCTCGAGGCGATGATGACGCTGCGAGACCTCCTTCGCCTCGCCGTCGCCGCCGTCACCGCCCACCGGCTCCGGTCGGCGCTGACGACGCTCGGCATCGTCGTCGGGATCGCCTCGGTCATCCTCCTGACGTCCCTCGGAGAGGGGACGCGGCAGTACGTCCTCTCCGAATTCACCCAGTTCGGGACCCATCTCCTCTCCGTCAACCCCGGCCGGGTGAAGACGCAGGGGCTCCCCGGCGCCGTCGGCGGCACGACGCACCTCCTCACGATCGACGACGCCGAGGCGATGCTGCGCGTCCCCGGCGTCGTGAAGACCGTCCCCGTCTCGTTCGGGACGGCGCGCGTCGTGGCAGGCGAGCGGGCCCGGAGCGTCGTCGTCTACGGCGTGACGGCGGACGCCACCGACGTCTGGCGCTACCACGTGGCGCAGGGGCGGTTTCTTCCCGAAGGCGACCCGCGGCAGGGGGCGCCGCTCGCCGTCCTCGGCCCGAAGCTGAAGCGCGAGCTCTTCGGCGAGGCGACGGCCCTCGGCGGGCGGATCCGGATCGGCGGCTTCCGTTTCCTCGTGATCGGGGTTCTCGAGCCGAAGGGGCAGTTCCTCGGCTTCGACATCGACGACGCGGCCTACATCCCCGTCGCAACGGCGCAGCGGCTCTTCGGCCGGGAGGATCTCGTCTCCGTCGACGTGCTCTTCTCGCCGAACCTGCCGCCCGAGCGGATCGTCGATGGGATCCGGCGGCTCCTCGTCTCCCGGCACGCCGGCGAGGAGGACTTCACGATCACGACGCAGAACGAGATGCTCGGCGTCCTCGACCGCGTCCTCTCGATCGTCAGCCTCGCCGTCGGCGGCATCGGGGCGATCTCGCTCCTCGTCGGGGCGATCGGCATCCTGACGATGATGTGGATCTCGGTGGGGGAGCGGACCGCCGAGATCGGCCTGGCCCGGGCGGTCGGGGCGAGTCGTGGGCAGCTGATGGCCCTCTTCCTCGTCGAGGCGGCGCTCCTGTCGGCCGCGGGGGGCGTGGCGGGTCTCTGCGCCGGCATCGGCATCGGGAAGCTCCTCGCATCGCTCGTCCCGGGGCTTCCGTTCCGGACGCCGCCCCTATACGTCGTGGCCGCGATGGCCGTCAGCCTCGCCGTCGGCCTCCTCTCCGGCGTCCTCCCGGCGCGGCGGGCCGCATCGCTCGACCCGATCGAGGCGCTGCGCGCGGAGTAGCCCGCCGGCCGGATGATTCGGGCGCATCATGGCGCCCGCTTCATGGACGGCGCAGAACTTGGGAGGAAAGGCGGGCGCACGGGCGCCTGATGGTGAGCGCCATGACGGTGACGGGCCTGGTCGTCTTCCTTCTCGTGGCCGTCGCCCTCGTCTTCGTCGCGTGGTTTTTCGTCCCGACCTGGCGGAACTTCCGCGGAAAGCGCGTCATCACCTGCCCGGACGACCAGAGCCCCCGGACCGTCGAGATCGATGCGAAGCACGCCGCGCTGACCGCGTTCGGAGCCTCGCCCGACCTCCGTCTCTCGTCGTGCAGCCGCTGGCCCGAGAAGCAGGACTGCGGACAGGACTGCCTGAAGCAGATCGAGAGCTCCGCCGACGGCTGCCTCGTGACGTCGCTGGTCGCCGAGTGGTACGCCGGGAAGAGCTGCACGTTCTGCGGCAAGCCGATCGGCACCCCGAGGTGGGCCGACCACGCCCCGGCGCTCGTCACGCCCGCGGGCGACACGCTCCTCTGGAAGGACGTGAAGCCCGAGCAGCTCCCGCAGATCTTCGCCACGCATCGGCCGGTCTGCTGGGACTGCCACATCGTCGAGAGCGTCGTCCGCAAGCATCCTGACCGCGTGACGATGCGGCCCGGCCGCGACCAGCTCTTCCACTGATCCCGTCGGGCGTTCGCGCGGCGGGGTGTGGCAAAGTGATTCCATGCCTTGTCCCGTCTGCCTGAACGCCGAGGCCAGGGTCGTCCCGTCCTCCGGGCCCCGGGCGTCAGGGGGCTCCTCCGTCGTCTTTTGCCCGACCTGCCCGGTCCCGTTCGAGATCTCCGGGAAGGACCTCGCCTTCCTGGAACAGAACCCGCAGGCAGGCCTTGCGCGCCGGAACCGCTGGGCACAGCTCCTTGCGGAGGCGGCCGGACGGGACGAGACGCTCTACCGGCTTTCGTAGCGGCCGGCGGAGATCACCGACTCCAGCCGGCGAGCTTTCCGCGGACCAGCGGGAAAACGAGTGCTGCGCTCGCCACCGCGACGAGGACCCCGGACTCTCCGACCCAGAACTCCGAGGCGCCCGGGACCGTCGAGGCGTCGAACGCTCCCTGGATCGTCGCGTTCCACGCCGCGTGCCCGACGACGGCCGGCCAGACACTACCCGACTCGAGCCGCAGGCGCGCGAGCAGGGCGGCGATCGGGAGGATCGCGCCGATGAAGACGAGGGCCGAGACGGCCGGGCGCGGTCCCGCCGCGTAGGCCCCCCCGAGGATCATCGGGAGGTGCCACGCGCCCCAGATCAGGCCGCTCGCGAGGACGGGGCGGGGGACGCCGGCATCGACGAGCCGGGTCAGCATGTAGCCACGCCAGCCGATCTCTTCCCCGGCCGCGGAGAGCGCTCCGAGGATCGTTCCGAGCGTAAGCTGTATTCCCGCGACGGCCGCGAAGGCGGCGGCCGGAGAGAGGCCCCGCGGGAGGCCCGGCAGCGTCGGAGCCCGGAAGGTCGCGAGGCCCGTCGCCCAGGCCACGCCGTACGCCACGGCCCCGACGGCGATGGGAAAGAGCCAACCGACGAGCGTCATCCGCGCGCCGGACCGGCCGCCGAAGCGGAAGGAGACGTCGCGGACCCCCTCCCGAAGGGCCGTCCGCGCGACGAGGGAGGCGAGCGCGGGCGTCCACATGAGGGCGAAGACGAGGGCGGGGTGGTTGCCGACGGAATCGCCAGCGCGGAGAAGAAGCCCTTCGAAAAGGGCGGAGCCCGCGACGAGGACTCCGAAGTAGACGGCGAGCCCCTTCCGGGCCGCTTCCTTCGCGCTCAATCGAAGACGACCGTTCTCCCCTTGTGGACGATGACCTTGTGGCGGATGTGGCTCCAGACGGCCCGTGAGAGAACGACCTTCTCGAGGTCCCTCCCGAGCCGGATCAGGTCCTGCACCGACTGCCGGTGCGTCACGCGGCGGACGTCCTGCTCGATGATCGGCCCGGCGTCCAGGGTCTCGGTCACGTAGTGGCTCGTCGCGCCGATCATCTTCACGCCCCGCTCGCGCGCGGCGTGGTACGGGCGGGCCCCGGGGAAGGCCGGCAGGAAAGCGTGGTGGATGTTGATGATCCGGTCCGGGTATTCCTGCACGAACCGCCCGGTCACGATCTGCATGTAGCGCGCGAGGACGACGAGGTCGATCCGCTCGCGCCGGAGGAGCGCGATCTGGGCTTCCTCGACCTCGGCCTTGCTTTCCTTCGTGACCGCGAAGGCGTGGAACGGCACGCCGAATCTCGTCGCCACCGGCTCGAGATCCGGGTGGTTCGCGACGACGAGCGCCACCGCGGCCGTCCATTCCCCGGAACTCGTCCGGGCGAGGAGGTCGTGGAGGCACCATGGGTCCTTCGAGACGAAGATCGCGAGGCGCGGCACGTCGACCGAGGAGTGCAGCGACCAGACCACGTCGGGTCCGTCCCCGATGACGGCCTTGAGGGCCGGGGCGATCTCCGGGTCGGGGAGTGCGAACGCCGAGACGTCCCAGCGGAGGCGCGTGTAGTAGTGCTGGATCTCGGGGTCGACGTACTGGTCGTGGTAGAGGATCCGGCCGCCGTGCCGGTAGACGAACTGGGTCAGACTGGCCGCGATGCCGAGCCGGAGCGGGCAGTGCAGGAGAAGGGTCGTCGAGCGTGGCTCGGCCGACACCACGCGGGGTGCGTCCGTCACGGAGCCGGCGTCGTGAGCGGCTTTCCCTTCTCGGTGACGAAGGTGGCGGTGAGCTTCACCGGCGTCGTCCCGTTGTTGACGACCTGGTGAACCTGTCCGGGCGCGAGATAGAAGATCTCTCCCGGCTTGAGGGTCACGGTCGGCTTGCCGTCGACCTCGAGCGTGGCCGCCCCTTCGAGGACGAACGCGAAGACCTCTGCGGGGTGCGTGTGTCGCCCTTCCGCGACGCCGGCCGGAATCTCGACGAGGGCCATCACGGCCTCCCGGCCGGGAATGGTCATCTCCTGTTTCAGGAGAACGGTCCGCTTGTAAGGGGGGGGCTGCTGGGCGATGAGCGTCCAGGCCCCGGCTGCTCCGGCGAGCGCGGTGACAATACAGACGGCGGCGATTCGGGTCCTTCGGTGGCTCAAGGTGCGTCCTCCTTCGTTCGGACGGCCGGCCGACGGCCAGGCCGGCCTTTGTGAAATGCGCTCGGATCAGGCGGCGATTATCTCCCCATTCGCCTTGGCGGAATGCCGGGGGGCTACGTCGCCCAGCCGAAGTAGAGGGCGATGACGCCGAACGTGTCGATGAAGCCGTGCGCGAGAATCGGGACCCAGAGGTTCCGGCGGGAGAGGACGTACGCCCCGCCGAGGACGAGGCCGGCGAACCCGGAGTCGACGACGCCAGCCGGGCCCTTGTACCAGTGCCCGAGGCCGAACAGGACCGCGACGAAGACGGCAGCGGCCCAGTAAGCAGCCGCTGAGCCGCCGAGGACGTCGGCGGAACGGTTCAGGAGGTAGCCGCGGTACGAGATCTCCTCGCCGAAAGCGGCGAAAGACCAGACGATGAGGAGGGCGAGCAAGGCGTTGCCGAGATTGCCCGGGATCGTTTCGGCGATCGCGGGCGCCTTGGCTGGGGTCCAGAAACGCGCGGTGCCGAGATCGACGAGTTCGCCACCGAGGATCCGAACTGCCGCGGCGAGGAGCGCGAACCCGGCGGCGACGGCCCACGACGGCGGCCGCCGGAAGCCCATCGCCGACCAGCCGCCATTCCGGAGCCGAAACGAGAGGAGGCCGAGGACGGTGAGGATCGGCACCTCGTTCGGAACGACGCGGAAGACGTTGTGGCCGATCACGACGCCCGCCCCGACGAGGACCTCCAGCGCGCTCACGAGGCGCGAGTGAGGCGCCGGGGCGTCCGCTGACGCGTCGGTCATTTTGGGCCCTCCTGAGGTCATATACGGGAAGGCGCGTCCCCGGTTCCCGGATCCCTCAAGCTTCTGTTGCGCGCGGCCCCGCTCTGCCCGACAGCTGCGCGAGAAGCCCCCGTACGACCTCGAGGCCGCCGGCGCCGCACCACTGGCCGCGCTCCGCGGGGGGAAACCGGTCCGGCAGCGCGGCGCACGTGACACGGATGACCTCCAGAGCGGGGTCCGCAATCGGCGTCTCGACGAAGTCATTCCAGTCGACGCTGCCGAGGCGGCCGTTCAGGAACGCCTTCAACGTGTCGGCCACGTCGGTCGCCGTGGCCGACGACTTCTTCCTCCGGAGGAACAGGAGGAACGGGACGAGCGGGATCAGCGTCGCGAGGGCGAAGAGGAGGATGACGCGCATGCCGGGCTTCGCCCCGTCAGGCCCCCTTCAGGCTCGCGGCGTCGATCACGAACCGGTAACGAACGTCGCTCCGGAGCATCCGCTCGTACGCCTCGTTGATCTTCGCGGCCGGGATCACCTCGACGTCCGCGACGATCTTCTTCGCGGCGCAGAAGTCGAGCATCTCCTGGGTTTGGGCGATGCCGCCGATCAGCGAGCCGGCCAGCTTCTTGTTGCCGAAGATGAGCGACATGGAGGAGAGAGGTGCGGGAACCGGCGGGACGCCGACGACCACCATCGTCCCCTCCGTCCGGAGGAGCCCGAGGTGGGCGTTCAGGTCGTGCTCGACCGAGATGGTGTCGATCAGGAGGTCGAACCGTCCCGACAGCTTCTTGAACGCCCCCGGCGCGTTCGTCAGCTCGAAGGCGTGGGCGCCGAGCCGCCGCGCGTCGGCTTCCTTCGCCTTCGACGTGCTCAGCATCGTCACCTCGGCCCCCATGGCCGCGGCCAGCTTCACCGCCATGTGGCCCAGCCCGCCGAGGCCCACCACGCCGACGCGGTCGCCCGGCTTGCACTTCCACTGCCGGAGCGGCGAGTACGTGGTGATCCCCGCGCAGAGGAGCGGCGCCGCGGCCGAGAGCTCGAGGGAGGCCGGGACCTTCAGCGTGTACCGCTCCTTGACGACGACCTCGGTGGAGTAGCCGCCGTAGGTCGGCGTCTTCCGGTCCATTTCGGTCCCGTTGTAGGTGAAGGCGCATCCCTTCGCGCAGAACTGTTCGACGTTCCTCCGGCAGGCAGTCGCACTCCAGGCAGGAGTCGACGAAGCAGCCGACCCCCGCGAGGTCACCGGTCCTGAACTTCGTCACGGCGTTGCCGACCTGCGTCACGCGGCCGACGATCTCGTGCCCCGGCACCATCGGGAAGATCGAGCCGCCCCACTCGTCGCGGGCCTGGTGGATGTCCGAGTGGCAGATGCCGCAGAACAGGATCTCGATCCGGACGTCGTGCGGTCCGGTCTCCCGGCGGGTGATCTCGTGGGGGACGAGCGGTGCCTTTGCGGAGGGCGCGGCGTAGGCAGGGATTCGAGCGGCCATGGGGGATTCCTCCTTCGTCGTGTCGACGGGCCTCGTCGACGATACCGCGCCCGGCCTAGCCAGGGACGCGCTTCCGCAGGCGCAGCCACCACCGGAAAAAACGATGAGCGGGGTCCGCTCGCTCGATGTACATCAGCGGGCAGCCGCCCACGATCGCCTGGATGCCGTTCGCCGGCAGGTTTCGCGGCCCGGGAGACGCCCGCCGGGAGCGGGCGATCCGCTTCCCGGCGAGACTCGGCGACGGACCGAGGGACCGCGACCATCTTCGCGGGGGCGATTCTATCGGCGCCGCGGGGGCCGCCGGCGAACGGCGCGGCTCGGGGCTCACCACCAGGTCTGCGCCCGGTACTTGAGGTATCCGTCTCCGAAGGCCTTCTCCGGCACCGCCTTTTCGCGGCCGGCCTGCAGCGCCGGAAGAGCCACCCAACAGAGCCATGCGGCGATCAGCCACTCCCGCCGAACCGCGACGACGATGCCGAGCAGGATCGGTCGACGAAGACGTACATGGGATGCGGGATCCTCGAGTAGAGACCGTGCGTGACTAGCGTCGACGCCTTCGGCGCGACCGAAAACGCCTTCCCAAGCTGGATCCGGGCCAGAACGAGCAGCGGGATCGCCGCCGCCACGAGGATCGCGCCGACGACGAGAGCCAGTCGCGCCGTCCCCAGCCGGATGATCAGGAACGCGCACCCGGCCAACAGGGCGATGACACGAGGCCTCACCGTTCCTCCTCAGGCGAAGACCGCCCCGCGGTCCCGGAGAAGCTCGCGAAGTATGGAGCGATGACAGCGATCCTCCGCGGCGCAGTAGCAGCCGACGGAGAAGGAGGTCGTGCGGGAGAGCGCGGTGAGGAGGTCGAGGACGTGCGCCGGCCCCGGCCGCTTCATCTCGGCCCGGTACCGTCTCTCGAAGGCGCGCCAGCGGCCGGCGTCGTCCGCGGCCTGGCCTGCCTTGAGGAGCTCCTCGCTGGGGGCGACCTCGGGAAGCCAGACGTCGTAGAAGTCGCGCGACGCGAACTTCGCCTTCGGGACGCCTCGCGGAGGTCGTCGCACGGTTCCGATGCGGAGCCCTTCGCCCGCGCCGCGCGGGCTTCCGAGCCGAACGATCCGAATGGCCATCGGTTCCTCCCTCCGGGACGAGTATCAGGACGCGCCCGGCGCCACGTACGTCAGCGTGTGGTGGGCGAGAATCTGTCCGCTCGCGGACAGGCACTCCGCGGTGCCGAAGACGGTCCGGCGGCCGAGGCTCAGGACGACGGCCTTGCAGGAGAACCCCTCGCCCCGGGCGCTGCGCAAAAACTCGGTCTGCATGTGGCTCGTAACCGACGGATCGTCGAGACCCCGGAGGGTCTTGATGGCCAGCCACATCGCGACGTCGGCGGCGGTCATGAAGACCTGGCCGCTGACGATCCCCCCAGGTCTCTCGAAGTGGGGAAGGTGAGGCACCTGGAGCGTGCACGAGCCCGGAGCGATTGCGGCCACCACGAAGGAATAGGCCTTCGTGAACGCGGTGTCGTGCGACAGGAGATCCTGGAGCTGCTCGACGGTGACCGGAAGCGGGCTGCTCGTCGTCATCTGGTCCCTCATGGCAGGCTGCAGCCCGACGATATCGCGTGTCCGGATGTCACGAGCGTGCCGGCGAGGTTCCGAGCGGCGCGCCGCGGTTCCGCTTTTTCGTCAGGCGGGCGCGGCGATTCGATAGAGCACGCTCTCCCGGCCGTTGCCGTCGAGTCTCGTTCCCTCACGAACGGCGCCGATCTTCTCCAGAGCCCTCTGGGAGCGGAAATTCTGCGGACCGACGAGAAAGACGACGCTGTTCACGAATCTGAAAGCGTGCCGCAGCATGAGCTGTTTCATCTCCCCGTTGTAGGCGCCTCCCCAGCGAGACCTGGCCAGAAACGTCCAGCCGATTTCGACCTCGCTCCTGCCGCTGTCGTACCCGTTGAATCGCGACGATCCGATGACCGCGCCGTCTTTGGAATCCGTGGCGATCAACGCTCCCCCGGATTCCAGGGCCTCCCGGAAGAAGCCCCTGAAGACCTCCTCCTCGTGACGATTCCTGACCGGATGTTGTTCCCAGATGAGCGGATCCGATGCGACCGCGTAAAGGTCATGAAAATCCTCGGGTCGCAGCGGTCTCAGGCGGAGGAGTTTGCCTTCCAGAACGGGCTGGAGATCAAAGGGCATATTCGATTCGGTCCTCGGCGTCCGATTCTGGACGTCGCCCCTGATGACCGTGGAGTTGTTCCAACTCGGGTTCCGCAATGTCGTGGAGACGACGTGCTGCCTCCACCCCCTGTCGACCGACCTGCCGCTTCGGGCGGCCAACGATACCGCTCGGCGGCGAGCGCAAGCGAGTCCGGTGCCGCGCGTTGTCAGGCGCCGAGGTCAGAAAGGCTCGACCTGGATACGTGTGCCCGCAAGCCGCGTTTCGGACGCGCGCTCCTCCTTGCCGTTTGGATCGAGGAGGCTTACCTTGGCCACACCCGTGAACTCCTTCTCGCTGGGACCTTGAGTGATTCGTATCCGTGTCTTCTGGGTTCCGACGAACTTCCTGTTCTCGTCGAACCGCAACGCGATGTACGTCGCGTCGAATTCTCTGTCGCTTATTCGCTTCCATACACCATGGGCGACGCTGAGTGTCGGGTGCGTATCTCCGCTTCGGAAGAACGTTCCGTCAGAAGTGAACGTGAGAAGTACGACGCCCTGACCCCCAGGGCGACTGGCTGAAACGAGCCACGCCCCGACCAGGCCTCGGCTAGATTCGCCGGCTTTCTCTTGACGGGCGGGCGTCGAGCCTGCAGACGAGCAGCCGGCAAAAACGACGGCGGCTATTAAGCCGAATAAAAAGAACTTGATCCGACACATGGTGCCCCTCCTCTTACCTTCTCCTAACGCTCGGCATCAGCGGCGGCGAGAAACGCCGTCCGCCGCTCGCCGTACTTACGCCGCTCATGACTCAGGCGGCGACGCGTTGCGCACGAGCACGATCTTGCCGATGACGCCTCCCTTCCCGAGCAACTCCTGCGCGCGTCGCGCCTCGGCAAGAGGAAACCGCTGCGCGATGAGTGGCTTGATCTTCTGCTGTTGAAGGAGGTCGAGCAGGGCGATCAAATCCTGCAGAAAAAAGGCCGGCTTCAGCCGTTTGAGCGTCTGGATGCTGTAGGGAACGACCCGTTTCCGGCCCGGGAGAAGCCAGCCGCCGGCGATGTACATCGCGTAGATGGGGATTCCATGGAGGCGATTACGACGGCCTGTACGGTCCGAACCTAATCCCTCCCCACGCAGCGAGGTGGTATTGCCATAACCCACCACCCTCCCGCCCGGACGGAGAGCCTCGCGGGAATGCCAGAGGTGGGCGCCACCGATGGGGTCAAAGACGGCGTCCACGCCCTCGCTCGTGAGGCGGTGTATCTCTTCCACGAAGTCCTGATGCTGGTAGTCGATTGGGATGCCGCCCAGGTCGGAAACGGCCGACGCCCCTCGCGATGAGCAGGTACCGTACATTTCCAGCCCGGCGAGGCGGCCCAGCTGCAGGAGTGCCGTGCCGACCCCGCCCGACGCGCCGTGGAACAACACGAGCTGACCGGGTTTGACTTTGGCGGAGCGATGCAGCATCTGATAAGCCGTGATGTAGTTCAAAATGAGGCTGACGGCCTCGGCGGCGTCCAGCCCGGAGGGCACCGGAATCAGTTCACGTTGCGGCAGGCAGACGAACTCCGCGTACGCACGGTGGATCGGCATCGCGGCGACTGTCTGGCCTGGTTCGATTCCAGAGATACCGGCGCCGAGCCGCTCCACCACGCCGACCAGATCCCACCCCGGCGTGAAGGGTACCGGGGGCGTCTCGGGATGAACGCCCTCGCGAGCCATGATGTCGGGCAAGGCGACGCCTGCGGCCAGCACCCGAACCCGCACTTCACCTGCTTTCGGCTCGGGGCACTCTTCTTCGAGCACCTGAAGTGCGTCGGGCCCGCCGTAGTGAGTCACGATGATGCGCGTGTGTTTCACGGACCGCTTCCTCGCTTGCCGGGCGCTCGACCTCCTGCCGCGTAACGATATCAAGCTCGGCGGCGAGCGCAGCGAGTCCACGGCAACGAGAGGTCAGGCGTTCTTCGTGGATAACCAGGCGTCATGACAGCGCTTCATTTGAGCGATGTGCCGCGCCATGTGCGTTGTACAGCCCCGAACCTGTGCCTCGAGCGTTTCTGGACCACTGACCGCATGAATACATGAGTTGAGCCGAAGCAAGTCCTCGAGGGAGGCGAGGAGAGAATAGTTGCACTCGCGCATGAGAGAAATGAGTTGCAACGACAGCGGAACGCTTTGGTTCGAATACTTCAGCGCCTGAGGCCAGCGATATTCGTCGTAATAGAGAATCGTAGTCGATGGCTCAGCGATGGTCGTTCGGAATCGCACGTGTGATTGGACTTCGGTATCGCCGAAGTGAACCACGATTTCATGAATGCTCCAGCTGTCGGCGGCGGGCGCAGGCGAGTCCGCTCCAGTGCTCTGTCAGGCCGACGGCAAGGAGACGGAGAGCTCGTATGCTTCCCGCAAGTAGGGCTTCAAGGCCGAAAGACCCGTCTCGTCATTCAGCAAGGCTACATGCGTGACACGCTTCCGATCCTCGCCAATCTTGAAGAAGATCGGGTCCGCCACCCGCCGACCGAGATGAACCGCAACTCGCAGAGCATCGGTCATGACGACCAGATCCGCGAATATGCGAATGCTGCGAAAGAGGACATACCTGTCACGGGCGACGAACTCCACCGATCCGAGTGTCCTGGCAAACGACTCGAGCGAATGATAGAGGGCTACGAGCGACTCCGGCCGGCCCCGCAGCACCTGCAGCCGACTACCGGTACCGCACGCGTGCCTCTGATTCTTGCGCGTGAAACGCCGCTTGCACTTTGGACAGGACCACGTCGCGCTCATGGTTGGCTTCAGCATACCGCGCCCGGCGGCGGGGGCGGCGAATTCGCCGGCGTCCGGCGCAGCCGCGGGCCAGGCCGCATTCCTCAAGAAGCCCGCAATTTCCGCCAGGACTTCCCTGTGATGCCCGACCCAGAGATGCCCACCGGTCGGGTAGTCGATGAGGCGGGCGCCCGGAATATTCTCGGCGGAGTATCGCGCACCCGGATAGGTCCCGTAGAGACAGTCGGCCATGCCCAGGATGAGCGTCGGCGCCGCAATCCGCTCGAGCTCGTATCGCGGGAGCGAACCGACGATCGAGGCGTCGTTGAGCAGCCCGAGCCGGCGCATGCTCAGCGGTTGGATGTGATCCAGCACCTGCGCCACCCGCGCGCGCTCCTCGGCGCTCGCGTTCTTCAATACAGATGGCGGCGTGCCCAGAATCGCCTGGAGCATGGCGTTCCGGGCGACCCTGGGCGCGACCCAGAAGAGAAAGTCCGATCTGAGTGCGGTATCGAACAGCAGTTTGGTGGCGGACGAGGACCGTATGGGCACGGCGCCGTCCCGCCGCTGCTCGATGTGAGAGGGGTAGGCAGCGGGAACCAGGAGAGCGAGACACGCCGTCCGCTCGGGATGTCGCAGCGCAAACTGCATGGACGAGGGCGCCCCGGCGGACGCGCCGACGACCGCGACACGCCGGACGCCCAGAGCATCGAGGAGACAGGCGTGCGCGTCCGCCTGCGCGGCGGGGGAGGCGTCGACAGGGAGAGGCGTCCGCAGGTAGCCAAAGCGTGACATCGCGATGACCCGATAACCGGCCTGGACCAGTGGGCTGGCAATTTCCAGGCCCTGGTCGAAGCCACCGCCGGCACCGTGCACGACCAGAACTGGCGGACCATCGCCGGCGAGGCCGTATTCGATCGGCCCGGTGGGCGTCTCGACGATTCTGCTGCCGGAGGAAATTCGCTCGCGCGCTCGATGAATTTCGCGCCGATACCTGAACCACGCGAAAGCGGAAAACCCGGCTCCGAGGAGGCCCAGGAAGGTGCCGATTACCCGTCCCCGATTTACTGGTGGCACTTCATCCCTCGCGCGGTTGGCGCCCTAACGATATCGCGCTCAGCGGCGAGAAGGAAGGAGCGCAGCGACTGACGCCGAGTCCGGGGCAACGAGGTGTTAGACGGCCTACTGGGGGGACCTCAGGTAATAGCCGCCGGAGAGGGCGCGTAGGTCGCCGTTGTGAGGACGTAGACGTTGGGCTGAACGACGCCAACGCCGCCTTTCCCACGCCCTGTTAACCAGGTGCTCTGCGGCACGTCAAAGTGGGCTGGGTCGCCCCGCGCTCAAGCCGAAACCGTCACGCATTCACTCCGGCCCGCGCGCGGTCACGCCACCGCGCCTGCCGCCGCTGGTGCGTCGCGACCTCATCGCGCCGCCTCGAGACCGAGCCCCGTAGCGTTAGCGCTTCGCTTTCTTCGTCTTCTTCTTCGGGTTCTTCTTCGTGCGCGAGTTCTCGTAGCGCTCGACATATTGGTCGACGGCTATGCGAGCGATAGTGTTGCCGACGACGTCAAGAGGCAGATCGTCGAGCTTCTTGAAGTGGACGCAGCAGCCGCCCATGTCGAGCTTCTTGCCCGTCCTCTTGTAGGCGATCTCGAACCCTCTCCTGAGCTTGGGGTCGCCGTAGACGCTCATGAGGTAGAGGGTCATGAATTTCGTGTGCGCGCCGAGCGCCGCGAGCATTAACGGATGACCGTTGTGCGTGTTCGGTAGCGTGGCGAGCGGCACGACCCAAGCGAGCATGCCCCAGTCGACAGTCTCCTCGTAACCCTGCGGCAGATGCTCGTTGACGGCGTCGCGGACGGCGTTGATGGCGTCTTTGCGCTCGGCGGGCACCGACGCAAGCCACTGATTCACGGTGAGCGCCGGACGTTCCTTCACCATTCGCTCCTGCATGTACTCTCTGGCCGTCTAACGCTCAGCATCAGCGGCGGCGCGCAGCGCCGTCCGCTGCATGCTGTTGTTAGCCGCCGACCGGGACATTGAATCCGCCGTAGACCATGCGCTTCATGTCGAACGGCATATCCTTTGGCCCACCCATGCTGGGCATTGCCTCCATTACCTTTGCATTGACGCGATCGCGATGAGCCCGCGACTTGAATACGATGTAAGAGAACACCACCGTCTCGCCGGGTTTCAACTTCATCACTCGCGCAAACGGCGTTCCCCACTTCGTCTTGAGGTCGTCACCGACGCATTCCTTGTAGTCGAGCGCGCCGTGCTTTCGCCACAATCTCTCTCCCATCCGAGCCATGCGGAGATAGGCCTTTAGGTTCTTCTTGGGTACAGGCAGGACATATCCATCGACGTATCGCATTTGAACCTCCTCGCTTGTTCGTGTTTCGCTTGGGCGGCTAACGATACCGCGCTCAGCGGCGAGCGCAAGCGAGGGAACTTGCTTCGGTTCAGTTGACACCGTGTGGTTAGGGACCTGGGCTTCGAACACGGCCGGGGGAAGGTATCCAAGGGACGAATGGAGGCGCCGCCGATTGTAGAAGCCGACGTAGTCGAGGAGAGCGGCCCGGAGGTCGGAGTCCTTCTGGAACGTCATCCCGAAGAGCCACTCGGTCTTCAGCGAATGGAAGAACGACTCCATGTGGGCGTTGTCGTTCATCTGCCGCGGGCGATTCATGCTCTGGACGAAACCCCGGCGGGACAGTTCGTCTCCGAGGTGGACGGCCGAGTACTCGATCCCGCGGTCGCTGTGAAACGTCAGGCCCGCAGGCGGACGGCGCCATCGGACGGCGTGAGTGAGGGCGCGCCGGGTCAGCGAAGCGTCCCGATTCCGGCCCAGGCTCCATCCGAGGACCCTGCGGGAGTGCCGATCCATCACGACGGCCAGGTACCGCCAGCGTCCGGCGACCCGGACGTACGTGACGTCTCCCACCCAGAGCTGGTCCGGGCCGGTCGTCGTGAGACCGTGGACCGTGTTCGGATGCAGCCGATAGAACGCCTTCTGACCCACGCGCGACCGGCGGTAAAGACGGGCCGAGCGGCCCTGGAGCTGTGCCAGGCGCATCAGACGCGCGACACGGCGTCGGCCAACCGAAACGCCTCGCCGCCCGAGTTCGCGGGTCACTCGAGGGCTGCCGTAAAGCCCCCTCGCCTCCTGGAACACCGCCAGAACCCGTTCGGTCATCGCCGCGTCAGAACACGTCCGGCGACTCGGACGACGGCGTCGCCAGGCGTAGAACCCGGCCCGCGTGACGGCGAACCTCCTGCACATCAGGCTCACCGGGAAGAACCTCCGGTTCGCCTCGAGGAACGCGAAGACGTCCCCCGTAACTCGCGGGCGAACCGGATCGCTCTTTTTAGGAGCTCATGCTCCATCTTCAGCCGCTTGTAATCGCGCTCGACCTCTCGCAGCCGCTGGAGCTCACCCACGGCTTTCAGGTCCAGAGCCGGCAAGGCACCGCGCAGCTGGCCGTCCCGGGCCTGCTTGCGCCAGCGCGACAGCATGAAGGGGTGAATGCTCAGTGAAAGCGCCACGTCCCGGACCAGGACTCCCGGCTGCCGGCTCAGCTGAACGGCCCGCAGCTTGAACTCCTGGCTGTAGCTCCTGACTCTCCGGGGTCCTGCTTTTCCCATCGTGACCTCTCTAGTTAGCTGAGAGTGTCAACGATACCGAAGCAACCTCCGAGTCCGCTGCAGCGCGTTGTTAGGCCGCCCGGCGGGCATTGAATCCGCCGTGACCATGCGCATTCGTAAACGGCATATCCTTTGGCCCACCCATGCTGGGCATGCCTCCTTACCTTTGATTGACGCGATCGCGATGAGCCCGCGACTCGAAGTACGATGTAACGCGAACACCAGCCGTCGTGCGCCGGATTTAACGGCGGATGCACCGGCGCGAAACGGACGTTGGCCCCCGGTCGTCTTGAGGGCGTCGCCGACGATTACTAGTAGTGAGCGCGCCGCGCTGCCACAAATCTCTCGGCCATCCGAGCATGCGGAAATAGGCCTTTAGGTTCTTCGGGTACAGGCGGCACTATCCACGAGGTTCGCATTGAACCTCCCGCTTGTTCGTGTTTCGCGTGGGCCTAACGATACCGCGCTCAGCGGCGAGCGCAAGCGATGCTGGCGATGTAGAAGGCCGGTCTCCCCGGCGAGCAGTTGGAAGGCCGGCTGCGGAAGAAAGTCACGGGCCGAGGCCGCGAAGGGAGCGCGGCCGAGGAAGCGTAGCACCGGCGAGAGGGCTGCAATAGTGGGGCTGGACGTGGGCGACCGGCGGCAGTACTGCGTTTTGACGGCGAAGGACAGCTCGAAGACGGCAGCGGCGATCGGCGACGACGCGGAAGGGTCGAGGCCGAGATTGGAAAGACGAGGGATGGGATCGCGCGGAGATGGGGACGCACTCGCCGAGAGTGAGCGGCTCTTGAGGCCTGCGCGGGGACGCAGGCTGGCTGGTGGGACAGGCCAGCGGCGGCTGCGCATGATCTGACGAGAGCGCCAAGCAAGACCGGCTCGACGGCGAGAAGGCAGGGGCGCCGCGGATGACCCGGCGCTGCAATCGGGGTGTAGGCAGCGTCGGCCGGAGAGGAGGGCCGAGGACCGGTCGGCGCTGGAACGCGGGACCTTCTGTGCGTGACGGGACGAAGCGTCGCCTCTCAGGGAGCGTGAAGGCGACGGGGACCGGATGAGGCGCAGCTCGACGCGCGCGCTTTGCGGACGACGTGGCCTGACAGGTCCGGCGGCTATCGGAAGCGCCGAGCGGTGCTGCCGCGATCGGGGCGGTCGAGAGCAGGATCCGGCGACTGGCCTCAGGGTGGAGCACGCCGGATAGCCGGCGGCGCAGGGACGGCGATCCTCCGGGCGCGGGTGCTGGCTGGGCGGAAGGGAGCGAAGCTGGTCAGACCTGACGTGCAGAGCGCCCGGGGCGATCGGAAAGGGGCGGTCGAGGGGGCGTACCTGGCGACTCGTCCCGGCGCGTCGGCCGAGCGGGGAGGCGACCCGCAGCTACGCATAACGAAGCGCTCAGCGGCTACGCAGGCGAGTCTGCTGCAGCGCGCGCGGGCCCCGCTTGGCCCCTTCGGACCCCGAGAGCAACCTGGAGCGATCGGCACGGAGGCTGCCGACCGGGGAGCCGCGAGGACGCGAGCCGCGCGGCAGTGACCCAGAGCTGGCCGTCCCGCGCAGGCGCTGGACATGGGCGAGGTACGAAGGAGCCCTGTCCGCGATCCAAAGCCACGGAGTTCCACCGGCAGCGTAAGGAAAGGATCCGTCGGAAGCGAAGACGAAGGATACGTCGGCAGAAGGTGCCTCGAACGAACGAGAACGAGGCGAGTAGCAGACCTTACGGCACGACCAGGACACGAGCCCACGACCCGTCCGGGGGAGATGCACTGGAGCTCGGACCAACAAGCGGGCCCGCAGGTACCAGACAGCCCCGATCCGGGAGGCCAGAGCCGGAAGGACTCCTGCACCGGAGGCTGCAACGAAGGAAGCCCATCAGAGTGCGAATGGAAGCCTGCCGAGACAACGGGCTGGATCCGAGCCAGGGGGATCCAGCCGGCACCTAACGATACCGGCTCATCTCGAGCGCAAGCGAGTCCGCTGCAGCGCGCTGTTAGACCGTGGCATCCGTGGCCGCACGTGTCGCACCTGTGGGGTCGGCTGAACGGAGACGGAGACCGGAAAGGAAGCGGCTCGCGATGCTGGGCCAGAAGAGTGAAACCGATGTGAAGGGGAGAAACGCCGACACTCGGAGCGCGCATGCCGTGACCCAGGCTCCAAATCGCGACGGGAGGGATAGAGCGAGATCAGCTCGACTGAGGTTGGAGCGGATCTTGATCGGAGCTGCGTGCGGCTTAGGTGGCAGGCCATGGGCCAGGCACCGACGAGTGCGAATATTCGGCCGGAAGCCCGCGACGCGGAGCGACCCGTACTAATCACGGGCAGTCGCGTGATCATAGGCCAGATAAGCGAAGTGAGAATCTGACAGAGAGAAGGGAACGCCGGAAGGGCGCACCAACCTGTTTCGTTCATTCGCGCACCTAACGATATCAAGCTCAGCGGCGAGCGTAGCGAGGGAACTTGCTTCGGTTCAGTTGACACCCGTGTGGTTAGGGACCTGGGCTTCGAACACGGCCGGGGGAAGGTATCCAAGGGACGAATGGAGGCGCCGCCGATTGTAGAAGCCGACGTAGTCGAGGAGAGCGGCCCGGAGGTCGGAGTCCTTCTGGAACGTCATCCCGAAGAGCCGCTCGGTCTTCAGCGAATGGAAGAACGACTCCATGTGGGCGTTGTCGTTCATCTGCCGCGGGCGATTCATGCTCTGGACGAAACCCCGGCGGGACAGTTCGTCTCCGAGGTGGACGGCCGAGTACTCGATCCCGCGGTCGCTGTGAAACGTCAGGCCCGCAGGCGGACGGCGCCATCGGACGGCGTGAGTGAGGGCGCGCCGGGTCAGCGAAGCGTCCCGATTCCGGCCCAGGCTCCATCCGAGGACCCTGCGGGAGTGCCGGTCCATCACGACGGCCAGGTACCGCCAGCGTCCGGCGACCCGGACGTACGTGACGTCTCCCACCCAGAGCTGGTCCGGGCCGGTCGTCGTGAGACCGTGGATGATTCGGATGCGGCCGATAGAACGTCTTCTGACCCACGCGCGACCGGCGGTAAAGACGGGCCGAGCGGCCCTGGAGCTGTGCCAGGCGCATCAGACGCGCGACACGGCGTCGGCCAACCGAAACGCCTCGCCGCCCGAGTTCCCGGGTCACTCGAGGGCTGCCGTAAAGCCCCCTCGCCTCCTGGAACACCGCCAGAACCCGTTCGGTCATCGCCGCGTCAGAACACGTCCGGCGACTCGGACGACGGCGTCGCCAGGCGTAGAACCCGGCCCGTGTGACGGCGAACCTCCTGCACATCAGGCTCACCGGGAAGAACCTCCGGTTCGCCTCGAGGAACGCGAAGACGTCCCCCGTAACTCGCGGGCGAACCGGATCGCTCTTTTTAGGAGCTCATGCTCCATCTTCAGCCGCTTGTAATCGCGCTCGACCTCTCGCAGCCGCTGGAGCTCACCCACGGCTTTCAGGTCCAGAGCCGGCAAGGCACCGCGCAGCTGGCCGTCCCGGGCCTGCTTGCGCCAGCGCGACAGCATGAAGGGGTGAATGCTCAGTGAAAGCGCCACGTCCCGGACCAGGACTCCCGGCTGCCGGCTCAGTTGAACGGCCCGCAGCTTGAACTCCTGGCTGTAGCTTCTGACTCTCCGGGGTCCTGCTTTTCCCATCGTGACCTCTCTAGTTAGCTGAGAGTGTCAACGATACCGAAGCAACCTCCGAGTCCGCTGCAGCGCGCTGTTAGACGCCGCTGCGGTTCGGTCCGGGCACATGGGTGACAGAAGAGTCCAGGCACATGGGTAACAGAGGGCAGAGTGGGGGCGGGAGGAGAGACGCCCGATGCCCTGGAAGGAGACGACCCCTGTGGCCGAGAGGATGCAGTGCCTGGTGGACTACCGAAGCGGGCTGTTCACGGTGAGCTTTGTAGCCGAGCGGCACGGCGTGAGCCGCAAGACGCTCTACAAGTGGATCGGGAGATTCGAGGAGGACGGCGTGGCGGGGCTCGAGGATCAGGCCCGCAGGCCCGCGTGCCATCCGAATCGGACGCCGGAAGAGATCGAGGCGGCAATCACGGCCTTCCGGCGAAAGCATCCGGACTCGGGTCCGAAGAAGATCGTCCACGTGTTGTCGGGGCGCCACGTCGAGACGACGTGGCCGGCGCGAAGCACGGTAGCGGCGATCCTGAAGAGAAACGGGCTCGTAAAAGGGCGACGTCGCAGGCGGGCGGTGGGGCACCCGGGACATCCGACGACGGTGGCGCAGGAGCCCAACGAGCTGTGGGCGACGGATTTCAAGGGCGAGTTCCGGACGGGAGACGGGACCTACTGCTACCCGCTGACGGTGACCGACCTCTACAGCCGGTACCTGCTGGGATGCAAAGGACTGCTGACGACGAAGACCGGCGGCGTGAAGAAGGGATTCGAGCGGCTGTTTCGGGAGTACGGACTGCCGCGGGCCATCCGCAGCGACAACGGGGTGCCGTTCGCGTCGACGGGCCTGGGCGGCTGTCGCGGTTGTCGGTGTGGTGGATCAAGCTGGGGATCCGGCCCGAGCTGACCCAGCCGGCTCACCCTGAGCAAAACGGCTCGCACGAGAGGAAGCATCGCACCCTGAAGCGGGCCACGACCCGACCTCCCGCCGGTGATCTCGTCCGCCAGCAAAGACGGTTCGATGCGTTTCGGCAGGAGTTCAACAGCGAGCGGCCCCACGAAGCCATCGGAATGAAACGTCCGGCCGAACTCTACCGCCCTTCGGCGCGGCCGTCCCCTCGGTGCCGCCGAAGATCGAGTACCCCGGCCACTTCGAGGTAAGGCTCGTCAGCCGAAACGGCGGCATCCGCTGGAAGAGGGGCTGGCTCAGCGTCAGCCATCCGCTCATCGACGAGTACGTCGGGCTCGAGGAAGTCGACGACGGGGCGTGGGACCTCTACTTCGGGTCGCTGCTGCTCGGTCGCTTCGACGAGAGGGAGCAGAAGCTCTTTGCAGCGTTCTATCAACATCGGCCCTGGCATCGCGGCGGCGCCGCCGGGCAGGACCGCGATGAGTCAGAGCACCAGGATTTCCACCCATTCCACCGCGCGACGACGACGAGCTAACTGTTGATGAGTGTCACCCATGTGCCCGGACTAAAGTGTTACCTATGTGCCCGATCGTTCATGCCAGCTGACCCTACCTTGAGGCGCCGGGCAAGTGCCCGCACACCGAAGGCTAAGAATCCGTACAGCAACGCATTGAGGAGCGGAGCTGCAAAGATGTTGTCGAGCAGCAAGAGGGAGCAAGTGATGTCTGCCAGGAGCAACGAGACACTGATGAAGAGCGACTGGGGCGCCGTGAAAAAGACCCACATGAACATGAACCAGAACAGGCCTATGAAAAGGCCCATGAGGGCCCAGAACAGCGGCGAGCTAAGGCGATGTCTCATGTGCGGCGTCTAACGATATCGAGTTCAGCGGCGAGCGCAAGGCGAGTTCCGCTGCAGCGCGGGGTTAGGCCGAGGGACCGTCCGGGTGTAAAGGGATGCGTACCGAGCGCGGCTCGAGAAGTGGGGTGCCGTGCCCTACGACGACCCGTGCGTTCTGGCATAGCGGGTATGTGAGAAGGACAGGCTCGATGGATGCGAAGAGCGATTCGGCGCTCGGGCCATAAACGTAGATGGCCGTCTCTGTGGGTCCCTTCCAAGAGGCACGAACCTCCCCGAGTGACTGAATGCCATAGCGTTGGAAAGCAGATCCGCTAGTGCGTCGGTATCGGTGCTGGAATAGACAGGATCGGGAAGGTTAGTGCCATCAAGGTAGATGGCCACGCATTCGGTGGAGCCGAACGGATAGGTTAGGTCGGAGGCGCGCCGACGGTACTCGAGTTGCGAGCCTCGAGGGGCGCCACACTGGTCAAGAACGGTGGCCGCCACGGGAAGCGCTCGTTTCAGATCGAGCAGATCGAGATCGATACCTACGTATTCGATCTCGCCCTCTTTACTGACAAGCGAGCCGCCGCCCGTGATCTCGCCGAGACCCTGAGCGGCGAGCGCTTCCGCCAAGGGGTCCTCGTATCGGGTAGCGCGGTCGAGAGGCATGATGAACTCGCAGATCTTTGCGTAGACAAAGGTCGGGCGCTTCCAGAGCTTAGCGATCTGCACCGGCTGTGACTCCTCGGCCTAACTGGTAGTAGACGGACGTTGACCGTGGTGAATAGGCCGAAGATTCGTCGGTGTAGTGAGGAGCCGGGAAACCCGTTCACCCGGTCGGAAGTCCCTGCTCGGCCCCGTCTTCTGATTGGCGACCGGATGCGGGGGCCGGAGCGTTAGGCCGACGAAGCGTCGGCCTAGTGCCGTCGGTGTTAGGCCGACGATCGGGGGGTCAGAGGGCATCGAGGGGGCTCCGGACACCGCGTCCTCCTGCCTGGTTCAGGATGTGAGTGTAGATCATCGTGACCGCCTCTGTAGGGGTGCAATGGGGATTGCGCCCGTCGTGGCGCTCAGAGACCATCATTTCGCCTTTTCTCGTCTGCTCCGCGCGCCCACGTCGGCCCGCAGCAACGCCCTTTGCTGATCTGGGGTAGCGGTTCTACGGGCGCGACACGAGTCCCGAGGTAACTGGTTCATTCAGAGGCGGTTGCGAGCCGAGAACGGGTTGAATGTTCTCTGTTCGGCCTGAGAACACGGTTCGTGTAGCCGACCGAGTGGGGAGCCATCTCCTTTACGTGCGAATCGCCACCCGTTTTGCAGCCCAGCCGACCCCGCGAAATCCTCGCGGGGTTTCGCGTCTAAACCCCAAACTGTCAAAACGATTCTCCCGATGATCTCCACGGGATACCGCAATTCCCATTGCACCCCTAAAAGGGCGTGGCTCTGGTCTCGACGCGCCACACCCCCCGCAATTTCCATTGCGGTCCTGAACCTGAGGGCCTAGAAGAGGATTCCGATGCTCACTGGGATGAACTTGAACTTGGCGGGGGGGGGGCGACGAGTACGGAGAGCGCGTCGCCCGCGTGGCCGGAACGCCCGGCGGCGCGCCCTCGACCGTGATGCGCTCGAGGGAGATCTCGTGGTAACGGCCCTCGACAAAGATCGAAAGCTTGCCGGCGACAAACGCGACGCCGACGCCCGCGTTCCACCCGAACTCGGTCTGCGAGGACGACAGCGAGAAGCCCGCCCCTTCGGCCGAGAACTTGACATTGTAGATGCCCACGCCGCCGAGAGCGTAGAGCTTGACGATGGCGATCCGGAGGCCGACGACGAGGTTCGCGTTCCCGTCCACGATCTGTGCTGAGCCGCTGGAGTTCTGGGGGTCGGGCTTCAACGAGAAATGCTGGTAATCGCCGTCGACGCGGAGTCCGAGCGGCAGCGTGGGAAGCTCGTAATTCAGGACGAGACCCCCGTGATAGCCGGTGTCGAAGGCATTGGAGGCGTTGCTGGTTGGGATGGAAACGCCTCCCGTGAAACCGAACTGGAACCCGCCCGTGCCCTGTGCAGCGGCTGGTGCGGCAAACGGGACGGCGGCGGCGAACAGGAGCCGCGCGAGCAGGAGCTTCTTCATTGGATCTCCTTCGAGGGTGCCCTCCAGCACGCGAAATCCGCTGCCCTCATGGTACGCCCGAAGCGGCCCACGCACGAGAAGTGGGAGCGGAGTCGCCGGTCTCTACGCGCCACTTCCCACCGCCAAGATGCGCTGCGACCCATAGGGGTGTCATGGGAATTACGGTTCGCATCGAAACTAGGAGAAGTGAGGTGGCAGTATCACGCAGGCTCAGCGCACCGCGGAGCAAGGTATTCAGTCAGAAGCGGTCCCGGGCTGAGAACGGGTTGAATGTTCTCTGTTCGGTCTGAGAACGTGGTTCGCGCAGCCGACCGAGTGGGGAGCCATCTCCCTTCCCCGCGAACCTGGATTCGGGTTTGCGGTCGACGACGACCCCGCGACGACCTCGCGGGGTTCTTCGCATCTGGCGGTGCACAACCGGAACTCACCGCTTAATCGATGCCTGGCATGTCAGCTCAGCGGCTGAAGCGCTGCTGCAGCTCGGCGTACGGGATGGCGCCCTGGGCGAAGCCGAAGGTGCCGTGATCGGCCATCTCCCGAGCGGCCTGCTCGACCAGGGTGAGGACGGCGCGAGTGAGGGTGCCGCCGACGCTGATCCTGGCGACGCCCAGCGAGCGCAGGGTGGCAGCGTCCAGCACCGGCTCGACCAGCCCGGCCACGACGTTCACCGGCGCGCCGATCGCGGCGGTCAGTCTGCCGATCTCCTCGGCAGCGGTGACACCGGGAACGAAGATGCAGTCGGCTCCGGCAGCCAGGTAGCTCTCGGCCCGGCGCACCGTCTCGGCGAAGGCGTCCGGGTGCCTGATCATGTAGGCGTCGGTGCGCGCGTTCAGCACGAACGAACCGGCCGGTGCGGCGGTCCGCGCGGCCTCGAGACGTTCGCAGGCAGCCTCGACCGGGAGCAGTTCTCCGGGCTGGGTCACGTCCTCCAGATTGCCTCCGACCACCCCGAGCTCGACCGCAGCGGCGACCGTTGCGGCAACGTGGTCGGCGGTAGCGCCGTAACCGGACTCCAGGTCGGCGCTCACCGGGCACGCGACAGCCGACACGATCCGCGCGATGCAGTCGAGCATCTCCGGGCCCCTCCATGGTGCCGTCGGCGGCACCACGGCTGAAAGCGATCCCGGCGCTGGTGGTGGCGATCGCGGCGAACCCGGCCTGTTCCAGGATCCGTGCCGAGCCGCCGTCCCAGGCATTCGGCAGGATGAACCCGGCGCCGGGTCGATGCATCGCCAGGAACGCCGCCGCGCGGTTCGGGGTCGCGGATGCGTTCATGCGCCTGATTCTACGGCTGGGGGACCGTCGGGCAGACTGACCGGTGTGAGCGGCGTCCTGGACAACATCCTCCATCTCAGCCCGCTCTGACTGCTCGGCACCGCCGTGCTGCCGGTCTTCCTCGAGAGCGCGATCTTCATCGGCGTCCTGGCCCCCGGTGGTGACCGCGGCCGTGCTGGCCGGGGTCGGCGCCTCGCTGGTCTTCTACCACAGTGAAGATTGGTCCGTTCGAGTAGGGTCCCACTCGAACCCCCCGCTAGGGAGGGACTCTGAACCCCATTTCTCAAAGTGACTTCCAGACTGAGAACGAGTTGAATCTCTGCCTCCGACCATGCTGCAGATACGGCGGTAGGGAGCAGCCCCCTCGGCACTTTCCCTCCCATTGCACCCCGATACTTGACGCGTCAAATGGCGGCCCATACAGTCCGCTCATGAGCTCCGTCCGGGTCGGCCGGATCTCGCGCGCGAGCCGACGCCGTACGGCCGCATGGGTCGCGCTTTGGGCTCACCGCAACGGTTCACCGCAACGGTGGTGTAACCCGCGGTGAAGAGGATGGTGCCCGACATCCACTTCTGTCGGAGTGCGACCGGGGCCCGCCTCGCCTTCGCGACCTTTGGCGAGGGACCCGTCCTGCTGATCACGCCCCCATGGATCAGCAGCCTCGAGGTCCAGCTCGAAGACGCCGCCTGGATGGGGTTTTTCTCCAGGCTGGCCCGCCACCACACCGTGCTGGTCTACGACAAGCAGGGGTGCGGGCTCTCGGAGCGGGAACGCACCGATTTCACATGGGAGCGCGACGTCGAGGATGCCCAGACCGTCGTCGACCAGCTCGCCCCCGACCGGCTCTCGATCTTCGGAGCGTCGCAGGGTGGCCCGATCGCGATCGCCTATGCGGTGCGGCGCCGCGAGCAGGTGGACAAGCTCGTCCTCTACGACACCTACGCACGCGGGGCCGATATCTCCCGGGACGGCGGAGCTTCCTTCGTCGACCTGGTGCGATCGAACTGGGGCCTCGGCTCCCGCACGATGGCGGCGCTTTTCCTGCCCGAGAACCTCGACGATCCGACGGCGCTCGGCGTCGTGCTCAAGTGGGAGCGGGCCGCCGCCACCCGCGAGATGGCGACCCGTCTTCTCGAAGCCCTGTTCTCTTGGGATCTCTCACCGCTCCTGTCGGAAGTGAAGGTGCCGACGCTCGTGCTCCACCGGCGCGGCGATAAAGCGTTCCACACCGGTCTCGGGCGAGATCTGGCCGCCGGCATCCCCAAGGCGCGCTTCGTACTGCTCGAGGGCGGCGGCCACCTCCCGTGGTACGGAGACTGCGATGCCGTTCTGTCGCCCGTCGCCGAGTTTCTCGGAGGCGACGTCGCCGACACCCTCCGTCCCGTCGAGATGGACGCCGCCGGCACCGCCGTCGCCGAACGGGCCCCGGCGGGGGGGCGGCCGGCCGTCGCCTCGGACGGCTTCGCCTTTCAGGTGGTCCACCGTGATCTCCTGCGGGAGCACGGGCAGCTGCAACTCGACCGGTGTCGCATCGGCCTCGCCCAGGTCTCGCTGTCAGTGGATTTCTTCGAGGCCACGTCCTCCGGCATGCTGGCCCTGCGACGCGGGCGGGTCGACGAGGTGCGGCGAAAGCTCGCGGCGATGGTCGCCACCGCCCGGAGCGACCGCGTAGACCTGCTCTTGCTTCCCGAACTCGCGGTCGACCTGAAGGTTGATGCTTTGCGGGCGGACCTCTTGGCGCTTGCGGCCGAGACCGGGATGACGATCGTGCCGGGGTCCTATCACGACGTCGCGGGCCGACGGAACGTGGCCACCGTGGTCGGCCCGGAGGGAATCCTCTGGGAGCAGGACAAACAGCTGCCGGCCATCCTGCACATCGACGGACAGCGCATGGAGGAGGCCATCCCCCCCGGTCCCAAGCCGGTGCTCGTGGCCAACACACGATTCGGGCGGGTCGCCATCGCCATCTGCCGCGACTTCCTCGACCTCGACCTGCGCGTGGCCCTCCGGCATTGCACACCGGCGGTGGACATCGTCCTCAACCCGGCGTTCACGCCGGTAACGGCTGACTTCCAGGCCGTCCACTTCGAAGCGCGACGCTCGATCTACGCCTACTGCTTCTTCTGCAACGTGGCGGAATTCGGTGGTTCCTCAATCAACACCCCCGAGAAGGACCGCACCAACCGCACCCTGCCGGTGGGCCAGGAGGGGCTGCTGTGGAAGGACATCGACCTGATCGGCCTGCGTGAGGAGCGCCAGAAGTGGGCCGAAATCCGGGGCCGGTCAGGATTCATCCAGAGCACGCGCTGACGCGCGCAGGCCGTGGTTAGCGCCCCGGAGCGCAAGCTCTCGCCGTTCCATCTGGGGTGGCAGTTTCAAGAAGTCTCGGCGCACACCGGGGCAACCCATAGATTCAGAAACGGTTCCGGCCTGAGAACGAGTTGAATCTCCGTTCTCAAGAACAGAGAGCGGTGTTCGTTCAGCCGACCGAGTGCGGAGCCACTTCGCTCTCCCGCGACCCACCTTCTGGTTTGCGGACCAGACGACCCCGCGAAATCCTCGCGGGGTTTCGCGTCTAAACCCCAAACAGTCAAAACGATTTTTCCGCAGATCCCTTGGCAAACTCCTCGGAGTCGTGAGGACGGAGACAGCTGATCTCCGTTCGAAGGGTCGCGTCGGGTCCTCGATCCGTTCTCTGATCGCAGTTCTTGTCGAGAGCGGCAGAGACTGGTTGACTCGAATTCCGGGGGCCTGTAGGGGCGCAATGGGAATTGCGGCGACCGTTGGCGCGCACAGACCAGCGCCCGGGCAGTACGATGCCTCCGAGCGCGCACACGTCGACCGACGTCTTTCCCGGGTGACCGTCCTTCAGGCTGCTTTTCGAACGAGTACCGGCAGCAGCCGTTCCGCGTCGAGGTAGTCGACGCGAAACGGGGATCCATCGGGCCTTCGCCCGGCCTCCCGCGAGGAGGCGGGATCGCCGAGAGATGCGTCGGCGTTCGGCCGAAGTAGATCTCTGCCGGTGTCGCTCCGCCGAGACCCTGATGCGGGCGGAAGTGCGCGTAGTGGACGAGACCGAGCTCGACCGTCGCGGCGAGGTCTTCCGCGCCGATGGCCGCAGCAGGCGCAGGCCGAGCGTGTCCTTCAGCGTCCTCCACAGGCGTTCGATCAGCGCGATGGAGCCCTTCTTTCCGACCGCCCCGAACCTCTGCTTCACCCCGAGCCTTAGGAGCTTCCGGCGAAAGATCTGGCCCGTGAAGCAGCGAGCCTGATCCGAGACGAAGTGCGCCGGCCGTCCATGCCTCTTCGCCGCCTTCGAGACGAACCGGGCGATCTCGCGGCGGAAGCCTCCTTGGAAAACACCCAGACCGAGAGCGGCATTCGCGAGAACGCATCGAAGACGACTGCGACCTTGAAGGTCACGAGTCCGAACAGGCCCTTCACGTCCGTCAGGTCCACCATCCAGACGTGATTCGGGCGCTTTGCCCTCACGGCTCGCGGGACCGTGAGGCCGCCTCCGGGACGCGGGGCGCCGGCCAGCGCTCCCTGCGGATCCGTCCGACCGTCCGTGACGACAGCTTCCAGCCCGCGCGGGCCAGCGTCCGTGCGATCAGATCGTTCCCGCCGAAGCCGGCCAGCTCCATCGTCTTCACCACGTGCCCTGACGACGTCGGCGAAGCGCCGGACAGGAGGGGTCGGAGCAACGAGGGGACGTGGCCTCTCCGTCGGGGCTCGTCGCCTCCATCTCCCATCGTGCGATCGTCTCGACCGACACTCGAAACATCGCCGCCGTTTCGCGTTGCGACAGGCCGAGGAAACTCCTGATCCGCAGGATTCGGAATCGCTGCTCGGGCCCGTAATGCGGGCGCTGGCGTTCGGGGACCTTGTCCCAGCGCGCCCCGAGGATCTCGGCGGCCTCGCGCATCATCCTGAGAAGGAGGGCCTGTTCCTCGGCCCTTTCGAACACCTTCGCGACCGTCGCACCCGACTCCCGGAGCCGACCGAGGGCCGACCCGAGCGCAAGGCCGAGAAGGTGAGTGGCGCGCAGGAGGGCGGGTAGTGCAGCCGGAGGACTGCCGCCTCGCAGCGGCCGGAAAGAGCGCATGAAGGGCTCCTGTCCGGCCAGAATGCCCGGTTACGGGCCCGGATTCAGAGGGTGAGACCCTGGTCTGTGCGCGCCATAGGCCCCGGCAATTCCCATTGCGCCCCTACACGCTCTGCAATTCCGATTGCGGCCGTACAGACCCTCTCGAATCGGATCGGATCAGCCGGAGCAGCGGGTGTGAGGGCAATCGCCCCCACACCCACGGAAGACGCTCAGTAGGGCCGCGTGAGCCAGGGATTGGTCGTGATGCCGCCGCCGGATACGGTCGAACAGCCGTGCGCGCCGGGGCCGCCGGAGCAGTTCCACCAGTTGGCGGTCGCACTGATGCTCCCAGCTTCGATGTTATCGATGCCCACATGACCGGTGAACGCGTTGAAGTGCGCTTCGATTGCGCTCGACCCATTCGCTGTGTTCATTGCGATATCGATGCCTTCACGTTTGAACACGTTCTGAACGATCTGGATTCCGGTCAGCGGCACCAGGGGGCTGAAAATCGAGATTCCGGTCGGAACGGTGGTCCCGGGGTCGCCATCCGGTCCGTTGCCGGAGATCAGGTTGCCGACAATCAGGTGGTCGTTCAGGCTCTGGTCTGGCGCGTGTGTATGCATCGCGACGCCGGGCAAGGCGTTGTCCGTCAAGACATTATTTGCCACCACGTTGGCGTTGTTCTGCCCGCCCGGCGCTCCGGCGAAAAGGCCGACGCCCGCTCCTTCGCCTGAGACCAAACCATTGCGCCTCGAGGTGTTGCCCACGACGGTGATGTGGTAAATGCCGTGCGAGGGATCGGTCGGGGCACTCTGGAAATGATGCGAGGCGATGGTGATGCCGCAATCGTACGGGTTGTCCTCCACGACGTTGCCTGAGATCAGGTTGTCGTGGTTGGGACCGGTATCGTCGCTGATCAAGATGCCGCCCGCGTTGTGATGCACCCAGTTGTCGGAGACGATGGAATGATGGACGCCGCTCAGGTGGATGGCTTCGCCGCAGTCGAAATCCTCACCCGCCTTGAAGTAGTCCGGCAACGGTGGGCACTTCAGGGCAGCCGTATCGAGACTTCGATCATTCCCGATGAGGTGATTGTTCGAGACAATCACGTCGGACGCGTCGGTCACCACAATGCCCTGGGCGTTGGCATTCTGCACGGTAAAACCGCTCACGATGACGTGGGCCAGGCCGTGGTTGTTGTAGCCGTCGACGTTGACGCCGTTCAGCAGGCCTGTGGCATCAATGATGGTGTTCTGCGGCTTCTCGCCCAGAAGCGACAGAGATTTCCCGATGACAACGTCCTCATGATACGTGCCCTTGGCGACACGAATCACGTCGTTCGGCGCGGCGGCTGCGACGGCGGCCCCGATAGTCGTCCAACATCCGCCCTTGCCCGAGGCGTTGACGCACAAATCGGCAGCCTGCGCGCTGGCGCAGCTGAGGATGAGGAGGCCCAGGGCTGTCAAGGAGTGACGCGTCTTATTCCAATCGAGAGTTCTCAACATTTTCTCCTGAAGGAAACATTGTTGTCCGGAAGTTTCTTCCTCGGCGGGAGTTGCGTTTTGCGGATTGGTGTAAGGGTGCAATGGAAATTGCTGCCCGTCCTGACGCTCAGCGACGAGCGTTTCGCCTTTGCTCTTCCGCTCGGCGCGCGCATGCGGCCCATTCCTGCACCCGTCGCCGATCTTCGAGATCGCCCGTCGAGCTGCTTTTCGAACCAGAACCGCCTCCGACGGCACAGCCAAGACACCGCCTCGCGGTGGCCGAAAGGTGTGCGTAATGGACTCCCGTCCAGACAGAATGCCATTCTGGCCGGGCGGAATGGAGTAAACCCGAAAGGAGGGCCGCACCATTTGGGTGATATAGCCCCCTGCAATTCCCATCGCAGCACTACCGCCGCGCGGAGCTACTTCGGCCGGGCGTAAGCCTTGACGCCCGTGGTGTCGATCAGCACGCAGGGCTCCTTGCCGACGGTCCAGGCGTCGTGCCCGGCCGGCATGTGGAATACGTCGCCAGGGCCCACTGTGAACTCGTCGCCGTTGTCCATCCGAACTGTCATCCGGCCGGAACTGCAGTAGCCGGTGTGGACGCTCTGGCAGCTCGCGGTGCCTGCGATTGGCTTCACGTCCTGCGACCACTTCCAGCCGGGCTCGAAGACGCCCTTGCCGATGGTGCAGCGATCCTCGAACTGGACCACCTCTATGTGACCGTGGCCCTTGAAGGGTCGGGTCTCGTCGGGCTTCGCGAAGCTCTTCACGTAACTTCTCATGGTCTCCTCCTTTTCCTCAGCGGGGTCCTTCTTTGGCACCGAATATGCGGAACGTCGGCATCTCGGCTCTTATCTATTCTGAGACTCCGTGGCAACAGGCTCGGGGACCGCAAGTGGCTTTTCGAGACTCTTTCTCACTTGCAAGCGGCATACCGGCCGTTTTGGCCGGATCGTGTAGGGGCCTCTTTCGCGACGCGATGCGAAAGACCGCCGATCCGGCCGAGCGCGATAAGGCCGAGGACGAGTACCGGAACAACCGGAAGCGGATCGAGGACGACCGGGACCGGGCCATCGAGTCGATCCACGGCGGCCGCCGCTGAGACTCTATTGAGCGACGTCGCCCGTCGCGAAACCCAGAAGCTACTATCGCGATGGACCGAAAGGAGCTCGGCGAACAGCCTTGGGCCGGGTTGAGGTGTGCTCGCCGAGAATCAGACCGAGGGCGTGACCCTGGCCTCTACGCGCCACACAGCCCCCGGCAATACCCATCTCGCCCCAGCAGCCGTGAACTTCAGTGAGGCCCGCGGTTAACAGACTACCCGCGACACTCGTCGCAGGGTTTCGCGTCTAAAGGGCGTGTAGTCAGAAGGGTTTCCGCGTGCGCGTCGATGCTGGCTGACAGAGGCCTCAGCCGACTGAGGATCCTGCGCTGGCCAGGCCGGCCGCTTCTGACTTCTTCTCGGCCCGTATTCTCACAGCATGCTCGGCTTGTTTAGACTCTTTCTGGGGTCCCTCGTCGGCCTCTTTCGCTGTCGGGCCGAGATGGCGGCCGAGAACCTCGCCCTGCGGCATCAACTCGGCATCCTCCTGCGGTCGAGGCCCACCCGCGGAGCCTCTGGAATTCCTCGGAAGTTCAAGGAAACGAGGGACCTACGGCCCCCGGACGCCTAGAAGAGAGTTTGGCGAGGCACAGGGGATCTCGTGAGATTTGGCCGTCCCGTATCAGTACCTATTCCGGGAGGATTCCGTAATGTGGACACGGCAAGAGAGCAGGGAGCCCAGAGTCCCACTCCCCGATGAGCCGGCGCCGGCACCGCCACCGCGAAGTGTGGCCCCCATGTCATCACCAAAGGAGTGTGCCTTGATCGGATCGACCATATTGATAAAGGGTGATTTAAGCGGCGATGAGGACCTACTGATCGAAGGCCGTGTAGAGGGTAAGATCGAATTGACGAAGCATAACGTGACGATAGGCAAGAACGGCCACGTCGAGGCCGAAGTCTACGGAAAGGTGATCACCATCGAGGGTGAAGTACACGGAAACTTGTTCGGAGAGGACCGGCTGGTGCTGCGCCAGTCCTGCACCGTTCGGGGCAATATCGTCGCGCCGCGCGTGATCCTCGAAGACGGAGCCGACTTCAAGGGAAGCATCGACATGAGCCCTAAGGCGCCCGGCCAGAAGGAAGTTGCGCCGTCCGCCCCTCCTTCGAGCCCCGATCCCTCGGCAGAAGACAACTAGTCGCGGGCAATGTCGGGTGCGATCTCAGGTCCTCTGGCGGGTGCGACATGCTCAAGCCTACCCAGCAGAGCCCGAGCACGGGATGGCCGGTGTTCCGGTCCCCCGGACTTGGGGCGTTGCTGCAGCAGCTTGAAGAGGGCCGTCTCTATTCGATTCTGGACCTCGGCCCGCTCCGGGGCCGCAACCTGGATTTCTGGGCTCCGACCGCCCGCCGAATCTGCTTTGAGGACTACTACGGCACGTGGGCGGATAAGGGATTTGTGAAGCCCGAGGAGGGTGGTTCGTATCTCCCCCTGCTCGCTAAGCTACTTTCGTTCCGAGAAGACGCCCGGTTCGACATCGTGCTCGCCTGGGACATTTTCAATTACCTCGACCATGATCATGTCTGTGCCCTGGTGGAATACATCGGTCGATCGTGCCCGCCCGGCGCCATATTGCTGGCCCTGGTCTCATCGGCCGCGATGATTCCCGCGCGACCTACGGTGTTTCAGATCCGCGATCGCGAGCACCTCAGCTATGAGAATAGCTCCCCCATAATGAAGCCGAGCCCGCGTTACCAGCCGCGGGACGTGGCCCGGATGATCCCAGGATTCCAGGTCATGAATTCTTTTCTCCTTCGTCACGGCAGTCAGGAGTACCTTTTCCTCCGCGAAGGTGCGAACCCGGCTTAGAGCGCTACGCTGCGCAACTTGCGATTTCCGCGACCGTGTAGGGGCGCAATGGTAGTTGCCGCAGACGCCTTCGGGAGGAGGACGGGCGGCCGATTCCCCGCATCCGGGTAGTCGGCCCGAAGCGGCGGCAAGGGCGGCCCTTCCCACAGACCGTGGTGCGGCGTGGCGACTGGGGCGGCAGTCTCAGGCCAGATTCGGGTCCGGTTCAGAATTAGAAGAAGGAGAAGGACTTCCGCCCTGAGAACATTTCGAAGTTCTCAGATCGGGCCGAGAATCCGGTTCCTGCAGCCGACCGACTGGGGAGCCACTCCACTCCCCGCGAACTTCCAGGCGGTTCGCGGTTAACACGTACTCCGCGATGCATGTCGCGGGGTTTCGCGTCTAAAGGTCGTGGACTCAGAAGGACTTCCGGCTGGCGCGCCCCTGCGGCCCAGTTCTCAGCCGCCGAAACTGAGAACGGCGGGTCTCGCTCCGCGAGCCAGATTCGCGCTTGACGGCGCTCTCTGACGGCCTGAAATGTCGAGAGCGGCGGAGAGCGGTTAACAGCTCCGACAGAGCGCGGCTCGACTGGTTAACAGCCGTGGCCGCAGTGAAGCGCGACTCTGGCCTCTACGCGTCATAGCCCCCGGCAATTCCCATTGCGCCCCTACAACCCCCGGCAATTCCCATTGCCGCCCCTACAGCGATCGACAAGACCCTGTCAATCAGTCACCTGGAACGCGCCGACCGCTTTTGTCCGCGAAAGCAACATTTCCCGATCCTCTTGCCCTTGACAGAGAATGAATCGCATTCCACATTATGCCCAGCCTGTCCGCTCATTGGAGGTAAAGATCGTGGGGTGGTTCATTCGTCTTGACGACGCGGCGCCCACCGCGCTGCAACCGCCACTCGGACGTCGGTGATCGAGGTCACCCCGTTTGACGCCCGAAATCGAAGTTCCGATCCCCGACCGTGCACCCTGACATTTGACGGCAGCCAAAGCGAGGTATCCAAAATGATCAAGAAGAGTTCAATATTGCTGACAGTTGTAGTCTTAGTCGCGGTTTGTTTGTCTGGCTGTCAGAGAGCCAAGGTCGGAGTTGATGAAAAGCAGGTTGCAGGGTTCAAATCCAAAACGTTTTTCAATGACAGCGAAAACGTGGAGGTGACACTAGCGTCCGATGGGCTAAACACCATCGTAGCGGTTCCCAAAGCGGCCATCGGTCGGCGAAACCAGATTGGTGATGACGAACTTAGTTGTTTAGCGAAGTGCGCAAAGATTGCAGACCTTGAAAGCCGTCTGAATTGCATACTCCTATGCCCGGTGTCGAAGAGCTACCAGGTATTCATCTACTGAATCCCGGCCCATACGGCTCGAAGGCAAAGCAGTCCGTTGAATCCGTTTCCGAGGAATCTCACTCTGTGTAGGAGTGCAATGGGAATTGCGGCCCGTCCTGGCGCTCAGAGACCGGCGTGTTGCCTATGCGATTCCGTTCGGCGCGCACACATCCGAGGCACTCTGGGGTGGCAGTTTTACGGAGCCTCCGTGCACTCCGGGACAATCCGCTCATTCGGAAGGGGTTCCGGGCTGAGAACGGGTTGAATGTTCTCTGTTCGGCCTGAGAACGCAGTTCGCGTAGCGGACCGAGTGCAGAGCCACTTCACTTTCCTGCAACCCTCCTTTTGGTTTGCGGTCGAATCGCCCTGGCGAAATCCTCGCGGGGTTTCGCGTCTAAAGGGCGTGTGGTCAGAAGGGTTTCCGAGTGGTGTGCCGACGCGGGCCGGTTCTCGGTCGTTGGAACAGAGAACGGTTGGCCGTTCTCGGGGGGCTGAGTCCGGCACCGAAGCCGCTCATTGATGGCCTGAAATGTCGAGAGCGGCCGAGAGCAGTTAACAGCTCGCCGTCTCGGAGAAGGACGTGGTTAACAGCCGCTCGGATACGCACGAAGGTAAGGTGTGACTCTGGCCTCTGCGCGCCATATCCCCCGGCAATTCCAATTGCGCCCCTACAGCCCCTGACGATAGTCCCGGACGAACGACCCGGAGCCGCGCCATCTCCCTCAGCTGCCGTTTACCCCCAGGCGCGCTCTCTCTTTCCATCGGGCCGCATCTCTATCCAATTTCATCCTGCCGTAGAGATCGGCGATGAGCCTGTAGGTCACAACGGACGGGTTCTGTCTCGCGAATCCGTTGAGGACCTCATGGACCTTCTGCACATCGTGCTCCAAGGCATGAAGGAGGCACAGCGACGTGGCGGCGTCCGCATTCGTAGGGTTGAGGGTCAGCTCCGTCAGGAGGTGCCGTTCCGCTTCCTGTCGGAGCCGGGTCCGCCCGACTTCGTCTTCGATGTTGCGGCTATCCTGAAGGAGCACGGCTCCCAGGTAGAAATGGATGTAAGGCAAGGTCCGGGGGGAACGCCCCTGGAGTCCTTCGAGGGCTTTCTGGAACAAGGGAAGAGCCTTCGAATACTCCCGGTTTCGATACGACAGGACGCCTTCTATGAACGGAACGGCGGCGGGAAGGCCTCGCGCTGCTCGAGTTGCCGCCTCTCGGGCGGCTTCGGGTCGTCCTTCGGTGATTTCCAGAAGGGCGCGCCGGACCTCTGCTTCATCCGGCTTTTCGAAGGCGGCTATTTCCAGCTCTTTCCGGGCTTCGTCGGTTCGCTTGAGCTGAACAAGAATGTCGACGAGATCAAAGCGTTGCCGATTTCTCTTCGGTGCTATCAGAAGGCTCTGTTTCAGCGCGTCCGCTGCCTTGTCGAGGTCGCCAAGACGCCGGTATGTTTCGCTCAGCTCGTCCCACGCGTCGATCATTCGTGGACTGCCTGCCAGGACCTTCTGGAGAATCCCGGCCACCTTGGTAAAGAAGCAGAGGCTCTTCATCCTCATGGCCTGGCGGTAGAGGACCAGATCGCCGATCCGATCCTTCGGATCGGGAGCTGCGTCGTCCCCGCGTGAATCCAGCGTCCCGGAGCCGATGTAGCCGAGGGCCCGGAGCTTCTTGACCTGTTCCTCGTCGACGGCGTCCGGGGCCTTGAGCTCCGTTTGCCCGACGTAGCTCCTCAACCCCCTGTGCATCTTCTCGTACTCGAGGGCTACGGACCTGGAAAGCCCCGCGCTCGTCGACACGACCGAAGTGCCCTGGGAGAGCAGGTTGTGGACCTCTCCTGGGTCCTGCCGGACATCGTAGAGCTCCTGCCGGGGAGCGAGAATGAAGCTGTACTGAGAGCTCGTCAGGCTGAAGAGCTCTTTCCAGCCGAAGTGCAAGCGACCGTACAGGCTCTCCGCATAGATCTGGCGGTCTTCGGGGAACTCCTGGCCTCGAAGCGCCGGAATCAGCGACTTCCCCGAAAGCTGCGAATTCGGCGGGAGACCAGCCCACTCGAAGATGGTCGGTGCGACGTCGATGAGCTGCACCGGAACTTGAACGCGACTCCCGCCATTCTGGCTCCCGGGAAGCTTGATGATGAGCGGGACGCGCGTCACCTCCCGGTACAGGAAGACCCCGTGGTCGGGTTCACCGTGGTCACCTAGGGCTTCGCCATGGTCCGAAAGCAGGACGATCAGGCTCGAATCGTAGAGGTCCAGCTTCCGTAGCCCCGCAAAGAGGTTGCCCACGATCTCGTCGCTGTACATGACTTCCCCGTCGTAGGGAGCCCTGTCCGGTCGCAGGAATCGCGTGGGTGGCTTGTACGGCGTGTGAGGTTCGTAAAAGTGCACGAACAGGAAGACGGGACCCTTCTTTCCCACCGAGGATCCGGATCCCGTGGATTGTTTGGTCAACCAGGCCAGAGCCCGGCCGAGGGTCTCCATCCCGTCTCGTTGGATCTCCGTGACAGGAACCTGGGCATCGGTCGCTTTCATGTCATCGTCGAACCACTCGAAACCCTGGGAGATTCCCGTCGATGAGTGCAGCACGTACGCGGAGACCGCCCCGCCCGTGGAATAGCCGGCTTGCTTCAATTCCGTCGCCAGCGTTCTGGCGCCACTGGCGACCTGGAAACCAATGTTGTTTCGCACTCCATGCACAGGAGGCAGCAATCCGGTGAAAATGGATGCGTGGGCCGGGAGCGTCAGTGGAACGTGGGTGTAGCAGTTCTCGAAGACGACGCCGCTGCGGGCCAGTTCGTCGATGGCGGGCGTCTGGATCTTTCCATAGCCGTAGGTCGGCAATCGGTCAGCCCTCAACGTGTCGATGGAGATGAGGATGACCGGCGTGCGGCGAGCGGCTGCACCGTGGAGGCGAATGAGCGTCAGAGTGAAGAATCCCAGGACCAGGACGAGGAGCGCAGCCAGAGCGACTTTCCAGGTTCTCGGCCGGATGGCACGGATAACACGCTGTAGGGCGCCCGTCCATTCAGGGTAACGCCGGGTCGGTACGGAGCTTTCCGCACGGGGCTGGGCGCGCCCGGGCTCATCCGGGGTGCGAATCTTCGTGCCGTTTCGTTTCCGGGCCATGGAGCGCTTTCTTGTCGCAGGTTGCGAACTGGATCGAGAGATCAAGCTCTGGGAGGTGGCTCTCTTCCCGTGGTCGTCACTTGAAAAGCTCGCGATGACGCAGCGTGTAACGCCCCGCAGTCACCGACAGGATGGAATCGGAGCCTCCCACAAGCGCTCTGGGATGCTAGCACCGGGGGTTCTATTCCCGTTTCTTAGTCCAGACTGTAAGGGCGCAACGGGAATTGCGCCGGGCGCTGGCGCGCACAATCCAGCGCCTCGCGCACCGCGATAGCTCCGTCTTCCCACACGTCGACCGACGTTTTCCCCGAGGTGACCGGGCTTCAGACTGCTTTTCGAACCAGAACTGGCAGCAGCTGTAGGGGTGCAATGGGAATTGCGGCCCGCATCGAACAGGAGAGTGGGGTGGCAGTTTCACGGGGGGTCCCTGCGCTGCGGGGCAAGCCATTCGTTTGGAAGCGGTTCCGGCCTGAGAACGGGTTGAATGTTCTCTGTTCGGCCTGAGAACGCGGTTCGTCTAGCCGACCGAGTGCGGAGCCACTCTTCTCCCCCGCGAACTCAGGAAGGGTCCGCGGTTAACAGCAACCCCGCGCCGGCGGACGATCGTGTCTGAGCTTCGGAAACTACTTCTTCTTTTCGTCCTTCTCGCTGGATTTCCGGAAGGCGATGAGCGCGAGCACTACGAGAACGATCACTAGAATCACCCAGATCCACGCGTTGCTGATGCCCTGCGCCGCGGGTGCAGCAGGCTGGGCGGGGGGGTGAGGCGCAGCGGCGGCCGGCGTCGCAGGCGCAGCGGCGGCCGGCGGCGCAGGTTGCTGGGTGGAAGGGGCCGGCGGCTCGGCCGGTTTCGGAGCCTGGCTGGCCGCGGGCGCGAACGCGTAGCTGACGACGTAGAAGTTCTCCATCGTCGAGGCGAACCGCTGGAAGACCGTCAGGAGATCGGCCCCCGTCCCGGCTTTCCGGGCCTGACCGCGGTTCCGGCTGGCAAAGCTCGCCAGGAACTCATCGATCGCCGGGCCTTGCATGTAATCGATCGCAAAGACGCGGAGGTTCGGGAGTCCCTGCGCGGTCTGGCTGACGACATCGCCCTTGAACGCGCTGTTGATGTCCTCGCCGTCAGAGAAGACGATGAGGAACCGCGGGTCGTCGGCCGGCATTCCCCGGATGAGCTCTAGGCCGGCAACCATGGCTTCGTAGAGAACGGTCTTGTCGGTGATCCTGTCTTTCTTGTAGGCCTTGGCCACGAAGGCTTCCAGCTCCGACGGCTTGTTCGACTGGAAGACTTCCACGTGCAGATCGCGGCCGCCGACCTTCACCGTCTCCTTGTCACGGAAGACGACGACGCGCACGTCGTCGATCGGCCGGATGTTCTTCAGCACCGCGCCGACACCCTCGAGGAGCTTCGCGATCGCCTTGCGCTCCTCCATCGAGTACGAGTTGTCGAGCACCAGCACGACGTGGCGGGGGACCTCGACGCTCTTGGCGATCGGCTGTACCGAGGTGATCTTCCCCGCCGCGTCAGGCCGCGTCACCGTGAAGTCCTTGTCCGTCAAGCCAGACACCGGCTCCTGTTTTGCGTCCGAGACGCTCACGAGAGCCTTGCCGTCCGCCAGGCTCCGCTCGAGCGTCACGCTGGCGCCGGGCCGGGTCGTCTTGATCTGCAGGCCCGGCGGCGCCTCGGCGGCGAAGACCGTGGCGGACGCCGCCAGGGCGACGAGGAGAATGGAGAGGCGTTTGATCAGCATTGTGGTTCCTACCCTTTCCGGGCTACTGCACCAGAGCCCGTGAACTCCCGTTGCCTTCTTGGCCCTCCGTCGACGACGATCGTCTCCACGGAACGCCAAATCTCCGGTCGGCTAAGACCTTCAAACCGGGTACCGAACCCCGGACATGTGCTGATCCTATGCGGAGTCGGGTGGCGAGATCTATTGCAAATGCGTCATCCGAGGACTTTCCGTGCGGGCCGGTGGGTCGCGAGCGGCCCCGGCCTCATGCTGATCCACCTGATCTCGAGTCCCGTGCCGAACACCCCGCTCAAGCCGGCCCGCTCCACGGGCCCCGCCCTCTTCGTCGGTAGGGCATTCGACTGTTGACAGAAGGGCTGCGGGTTCGAGACCTACCCGCGGAGCCACTCTTCTTCCCCGCAAGCTTTTGGCCGCACAAGCACCACGAACGCCTCCTCTCGGCGACGGCTCACATCGTTCGCGGGGATCGACGTGGCCGGTGCATATCACGCGCTGCTGGGCTCGACGGGAGAGTGAGGTCGCTCAGGTGGCGGACGGATCGACGAGGACCAGCTCCGGAAAGTAAGACCAGAAGAACCCGAGAAATGGGGGCGAGTTTCCCCGGGCGGCAAGCACAAGGCCTATAGAATGTCTCCGATGAGCGCAAAGATTGCGCCTGCCGACGGCATACGGGAGATCCTGCGAAAACGGGTCCCGCGGGCCAAGGACTTCGACGATCTGCCGGATGAACTGCAGCTTGGGGAGGGCGGCCTCGGACTGGACTCGATCGCTCTCGTTGAACTTCTCCTCGAGTGTGAACGGCATTTCCGCCTCCCACCGCCGCTGGCGCTCCTCGATGGCCCCCCGCTGACTGTCGGCCTCCTGGCGGAACACGTTCGAGCCAGCGCACGCCGGTGAGCCAGGCGGCTCGGCGCTCCTTTGATTTCTTGGAGCGTTGTCTCAGCCTCCTGGCGGAGCATTGGCTGCAGCTCTCGCTGGCGGCCGGCGGTCACGTCGGATACCTGCGCAATCGACTTTCGCAGCGCTGGCCGAGTCCGGAACAAGTCCACACTCTGTTCCCGTCGCTCAACCGGCACGAAGCGGCAAGGGCTGCCTGGAAAATCGGAGGAATTGAGGCCCGGAATCGCATCCTGGCCAGGTACCTGGAGAAAGACCCAGACCGACTGTTGCTGGGACTAATGCCTCAACCGGCCCCGGCGCTTTCACGTCTCCATCCGCCACTCATCCTGGGCCTTTTCCATGTCGGTGCTCCGCATGCCCTCGGGGCGGTTTTCGAATGGCTACCCGTACCGGTACTCGCCCTGCGCCTCGGCCTTCGAAGGCCAGCCGTCCCGACGCTTACAGTGCTCACGACCGAGGGAAACGCACAACAGCGAGCGTTCGTGTTCTCCCGTGCTATAGCCCATCTGCAGGCTGGCGGAGTCGTCGCTTCGGCCCTGGACTTCGTATCGGGCCCGAGTCTCAGAGTGCCCTTTTTCGGCCGCTCATTGGAGTTGGCCCGAGGACCCTTTGCAATGGCGCGGCTCGCCGGCGTTCCGCTGGTACCGCTAACGGCGTGCTGGCACGGTGGCATCGTGAAGATCGAGGTCGGTGACGAGTTGGTCGCGGATAGCTCCTCAGGCCCCGAGATCTTCGAGAGGACATTGGCCACGGCTGCTGCCGGCTGGCTCGAGAACTACTTGCGGGGCGATCCCGGCGAGATGGGACTGGGCCTGCTCCATCGGCTCGTCCTATCCGGCGAGAAGTTGCTCTAAGCCTATCCGTTTGACGGGCGTACCCATGGGGTGAGTGCGCGGCCCTGCGAATGTCAACACGGCGACCGACGCTGTGTGAAGAGGATCGACCCCTCTCGGTCCAGCTCGCCACCGGCCAGCTTGCGGCGCAGTTCCTGGTAGCGGATCTTGCCATTGGCGGTGCGCGGAATGCTTCGGGGCGCCAGGACCAACATCGTTTCGGCTCCGAAGCCGACGGTCCCCTCTAGCGTAGCCGCGGCAGCCGCGGCAAGCTGCGAGGGCGAGCAGCCGTGAGCGGGATCGACCTCGACCACCAGCACGATTTCCTCGCTCGCTCCTTCGCCTGCGGGTGGCAACCCGACGGCAGCGGCAATGCGTACCCCTGGCAGGCGCTCGACCGGTTCTTCCAGTTCTCGAGGTGCTAGAGGGACCCCCCCCCTCTTGAGGAGGGCGCGCTCGCGGGAGAGGACGTACAGGTGTCCGTCTGCGTCGAGGGCTCCAACGTCGCCGGTGTGCAGCCAACCGCCTCTCAGGGCTTGTTGGCTCTCCTCGGGTGCTTCGAAATAGCCGGCGAAGCACGCAGGACCACGCACGAGGATTTCCCCTACCCTGCCGGTCTCGACGCCCGATCCAGCGATGCGCACCTCGACGTCCCGAAGAGGCTGGCCGCAGGAGACGTTGCCGTGGCCGTCAACGCGCAGCCTCTCTCCAGGACGCAGGCAGGTCACACCGAGGGTGGCCTCCGCCAGACCGTAACCGGGACGGATCACGCCGGGTACATGGAAGCGCTCCTCGAAGGCGACGATCGTGCTCTGCCGAATCGGTTCTCCGCCATTGGTGGCGAAGCGCAGTGACGACAAGTCGAGTCCGTGTGGATTTACGAGTCGGGCCGCCAGCCGGTAGGCGAAATCGGGTGCGCCGAGGATTGTCGCCCGGACCTCCGACGCCCTGGCGAGCCACTGACCAAGGGTGCGGATGGCGGGGGATACAAGATGGCACGGCGTTCCGAAGTACACGGGGCCGAGGACAAAACGGAGTAGGCCGAGATCGTGCCAGGGAGGTACCCAGCTCACGAGGATGTCCTTTGGCTCAATCGCCAGAAGTTCGCGGGCGGCGCGGAGCGAGGCGAGGACGTTCTTCTGGGTGATCACTGCGGCCCTTGGTTCGCCGGTCGTCCCTGACGTCAACTGCAGGAGAGCGACGTCATTTCCAGGACCCCGCTGTTCGGGGAAGGGTGCGGCTCGCGGCACCGTGGTGAAATCAACCACGGGCAATCCGGCGGCACCACAAGCCGCTGCGATCCCTTCCGCTCCGGCACCGGCGGTCAGCACCAGTCGTGGCCGCACCCGAGTGGCTCGAGCGGCGGTGGTCCGAGGCGGGACCTGAGGATCGAGAGCACAGGGGACCGCCGCCAGGCGCTGCAAGGCGAAGAAGGCGCGGATGAAGGCCAGACCCGCGGGCAGCACGAGGACGACTCGGTCGCCGCACGCGACGCCAAGACGAGCCAGGCCACCGGCGAGGGCCTCGGTCTCGGCCCGCAGCTCCGCGTAAGTAACTGTTTCCGCGGCGGCGGAAAATGCCAGTCGGGTGGGGGCATTTCCGGAGCGGGCGGTTAACACCGCATCAAGCGTCTCGACGTCGGCCCCCATGGACGAGATGAAGTTCACGATCTGACTCTACCTGAGCTCGTAGGTGGGTCGACTGGAACGATTCCGACGCTCGCCGACGCTGCAATTCTGGCGAACGACACCCCTGTTCCACGCGAGATAGCCCCAGCAATTCCCATTGCGCCCCTACAGCTACCCGCAATTTCTT
>CAVRJB010000020.1:0-10691 GCA_963721385.1 uncultured Acidobacteriota bacterium
CGAACGAGCCTCTCCCGCAGGTCGCCGACCTGGCGCTCCCCGAGGTCGAATCCCACACCGCCCGGGCGGACGAATCCCCGGCCGAACCGGGAGCCGCAGAGCTCCGCCGTCATGTTGAGGAAGTCGCCCCGGAGACGCCCGCAGAAGGACGCCGTGGGCAGGTACGCCACGTCGCCCGCGAGGGCGCCGAGATCGCCGGCATGGTTGGCGAGCCGTTCGAGCTCGAGCGCGATTCCCCGGAGGGCCTGCGCGCGTGCGCCGACGCGGGACCTCGAGAGCGCCTCGACCAGGTGGGCGTAGGCTAGCGTGTGGCCGACCGTCGTGTCGCCCGCGGCCGTCTCCATGTAGTGGATCGTCCGTTTCGTCGGCCCCCCGACGAGCGCGGCCTCGATTCCGCGGTGCTGATAGCCGAGGGCGATTTCGAGATGAAAGACGTGCTCGCCGTGACACTGGAAACGAAAGTGGCCGGGCTCGATGACGCCCGCGTGGACGGGACCGACGGCGACCTCGTGGATCTCGGTCCCCGCCACGGTGAAGAAGTCGACCACGCCGGGCAGGATGGGCTCCCCCGCCGTCCCGGCCCCACGCATCGCGACCGGCGCGGTACGAGTGATGAAACCGGACGGGCTTCAACCAGGGATGTCCCTCGGGTCGCAGGCCGGACTGCTCGGCGATCTCCCGCTCGAAGAGGTGCGCCTGCGGGACGGCGCCCGTGACCGATTCGAAGCGGTCGCCTCGAATCACGGTGCGCACGAGACGGATCCGGCCGTTCTCGTCGTCCGCCAGGACGGCGATGAGCTGCGTGGCGTCGGATTCCGCGTCGGGCGCCGCGCCGAGCGCGAAGTACGAAGCCAGCCGCTGACCCTCCGAGGTGACGGCGCGAATGATCCGTTCGCGAAACTCCGACGGCTCCGCCATCGGCGCGTCCTTCAGCGGCAGCACGCAGGGATTGCGCAGGGCGACCGTCACGGCGCTTGCTCCAGGACGGCGGCGGCGCGCTCGACGAAGCGATAGAGCGGCCCCGGAATCCAGACTCCCATCATGACGACGAGCGCGAGCGCCACGATCGGCGAGACCGTCTTCCACGGACCCTCGCGATGGCGCCTGGCCAGCCCGGCGGGCGACACCGGTCCCTGCACGACGGTCAGAACCGTCGCGCCCATGCCGATGAAGATGATCGCGAGAAACAGGAGGAAGAGCCCGGCGGCGACGTAGTGGCCTCCGATCACGGCGCCGTTCAGGATCGTGAATTCGCTGATGAATGGGCCAAACGGCGGGGATCCCGTGACCGCGAAGAAGCCCGCCAGAAAAAGCCCGGCCGAAACCGGCTGAAGGCGCAGCGCGCCGCGCACGTCCTCGGTCCTCTTGCTTCCGTAGGCGCGGTGGATGTTGCCCGCCGAGAGGAAGAGGACGACCTTGGTGAGGGCGTTGTTGATCAGGTGCAGAAGGGCCCCGAGGACTCCCAGTCCGCCGAGGCCGATGCCCAGGACCAGGATTCCCATGTGCTCCACGCTCGAATACGCGAGCATTCGCTTGAAGTCGCGCTGGCCCGCCATGAACACCGCCGCGACCCCCATGGACAGAAGGCCCAGCGTGACGAACAGTTCCCGGGCAAACCGCCCCTCGCCGGCGGGCTGCATGACGCCGTAGATCCGGAGGAGGGCGAGAAACGCGCAGCTCGTCATTCCGCCCGCCAGCAGGGCGCCGATGATCCCCGGCGCCTCGCCGTAGGCGTCGGGTTTCCAGGTATGGAGCGGCGCGAGGCCCATCTTCGTCCCGTAGCCGACGAGCAGGAGCACGAACCCGGCGCGCAGCCACGGCCGGGAGAGCTCGTTCGCGTGCTCCGCCAGGGATCGGAAGATCAGGCTGTGATCGCCCTGCGCCCCGTGAAGGGCCGCGTAGCCGACGAAGAGAGAGCCCAGGAGGGCGATCGCGATTCCGACCGAGCCGATCATCAGGTACTTCCAGGCCGCCTCGAGCGATCTCGCGTTGTGATTGAAATAGATGAGAACGGCGGTCGAAAGAGTCGCGCCTTCGACGGCGACCCACATGACCGCCAGGTGCTGGGAGAGCGTGATCGTCGTCGTCATCGCGAGAAACGTCAGGAGGCAGGCGCAGAACACGCGATTCGGCCGCTCGGCGCGAACCCGCAGGTAGCCGATCCCGTAGACGGCGCACAGCGTGAAGAGGGAGGACACGACCAGCAGAATCAGGTGTCCGAGGGGATCGACTCCAAACCACCCGTCGAAGGCGGTCTCGCCGTTCGTCAGCCTCAGCGCGCCGGCCAGATGCGCGAATCCCGTCGCGGCGACGATCCAGGGACGAACCCGCTCCGACGGCGTCAGGAACGCGAGGAGGGCCGCGCCGATGGGAAGCAGGACGAGTCCGAGCATCGGTTCAGTCCCTCAATTCCGCGAGCCGCTCGGTGTCCAGGGACGAGAACTCGCGCTGAATGTGGTTGATGACGATTCCCATCACGAATATGCCGACGATCAGGTCGAGTAGCACGCCGACCTCGACCAGGAGCGGCATCGACTCGTGAAGGAGCTGAGCGAACACGAAGATGCCGTTCTCCAGGATGAGATAGCCCGTGACCTGCGAGAGGGCCTTTCGCCGCGTCGTGAGGAGAAGGAACCCGGCGAACATGGTGCTCAGCGCGGCGGGCACGACCAGCAGGTCGTGATGTTCGGGGGCGAGCGGGAGGTTGTCGGCGAACAGAACGGTCAGCCCCGTCCCGACCGCGCACAGGAGCACGGACGGGACGAGCCCGAGGTAGGGCTCGACTTCGTGCCGGATGTGCACTTCTCTCAGCGCCCGGAAGAGCATCGCGGGAATGACGACGGCCTTGATGATCGCCGCGACGAGGACGAGCAGCGCCAGGCGCGCCGTGACGCCGGTGAAGAGCAGGGCGAACACGCTGACGAGGAGCCCCTGGAGGGCGGCCGCGCGGATGCACGATCGAAGGCTCGAGGTCCCGATCGCCAGAAAATTCATGACGACGGCCAGAATGAGGAGCGATGCGGCGGCCTGGGGCATGGGCGTCACCTCAACAGGAGAACGACGGCGAACCCGGCGAGCAGCGTCGCCGTGACGAGGAGCTGGGGCACGCGAACGAAGCGCAGGCGCGCCATGCTGGACTCGACGAGCCCCACGACGACCCCGATCGCGAGGATCGCCGCGAGAGACAGGGCCGCCTGCGCGGGCGCCGCCAGGGCCGCGGCGGGCACGAGGATGCTCGACAGCAGGACGGCGAACACCGTGAGCTTCAGGGCGGCACCGTAGACCACGAGCCCGAAGGCGGGCCCCCCGTGATCGAGGACCATGACCTCGTGAATCATGGTCAGCTCGAGGTGCGTGCTGGGGTCGTCGAAAGGCACGCGCGCGTTCTCCGCCAGAAGAACGATGAACCAGCTCACGATGATGAGGACGACCGAGGGGCTGGCCCGGTGCCACGCCGCGGAGGCCTCGAGGTCCAGCATGTCGGACAGCGACAGGGAGCCGGACAGTCGCGTGAGAGCGAGCATCCCGAAGATGAGCGCCGGCTCGGCCAGCGCCGCAAAGGTCACCTCGCGAGCGGCCCCCATTCCCTCGAACGCCGAGCCCGTGTCCATCGCGGCCGCCGCGACGAAAAAGCGCGCGAGCGCGAACACGTAGACGAAGAGCAGCATGTCGCCCGAGAATGCGAGCACCGCCCGCTGCCCGGCGATGGGGATCAGCAGCGTGGCGAAGACGGGCGCCACGATGCCGAGCACCGGCCCCGCCAGGAAGACCCAGGTGGTCGTGCGGCTGGCGACGAACCCTTTGCGAAACAGCTTCGCCAGGTCGGAGTAGGTCTGGAAGAGCGGCGGCCCGGTGCGCCCGGCCATGACGGCCTTCGTCCGCTGAATCACTCCGAGAAAGAGCGGCGCCGCGACCCAGAGAAGCACGCAGGCCAGAAGCGAGGTCACCATGCCGAGCTCCATGCGAGAAGGGCCACGAGCGTGACGACGATGTAGACCAGATACATCTGGATGTGTCCCGTCTGAATCGCGCGAGCCAGCCCGAAGCCGCGGCGTCCGCGGTCCATCGCCGGCAGAATCAGCCGGTCGAGCACGGGATCCGGCACGTGGCTCTCGAAACGAGCGTCGTTGCGCCGGAAACAGCCGCCCGAGGGAGGGCCGGTGAACGTCGGCCAGGAGGACCCGGCGGAACAGCCGTCCGAGCATCTGGGCGAACGACGACGCGCCGTACTGCATGCGGGCGGTCGGCATCGCGTATCCGCAGTCCCACGTGAACGTGGGCGTGCCCCGGCGCGAGAGAAGGACGGCCGCGAGTCCGGCCGAGCCGAGAGCCGCGGCGAGCAGGAGAGCGGCTCCGCCGAGCCCGGACAGACCGATCTCGAGCGGCGCCTCGGCGCCGCCGAGGAGGGCGCGACCCGCGAGGTGGCTCACGTTTCCGGAGGCGCGGGGCAGGAGACCGATGGCAATGCAGGCGGCCGCGAGAATCCCCATCGACCACTTCATCGAAGCGCTCGCATCCTCGGGGAGACCCTCGCGGAGGGGACGGCGCGGGTTGCCGAGAAACACGACCGCGAACGCCTTCACGAAACAGGCCACGGCGAGCGCTCCGATGAAGGCGAGGGCGGGCGCGCCCAGCGAAGCCGCGAAGGTCGCCCCGTCGCGCGCCGCCGTGAGGGAGCGGAAGCTCCCGAGATAGATGAGCCACTCGCTGACGAAGCCGTTCAAGGGGGGCAGCCCGCAGATCGCGACGGCCCCGACCAGAAACGTGGCGCCGGTGAACCGCATGCGGCGGAGAAGGCCGCCGAGTGAATCCAGATCGCGCGTGCCGGTCGACCGGATGACCGCTCCCGCCGAGTAGAAGAGGAGTGATTTGAAGGCCGCGTGATTCCACACGTGGAGAAGGCCGCCGGCGAACCCGAGCGCGGCCCAGACGGGTCGGTTCCGGACGACCCCGAGCACCCCGACGCCGAGGCCGATCAGGATGATTCCGATGTTCTCGACGCTGTGGTACGCGAGCAGTCGCTTCAGGTCGTGCTGGGCGAGCGCCAGGACGACGCCGAGCACCCCGGAGACCACGCCGAGCGCCACCAACGCGAGGCCCAGCCATTCCGGAAAGGCCGGCAGCAGCGAGAGGGTCCGAACGAGTCCGTAAATCCCCATCTTCAGGACCACGCCCGACAGAAGCGCCGAGACGTGGCTGGGCGCCGCCGCGTGAGCCCCGGGGAGCCAGACGTGGAAGGGCATGACGCCGGCTTTGATGCCGAACCCGAGGAGGGCGAGAACCAGAATTGGCGTCGAAAGCGGCGAAGCGCCGAGCGCGGAAGACGGCACGAGGAGCCAGGTTCCCGTCGCCTCGCGAAGAAGCCCGAACATCGCGAACAGCAGGAGGGTCGCGACGTGCGCCGCGATGATGTAGATCCATCCCGCGCGAAGCACCTCGGCGTCGTCCTGCTCGGTCGTGACGAGAAAGAAGGCCGCGAGGCCGACAAGCTCCCAGCCGACGAGGAAAGACCAGGCGTCCCCGGCGACCATCACGAGGAGCAGCCCGGCGGTCGCGATGCCGTAGAAGCAGCGGAGCTTGCGCGCGTTGTCGGGATGCTCGGCCGCCGGCCAGTAGCCTTCGCCATAGATCGATCCGAGGGCCGACACCAGAAACACCGGCATGAGAAAGAACGCGCTGAGCCCGTCGACCGCGAAGCGGATCGTCCCGCCCGGCAACCACCAGGCGTACTCCGCGGCGACCGAATTCTGTCCGAAGAGGACGAGGGCCGCTCCCGCGGCACCCGCCGCGCAGCCCGAGACGTGAAGGATGGTCGAGACGCGCTGCCCGCGAAGCGACCCCTTTCGAAAGAGCAGCCCGGCGAATCCGCTGAACGCGATCACGGCGAAAGCCCCGGCGAGGAGGGTGAGAGCGTTCATGTCAGCTGCGGCCGGACGAGCGCCCAGACGAGCGCCGCGACCGTCGCCACGAAGATATACACGAGGTACAGCGTCAGACGCCCCTGCTGGAGCCAGCGAACCCGCTCGAACCGTTTGGCCCACCGTTGGACGAGCGGTTCGTACACGCCCCGCTCGAAGGGATCGGGGGCGATCGTCTCGAACCGGGCCGTCCCGGGGAAGACGCCGCGGGGAGAGGCCGCCGTGGCGACGGGAGCGAGGAACCGGGGCAGAAAACCGGAGATCCCGGCGCCCAGGGAGGACCCGTACTGCATCCGCGGCGTCGGGTCCGCATAGCCGCAGTCCCACGTTCCCGGCCGCTCGGCGACGCGCCGAATCAGGACGCGCTGGGCCGCCGACACGACGAGGATCAGGAACCCCAGCAGGGCCAGAGCGGGAATGAGCGAGAGCAAGCGGCCGGCGACCGGGGCGGGGTCGAGGGGGCTTCCGAGCCAGGCCGTACCCGCGGCGAGCACGGGGCGAAGCGCCACGGCCGGCCAGACGCCGAGCAGAACGGCGAGCGTCGCGAGAAGGGCCATCGGCAGACGCATCAGCACCGGTGCCTCGGCGGCGTCCCGGGCCTCCGCGCTGCGCGCCTGGCCGAGGAAAACGACGCCGCCGAGGCGCACGAAGGAAGCGACCGCCAGTGCTCCGGCGAATGCGAGCGCGGGAAGGCCGAAGGCGAGCCCCCAGCCGCCGACGGCGCCGGACCGCACGGTGTCGGCGAGCCCGATCGCGATGAGCCACTCTCCGATGAAGCCGCTCAGCAGCGGCAGGCCCGCCGCCGCCGCCGCTCCCGCCACGAAGAAGCTCCCCGTCCAGGGCATCGCCCGGAGGAGCCCTCCGAGTCGGTCCAGGTCCCGAGTGTGCGCGGCGTGGGCCACGCTGCCGGCGCCGAAGAAGAGCAGGGATTTGAATCCGGCGTGGCTCCAGACGTGGAAAAGGCTGCCGCCGAGGCCGAGCACGACCCAGAGCGGCCGGTCGAGCGCTCGGCCGGCGAGGGCGAGGCCGAGACCCAGGCAGATGATTCCGACGTTCTCGATGCTCGAGTACGCGAGCGCCCGCTTGAGATCCCTCTGTCCGGACGCGAGGGCGATGCCGCAGACTGCGGAAACCGCGCCGAGCGCGGCGAGCAGAAGCCCCCACCAGAGCGGGGGTGCTTCCACGACCATCGAGAATCGCAGGATCCCGTAGACGCCGGCTTTCAGCATGACGCCCGACATCAAGGCCGAGACGTGGCTGGGGGCGTTGGCGTGAGCGCCGGGGAGCCAGAAGTGGAGCGGCACGACCCCCGCCTTGAGACCGAACCCGACGAGCGCGAGCACGAAGATGACCGACGCCGGACCCGTGGAGGGCAGCGGCTGGATCCGGTACGTCCCGGTCGCGGCCCGGAGCAGCGCGAACGCCGCGAGGAGGCACGCCGTCCCGACGTGGGTCGCCACGAGGTAGATCCAGGCCGCGCGGCGGACCTCGGCCGGTTCGTCGTCCGTGCATACGAGGAAGAAGGCCGAAATGGCCATGACCTCCCACGCCACCAGGAAGAAGAGCGTGTTGGCGGCCGTGACGACGAGCGCCAGAGCCACCGTCATGAGGGAGAAAAAGAATCGGAGCCTCGCGGCCGTCCCCGGGTGGTCCGCCCGCGACCAGTACGCGAGGCCGTACACGGATGCGAGCGCCGAAATCCCGAAGATGACGATCAGAAAGAACGCCGACAGAGGGTCGATTCGAAGCGAAACGACACCTCCCGGAACGCTCCAGGGAAGCGAGAGAGTCTCGCTCCCGGGCGAGACGATCGCCGCCAGCGCCACCGCCCCGCCGAGGAGCGAGCCAGCGACGCTCGCGGCCGTCGAGACGTGATCGGCGCCGCGCCACCGCAAGAGCGGAAGTAATCCGGCGAGCCCGTGGAGCGCCATCGCCACCAGGAGAGCCTCAGGCTGGCCCAAGTGTCCTCCGTGAGGGGTCGCGTCTCACGAGGTCTGCCTCTCGATCCGTCGCGCCATTTCGACGAGGCGCTCGCCGGACGGCCGCGTCCGCAGCGCCTCTCGAAACGTGGGCTCGCGCAAGACGCGCGCGAGCTTCGCGAGCATCTGCAGATGAAGCCGGACCGTCGGACAGACCAGAAGAAAGAGCGCGAAGACCGGCTCCCCGTCCGGCGCGCCGAAATCCACGGGAGTCTTCAGGAAGCAGAGCGTCAACAGCGGCTCGTCCTCGGCGAGAACGATCGGCTTGCGCACGTGAGGGATCGCGATTCCGCCTCCCACCGCGACCGTGGCCGCCGCCCCTCGCGCCAGAAGCAGCTCTCGAAGCAGCTCCCGGTCGCCCTCGCCCAGAGGGAGGTGCCGCACGATCTCGCTCAAGGCCTCGGAACGGGTCGCTCCGGGGACGTCGTGAAACACGCCGCCCCGGGAAAGGCACTCGCTCACCGAGGGAATGTGGTCGGCGTCGTCGGTCTCGCGGAAGAGCTCCGGCGCCACGGGAATCCTCATCGCGGTGGCCCACTCGAGAAGCTCGCTTCGGTTGATGCGGTACTGGTCGTGGATGCGGTACGCCGGCATCTCTCCCGACTCGATCCAGCGGTAAACGGTCTCCTCGGGAGAGTTCAGGAGCGTCGCGACCTCTCGGACAGTCAGGCGCATCGGACCTAGCTCGCTGGCTCGAGGGCGCTGGAGATCGCGGGCCGGGCGACCTTCCGAGCTCGCGCGGGGCTCAGCACGAGGGGCGGGGGCCTGGCGTGCCCGAGGCGGCGGCAAGAAGCAGGATCAGCTCCCGGTCCCGTCCGGTGTCCCGGTGAAGAGTTCGTGGGCGTCTCCGGCCGAGCGCGCCTCGAGCAGCCTCCGGACCAGATCTTCCTTGTGGACGAGGTAGCTCAGTCGAGCCTCCCAGAGGAGCTGGACCGAGATCGACTGGGTCAGCAGGATGAAAGCGAGTCTCGGCCGGTGGCCGCAGGCGTCGTGAAAGTCGACCGGTCGGAGCGCCCGAACCACGAGCATCTGGTTCGCCCCGAGCAGGCGCCGGCCCTCGTCCTTCGGATGCGGGTAGGCGACATCGGGATGGAACGCCGTGCTGGAAAGCGCCTCGCGCTCGAGGACGGACCGGCAGATCCGATCGTTCGCCGACTCGTCCCCGGCCGGTCCAGGGCTCTCGGCCCGCACGAGGCGAGCGCGGCGAAAGGCGGCGCGGATCAACGGTTCGGCCTCGGTCTGGGGCGCGTCGAGGAAGACGTTTTGAACGTCGAGATAGGGATGAAGGCTGATCTCGCAGCCCGGGTAACTGACGGGCTCGGCCGGAATCTGCTCGACGGACCGGCGCCTCGCGATCCACTCTTCGAGCTCGCTGACACGCAGGCGCCAGCGCCCATCCACGCGGACGGCGTGCACTTCGCCGGCGAGGCGCCGGACGGTCGTCGGCGAAAGCGAGAGATAGCGCACGGCGTCGCTGACGGACATCGTCTCCCCGGCGTCGCGCGCCTCCCTGTCCTGCGAACCCATGTCAGAGAGACTCTGTCGGGGGCGAGGACCGGACCGCCCCGGGAGCCCGGCCGCTTGCCGGTGCGATCTTCCCCGAAGCGGGGCGTCTCGCGCGGCGGCCGGAGCTCGACGCACGCGTCGAACGGGTTCCTTCATCGGGCGCGCCCCGAAGTGACGGCTTCCCCGGGTCCTCGTGAAAAAGCAGGCGCCCGCAGTGCGGGCACCCCACGAGGCCCTGGCTCCGACGAACCTGTTGGAGAAGCTGCGGCAGGAGTCTCAGGTGGCAGCCGCCACAGTGAGCGCCACGGACCTCCGCCGTCGCGGGTCGATCCGCCACTCCCTGGAAGTCGTCGGCCTTCGGAGAGAACTCAGACGCCATCGTTCCTCACTTGCCTCCCCTCGCGGAGAGCTCCGGCTCCAGGGTCCGCTCCGCTTGAATGAGTGTTTCGTAGAGAGCCGTCGTATCGGGAGCCTTGAGCAGGTCCTCGAGCGCGTGCTCACGCGCCAGCATCTGCGACAGCTTGAAGAGCCAGGGAAGATGCAGCTCCTCGTACTTCAGGCCCAACACGAAGAAGAGGTGCGTCGGTTTTCCGTCGAGCGCGTCGAACTCGACTCCCTCGACGGACCGGCCGAGCACCATGAACGGCCGGGCGATTTGCTCGGGGTTGCGGCGAAGGGTGTGCAGGAAAGCGATCCCGCCTCCGAAGGCGCCCGGAAACACGTTTTCCCGCTGAATCAAGGCCCCCACGAACCACGTCTTGTCGCGGACGAGTCCGAGGCGGTGCGCCAGTCCGGACAATTCTTCGATCACCCCGTTCCTGGTGTGGGCGATGAGCTCCGGGATGATGTGATCGGGCTGAAAGCACGTCGCGAGATCCAGCATGCGGCGGGGCGAGCCTTCCGTCGGCGGCCCGAGATACGGGGGCAACACCCCCAGCATCTGATCGTCCAGCCAGGTATCGATCATCGCCTTGCGGAAGCGCCACTGGCTGCCGACCTTCACGCCCGGAACCGCGCCGTCGGCCACCAGCTTCAGTACGGTCCGGTCGTTGACGCTCAGGTAGGCGGCCAGTTGCTTCACCGTCATCAAGCGGTCTTCCACCCCCGACCTCCCTGCCTTCGTCGACCCAAGCATCATGCTGCCTTATAATCCTCTCAACTTCAAGAAACAACGCTATATTACGTCAAATTACGTTAGAATACGTCATCGTACCTCCACGTAGGTAGGCTGAACCTGTGACCCGACTCTCGCCCTCCGCCGCCCACCCGGCCACTCCGTTGCCGATCC